>NZ_JBFBLJ010000002.1:0-1273740 GCF_040702565.1 Microbacterium meiriae | reverse complement strand
ACAACCGCCTCGGTGGTGACGACTGGGACCAGCGCCTCGTCGACTACCTGATCAAGCAGTTCAAGGAGACCACGGGCGTCGACGTCTCGGGTGACGAATCCCCGGGGTCTCGGCGACACCACGGCGGAGCGAACTACAGGACGCGGGAGAGGAAGTCCTTCGTGCGCTGGTGCTGCGGATTCGCCAGCACCTCGCGGGGGTCGCCCTCCTCGACGATCTGTCCGCCGTCCATGAAGATCAGCCGCGAGCCGACCTCGCGCGCGAAGCCCATCTCATGCGTGACGACGAGCATCGTCATGCCCTCGTCGGCCAGCGACCGCATCACCTGCAGCACCTCGCCGACGAGCTCCGGGTCGAGGGCCGACGTGGGCTCGTCGAACAGCATCATGTCGGGGTTCATGCACAGCGCCCGCGCGATGGCCACCCGCTGCTGCTGTCCGCCGGACAGGTGCCCGGGGTACGCGTCGGCCTTCTCCGCGAGCCCGACGCGCTCGAGCATGGCGCGGGCCACCTTCTCCGCTTCGGCCTTCGAGCGTTTCTTCACCCGCTGCTGCGCGATCGTGAGGTTGCCGAGCACGCTGAGGTGCGGGAACAGGTTGAAGCTCTGGAACACCATCCCGATGCGGGTGCGCACGCGGTCGATGTCGATGTCGGGATCGGTGATGTCGATGCCCTCGATGAGCACCTTGCCGCCTGTGGGCTCCTCCAGGAGGTTCACGGAGCGGAGCAACGTCGACTTGCCCGACCCGGACGGGCCGATCACGCAGACGACCTCGCCGGCGAGCACCGTCAGGTCGATGCCCTTGAGCACCTCGTTGTCGCCGAAGCTCTTGTGCAGGTCCTGGATCGCGATCGCGGGGGCCTGCACGTCGATCAGGTCGGTGCTCATCGTGTCCTCGCCATCCGACGCTCCAGCCACGCGCTGAAACGCGTGAGCGGGATCGTCACGATCAGGTAGAGGATCGCCGCCATGATCAGCGGCGTTCCGTTGGCGTTCTGCGTGCTGGCGTCACGGGCGAAGGTCGTGAGTTCCTTCGACCAGATGAACGTGCCGACGACGAACAGCAGCGACGTGTCCTTCAGCAGCAGCACGAACTCGTTCGTCAGCGGCGGGATGATGATGCGGAAGCCCTGCGGCACGACGATCCAGAACGTCGTCTTCATGGGCGACATGCCGAGCGATCGCGCGGCCTCGGTCTGCCCCTTCGGCACCGCCTGGAGTCCCGCGCGGATGGTCTCGGCCATGTACGCCGACGCCACGAGCACGAGACCGATCAGGCCGAGCACCACGGGACCGCCGAGCTCCTGCGCCCGCACGCCGAGCGCGATCGGCACGATGAACCCGATGGCGAAGATCGTGAGCAGGGCGGGGAGCCCGCGGAAAAGTTCGATCCAGACGGTCGCGATCCACCGGAACGGACCGATCTCGGACAGCTTCATCAGCGCGAGGATCACGCCGAGGAGAAGGCCGCCGGCGAACGCCACCGCAGTGAACCACAGCGTGTTGACGAGCGCGGTCGTGATGATCCCCGGCAGCATCTTGGCTGCGACCTCGGGGTTGAAGAAGAGCTGCCCGAGCCGGGACCAGTCGGTGCTGAACGCGACCCAGACGGCGATCGCGATCAGCACCGCATAGACGGTGTACCGGTAGAGCTTCTGCTTGGTGGTGCGCCTCAACGCCATTGTCAAGGTCCTCCCGACCTCCGTGTTCCCCGGCTCAGTTCGCCGTGAAGTACTGGTCGTAGATCTTCTGGTACTCGCCGTTGTCCCTCAGGTCCTTGAGCGCACCGTTCACGGCGTCGAGGAGCTCGTCCTTCTCGCCCTTCGCGAACGCGAAGCCGTAGGACTCGTCGGTCTCGTAGGTCTCGACGATCTCGTACGCGGAGTCGGCCTTCTCGTGCTCGAGGTTGACGGGCTGGTCCTGCAGGATCGCGTCGATCTGCCCCGCCTGGATGGCCGGCCACAGCTCGCCGTCCGAGGGGTACTGCACGAGCTGCGCGCCCTGAGCGTTCTCGGTCGCGTAGGCCTCACCCGTCGTACCCTGCTGCACGCCGACGTTCTTGCCGTCGAGGTCATCGATGGACGTGATGCCGGAATCGGTGCGCACGAGGAGCGACTGCAGCGAGTCGTAGTACGGGTCCGAGAAGTCGATGTTGGCCTTGCGCTCGTCGGTGATCGTCATGGCCGAGGCGCCGACGTCGCAGGTACCGGCGGCGAGGGTCGTGCCTGACTGCAGCGCGTCGAAGCCCACATCCTGCACGGACAGCTCGAGGTCGAGCTGCTCGGCGATCGCGCCGAGGAGGTCGATGTCGAAGCCGGTGTACTCGCCGTCGTCACCCTCGAACTCGAACGGCGGGTAGGGGATGTCGGAGCAGACGGTGAGCGTGCCCGCCTCGACGAGGCCGTACTCGTCGCCCGCGGCGGGCTCGCCACTGCTGCCCGCATCGGAGGAGCCGGTGGCGCATCCGGCGAGCGCGAGGGTGGCGGTGGCCGCGATCGCGAGGCCGGCGAAGAGGTTACGACGGGACATGTCGGCTCCTGAGAGTCGGGGGGCGGGTGAGCCCACGGACGGGTAGGAGTTCATCTAAACATGCGGCTCGTCGCGTGACCAATGACATCCGCCTGCGCCGCATCACGTTTGTGTTTCGGTGCGGCGGGGACGAGTCTCGACGCTCAGACCTCGGCGTCGACCGCCACGCGACCGGCGACGACCGAGCGGATGTACCCGGCGACCTCCTCGTGCGCGGGGTGCACCTGATACTGCTCGAGGTCCGCGACGGAGTCGAAGTCGGCGACCAGGGTGACGTCCCAGTTGGCGTCGGGGTAGACGTCGTTCGCGCCGGCCCAGATGCTGCGCAGCTGCGGCACGACCCCGTCGAGGGCGTTGAGGCGGCGGGCCACCTCAGCCGCCTGGGCCTGCCGCTCCCCCGCGTCCTCCGCGGCGAGCTTCCAGGTCACGACATGGCGGATGGTCATCGCAGCTCCTTCTGGTCGGCGCGGGCCTCCGCGTCGACGGCTTCTTCCAGCGCCTCGCGCAGTCGGTCGGGGGACACGCGCCAGTGCGCATGCAGTCGCCCGTCGATGAGGACGACCGGGATCTTCTCCCACCACTGCTCGTACAGGGCGGGGTCGTCCTGGATCGACGCCTCGACGATCTGGATGCGCTCCGCGGCGGCGTCCGGCAGCTCGGCGACGACCGCGTCGACGACCTCGGAGGCCACGGCGCACAGATGGCAGTCGGGCTTGCCGATGAGGGTCAGCGTCGTCACGACGACGGGACCTCGACCTCGCGTCCCTGCGCGATCCACTCGCCGGTGCCGCCCTCGACGTTGGTGGCGTCGTAGCCGCGGGCCTCGAGCGCTTCGACCACACGGGCCGAGCGGCCGCCGGCCTGGCAGATCACGTCGAACGACTCCGCGGGAAGCTCTTCCAGGCGGTTGCCGATCTCGGACATCGGGATGTTCACGGCGCCGGGGACGTGTCCTGCCTGGAACTCGTTCACCTCCCGGACATCGATGAGGGGCGTGCCGGAGCGCTCGGCGAGTTCGGCGACGGTGATCGACTTCATGACATCCTCTCGGCGGTGCGGAACGGCGCGCAGAGACACAAAGCGCCCGTCCGAAGACAGGCGCTCGGTGTCTGGCCGCTTACTTCTTGTTGCGGCGCTGGTGGCGAGTCTTGCGAAGCAGCTTGCGGTGCTTCTTCTTCGCCATGCGCTTGCGGCGCTTCTTGATGACAGAACCCACGGAAACCTCACTAAGTCAGGGGCTGGGTGTCGCCGGAATCGGACACCCGGGTACGAGCACGAAAAATGCCTCGGATCATCCTAGCAAACTCAGGAGGGTGCCCCGCGCCCTCCGTCAGCCGGCGTCGGCGATGGGCCGCTGCAGAGCCTCCGCGACGGCGGACTCCGGCACGCGGTAGCTCCGTCCGAACCGGATGGCGGGAAGGTCACCGGCGTGCACGAGCCGGTACACGGTCATCTTGGACACGCGCATGAGCTCGGCGACTTCGGCCACCGTCAGGAATCGGACGTCTGGAACCTCGGGCATCCCACGTACCCCTTTCTCGATGAGCACACTCTATGGGGTCGCTGGGACGCGTGTAAACCCGCGTGACTGCTGTGATCAGTGAGATATCGGCATGGTCGCGAACGCCCGGACCGGGAACGTGCCGAACCCGCGGATCGCCGGAGGGGCCGCGGTGAACCGCGCCCCGCGCGCGGGGAGGCGGTCAAGAGCGGTGAGGTGCTCGACGACGTGCACGCCCGCTGCGAGGAGGATGCTGTGCGCGGGTCGCTCCCCGCCGCTCTCCGTGTCGTCGATGTTGAGCGCGTCGATGCCGACGAGGCGCACCCCGGCATCGACGAGGAATCGCGCGGCGTCCTCGGCGAGGAAGGGTGCGCCCGTGCCGTAGTCGGGGGTGCCGAACAGGCGGCTCCAGCCGGTGTCCAGGAGCACCGCGCTGCCGCGGAGCTCGCGGTCGGCGAGCGTCGCCGCCCTGATGCCCCGCCGTTGCGGCGTCCAGGCGTCGCGGAGGTGGAAGACCTCGGCGGGGAGATCCACGAGGCTCTCCAGGTCGAGCGCCGCCAGGTCCGCCCCGTCCGCATAGCGGTGGAACGGGGAGTCGAGGTACGTCCCCGTGTTGCCGATCATCGTGATCACGTCCATCGCGAACTCCGTCCCCGGCGCGTAGCGCTCGCGAGAGGCCGCGCGGGTGAGGTGCGGGGTGATGCTCGGCGCGGGCAGCCCGGGATACGTGACCATGCCCTCGGCGATCGGGTGGCTCAGGTCGACGACTCGGTCGGCGCGATCTGCAGGAGCCGGTGCCACGACGCCACGACTGCCTCGGTGCGGCTCGGAGACGATCTGCAGGTCGCGGAGCTCGACCCCGCCCACGAGCGTCAGGCCGAGGTGTGACACGAGCAGGCTCGAAACCTCCTCGGCCGTCATGTCCTTCCGCGGCAGATCGAGTCGGAACCCCTGTCCCTGCAGCCCGCCGCCGTTGGCGAAGGTGATCGCGAAGTCGAAGTGCGCGCGGTACTCGTCCGTCATGTGCCCATCCTGCCCGACGGGCTCCTCCGGAACGATGCGTGGCCCCGCCCTGCCCCACCGGCACGCCGACGTCCAGCCCGCGCATAGCCCGCATTGCCCGATCGCTCAGACAGCCCTGCCAATGTCGAGTGCAGGACCCGTGCCGGCACCTGCCGAGTCCGCGCGGATCTGGGGTCCGCACACCGCCCCCGACGGCATCCCCCCTGCCGTCGGGGGCGGTTCTCCGTCCGGGCGGGGCGTCGGGTCAGGCGCCGAGGCGCTTCAGCGCATTGGCGACCACGTGCTTGGCGGATGCCGCTGCACGCCCGACGACCTCGGCCGCGTGTGCAGCACCGTCGGGGATCGGAGCGCCCGGGTATGCGATGTCCGGCGCGGTGTCGCCGAACGCGTCGACGAGGAACGGGACCAGCCAGTCGTCGACGGCCTCGAGCGGCGCGACGGACAGGCTGTAGAAACGGCGCTGGCCGTCTTCGCGGACGGTCACCAGCTCGGCGTCCCGGAGCACCTTGAGGTGCTTGGAGACCGTGGGCTGGCTGATGCCGAGGTCGGCGACGATCTGGCTCACGCTCGTGCCGGACTCGCCTTCGGACGTGCGGCGGAGCAGGAGCTGGAGGATGTCGCGCCTCGTACCGTCTGCGATCACGTCGAAGATGTCCGTCATGTGATCAGGGTAGTGCGCCCCGGCACGGAGTACCATGACGAAGGCTCGGCGAGAGGCGCCGTGCTGCCGCCGGGGAACGGACGGCGCAGAAGAAGGGGGCAGCGATGTCGGGCATCGTTTCGGCGTCGTCTCCTCGCACCGGTCTCCCCGGAGCCGCCGGCCGGGTGAAGCACCTCATCACCTCGTCGCCCTCCCGGTTCGCGATCGCCGTCTTCGCGCTGCTGATCCTCGTGTTCACGGTGCTGTTCTCGCTGCCGATCGCCTCCGCCAGCGGCACGGTGACACCGCTCAGCGACGCGTTGTTCACCGCCGTCTCCACGATCTGCGTGACGGGCCTCGCGACCGTCGACATGGCCAACCACTGGTCGCCCTTCGGCCACGTCGTCGTGTTCATCGGCGTCAACATCGGCGCCCTCGGCGTGCTGACCCTCGCCTCCCTCATGGGGATGCTCATCTCGAAGCGCCTCGGCCTGCGGGCCAAGCTCATGGCGGCCGGCGACACGAATCCGCTCCGCGCGCACGGCGGCGTGGTCAACGAGAGCCAGACGGTGCGCCTGGGCGAGGTGGGCCAGCTGCTTACCACGGTCGCCCTCTCGGCCCTCTTCATCGAAGCGGCCCTCGCCGCCCTCCTCTACCCGGCGCTGGTGATGGCGGGGGTGGACCCGATCGCCGCGCTCTGGGAGGCCCCGTACTTCTCGGCGATGGCCTTCACCAACACCGGCTTCGCGCCGAACGACGGCGGGGTGGCCGTCTTCGCCGACGACTACCTCGTGCTGTCACTCCTCATGGTCGGCGTGTTCCTCGGGAGCATCGGCTTCCCGGTGATCTACACGCTCGCGAAGCACGTCTGGCACGTCAAGCGCTGGTCGCTGCACTCGAAGCTGACCATCGTCACCACCGTGCTGCTGTTCATCCTGGGCGCCGCCGCCTTCCTGATCCTCGAGTACAACAACCCGAAGACCTTCGGCTCGATGGACGCCGCTGACACGACCTTCCAGGCGTTCTTCCTCTCCGCGATGACCCGCTCCGGCGGCTTCAACGTCATCGAGATGGACGACCTCAACGGCTCGTCGCTGCTCGCTGCCAGCATGCTCATGTTCGTCGGCGGCGGGTCCGCGTCGACGGCGGGCGGCATCAAGGTGACCACGCTCGCGGTCCTCGCGATCGCCGTCTGGTCCGAAGCGAAGGGCCGCCAGTCCGTCGAGGCGTTCGGCCGCCGCATCCCCAGCGACGTGCAGCGCGTCGCCCTCAGCGTCGTCGCCTGGGGTGCCACGATCGTCGCCCTGTCGACCATCGTGATCGCGCAGATCACCAAGGCCGACATCAGCCACGTGCTCTTCGACGTCATCTCCGCGTTCGGCACCGTCGGGCTCTCCACCGGCCTCACCGGGGAGCTGCCGGATTCCGCCTCGTACGTCATGGCCGCGACGATCTTCATGGGCCGCGTTGGTACAGTGACTCTCGCTGCGGCAGTCGCCGCGACATCGCGCACGCAGTACTACTCACTGCCCGTGGAAAGGCCGATCGTTGGTTGAAGTCCTTCGGGGGGACGCTCCCGTCCTCGTCATCGGTCTCGGCCGGTTCGGCGCCGCCTGCGCCGGCGAACTCGACCGCCTCGACCGCGAGGTGCTCGCGATCGACGACAACCTCGAGCTCGTGCAGAAGTGGTCGGACCGCGTCACGCACACCGTGCAGGCCGATGCCCGCAACATCGACGCGCTCCGTCAGATCGGCGCCCAGGACTTCCAGGTCGCGGTCGTCGCCGTCGGCTCCTCGATCGAGGCGTCGGTGCTCATCACGGCCAACCTCGTCGACCTCAAGGTGCCGCAGATCTGGGCCAAGGCGGTCTCCCAGTCGCACGGCAAGATCCTCGCCCGGGTGGGTGCCAACCACGTCATCTACCCCGAGCGCGAGGCCGGCGAGCGCGTGGCCCACCTCGTGAGCGGGCGCATGCTCGACTTCATCCGCTTCGACGACGACTTCGTCCTGGCCAAGATGTACCCGCCGAAGTTCATCCGCGGCGTCGGCCTGAACGAATCCGGTGTGCGCTCGAAGTACAAGGTCACGGTCGTCGGCGTGAAGAGCCCTGGCAAGCCGTTCCGGTACGCCGAGGCCAACACGATCGTGACCAACCACGACCTCATCATCGTCTCCGGGACGAACAGCGACATCGAGCGCTTCGCCGCCCTCGACCGCTGAACCGGGTCCTCCCCACGGCGGATGCGCCCGCCACGGCCGCCGTGGTGGGATGGGGGCATGAGCGATCACGCCCCCGCACCGCCCGTCCTGGCCCTCCGCGGGCTCCGCAAGCAGTTCGGGCAGAAGGTCGCCGTCGACGCGCTGTCCCTGGACGTCCCCGCAGGCTCGATGCTCGGGCTGCTCGGCCCGAACGGTGCGGGCAAGACGACGACGCTCGCCATGACCACGGGGCTCCTGCGCCCGGACGCCGGGACCGCCTGGGTGCTCGGCGCCGACGTCTGGCAGGACCCTGCCGCCGCGAAGGCGCGGATGGGGGTGCTCCCTGACGGCATCCGGATGCTCGACCGCCTCACCGGCGCCGAGCTGCTGCGGTACACCGGCCTGCTGCGCGGGATGCCGGAGGCGCAGGTCGTCTCCCGCTCCGGTGAGCTGCTCGACGCGCTCGGCCTGACGGAGGCCCGCGACACGCTCGTCGTCGACTACTCGGCCGGCATGAAGAAGAAGATCGGCCTGGCCTGCGCGCTCATCCACGCGCCGCGGCTGCTGATCCTCGACGAACCGCTCGAGGCGGTCGACCCGGTCTCCGGACAGACGATCCGGCAGATCCTCCGCTCCTTCGTGGACGGCGGCGGCACGGTCGTCCTCTCCAGCCACGTCATGGAGCTCGTCGAGTCGCTGTGCGACCGCGTCGCCATCGTGGCCGAGGGCCGCCTGCTGGCACACGGTGCGCTCGACGAGGTGCGCGCCGGGCTCACGCTGCAGGAGCGCTTCCTCACCCTCGTGGGCGCGCACGACCTCGGAACGGAGACGCTCGCGTGGTTGCGCTCCTCGTAGGCCTGCGGCTGCGACAGCTCGGACATCAGCTCAGGCGCAACCCCTGGATGATCGTGACCCTCGCGATCGTGGGTCTCATCGCGCTGAGCATGCTCGGGCTGCTCACCGTCGGGCTGATCGCCCTGCGGGTGGGAGCTCCCGACGCCGCCGTGACCGCGATGGTGCTCACCGGCGCCGTCATCGTGCTCGGGTGGTGGATCGGGTCGATCCTGGTCAGTGCGGACGACTCGCTGGCACCTGAGCGCTTCGCCCTGCTCCCGGTGACCGCCCGTTCTCTCCTCCCCGGACTGGTCGTGGCGGGGATGACGACGATCGGCGGCATCGGCACCGCGCTGGCCCTGCTGCTGATGCTCGTGGGATGGTCGGTCAGCGTTCCGGCCCTCCTCGTCGCGGTGCTCATGGTCCCGGTGGCCCTCGCGACCTGCGTCCTCGGCGCCCGCGTCGTCAGCGGTCTGCTCGCGGGGTGGCTCGCCCGTCGGCGGACGCGAGACCTCGTCCTCACCCTCGGCGTCGTGCTGCTGGCCTCCTCCGGCCTCCTCCTGAACATCGGGCTGCAGGCACTGTCGACCGTGCGCGACGTCGGCGGCGCCTTCACGACGGTCGCCGAGATCGCCGCGTGGACGCCGGTGGCGGCCGTGTTCGGGGTCCCGGCCGCGGTGGCACAGGGCGACGTGCTCACCGCCCTCCTGCGACTGCTCGTCGCCGCCGGCACCCTCGTCGTCTTCTGGGTCGCCGCGCGCCGGATGCTCGATGCGCGCCTGGTCGCGCCGCTGCAGTCGAGCGGCGGCGGACGCGTGCGCTCGGGCGGCCTGCTCGACCGCCTGCTCCCCGCGGGCCCCGTCGGTGCCATCGCGGGACGGACGCTCCGTTACTTCCGCCGCGATCCGCGTCAGGTCGTCAACATCGTGATGCTCCTGCTGCTCCCGGCGATCTTCCTCGGACTCGCGCTCATGAACGGACTGCAGCAGGACAGTGCCGGCTTCGCGCCCGCGATCACCCTCATTCCGGCGATCAACGCCCTCCTCGCCGGGAGCATCGTGCAGATGGCGATTGCCTACGACAACGACGCCGTCGCGCTGCACATCCTCACCGGGGTGAGCGGCGCGGCCGACCGCGTCGGACGGCTGCTCGGGTTCGCGCTGATCGCGGTGCCGATCACGGTCCTCCTCTGCGTCGCGAGCTGCCTGCTGGCCGGGCGTGCGGATCTGCTTCCGGGCAGCCTGGGCGCCGCTCTCGGGCTCATGGCGGTGTCGGCGGGAGCGGGGTCCTGGGTGGGGGCGTTCCTGCCGGGACGTGCTCCGGCACCCGAGGCCAACCCGTTCGGACGCGGCTCCTCCGGCGGCGCGCAGTCCTTCCTCGCGATGCTCATCATGTCCCCGATCACGCTGCTGCTCGGCGGCCCCGCCCTCGGCTTCGCGATCGCGTCGATCTGGATCCCGCCCCTGGGCTGGGCGAGCCTCGCGGCCGCCGTCGTCCTCGGGGGCGCGGCCCTCTGGGGCGGCACGGTGCTCGGCGGTCACGTCCTGCAACGGCGCTGGCCCGAGGTGCTCACCGAGGTCGCCAGCGACGCCTAGCCGCACGACACCTCGCCCACAACAGGAACTCGCGCGAGTTCAGGCCCCAGGAACACTGGCCGCCTGAACTCCCGTGGTCGCCTGCTCCCCGCCGCCCTCGCCACAACAGGCCCTCGCGCGGGTTCAGGCTCCAGGAGTGCTGGCTGCCTGAACTCGCGTGAAAGCCTGCCTTCGCGGGGTGGAAGCGCGCGAGAACAGGCAGGCGGGATCAGGCTCCGGCGGCGAGCTCGTTCGCGCGAGCGAGGGCGGCGGCAGCAGCGGCGGCGAAGGTGTCGGACAGGTGCGCGTCCTGGAGGACAGCGACCGCGCGCTCCGTCGTCCCCTTCGGGCTCGTCACCCGGCGGCGGAGCTCCGCGGGGTCCTCCCCCGTCGAATCCAGCAGCGCGGTCGCGCCGATGAAGGTCTGCTCGGCCAGCAGACGGGCGTCCGTGTCGGCGAAGCCCATCTCCCGCGCGGCTGCGGTGAACTGTTCGATGAGGAGGAAGACGTACGCGGGACCGGAGCCCGAGATCGTCGAGAGCGCATCGATCTGCGACTCGGGGACCTCCACCACCGCGCCCACCGTCTCGAACAGACGACGCACGAGCGCGAGGTCGTCGGGGGTCGCCGCGGCGCCGGCCGCGAGCCCGGTGACCCCCTTGCGGATCGTCGACGGGGTGTTCGGCATGGAGCGGATGACGCGGGCTTCGGCACCGAGGACGTCGGCGAAGGTTTGCAGCGTGACACCCGCGGCGAGGCTCACCACGACGGTCTCCGCGGCCAGGTGCGGCGCGATCTCGCGCAGGAGGTCGGGGACCATCGCCGGCTTCACCCCGACCAGGACCACCCGTGCGCCGGCCACGGCCTCGGCGTTGCCCTCCGGCTGCTCGGACAGCGCGATGCTCGTGACGCCGTCGAGACCCGCGAACGCCGCTGCCTTCTCCGGCGTGCGGTTCGTGGCCGTGATCCCTCCCTGCACGGGGACGCCCGAGGCGAGCACGCCGCGGAGGATCGCTCCCCCCATCGATCCGGCACCGAGGAACGCGAGGGACGGGAGCGCATCAGCCATGTCGTCATCCTACGGCGGGCGCTCCTGTGGCGGCCGGGTTGCCGTCCTAGACTCGTCGCATGAGTGCATCCGGAGGCAGCAAGGCCATCGTCGCGGCGTTCCTGGCGAACCTGGGCATCGCCCTCGCGAAGTTCCTCGCGTGGGCTCTCTCCGGCTCGGCATCGATGCTCGCGGAGGCGATCCACTCCGTCGCCGACTCCGGCAACCAGCTGCTGCTGATGCTCGGCGGGCGCAAGGCGAAGCGCCATGCGGACCGTTCGCACCCGTTCGGCTACGGCCGCGAGCGCTACGTCTACGCCTTCGTCGTGTCGATCATCCTCTTCTCCGTTGGCGGGCTCTTCGCGATCTACGAGGGTGTGGACAAGCTGACCCATCCGCATGAGATCGATCAGACCTGGTGGTGGCTCCCCCTCGTCGTGCTGTTCATCGCGATCGGCCTGGAGTCGTTCTCGCTCCGCACCGCCGTGCGCGAGAGCAACGTCGTGCGCGAGAAGGGGCAGTCGTGGTTCTCCTTCGTGCGACGGTCCAAGGCGCCGGAGCTCCCCGTCGTCCTTCTCGAAGACGTGGGGGCCCTCACCGGACTCACCTTCGCCCTGCTCGGCGTCGGTCTCACGCTCCTCACCGGCAACCCCGTCTTCGACGCCCTCGGCACCGTGATGATCGGCGTCCTGCTCGTGCTCATCGCGATCGTGCTGGGTGTGGAGACCAAGAGTCTGCTCGTCGGCGAGGGAGCGACCCCCGCCGACTACGACCGGATCGTGGACGCGATCAACGACGGCCCGGAGATCGAGAAGATCATCCACATGAAGACCCTCTACCTGGGGCCCGACGAGCTGATGGTCGCCGCGAAGATCGCACTCAGCGCCGACAAGCCGTTGCGCGAGGTCGCCGACGACATCGACGAGATCGAGGCCCGCATCCGCGCCGCCGTGCCGGTCGCCCGGGTCGTCTACATCGAGCCGGACGTCTACCGTCCCGCGATCGATCCGGAACCCTCGACCGACGTCTTCGTCCTCAAGTCCTCGGACTGAGCGTTCAGCGACGGTCCTCGAAGAAGGCCCGGAGCAGCGCGATGGACGCGTGCTCGTCCACGCCGCCGATCACCTCGGCGCGGTACGGCAGGCGCCGGTCGCGCAGCACGTCGTACATCGATCCGGCCGCTCCCGCCTTGTCATCCCACGCGCCGAAGACCACGCGGCCGATGCGTGCCTGCAGGATCGCGCCGGCGCACATCACGCAGGGCTCGAGCGTGACGACGAGCGTGCAGCCGTCGAGATTCCACGATCCCCGGTGCGCCGCCGCAGCGCGGATGGCTTCGATCTCGGCGTGCCCGGTCGGATCGCGCGTGGTCTCGCGGGTGTTCCGTCCTTCCGCCAGGAAATTCCCGTCGGCATCGAGGACGACGGCGCCGACCGGGATCTCCGCGGCGTCCGCGGCCTCGGCAGCGAGCTCGAGGGCACGCTGCATCGCACGGCGGTCGGCGGCGGTCATGCCCCGAGCCTACGACAGCGCGCGGTGTCCGCCACGGCACCCGATGTCGTGCGCGGACGCGGGGCGCATTAGCCTGTATCCATGCGTGTCCACGTCGCCGACCACCCTCTCATCACCCACAAGCTCTCGGTGCTGCGCGACGCGCGCACCCCGTCGCCGGTCTTCCGCCAGCTGACCGAAGAGCTCGTGACGCTCCTCGCGTACGAGGCGACCCGGAATGTGAAGGTCACTCCGATCGAGATCACGACGCCGGTCACCACGACCACGGGCGTGAAGATCTCCGAGCCGCGACCCATCGTCGTCCCCATCCTGCGCGCCGGTCTCGGCATGCTCGAAGGCCTCGTCAAGCTCCTCCCCACCGCGGAGGTCGGTTTCCTCGGCATGGTCCGCGACGAGGAGACCTTCGAGCCCACCACGTACGCCGAGCGGCTTCCGGACGATCTCTCCGACCGCCAGTGCTTCGCGATCGACCCGATGCTGGCGACGGGCGGCTCGCTCGCCGCCGCGATCCAGTTCCTGTTCGATCGCGGTGCGAAGGACGTCACCGCGATCTGCCTGCTCGGCACTCCGGAGGGTGTGGCGGCGATCGAGGCGATGGCCGGCGACCGTGACGTGACCCTCGTCCTCGGAGCGCTCGACGAGCGCCTCGACGAGAAGGGGTACATCGTGCCCGGTCTCGGCGACGCGGGAGACCGGCTGTACGGCACCGTCTGAGGCCGTCGCCGCCGTTCCCACGTCAGAGGGCCAGGCGGTAGCCGCGTTCGTCGCCGTAGCGCGTGAAGCCGGCTCTCGCGAGGATCGGCGCCGATGTCGAGACACGGCCCTTGACGAGCGCAGTCCTCGCACCGCGCGCGGCGCTCTGCCGCAGGCGTTCCGCGAGGACCGCTCGATAGACGCCGCGACCACGATCGGCCTCGAGCGTCGCCGCTCCCCAGAGTCGAGTGAACCCGTCGACGATGGTGCATCCGCCCGTGCTCACCGCGCGTCCGTCGATGCGCCCGAGCACCCGGAAACCGGTACCGGCATCGAGAGCCTCGGTCAGCTCGGCGAACTCGGCACGCAGACCGTCGTCGTCGAGGGGCTGCTGCTCCCAGACCGGGACGTTGATCGCATCGACCTCGCGGAGCTGATCCACGGCCCGCACGACCTCGGCGGAGACCCCGGGCGGCACGTCGACCGCGGCTCCACTGGTCGGACGCGCGAACACGGTGACGGTGTCGAAGTGCACGGCACCGCGGCGTCGGAGCTCCTCTTCGAGGTCGGGGTCGTCGGCGGGATTCGTCCAGAACGTGAACACGCTCTCGCCCCAGGCTCTGGTGCGATCCAGCGCCCCGTCCAGCACCTCGGCGGCGGGGCGCGCGGACGTCACCTGCGAGCCGCGGACGCCGCCCCCGAACCGCTCCGGGTACCGCACGAGGAGCAGGTCGCCGCGGACATGCTCGCTGCCGCGCGGAAACCAGGCCCACGCGGCGGCGGCACGGAGGATGTCCGCCTCGGTCGGCGTGCCGTCGGCGGCCGGTGCAGGAACCGTCGTCGTCATGAACCCTCCTCCTCCGCCGCCCCCACCAGGCGGGCGAAGGCACTGAGCCGGGCGACGCCCTCGGGCGTGTACGGCAGGTCGTCGAGCAGCGCCGGCGAGTGGATGAGGTAGGCCACGACCTGCGCCCGGGAGATCGCGACGTTGAGCCGGTTCTGCAGCAGCAGGAACTCCGGGCCCCGGGGAGCGTCTCGGCCACTCGACGCCGCGAGCGTCGTGATCGAGACGACGGCCTCCTTGCCCTGGAAGTTGTCGACCGTGCCCACCGGAACGCCGCCGAAACCCGCCGCGGCGAGCGCGTCGTGCACGAGCTGCCGCTGCGCGTTGTACGGCGCCACGACGATGATGTCCTCCGGCGTCAGTGGCCGCACGGTGCCCGCCGCATCGTTGTCGTGGAAGGCGCGGCCCACGAGGTCGCGGACGATGCGCACGACCTCCTCTGCTTCCTCCGGCGACTGGGTCGCGTTACCGCGGTGGCGCAGCGGCACCACGTGGAGGCCCGGGTCGATGCCCTCGACCGCGCGCCGCTCGGTACCGGGTGCGGAGGCGAGCTTCCCGGCATAGGCGAGCTTCGACACCGGAGCCGCGACGTGCGGGTGCATCCGCCAGGAGCGCGCGAGGAAGTAGCCGTACTCCGGGCGCACGACGGGGTCGCCGTCCATCACCCAGCCGAGCGCGGACGTGTCCACCGGCTCCGGGTGGGCGCCCTGGCTGACTTGGGGCAGCTGCTGCGGGTCGCCGAGGAGGAGAAGCCTCTGCGCGCCCGTGGCGACCGCGATCGTCGAGGCGAGCGAGAACTGCCCGGCCTCGTCGATCACGAGCAGGTCGAGCTCTCCCCTGGCCACCCGCTGCGTGTTGCTGAAGTCCCAGGCGGTACCGCCCACGACGGCGCCCCCGTCTGCGTGCTCCGCGAGGAAGGCGGCCATGCCGGTCTTCGGGATCACCGTGTACCCGGGATCGGCGTTCGCGTCCTTGGGGCACTTCGCCACGTGACCCGGGGCGACACCGTCGGCGACGACGCGCTCCAGCAGCGTCTCGATGATCGCGTGGGACTGCGCGACGACGCCGATCCGGAAGCCGTGCTCTGTGACGAGCCGGGCGATCACCTGGGAACCCGTGTAGGTCTTCCCCGTGCCTGGAGGCCCCTGTACGGCGAGATAGCTGCGGTCGAGGTCCAGGATCCCGCGGACGATCGCGTCGATCGGGTCGTCGCCGGCGGCCGGGAGCGCGTTCCCCGACACGGTGCGCGGAGGGAGGCGGCGGAGGATGTCGGTCGCCGCGTCCTGGGGGAAGTCCGGAGCGGCCGCGTGCACCGCATCGGCCCATTCGTCGATCGCCTGCTGCAGCGACACCACCCGTGGCGGCGCGGCGGGGGTGAGGGCGACGGGGAGGTCATTCCAGGTCTGCCCCCGGACCGCGGACTCCGCCACGAGATAGCCGTCGTCCAGCACCTCGACGACCGTGACCCCGTGCGGCACGTGCACCGCGCGCGACGGGACGTCGGTGTCGAACGGCGCCGGGACGTCGTAGAGCGCGAACGGCTGGGCACCCGGACCGAGCGTCGTGCCAGGGGACACCTCGCCGCGGATCTCCAGCTCGCGCGACAGGACTCTGCGGCCCTCGCCGATGCTCCAGTCCCGGCGGACCCGCGAGCGGGTCGCATCGACCTTCACCACATCGCGGGTGCCGTCCCACATCGTGACCGGCTCCCGCAGCCGCTGGAAGTGCGCGACCCAGAAGCTCTTCGCCTCGCGTGGGAAGTAGTCGATGGCGGCCGCCGCGAGCCGGTGCACGAGCCCATCGCCACCGACCTCCACCGCACGCTCCGCGTCGCCGAGCAGCGCGAGCGAACGCGGCGACGGCTCGTAGATGACCTCGTCCGCGTCGTCCGGCGGGGCCGGCGTGACCCCCTCCGCGCGGGCGATGTCGATGAGCCAGTTGCGCAGCCGCCGGGTGGAGACGCAGTCGTAGCGGTTGTAGTCGGCGAGGTCGGCGAGCACCGCGTCGGCCTCGGCCTGCGCCCCCGCTGCCGCGAGCTCCCGCGCCGCGACGTACTGCACGATGGAGTCGTCGCCCTTCTGGACGTCGCTCGTGCGCACGTCCTCCCCCATGTAGAGGGGCTCGAGCTTCTTGATCGAGTAGGACCGCGAACCCACGCGGACGGTGCGCAGCACCAGTGGGTACAGGTCGACGAAGACGCCCTCGCGGAGCAGGCGGTCCACCTCACCCTCGCGCACCCCATGGCGGGCGGCCATCGCGACCAGGTGGGAGGTCTCGTAGGGGGCGTAGTGATAGATGTGCATGCCGGGGTGGGCGGCGCGACGCACCTTCACGAAATCGAGGAAGGTCTCCAGTGCCCGACGCTCCTCCGCGAACGAGTGCGCCCAGAGCGCGGTGTACTGGTCGGCGTTGTCGACCCAGCCGAACAGATAGTCGATGCCCCACTCGGCCTCGCCGTCGGGAGCGGGCTCGGTGTACAGCGGATCGCCCTCGAAGTCGAAGAAGATGTCCCCGTGGCTGGGCACAGGGAGGGTGTGGATCGCCGCGGCATAGTGCACGTCGTACGTCGCCGCGCCCTCGGCATCCGCCCGCAGCTGCACGCGGGCCTGGGCGCGGAGGTTCTCGAACGTGTCGACGTTCATGCCCTGCGGTGCCTGGGTCGCCGCGGCCAGGTCGTCGATGGTGAGGATCCCGGCGGCGCGCAGACGGGCCCGCTGCACCGGCCGCATGCGGGCCACCATGAGGAGGTCGCGATGGGCCAGCACCTGCTCCTCGCACGTGGCGCAGCGCCCGCAGGCGACCACGCGCAGATCGCCGCGGTCGTCGCCCCACGCGAGCGGCGCCCCGGCCGCGCCGTCGGCCACGGCGCGGTCCGCGATCAGAGCGCGCAGCCGCGCCCGGCGCACGCGGAACAGTGGGAGGAGGTCGTCGACCGCATGCGTGCTGACGCTGTTGTCGCCGTGGATGAGGTCGACCTCGTCCGCACGCGGGATGCCGAGCCGGTCGAGCTGGTCGACATATGCCGCGAGCTGCATGAGCGCGGTCACCCGGGCCTTGCGGGCCAGCTTCGAGTCCTGCACGCGCCAACGCCCGTCCGCATCGCGGCGGAGGAAGTCGGCGAACCCGACGAACTCGTCGGTGGCGAAGGCCGCCTGGAAGACGACCAGGGCGTCCGAGCGCAGAGCGCTCAACGTCTCGTCGACGGCGGCAGCCAGCGCGTCAGGATCGCTCGACGAGACCTTGGCGATCCGATGCACCCGCTCGTCGCCGAGCTCGCGGATGTAGCGCTCGAGCACGTTCTGCTCGTGCACGTCTCCGAGCTGGGCCGCGCGGAGGAGCGTCGCGTCCTCCGGCTCCTCCACCGCGGGGACCCGACCGAGCTTCGCATCGATCGCGCGGGACCAGGCGAACTCGCACTCGGCGGCCGCCTTGAGGTCGCTCGCGCTCCAGATGACCCGCTGCGCCTCTGTGTCGATCCGCACGATTCTCCCGTTCTGTCGGCTGCTTCGACACTATCCGCGGCATCCGACACGGCGAAAAGCGGGCGGTCCCGCGTGAGGCGCCCCGGGTCAGCGCCACCAGGTGTCGTCGGGCGTCACGGGCAGATGACGCTTGTGCTGCGTCGCGAGATACCGCGCCTCGATGCGCCCGGCGACCTCGGGGTCGACCTCCCGGCCCTCGAGGAAGTCGTCGATCTGCTCGTACGTCAGCCCGAGCTCGTCCTCGTCGGTGCGCCCCGGCTGGTCGTCGAGGAGGTCGGCCGTCGGCACCTTGAAGGCCAGGCGCTCCGGGGCGTCGAGGAACTGGAGCAGGGCGCGACCCTGTCGCTTCGTGAGCCCGGCGAGCGGGAGGACGTCGGCCGCGCCGTCGCCGAACTTCGTGTAGAAGCCCGTGATGGCTTCGGCGGCATGGTCGGTGCCGATCACGATCAGACCCTCGTGCCCGGCGAGCGCGTACTGGGTGACCATGCGGAGGCGGGCCTTGATGTTCCCGCGGTTGAAGTCGGAGATGTCGCTGGAGACGGCGGACTCGATGTCCTTCTCGACACCCTCGACCCCGTTCTGGATGTTCACCTCGATCGACGAGTCCGGCGCGATGAAGTCCAGCGCGGCCTGCGCGTCGTCGGCGTCGTGCTGCACCCGATAGGGCAGGCGCACCGCGAGGAAGGTCGCCTCCCCGCCCTCGGCACGCACGCGCTCCACCGCGAGCTGGGCGAGGCGCCCCGCGAGCGTCGAGTCCTGTCCGCCGGAGATGCCGAGGACGAAGCCCTTCGCGCCCGTCGTGCGCAGGTAGTCCGCGAGGAAGCCGACGCGACGCTCCACCTCCGCTTCGGGATCGATGTCGGGCCGGGCGCCCAGCTCTTCCGCGATCTGCTTCTGCAACGACACGTTGTCCTCCGCTCATCGGTTCACTCCAGTATCGCCCTTCCGTGTTTCCTGCGGGTCACGCCACTGCGCCAGGACGCGGTATCCGGCCGCGACCTGAGAGACTGAAGCGGTGAAGCTCCTCGTCGCCGCCCTCGAGTCCGAACTGTCCGCCTTCCCCGAGGAGCTCGACGGCTTCGACCGTCTAGTCACCGGCCCGGGCAAGCTGCCGGCGACGTACGCGCTGACCCGGGCCCTCGACGCGAAGACCTACGACGAGGTCGTCGTCGTCGGCACCGCGGGCTCCATCGAGAAGGGGCGTCCGTACGCGGTGCACGAGATCGCGACGGCGGTGCAGCACGACGTGATCGATCTCGACGGCGTCGTCGGACGGCACGTCTCGCTTCCGCCGCAGGTGACGACGGGCCGCGAGGGCGTCGTGATCGCCACGGGTGACCACTTCGTGAACGACGCCGAGGTCACGGCGGTTATCCGGCCGATGGGCGCCGCACTGGTGGACATGGAGACCTACGCGTACATCTGGGTCGCGGGACAGTTCGGCGTGCCCATCCGCGCCTTCCGCGCCGTCTCCGACCAAGCCGAGGACGGCGCCCTGGCCGACTTCCGCGAGGCCATCGCCCGATGCAGCATCGAGCTGCGCGAAGTCATCCGCGCCGAATACGGGGTCTGAGCTCAGCGCATCTCGATGACGCTCGGCCCGTTCGGCAGCGCGCGGACGGTGAGCTGAGCCGGGATCTGTTCCTGCATGGCCTCGACGTGGCTGATGACCCCGACCGTGCGCCCGCCCTGCCGGAGTTCGTCGAGCGTGCGCATCGCGACGTCGAGTGTGTCGCCGTCGAGCGAGCCGAATCCCTCATCGATGAAGAGCGTGTCCAGGCGGATGCCGCCGGCGCGGGCCGTCACGACCTCGGCCAGCCCGAGGGCGAGCGCCAGGGACGTGAGGAACGTCTCGCCGCCGGACAGCGACTGTGGCGGGCGGGTCTGCCCGGTGAACGCGTCGGCGACCACGATGCCCAGTCCGGACGCGGCACCGCGTGCCGCCAGGGCATCGGAGTGCTGCAGCCGGTAGCGTCCTTCCGACATGTCGTGGAGGCGGCGGTTCGCGGCGTCGACGATCTCCTCGAGCTCTGCCGCCAGCACGAAGGTCTCCAGCGTCATCTTGCGTGTGTTCGCTCCGCGTCCGGCGATGGTGTCGGCGAGGGCCTGGAGCACCTCGAACGCCGCCGCGTCCTCTGCCGTGCGGGCGTGCTCGTCCTTCGCGGCGTCGATGAGGCCGGCCAGCCGCGCAGCGTCGCCCGCCGTCCTCGTGGCCTCGTCGACGGCGGCGGTCCACGCCGCCCTCGCATCGAGCGCTGCCTGCTCGATCGGCGCGAGGTCGATCGGCTCCTCCGGCAGGGTCCGCAGTTCGAGGTCGAAGAGAAGTGCACGCTCCTTCTCCCGCTGCACCGCGTGCGTCGTCACCCGCTCATCGAGCTCCGCCTGCACCGCCGGCGGGCGCAACGCCTCCACGACGGCCGTGACGTCGGGGAACTCGGAGGCATCGAGTGCAACGTCTCTCTCGGCGGCCGCCTCCGTCGCCGCCTGCTGTCTCCGCGCACGTTCGGCCTCGGCGTCCAGGAGGCGTCGGGCCACGGCGAGGTGGGCGGTCGTCTCCGCCGTCCGCTCGGCGACCGACGCGTAGCTCCCTCGCGCCTCGTCGATCGCCCTGCGGGCGTCATCGTCTCGCTGGACCACCAGAGCCAGCTGCTCGCGGGCTGCGGCGAGGGCCGCCTCGTCCTGGACACGGCGGAGCTCCAGGGCGTCCTGCTGCTCGCGGAGCTCGGCGAGGACGACATCGCGTCGCCGCGCGGTCTCGGCGGCGGCAAGGGCTTCCTTCTCCGCGGCAAGGGCGGCATCGAGCTCGGCTCCCGCCGTCTCGACGTCCCGTCCGTCCGCGCGCGCCGTGGCCGCGGCGAGTCGGACCTGCAACGTCGTGCAGGTCGACGCCGCCTGCTGCTCGCGCCGCGCCGCCTCGTCCCTCCGGACCTCCGCAGCCGCGATGTCCTCCGCGGAGACCGTCGCGCCGTGGTCTGCCGGGGCCGGGTGCTCTCGCGCACCGCACACCGGGCAGGGGTGATCGTCGACGAGGGCGGAGGCCAGCTCCCCCGCCATGCCGTCGATCCGGCGCTGCCGCAGGTCAGCGAGAGCCGACTGTGCGGCGGCCTGTGCAGACGTCGCCTCGGCGAGGACCCGCTCGGCGGAGGTGCACTCCTGTTGCAGGGTCTCCGCCTCTACCGCGGCTTCGCGGCGAACGGCCGCGGCGATGCGCACGCTCTCCCATTCCGCGATGCGGTCGGCGAGTCGACGGGCGTCGTCCCGTTCCAGGGTTGCGGCCGCGATCCGCCCGGGGAGGGCAGCGCGCTCCGCCTGCCCGTCCTCGCACCGGCGCTCGGCGGCGACGACAGCCGCTTCCGCCGTCCCGCGCTCGGTGGCGCGGGACGGCGCCTGTGCCTCCAGCGTGACGGCGCGCTCCCAGATCCCGGACTCACGCGTCCGTTCCGCGATCCACGCGTCGAGGTCGTCGGTCTCGACGCCGAGCCGGGCCCAGGCCGCGCGTGCCCGTTCCTCCGTGGCGGCCGCCTCGTCCGCTGCCGCCGCCGCGCGTGTGGCCGCGGCGATCGAGGAACGGAGCGCCTCGGCTGCCCGCGCCCTGCCGAGCTCCGCCTTCGCCGCGGCGACCGCCGCTTCCTCGGCATCCAGACGGGCCATCGCCGCGCGGGCACGGTCTCGCTCCTTCTGCGCGCGCTGATCCTCGCGCGCCGCAGCCAGAGCAGCATCGGCGACCTCGAACCGCTTCTCCGCCTCCAGGCGATCGGCGGCGCGCCGTTCCGCCCGATACGCAGCGCGCGCCTGCGCCCGTTCGAGCTCCGCCAGGCGATCGGCGGTCGTGGTGCCAGCGCCCTGCACCTCCGACGCGATGCCGCCCTCGTCGTCACCGCCGTCGCCCCCGAGGTCGGCATCCACCACCAGGCGCTCCGCTTCGTCCAGCCGCGCGGAGACGGTGGCCAGGCGCGCGCCGAGCCCCTGCTCAGCGTGGCGCCGCCGCTCGTCGAACCGCGCCTGCACGTCTTCGAAACGCTCGGTGCCGAAGAGCCGGCGCAGCAGCGCCTGCCGGTCCCGGCTGCCCGCGAGGAGAAACTCCGAGAAGCGGTTCTGCGCCAGAAGGATCACCTGCAGGAACTGCTCCCGGCTGAGCTGGAGGATGTCATCGAGCTCGTGCGCCACGTCGACCGCCCGCGCCGCGCGACCCACCCAGCCGTCGTCCGTGAGCTCCTCCAGGGAGACCGCCGCCGCCTGCTTGGTCAGGCCTCCGCCGCGCCGAGCCGGCCGAAGGTACTCGGGCGAACGCGTGACCCGGTAGCGACCGGACGGCGTGCTGAACTCGACGACCACCTCGGAGGGATCGTCCGGTTCGCTGTGATCGCTGCGGAGCCTCTTCTCCCCGCCGTCGTACCGCGGCACCCCGCCGTACAGCCCGAAGCAGACCGCGTCCAGGATGCTCGACTTCCCCGCTCCGGTGCGGCCGGCGATGAGGAAGATCCCGTCGTCGGCGAAGGCGTCGAAGTCCACGGTCTGACGCGCGCGGAACGGCCCGAAACCCTCGACCTCCAGCCGATGTAGCCGCACTAGACGAGGGCTTCCGCGCGGACCCGGTCGTCGAGCACCTCGCGGATCAGCTCGCGTTCGACCTCGGTCGCTCCCTGGCCCGCCCGCACATGCTCGAGGAACGCCTCGATCCGGTCGGCGTCGGTCACCGCGGAGCGCAGCCGCTCGCCGTACGACCGCTCACGCTCCTCCCCGACCGTCGCGGGCTGATGCTGCACCATGGCGCAGTGCGGGTACGCCTCGCGCAGCCGTCGCATGGGTTCGGTCTGCGGTACGGCGTCGGTGTAGACGGCGCACACCCAGGCGTCGGCGTGCGCGGCGATGTTCTCTGCGGAGAGGATCTCCTCGAAGGCGCCGGTCAGGGTGACCAGGCGCCGCGGAACCGGCAGCTCCAGCCACTCGACGCCCGCGAGCCCGTCGGCATCGAGGTCGACGAGCCAGGAGCCGCGCGGCTTGTGCTGCTCGCCGAAGCTGTAGTGCAGCGGAGCGCCGGCGTATCGCACCCGCTCGCTGACCTGCTGACGACCGTGGATATGACCCAGTGCGACGTAGTCGGGGCCGTCGAACGCCCGGAGCGGCACGACGTCGAGGCCGCCCTGTCGCACCTCGCGCTCCAGACCCTCCGTCGGCTCCACCCCCGCGGCGAAGCAGTGGGCGATCGCGATCGACCGACCCGCGTGCTCCTGCATGCCCGCGCGGACGAGGGTCATCGCGTGCGTCATGGTCTGCGCCTGCGTGCGCAGCTGCCGTCCCTCGGCGTCGCCCTCCGGCCAGTGCTGGCGGACGATCGCGGGCTCCAGATACGGGATCCCGAAGAAATGCACCGGACCGTGAGCGTCGTCGATCGTGACGGGGGTACCGACCGCGAGGGGGTCGGTGAGCACGTGGATGCCGTCGCGCAGCAGCCGGGCCTGGAACCCCAGCCGCGCGGCGGAATCGTGGTTCCCGCTGGTGACGACCACCCGTGCACCCGTCTCATGCAGATCGACGAGGGCGTCTCCGAGCAGCGTATAGGCGGCGGCCGAGGGCGTGGCGGAGTCGAACACGTCGCCCGCGACGATCACGACGTCGACCTCGTGCTCCCTGACCTGCGCGGTCAGGGCGGTGAGCACCTCGGCCAGCGCGTCCATGGTCGAGTTGCCATGGAACGTCCGGCCGATGTGCCAGTCCGAGGTGTGCAGGATCCGCATACCCCCACGGTACGAAGCCCCTCGGACATTCCGTCCGAGGCGTGCCGGGACCGCCGTCTCCCGACGGCCGAGGAGAAGGCGGAAGGTCCCCTGACCCACCCTCGTCGCGACGACCGGCACGTGGTGATGCGAGATGCACCGTGCATCTTCACCTGTGCGACGTGCGGGGCTGCGCGATGCGAGATCAGGGCTGCCCTCCGCCCACAGGTGCCGGCTTGCCCCGCCGGCTGAGGGTTGTGCCCGCTCCGTCGCGACTACCGACTTCCGCTCTCCTCCTCGAGGTCGTGCGACCAGTTCGCCTGCTGGATCCGGTTGTCGAGCGCACGGAGCTCCTGGGCGACGGCGTCCGCCCGGGCCCGGAGCGCGGCGACCGGCAGCGCCGACACCTGCCTCAGCTCCGAGCGCATCTGACGCAGGTACTGCTCGCTCGCCCCGGACGCGGCGGCCGCCGCGTCGGCGAGCACCGAGTGGCGCAGGCGCAGCACGTCCCGCGCGGCGAGCGCGTCGGTCATCGTGCCGTCCGCGCCGAGGTCGAGGCGGGAGTTCGTGACGTTGATGCGGCGGATGAGGCTCTGCAGCCGAGTCAGTGCGTCATCGGCCTCCTCGATCAACGCCGCCGCGTCCTCCGCAGGCTCCTCACCCTCCTGGTACCGGGCGTTCGCGACGATGCGCGCCCGCAGCTGCTCGATGCGGCGCTGCAGGTCGGCGCGGGCGGCCAGGGCTTCGGCGAGTCTCATGTCCTCATCCTCGCAGGCGGCGGCCGTAACAGTTCGTCATACAGCCGGAGCGTCAGCGTGAGCGGAGGAGTCCGGACTGCTCGGGGTGGGCGGTGAACCACTCCGCCACGTACCAGCAGACGGCGTCCACCTTGCGGTCGCCGCGCTCCGCGATGTCGGCCACGGCCCCCTCGACCACCTTCCCGGCGTATCCGTTTCCGCGGAATGCCGGGACCGTGTAGGCCCGGGTGAGCGCGACGGTGTGGCCGTCGTCCCGGTAGTCGAGCACGCTGACGAGCTTCCCGTCGCGCGTGAGGGTGTACCGCGATGCGTCCTTCTCGTCGGTCAGGATGAAGCCGCCGACGGTGTGCGAGATCGTCATCCGTGTCACGTTACGCCTCTTGCGACGCGCCCGGGCGTTTTGACATGTCCCGTCACGATCGGACATAATCCCCCCATGACCATCAACGCACGCCCTTTGTCCGCCCAGGAGGCGAACGGGACTGCCGGGATGATGATGCCCGGTCGCGTTGACATGTGTTGCCGAATGTGTCGCTGAACGAACAGCCACCTCGTCTGACCTGACTCCTCGCCATCTGCGAGAGCAGTGTCCCGAGCACACACCCGTGCTCGCTTCCCCGGCTCCGCCGGTCATTCGTGCAACGCATCCGAGCCCCCTCCCGTCGGGCTCACGTCCTGAGGACCCATCATCATGTCGAACTCCGCCCTTCTCGAGCGTCCCGCCGTCACCGCCCCGAACCGCACCGTCCGACCCGCCGAGTCGTCGGCTCCGCTGGCCCCGACCGGCGCCGACCTCCCCGCCGTCCGCTCGCCCCGCGGCTTCGCCCTCTACGTCGGCCTGGACGAGATCAAGGCCGCCGAAGCCGGTGTGAGCCTTCCGCTGCTCGTCGACGCCCTCCGCCGCACGCTTGCCGAGCTCGCGCCCGGCGCCGAGACCCACGCCACCGTCGCCCTCGCCCCGCACGGCTCCGGCGGCCGCGACCTCGACGTCGTGCGTCTCGCCCTGCAGGAGCCCGGCGCGATCGCCCGCACCAAGGCCGCCGCCGAGGAGGAGACCACGCCGGAGGAGTCCGGCGTCACCGTCGACATCTCCCGCAAGCGCGTGCTCATCGACGGCGAGTCGGCCGCCTTCACCTACAAGGAGTTCGAGCTGCTGCAGTACCTCGTCCTCCGCGAGGGCCGCACGATCGAGCGCAGCGAGCTCGTCGCCGCCCTCTGGCAGGCCCAGGACGACGAGACCCCTGGCGAGCGCACGATCGACGTGCATGTGCGCCGGCTGCGGGCGAAGCTCGGGCGCTACGAGGACATCGTCCGTACCGTGCGCGGCATCGGCTACCGCTTCGACCGTCACGCCGACGTCGTCATCCGTTACGGCCACGGAACCCCGTCGCCCGACCGCTTCTGACCCGCTCCTGCTCAGCCCGGAGGCCGGTGTCAGGAGCCGCGCGTAGGGTGGGCGCATGACCCTCGCCGCCGCCCCCGCGACGGCGGGCGCCGTCCGCGCGGATGCTCCGCGGGAGACGACGTACCGCCCGCCGCACCCGCTCGATCTCCGGCGAACCGTCGGCATGCTGCGCCGCGGCGGCACCGATCCGACGACGGTCTTCGACGGCCCCGTCATCTGGCGCGCGGTCCGCACGCCACAGGGTCCGTCGACGTTGGCCCTGCGGATGTCGGGGAACGACGTCACGGCGACCGCCTGGGGTCCGGGCGCCGAGCACGCACTCGCCCTCGTGCCGGCACTGTGCGGTGCCGGCGACGACCCGACCGGCTTCGATCCCTCCCTGCACCCCCTCATCGCCGAGGCGGCCCGGCGACACCCCGGCATCCGGCTCGCGCGCACGGATGAGGTCTTCGATGCTCTCGCCTGCGGCATCCTGGAGCAGAAGGTCACCTCCATGCAGGCCTTCGGCGCCTGGCGATACCTCGTGTCGCGCTTCGGCGACCCGGCGCCGGGGCCGACGCCGCGACCGATGGCCGTCGCTCCCACGGCGGCGCAGTGGCGACGCATCCCCTCCTGGGCGTGGCACCGCGCCGGAGTGGAGCCGCCGCAGTCGAAGACCATCGTGCGGGCGGCGGAGCGCGGCGACCGCATCGCCGATGCCGTCCGAGCGGCCACGACCGGCCCTGAACGTGACCGCGTCCTCACGAGCCTGCCCGGAGTCGGCGTCTGGACCGCTGCGGAGACGCGCATCCGTGCGCTGGGCGACCCCGATGCCGTCAGCGTGGGCGACTACCATCTGGCGCACGAGGTCGGACATGCCCTGACGGGGCACCGCACGGATGACGCCGGCATGGTCGAGCTGCTCGCTCCCTGGGCCGGTCACCGGCAGCGCGTCATCCGGCTCATCTTCGCGAGCGGCGTCGCCGAGGCGCGGCGCGGACCCCGGCTCGCCCCGGAAGACCACCGCCGACGCTGACCGGCCCGTTCCCGGAGCGGCCGACGTATGCTGAGCGCATGTCCCGTACCGCCCTGCGCATCTTCGTCACGGTCGGCCTGCTGATCGCCGGTGTCGTCCTCGGCCTCATCTTCCAGAACGTGTGGCTGGGCGTGCTGCTCGCCGCGATCGTGTGGTTCGGCTGGTTCCTCGGCTACGAGTCCCGCCGCGGTCACAACGCGGGCGTGAACGACGAGGACCACGGCGTCGAGCTCTGACGCCATGGAGCGGCAGTCCAGCGCCGGCCGTCGCGCCGTGCTCACGGCCGTGGTGTCGGTGATTCCGCGGCCGGAGGATCTCCGCCGCAACGTGTTCGTCGGCATCGACGGCGTGGACGGCTCGGGGAAGACGGTGTTCGCCGACGAGATCGCCGAACTCCTCGCGCCGCGGCACCCCACGGTGGCCCCGGAGGCGGCGAGCGACCGACGCTACGTCGAGGGTCAGCGGATGTACCTGCGAGAGGACGACCCGGAGCGGCACGCCGCGGTGATCGTGGAGAACGACGACCTCCGGGCCCCTCGGATCGCCGGCCCGCGTCAGTAATAGACGGCGAGGGGGCCCGAGGGTCCGTCCACGACCTGCACGGGGGTGTCGAACACGCGGCTCAGCACGTCGTCCGTCATGATCGCCGCCGGCGGGCCGAACTCCACCACCCGACCGTCCTTCATGGCGCAGATGTGGTCGGCGTAGTGTCCGGCGAAGTTGATGTCGTGCAGCACGATGACGATCGTCCGCCCGAGCTCCTCCGCCGCGCGCCGCAGGTGCTTCATCATCTGCACGGCGTGCCGCATGTCGAGGTTGTTGAGGGGCTCGTCGAGCAGCACGAACTCCGTGTCCTGCGCGAGCACCATGGCCACGTAAGCCCGCTGCCGCTGCCCGCCGGAGAGCTCGTCGAGGTAGCGCCCCTCGAGCGCCCCCAGATCGAGGAAGTCGATCGCCTGGCTGATGACCTCCTCGTCGGCTCTCGTCAACCGGCCCTGGGAGTGCGGGAAGCGGCCGAAACCCACGAGCTGCCGCACGGTGAGCCTGGTCACGAAGTGGTTCTCCTGGCGGAGGATCGAGACCACCTTGGCCAGGTCCTTCGACTTCGTGGAGGCGACGTCGAGGCCCGCGATCTCGATGGCCCCGGCGTCCATCCCGTTCAGCCGGCCGATCATGGTCAGGAGCGTCGACTTGCCCGCACCGTTCGGCCCGATGAGGGCGGTGATCCCGCCGGTGGGGATGCGGAGGTCGACGGGGCCGATCGCGACCTCGCTGCTGTAGTCACGGCGGACGCCGTCGAGTGCGATCACAGTCTGCCCTTTCGGAGGATGACGATGAGGAACACGGTGCCGCCCACGATCTCGATGAGGATCGAGACCATGCCCTGCGCGTAGAAGACGTTCTTCATGACGAAGTACGCCCCCGCCAGGATCGAGAACGCGGTGAGGACGGCGACCGGGAAGATCAGCCGATGGTCGTGCGTGTCGGCGAACTGGTACGCGAGCGTCGCCACGAGGAAGCCGAGGAAGGTCATCGGACCCACGAGGGCTGTGGAGGTGGCCATCAGCACGGCGACGAGGGTCAGGACGAGGAACTGCTCCCGCCGGTGGTCGAGGCCGAGCGATCGTGCGGCATCGGGGCCGAGCGCGAGCACGTTCAGACGCCGGGACCGCAGCCACAGGAGGGTCGAGGCCGCGATCACGAGCGGGATCGCGAGCGGGAGATACGAGGGATCGGCGTTGGAGACGTTGCCGAACAGCCGGGCGGCGAGCACATCGAACTCGCTGGGGGTGAGCAGCCGCTGCATGAACGTGGCGATCGCCCCGAGGCCACCCCCGATCACGATGCCCACGAGCAGCATGATCTGGAGGTTCCCGTAGCGCCCGGACAGGAGCCACCCGTAGAGGAGGACGGCGAGCGCGACCATGATGAGCACCTGGAGGGCGAACTGGCCGACGCCCTGGATCGCCACCAGCCCGGCGACGCCGAAGAGGTACACGGTCGTGGTCTGGACGACACGGTACAGCGACTCGAAGCCCATGATCGAGGGAGTGATGATCCGGTTGTTCGTGACCGTCTGGAAGCTGACCGTGGCGACGGCCTGGGCGACGGCGACGAGCGCCATCACGACCACGGCGGTCGCGCGGTGCTGGGCGATGCGCCAGAACCCGGGCGTGCCGACGGGCAGCGGGTTGTCCCAGGCGAGGAGACCGAACGCGGAACCGAGGGCGAGCACGCCGAGCACCACGAGCACGACGATATAGCGGCGACGCGCCCGCACGGTCGTGAACGCCCCGGCCGAGCGCGTCGTCCGCGGGGCCGTCATCGTCGCCTCAGCCACGACGACGCTGCCGCAGGAGGAGGAGCACGAACACGACGGCCCCGACGACACCGAGGATTAGCGACACCGGCACCTCGAACGGCATGATGATCGTCCGGCCGATGATGTCGCAGACGGTGACGATCGCGATGCCGAGCAGGCACACCCACGGCAGGTTGCTGCGCAGGTCGTCGCCACGGACCATCGAGACGATGTTCGGAACGATCAGCCCCAGGAAGGGAAGGTTGCCGACGACGACGGTGACCACACCGGTCGTCACCGCGATCAGCGCGGTGCCGAGCAGGATCATCCGGTTGTAGTTCACCCCGACGTTGGTGGCGATCTCCTCCCCCAGCCCGGCGATGGTCAGTCGGTCGGCCACGAGGAAGACGATGACGCCGATGATGGCGACGATCCACAGCATCTCGTACTGTCCGCGCATGACCGAGGTGAAGCTGCCCGCGAACCAGACACCGATGATCTGCAGGGAGTTCGTGACGAGGGCGAAGTAGGTCGTGATCGCGCCGACCACTGCGCCCAGCATGATGCCGACGATGGGCACGATGAGCGACGACTTCAACGCCACCCGGCGGAGGAACGCGAAGAACACCATCGTGCCGACGAAGGCGGCGAGCACGGCGCCGGCCATACGCAGCGGCAGGGACGGCTGCGGTACGAGCACCATGACGGTGAGGAGCCCGAGTCCCGCCCACTCGGTGGTCCCGGTGGTGGTCGGCTCGACGAAGCGGTTCTGGGTGAGAAGCTGCATCACGAGACCGGCCATCGCCATCGCCGCGCCGGCGAGCACGAGCGCGATCGTCCGGGGGACGCGGGTGATCTGGAACATCTGCGCGCCGTCGTCCGCGCCGGCGATGTCGTACACGCCCGTGAAGAGCGAGATCGCAAGGAGCACCGCCACGACGAGGACGCCGATGAGCAGCTTCGGATCGAACAGCCGTGCGGACGATCGCGGTGTCGCTGTGAGGAGAGGAGAGGTCATGGGGGGATGCCGGCGGCGGCGCCCCGGTCGGGACGCCGCCGCCCAGCCCTTACTTGTCGGCGCTCTTCTCGAGCGCGTCGGCGAGGTCGTTGAGGAACGTCGTGTACGTCTGGATGCTCTCGTTGAGGTAGGTGTCCGTGGGCATGTAGACGATCTGATCGTCCTTCACCGCGGTGACGCCGGCGAGCGCTTCGGAGTTCTCGATGATCTCCGCCGCCTGCACGTAGTCCGGCGTCTCCGCGGCGAACACGGCGTCGCGGTCGAGCACCAGGATCCAGTCGGGGTTCGAGGCGGCGATGGCCTCGACCGAGATCTCGTCGCCCTGGTGGTCGTCGCTCGCGTCGTCGACCTGCAGCGCCGGAGTGAGGCCGAGCATGTCGTAGATCGGGCCGAGCGAGCGGCCGACCGTCGGAGCGAGGTAGCCGATCTGGCCACCCGAGGTGTTCACGGCCATGACGGTGTCGGCGTCGTCGTAGGCCGCCTTCGCGCGGTCCACCGCGGCGTCGAACTCCTCGACGAGCTTCTGGGCCTCGTCCTGCGTGCCGAAGATCTCGCCCAGGACGGTCGTCTGCCGCTTGAGCTCCTCATCGAAGGGCTCGCCGTCTCGGGGCTCCAGGTCGATGATCGTCGCGTCCGGGACCAGCTCCGCGATGGCCTCGTTGTGCTGAGTGAAGCGCTGACCGCTGATGATGAGGTCGGGGTCGGCGGCGACGATGGCCTCGAGGTCGGGCTCGGTGTGCAGGCCGATGTCGACGATGTCCTCGTCCTTCGCGTACGAGACGGTCTCCGGCATCAGGGAGACCGCACCGGCGGAGAGCTCGACACCCCAGTCGGACAGGGTCTGGAAGGTCCGGTTGTCCAGAGCGACGACCGAGGTCGGCGGCGTGGTGATCTCATGCGTGCCGGTGTTGTCCTCGATGGTCACGGTCCCCGATCCCGCGGTCGTCGCTTCGGGTTCGGCTCCGCCGCCGGACGCGCAGCCGGAGAGGGCGAGCAGGCCGACGAGAGCGACGCTCGTGGCGGTGAGGGTTCTGGGCACGGACATGGAGAGACTCCTGTTCTGCGGGGATGTGTGCACCCTCGTGGGGCGCCGGTCCGACGGGCGGGCGAGCCGACCGCGTCGGTTTTTAGGTTAGCCTTACTTTATGAGCGATACGAAATCCGGTTTCTCGATCGAGCGTCGCGGCCTCGAGCTGCGCTTCCGCAACGTCACGCTGAGCGCCCGCGAATGGCTCGCTCCGGATTTCGTGCGCGTCCGGCTGTCCGGCCCCGACCTCGCCGGGTTCAACTCCCCCGGCTCAGACGACCACATGCGGCTCTTCTTCCCGGACGGGCCTGTGGAGTCGGTGGAGGAACTCCGCGCCGCCCCGAGCCGCGAGTACACCCCTCTCGCGTGGGGCGACGATTGGCTCGATGTCGAGTTCGCCGTGCACGGCGATCAGGGCGTGGCCGCACCGTGGGCCGCGAACGCCCCGCTGGGGTCGACCATCGGCGTCGGCGGGCCGCGCGGCGCCGCCGTCCTCACCGGAGAGCCGGGATCGTGGCTCCTCGTCGGTGACGAGACGGCCATCCCCGCGATCCGCCGTTTCGCCGCGCTCATCCCCGACGGCACGCCGGCACGCATCGTCATCGAGACCACGTCGGCAGCCGGCGAGGTCGCTCTCGAAGCTCCGGTGGCTGTCGAGTGGCTGCACCGCGGCGCCGCTCCCGCCGGCTCTGCGCTGATCTCCTTCCTCGACGCGCTCACCGAGGACGAGGTCGTCGGACCCGACCCGTTCGTCTTCATCGCCGCCGAGCAGTCCATCGTGAAGCCCGGTCGGGCCCTGCTGGCACGCTGGGGCGTGGACAACGCGAACGCCGTCGTGAAGGGCTACTGGAAGCGCGGCGAGGCCGAATACCACGCTCCCCACTGACACCGGGTCGATGCGCTGACAGACTGGGCGCATGGCTCTCCTCGATCACCTGGGCATCACCGTCGCCGACCTCGAACGCGGACGGGCGCAGTTCCATCCCGTGCTCACCGCGCTCGGCTACGAACTCGGCGGCGAGGACGATCACTCGATCTCCTGGCACACCGGCGACGAGACCGAGATCATCCTCTACACCTGGGACGACGACTCCACGCCCCACCGGCACGGCCGCGTCGGCTGGCAGCACATGGCTTTCGCGGTGCCGTCGCGCGCCGAGGTCGACAGGCTCCACGATCTCGCGCTCGAATCCGGCTGGACCGCCGTGCGGGACCCGAAGGAATATCCGCGGTACAGCGAGCGGTACTACGCCTCCTTCGTCGAGGACGCCGACGGCATCCGGCTCGAGTTCATGTACAACCCGCCGAGGGACGCTTGACGCCCGGGCGTGTCGCCGCCTAGGGTGGCAAGGCTGTGCCGACCGGCGCCGCACACCAGCCGAGGAGACGACGGATGACCGCCCCGCGGAATCTCCACCCGATCACGGCATTGCCGCTTCCGCAGAAGCGCAATGACCGCGAAGAGTCGTACCCTCCGGCGCGCGCCGTGTGACAGCATCCGCTCTCGCAACGCCCCGCACCGTCAGGTCCGGGGCGTTTCCGTCGGAAGACTCCCCTGACCTGTGGGCTGGACATCACCACAAGGAAAGGAATCATGGAGAGGCTCTCCGCACGGCTGCTGTCGTGGGCGTCCCTGATCGATGAGAAGACCCTCGATCAGGCGCGCACCACCTCACGCATGCCGTTCATCCACCCGCACCTGGCGCTGATGCCGGATGCGCACCTCGGCAAGGGGGCGACCGTCGGGTCGGTCATCCCGACGCTCGGCGCGATCATCCCCGCCGCCGTCGGCGTCGACATCGGCTGCGGCATGATCGCCGTCCGCACGCCGTTCACGAAGGACGACCTCGACGGGCGCGACCTCGCCGCGCTCCGGGAGCAGATCGAGCGCGCGGTCCCGCTGTCCGCCGGGCGCTACAACAACAAGGTCGTGGGGACGGCCGCTCCTCGCGTGGTCGAGCTGGAGGAGCGGGCCACCGCGGCCGAGTTCGACCCCGAGGGCTACGCGAAGAACTGGCGGCTCCAGCTCGGCACCCTCGGGTCGGGAAACCACTTCATCGAGGTGTCGGCGGATGAACTCGACCGGGTCTGGCTGTTCCTGCATTCCGGTTCCCGCGGCGTGGGCAACAGGATCGCCGGGCACCACATCGCCGTCGCACAGCGTCTGGCGAAGCAATGGTGGATCGACCTCCCCGACCCCGACCTGGCCTACCTCGTCGAGGGCACGCCGGAGTTCACCCGCTACATCCGGGAGCTCAGGTGGGCGCAGCACTTCGCGCTGCTGAACCGCGAGGAGATGATGGACCGCGTCATCCGGCAGCTCTCCGAGTTCCTCGGCGCCCCGGTCGAGGAGGAGGAGCGGATCAACTGCCACCACAACTTCACGGAGTCGGAGATGCACTTCGGGAAGCGCGTCTGGGTGTCCCGGAAGGGCGCGATCCAGGCGGATGCGGGTCGGCCCGGACTCATCCCCGGATCGATGGGCACGGCGTCCTACGTGGTGGAGGGGCTCGGCGACCCGCTGTCGCTGAACTCGTCACCGCACGGCGCCGGGCGCGAGTACTCGCGGTCCGCGGCCCGGAAGACGTTCACGCATGCGCAGCTGCGCGAGGCGATGGCCGGCATCGAGTTCCGCGACACCGACGCCTTCATCGACGAGATCCCGCAGGCATACAAGCCCATCGATCGCGTGATGGCGGATGCGGCGAGCCTGGTGCGGATCCGGCACACGCTGCGGCAGCTCGTCAACGTGAAGGGCGACTGACCGAGGGCCGGGTGAGAGGGATCCTCGCTCGGCCTTTCCTCCCCAATCCGCGCGATTCCCGGTGTCTCCACAGAGCGCGGGTCGCCGAGCGTGGCGTCCGCCAGGATGCTGGCAGGCTGAAGGATCCGGTGCCACGATGAGGGGATGGAAACCATGGACGGTGCACAGGTCTGGACCATGATCGGCGCGTTCACGGCGCTGATGATGGGCATGCTCACGGTCGTCTCGACGCTGTTCATCCGCGTCCTGCGCAGCGAGATCGGCGGCCTGCGCAACGAGATGAACGGTCAGCTCGGCGGCCTGCGCAACGAGATGACCGCGCGCTTCGACGCGGTCAACACCCGGTTCGACGCGGTCGGCACCCGCATCGACGGCGTCAACGCCCGTATCGACGGACTCGATCGTGATGTGCAGGCGCTCGTGAAGCGCACCTTCGGACTGGATCGGGAGTGAGGATCGACGCATGAGGATCGTCGTCGCAGGAGGAACCGGCGTCGTCGGCACGCCCACGGTGCAGGCCGTCCGGAGCGCGGGTCATGAGGCCGTCGTGCTCAGTCGTTCGCACGGCGTCGACCTGGTCAGCGGGCGCGGGCTGGAGGCGGCGCTGACCGGAGCCGACGCCGTGATCGACGTCGTGAGCATCGAGACGCTGAAGGCGAGCACGGCGATCGAGTTCTTCACGGCCGCCACCGGGAACCTCCTCGCCGCCGCCGCGGACGCCGGCGTGGGACACGTCGTCCTGCTCTCCATCGTCGGCATCGACCGGATCCCCTACGACTACTACGCGGGCAAGGTGGCCCAGGAGAAGCTGGTCTCCGCGTCCGCCGTCCCCTCGACGATCCTCCGAGCCACGCAGTTCCACGAGTTCGCCGCGCAGATGTTCGCGCGCGCGAAGGCGGGTCCGCTGCATCTCGCCCCGCGTGCGCGCACGCAGCCGGTGGCGGCCCGAGAGGTCGCGGAACGGCTCGTCGCGCTCGCGACCGGGGACGCGCGGGGCCGAGTGCCCGACCTCGCCGGCCCCCGCGAAGAGCAGCTCGCCGACATGGTGCGGGCGTACGCGCGACGCATCGGGTACCGCGGCTGGATCCCGGCGCTGAACGTGCCAGGTCCGCAGATGGCGGGGATGCGCGCGGGGAAGGCGCTGCCGGGACCAGACGCGATTCGCGGGACGCAGACGTTCGCGGAATGGCTTGCCGAAGCGGTGCCGGCGCGCGCAGACTGAGGAGGGGCGGGGGTCTTTCCAGCAGTCGAGCGACCAGGAGCAGCACGCATGGCGAACCTCAATCCCTACCTGTCCTTCCGCACAGAGGCCCGCGAGGCCATGGAGTTCTACCGGGGAGTCCTCGGCGGAGACCTCGACATCACGGTCTTCGGCGACTTCCCCGACATGGTGCAGGATCCGAGCCAGAAGGATCTCGTGATGCATGCGCAGCTCACGACCCCCGACGGTCTCGTGCTCATGGCCTCGGATACTCCGGAGGGCATGACCTACGAGAGACCGCAGGGCATCTCCGTCTCGCTGAGCGGCAATACACAGGAGGTCACCCGACAGGTGTGGGACCGGCTCTCCGAGGGCGCCACGATCACGATGCCGCTCGACGTGCCGCCGTGGGGTGGGACGTTCGGCATGCTCGTCGACCGCTTCGGGATCGCCTGGATGCTGCACGGCGACCCGGAGTGACCGCCGGGCTCAGCGCGGCAGCACGGCGCGACACGCGAGGTGCAACGCCAGCCGCGCCTCGGGGTCGCTCATGTCGATCCCGAGGAGCTCCTGCACCCGCCGGATCCGCACGGCGACCGTGTTGCGATGCAGCCCGAGAGCGGCCGCCGTGGCCGCGATGCCTGACTCATGGTCGAGGTACGCCGACAGCGTCGTGAGCAACTCGCCGTTTCCCTCCCCCAGGGGTGCCAGCAGCGACTGCGCGGCCGGGACGAAGGTGTCGTTCCCGGTCCAGGCGAGCAGGAGCTGTTCGAGCCCGAGGCTGTCGACGCGGACGAACCATCCGGTCGCCGACCGGGCCGCGGCGATCCGTGCGGCATCGCCGGCCTCGTCGAGGGTCGCCGCCAGTCCTTCCGGCCCGGTCTGCGCCGAGCCCACCCCGGTCGCCACCGCGAAGTCGCGCAGGGCCGCGAGGTGGAGGTCGCGCAGCGCCGCCACGGCCCGCTCGATGCGGTCGGGACCGGGGGCTTCGGCGAAGGAGAGCCAACCACTGAGGCCTCGACCGGCGGTGGTCGCGTGCGCCTCGGCGTCGATCGCGCTGAGCCCAGGCCTGATCGCACGAAGGAGCGCGAGCGGCTCCACCCGGCTGCGCGCCACCATGCGGAACCCGAGGTGATGCCCACCGGTGCGCCACCCTCGCTCCGCCATGCGCCGTTCGACATCGGCATCGGCGGCTCCGCGGAGCTCGACGAAGTCCCGCAGCAGCCCGGAAGACGCGGCGACGTCGTTGACGGCCGCGATCTCGTCGATGAGGATGCGGGCGGCTACCGCGGGCATGGCGACCTCCGCGGCCACCAGGAGCGACTGCAGCTGCGCCTCTCCGAAGCCGTCGCCGAACAGGACGAGGCGCAGACCGGACCGGCCGGGGCTGTCCACGCGCACCGATGCGGCCGCGCCCTCCCCCGCCCTCGCGCCATCACTCCACGAGTCGAAGCGGATCGCCGCGTGCAGGTCGGCACCCAGATGTCCTCCGGCCTGACGCAGCACTCCCGCGGCGTCGACGAGGGCGACGCCGAGACCGAGGTTCGCCGCGAGGTGTCCGAGCAGGTCGCCGAGGTCGTCGGCGGCGTACTCGAAGGACTGCGCGACCTTCCGCACCCGTGTGAGCGTGAGGGCGTCTCTCGCCTCGATGAGCATCCAGCAGGCGCGGGCGAGCTGGACCGGCCTCTCGACGTCGAGCAGAGCGAGACCGATCCGGTCCGCGAGGCGGAGCGCCCCGGGATCGACACCGGCGGCGCCGGGGAGCGCGAGTCCGGTGAACCCGCGGTCACGGACCCGGCGCAGCATCGCGTCCTGCTGCCAGGTGGCGAGCGGTGCCCCCGCCGTGAGGATGGCGAGCCGGGCGGTCCCTTCGTCCGGCAGGTCGGACTCCGCAGCCTCCACCACGACCGCATCCCACCCGACGTCGCGCGGGCCGGCGACATGACGGAGGACGCCGTTCTCCTCCTGCGCCAGAAGGGCCCCCAGGGCGAGCGCGTCGTTCACGCGGCGTCCAGATCGACGAGTCCGTAGGCGGAAGGCACGACCCGGGCCCGCCGCTCAGGGCGGGCGTTCCACCACTCCGGCGCGGGAAGGGCGACGGCCGCCACCGTGCGCCCGGGGGCGAGTTCGGTGACCTCGAGGATCTCCCGGGACACGGCATCCAGAAGCACGATGATCTCGGGGGCCGCGGCGACGAGCAGGCCGTCGGTGAGCACCGCCAACGTCTCGGAACGGGTGACGATCCGGTGCACCGCTCCGCCGAGTCCGGCGATCTCGACCGCGTTCACGTGCGGATCGGTGCCGGAGGACGCACCGGCCACGATGCGACCCTCGGCGAGCAGCGTCCCGCCGAGCACGTCGGCCAGGACCGGCAGCGGCGCCGACCGGTGCGCCAGGAAGCTGCGACCGAGGGCGAGCGCGCGGGCGAGGTGGTCGGCGATGGCGTGCTCCCGCAGGTCGCCGACCGTGAAGCCGGCGAGCACGGCGCAGCCGACACCCCCGGCCTGGATGATGGCCGATCGCACGACACGCTCCGCATCGATGGCCCTCGTCGCCTCTACCAGCGCCACCCCGTCGGCGCCGGTCTCGCACGCGAAGACCAGTCCCGGCACGCGGTCGACGAACAGGGACATCTGATCGAGTCCCGGCACCGCACGCCCCGTGCAGTCGGCGTCCACCACGGTGTGCGATCCGGCCAGGGTGAGCGGCGCGAGGCCGTTCATGCCGCCGCCCTCGAGGGAGCACACGGCCGAGACGGGATGCCCGAGCCACCGCTCCACCGCCCGCAGCAGCGGGGCGAAGGGCGCGGCGCCGGGCATCCGCTCGCCGAGCAGCATCGTCGACCCGACGAAGGCCACGCCGAGACAGGGCGTGCCGGGATCGAGCGCATCCACGGGCGAGACCTCGAGGGGCCATCCCGCGGTGGTGTCGAGGATGAGTTCGAGCATCGTCGTGGAACCGCCGCCGCCGGAGCCGAGCAGGGCATACCCGCGGGCGAGCGCCTCCAGGTCGTCCCGCTCCAGCCTCATGGGATCCAGCCTAGGACGCGGCCATCCCCTCGACGGGAGCGAACTCCTCGGTCAGGCCGAAGGCCGACGGCCCGAAGGCGGCCAGCGCCTCGGGGGTGCGCATCATCGCCGGCGTCGAGATGCCGAGCACCCGGACGCGCTGACCGTACCGGAGGCCCTCCGTGGTGATGGGCTCGGCCGTCTCGTGGTCGACGACGCAGATGAGATCGGGGACGATCGCGACGAGCCGTCCAGCCCGCCGCGCGGTGAGGTTCTCGTTCTGGAACGCGATCTCGAACGTGTCGTCCTCCGCGGCACCGAGCGGAGCGATGACCGCCCGCCCCTTCGCGAAACCCTCGGTGGTCCGTCGTTCGACGTCCATCACCTTCCCGACGCAGAGCTCGCGCACATGCGGGTAGAGCGTGGTCGCGAGCGTCGCGGCGATGGCCTCGAACGGCGAGCGGTGCTCCTCCCGGGCGAGGCGGATCGCCCGACCCAGCGCGAGGGCCATCGAGATGGTCCGCGGCACCGCTGTGCGTCGCACGTCGGCGCCGCTCATGGCGTACTCGGCGATGTGACCGACGCCACCCAGCCGGATGGTGATGCCCCGGGCGAGCCACTCCATCTGGCGGTCGTCGTCCCCGGTGTCGATGACGACCCGCTCCCCGCGCTCTCCGGCGAGGGCGAGTGGCGAGCCGTGGACGCCGTACACCGCGAAGGTCTCCATGGACAGCTCGGGGAAGGCGCGTCCCATGCCGTCCGCGTCGACGACCGGCAGTCCGGTCTCCGCGGCGACGATGAGCGGGATCATCGAGTTGATCCCGCCGCATTCGATGGGCATGGTCGCATCGGCCCGACGTCCGAGGTGGTCCTCCAGGGTGCGCAGCGCGAGGGTGGGCTCGGTGCCGGCGGGGATCTTCTCGACCATCACGGTCGGCGCGCCCATCTGCGCGGTCGGGATCACGAAGAGGTCATCGGCGAGGTCGTCCGGATCGAGGATCGTGATGGTCCCGTCGCCGAGCACCCGCTCCACCAGCATCTTGCCGATGTAGGGGTCGCCCCCGCCGCCGGTGCCGAGCAGCGTCGCACCGCGGGCGAGGTCGGGCAGGTCCGCCGCCGTCAGCTCCCAGCTCATGCGGCGGCCCCTGCCGCGGCGTCTCCGGCGGAGACCGTGCCGTCGAAGCGATGCGCCGGGATGTCGTAGCCGAAATATCCCGGGCCGACCATCGCGAGAGCCGCATCCGAGTGCCAGCGCTCGTCGGCCGGAGCGGCGATCACGCGGACGCGCTGTCCGTAGCGCAGCCCCTCGGTCGTGACGGGCTCCCCCGACTCGCCGTCGAGGACCATGATGAGGTCCGGAGTGGTCGCCAGCACCCGTCCGTCCGCTTCGGCGACGAGGTGCTCGTTCTGGAACTGCAGCGTCAGCGAGGTGCCGCCGTCTCCATCGATCCGTGCCCTGCCGCGCGCGAAGCCGGTGGTCGTGGCCCGGTTCACGTCGGCCACCTTGCCGCCGAACAGCTCGCGACCGCCGAGGAGCTCGACGACAGCGGCGACCGGGTCGGTCTTCGCCTCGCGGGCCTCCGCGATCCGCTGACCGATGTCGATGCACCGGGACAGCGATCCCGCCACCAGCGACTGACGTGCGGCGGCACCCGACATCGAGAAGCCGGAGATCATGACGGAGCAGCCCATCTCGACGCACGCGACACGGGCGATGCGCTCGGTCCAGGAGTTGTCGGCGGTCTGCAGCACGCCCGTGTTCCCCTTCTCGTCGCTGAAGGCGAGCGGCGAGGCCGTCACGCCGTAGAGCGTCGGGAGCACCATCTGCAGTTCGGGGAACGCGCGCCCCATGCCGTCCGCATCGACGAGCGGAAGCCCGAGCGCGGCGGCGGCGGCGATCGGGATCGTCGAGTTCACCCCGCCCACCTCGGCACAGGCGATGTGCGTGACCGGGCGGCCGAGGTGGATGCCGAGCGCCTTGACCGGCTCGATGACCTCCGCGAGGCTCGGCAGCTTCTCGACCATGACGGTGGGCGCGCCCATCATCGCGACGAACAGCACCAGGGCGTCGTCCGGCACCTCGTCGAGCGCCACGACCGTGACGTCTCCGGAGGCGAGGGCCTGGCGGGCGAGGAGGGCGCCGATGTACGGGTCGCCACCCCCGCCGGTGCCGAGCACGGCCGCGCCGCGGGCGAGGCCGTCGATGTCGGCCGCGGTGATCGTCGTGCTCATGTCAGGCCCCCATGTCGAGGTCGCCGACCGCCTTCACGCGGATGCGCGTGGCGTTGCCGGGAAGATACGGGATGGGGACCTCGTCGAAGTCGATGATCGTCACGGTCGCGGGCTTGGCACCGGCCGCGATGGCCTTGTCGACGGCCTCCGCGCGCACCTCGGCGATGGTCTCATCGCGACGGCCGGGCTCGATCGCGTAGACCTTGTCGATCTCGCCACCGACCTGCGCGATCGAGGCGCCGATGGCGTTGGCGACCGCATAGTTCTCCGGCCGATGCACGGTGCCGAACAGGGGCAGCTCGTCGGGCAGCAGGATGGACCCGCCACCGACCGCCACGACCGCGATGGGTTCGGGCGACGTGCGCATGCGGTCCACCGCCTCCGCCACCCGCTCCGCGATCCGGGCGAGCACCCGCTCCACGAAAGCGGGGTCCAGGTGCGCGACCTTGGCGGGGTCTCCCACCTGCGCGCGACCGGCGGCGACCGCGATGTCGGTGGCCGTGAGGGTCGAGCCGCCGAAGACCAGCGCCTCCGTCGTCAGCGTGTAGCCGACCGAGGCCGGGCCGACCTCGGCGGTCTCCTCGTCGACGATGCTGCCGCCACCGATGCCGAGGGAGAGCACGTCCGGCATCCGGAAGTTCGTGCGGATGCCGGCGACCTTCACCTCGTTCGCCGTCTCCCGCGGGAAGCCGTTGATGAGCAGGCCGATGTCGGCGGTGGTGCCGCCCACGTCGATGACGGCGCAGTCGACGAGTCCGCTCGTGGCCGCGGCTCCACGCATCGAGTTCGTCGGTCCGGACGCGAACGTGGCGACCGGGTACCGGCGCACGTAGTCCTCGTCCATCAGCGTGCCGTCGTTCTGGCTGAGGAAGATCGGCGCCTCGATGCCCTGCGCGCGGACCGCCGAGGTCAACCCGTCGACGATCTCCGACGCGAGCTCCCGGAGGGCGGCGTTGATGATCGTCGCGTTCTCGCGCTCCAGCAGCCCGATGCGGCCGATCTCGTGCGAGAGCGAGATGGCGGCGTCCTCCCCCAGCACCGAGGCGACGATCTCGGCCGCCTGCACTTCGAGGTCGTGGTTGACCGGGCTGAACACCGACGAGATGGCGACGGACCGGATGCCGTGCGCCTTCATGTCCTCGGCGTGCGCGCGGATCTCATCGGGGTCGAGCGGCGAGATCGGACGGCCGTCGAACTCGTAGCCGCCGTGCGCCAGGTAGCTGCGCGCCCGGGTGGCGGCGACGAGCACCTCCGGCCAGTCGATCAACGGGGGCAGTGCGCGCGTCGCGGGCAGGCCGAGCCGGAGCGCCGCCACCGGGGCGAGCCGGCTCGCCTGCACGAGCGCATTGATGAAGTGCGTCGTGCCGATCATCACCGCGTCGATGTCGGCCCCCTCGAAGGAGTGCCCCGCACGGAGGTCTTCGATGGCCTGGACGATCCCGCTCGTCACATCCGGGGTCGTGGAGTGCTTCACCCCGGCCAGGGTGCGGGTGCCGTCCATGAGGACGGCGTCGGTGTTGGTGCCGCCGACGTCGATGCCGATGTGCATGGTGCTCGCTTTCGTGGAGGTGGTTCTTTTCCGGCGCGTCTGCTCAGACCGCGGCGGGGGTGCTGTCGACGGGGCTGGCCTGCCGGGTCGTGGCGACGCCGACGCCGCGCACCCAGCCGAGCTTGCCCGCGACGATGTAGAGCACCATCGACAGGAAGAGGCTGAGCAGCGACGGGATGCCCCAGGTCACGAAGTAGCCGACCAGCGAGGAGACCAGCCAGACGATGATCGTGGCCGGGACGATCCTCGGGGCGGTGGCGGGCAGGGTCCCCGCGGCACGGGTCGCGTCGAGCTCGGGACGCCAGCGGCGCACCACGTAGTACTCCGCGACCATGATCCCGGCGATCGGCGGGAAGGCGACGCTGAGCACGACGAGGAACTCGGTGAACTGACCGAGGATGCCGACGGCCGCCAGCACCGAGCCGACGACGCCGAGGACGATCGTGGTGGTGACACGGTGGAGGTTCTTGCCGAAGGCCGTGGAGATGAAGTTCACCAGGCCGAGAGTGGAGGAGTACAGGTTCCAGTCGTTGATCTTCAGCGTGCCGGTGAGGACGATGAACAGACCGATGAAGCCGACGGACGAGGTCACGATCGCGACGATGTCGCCGGTCGCCGCCGCGTGGGCGAGGAGGACGCCCGCGAGTCCGATCACGAATTCGCCGAGGGAGACGCCGAGCACCGTCTGCTTGACGACGTCGGCCCGCGAGCGGTTGAACCGGGTCATGTCGCCGGTGATGATGGCGCCGACGATGAGGCCCCCGGCGACGATGCCGGTTCCCGCCCAGACGCTCATGGTCGGGCCGGGCGCCGGGCCGGTGAGCAGTTCGCCGATGTCGTGGCGGGTGAGCTCGGAGATGACGGACCAGCCCACGAGGATGAGGAACAGCGGCACCGTGATGTTGGCGAGCCACTGCATGCCGACGAAGCCGAAGGCGACGATCGCGGTGACGGCGAGGCCGAAGATGAGGCTCCAGGCCCAGACGGGCAGCGCGCCGGGCATCAGCGCGTCGAGCGACTGCGCGGAGATCGCGGACTGGATGCCGAACCAGCCGATGAGGCTGATGCCGATCGCGAGGCCGACGAGCGAGGCGCCGATCTCGCCGAAGCCGGTCCAGCGGGCGAGGAGCGCCGTGTTCAAACCCTCGCGCTGGCCGATGAAGCCGACGACGCACATGATCACTTCGAGGATGAGTGAGCCGAAGAGGAAGGCGAGGACGGCCTCGCCGAAGGTCATGCTGTAACCGAGGGTCGCGCCGAGGAGGAACTGCGAGAGGGCCGAGACCTGCCCGAATCGCTGAACGGCGATTCCGAACCAGGGTTTGCGGGCCTCGGGAGTCACTCGGGAGAGCGCGAAGTCGTCTGCGTGCGCCGTGCGTGCCATGGGAGTCCTTCGGGAGGAGGGAACGGGTTGTCCGCCACGGTACTCACGCCGCCACCTTCCCGACATGTGCACTCCGCCCTGATCTCCCTTCCTCCTGTGCATACTGCCCACCCCCGCTCCTTTCGCCGAGACCCCGGCTTCACGTCGAAACCCCCTGTCTCCGGCGTCGGGGACAGGGGGTTTCGGCGCGAAAGCGGGGTCTTGCGGATCAGTGCAGAGCGTTCGCCTCGATGAAGGCGCGGAGAGAGTCCTCGTCGTCGGGCATCTCGGTCACGTGCTGAGCGGCGTCGAGCATGGCGCGGAGCTCGGGGGCGTACGCCAGCTCGACCCCGATGGCCTCGTGGATGGTCTCGGCGAACTTCTCCGGCTTGGCCGTCTCCAGCACGAGCATCGGCACTCCGGGCTCCACATACTCCCGCGCGACCTTCACCCCGTCGGCGGTGTGCGGGTCGATCACCTCGCCGGAGGTCTCGTAGACGTCCCGGATCGTCGCGAGCCGGTCCTCGTGCGTCGAGGTGCCGCTCACGATGCCGAACTCCTCGGTGAAGCGCGCCTGCTCGGCCGAGAAGTCGAAGAAGCCCTGCGCCTCCAGGTCGTCCCAGGCGCCGACGACGCGCGCGGGGTCGCGGTCCACGAGCTCGAAGATGAACCGCTCGAGGTTCGACGCCTTCGAGATGTCCATCGACGGGCTCGAGGTCGCCAGTGTCTGCGCGGCGCTACGCGGGCGGTACACCCCCGTGCGGAAGAACTCGTCGAGCACGTTGTTCTCGTTCGCGGCCAGGACGAGCCGCCGGATCGGCAGTCCCATCTGCTTCGCGAAGAACCCGGAGAGGATGTTGCCGAAGTTCCCCGAGGGGACGGTGAACGACACCTCGGTCCAGCCGCCGGCGTCGGTCGCGCGCAGCCATGCCCAGAAGTAGTAGACGGTCTGCGCGGTGATGCGGGCGAGGTTGATCGAGTTCACGGCCCCCAGGTGCTGGGCGCGCTTGAAGTCGAGGTCGCCGGCGAGCTTCTTCACGAGGTTCTGGCAGTCGTCGAAGACGCCCTCCACCGCGATGTTGTGCACGTTCGCGTCGTCGAGCGAGAACATCTGCGCCCGCTGGAACGCGCTCATCCGGCCCTGCGGCGAGAGCATGAACACCGCGACGCGCTCCTTGCCGCGCAGCGCGTGCTCCGCAGCCGAGCCGGTGTCGCCCGAGGTCGCGCCGAGGATGTTGAGGACTGCGCCCTGGCGCTCGAGCGTGTACTCCAGCACCTGCCCGAGGAACTGCATGGCCATGTCCTTGAACGCCAGCGTCGGGCCTTCGGAGAGGCCGACCAGCGTGAGGTCGTCGTCCACGCGACGAAGCGGGACCACGCCGTCCGGGAAGTCCGCGTACGCCGCCGCCGTCATCCGCGCGAGGTCCTCTCGCGGGATGTCGGTCGCGAAGAGGCCGAGGACCTCGGTCGCGAGCTGCGGATAGGTCAGCGCCCGCCAGCGCTCGAGCGTCTCGCCGTCGACCTCCGGCATGACATCGGGAACGGCCAGACCGCCGTCGGGCGCCAGGCCCTCCAGCAGCGTCTCGCTGAACGACTGCGGCTGCATGCCGCCGCGGGTGGAGATGAACGGCACGTGTGCTCCTCGGCTCGGGACTCGGCGCCTCCATTCTCGCAGGCCGTGGCCACCGAAACGGACGCGTGACGACGGTCAGATCCAGCCGCGCTCCTCGGCGACGAGCACGGCCTGCTGACGGGTGCTCACCGAGAGCTTCCCGAGGATGACGGAGATGTGGTTGCGCACCGTCCCCGGCGCCAGCGCCAGCGCCCGCGCGATCTGTCCCGTGGTCTCCCCTCGGCGCCCGGCGCGGAGCACGTCCAGTTCGCGGTCCGTGAGCGGCGAGCGCTCGTCGCTCAGCGCATCCGCGGCGATCTCCGGATCGACGTACCGGGCGCCGGCCGCGACGCGGCGGATGATCGCGGCGAGCTCGTCCGCGCCCCGCGACTTGGGCACGAAACCCGAGACGCCGGAGGCGAGCGCCCGCCGGAGCACCCCTGGACGCGCGTGCCGGGTGACGACGATGCAGCGGGTGGGGATCGTGCGGTTGAGTCTCTCGGCGACCTGCACGCCGTCGAGCCCCGGCATCTCCAGATCGAGCAGGCACACGTCAGGTTCGAGCCGGGTGGCGGCGGCGACGGCCTCCTCTCCGTCCGCGCACTCCGCGACGACGTCGATGTCATGCTCGAGGCGCAGCAGAGCGGCGAGCGCGGAGCGGATCATCCCCTCGTCGTCGGCGAGCAGCACCCGGATCATCGGACGATCTCCGCCTGCGCTGGCACGGTGACCGTCACGACGAACTCGTCGGCGTCCCTCCGCTGCTCGTACGTGCCGCCCGCCTCGCCGATCCGCCGGCGGACACCGTCGAGCCCGGAGCCGCCCGCCCCGTCCTCGGACGCGGGGTCCGCGTCGTTGGCGACCTCGTACCGCCAGGCATCCCTCGTCCGGTCGAGGATCAGGCGCGCGTGACCACCGCGTCCGTGCCGCAGGACGTTCGTGGTCGTCTCCCGGATCACGGGGCCGAGGTCGGCCGCGGGCGCCGCGTCCGCATCCGGGTGGATCCGCGCATCCACGATGAGCCCAGCGGCCGTGAGCAGGTCCCTGGCGTTCGCCAGCTCATCGCCGAGCGGTACCGAGCGGAACCGCGTGGCGAGGTCTCTGGTGCCCTGCCGCGCGTCGTCCACGCTCGCCCGGGCCGCACGGAGCTGCTCCATCCCCGCCTGCGGATCGGTGGGCAGCAGACGCTCCGCCAGTTCGAGCTGCAGGGCGATCACCTGGAGATGATGCCCCTGGAGGTCGTGCACGTCGGTCGCCACGCGCAGGCGCTCCTGCGTCGCCGCCAGTCGCGCCTCCGAGGCCCGCGCCCGATCGAGGGCCATGAGCACGTCCCACCACCACAGCGAGCTCACGGTCATCCCGGGGAGCATGACTCCGTAGAGCACCGGCACCCACACCGGGACGCCGGAGCCGAAGGTCGTGGTCGAGTCGAGCAGCGCGAGAGCGACGAGCACGACCGTCGCCGCCACGGCCACCCGCACCCGGATCCCGCGGGGCCAGCTCACCAGCACGAAGACCTGCACCACCGGCATCGCGGCGAGCTGCCAACTGCCGACGAGAGCCCCCGCCGCGCCGCCGTAGATCAGGGCGACGAGGGTCGGCACGGCCAGGCGAGCCCAGCCCACCCCGGGGCCGGATTCGACGCGATGGCGGTAGTCGACCAGCAGCAGGACGGTCGACGCCGCCCAGAGCACGCCCCCGACTCCCACGACGAGCAGCGCGACGCCCGAGCGATCCAGCGCCACGGCGATGCCGAGCCAGGCCGCCACCAGCATTAGCTCGATGAAGATCACCCCGCCCACCGTGTACCACCAGGTGGCGGTGATTCCCCGCGCGAGCTGGCGGGCACCGGGGCCGGGATCGGAGAGGGCGGGGGAAGGACTGCTCACGCTCCCCACGATAGAGGCGTGACACATGTCACGGGATCCGGTGCGAACCGCATGGAGAGCGGTGACGCGGCGGCACTGCCGCGCCGGGGCCGCTTCGACTGGACTGGGGTCATCGCGACGGAGAGACCGTCCGCACCGACACCCGGAGCTTCCCCCATGAACCTCATCGAGACCTTCCAGAACCTCGTCGCCCAGGTCCCCGACCTCGTCCAACCGCTCATCGTCGCCCTCGCCGGGGCGGTCCCCTTCGTCGAGGGCGAGGGCGCCGCGAGCATCGGCATCCTCGGAGGCATCCCGCCCGTGGTCGCCGCCATCGCCGCGATGGTCGGCAACTTCCTCTGCGTCGCGATCCTGGTGCTCGCCAGCGCGGGCGCCCGCCGGGCCATCGTGGACCGCTCGCGGGCGAAGCAGCCGGTGACGGTGGGCGGCGGCACGAGCCTGGAGGCCGACGGCGTCCCGGCGGAGACCGGACGCGGGTCCGCCCGCCGCGAGAAGTTCCAGCGCGCGTTCGAGCGCTACGGCGTCCCCGGGGTGAGCCTGCTGGGACCGCTGCTGCTGCCGACACACTTCACCGCCACCATGTTGGCCGCGTCCGGCATCGGCAAGGGGCGCATCCTCGTGTGGCAGGCCGTCGCGATCATCGGCTGGACGACCGTCATCGCGGTGATCGTAAGCAGCGCCGTCTACGCCATCCGCTGATCGACGGCGATGTCGGACGCCCGGTGCAGGATGAGCGCATGATCACACTGCTGTCGGCCCCCAGCAATCTCGGCCTGCGCCCACCGGAGCCCGGCAGCGTGCCCGGCTCCGCGAAGGCGCCGGAAGCGTTCCGCGAAGCGGGGCTGTTCCGGCGCTTCACCGACCGGGGAGCGACTGACGGCGGCATCGTGCTGGCCGGGCGCTACGTGGACGACGACGCGACCCGGCCCGCCGACCGGGTGCGCAACGAGGCCGCTTTCGTCGACCACTCCCTCCGCCTGGCGTCACGTATCGGCGAGGCCCTCGATGAGGGCCGCGCCCCGCTCGTGATCGGCGGCGACTGCGGCATCCTCGTCGCCGCCGGGATCGCGGTGAAGCGCCGCGGCGGGGCCGGCCTGGTGCACATCGACGGACACACCGACTTCCGCCACCCGGGCAACAGCGACGAGTGCGCGAGCGTGGCGGGCGAAGCGCTGGCGGCCGCCGTCGGCGCGCACTGGCCGGCCATCGCCGACATCGAGGGGCTCGCGCCGTACTTCTCCCCCGCCGGCACGGCCCACATCGGGCACCGTGATGATGACGAGGAGCAGGCGGAGGTCCGCAGCCTCCTCGCACGCGTCACACCTGCGGCCGATGTGCTGGCGCGAGGCGCGGATGCGGTCGCCGCCGAGACGGCGGCGTCCGCGGGCGGTCGCTACTGGCTGCAACTCGACGTCGATGTGCTGGACCCGTCGGTGATGCCCGCCGTCGACAGCCCTGACCCCGGCGGTCTCGACGCGGCGGAGCTCACCGCTCTCCTGCGCGCCCTCGCCCCGCGGGCGATCGGAGCCAGCATCACCGTGTTCGATCCCGACCTCGATCCGGATGGCCGCTACGCGCGGCTCCTCACCGAGGTCCTCCACGACGGACTGCGCGAGCTGGGCAGCGGGGCGCGCGACTGACGCACCCCGCCACCCGGTCGCGCATCAGTCCTCGGCGCCTCGTCCCGCTGCCGGATCGGTCTGCATCGAGACCCGCACCCGCGCGATGCGGCGGCGATCGATCTCGACCACCTGGATCGTCGCACCCGGGACCTCGACGGTGTCGCCGACCACGGCAAGCCGTCCGAGCTGCTCCGTGACGAATCCGGCGATGGTGTCGGAGGAGCCACGGGGCATCGCGAGCCCCGTCGCCTCCTCGAAGTCCTGCAGGTTGAGGCGCCCGTCCAGCCCGTCGTCGGCGGAGAGGAACACCTCGGCGTCGTACTCGTCGAAGATCTCACCGACGACCTCCTCCACGAGGTCCTCCAGCGTGACCAGACCGTCGGTGCCACCGTACTCGTCCACGACGACCGCGATGTGGTGTCCCTCCGCCCGCATGCGGGTCAGAGTCGGCAGCACGCCCGCCGTGGACGGGATGTAGGGGATGTCGCGGACGAGCCCCTGCAGCGGGCGCTCCGGGTCGTCCGCCGCAGCCTCGAAGAGGTCACGTACGTGCACGAAGCCGGTGATGTCGTCGATCGACGTCTGCGACACCGGGTACCGGGAGTAGGGCAGCTCGCGCACCTGCTCCACCGCCGCCCCGACCGTGGCAGCCTCGTCCAGCGCCACGACCTCCGGTCGCGGGCGCATGACCTCGCTGACCTGGCGCCCACGCAGCGAGAGCACGTCGTCGAGGATGCGGCGCTCGTCGTCGGGGAGGCCCTGGTGGGTCGCCACGATATCGCGCACCTCCTCATCGGTGAGCTCGTCGCTCGTCTTGTGCGGGTCGCCGCCGAGCACGCGGACGAGGGCGTTCGTCGAGACGGACAGCAGCCAGATCACCGGACGCATGACGGTCGCGAAGCCATTCAGCGCCGGCGCCACTGCATACGCGAACTGCGCGTTGCGCTGGATCGCGAGCCGCTTCGGCACGAGCTCGCCGAGCACGAGCGACAGGTACGCGATGATGAGCGTCAGCACGATCGTGGCGAGGGTCATAGCGAGCGGAGGTGCGACGCCCCAGCCCTCCAGCAGCGGCGCGACGGACGGCGCGATCGAGGTCGCCCCATAGGCGGCGGACGCGAAGCCCGCCACGGTCACGCCGATCTGCACCGCCGAGAGGAAGGTGTTGGGGTTGCGGGCCAAAGCGGCGACCTTCGCCCCGCGACGGCCACGAGCGGCGATCGCGTTGAGCTGGCTCTCACGGAGCGTGACCAGCGCCATCTCCGTCGCAGCGAAGACACCACCGATCAGCACGAAGAGCAGGACGAGGGCGATGTTCCAGAGCAGATCGCCCATCAGCGGGCGACCTCCTCGGTGGCGGGGTGAGCACCCGGGATGAACCGGGTGCTCGTACTGTCAGAGTCCGAAGAGTCAGAACAGCGCTGCGCGCTCAAGAGTGCTCCTTGTCGATGGTGGGGGTGGAATCGGTCGGGGAAGAGAGGGTGTTGTGGTGCCGGCGCGTCTTCATCAGGCTCGCGACGGTGGCGACCGCGATGGTCGCGGCGATGAACAGCAGCGAGAACCAGATCGGGATCTCGGGCGCCCACAGCATCGGCTCGCCGCCGTTGATGAACGGCACCTCGTTGACGTGCAGGGCGTGCAGCACGAGCTTCACACCGATGAACGCGAGGATGACGGCGAGACCCTGAGCCAGGTAGACCAGGCGCTCGAGCAGGCCGCCGATGAGGAAGTACAGCTGACGCAGACCCATCAGAGCGAACGCGTTCGCGGTGAACACGATGTACGCCTCATCGGTGAGGCCGTAGATGGCGGGGATCGAGTCGACGGCGAAGACGAGGTCGATGAAACCGATCGCGATGATCGTCAGCAGCATCGGCGTGACGTAGCGCTTGCCCTTCTGGACGACCGTGAGCTTGTCGCCGTTGTACTCCTCGCTGACGGGGAGGTGGCGGCGGACGAAGGTCATGAAGCGACCGTTCGCAGGGTTGCTCTCGTGGCTGCTGAAGGCCTGGCGGTACGCGAGGAAGAGCAGCAGCGCGCCGAAGACGTAGAAGATCCAGGAGAAGTTCTCGATGAGGGTAGCGCCGACCGCGATGAAGATGCCGCGGAGGATCAGCGCGATCACGATGCCGATCATCAGCACCTTCTGCTGATAGATCTTCGGCACCGCGAAGCCCGTCATCACGATGAGGAACACGAAGAGGTTGTCGATCGACAGCGCCTTCTCGGTGAGGTAGCCGGCGAAGTACTCGCCGCCGTACGTCCAGCCGGACACCATGCCGATGCCCACGCCGAAGAGCAGCGCGAGGCTGATGTAGAAGATCGACCAGCGTGCGGACTCGCCGATGCTCGGCTCGTGCGGCTTGCGGACGTGCGCGAAGAACTCGTACACGAAGAACGCGATGGTGACCGCGATCGTGATGACCCAGATCAAGGGGGTGATTTCCAACGGGTACTCCAGACTCGGGCGTGACGGAACAGCGCCAAAGTCTTCCCCATCCCGCCGAGCGGGACCGGTGGGCCGGGATGCAGACGCATCCGTAATGACGACCCGACCGTGTCGGAGTACTCCCCTTGGATAATCCAGGGTACGAGACGGTGCCCGCGGGATTCTGTGGATCTGCCGAGAGCGCCCCTAGACTGGACGCGGCGACCGCCGGAGCGTGACGACCTCCGGCCTCCGGGCAGGCGGTCCCCGCGCGTCCGGCGTACCGACGAGAGGCCGGCTTCTCACCGGCGAAGGTGTGGTGGCACCGCGATCTGGCCCCCGCCCACACCTCCAGGGCTCCCACAACCTGGAGGAGAAATGAGATCACCCGACCCCGCCCGCACGCTCGCCGCGGAGCTCGCCGAGGCCGTCCCCGACCACCGCGTCACGCTGCTCGGCCATGTCCACCGCCGGAGGGAGCTCGCCACCGTCGCGTTCCTGATCATCCGCGACCGTTCCGGACTCGCACAGGTCGTCGTCCGCCCCGCGCAGGCTCCGGCCGGCGGGCTCCCTCCGGAGGAGACGGTCGTCCGCGTGACGGGGACCGTCGCCGCGAACCCGCCGGCCCCCGGCGGCGTCGAGATCGTCGACCCGCAGATCGAGAGCCTGTCGGAGCCGGCCGCACCACCGGTCGTGGAACTGTGGCGTCCGACACTCGAAACGAGTCTGCCGACGCTGCTCGACCACGCCGCGGTGACCTGGCGCCATCCGGCACGCCGCGCGACCTGGCAGATCGCCGCGGCGAGCGTGCGCGCGTTCCGCCGGGTGCTCGACGCCGCGGACTTCACCGAGGTGCAGACCCCGAAGATCGTCGACACCGTGACGGAGTCGGGAGCGAACGTGTTCCCGGTCGACTACTTCGGCAGGACCGGATATCTCGCGCAGAGTCCGCAGTTCTACAAGCAGCAGCTGGTGGGGGTGTTCGAGCGCGTCTATGAGGTGGGTCCCGTCTTCCGCGCCGAGCCGCACGAGACCGTGCGGCACCTCTCGGAGTACGTGTCGCTGGACGTCGAGTTCGGGTTCATCCGCGACCACCGCGACGTCCTGCGCCTCCTCGGCCACGTGCTGCGCGGCATGCTCGACGGCATCCGCACCGACGCCGCGGAGGAACTCGCGCTGCTCGACGTGACGCTCCCCGTCATCCCCGAGGACATCCCCGTCGTGCACTTCCGGGATGCGCTGCGCCGAGTCGGTGCTCCGGCCGACGAGCCCGACCTCTCCCCCGCACACGAGCGGGCGCTCGGGGCGTGGGCGAAGGAGGAGTTCGGCAGCGACGTGCTGGCCGTCGAGGGATACCCGATGCGCAAGCGCCCGTTCTACACGCATCCGCAGCCCGACGACACGGAGGGGAGCAACAGCTTCGACCTCCTGTTCCGCGGTCTGGAGCTCGTGACCGGCGGACAGCGGCTGCATCGGCACAGCGAGGTCATCGCGGCGATCGAAGCTCGGGGCGAGTCGCCCTCGGCGTACGCCGGCTACCTCGAGGCGTTCGCGCACGGGATGCCTCCGCACGGCGGCTTCGCGATCGGACTGGAGCGCTGGGTCGGCCGACTGGTCGAGGCGACCAACGTGCGTGAGGTGACGCTGTTCCCGCGCGACGTCCATCGCCTCACGCCGTAGCCCCGGGACGCGACGAGGGCGACCGCGGTGTGCGGTCGCCCTCGTTCGTCAGCGGCGGATCAGTCCGTGATCTCGGCCAGCCCCGATTGCTCGGCCCGATCGATGATCGCGGGGAGCGTCTCGTCGAAGAAGCTCACCAGGACGGCCCGGGTCTTGACTGCGTCCCGTTCGGACGTCGCCTCGCGGATCGCGCCGACGAACTCCTCGACGGCGGACCAGTCCACGGCGTCCTTCGCATGCTGGGTGAAACGACGGATCTGCGGCCCGAGGCGCTCGATGGAGTTGGCGCGCGTGGCGTTGCCCTCGATCCGGGCGAAGCCCGTCGCCGCGCTGCGGAGCGCCGCCCCGAACGCGATGATGTCCCGCCCCTGCACCGACGCCGCCATGTCGTCGGCCAGCTCGACGAGGTAGGCCACATCGTCGTCCTGGATGACCGGCATGACGTGACGGACCGAGCCGATCCAGATGTCGCCGAACAGGTCGACCGCGTTCCGCACGCGCTCCAGATCGATCGGGGCCACGCGGGTGTACCGGTTCCGCTGCATCTCGACGAGGCCGTTGTCGGCCAGGCGGTCGAGGGCGTGACGGATCGGCGTCTTCGAGGTGCCGAGGCGTTCGGCGAGCTCGTAATCGCGCAGGCGCTCGCCGGGCTGGAGTTCGCCGCTGATGATGGCATCCTGCAGGCGCACGAAAGCCTCGTCGCTCATCGACCGGCGTTCGAGGGGGCCGCCAGAGAGTGTCACACTGCCTCCAGTGGGGGTCATGGAGAGTGAAGTTCTACGTCTCAAGCAATATATCTCAAATGCGCGGGCGGCCCGCTCCGGACGTCAGGCGGAGGGCGCGACCCGTACGAGCATCTTCCCCGTGTTGGCTCCGCGCATCATGTCGAGGAACGCGTCGACCGTGTTCTCGATGCCGTCGACGATGGTCTCGTCGTACGCGATCCGCCCTTCTGCGAACCAGCGGGTCATCTTCTCGGTGAACTCCGGCGACAGGTGCAGGTAGTTCGCCAGGGTGAAGCCCTGGAGACGGAGACCGCGCGTGATGATGTTCGCCATGTTGTCGGGCCCGGGCAGGCGCTCGGTCGTGTTGTAGCTCGTGATGGCGCCGCACAGCGCGATCCGGCCGCCGTCGTTCATCACGTCGAGCGCGGCTTCGAGGTGGTCGCCGCCGACGTTGTCGAAGAACACGTCCACGCCCTCGGGCGCGAGGGCGGCGAGCTGCTCGCGCACCCGGCCGTCCTTGTAGTTGAACGCCGCGTCGTAGCCGTACTTCTCGGTCAGCAGGGCGACCTTCTCGGGCGAGCCCGCCGAGCCGATCACGCGGCCCGCGCCGAGGAGCTTGGCGATCTGACCGACAGCCGTGCCGACGGCACCGGCGGCGCCGGAGACGAAGACGGTGTCGCCCGGGGCGAGTCCGGCGATCGCGATGAGCCCGACGTACGCGGTGAGGCCGGTCATGCCGAGGATGTGCAGGCGCAGCGACAGCGGCATGCCGGGCACCTCGGGCACAGCCCGGAATGTCGACGCATCCGCCTGTACGACATCGCTCCAGCCGTGCTGGTGCAGCACGACGGCGCCGACGGGAAGCTCCTCTGCGGCAGAGGCCACGACCCGGCCGATGGCGCCGCCGGCGATGACCTCGCCGAGGGCGTACGGGGCGACGTAGCTGCGGACGTCGTTCATCCGCCCGCGCATATAGGGGTCGACGGAGACGAACTCGTTCGCCACGCGCACCTCCCCCGGCGCCGGATCGCTCAGCTCCACCTCGACGGTGCGGAAGTCGTCGTGGGTCGGCCACCCCTCGGGGCGGCGGGCGAGCTGGATCTGGGTGCTGATGGCGTGGGACATTTCTCTCCTTCGTGAGGATCTGGGGGGTGCTGCGGCCGGACTCAGACGAGGAGGCCGATGGCGAGCGCGATGACGCCGAGCGCCGGGATGACGCCCTGCTTCAGGGCGGCGGACGCCTTGTCGGGGCTCGACAGCAGCAGCACGAGGCTCGCGGCGACCATCGATCCGGCGCCGGTGAAGACGAGAGTCGCGCCGACGGCCGTCGCTCCCGTGGCGAAGAGGACGATGCCGAGGAGGACGGCGACCGCGAGGAACAGGTTGTAGAAGCCCTGGTTGAACGCGAGCTCCTTCTGTCGCGCGGCCTCCTCCGCCGTGCCCGTGCCGAACGTGCGGCGAGCGCGCGCGCTCGTCCAGGCGAAGGACTCGAGCCAGAAGATGTAGACGTGCACGAGTGCCGCGATGCCTGCGAGCACGAGTCCGGCGATGACCATGACAGTCCCCCTTCGACGCGGCGAGGCCGCGCATTCTGTATCGGTCGTTCCAATATATACTGGATCGAGCGATTCACAAAAGGGGCAGGAGCACGGCGAATGGGGCGCACACAGACCTTCGACACCGCCGAGGCGGTCCGCGCGGCACGCGGCGTGTTCTGGGAGCGCGGCTTCGAGAGCGCGCCGCTGCCCGAGCTCGAGCGCGCGACCGGGCTCAGCCGCTCCAGCATCTATCACGCCTTCGGTTCCAAGCGCGGACTCTTCGACGCCGCCGTCGAGAGCTATCTGGACGAGGTGATCCGCCCGCGCCTCGCCCCGTTGACGGGTGAGACCGTGGCGCCGGAGGCTCTGGAGACCTACCTCGGCGGACTCCGTGCGGCGCTGCTGACCGCGGGGAGCCTCCCGGCGACGAGCGGCTGCCTGCTGGTCAACACCGCCGCCGCCCCCATCGGCACCGACGACGCGGTCGCCCGGGTCGTGGCGTCCTATCGCGCGGAGCTCCGTGCGGCGTTCGCCCGCGGCGTCCGGGCCGCCCTCCCCGAGCTCGCGGGAACGGAAGTCGCGACCCTGGCGGACACCTCTACGGGTCTGGTGGTCTCCGCATTCGCCCTCGTCCGCGTGGCCCCCGACGCCGCGGCGAGTGCGATCGACGCGGCGCTCGCCCTCCTCGCCGACCGGCGACGCCGCGCCTGAGGGCCAGCCGCCGCGACTCCTCCCTGGCCTCACCAGGATGGCTGCTGTCTGACTTCCGACGCGCCGCAGCTCAGATCAACGGACGTACGTGCGACGTCGCAGACGCGAACCCCGAACACGCACGGTAACGGCTACTGCGACGGATGCACACAGCCAGATGACAACGATCAGGAACAGGGCCCACGCGGGGGCGCCACCCCTCCCTGCCCCAGCGACCATCAGGATCGCCCAGGGAGCGGCGTAAACCATGCCCGCCAGCGCGACAGACTCGTGCCCACAAGCGGCAGCCGTGAGAAGACCGACGAACCAGGCGCTCAGGACGAAGATCAAGACGTAGGACGACTGCACCCACAGGCGCCAATCGGTGAAACTCCCGAGCAACCCTGACGCCAGCGCGATCGCCGCGACGAAGAGCCCGACCCCGATCAGTGCTCCCCAGGTCACCGACGCTCGGGGACGGCCCAGCAGAGCGACGACAGCCGACAGGGCGAAGAACAACAGGGTCATCGTTGACGGCAGAGGTATATGCGGCAGCCAGAGACGCGCCATGCCGACTGCGAGACATGCGAGCGCTGCGGACACAACAGCCCACCGACTTGCGCGCCCGTATCCGGACATCGCCAGGAACCCCGCAGCGACCCACGGGATGACGAGTGCCACGCCGACGAGCGCCATGCTCGCGGGGACGAACTCCTGCGCCGCTACGGGGGCCACCACGAAGCCCGCCAGGTAGACAGCAGCTACGGCGATGCCGGTGCCCAGTCCGAGCGAGGCGGTCGCGTTGCGCGCGGGGCCAAGGGCATACTCAAGCCACGCAGACCCCGCGTGGAAGTAAATACTCAGTCGCTCTGCGAACGGCAGCCGCGCCTCACCCGAGGACTCCGCGGCATCCATGAGCACGCCTACCGCCGCCGCTTCATTCTGTTCGCGCCACGCTCGCGGATGCAGCAGGAAAGCGCGTCGGAATCGCTGGGGATCGAGCGCGGTCATGCGACGCTCACGGTCATACCGAACGCCGGACGGGCTCGTTTCAACCTCGTTTGAGCCTCGGCCGCAATCCGGGCGGATCGCTCTGCGGCGGCAGCCAACGCCGCCGCCCCCTCGTCCGTCAGCTCGTAGTAGCGACGGACACGACCATCGATCACCTCGTCCCCCGCCGCCCTCACCAGCCCTTCAGCTCCCAGACGATCCAACGCTGCGTAGAGAGTGCCCACCTTGAGCTGAACGCGGTGCGCCGAGAGCTCGTCTGCTTCGGCGATGAGTGCGTAACCGTGCTTTCGCCCTCCGGCGAGTGCGGTCAGAATCAGGAACGTCGGCTCACGCATCTCTCTCGTAGTCATGTCGACATGATATTCAAGTCAATTGAGTATTGACCACGCGACGCGCCGAGCATCGAAGGAGGTGCGGGGAATGGTCTGCGGAGGCGCAACCAGAAGAAGAACGCCCGGGAGGTGAGTCCTCCCGGGCGCTCCCCTGCCGGCGTCAGGGGACGATGACGGCGCGTCCGCGGATACTGTTCGACGCGAGGTCCTCGTACGCCTTCGGGCCGTCGTCGAGCGTGTAGCTCTCGGTCTGGACGTGGATCTTCCCGGCGCGGGCGAGGTCCAGCACCTCGATCAGTTCGGCGCGTGAGCCCCAGTAGGGAATGCGCACGGCGGCGTCGTAGGCGATCGAGCCGAACCCGAGCGTCATGCTGCCCCCGCCGATGCCCACGATGGTGATGTCGGCTTCGAGCGCGGCCACGCTCTGGGCCAGGGCGATCGTCGGGTTCGCGCCCACGAAGTCGAACACCGCGTTCGCGCCGAGACCGCCGGTGAGCTCGCGGATCTTCTCGGCAGCCGATGCATCGCTGATCAGCACGTGATCGGCGCCCACCTCGGTGGCGAGCTTCAGCTTCTCGTCGTTCACGTCGAGGGCGATGACCGTGGCCCCCGAGATGGCCTTGAGGATCTGGATGCCGACGTGGCCGAGACCGCCGGTGCCGATCACGACGGCGAACGTGCCGGCGCCGAGCTTCGGAAGCGAGTTCTTGATCGCGTGGTACGGGGTGAGACCCGCGTCGGTCAGCGAGACGTTCTGCACGGGGTCGAGGTCACCGAGCGGCACGAGGTGGCGCGCGTCGTCGACGATCATGTACTCGGCCATCGAGCCCTGGCTGCCCAGCCCCGGAGGACGGATGCCCTCGGCGGCGGCGTTCGTGCAGTAGTTCTCCTTGCCCATCGAGCAGTTGTGGCAGCGACCACAGCCCCACGGACCGTAGACGGCCACGGCATCCCCGACCTTGAGCGTCGAGTCGACGCCCTCGCCGATCTCGTGCACGATGCCAGCGCCTTCGTGCCCAAGCGTCAGCGGCAGCGGGTAACCCTGCTCGTGGTAGTCCTTCTCGGGGAGCCCCATGACGTAGTCGTCGGAGTGGCAGACACCACCCGCGGTGATCTTGAGCAGGACCTGGCCGGGGCCGGGCTTCGGAATCGGGATGTCGACCACCACCGGGGGCTTGCCGATCTCGACGTAGCGGAGAGCTTTCATGAGCATCTTCTTCCTGGCGTCGAGAGGTCTGCCGCGCGGTGCGGAGGCGGGGGCTCTCGATACCGTCCCTTCCAGTATCCGCCCGATCGGGGCCTTCCTCGTCTTCCGCAGGGCGGGCAGACACCGGCGGCCCCGGCAGCTTCTCAGCTCCTGGATTATTCTCAGCCTGGTGAGCCGGCGTCGACGTCGCCATACTGTGCGGATGGATGCTGTTAACGAGTGGCTGCTGACCTGGGGCGACAACCTGTGGACATGGATCGTCCTTCCGATCGTCGTCCTCCTCGGGCTCTACTTCACGATTCGCTCGGGCGTCGTGCAGTTCCGTTTGATTCCGGAGATGTTCCGCACTCTGAAGGACCGAACGCCCCGCACGGAGACCGGCGAGCCTCAATCGGTCTCCTCCTTTCAGGCATTCACCATCTCCGCCGCTTCACGAGTGGGCGTCGGCAACATCGCGGGAGTGGGAACCGCGATCGCGATCGGCGGTCCCGGCGCGGTCTTCTGGATGTGGCTGATGGCATTCATCGGTGGAGCGTCCGCGTTCATCGAGTCCTCGCTGGCACAGCTGTACAAGAGGCGCGATAGGGACGGGTTCATCGGCGGCCCCGCCTACTACATGCAACGCGGACTCGGAGCGCGATGGATGGGCGTGCTTTTCGCCGTCATCCTCATCATCTGCTTCCCCATCGCTTTCAGCTCGTTGCAGGCGAACACCATCCAGGCGACGATCGCGGGCAGCCTCGGCGGAGAGTCTGCTGCCTGGCTGCCGTGGGTCACCGGCGGCGCACTCGCACTGCTCATGGGGCTCGTCATCTTCGGGGGCGTGCGCCGCATCGCCTCCGTCACCCAGACGCTGGTCCCGATCATGGCACTGCTGTATCTGCTTCTCGGCGTGGTGATCGTCGCGATGCACATCGAGCGCCTTCCCGGAGTCTTCGCCACGATCTTCCTCGAAGCCTTCGGCCCGAACGAGGTCGTCGGCGCAGCGCTCGGCTACATCATCCTCACCGGCGTCAAGAGGGGGATGTTCTCCAACGAAGCCGGACTGGGGTCGGCCCCCAACGCAGGAGCGAGCGCGGCGGTGACGCACCCGGTCAAACAAGGTCTCGTGCAGACGCTGGGCGTGTACTTCGACACCTTCCTCGTCTGCTCGATCACCGCGTTCATCATCCTGGTCTCGGTTCCAGACCTGGCCGGCGCCGAACGCGGCATCGGGCTGACGCAGGGCGCGGTCGTCAGCGCGCTGGGCACCTGGTCGAACATCCTCCTGATCGTCATCATCTTCCTGCTCGCGTTCAGCTCGATCCTCGGCAACTACTACTACGGGCAGACCAACGTGGAGTTCATCACCTCCCGCACCGGAGTCCTGCTCGGCTATCGTCTCTTCGCGATCGCCGCAGTGTTCGCTGGGGCCCTCGTCTCCGCCGATGTCGTGTGGAACTTCGCCGACGGCGCGATGGGATTCATGGCCCTCGTCAACCTCGTCGCGATCGCGCTGCTGTCCGGAATCGCCTTCAAGCTGTTGAAGGACTACACCCAGCAACGACGAGAAGGGCTGGACCCGGTCTTCACGAGGGCACGTCTTCCCGAGGTCAGCGGGATCGAGGTCTGGGAGGACGAGTTGTCGGTCACGGGGCCGATCGATCTCCCCGCGTCGCGTCGGCGATGACCCACATCCATCGCCACCTCAGACGCTCGGTCTGCGAGACCGACGGAACGGAGATGACCTGACTCTTGCCCCGGACTGAACGCTCGTTTAGCATGCTGACTATGCGTTCAGGAGCCGACGACCTCACCACCAGGGCGCGCATTCGCGACGCCGCGATCGTCCGGTTCAGCGAGCGCGGATTCGACGGCACGAGTCTGCGGCAGATCGCGCAGGATGCGGGCGTGAGCCCGGCGCTGATCCTGCACCACTTCGGAAGCAAGGAAGGACTGCGCGACGTGTGCGACGCGCACGTCGTGAGCACTTTCCTCGCCGAGCGAGACGGCATGACGGGTGCCGACGCCGCGCGCCTGATGCGGGAGGCATTGGACTCGTTAGAGGGTCGCAATGTCGCACTGGACTACCTCGCCCGGATGCTTCTCGACGACTCCGCCGCGTCCGACCATCTCTTCGACATGTTCCTCGTCAGCACCAGAGACATGCTGCGCGAACAGATCGCCGCGGGCACGATGCGCGAGCAGTCCGACCTGGAAGCCACTGCCGTGTATATTACCCTCTACGGTCTCGGTCCCGTCATCCTGCGGCGGCACCTCGCGCGCGCCTTCGGAGAGAGCACGCTGACGACATCGCTGCTGGAACGGTCGACCGTTCCCGTGCTGGAGCTCTACACGCACGGGCTCTACGCCGACGACCATCTGCTCGTCGCCGCGAAGGAAGCGCTCGCCAGAAGCAGCGGGCCCTCCTCGGACAAGGGGGAGAACGACCCGAATCAGGACCCGGATCCTCCCCGCTGACGAGATCTCCGAACCTGGTCCCCCTCACCCTCCGAAAGGAGCAGGGCCATGACCCCTGCCATCGAACTCACTCACCTTCGGAAACAGTACGGTCGGCACACAGCGGTCGACTCCATCGATCTCCGCGTCGATCCCGGCACCGTGTTCGGGCTCATCGGCCCTAACGGCGCAGGAAAGACCACCACGCTGCGCATGATCCTCGACATCATCCGCCCCACGTCGGGCGCTATCCGGGTCCTGGGCGAAGACCCGCGCCGCGGCGGCCCGGCCCTCCGACGACGCATCGGCTTCATCCCCGGCGAGCTCCGACTCGACGACCGCACGACGGGACGCCGCATGCTCGACTTCTACGCCGAGGTGTCCGGCCCGGTGAACCCCGGCACGATCGACCGCCTCGCGGACCGACTCGACCTCGATCTGAGTCGACCGGTGCGCGCGCTCTCGAAGGGCAACAAGCAGAAGCTCGGGATCGTCCAAGCCTTCATGCACGAACCGCCGTTGCTCGTGCTGGACGAGCCGACCAGCGGTCTCGACCCGCTCGTCCAGAGAGAGTTCCTCCACCTCGTCACCGAAGCCAGAGATCGCGGCCAGACCGTGCTGCTGAGCTCCCATGTGCTGAGTGAGATCCAGCAGACGGCCGACATCGTCGCCGTCCTCAGTCGAGGGAGGGTCGTGGCGGAGGGTGATGTGGCCTCACTCAGACTCGGCGCGATCCGGCGCGTACGCGTCGGTCTCGATACGACGGCAGCGACCCTGATCCGGGAGCAACTCGGTGCACTGCCGCAGATCTCCGAGCTCGACGTCCGCGGCGAGACGGACATCGTGCAGGTGAATGCCACCGTCGAAGGTGCCATCGACCCGCTGGTGAAGGTGCTGGCGCAGCACCACGTCCTCGACCTCGCGATCGAGGAACCAGACCTGGAGGAATCGGTCCTGCGGCTCTACGGTGACTCCTCGCGTCTCGAGGCAGGTCAGGGCGATGCGTGACGCGCTTCCCATCTTCCGGCGCGCTCTCCGCGAAAGCTGGCGCGGAACGGTGGGCTGGACCATCGGCGTCGCGGCGGTGCTGTTCCTGTACCTGCCGCTGTTCCCGAGCATCGGCGGCAACGGGCAGATGCAGCAGATCCTCGACAGCCTGCCCCCGGAGCTCGTGGGAGCACTCGGCTACGACCAGATCGGCACCGGGGCGGGCTACGCCCAGGGCACCTTCTACGGCCTCATCGGCTTCCTCCTCCTGACCATCGCAGGCACGTCCTGGGGAGCGGGCGCCATCGCCGGCGCGGAGGCGTCAGGGCGCCTCGAACTCAACCTGGCTCACGGTGTGGGACGGGTCGGATACGCGATCGCGTCCGCCTTCGCCATCCTCGCCCGGCTCGCGTGGCTGGGCGTGTTCGCGGGCGCTGTCGTCGCCCTGCTCAACGACTCGGCACAGCTCGACATCGATCCGATCCGCATCATCGACACCACCGTCGTCTTCGTCGGCCTCACGATGCTCTCGGGGAGCGCCGCACTCCTGCTGGGCGCTCTCTTCGGCCGCACTTCCTGGGCTGTCGCAGGGGGCGCGGGAATCGCCGTCGCCGGGTACGCCTTCAACGCGATCGCGAACCAGGTGGAGGACGCCGAGTGGCTCCGGGCGATCTCACCGTACTCCTGGGCGTTCCACCAGGCTCCGCTCGCGGAGGGGTTCGATCCCCGCGGCGCCGTGGCGCTCTGGGCGGTGAACGTCGCATTCGTCGCCGCGAGCGCCTGGGCGCTGCGACGCCGCGATGTGATCGGCTGAGGCGATGCGCGGACCATCGTTGTCCGATCTCACGAAAGCTGTCGGTCGGTGAGACAGAACATTCCCGGGAAGACGGGTGAGTGATGCACGGTCGAGGCTGCCGGCTGTCTCACGAAAGATGTCGTAAATCACCTTCCACTCTCACGCTGCCTAAAACGTCGAACGGCCAGTTTCGGCGCATCTGGTTTCGGCAGGGGGTTTCGGCGGGTGCGCGATCGGCGTGTCGTGCGATCGGCCGGCGACCTCCGTGCGTCTGCCGTAAACGATCGTTTTCGGTGGTTCACGGAGGTCCCCACGCGTAGTGTGTGCCGAGTCGGCCTAGACCCCGCTGATCGGCGGTGGGTCCGGAGTCCTTCTTCGGGCTCACTCGTCGCCAAAGGTCGGTTGACTATTCGTTGAGCCGGTCGAGGATGTCGTTCATCTGGTCGATCTCTTCTTGTTGTGAAGAGATGATCTGCTTGCAGAGGTCTTGGATTTCCGGGTCGCTGATATCTGATTGCTCACATACCAGGATCGCTCGCGAGTGGTGCGGGATCATGGAGCGGAGGAACTGGTCGTCACCGACGAAGGCTTCTGCGCGGCCCATGAAGAACGCGACCAGAAATAGTGCGGCGAAGCCTACGAGCAGCCCGACGTTCACCGCCTTGTTCGGGAACATCTTCCACATCACGATGACCATGATGATGCCCATGGGGAACACCATCATCAGAGCCATGTAGAGGTTGCTGATGTTGAGGAAGAGGTCATCGAGGACGTTGATCATCGCGAACGTGAGGAAGTACATCACGACGAAGCTGAGCGTCAGGGAGATGGCGAGTTTGAGGTAGCTCGACATTCCGCCGTGGTCTTGTTCGTGAGATTCCGGTACGGGCGGGCGTGCCCCGTTGTCGGCGTGGTGCTGTGTCATAGCGTCTCCAACAGCGCAGTGCAGGCTTGTTCGCAGCGCCGGCATGCCTCGGCGCAGATCGTGCAGTGCTCGTGCATGGTGTGCTGTTCGCACTCGTTGGCGCAGCTCGTGCAGGCCGTTCGACAGGCTTCAAGCGCGGCGCGGGTGAGGTTGGCGTCGTACCCGGTGTGGCGGGAGAGGATGCGGGCTGTGGTGGCGCAAAGGTCTGCGCAGTCCAGGTTCGTGCGGATGCATTTGGTCAGGTCAGCGACCATGTCCTCGCTGAGGCAGGCGTCGGCACACGCGGTGCATGCTTGCGCACATTCCAGACACGCGTCGATGCACTCAGCAAGCTTCTCCTGATCGATTCCGCCTAGGTCTTTCGGGTAGGTGCGGAGCATTTCCTCGGTAGTAGACATGAGGGGGTCCTTTCGTGAGCCACGAGCTTCGTGAGCCACGAAGGTACGCTCGCGCCCTCCACTCATTGAGGCCCTTGAGTACCCCGCCGGGGTGTGTTAGCTGTGGTGGGCCGCGTTCGCGCGAGTCTCCGCCGCAACTCCGGATACTCGCGACAGCACCGCCGACGAATCACGGGTCGCAGCGTGAGCGAGGTGGACACAAAGTACTCACGTCGGGAATGGAACCGGAACCACTTGAGTTGCATACCCCCAGGGGGTATCTTCGAATCATGAACGGGTATGACGGAAACAAGGACGATCTGCGCAAGCGGTTGAACCGTGTCGAGGGTCAGGTGCGAGGGATTGCCCGGATGGTCGATGAGGACAAGTACTGCATCGACATCCTCACCCAGGTTTCTGCGGCGACGAAGGCCCTGGAGACGGTCGCCTTGTCACTGCTCAGCGATCACCTGAGTCACTGCGTCACCGAAGCGAGCGCCACAGGCGGGGCGGTCGCTGCAGAAAAGGTCCGCGAGGCCAACGAAGCAATCGCCCGCCTGGTCCGTTCATGACCCCCACGTCTGTCTAGTTGAAGGAGAACACACGCATGACTGATCGCATCGAACTCGGACTGAAGGACGCGAACGCGGGCTGCGCATGCTGCGCGACCCCCTTGAACGCGGAGACATCCGCACCCGTGGCGTCTGCGGTTACGCAGGACGTGCTGGTCGAGGGAATGACGTGCTCGCACTGTGTGTCGAGCGTCAGTGAGGAACTGAGCGCTGTCGACGGCGTCGAGTCCGTCACCGTAAATCTGAACGCTGGCGGCCCCTCCCGGGTGACCATTCACAGCACCAGCCCTGTCGACCCCGCTGCCGTGCAGGCTGCGGTTGAAGAGGCCGGCTACGCCCTCGCGACCAACCACGCCTGAGTCGCACCTGAGAGCGTCCGGCCCGACCCGGGCGGATTCGAGCAAGGAGTTCCGATGAGCCAGCACGACGACCACACCGATCACACCGCACACGCCAAACACGGCGGGGCGCCCACAACAGAGCACGACCACGCGGCGATGGGCCACGACCACGGCGCATCACCAGAACACACAGGTCACGGCGGGCACGAGGGTCACGGCGGCCACGGGGGCCACGGAGATCACGTAGGCCAGTTCCGGCGCCTGTTCTGGATCATGCTGCTCCTCGCGGTGCCCGTGGTCGGGTTCTCGACGATGTTCTCGACGATCCTCGGCTATCCGTTGCCCGATGCCGCGTGGGTTGCGTGGATCTCCCCGGTCCTCGGAACCGTAATGTACGTGTGGGGCGGGACCCCGTTCCTCACCGGCGCGGTGAGTGAGCTCCGTGCCCGCAAGCCCGGGATGATGCTTCTGATCGCCCTCGCGATCACCGTGGCATTCCTCGCTTCGTGGGGTGCGAGCCTCGGCCTGCTGCACCACGAGCTGGACTTCTGGTGGGAGCTGGCCCTACTCATCGTGATCATGCTGCTCGGGCACTGGATCGAGATGCGCTCCCTCGCACAGACGACATCGGCGTTGGACTCCCTGGCCGCGTTGCTGCCCGACGAGGCCGAAAAGATCGACGGTGACACGACCGTCACGGTCGCACCTTCCGACTTGCAGGTGGGCGATGTCGTGGTCGTGCGCCCCGGCGGGCGGATTCCTGCGGACGGGCGGATCGTGCAGGGCTCGGCCAGCATGGACGAGTCGATGATCACCGGAGAATCCAGGCCGGTACGCCGCAGCGACGGTGACCCGGTCATCGCCGGCACCGTCGCCACTGACTCCGGTGTGCGAGTGGAGATCACCGCCATCGGTGAGGACACCGCTCTCGCGGGCATCCAGAAGCTCGTCACCGAAGCGCAGAGCTCGTCGTCGCGGGCCCAGCGTCTCGCGGATAAGGCGGCGGGATGGCTGTTCTGGTTCGCGCTCGGCGCCGCCGCGATCACCGCCATCGTCTGGACCATCGTCGGCTTCCCGGACGCTGCCGTGATCCGTACGATCACGGTGCTGGTGATCGCCTGCCCGCACGCTCTTGGCCTGGCGATCCCGCTTGTCGTCTCGATCGCGACCGAGCGGGCCGCTCGTGGTGGCGTTCTGATCAAGGATCGTCTTGCTCTGGAGAGCATGCGCACCGTCGATACGGTGCTGTTCGACAAGACCGGCACGCTCACCAAGGGCACCCCTGCCGTGACCGCAATCGATCCCATCACGGGGATCGACGCGGATCAATTGCTGGCGTGGGCTGCGGCCGCGGAAGCGGACTCCGAGCATCCCCTCGCCCGCGCGATCGTCAACGCGGCGAAGGAGAAGAACCTCACCGTTCCGGGCTCGTCCGACTTCGAGTCCTCGCCTGCGGTCGGGGTGCGCGCCCGTGTCGATGGTCGTGTCGTGCAGGTCGGTGGCCCGTACATGCTCGAGCAAGAACACGCCGCCGAGCTGCCGGTTGCCGACGAGTGGCGCGGTGAGGGTGCGATCATCCTCCACGTGCTCGTCGACGGTCAGGTGACGGGTGCGTTGCGCCTCGCGGATGAGATCCGCTCCGAGTCGCGTCACGCAGTCGATGCGCTTCACGAGCGCGGCGTGCAGGTCGTCATGATCACCGGTGACGCTGACGCGGTAGCCGCGTCCGTCGCCGACGAGCTGGGTATCGACCGGTACTTCGCCGGGGTCCGTCCGGAGGACAAAGCCTCCAAGGTGAAAGAACTGCAAAACGAAGGCCGCAAGGTCGCGATGGTCGGTGACGGCGTGAACGACGCCCCCGCCCTCGCCCAGGCGGACGTGGGGATTGCGATCGGCGCAGGAACGGACGTCGCGATCGCCTCCGCGGGTGTCATCCTCGCCAGCGACGACCCCAGATCGGTGATCTCCGTGATTGAGCTGTCACGGGCCAGTTACCGGAAGATGAAACAGAACCTCTGGTGGGCCGCCGGGTACAACCTTCTCTCGGTGCCGTTGGCTGCCGGTGTGCTCGCCCCCGTCGGGTTCGTGTTGCCGATGTCGGTCGGGGCGGTGTTGATGTCACTGTCCACGATCGTTGTCGCGCTGAATGCGCAGTTGCTGCGACGGCTGAACCTCAGCCCGGGCGACGTCGTCGACAAGTAGGCGCATGGGCGGCAGCGACGTACCCTGGAAGAAAGGGAGGTGGGACAGTGTTGATGACGATCGCACGCCGCGTGCATAACCAGCGCACCCTCACCCGCACCCTCCTGGCCGTCGTCGCCGTCGCCTTTTCCGTGATCTTCGGGCTTCTGGCTATGCACTCGATGAACACGCACACCATGCCCTCCGGGCACAGTGAGACCATCGCCGTCGCACCCGCGCATGCCGACGCTCACCCCGCACACGCCTCAGGCGACGCCGCAGCGATGGACGAGGCGGGGTGCGCCACGTGTTCTGACGATCACGGCATGGCGTGGATGGCCTGCGTTCTCGCGCTCCTCATTGCCGTCGTGCTGCTCACCCGGCCGTCCGCCTGGTGGCGAGCCGTCGCGCACTCCCCGGGAACGCCCGTGTCCCGCCTACACCTCCGGGATGCGCTGCATCCGCTGCGGCCTCCGTCTCTCACCGTTCTCTGCATCAGTCGCACGTGATGGCAGGCGTGCCCGCCTTCTGCGGGTAACGCCCTCGCCCAGCCTCTCTCGCTGGGCACTACCATCGACTCTTGGAGAACCCCATCATGAAGACCCGTTTTGCGGCGACTGCCGCACTCACCCTCGCCGCAGTGCTTGGATTCGCCGGCTGCGCCAGTAACACCGCCGGCGGCGACATGCCCGGCATGAACCATGAAAGCAGCAGCTCCACCCCGGCCTCCGCGGACGCCAATGACGCCGACATCATGTTCGCCAGCATGATGAAGGAGCACCACGCCCAGGCCATCGACATGTCCGACATGCTTCTCAGCAAGGAGGGCGTCGACGAACGCGTCGTCGCCCTTGCGGAAGAGATCAAGGCCGCGCAGGAGCCCGAGATCCAGAAGATGGACCAGTGGCTCGAAGAGTGGGGCGCTGACACTTCCGACATGGAGGGCATGGATCACGGGGGCGGCATGATGTCCGAAGATGACATGCAGGCTCTCGAGGATGCCACCGGCGCGGACGCCAGCCGCCTGTTCCTCGAGCAGATGATCCAGCACCACGAGGGTGCCGTCGAGATGGCCCAAGAAGAGGTCGACAACGGCCAGAACAGCGACGCGGTCGCTCTGGCCGAGACGATCATCGAGGCGCAGACCACGGAGATCGCCACGATGGAAGACCTCCTCGACACGCTCTGATCCACCTTCGGGGGTGCGGCGCTCGCCCGCACCCCCGAACTGGCCTTCTCGCAGTAACCCACGCCACCGCGCTGGCGCCATGTCGCGACTCTCATTCGCGTACCGGCCGCGCACCCGCATGCACTTCTTCACGTCGGAGTCTCATGAACCGCCACTCGCCCTTACCCGCTTTCGCGATCGCTCTCGTAGCCGTCGCCCTCACCGGCTGCGCCGCGCCGCAGGCCCCCGGCGCCAACGCGGTGCCCCCCGTTATCCAACACATTCACGGTGTTGCCGCTGACCCCCGCGGTGAGGACCTCTTCGTAGCCACCCACGGAGGACTCTTCACCCTCACGCCCGAAGGTGCGATCGCCGGTCCCATCGGAGGCCACGACTTCGATGCGATGGGCTTTACCGTCCTCGACGACGCCCTCTTCGCATCCGGACACCCGGGCACACAGACACCCGCACAGCTCGGCTCCCCGAACCTAGGTGTCATTCGTAGTGACGACTTCGGCGAATCGTGGTCACCGATCGCGCTCACTGGCAGCACGGACTTCCATGTCCTCACCGCCGGACCAGACGGCACTCTTTACGGGATCGCGTCCGATGGCGTCGATCTCCTCGTCAGCACGGACGACGGTCTCGAATGGACCCGCGGCGCAACACTTTCCGCGGCAGACCTCGCGGCCACCGGCGACGGTCTCTACGCGGCCGCAGAAGAAGGGCTGCTCCTCAGCACCGACAACGGCGCCACCTTCACCCCCATCGCCGACGCCCCACTGCTCTACACACTCGACGCCAAACCCAATGGCTCGCTCGCAGGAGTCGGAACCGACGGTGCCCTCTGGTCACAGAACACCGAAGGAACATGGCAACGCCTCGACGCGCTTCAAGGGGCCGCTCAGGCCTTCACCGCGATCGATGACGAACGCTTCATCGTTGTCGACGACCGAGGCATCGTCCAGATCACAGCCGACGACACAACCATCCTCGCCCCCGCCCGGTAGAGAACGCCACCACCAGAACGGCCACCCATGGTCCCCCGCCGCAATCCCTTCCGCCGCATATCCATCTTCATCGCGTGCGCCACAGTCCTCGCCTTGCTTCTCGCCCTTGCGAGCTTCTACCTCATCGGAGCCATATTCAGATGACCCGCCACCTGCACCCAGCTCGGCACCGTCCACCAGCACACGTTCCCACGCGCACCAGCCACGTGTCCCCACAGCGGCGTCACGATCGCCTCGTACGTGTCGGGGCCTTCCTTCTCCTGGCCGCCGTCGCACTGATCGCGGCTCATCTCCTCATCGACACAACCGTTCCAGACCAATGGTCACTCTGGGCATACACGCTCGGAAGCTACGAAACAGCGTTCATCCTCGCAATCGTCGGACTGGCGCTCGTGCTGCGTGAGCCCCCGGGAGGCGCGGATGAATCTCAATGACTACTGGACCAACGCCTTTTGGTCCGTCATCCCCACGATCGCCGTCGTCGCAGCATTCTGGTTCGTCCTGCGGTCCATCATCAGAGCCGACCGCAACGAACGAAAAGCACACGCCAAGATCGAGCAACAACTCCGCGCGGAACGAAACCAACCACGCCAACTCGCATCGACGGACGACGAGCAAGATCAGCTACCTGAACGCCGGAAACGTCTACCGAAAGCAGATACCGGCGAACGTTAACGGCGGGCGTACGATGACGTGCGACGCGAGCTCGCCGGAAACGATCGTTTTCGGTCGGCAACTATCCCGACGGGCCGGAGCATCGCGGGCCTAGTCCCGATACCTGGTCATGCGCAGCAGTCGACGCTAGCGTCCGACTTGAGTCGCGGCGTCGTGAGACCGTCTTGACGCTGAGGCGTGGCGAAATTCCCAACCTCGGTCGACCGTGACCTGGGTTCATAGGCAGTGGGGTGCTAACTAACGTGTCGCAGGAGGTATTCTTGCCGTCTCTTGCAGTACAGGACATAGTGAAAGCAGAAGCCGATGACGAACGATAGCAATGCTTCGAGCCGTGAATACTCCGACACCGATGTTCCGACCAACGATTCCGATGGGACAGTCAAGCCCGGGGGCCTGGGGGAAGACAACACCATCCCCACGAACCCCGACGGGGTAGCCGCAGGCCTCTCCGACTCACCTTCGCACTTTAACCCAGAAGAAGACGAAGCCGCCGACGGGGACAACTGACGCTCCCGACTATCGCCTACGACCGAAGCACTCTCTCTGGTCCGCCAATCGAGCTCAACCCGTCTAGTGGTCGGAGTCGCGCGGCGAGTCTCGGACAGCGCGGGGGTCGGTAGCCCTGCTTACAACGTAAGCGGGTCTACCGTGGGCATACATCGGTCGGTCCTGCTGCACTCGCGGATAGGGTGCGTGCTTTGACCGGTGGGAGGGATGACGCGTCATGTCGAGAGAATCTAGCCGGGAGTCCAGAGGGTCAGCGGCCGGCCGCCTGAGCCGCGAACTCATTATCGAGACTGCTCTTGGCCAGATTGATCGCTCTGGTGCGCAGGGGCTCTCGATGCGTTCGCTCGCTCAGGAGTTGGGTGTGGAGGCGATGTCTCTTTACCGGTACGTGCACGGGCGTGAGGATCTGCTTGAGGGTGTGATCGCTCTGCTCCTCGGACAGTTGACATCGGACCTGGATGAGGAGTTGGCCGAGCATTGGCAAGGCTTTCTGCAGGATGTCGCCCATAAGGTGCGTCAGATCGCGATCGATCATCCTCAGGCATTTCCGTTAGTGGCGACCCGGCATCCCGCGGCCCCTTGGCTGCGCCCGCCGCTTCGTAGCGTCGAGGTGGTGAACACGTTCCTCAGCACCCTGCTGGGGCATGGGTTCACCGACGCTCAAGCGGTGGATGCGTACCGTGCCTTCAGTAGTTTCCTACTGGGTCAACTCTTGCTGGAGTCCGCGGTTCGGGGGGCTGAGACGGGCCCGGTGGAAGAACCGCTGGACGAAGGAGGCGCGGATATTCCCGAGCGTGACGGGAGCATCGGCTTGGATGACGCTCCGGAGGTCCGTCGGCTACGGGCTCTTCTGAGCGAGGACCATTCTGACGAAGAGTTCGAGGTATCGCTAGAAGTACTCCTCGACCGTCTCGCCCGAGAGCTGACCCAATAGACATGACGTGAGCGCCCAAGGCCGGGCAGACGTCAGCGTTTCCGAGGCGTTCCTCGAGTGGTGGTGTCCTCGGCTGTGTCATCGTCCGGGTCCACGTTCTGTCGGATCTCTCGGCCCTTCTCGACATCCTCCTGCTCCTTTGCGGCGGCCTTGTCGCTCTTGCGCGTGTCGCGTGGCGGGAGCTGGATGTCCTCCTCCGCTGCGATGCCGGCCTGCAGTTGGCGGCCGCGCTCGAGCTCAGCGTCGAACTCTGCCCCGAACAGCAGCGCGAGGTTGGCGATCCACAGCCAGAGCAGGAAGATGATGACGCCCGCGAGCGAGCCGTAGGTGCGGTCGTAGTTGGAGAAGTTGCCGACGTAGAACCCGAAGGCTGCGGTGGCGAGTGCGAGCACGATGATTGCCAGCAGGGCGCCCATGCTGATCCACCGGAATTTCGGCTGCTTCGCGTTTGGGGTGGCGTAGTAGAGGATGGCGACGACCAACACCACGATGAATATGAGCAACGGCCACTTGGCGATGGACCAGACCGTCTGGGGCACGTCGCCGATGCCGAGTGCGTCGCCGATCGCCTTGGTGACCGAGCCGGAGACGACAAGAATGATCGCGGCGATCACGAGCAGCACGATCGTGATCACGGTGACCAGCAGCTGGGCGGGCTTCAGCTTCCAGAACGGGCGCCCCTCCTCGATCTCGTAGATCCGGTTCATCGCACGGCTGAACGCTCCCACGTACCCGGATGCTGACCAGATCGCCAGCAGGATGCCGGTGACGAGGGCAAATCCGGCACCGGGGGATTCCGCGATCTGCTCGATCGGCCCGCGGATCGTGTCAACCGTGTCGCCGGGAGCGACCTGCTCGATGATTCCCAGCACCGCATCGCTGGCGGCTTTCCCCTGCCCAAAGACACCCAGCAGCGAGAAGATCGCAATCAGGCCCGGGAAGAGCGACAGCACAGCGTAATACGTCAGCGACGCAGCGATGTCCGTGCACTGGTCCGAGGAAAACTCGCGAATAGTCTTCCGCAGTACGTACTTCCAGGACCTCTTGTGCAGATCGTCCGGGGAATCCGGCTTGCCTGATGCTTCGGGGCCCGGGGCGTTGCGCGGGGCGGCGGGGGCTGTGCTGGTCATCGCAGGTTCCTTCGTAAAGGGGCGGGCCCGTCGTCTGACGGGCCCGCCCGATTCGTGCGGGGTCAGCTGTCGGAGATGTTCTCGCGAGCGTGCTGAGCCTGGTCTTTCACGTCGCTGGCCGCGCCCTGGACTTCGTCCTTAACGGTGGCGACGGAGTCCTGTGCCGACGACTTCACGGATTCGACCGACGCCTGCAGAGGCTCCTTCAGATGCTCGCCGACTTCTTTCGCAGCATCGGTGACCTCGTCAACCAGCGGCTGCGCCTGCTCCTTCACGGTTGCAGCGAGGTCCTTCTCCTTCGATGACGCGGGGATCAGCGACGCCGCGAGCAGGCCGGCACCGAACGCGATCAGTCCGACCGCCAGCGGGTTCCCTTCCGCTTTCGCGACCGCCCGGTCCTTCAGCTCTCCCGCGTGAGAGCCCGCATCCGACAGCGACGAGCCGGCGTCATCCGCGGCGCCCATCACACGCTCGCGCACGGAGGTGAACGCACCGCGCACCTTGCCGAGCTGTCGGTCCACGATCTTCGACGGGGAGACCTTATCGGCCAGGGCGTCCACGTCCATGCCGAGGTCGTGGCGGGTCCGCTCGATGTCGGCGCGGATCTCGTCGGGTGAATCGCTCATCGGTTCTCCTCATTTCTCTTCAGCGTTTCGGGGATCTCTTTCAGGGTGTCCACGGTCTGCGGGACGCCCTTCACTTGCTTGATCTGGCTGCGCCCGACCAGGAACAGGATCAGGGCAATGACTGCCCACAGGACCGCGACGACAACGCCGGACCAGCCGCCGCCCATCAGCGTTCCCAGAGCCCACCACAGCGCGACGGACAGGAAGAACACCGCCATCAGCGCGCCGTAGCCAGCCGCACCCATCAGGCCCGCACCCTTGGCGGACTTCGTGGCCGAGTCCTTCAACTCTGCTTTAGCGAGGGCGACCTCCTGGCGCATCAGCGTCGAAATGTCACGGGACACTTCCCCGAGCAGATCTCCGATCGAGGTCGATGCGGCTTTGGCTTCAGACGGTGTCGGGTCGGTCATAGCCGTCCTCCCTCAGAATGTCCGGACGGCTGGCGGCCGCCTGCGAGTACATGGGCGTGCCAGCGCCCGTGTCGTTCACCACGGGGACGGGCACGGACGGGTCAGGGTGCACCTGCGGAGGTGCCGGCGCGGGAGCGGACACGGGTGCGGCGTCTTTATCGTCGGAGGCGTTCGCGGCGAGGGCGCGGGTGAGGCGTCCCACAACGATGCCGCCGATCGCGGCGGCGAGGATGAACGTGCCGGGCTTGCGACGTGCGTACCGCTTGACCTCCGTGAGCACAGCACCAGGATCGCGGTCGCTGAGCCAGCTCGCGGCATCAGACAAACGCCCCGACACCTGCTGAACCAGATCGCTCGCGACGCCACTGCCTTCCGAATTGCTGGCCATGGAGCCGAGCTCGTCGCTGACAGAGCGGAGACCACCGGCGAGACGCTGCTGCTGGGTGTTCGCCTGCTCCGACAGCTCCCGCTGAGTCTGCGCGTACAGATCCTTCGCCTGCGTCTTCGCCTCCCCCACGACGGTCGCAGCCTCATCCTTGGCGGTGCCAAGAACGTCCTTCGCCTGGGTCGCCGCCGTGTCTTTCAGGTCGGTGGCTTCCTGCTTGACAGCATCCACCTTGCCCGAAGAACCGGGGGCGTTCACGCCCGAGCCGCTCGGGCTGGACGTCTCATAGTTGTCCGACATTAGTGCTCCTCTCGCGGACCGACCGAACAGTCGGTGGAACCCGTTCTAAACCGTCTCTCCCGCCTCGGTCAGGACCCTTGTTCCGAGCAGACTTACGGTGTATTCAGGCCGGGCACAGAAGAGCCTTACTTTGTAAGCCTGCATACAGTACGCGCCTCGATCCCCAGAGGCAACCACCTCCTGCGCTCGTTCCGAAAGCGCCTACTTTCGCCGTATGAACAGCAACGATTCCCACGAGCCCCGGGAACCCGGCGCACCCGTCTACGACAAGGACTCCTCTCACGCAGCCGTCCCCGTCGATGCGAATCACACTCTCCGCGCCGATGTCCACGAGCGTGAGAAAGCAGAATTCGGCGGGTTCAAATTCGGATCCGCGTTCTTCGGATGGCTGACCGCCATGGGCACCACCGTGCTCCTGACCGCCCTGGTCGCCGCGATCGGGGCCGCTGTCGGGCTCGGCAACGGCACCACCCCAGAGGAGGCCGCCGACGCCGCGACAGAGAACGTCGACGCGACCGGCATCATTAGCGCCATCGCGATCGGAATCGTCCTGCTCATCGCCTACTACGCCGGGGGCTACGTCGCCGGACGGATGGCCCGCTTCAGTGGAGTCAAGCAGGGTGTCGCGGTGTGGCTGTGGGCGATCGTGATCGCGATCATCCTCGCCATCGTCACCGCGATAGCCGGTTCCCAGTGGGACATCCTCGCCAACTTGCAGAGCTTCCCGCGCATCCCCGTCGCCCCCGAGACAGCCACTCTCACCGGCATCCTCACCGCCCTCGGTGCCGCTGTGGTCGCCCTCATCGGCGCGATCCTCGGCGGCCTTGCGGGGATGCGGTACCACCGCAGGGTCGACCGCGTGGGACTTGGCCGGTAACCCCTGCCGTCGTCGCCCCTGACACACCGACTTCCTCAACCACCCACCACCCGCACGACCGAACGAAAGGCAACACCAATGATCAGCGAACAGAACATCGCCAGCCTCATCGGGGCCACCGTCACGGACACTGACGGCAACAAGATCGGAAAGGTCGGCCAGATCTATGTCGACCCCACCAGCGGTCGGCCGAACTGGGCAACCGTAGCGACGGGCTTGTTCGGAACCTCGGAATCGTTCGTCCCGCTCGACCAGGCCGACGCCGTCGACGGAGATCTCCGAGTCCCGTACGCGAAAGACTTCGTCAAGGACGCACCTCGCATCGATGTTGGCACCGACCTCACCGACAACGAACAGGACGAGCTGTACACCTACTACGGAACCGGCGCCGCTCCCGTCGCCAACGCACCCGCGGACCGGGATGTGGCATCGACCGACGGCTACGACACCTCCGGACCGACGACCGACGACGCGATGACTCGGTCCGAGGAGCAGCTGCACGTCGGCACGGAGCGCGTCGAGACCGGCCGAGCCCGCCTCCGCAAGTACGTCGTCACCGAGCAGGAGACCGTCACGGTCCCCGTCAGCCACGAAGAGGTTCGTCTCGAGCGTGAACCCATCACGGAGGCGAACGTCGAAGACGCCCTGGATGGTCCGGACATCAGCGAGGAAGAGCACGAGGTCGTCCTCACGGAGGAGCGCCCCGTGGTCGAGAAGGAGACGGTGCCGGTCGAGCGTGTCCGCATCGGCACAGAAACCAAGACCGACACTGAGCAGGTCAGCGCAGAGGTCCGCAAGGAAGAGATCGAGCTCGAGGGCGACACCCACACCGACCGCTGACAACTCCCCGTCGTCAGCCCCGCTGAAAGGAGAATCCGATGGGTATCGGAGATGACATCAAGAACACTGCCGAAGATCTGAAAGGCAAAGCCAAGGAATCTGTCGGCAAAGCAACCAACGACAAGTCGACCACAGCCGACGGCCACGCCGACCAGGCCAAGGCCAGCGCGAAGAAGGCTGGCGAGAACGTCAAGGACGCACTGTCCGACAACTAACAAATCCCGCTCCCTCGTATCCGGTGCCCACGCCCCCGCGGGCACCGGATACTTCTCTGCTCGGCACTCGGTGCTTGCGTCTCACTATTTCGCGTGCGGGTCTCCCGCACCGCGGAGACAACGGGGGCCAGGGCGCCGGAGAGTCAAAACACGCCAACGCGGCCGGTGAGCGTCTTGGTCGGACGCGAACACTAGCCGTCAAGGATCGGTGAGAGATGAAGATTCACGACACGACGATTTCCTTCGTCTCGCCTGCTTGCAGAGGTGTCCGTGGCGATACGACCGAGGAGTGCACGTCATGGGAAAGTTCTACGAAGGCGGACTGAAGGTCGACATCGAAGATCGGGCACTCAGCCATCTACAGCTCGTCATCTCGGCGAAGCTCCGCCGTGGTGAGCCCTTCGCGTTCACATGGAAAGACGATGCCGGTACGGGCGGTGGCCGCACAACGGTGTGGGTGCACTCCGGAAGTGCGCTGGTATTCAAGTATTTCGGCGGCCGGCAACCGGCAATCAATCGGGCGTGGGTCGCTGCTCTCGCCTTCGCCGCCAGCTCTCCCACGGGCCTGTACCTCACTCCCGAACGCGCCGAGGGCACTCGCCTCGAACGCGATCTGGATAGTGCACCAGCCTGACCCCAGCGCGCAAGCCCCTTAGGATCCCACCCACCCGGCTCCTACCCTGGTCGGATGAGCGAGCGCACCACACTTCAGACGCTTGTCACCATCGACGAGGCAAGTTTCATCCTCTCCCCGACGCAGGACGCGGAACAGCTCTGCGACGACCTAGAAGTGGCCGCCGCCAGCACAGGAAGAATCGTGCGCTTCAAAGATGCAGGAGATCGACTCGTCCGTTCCCTGGTCACGCCCTCCAGTCACGTGATCATCACCGAGGAAGAAGTGACACTGGATTCCGACCAGGCAGTGTTGACACTCGGCCTGTCCGGAAGCTGGGATCTGCTCTAGTCTGCAGCAGCTTCGATCTCAGGGGCATCCAGCACTTCGTCGACGAGCGTGATCCCGCCCGACGAATTCGCGGTGTGCATGAGCTGCTCGACCCACCTGAGACTGATCGGCGGCGGCTCAACTTCATCGAAAGTGAACCGTAGCGGAATCGACGGATGAATCCAGATCGTCGAACGCCCCCCCGGATCACCCTCGGGATGCTCCCACGACAACGTGAAGCTCTCATTACGACGCAACTTCGTCGCAATAACGATCTTCAGATGCGCGAGCGCCCGATCCTCAATATGAATCGGATCCCCGCCATCCCCGTACACAAGACTGGCCATGAGAACCACCCTAGTGACCCGGACCCACCCGAAGACCCAGTTTCGGCTACTGCTTACGGCAGGACCCGCGCCCTCCGGTCATGCCCGCGCCGGAAACGATCGTTTTCGGCTGGTCGCGCACCTGGTTGACGACGACCGCTGCCTTGCCATAGCCGATCGTTACAAAAGATTGAAGCGTAGGCCTCCGGCGATGCTGCGCGGTCAGCAGCAGATGGGAGGATCCTTGTGATCATGGAGATTGAGTTATTGCATATCGCGGGCTGTCCCAGCTGGATCGCCGCGGGCCACAATGTTGCCGAGGCGCTTCGGGAGACAGGCCATGGGGCCACGCCGTTGCGCTATCGACTCATCCGCACGGAGGAGGATGCCGCTGCGGTTCCCTTTGCCGGGTCTCCCACGATCACACTGAACGGGAAGGATCTGTTCCCCGGCGCGGATCACAGCGTCGCCTTAGCGTGTCGCGTCTACGCGACACCCGCGGGCGTGGCAGGTACGCCGACGGTTGATCAGATCCGGGAGGCGATCATCACTCGTGGCCGCTGAGTCAGACGAGACATGTACGTGTTGCGGGCGATCGTTGCCCCGAAGGAAATTGCATGCCCTTGGGAAGCGCGGGGTGTTCATCTGTCGCCGGTGCGGCTGGTGGGTTGCGCTTCGTCTGCGACGCGACCATCCACCGGATCACCAGGAGAGTTAGTCAGCAGTCCCTGTACAGTCAGCGTGTGCTGACTTTTGCTTTCGTCTCGATGCAATGAACGAGACGCCCCTACTCGCCCTCTTCTAAACCTCCCTACCTTGGCGACGCCCGCCACCGATCTGGAGCATCCGTCTTGAAACCCCCCGTCAAGGTCGCCCTCGTCACCGGCTCCACCCTCACCGTGCTCGCCATTATGGCGCTCGTGGTCGTCCTGATGACCCGCCCCGCAGCTCCGGAATCCCGCACAGAAGGTGCACTGCCTGGTACCCGTGCGGATTCGCATGTGCTCGACGCGGCCGGGCCAGACGCTCCGACGCTGGTTGAGTTCCTCGACTTCGAGTGCGAAGCGTGCGGTGCGTTCTATCCGGTCGTCGAGCAGATCCGCGAACAGTACGAGGGTGGAATCAACTACGTCGTTCGCTACTACCCCCTCCCCGGACACTTCAATTCGATGAACGCCGCCCTGGCTGCGGAAGCCGCGTCCGAGCAGGGGAAGTTCGAGGAGATGTATCAGCGCCTGTTCGAAACGCAGACTCAGTGGGGCGAACAGCAGACCTCGCGAGCGGACCTGTTCCGTACCTTCGCGGAGGACCTCGGGTTGGATTTGGGTGCCTATGACGCGGCTGTAGCCGCCCCGGCGACTAGGGAGAGAGTCGAAGCTGACTTCAACGATGGACAGTATCTTGGGGTCAGCGGCACGCCATCATTTTTCCTGGATGGCGAGAAGCTTGAACTCACTCAGCTCAGCGACCTGACTAACGCACTCGACGAGGCGACCAACCGTTGACCTCGAGTGTTCGAACCCTCTCGCGTCCTGCCGCCGCAATCAGCCCTCCTACCGCATCCGCGCATTAGCGGCTGCCCTAGACGTCTCATTCTTGGGTCTCATCGCCGCCGCGGATCATAAGGAACGCTCCGGCGATCGCAGCAGCGAAGATCACAATGTCCGCGACATTTCCGATGAACCAGTTCCCGTAGGCGAGGAAGTCCACGACGTGTCCGCGGGCGAACCCGGGATCTCGGAAGAGACGGTCGCCTGCGTGTGATGCTGCGGCTCCTCCGAGCGCGCCGATGATGATCGCCCATCCCAGGCGTTGAACTCGAAACGCGAACACGATCGCTGTAACGGTGGCGGCGACAGCGAGCAGCGCGAACACCCAGGTGAAGTCTTCGCCGAAGGAGAAGGCGGCACCAGGGTTGTACGCAAGCTGCAGGCCCAGCAGGTCGCCCGCCAGCGGGATGCGCTCGCGCTCCGTGAGAGTCGCTACCGCCCACACTTTCGTTCCCTGATCGATCAGGACGACGAACACGGCGATCAGGAGCGCTCCAACCGTGAGTTGCCAGCGCGGCGCCGACGGCACTTTTCGCGCAATAGACGGGCGAGCTTCGGCCTCGGACGACATCATCCGAGGACCTCAATCAGGCGAACGATGACGCCGGATTCGATCAGTATGAACAGCCCGAGACCGATGAATACGGCCGGTACGAGCCAGTGCTCGACTCGTTCCAGCCCCTCGGTGACGGCCTTGTTGGTGCCGATCAGCCGTCCGGCAGCGCACCAGACGGCGACGAGGATGAGGAACACGACGATCATGACGACGACGTCGCCGGGCGCGCTGGTGCGGAAGATCGGCGTGTAAAGGGAGATGTTGTCGGCCCCGTTGGCGATCGTGATCCCGGCGACGCCCCACAACCCGACCGCTGTGATCTTGGCGTCATCATCATCGTCATCACCGTTTCGACGCAAGCCACGTACGAGCGTCCAGATGCCGATGCCGAGCGGGATCAGCCCGAGGAAGCCCACCCACTCGTCCGGGACGATCGTGAGGCCGAGCGCGGCGATCACGCTGATCACGACGAGGGTGATGAACCCGAAGTACTGGCCTGCGACGATCTGCCACGGTCGCGGCTTTCCTCGGCTGGAAGCGAGGAACAGCACGGTGAGCACGACAATGTCATCGATGTTGGTCGCAGCGAACAGGCCGATCGCTGATCCGATGGTCGCGAGCATCAGCTCTTCACTCGCGGAGTGCGGGCGGCGCGCAGGCCGTTGAGAATAACGATGACCTCGGCGACCTCGTGGACCAGGACGACCGCCGCGAGCCCGAGGACACCGAAGAGCGCGAGCGGGAGCAGTGCGGTGATGATCAGCAGCGACAGGATGATGTTCTGGTTGATGATCCGTCGTCCCCGTCGGGCGTGGTCAAACGCGCGCGGGATCAGACGCAGATCGTGACCGGTGAACGCGACGTCGGCGGATTCGATCGCTGCGTCGGAGCCGGTCGCGCCCATCGCGATGCCGATGTCTGCGCCGGCGAGAGCCGGGGCATCATTGATTCCGTCACCGATCATCGCGACCGGCCCTACCTTCGACAACTCCGCGATCGCGGTCGCCTTGTCCTCCGGACGCAACTCGGCTCGCACGTCACTGATCCCGGCCTGCGCACCAAGCGCACGGGCAGTCCGGGCGTTGTCGCCGGTGAGCATCGTCACGCCGACGCCCTGGCCGGTGAGCGTTCGGACCACCTCGGGGACTTCTGGGCGCAGCTCGTCACGGACGCCGATCGCGGCGACCGGCGTCCCGTCACGATGCACGATCACGACGGTCATGCCCTGCTCTTCGAGCTCCGCGACCCGATCCCCGAGCGCGCCGGCGTCCAGCCAGCGGGGGCTTCCCACAGTGATTCTCGAGTCGTCGACCGTGCCGTCAATGCCGTGACCAGCCCGCTCGGTCACGTCCGCAGCGGCTGTGACACCCGGAGCGGCCGCCGTGATCGCGGCAGCGAGAGGATGCGTGCTGTGCTGCTCCAGCGCTGCCGCCCACGCCAGCGCCTGAGCCTCCGACACGCCATCTGCGGTGAGGACAGCGGTAACGATGGGCTCGTTGCGGGTGAGGGTGCCGGTCTTGTCGAGGGCAACGTGCCGGACGGTGCCGAAGCGCTCGAAGACGGCACCGGACTTGATGATCACGCCGAACTTGCTTGCGGCGCCGATCGCGGCGACGACCGTGAGTGGCACCGAGATTGCGAGTGCACACGGAGAAGCCGCGACCAGCACGACAAGCGCGCGGGTGATCCACACCTCTGGATCGCCCAGCAGCGACCCGATGATCGCGACGAGCGCCGCGAGGATCAGAACACCGGGCACCAGCGGGCGGGCGATCCTGTCCGCGAGACGAGCACGCTCGCCCTTCTCTGTCTGCGCTTTCTCTACCAGCTCCACGATCGTAGTGAGCGAGTTGTCGGTGCCAGCAGCCGTCGTCTCGACCTCCAGCGCACCGGCACTGTTGATCGCACCCGCCGACACCGCATCGCCGGGCTCCACCTCTACCGGGATCGATTCGCCGGTGATCGCCGAGGTATCCAGGCTCGAGCGACCAGAACGCACGACCCCATCGGTCGCGATCCGCTCGCCCGGCCGGACCACCATGACCTGGCCGACCGTCAGCTCTCTCGCCTGCACCTGCACAGTAGTGTCGCCCTGCAGGATCGTGGCTGTTTCCGGTACGAGCTTGAGCAGTGCGCGCAGGCCGCCGCGGGCACGGTCCATCGCCTTGTCCTCGAGCGCCTCAGCGATCGAGTACAGGAACGCGAGAGCTGCGGCCTCCTCCACGTAGCCGAGGATGACTGCACCGATGGCGCTGATCGTCATCAGCAGACCGATGCCCAGCTTGCCCTTGAACAGCTTTCGAACCGCTCCCGGCGTAAACGTCGAGGCACCCAGCAGCAGACCGACCCAGAACAGCACCAGCGCGGGGATCTCCTGGCCAGACCACTCCAAGATCAGGCCGGCCAGGAACGCGACCCCGGAGAAAACCGGCACCAGAACTCCGCGGTCTTTCCACCAGGGGCGCTCGGCCTCTTCGATTTCCTCGTCCACCGCGCTGGCAGGCTCGTGCTCGCAGCCACACGCCGCGCTCACGCGTCCACCCCCGTCGCACAGCAACCGGCCACCGTACACGCTGAGTCCACGCACGGCGCGTGCTCATCCACAGCCAGCGTCACATCCACCAGCGCAATGAGGGCAGCAGCGAGGTGCGGATCGGCGATCTCATAGCGAGTCTGGCGGCCTTCTGGTTCCGCGACGACGATTCCGCAATCGCGCAGGCACGTCAGGTGGTTCGACACGTTCGAACGAGTGAGTACCAGATCGCGCGAGAGGACGGCCGGATAGCTGGGCCCCTGGAGCAGGGTCATCAGGATCCGGGAGCGCGTCGGATCGGCCATCGCCCGGCCAAGCCGGTTCATTACATCGATACGGGAAGCAATAGTCAGCACGTACTGAACTATACAGCCATCGGTGACCAATCGCGATCGTCGAAAGAGGACTCGAGTAAGGCTTCCAGCGTCGTTGGTGGGCCCGGAGTATCCCCACGTCAGAGCGATCCTAAGCAGCAGGCTGTCGCAGCGCAGATGCCGACCGGCGCGTTTCCCGCTCCCACGCCTGGGTTGCGACCTGCACGGCGTCCCACGGTGAGCCGAGCGGGGGCGTGTACGACAGGTCGAGGTCACTCATCGCCGCGACAGTCATGCCGTGGTGCAGAGCCGTGGCGTAGGTGTCGACGCGCTTGGAGATTTCGGCACCGCGGGTGCCGACGAGCTGCGCGCCGAGCAGACGGCCGTCGTTGGTGTCTCCGGTGATGCGGATGCTGATGGGCGTGGCGCCCGGGTAGTACCGTTTGTGGTCGTCCGCGATCGCGGTGTGACTGTGCGGGGCGAAGCTGGCGGCTGTGGCTTCGTGGTCGCGGAGCCCCGTGCGTGCGGCCACGACGTCGAAGACCTTCACGACCTGCGTGCCGAGGCTCCCTGCAAATCGGGTGTCGCCGCCGATCGCGTTCTCCCCTGCGACGCGCCCTTGCTTATGCGCCGTGGTGCCGAGAGGAAGGTATGTGACGCCGAGCAGGCGGTGATGGGTGACCACCCCGTCGCCGGCCGCCCACACGTTCGGCAGGCCGGTGCGCATCTGTTCGTCGACGACGACAGCGCCGCCCGCTCCCGTGGTTGCGCCGGCTGCGGTGAGGAGGCTGGTGTTGGGTCGCACGCCGACGACGACGAGGACCACGTCAGCGTTGCGGGAGAATGCTTCGCCGTCACGGGTGCCGGTGACGGCGATCCGTCCGGCTTCACGGGCGACGGCTTCGACGCGCGTGCCGGTGAGGACGTCGACGCCGTGTCGGGTGAGTTCGTCGTGGACGAGGGAGCCGAGTTCGGGATCGAGGGTGGAGAGGACTTCGGGGCCGCGCTGCAGCTGGGTGACCTGGAGGCCCCGCACGGTGAGCGCTTCGGCCATTTCGAGGCCGACGTAGCCAGCTCCGACGATGATTGCCGTCTCGGGCTGATGTTCGTCGAGGTACTTCTCGAGCGCGAAGGTGTCGCCCATCGAGTGCAGCAGGTGCACGCCGTCGTCGGGGCCGAGCTGGTCGAGGCCTGCGATGCCGGCGATTGACGGGGATGCTCCGGTGCCGACCATGAGTTCGTCGTACGCGATGGTCGATTCGCTGCCGTGCGCGTCGCGGACCGTGAGTCGTCGGCTGTCGACGTCGATACCCGTGGCGAGGGTGTCCAGGCGGAGGTTCATGCCGGTGGCTTCGAGATCCGCGTGGGTGCGGTGGGCGAGCGACTGCCAGGGCTGCACCTCGCGGGAGAAGTAGTACGGGATGCCGCAGATCGAGAAGTTCGGATACGCATCGGCTACCACGACGGTGACGTCGACGGACGGGTCGAGTTCGCGGGCCCGGAGGGCGGTGGAGATTCCAGCGTCGCTTCCGCCGATCGCTACAAGATGCATGAGGGTGCCTTTCAGGGCTGGTTTTCGAGTTGCTGAGGGACCACGACGTCGCCGGCCGTGCGGGAGGCGGTCGGGTAGAGGGCGAGCAGCACAGCGAGGCCGATCGCAGCCCCGACGAGCTGTGCAGCGATGAACGGCGCGACAGAGGCGGGCGCAATGCCGGCAAAGGTGTCGGTGAACATGCGGGCGATCGTCACCGCGGGATTCGCGAACGACGTAGAGCTTGTGAACCAGTACGCGGCGCCGATGTACGCACCGACCGCGGCCGCCGTGGCAGATCCCTTGCCCGTGCGCGCGAGCGCGAAGATCAACAGCACCAGTCCCGCCGTGGCGACCACCTCCCCGACCAGGTGTCCACCGGTCGCGCGATCATTCGATGAGAGCGCGGGGGCCGCGTCGAACATCACTCCCGCCAAGAACGTTCCGGTGATACCGCCGAGAACTTGCGCGAGCACGTACGGGGCGAGGTCGCGCAGCGGGAGTCCCGTCCGGGCGCGGCGTCCGAGCAGCCAATCCGCGATCGACACCACGGGGTTGAAGTGCGCACCGGACACGGGGCCCAGCATGAGGATCAGGACCGTCAGACCGAGCGCGGTGGTCAGGCTGTTCTCCAGCAGTTGGAGGCCGACGTCATCCGGCGAGAGTCGCTGCGCCGCGATGCCGGAACCCACAACGATCGTGACGAGCAGGCCAGTTCCAAGGAACTCGGCAGCAGCTCGGCGCAGCAGGTGAGGTCGCGCGGGCTCGGACTGGGAGCGGGTAGCAATGTTCATGTCGGCTTATCTTGACCCGAGAGGTGTAGTTCAGTCAAGATTGAAACAATGAACACTGAACGAACTGATCAGGTGGAGGCGCGCGCGGCGAAGCACGCTGCGCTGGGTGACCCATCTCGCCTGCGGATCGTCGACCGTCTCACGCTGGGCGACCTCTCCCCCACCGAAATCGGGGTGGCGTTGGGCCTTCCCTCCAACCTCGTCACACACCATCTGAATGTGCTGGAGTCCGTGGGGATGGTCTCACGTTCACGCTCGGAGGCTGACAAACGGCGCAGCTATGTTCACCTGACCGAAACCGCGCTTCGCGGGCTCACTCCCGGCCGAGTGGAGCGCGCGGATCGCGTCGTGTTCGTCTGTACGGCGAACTCCGCCCGGTCGCAGCTTGCTGCGGCATTGTGGTCTACCCGCAGCAGCATCCCGGCGTCATCGGGAGGAACGCACCCGGCCGAGCGGATAGATCCGGGCGCGGTTGCTACAGCCGAGCGCCACGCCCTCGCGCTGCCTACGGAATCACCGCGCGCCCTGACTTCGGTCCTGACCGATTCGGATTTCGTGGTGACGGTGTGCGATAACGCTCACGAAGAACTCGGCGTCTCCGGGCACCTGCACTGGTCGATCCCCGACCCCGTGCGGATCGGCACCGATGACGCCTTCGACACCACTTACGACGAGCTGGAGCGCCGCATCGCGGAACTCGCGCCCCGTCTCGCCGCCAGCTGAAACCCAACCCGGAAGAAAACCCGTGACCGACACCACCCCCACCGTCCTATTCATCTGCCAGCACAACGCCGGCCGCTCACAGCTCGGCGCAGCTCTCCTAGAGCACCTGGCCGGCGACCGATTCCGCGCCACCTCCGCAGGCCTCGCCCCTGCCGACCAAGTGAACCCCGCCGTGGCCACCACAGTCGCAGAACTCGGAATGGACATCACCGCCCGGGCACCTCGCGCCGTCACCATCGACGACCTGGATACTGCCGACATCGTGGTCCTGATGAAGCCCGGACTCACCCTGCCTTCCACCCCCCGCGGCGAAGTGCTGGAATGGTCGTTCCCCAACCCGGAGTCCTGGGACGCCGAAGCAGTGCGCCCGCTGCGCCAAGCCGTATCCGAGAAGATCCAGAGCTCACTTCTCAACCGTTGAGCTGACTGGAGCGGAGCGCCAGAGGTCAGCGAATACGCCTGCCAAAACCCTCTGACGGCTCACGTTTCTGGACCCCATTCAGCGGCTGTACGAGTCATCCCGCCGTACACGATCATTCTCGGCGGGGTCGGTAGCTTCGCCGCCGATCGGTGCTGCGACAGGTTTCATGAGAATCCGCCACCTTCCATGAGAACTGCGACAACATTCGTGAGAAAGTGACGACTTTCGTGAGAAACGACAGGCCTGTCGAAATCTGCTTGATGTCCGATCTCACGAGAGTTGTCGTGAGATCGGATCGCGATCCCGCGAGTTTCCGGGACAGCTGTAGCCGGCACATGGAGCGACTTGCCTCATGACGCTTATCAAAATTCCGACGACGAGAATGATCGACCAAGCTGACTTGCTCGAGAGGCGTTGGAGCCAGTCACCTGTGGCAGGGTGGATCGCCGCAGGGCCGCGGGCATGGGCACCCACTGCACCAGGGGCGCGGTCTAGGAAGACTCTGCTGCGATCGGGATGTCGATATGCCCGCGAGCCACGACGACGTTGCGCTGGATGACGTAGCACTCCACGTAATGATTCCCTCGGAAGGAGGTCACTTCGCGGCGCTCGGTGCCGTGGGTCGGACGGATGATCTCACCGCGTACGTGATCCCGCCGCTCAGCTTCGGCTCCTCGGTTCAGTACCTTCCAACGCACCTCATATGATCCCGGCACGTCGATGTTGTCGATCGCGAACGTAAGTTGTTTCTTTGCGGGCAGTAGCGAGAACAGGTTGAGAAATGAGTTCAGCGAGGTAGGACGGAATCCGTCCTGGGTCACGGTACAGCTGATCTCGACCGAAAAACGGATGTCCACGGGATGGGTGTCCTCGATGAACTCCTCCGTGTCGTTGAACGATCTGGCTGCAAGCGCATTCTCCCCTCCAGCCACTACTGCTGGGACGGACTTTCCGAATACTGCTCTCCACTTCTTGTACTCGTTCTTCTGACCAGCAGCGTCGACCGCCTCGGTGCAAAGCTCAGCGCCGGACGCAGCCTTCTTCTGGAAGCGCTTCTTGACTCGAACGCGCTGACGGCTTCCAAGCGCCAGATAGAAATCGTGGTCCACCTGGTCCGCGAGGTACAGAAGGAAGTCGCGCATCATCTCGCCGTAGGATTCGGACGTGCCAGAGCGATGTTCCGTCGTAGACGTTAGGAAATTGTACGCAAGGGTGTCTACGAGCAGCCCGCCCATCACGACTCCTTGCTTGTTGCGCCATGCTCGAGCGAGCTTGCACAAGCGTCGCAGATTGCCACTAGTAGCTGAGTCTTCCTCGCTGATTGCGGAGATCTCATCGCGAGGCTTCGTCATCTTCCACGAGTCGCTGTAAGTGTCCGGGTAGTCGAAGGACCCGTCCTCGTTTTCGAACACGGGCTGCACCTCGAAAGTGAAGTTCGAGAACTCCACTACGACGACCAGCCTGTCGACCCCGACAGTCGTCGTCGGATACCGCTTCTGGATCGCAGCGCGGGCGCGCCGCAGCGCTTTGAGCGGCCCGCCTTCCTCCTCGTATGAGGCGCGCAGACTGGACGGCAATATGTACAGGAGGTCAAGGTCCGATATACCTTTGATCGCTGTCCAACGACCGTAGGAACCGACCATCAGCTTGTTCGCCGTGGAGCCGGTCAAGCTGCGGAACTCGCTGTTCAGAGCTTTCGTTACTTCGTCCCGCCGGTCGGCGATGCTCTCAGCAGTGTTGACCCTGAGATTGGTGAGGAGACCATCGAAGATGTCACCGGTTTGCGACATCAGTGCTCCCAATCCTCTCGAAGCGCCTCCGGCAGCATCAAATCGATCTCCTGCGTGCTGAGAGTGAGATCTTCCTTGTCCTTCAGGCCGGATTGAGCCATGGCATACGCCTGCGGTGTCGTTCGCGGGGCGTCCTTCAGCACGGCCTGAGCCGCCTTCTGCAGCTCGTCTCGTTTCTGCCGCGCCTGGTCGAGCGGCAGAGACTCGGACTTCAGGTCCACAATCAGCGACAGATACGACTCCCGCAAGTTCCATAGCAAAGCCGCGGTGTCGCGGTGCTGCTGCATCTCCTCGCCGTATCGGAATGTCCGGTCACCCAGGCTTGCCGCCGTGACTAGCACGGCGATGAAGGAGGTAGCTAGCGATGCCCACTGCGGGTCCAGCAGCAGCCCGAAGAGTGACGCTAGGAACGTCCCCGATCCGACCGCCGTGAGAACGAACTTCCAGACTCTTTGCCTCCGCGAGGACATCGCGCAGATGTCAGCTTGCTTCTCATGGGTCTTCTGCGTGTACGCGATGCGCCCATATAGCTCTCTCACCTGGTTGAGAAGCAAGTCACGACCCGCCTCTGACGGTTCTGTCTCTCGTCGATGCATCTTTCCCCCAGCCCACGGCGACAGTCCGCCGCAAGTGCATGCTAGCGGCGGACACCGACACGGCCCGTTTCGAAGGCGAACCAATGGGCGTAGCTCGGCCGGAACGTTGGGGACGAAGTCCCGCGCAGGCTACGACTCTTTCCGTTCACCCCAGAGAGAAACGACTCTGCATGCCCCGGAATTTACATCCGGCTCACAAGCGCGATCCGTCATGAAGCCTGAGCGAATTCACCGATAGAGGCGACGCAGTCGCGCTACTTCCTCGATTTAGAGAGCTAGCGGACATTCCCGCAACGTCGAGGACGACGAGTACAGTCTGACCCGTGAGCGATTCGTCTGGCCAGCCTCGTGTACGCGGTGTGATTGAAAGCGTCAATGGGCGTGCGAATGGTCGCGGCATCCCTGAGCTCAGCCAGGCCGTTCTTCGTCTGGAGGATGGGTCGACGCTCGAGGTGCGTATGCCGCGGCCATTGGGAACAGAGCGGTATTTTCAGGCGCTCCCTGTCGCGTTCGATTTTGTCGACTTTGGTGTTTGCCCGATCTGCTTCGCGCCGGAGCCGCGAAGCCGAGAGCATGTGCCGCCCCACTCAGTTGGCGGGAGCGTGATCACGATGACCTGTGAAAATTGCAACAACGAGTTCGGCAGCAAGTACGAGCCGCACCTGCGCAATTGGTATGAGAACGCGATCGGGAAGGTACGACTCTCGGGCAAGACCGTTCCCGGCCGCCGCAGCGTTGGCGAGTACCTACTACGCGAGAACGCATCCGGCGGGTTTGTTCTCTTCCAACACGGCAAACACGACCCGGCGGTCTCTCAGATCTTGGGAGAACAGGAGTTCGAGATGAGCTACGAGATTGTCGACGCAACCCGTTCGCACATCGCAGCGGTCAAGACTGCATATTTGGCCGGATGCGTTGCGCTGCACGCGATCCCGCGGACGCCCCGCGCTGATGCGTTGAGAGCTGAGCTCCTCGTTGCCCGAGACGTGCCCCGTGACCAGAAGGCTGAGCTCGGCGACGTAGCGAGGTCCATCAAGGTCGCGCGTTCCGCACACGAACCGAGCCCTGGCGAGATCATCTTGATGGCAGCCTCGGATGAACTAACGGAATCGGCAATGGTGATCAGCTTCAATCGCGTCTTCGCCGTCGATTGGCCGTTCGACCCGATCACGGGATTCACAAGGCGTGTGGACTGATGGCGGCTCAGAACGATCGTCGCGGCCAGAAGAAGGTGGCACCGACGATCGAGCCCGCAAAGATCGTGGAACGCTTTGTTCTGCGTGCGCGACGGGTTGCCGCGTACTCACTCTCGCAGTCGAGGGACCGCCTCCAGGCGTTCGCCAACACCATGATCCGCGGCAACATCGATCTCGCGGGCCGCTTTACCGTCGTAGAGGACCTGCCCGATGAGGAGACCTTCGAGTCTCTCGTCGCTCGCCTGCGCCCGCTCACGGTCGAGTCGGAGCCGATCTTTTACAACCGGGTCCTCGACGCGATCACCGCATTGACTGCCGGGGCGGCATCAGCTTCCGATAGGCAGCGAATCACGGCCCTACGAGCAGCCTGGGGGTCTACGGAAATCCAGGGAACACAAGTCCAGGGATACACCGTTCAGGCGGTCGGACCCGATCATGCACCGACCAGCATCGTCTCGGATACGCAACTTGCGGCAGGCTGGCTCTACGCAGATCTCGTCCACGCGGACCCCCGCGGAGCGAAGGTGGCGGCGCTCGAGCATGATCTCAAGGAGCGCTACACCGCGGCGGTTCGCGTGTTCTCGCGCATCGCAATGCTCACACTCGACACATTGGACCTTGTTCGCGACCTGCAAGAACGATCGCTGATCATGTTGCCTGATGATGCATGGACGTCCGCGGTAAGCGTTCACGAGTCGGAGTCACCGATCGATGTGCGCGTGTTTTACGCCGACACCGGCACCGCGGTCCCTGATCTAGCGGAAGGCAGCGACCTGCCGACCGAATGGTCGCGCTTCACCGTCTCTGACCTGTTCCTGCAGGACCCCGCCAATCAGGTGTCCCTCACCCTTCAGACTGGCGACGAGCATACGAACCTCGAAGCCGCAGTCATGCACCGTCGCCCTGAAGAAGGCGGCGTCGAATGGGACATTTTCGTCGATGGGTGCCTCATCCTCACCTTCGCGTTCACATTCGAGAACGATCGGGCAGTCGCATGCACCCTCGCTGAGGAAAAGTACCTCGAACTCACAAACGCGCAAAAGCTTCGCTCCACACAGCTCGCACGGCGCCTGCACTCAGCAGATCGCGCGGTGTTCGACGTCCCCGGCGGAAACATCACCATCTCGATGGAGGACCTCAGCGCCGAAGAGGAACTCCAGATGCGCGTTATCGAGGAGGCGCTCAGTGATGTGATCGAGATCGAGAGGATCACGGGAAATGAGATCGGAGTCTGCAACGGACGCTTCACTAACCTGGAACGCGTCAGACTGCGGCAGACACGTCTGATCTGGGAAGGCAAAGTCGTCCATGCCCGCCTAAAGAGCGCGACCGTCACCTCACCATCGGGAAATCCACCGCAGGTCATCACCATCAAGGAGGGATCGATCGCGTTCGCCGGGCAACAGATCCCAACGCCCGCGACGCACCTCTGGCATCAGCAGCTCGAGGTGCATCCCACCACGGCGACCGACAGCCCCGGGCACCCGCGCGACTACATCATGAGTCCGCCGCAAGGCGAGCACCTTGTAGCGTGGGCCCCCACACGGTTAGTCCGCTCTGAAACCGAGCCAGTGCTCGCGTCGCCGTGGGATCTCACCGGAATCGATGAAAAGTCGTTCCCGTAGCACCGACGAGTTCGGCACAACGCAGTCGACGCGCCGAGCACGGACAGAGCACCGGCAGCCCATCAGTTCCGTCTCGGCCAGCAAGGCAGGCGCGATCCTCACCAGAACTTTCCTGCACGCGGGCTTCACCAACTACGCCATAGTGGCGGGCTGCAGATGGCGATCGACGCGAAACGCGCCTGTCTCACCTGGAGCCGCCTGCGGAGTTCGCGGTGCCCGCCGAGTGGGAACGCACCTATCGACCACTCGCCGTGAAGACCCCTGCAGCTGGCGAGATCCTCACGCTCACGTACACAGCTGCACCCCGCACTACCCTCCCCAATCAGAAGCGCCCGGGGCGAGGTGCCCGTGCGCAGCCATTGGCGTAGCGGTCAGCCTGCACTCTCGAAGGCCGCGAAGCCCCTAGAGCTTCCCAGCGAGGACCATCGCGCGCATCGCGATCTTGCCGGCATTCATGATCCCGTATCGGTCTTCGACCCGCGCGGCGAGCTCGTTCACGGATTCTCCTGCTTCCGCGGCACCGAGCACGCTGCCGAGCAGCACCGATTGATCGTAGACATCTCCGCCGGGGGCTAGGAACTGCGCCATCAGCTCTTCGGTGGGAGTGAGGGGTTTCCCGCGCAACGGAGTGCTCACCTTCCATCGAGCATCCAGGCGGTTCAGCGAGTACCACTTCGCTCTCGACCGGACGGAGCTCGGCGATAGTTTGACGCCACCTTTCCCCGACGTCACGGCTGCGCGAGCCCAGATATTTCCCCCCGCTCCTTGAGGCTTCTGGAAGGTCATGTCGCTGCGCGCGATGACGGCCATCGGCTGCAGCATCAGGGTAAAGACGCAGGAGTCATGGACCTCGAGCCGGATCCGGCTTTCGTCCTCTCCCCAGCTGCCGCCTACCAGCTGACCCGACACTCGCAAGTCCTCCGCACCCTTCGAGCTGAAGAGCAGCGCCGGGCTGAGTAGCGTCACCGGGGTTCGGCCCTTGTTGATCACTGTGATGACAGCGACATCGAGTGCGGGACCGTCCAGTCTGTATGGCATCCGCCAGTCGATGGCATCGGGGTTCTCCATATCTGCCGGAGAGGCACGTACCATCGGAGGCCATCGGTTCGGCCGAGCTCGAGCTGCACCTTCAGGATGCTGCCGCCCCATACCCACTCCCGGACAGCCCAGAAGAGTGCCACAGCCGCGACGACCAGGATCCCCACCTGCACCAGGTCGGCAAGAGGATTAGGGGCCGGCGCGACGCAGGCGAGGGCGGCTAGATAGATCACGTGGCCTCCTGGCGGTCACGTGATCTTACCGAGGCCGACGCTCTGCGCTTCTCCGGACATGTTCGGCACGGGTCACTCGTAAGGGAGGGCGCTTCGCACAATCTTCAACGCTCCTGCTCGAGCAGCCTCGGCGAGCACCCTGCCGTGAAACAGTGGCCCTGTTCGGTACATTGATGCGACCGACTGGATCTGTCACGTATTGAATCGTCTCGCCTCGAAAGACCACGAATGGAGCCCCCATGGCCCAGGACTACCCGCTCGAGGAACTCAGTCCGCGCGCTTTCGAACAAATGACGATCGCCGTGTGTGAGGAGGTGTTCGGTCCAGGGCTTGAAGCCTTCGGGGCGGGGCCGGACGGGGGGCGCGAGGCCACCTTCCGTGGGCTCATTCGGTGGGGCACCGAGCCTGACGATCCGAACGTGTGGGATGGGTACACGGTGATCCAAGCGAAACAGCGCGAGCATCACTCCGTCGATCCCGCTAACAACCTCTCTTGGCTTCTCAAGCAGATCGACGCGGAACTCGAGAAATGGCTGGACATGTCCAGCACCCGGGCTTCAGTCCCGGACCACCTCCTTTTCGTCACGAACGCCCGCATCTCGAGTGCGCCGGGCGCCGGCATCGACCGCCTCACCGCGCACCTTGCCAAATGGTTGGACAACCCCGCGTCCGGCGACCCGAGAGTCACCCTGCGAAAGCGCGGCCTTCGACAGATCCGGGTGTGGCACCGAGACAAAGTCAACTCTCTTCTCACCGCGCACGGATCCGTGCGCAACGGGTTCAGGGCTCTCCTCACCGTGGGTGACCTGCTCGAACGCCTCACTCAGATTTCCGACACCTTGAGGCCCGACGAGCTGCATCCCTTCTTACACACCCACGCGGGAGCGGCGCTGTCCGCCGAACGCTGGGTCCATTTTCAAGAAGCTGGCGGCAGCGACCGCGAGTCCGTCGAGCAGATCGTCATCGACCTGAAAACTACCGACGAAGACGCAACGGAGTCTACGGTCCTCTCCGAGATCTTCACCCGGTCAAGCGCTGTGCTGAAACCCATGATGGCCGATCGGGTGGAGCGCCCCCACGTCGTCATAACCGGACGAGCAGGAAGCGGCAAGAGCACCATCACGAAATTCGTCACGCAGGCATTTCGCTCACAATTTGCGGCAGAAGAGTCTCTGCCACCCACCGCTCGGCACGTCCGCGAAGCAACCGAGGCAGCATTCCGCGGCCTCGGGACGGATGGTCCTACCGGGCGGCGATGGCCCGTGCTCATCAGGCTCACGGATTTCGCTGCGGCCATCGGGCCGAGCGGCGACCTCATGCTGCTCCGATTCCTCGCCGACACGATCTCGCGCCGGGCCGACATCGACATCAAACCGAACGTCCTCAAACGGTGGCTCACCTCCTGGCCGTCGATCATCATCCTCGACGGGCTCGATGAAGTGACCGCGCTCGAGGTCCGCCCACGAGTGCTCGACGCGATCACCTACTTTGTGGAAGACCTCGAGAACAGCAACGCCGACCTCCTCTGCATCTTCACCACCCGCCCCTCCAGCGACGCGGAACGATTCATGCCCGAACGATTCCGTCAACTTAACCTCACCTCCCTCGATCGGGAAACAGCAGAACGCTACGGGCGCATGGTCACTCAACGGCGCCTCGCCGACGATCCGGACCGCCGAGACCCACTCCTCGCGTCCCTGGAACGTCAGTTCTCACTGAGCACGATGCAACGCCTCATGAAGACTCCGCTCCAGGTACTGATCATGACGATCATCCTGGAGCGAGTCGGAACACTGCCCTCGGACCGCTACCAGCTCTACTCCCAGTACTTCGACACGATGTACACGCGCGAAGCAGGAAAACCCACCACCCTGGCACCCCTCCTCGCGTCACAGAATCACGCCATCATCTATCTGCACGAAACGGTCGGCCGGGTCCTCCACATCAAGGCGGAAACTTCCGGAGGCGAAAAATCGGTGATGCCCCGCGGGCAGATGCGCGAGCTTCTCGACGCCCGACTCACCGAACTCGAACACGACACAGACCGCCTCCGAACCCAGATCGGGGACCGGATCATGCAAGCCGCAACCGAACGGCTCGTCCTCCTCGTGCCCGCCGAAGACGACGGGTTCGCCTTCGAAGTCCGCAGCCTTCAAGAACTCATGGCTGCTCGGTCACTCGTGAAAACCAACGACGCCAACCTTCGCACGCGGCTCATCGCCCTCGCCCCCAGCCCGCACTGGCGCGCAACCTGGGTGTTCATGGCCGGATACGTATTCTCCAACGGCACCGACGAACAACGAGAAATGATCGTCCACATCGTGGAGAACGTCGACATCGGCGAGACGTGGCCCGGCTGGTTGAGCCCGATCGGCCCCGAACTCGCCGCTGCCCTCCTCGACGATGGCCTCGCCACCCAGACACCTAAATGGCTGCGCCACCACGTGAGCCGTCGAGAAGTCCGGTCCCCTCAACTGCGATTCCGGCGTAGACGAACGTGCCTCCACATCGCTCGGAAAGCTGCTTGAGCATGTCTGATGCCTCGACGTTCTGCCGGTACTTCAGATCGAGGTGATGCACGTCATCGACCAAGACAAGTTCGGTGGAGCATCTGCGCAGGGCGTTCGAGACCGCTTCCAGCAGGTCCCCGTAGGTCATCCTGCTGAGAACCGGGAGACCAAGGAATCGGGCGAACTCATGCATCAGAGCTTTGGCTGAGCACTGGGCGGGTACCGCGACATACACGACTGGGAGCATGCCCGGCCCCGCAGCCGGGTGGCCGGTGTCTCGCCGCCTGCGTTCGTGTGCTCTACCGATCTCGACTAGCGAAGTAGTCTTGCCCTGGCCTGGCTCCCCCGAGAGGATCAGGCCTAGCTTCCCGACTCGTCGGTAGGCGTTGAGCATGACGCGATCCCGCACGGCTCGCTGGAAGGCTTCGAACTGCGGTGTCCGCACGAAGGCGCCTGCCTGCGAGTATTGAGCTCGTCCCTGGTTGTATAACGCGCGGTCCCCGAAGCTCATGGCCCGAAGCTCCTCGGATGTGACCGGCGCCGGGCGCTCATACGCGGTGTCGACGTGCTCGCGCCAGCCTTCCTTGGTCGCGATCTCGATCATTCGTCGATCCTCCGCCGCACCTCGTCGAGCCTGTCTCCGATGAGAGGGAAGCCACCGGTGTTAGGCCATTCCTCAGTAGAGGTGGTCTCGATGGACGAATTGTCATCGTCAGCAGGTCGTTTCTCGTCCTCGATGCCCTTCACACTGGTGAAGTTCATCGGATCTTCAGCGATCGCTGCCAATCGAGCGCGCTCTCGCCCGCTTCGCTTCTGACCGTTGCTTCGAGGGGCCGGATTCCCTTGACCGGCGAACGCCTTGATCGCCATCGCAAGCTCGCGACGTTCAGCATCGAGATCCGCGACACCACCGGAGCGCGACGTGCGAGCGTACCGCCAGACATCACCCAGCATCGGGAGTTCATGGACCTGATTGGACCATCTCAGAGGGATGAACTCGCCGTCCCGCTCGAGCCAGACGACGTGCAGATTGTAGGGGTCTACGCGGATCGGCCATCGGCCGTTCCGCGCTTTGTCAGGAGACTTGCGCCTCCACAGGCCTTTGAGCCGCTCGGAGTTGTAGACGCGGTTATCGATGCGCACGCCGTAGCGGTTCAGAACTCGGTAGTCCACAGGTAGCAGCGCGATGTAGTCGTCTCGCGTCAGCGGTACGTGGAGTTCGGGCACGTAAGCGCGGAACGCGCGACACATCTCGTTCGGCGACAACTTGATGCGCGGATGCAACGGGTCCCGCAGTCCGTCATGCGGACGATTCTGCCACTCGACCGCGATCCAGTCCTCTAGGAGCTCCTGGGCCTGTGCGATCGTCAGTAGTTCGTCGGATTCCGTGTCTGTGTCGCGCCCGCGATGTTCGACGCTGCGGCCGACATATCCCTTCACATGCTGCAGCAGCATTGAGTTGATTGCCCCGAACGCTCGCTCTACGTGCGGTTTGTCCGTTGGTGTGTGCGGCGCCGAGGTGATCAGCGAGATATTCAAGGTTTCACACGCAGCGCGGAAATGCCGCGACAAATAGTTTCGTCCGCGGTCGGTGGTGATCGTGTCCGGAAACACATACGGCTGCGCGATACGCAATCGCTCAAATCGCTCCTGATCGATCAGTTGATCGTCAGCCCATGCCGTCGAAATCAGCTGTCGGGTCTCGCGAACCCCTTCCATACGCCGGCCATAGGGCACCAGGGCCCGTGCAAGGACAGCCACCAGGTCGACGCTCTTCGTCCCTTCGGGGCGGAGCATCGCGGCAAGAATCGAGCGCGTTGCGACGTCAAGGAGAATCGTCAGTTCGGGCCGGCCGACGGTTTCGTCATCGATCCGCAACATGACATCAATCCGCGTGGAGTCCATCTCGACCAGTTCGCCGGGACGCAGTGCGGTGCGAGTGCCGAATGTGCCGTCGGGTTGAAGCGCAAGCGACTCGCGAGTCTTGGCCGAACCGAAGGTGAATTGCCCGTGCTCGTCTGCTTCGAGAAGTCGGAAGAACGTCGCTCGGCTCGGCAGCTTCACCGCATCGCCGTGGAGACGTTCGACGCGCCTCATGATTTGTTCGATCGCTGTAGTTCGACTCACAGTCGAGGCGCGGCTCTTTCCTCCGAGTACGTGGTTGATGGCCTCGACGAGGCGTGGATCCCATGTGCTCTTGCGTGGGGAGCCTTTGCCTGCAGTGGTCGTCCCCTGCTCTCGGAACGCTTTAAGCCGACGCTCCACGGCGCGCGTGGAGACAGTTCTACTTAGGCGCACCTCCAGCCACTCGCGCTCTGCTTCAACAGCCTTCCCGACCCCGATCTCTTCTCGGGTCGCCTCGATACGTATGCAGGATTGCAGCCACGCATCCATGTCCGGCGTGATGTCCTGCACCTGCAGAGGAAGGTTCAGCAGACCTGAAGTGTCGCTAGGCACCGGTGTTGCATCATGTCGAAGCTCGTCGAGAGCGACTTCGACCTCACTTCCGTCCTCATCTCGGAGCATCGCCGAATCCTTCTCGATGAACAAGACCGAGAACTTGCGTTGACGCCACGTGAGCGACCCGCCAACTACAACCCGCATTACACGCTCCTTTGCCACACGATCGTTCTGATGTTGAGGGCTTGATCGAGATCTGCCTCGAGCGCCCCTGACCAGAGGTGCGCGTAGCAGTGTGCGAAGCCCTCGGATCCGACGCCGAGCAGCGCAGCTACCTCAGCCAGGGGCAGCCCATCTTCTGGGAGCATTGGCAGTTCTTCGCTGCTCGCCCAGTCTCGAAACGGGCCCAGGAATCGGAGGTTGGCCTCGCGGACTACCGATTCCGCGTCATAGACGACATACCGCCAGCCGCGCTCAGCGGCGAACACCGCTGTCATGTCGAACTGTCTTCTGACGTCGTCCTTGATCTGAGTCGCCGGCTTGACGTCCATCAGCACGGCGTGCCCGTCGTCCAGACGCACGAAGTAGTCCGGGCAGTGCTCGCGCGGGCCGTCGGGTGTGGTCCATCGGATCCACATGGGCTGGCTGGCGATCGCAACCACGCCCGGGGTGCGGTCCAATTCGATGAGGCAGCCCCGCTCCGTCAGCGACTCGAATCCGACAGACGCGCCAAGCGCACCCATCCAGTGGTAGCCGTCGTAATGACGCTTGAGCCGCCAACTGGGAAAGTTCCGAACGGGATCGCCTCGTTCGAAGGGCACGCTGTCGCAGTCGACGGCGTCGAGCTCTAGTTGCACGCCATCGAGACGGTACTCAACGCGAGCTCGCGTCCGGTTGGCTTTAGTGGTGGGAGGAACAGGCCACTGCTGAGTCAGGTCCATAGGGATCCAATCGACATCGACGGATACTTCCTATTCGGCAGTCAGCCTCTCTCCTGGGGAGCGGTACTGGCCTATGTCCTGAGCCCTGACAAAGATGCCCCGACTGGGGATCTGCTCACGGGCAGACTATGTCCGGCACCCAACGAGGCTGGTCGACACGCCGCTCTTCCGACACGTCTAGTGAGACTCCGACACTTTCGTGAGACTCTCCGACAGCCTTCGTGAGACTCCGACACTTTTCGTGAGATCGGACAATCGTCGCCGGGTGCCTGCCATTTGTGATCAAACCGTTGCATTCGTTACCTCGCCGTTATACAGTGATCGCACGGTGAATGTTTGCTGTGGCATCCACCGCATGTGATTGCAGGACACTCTTGGTGCAAGGGACAAGGGCCGGTCGGGAGCCTCTCCGACCGGCCCTTTACTGCGCCCGGTACTCTGTGAGGATGACCGATCGGAAGCTCGCGCTGGAGGCCTGGGAAAGCCTGTTCCGCGCGCAGCACGAATTGTTCACCGAGATGGCAGCCGACTTCGACACCGGCGACATCACGCAGGCCGAGTACGACGTGCTGCTCACCGTCACACGCTCGCCGGAGATGACCGCCCGCCTGCGCGACATCACCGCCAACATGCTCATCAGCCAGCCGAGCGTCTCCCGCCTCGTCGACCGGATGGTGACGCGGGGACTGGTCGCGAAGTGCGCCGACCCGGACGACGGCCGCGGCGCCCTGATCCGCGCGACGGACGAGGGCGCCCGGGCCTTCCGTGCGCTCGCGACCGTGCACGGCCGGTCGATCGCCGACCGGATGTCACGCCTCGACGACGAGGAGCTGCGCCTGCTGCGCGACCTCGCGGAGAAACTCCGCACCCGCTGACCGCTCCCCTCCTCCACAGGCAGGGCGGCGGGAGGAACGCCCACCGATACCGGCATGATGGCGCCCGACGCGGTGGCGGGCGTCTCTTTTCTGGCAGGGTGGGTTGCGCACGCCCACATCGACCGTGGGCATATCGGACCGCCCCCTCGGGGGGAACCAGGGAGGTCATCCATGGAGATCGCCGGAATCGTCGGCATCCTCATCGTCATCGGGATCGCGGTCGTCGCCGCGATCGTCGTCCTGCTGATCCTGCTGCTGTTCGCCCGCAGCTGGATCAAGGTGGCTCGCGCCGACGAAGCGCTCGTCATCTCCGGACGCAAGCAGAAGGTGCAGCGTGCCGTGATCGGCGCCGACGGCACGAGCAGCTCGGAGATGTCGGAATCGCCCGTCACGGTCATCGTGAACGGGAAGTCGCTCGTCAACCCGATCACCCAGCGCCACGAGATCATCTCCCTCCGCTCGCGGCAGGTGTCGCTCAACGCCGAGGCTCAGTCGCTCGACAACGTGACGCTCAACGTCGACGGCGTCGCCATCGTCAAGATCGGCTCCGACCCGCTGCTGGTGCGCCGGGCCGCCGAGCGCTTCGCCTCCCAGGACAAGGCCATCGAGCAGTTCACCACCGAGCAGCTGGAGGGCGCCCTGCGCGGCATCGTCGCGACGCTCTCCGTCGTGGAGCTCATGCGGGAGCGCAAGAAGTTCTCGGACCAGATCGCCGCCGACGTCTCCCAGGAGCTCGCCGAACAGGGCCTCATCCTCGACTCCTTCCAGATCAAGGGCATCACCGACAAGGTCGGCTACATCCAGTCCCTCGGTGCGCCGGAGATCCAGGCGAAGCGTCAGGCCGCGGAGATCTCGCAGACCAACGCCGACCGCGCGATCAACCAGAAGAACATCGCCAACCAGGAGGCGAACCTCGTCGAGCAGACCGCTCTCGACACCAACACCGCCAACGCCAACGCCGGCATCGGCCGGGCCCGCGCCGAGGCGGAGCAGGCCGAGCAGCTCGCCCGCGCCCAGGCCGAGCAGGCCGTGCTGCAGCAACAGGCCGAGAACAAGCAGGCGCAGCTCGACGCCGACGTCAAGCGCGTCGCGGACGCCCAGCGGTACGAGGCGGAGACCCGCGCGCAGGCCGAGCTCTACACGCGTGAGCGGGCGGCCGAGGCGGCGGCGATCGAGCAGGTCAAGCAGGCCGAGGCGCGCACCCGCATCGCCGAGCAGCAGGCGCAGGCCGACAAGGCGCGCGCCGACGGTGAGGCTGCCGCCGCGATCGCGAAGGCGACCGGTGACGCGGATGCTCTGCGCGCCCAGGCGGAGGCCGAAGCCGAGGCCCGTCGCCTCCGCGCCAACGCCGAGGCCGAGGCGATCCGCGCCGAGGGTGAGGCCCGTGCAGCCGCTGTCGAGGCCGAGGCCAAGGCCATCGCCTCCAACCAGGATGCCTTCCTCTCGCAGCGCGTGCTGGAAGTGCTGCCGTCGATCATGTCGGAGTTCGCGAAGGGCTACGCCGCCATCGGCAGCGTCTCGATCGTCGGCGGATCCGCCGAGGACGGCGCGTCGAACGTCGTCGGCGCCGACAGCGCGAAGGCCATGCGCTCGGTGTTCGACAGCGTGCACTCCGCGACAGGCCTCGACCTGGCCGGAATCATCCAGGGGCAGGCCGTCGGTCGCGGCTTCGGAGCCGGAGTCGCCGAAGCGTCCGCACCGACCCCGGCGCCGCGCACGCCCGCACCGACCACCCCGCCGCCACCCGCTCCCCCGGCTCCCGACGCGGAGTAAGCAGCACAGGACAGCGGATGCCGCGACCGACTCGGTCGCGGCATCCGCTGTCTGTCGTCGGGCACCGCCTCTGCCGGTTCACAACTCAGGAGATCGGCAAGCACGGACGCGGCGATCCCTCTCTGTGCGCCGAATCCCCCCGGATCTCCTGAGTTGTGAACGGCTCCGGGCGCCGATCAACCGGGCAGACTGGACGGGTGACCCGCGCTGCCTTCGACCTCGCCGCCATCGGTGCCGGCCTGTCGTTCGCGGGCGCCCTCGAGGAGCTCTCCGCTGCCCTCGACACGAGCGGCTCCGTGGTGGTGACCGCGCCGCCGGGCACGGGCAAGACCACCCTCGTACCGCCGCTCCTCGCCTCACGAACCACCGACCGCGTGATCGTCACCCAACCCCGCCGGGTCGCCGCGCGTGCCGCCGCCCGCCGACTCGCACACCTCGATGGCTCCCCGCTCGGATCCCGGGTGGGCTTCACCGTCCGCGGCGAGCGCACCGCCGGGCCGGATACGAGGGTCGAGTTCGTCACCGCCGGCGTGCTCCTGCGACGGTTGCTGGACGACCCGGGACTCGACGGCGTGAGTGCGGTCATCATCGATGAGGTGCACGAGCGTGCCCTCGAGACCGACCTCCTCGTCGGCCTGCTCTCGGAGGTGCGGGAGCTGCGGGATGACCTCGTCGTCGTCGCGATGTCCGCCACCCTCGACGCTGCCCGGCTCGCCGCCGTCATCGGCACCGCCGAGTCCCCCGCGCCGATCGTCGACCATGACGTCCCGGCCTTCCCCCTCACCGAGCGCTGGGCTCCGAGTCCCACGCCCCGCCTCGACGAACGGGGAGTCACCCGCGGCTTCCTCGAGCACATCGCGAGTGTCTCCGCCTCCGCCGCCACCGAGCTGGTCCGCGAAGACCCCGAAGCCGACGTGCTCGTGTTCGCCCCGGGCGCTCGCGAGGTGTCGGAGATCGCCCGACGCGTCCGCACTCTGAACGGCGCCTTCGACGTGCGGGAGCTGCACGGCCAGATCCCGCCGGCCGAACAGGATGCCGTGATCCGCGGTCGTGCACCGGGGGGCGTGCCCCGCATCATCGTCGCCACCTCGCTCGCCGAGTCGTCGATCACGGTGCCGGGTGTGCGGATGGTCGTGGACAGCTGTCTGTCCCGGCAGCCGCAGCGCGACGCCGCCCGCGGCATGACGGGCCTGGTCACCACCGCCGCCTCCCGTTCCTCGTGCGTGCAGCGTGCCGGACGCGCGACGCGTCAGGGCCCCGGCATCGTCGTCCGGTGTGTGGACGAGCGCGCCTACGCCGCGGCTCCCGCGCGTCCGTCCCCGGAGATCGCGACGGCCGACCTCACCGACGCCGCCCTCCTCCTGGCGTGCTGGGGTGCCCCGGGCGGACGAGGCCTGCGGTTGATCGAACCGCTGCGAGCCGACAGCCTCGCCGACGCCGTCGCGGTGCTTCGCGGTCTCGGAGCGATCGACGACGACGGGCGCGCCACGGCCGAGGGCCGCGTGCTGGCCCGCATCCCGACCGACCCCCGGCTGGCCAGGGCGCTGCGGGACGGCAGCCCCGTGGTGGGGAGCCGGCTCGCCGCCGAGGTCGTCGCGCTTCTGGGCGGTGATCAGCGCGTCCCGGATGCCGACGTCGCCCACGCTCTTGTCGCGTTGCGGGGCGGCGGGACTGCGGAGGCCCGTCGCTGGCGCGAGGACGCGCGTCGTCTGGAACGCCTCGCCGATCCGACGCCGGACACCCGCGCGGGTCTCGACGGCGTCGGTCTCGTGATCGCGCTGGCCTTCCCCGAACGTGTCGCCCACCGCGTCGAGCACACGGGATCGGGAGCGACGTTCCTGCTGGCCTCCGGCACGCGGGCCGGAGTGAGCGGTTCCCTCGCGTCCTCGGAATGGCTCGCCGTGGCCGATGTCGCCCGCGCCTCGTCCCGGGCGGCCGCCGGTTCCGGTGCGGTCATCCGTTCCGCGGCGGCCCTCACCGAGGAGCAGGCGGAGCGCGCGGCGGGCCCCCTGATGAGCGACCGCGTGGAGGCCGAGTTCGTCGGAGGTCGTGTGCAGGCCCGCCGCGAGCGCCGGATCGGTGCGATCCTGCGCTCATCGGTGCCGGTGCGAGCGGCGGCATCGGAAGGGCGGGACGCCGTGGCCCGAGCCGTCCGACGCGATGGCCTCGGCATGTTCATCTGGTCCGACGGGGCGGAGGCCCTGCGCCGCAGACTCGCGCTGCTGCGACGTGAGCTCGGAGAGCCCTGGCCCGATGTGTCGGACGCGGGGTTGGTCGACGCCCTCGATGCCTGGATGGCGCCGGAGCTCGACGCGCTGGCATCCGGCACCCCCGCGAGTCGGCTGGATCTGTCCTCGGCGCTGCGCCGTCTGCTGCCCTGGCCCGAGGCCGTGCACCTCGATGCCCTCGTCCCGGAGCGGCTCGAGGTCCCCAGCGGCTCCCGCGTCCGCATCACCTACCCGGAACCCGACGGGGATCCGACCGCACGCCCCGTCGTCGCGGTGAAGCTGCAGGAGTGCTTCGGGTGGGCGGAGACTCCCCGGCTGGTGGACGGCCGCGTTCCCGTCCTCTTCCACCTGCTGTCCCCCGCGGGGCGGCCGCTCGCCGTGACCGACGACCTCGCCTCGTTCTGGTCCGGCCCCTATGCCCAGGTGCGCGCCGAGATGCGCGGCCGCTACCCCCGGCACCCCTGGCCCGAGGACCCCTGGGCCGCCGTGCCGACGAAGCACACCAAGAACCGCGCCGCGCGCTGACCCAGGCCAGGACTCCGGCTCAGCGTGTACGCCGCCGCAGCGTGAGGGCGGCGAGCACCAGAGCGCCGACCGCGAAGGCCGCGACGATGAGCAGCGGACCGAACACGTCCCACTCTTCGTCCCCCGCCGTGACGGCGTTGATCGTGTCGATCGCGTAGCTGAGCGGCAGCCAGTCGGAGATGGCGTACAGCACGTCGGGCATGTGGTCGCGCGGCATGAACAACCCGCCGAGGATGATCTGCGGGAACACCAGCAACGGCATGAACTGCATGGCCTGGAACTCGGTCTGGGCGAACGCGCTCGCCAGCAGGCCGAGGGCTGTGCCGAGCAGTGCGTCGACCACCGCGACGAGGCCCAGCTGCCACAGCGGTCCGTCGACGTCGAGCCCGCACACCCCGACCGCGAACGACACCGTGATCACCGCCTGCAGCACGGCCATCAGCCCGAACGCGAGCGCATACCCGAGGATGAAGTCGGCCTTCTCGAGCGGCGTGGTCATCAGCCGTTCGAGCGTGCCGGAACGGCGTTCGCGCAAGGTGGTGATCGACGTGATGAGGAACATCACGATGAACGGGAACAGCGCCAGGATGGCACCCCCGAACTGATCGAACACACCGTCCTGCTCGCTGAACAGCCAGGCGAAGAGACCGACGAGCAGGCTCGGGGCGATGAGCATCAGGGCGATGGACCGCGGGTCGTGTCGGAGCTGCGTGAGCACACGGCCGGCGGTCGCGAACAGCCGGCGGCCGTTCATGTCGCGTCCTCCTCCTGGCGCTCGTGCGCTTCTCGCCGCGCCCGCCGGGTGGTCGCGGCGCCGGCGGCCCTGTCACGTTCGATCAGCGCCAGGAACGCGGCCTCGGCGTCGGTCGTGCCGGTGTCGGCGAGCAGGGACGACGGCGTGGTGTCGGCGATGATCCTCCCCTCCCGCATCAGCAGCAGCCGGTCGCAGCGCACCGCCTCGTCCATCACGTGACTGGACACGATGAGCGTGACGCCCCGGTCGGCCAGCCGGCGGAACAGGGTCCAGAGCTCCGCCCGCAACACGGGGTCGAGTCCGACGGTCGGCTCGTCCAGCACGACCAGTTCCGGCGAGCCGATCAGAGCCACCGCGAGCGACACCCGCGTCGCCTGGCCGCCGCTCAGCGCATCGACGAGCTGCGTGGCCTGTGCGCCGAGGCCGACCTCCTGGATGACCCGGTCGACATCGCCCTTCGGCGCCTTCAGGAGCGACGCGAAGTACGAGAGGTTCTGCCGCACGCTGAGGTCGCCGTAGACCGAGGCGCCCTGCGTACCGTAGGCCACGCGGTGCCGGAGCCGACGCGAACCGCCCGGCTCACCCAGAACGGTCACGTCGCCGGAGGCGATCCGCTGCACACCGACGATCGACCGCATGAGCGTGGTCTTGCCGCACCCCGAGGGGCCGAGGAGACCCGTGATCTGCCCGCGCGGGACGGCGAGGTCGATGCCGTCGAACACGGATACGGCCCCACGCCGCACGCGGAGCTGCGTGATCTCGACCGCCGCGTTATTCATCATGCGATGAATTATGCGCCTCGCCTCGTCGGGCGTCAACGGCTCGGTGGGCACAGCTGCGGAGCGCCGGATCGACACGCCGTCGCCGGCCCGTGCCGACCAGCGCGGCGGCCGAGATCTCCGCAGCCGTGCCCGGGGACGCGGGCGTCAGTCGAAGAGGTAGCGCTGGACGGTGGGGCCGACGCGGCGGACGAGCTCGTCGACGGAGGCTCCGGCGAGCGCGGGGAGCTGCAGCACGTAGCGACCGATGAGCATGCCGGCGATCTGCGAGGCGACGAGGGCGGCGCGGAGGTCGGCGTCCTCCACGTCGAGGCGTCGTGCCACGCGGGAGAGCAGTTCGCGGGAGAGGAAGCCGGCGAGCAGGGGGGTCGTCAGCCTGCTCCCGATCGCCGTGCGCAGGAGCAGCACCCCGCGGCGGCGCACGTCGGGCTTCTCGAACGCGTCGAGCACGTAGCGGACGAGCCGGACCCCCGCTTCGTCCTTCGGCCCCGCGAGGATCTCCGGGACGTCGAGGTCGGGGCGCAACGGGATCCCGGCGGCCTCTGCGAACAGGTCGGCCTTGGTGCCGAAGTAGTGGTGGACGAGCGCGGAGTCGACGCCGGCGCGGGCGGCGATCGACCGCACCGTGGCGCCGTCGTACCCCTGCGCGCCGAACTCGTCGACGGCCGCGGACACGATGCGCTCGCGGGAGTCGGTGCCGCCGCGCGGGCGCCCGCGTCGTCTCGGCGCCCTCTGCTCGGTCATGCCCGTCAGCCTACGGCTCCGCGGAGCCTCGCTCGTCGAGCAGATGCCGGAGATACCGCTGCGGCTGCCCGAGGAACGAGCGCCAGTGGTTCACGATCTCGAGGTCCTCCCAGGCGGCAGGGCGGAGCCCCCACTCCCCGACCTCCAGGATGGTGGCGCCCGGGAGCGCCGCGAGCACCGGGGAGTGCGTGGCGCACAGCACCTGGCCGCCCTCGTCGGCGATGCGCTGCAGCACGGCGATCAGCGTGAGAGTCGAATGGAACGACAGGGCGGCCTCCGGCTCGTCCAGGCAGTAGAACCCCGGATCATCGAAGCGGCTGTCGAGCAGGGCGAGGAACGACTCCCCGTGGCTCATCTCGTGGAAGGACACGTCGCCGCGCAGGGAGGGGTTCTCCTCGAGGTACGTGTAGAACGAGTGCATCGTCTCGGCCCGCAGGAAGAATCCCCAGCGGTGCGCGCCGACGCCCCGTTGGAGGCGCAGCCAGTCCGACAGCGGCGACTCGGTCGGACGCGTCCGGTGCTGTGCCTGCCGGGATCCGCCTTCCGGGGAGAGACCGTACGCGATCGCGATGCCCTCGACGAGGGTGGACTTCCCGCTGCCGTTCTCGCCGACGAGGAAGGTCACTCCCGGTCCCAGATCCAGTCCCTCGCGCAGCACCTGTGCCACCGCGGGGATGTTCGTCGGCCACGTCCCGTCCGGGGTCGGCGCCTCGTCGTTCGCCCGCACCGCGACGACCGGCTGCTGCCGCATATGCCTCTCCCTTCCCTCCTCCGTCGACCCACCCCTCTGTGTGCCTGCCACCCCTCTTCATGCGCACGCAACGGGCCGGAGCGCACGAGAGGGGGTGGGTCGGCGAGGTCAGCACTCGATGACGTTCACCGCCAGACCGCCCTCGCTGGTCTCCTTGTACTTGGTCGACATGTCGAGACCGGTCTGGCGCATCGTCTCGACGACGGCATCCAGCGAGACATAGTGGCTCCCGTCGCCGCGGAGCGCGAGACGTGCGGCGGTGACCGCGGTGGAGGCGGCGATCGCGTTGCGCTCGATGCACGGGATCTGCACGAGTCCGCCGATCGGGTCGCATGTGAGGCCGAGGTGATGCTCCATCGCGATCTCCGCGGCGTTCTCGATCTGCCGGTTCGTGCCGCCCATCACCGCGGTGAGCCCACCCGCGGCCATCGCGCACGCGGAGCCGACCTCGGCCTGACACCCGCCTTCGGCGCCGGAGATCGAGGCGTTGGCCTTGAACAGCGACCCGAGGGCGGTGGCCGTCAGCAGGAACCGGCGGATGCCCCGGCGGCGATTGGCCTCCGCGATCTCCGCGTCCTCCCCGTCGAGTGCGGGAGCGGGCGGCGGGGCCCCGTCGAACCCGAGCAGCGCGCTGCCGACGAGCTCCCCGTACGGCGTCACCGCGTTCCCGGCGCCGAGCCCCGAGTCGGCGAGGAAGCGCCACCAGTACATCGCCACCGCGGGGAGAATGCCCGCCGCGCCGTTGGTCGGAGCGGTCACGACGCGCCCACCCGCCGCGTTCTCCTCGTTCACGGCCAGCGCGAACGCGCCGAGCCACTCGCCGGGCAGCTCTCGGTGCCCCTCGGCTTCGACCGCCTCGAGCTGTGCGCGGATCGTGCCGGCGCGGCGCTTCACCTGCAGCATGCCCGGAAGCACCCCGTCGGCGTGGAGCCCCGCGTCCACGCAGCCCGACATCGCATCCCAGATCGCGTCGAGGCCGGCGGCGACCTCCTCCTCGCTCCGCAGCGCCGTCTCGTTGCGGCGGGCGACCTCCGCGATGGACAGTCCCAGCTCGTCGCACAGGGTGAGCAGCGAGGCGGCATCGGCATACGGGTGCGGGAAGGCGCCGGTGGAGAGCTGCGCTTCCTCCCCCTCGCGCCGGATGAACCCGCCGCCGATCGAGTAGTACGTCTGCTCGAACAGGATGGTTCCGTCCCGGTCACGGGCGATGAGCGTCATGGCGTTCGGATGGCCGGGGAGGCGGGTCCGCGGCGCGAACACGATGTCGTCCTTCCGGAACGGCACCGCGTGGGCGCCGTCGATCCGCAGCGGCTCACCCTCGGGGTAGGCGGACCAGGCCGCGCGCACCGCCGCCGGGTCACAGGTCTCGGGTGCGAGACCGCGCAGCCCCGCGACCACCGCGTCCGGGGTGCCATGGCCGATACCGGTGGCGCCGAGCGAGCCGTACAGCGTGCATTCGACCCGGGCGATGCGGTCGAGCTCGCCGGAACCGGAGAGCCGGCGCGCGAAGTCGAGTGCCGCCCGCATCGGTCCGACGGTGTGCGAGCTGGACGGGCCGACGCCGATGGAGAAGAGGTCGAAGGCCGAGACGTACGCAGTCACCCCTCCAGGCTACGCCGAGTTCACGGATCCGGTTCACCGCGATTAACCGCGTGGCCGACGGGTCGGCGTCAAGGCCCTTCATCTCGTGTCGAGGCGGAGGCAGGCTGAGAGCACGACATCGCAGAAAGGGACGATCATGACCGACAGCACTCCCGAACAGACCGCGAACGACGAGCTCTCGCCCGAGGCGCAGACCCCCACGCCGACCCCCGCGTCCGACACCTCGGAGGGCGAGGCGACGACGCCGGAGCAGGCGGACTCCCCGGAGGACGCGGACCCGGCCGAGGTCCCGAGCACCGAGGAGCTGGAGGAGCCCAGCACCGAGAAGTCCCCCGGCGAGGAGCCGAAGGCCCCGAAGCGCGACGACCCGGAACCGGATCACGAGGCCGTCGGCCTCGGCGTCGACTGACCCGGCCCGAAACCCCGGACTACCGCCGAGACCCCGCCCTGCAGACGTCTGCAGGGCGGGGTCTCGACGCGAGAGCGGGGTCTCGGGGATCTACTCGACGAGCTTGCCGGTCGTGTCGACGTCGCGCATGAGCTCGGCGATCTCCTCGGGGATCGCGGGGATCTCCTCGCGGGTCACGCCGGCGGACGGGGACCACACGAGGTTCACCTGCAGCGTGGGATCGGTGTCCGGGAAGTCGCTGCGGTTGTGGCATCCGCGAGTCTCCCGACGCTCCCGCGCCGCCTCCAGCGTGGCCCGGGCAGCGAGCGCGGAGGCCTTGAGGTCGAACGCGTGCGCGAGGTCCTGGAATCCGGCGATGTCCGGGTGGATGCCGATGTCCTCCATGCGCCCCTCGATCATGTCGAGGTCGGCGAGGCCCGCCTTCAGCCCGTCCTCCGACCGCACCACGCCGGCGTACTCCGTCATGAGGTTGCGGATCGCGCGCTGCAGAGCCCGCACGTTCTCGCGCCCCTCCGCGGCCAGGAGGTCGTCGATCTCGGCACGAGCGGCGGCGACCGCATCGGCCGACCGGCGCTGGGCGTCGAGCCCCGCAGCGTGGGCCATGGCGGCCTGACCGACGATCCGGCCATAGACGAGCAACTCGATGAGCGAGTTCCCGCCGAGACGGTTCGCGCCGTGGAGTCCGCTCGACGCCTCCCCGATCGCGTACAGCCCGTCGACGTCGGTCTGGTGGTCGTCCGGCCGCACCCACACGCCGCCCATCGAGTAGTGCGCGGTCGGCGCGATCTCGATCGGGTCCGCGGTGATGTCGAGCATCTGCAGCTCCATCATCGTCTGATAGACGCGCGGAAGCCGGGTCATGATGGTCTCGCGGGGCAGGTGCGACACGTCGAGCCAGACGCCGCCGTTCTCCGTACCGCGGCCCTCCTGGATCTCCGTGTAGGCGGCGAGCGCGACACGGTCGCGGGTCGACAGCTCCATCCGCTCGGGGTCGTACTTCTCCATGAACCGCTCGCCCCGGGCATTGCGGAGGATGCCGCCCTCCCCGCGCGCGGCCTCGGAGATGAGGGTACCGGCGGCGTTCTCGGGCTCGATGATGCCGGACGGATGGAACTGCACCAGCTCGGGGTCGCGGAGTCGCGCCCCCGCCTCCACAGCGAGCCGGAAGGAGTCTCCGGTGTTCTCGTCACGCCTCGACGACGTCCGGCGCCAGATGCGGTTGTGCCCGCCCGCGGCGAGGATCACCGCGTCCGCATGGATGAGGTAGCGCGTGCCGTCCGCCTGATCGAAGCCGTAAGCGCCGAAGATGACGTTGTCGCGCACGAGCAGACGGGTGATGTAGACGTTGTCGAGGATGGGGACGTCGAGCTGCTCGGCGCGGGCGACCAGCGTCCGCTGGATCTCGAGGCCGGTGTAATCGCCGGCGAAGGCGGTGCGGCGGTAGGTGTGCGCACCGAAGAAGCGCTGCGAGATGCGGCCGTCGCCCTCGCGGGCGAAGTCCATGCCCCAGCGCTCGAGGTCGCGGATGCCGCGCTCGGCGCCCTGGGTGACGATCTGGACGGTATGGGGGTTGGCGAGGAGGTAGCTTTCCTTGATCGTGTCCGCCGCGTGCTGCTGCCAGCTGTCTTCGGCGTCCATCGTGCCGAGAGCGGCGTTGATGCCGCCGGCCGCGAGCGACGTGTGGGCGTCCTGCCGCGGGCGTTTGCCGACGGCGAGCACGTCGACGCCGTGCTCGGCGACCTCGATCGCGGCGCGGAGCCCGGAGCCTCCGGTGCCGATCACGAGGACCGTGGTGGAGATCTGACGTTCGAGTGCATTCATGCTCTCGACGCTAGTTAGGCGATCCTAATAACTCCAATGCATAGTTTGTCTGGAAACCATGCGGGTACGCTATGGATATGAACCTCGAGCAGCTCCGCGGGTTCGTCGAAGTCGCCCGCCTCGGCCACTTCACCCGCGCCTCCGAGCACCTCCACCTCGCCCAGCCGTCGCTGAGCCGTCAGATCTCGACCCTCGAACGCGAGCTCGGCGCCGAGCTGTTCCATCGCGCGCGCGGCCACATCGCCCTGACGGCGGCCGGGGAGACGGTCCTCCCTCGCGCGCAGCGCATGCTCGCCGAAGCCGACGCCATCCGCGACGAGGTGGCCGAGCTCGCCGGGCTCCGCCGTGGACGGGTGCGACTCGGCGCCCCGCCCACCCTGTGCATCAGCCTCGTGGCGGAAGCTCTCAGCTCGTTCCATGCCACCCACCCCGGCATCGATCTGCACCTCACGGAGGGCGGCTCTCGCCTGCTCGTCGAGCAGCTCGCGGTCGGCGCGGTCGACATCGCCCTCGTGACCCAGTCCGAGGGTCCGGTGCCGGCAGGGGTCAGCCTCACGCACGTCCCGCTGCTCGCCGAGGAGCTCGTGGTGATCTCGTCGGCGGCGGCCCCTCCGGTGACCCACGGCTCGTCCGTGAGCCTGGCGCACCTCGCCACGCTCCCGCTCATCCAGTTCGACGAGAGCTACGAACTGCGCGCCGCGATGGACGCCGTCTTCCGGGCCGCCGATCTCACCCCGACCCTCGCGCTGGAGGGCGCGGAGATGGATGCGGTGCTGCGCTTCGTCGAGCGCGGCGTCGGCGTCGCGGTGGTCCCGGCGATGGTGCTGTACGAACGCCCCGCACTGCGATCCGCGCGTCTCGCCCACCCCGCGATGTCCCGGACGATCAGCCTCGCCCACCGCTCCGACGTGACGCCCGCCGTCGCGGTCGCCGCGATGCGGTCGGCGATCATGGCGACGGCGGCCGACCTCGCGGAACGCGATCCCGCTATCACCAGCCTGCTCTGACCGCGGCACCTGCCCCCGGACAGCGAAAACCCCCGCCGCTTCCGCGACGGGGGTTTCCGTACTGTCTCAACACAGTGTGCGCCTCGAGGGACTCGAACCCCCAACCTTCTGATCCGTAGTCAGATGCTCTATCCATTGAGCTAGAGGCGCAGGACCCGCGGTGCTTTACCGCTCAGCGGGCCGACGACCAGCCTACAACAGACGAGACCGGAAAGCGAAACGAGGGCTCACTCCCCCTTCGCGGCCACCTTCTCCTGCTTCTTCCGCCGCTTCTCCCTGGCCCGCTGCTGCGAGGAGAGCGCCTGCAGGTCGACGAGCCGCAGTGCCTGCATCCGCGCCTCACGCATACGTGCGTAGTCGGGATCCTGATCGGGTCGCATGCCCTCGACGCGCAGTCGACGGTCGAGGTTGTGCCGCACGTCGGCCCAGGCCGCCGCGCGCGCCTCCTCGACGATGCTCTCCAGCTGGGCACGGTCATCCATCATCTCGCGCAGACGCTGCGCGACGCCGAGCGACTGCTTCGCCCGCCTCCGGAGATTGCGCACATCGCGGTCGCGGTAGTCGTGCGTGCCGACTGGATCGGAATGCCGACCGCGGGCGCGCTTGCGCAAGGCCGTGACCGTGGCCGCGGCCTCCTCCGACTCCTCGGCCATCGCGCCGAGAGCAGCCCTCGCATCCTCGACGTACTTGTCGAGGTCGAAGACGCCGTCCTCGGCGATGGTGCCGATGAGGATGTGATTCTTCACGGCGAGGCGCGCAGCGGCCGTCGCGATCGCGACGCCTTCGGCGATGGCATCCGCAGTCCGTCCCACCGGCACCTCCTTCTCTCGAGCGTACCGGTACCGATGCCGCGCAGTCTCGGCCGGATTGGCTCCGGATCAGCATGCCGCACACCTCCGACATCGAAGCCCCTGTCGGGCCGGGGCTAGCGGACGACCCCGACCCAGATACCGGAGGCCCAGGTCTGCTGCTCGCCGGAGCACCCGACCGAACCCGGGAAGCCGCGGACGACGGCCATGCAGTTGGCCAGGAACTCCGGATCGCCGCCGAACATCGTCGCGTAGGCGCCGGACGAGGTGAGGGCACCCCAGACCCGGAACTGATGGATGTGGGCGAGCTCGTGCGCCATCGCCCAGTTCAGGCGTCCGTCGCTCCACCCGGTGATGTCGGCACGGTACTTGATGTAGCCGTTGCTGTTGGCGCAGGCCGGCGCTGTGCCGCCCGCACACGACGACGACTCGTACAGCCCGACGCCCCCGCCGCCCACCCGGTCGAGGGCCGCGCGCACCCGCGCATAGCCGTCCGGCCCGCTCGACGTCCACACGGGCCCGCCGGGACCGGCGCTCTGCGATGCCTGCCACCCTGCGACCTCGGTGCCGACCTTCTGCGTGAGCGCCTCGACCGTCGCGGTCGCCGCGACCACGGTGTCGGGATCGTGGCGCTCGACGCGCACCGTCTCCTGAGCCGACCGGGCGGAAGCGAGATGCGCCGCGGTGTCGACCTTGCCGTCCGCACCACGGAGGACGGCCGCGAGCGTCGAGAGCTCCTCGAGGAACGCGGGACGCACGGCCAGCACGGCGGCCCGATCCGCGGTGTCCTGCTCGGCCTGCGCGACGGCGCCGGACAGGTGGTCGGTGCGCTGCGCGGCGTCGTGCGATCGGTCGGCCAGAACGGAGAGCTGCGCCAACGCCTCCGCCCGCTCGTGGTCCAGCGCGTCGGCCCGGGCGACGACGGCCGCCGCGAGGAGCACGGCCACCGACACCGTCACCGCCAGTTTCCGGCGCATCACGGCAGGAAGCCCGTCGTGTCCGAGAGATCGGCGTCCTGCTCAGCGATACGGGACCGGAGTTCGGTGAGACGCTCCGCGAGGGCGAGGTTCTCCGTCTGCGACTCGTCGAGCACGTCCTCGATCCGAGCGATCTCGGCCTTCACAGCGGCGACGTCCGCGGCACGCTCCTGGTCGGCCATGACGAGGAGCGCAGCACCGCCGAGCAGGAGGATTCCCCCGACGACGACAGCAAGATTTCGCATCTCGCTCCCCAGGACAGCACGAACAGACCGGACCGACTCCGACCGGACAAGGATACAACCGGCCTTCCGCGCGGTGGGGGTGTCTTCGCAGACGGACGCGCTCAGCCGGTCACGGTCTGCGCCAGCCGTCGTTCGGCCGCCGAATGTCCGCTGGCCAGGTGAGCGGGGACCATCCGGCGCACCGCCTCGACGTCCCGCGCGGCGACGGCCTCGAGGATGACGCGGTGCTCGTCCGCCATCGCCGCCAGATCGTCGTGTTGTCCGAACAGCCACCGCAGGCGGGTCAGGAACACCGCGATGAGCTCGCCCAGCATCTCGTTGCCCGCCAGATCGACGGCGATCTCGTGGAACTCCGCCGCCGCTGTGCGCGCGGTCTCGGCGTCTCCTGCCCGCGCCGCCGCAGCCTCGCGCTCATAGGCATCCCGCAGGCGTGCGAGCCCGGCGGCGTCATGCCGCTCGGCCGCGAAGACGAAGATGAGGGTCTCGATCGCCTCCCGCACCTCGGCGAAGTTGCGGATGTCGTCATGGGTGAACTCCCGCACGACCGCCCACGTCCGCGGTCGTGCGACCACCACGCCCTCCGCGACCAGGGTCCTGATCGCCTCCCGCACCGGGAGACGCGACACCTGCAGCTCGGCCGCGATGTCCCGTTCCACGAGACGCGATCCCGGTGGGCGTCGCCCGAGCACGATGTCGTCTCGGAGGATCCTCGTGACCCTGACCGACTCGAGTTCCCCGCCTACCCCCACAGCCCCCGCCATCCGGGCATTCTCGCACCCCGGCCCGGGATTGGCCAAGTTTGGTATCCCAGACCGGAGGCGCGAGCCGACTCAGGGCAGACGGTTCGCCCGCGCGACGTTCGCGGTCAGCTCTTCCGCGTTCTGCCGGACGACGTACGCCGGACGGTCGCGCTCGACCCGCCACGACTCGCTGAGCGGGCCGACGTTGACCGTGTCGAAGCCGGCCTCGTCGTAGAAGCGGGTCACGAAGGCCACAGCCTCGGCGTCATCACCCGCGGTGGCCAGCGCCCGCCGGTTCGGCGTACCGGCCGGAGTCCCGTCGGTCGTGATGTCCGCGGCGTAGATGTGGTTGAACGCCTTGGCGATCCTCGATTCCGGGAGCTGCGCCTGCACGAGCTCGGACGTGGTGGTCTCGCCCTTGTCGAGGGACTCGATGTGCCCGTCGCGCTCGAAGTAGTAGTTGTTCGTGTCGAGCACGATCTTCCCGGCGAGCTGTGCGGCGGGAAGCTGATCGATCGCGTGCAGCGGCACCGTCACCACGGCCACGTCCGCCGCGGCGGCCGCTTCCTCCGCCGTCGCCGCCTTCGCGTGCGGCCCGAGCTCTGCGACGAGGTCGGCCAAGGTTTCCGGCCCTCGCGAGTTCGCGATCACGACGTCATAGCCGTTGGCCACCGCCACTCGGGCGACCTGGCTGCCGATGTTGCCTGCTCCGATGATTCCGAGAGTTGTCATGCTCGGGCCAACGCCTGCCGCCCGATGCTATTCCCGGTCCGAGACAGGAGCGGACGAGGTCAGAGGCGCGTGAGCGCGTCCTCGGCCGCCACCCAGGCGAGCATGGCGCACTTCACGCGAGCCACATACCGGGAGACCCCGCTGAGGGCCGCGGCGTCGCCGAGCAGCTCCTCGTCCGGCTCGATCGTGCCCCGGGAGCGCATCGCCTCGCGGAAGGCCGCGATGCGCACCTCGAGCTCGTCCACGGTGAGGCCTTCGGCGAGCTCGGCGAGCAGGGAGGCGGACGCCTGGGAGATGGCGCACCCGTGCCCCTCCCACGCGATCGCCTCCACGTCGCCGTCGGCGCCGCGATGCACCTGCAGGGTGATCTCGTCGCCGCAGGTCGGGTTGAGCTGATGCGACTGCGCCGCGATCTCCTCGCGGAGCCCGAAGCCGTGCGGCGTGCGCGAGTGGTCGAGGATCAGCTCCTGGTACAGGCTCTGCAGGTCGCTCATGCGCCCCTCCCGAAGAACGCGATCGCCCCGGCGACCGCCTCGATGACGGCATCCACCTCGGACGCTGTCGTGTACAGATAGGTGCTCGCCCTCGTCGACGAGGTCACACCGAGCCGGCGGTGCAGCGGCTGCGCGCAGTGGTGCCCGACGCGCACGGCGATGCCCTGGTCGTCGAGGAACTGCCCGACGTCGTGCGAGTGGATCCCGGCGACGTCGAAGCTTGCGAGCCCCACGCGCGGCAGCTCGATGCCCGCGCCCAGGACCCGCACGCCGTCGATCGCCCCGAGCCCGTCGACGAGTCGCTGCCCGAACGCGGCCTCGTGCGCGGCGATGCGATCCATCCCCACCGCGGAGAGGTAGTCGACCGCGGCGGCGAGCGCGATCGCCTGGGACACCCGCTGCGTGCCCGCTTCGAAGCGCTGCGGCGGTGGCAGGTATTCGGCCTCGGTCGTGGTGACGGTCGTGATCATGGAACCGCCCGTGAGGAACGGGGGCATCGCGGTGAGGACCTCGCGACGGCCGTAGAGCGCCCCGATGCCGGTGGGGCCGAGCATCTTGTGGCCGGAGAGGACGGCGAGATCGACCCCGAGCGCGTGGAGGTCCAGCGGCAGGTGCGGAGCCGACTGGCAGGCATCGAGCAGCGTGAGGGCGCCGACCTCCCTGGCCAGCGCGACGAGGGTCTCGACGGGGTTGATCACGCCCAACACGTTCGATACGTGGGTGAAGGCCACGAGCTTCGTGCGCTCCGAGATGAGCTCCGCGGCCGCATCCAGACGGAGGGCCCCGTCGTCGTCGAGCGGGATGACCCGGAGCGTGGCCCCGGTGCGCGCAGCGAGCTCCTGCCAGGGGATGAGGTTGGCGTGGTGCTCCATCTCGGTGGTGACGATCTCGTCCCCCTCGCGGAGCCGGAGGCCTGCAGCGGCGGCACCGCCCCGGCCGAGCGAGGCATTGGAGAGGGAGTAGGCGACGAGATTGACGGCCTCGGTGGCGTTCGAGGTCCAGACGATCTCGTCGTCGTCGGCGCCCACGAAACGAGCGAGCGTGCTGCGGGCGTCCTCGAACAGCTCGGTCGCCTCTGCCGCGAGCGTGTGGGCGCCGCGGTGGACGGCCGCGTTCATGGCGGTGGCGAAGCGTCGTTCGGCGTCGAGCACGGACTCCGGACGCTGCGACGTCGCGCCCGAGTCGAGGTACGCCAGGGGGTGGCCGTGCACGCGGGTGTGCAGGATCGGGAAGTCCTCGCGGATCCGCTGCACCTCGGTCTCGGTCAGCGGGGTGATCACGTCGACTCCGGGAGAAGCGCTCATCGTTCCAGTCTCCCATCTTCCGCGTGGCCCGGGTCCGGCTCCGGGCGGGCACAGCTTCGGAGACGGGACGAGACACCCCGGGCCGTGCGACTACCGAGCGGCGCGTCGGCGGCGATCTCCGAAGTCGTGCACGGGCGGAAGGACTAGGACATGCGGGCGAGACGGGCCCGCGCGATGCAGAAGGCGCCGTACAGCGCGAAGCCGACGCCGACCGCCCCGAGGATGAGGCGGCCGAACGGCAGGGTGAGGAGACTGTGCAGGGCGGCGTCGAGCCCCGCGGCGCGCTCCGGATCCTGCGTCACAGCGGCCACCACGAACAGCACGCCGGTGACTCCCACCGCGATGCCCTTGCCGATGTAGCCCACGATGCCGAGGGCCATCACTCCGGCTCGGGCGGCTCCGGTCGGCACGTCGATGAGCTTGCGGAACGAGCGCATGACCCCGCCGACGATGAAGCCGATGCCGACACCGATGACGCTGAGACCGATCACCACGAGCAGCGCCACCCCGCCGGGCGCGGACAGGACCACCTGGCTCAGGGTCTTCGAGGCGTCGGAGGACTCCGCCCGGCCGCCCACGGCGTAGATGAGCGCCAGTCCGGCGATCACGAGGTACGTGCCGGAGATGCCGAAGAGCTTGAGACGCTTGCCCCACTTCTTCGTCTCGGCGGGGTCGGCGGCGAGGAACCCGCTCGCCACCTGCCACACGGCGAGCGCGAGGAGGCCCACGGCGATCGCGAGCAGCAGCAGTCCCCCGACCGGGTTGTTGCGCACCTGCTCCATCGCGCCGTCCTGGTCGGCGTCACCCGACCCGCCCGCGGCGATCGTGATGGCGATCGCGCCGATGATGATGTGGATGACGCCGAGGACGACGAAACCCGCGCGGGCGGTCCGCCGGAACGCGGTGGAGTCCTTCGCCACGCGCGCCGCATGCTTGACGGTGCTCATGCTCGAAGAGTATCCGCCGCGGGCGGTCGGAATCAGGGGGTTGCTTTCCGGACGCGCGGTGCGGAAGCACTCAGGTGATCCGCTCCACCGGCTGCCGCAGGATGGTGCGCAGCTTCTCCGGGGCCGTCCGGCGACGGTCACTGAGGTAGATCTCGTGGTGCCGACCGCGCATCCGCAACCCGTTCTCTGGGACGAACCGCTCGTGCAGCTCCTCCAGCACGGGGCCCTCATCGTCGAACGGTCCGACGTGCAGCGTCTGCACGCACAGCCCCTCGTCTAGCACCTCCCGCCGGACCGCGGCCAGCGCCGGGAGCTCCTCCCCCTTCTTCGCGCTCTTCGCCGCGACCGTCTCGACCGCGCGGTCGAAGAAGGCGGGAGCGACGTGGTCGCCGACCATGATCATCAGCGTCCAGAGCCAGGTCGACTTGTCGCGCCGGGTGGTGAACGACGCCATGTCGGGCGCGTGCCACAGGCCTTCCAGGGGCATCACGACCTGATCGACGCCGAGCTCGGCACGGCCGGCGAACTTGAGCGTGTACGCCAGCGGGTAGAGGGCAGCGACCGCGTCGAAGAACGCCGGCGCGGTGTTCGGATCGCCGGCGCCGTCGACCATCAGATAGGTCAGTGGCGGCACGTCGAGGATCCGGAAGGTCCCCCGTTTCGCCTGGTACGCATCGAGCGTCTTCTTTGGATCGGTCGCCGTCATGGCCTGCCCCGCTTCGTCGTCGTGCGGTCAGTGTGCCCCAGGGCACCGACATCGGGTCGAGCCCCACGGGCCCGACCCGATCCACGGTCAGCTCTGCTCGACGGGGAGCCAGAGCTCACAGGAGGCCGTGTCGCCGGTGAACTCCCGGTAGCGGACGATCGAGGGCCCGGGTCGCAGCCGCCACGGGTTCGACGGGAACCACTCGGTCGCCGTCGCCGCCCACAGATTCTGCAGAGTCTCCGGGAAGGGGCCGCTCGCGCCGAACACGGCCCACGTGCCCTCCGCCACGCGCAGGGTGTCGAGCTCGTCCGGAACCGCGGTGTCGTCGAGCACGGCCACCCCGTGCAGGTAGGTCAGCGGCGTCCCCTCCGGGGCATCCGGATCGATGTCGGCGGTCACGGCGAGGATGCCCGCGGGCTCCTCGTTGCCGAGCGCCTTGAGGCGGGCGTGCTCGTCCGGCGGGATGGCGGCGATGTGCGCCTGGATGTGCGGATTGACGCCGACGTGGATGAGCGGGACCTCCGCGGCATGACCGACGAGGGCGAACGCGGGGCGGTGGGTGATGGTGACATCCATCGGGGTGCTCCCTTCGACGCTCAGGCGGAACCGGAGCGTGGGTTGTGTGCGGAGAGGACCCCCGTGCCGACGCGCGTCCGCCGGCCCGATGCCGTGCACGGCGCGGAACGCCCGGGCGAACGCCTCGGTCGAGCCGTAGCCGTGCCGAACGGCGACATCGAGCAGACTCGGTGCACCGGCGGCGAGCTCCGCACCCGCGAGCGTCATCCGACGACGCCGCACGTATTCGGTCAACGGCACCCCGGCGAGCGCCGAGAACATCCGGCGCAGGTGGTACTCGGTGGTGCCGTGCGCGCGGGCGAACGCGGCGACGTCGATCTCCTGACCGCTGTCCGCGTCGACGAGGTCGACCAGGGCGTTGAGCGTGCCGATCACGGGGGTCCTCCTTTCCCCACCATCGTGTCGCCGCAGCCCTCCCGGTACCCGATCGTCCCGGTCCGATGCGATCGGGTCGGAGCTCAGAGCTCGGTCGGCACCGCCGGCTCGGCGTCCTCCACCTCGGGGTGCCGAGCGAGGTTCACGACGGCGGCGATGAGGCCGCCCCACACCGTGACCATGGCGATGATCATCATGACGATCGCAGTGGTGGTCATGCCCCCGCTCCCTTCGTCTGCGCGGCCGGGACGGCGATGCTCGTCGTCTCCGGATCGGCGGCGTACTCCTCCTGGTCCAGGAAGTCGTCGTAGCCGACGTCGTCCTTGGCGCGGGAGCGCCTGCTCCACGGCACCAGCGACAGCAGTACTCCGCCGACCACCAACGCGATGACCATGCCCCAGCCGAACACGCCGAGGAACCAGCCGGGGTAGCCGCTGTACGGCTCCGCGATCTTCGTCAGGAGTTCGGTGATCAGCAGGTACCCGAGCACGAGCGGGGCCAGCACGCCCACGAGCAGGCGCCAGAGGAGGCCGACGCGGAAGCTCGAACGGCGGTTCAGGTGCTCCTGCAGCTGCGGCAGCTTGTGCAGCACCCAGGCCACGACGATCACCGCGACGAGGGCGACCGCCATGATGCCGAAGGCGTTGACGAAGGCATCGGTGGTGTCGAGCACCGACAGCGCGGTGGTGGTGGAGAACAGCGCGGCGGAGATGATGGCCAGCGGGATCGAGACGACGAGGGTGGTGCGCACCCGCGCCCAGCCGAGCTTGTCCTGCAGCGCCGCGACGATCACCTCCAGGATCGAGATCATCGAGGTGATCCCCGCGAAGACGAGGGCGCCGAAGAACAGCACGCCGATGATCGACCCGCCGGTCGCCTGGGACACGATCGTCGGGAACGCGACGAAGGCGAGGCCGATGCCCGAGGTCGCGACGCCGGAGACATCCGTGCCCTGCGCCTGTGCCATGAACCCGAGGGCCGCGAACACGCCGATGCCGGCGAGGATCTCGAAGCCGGAGTTGGCGAACGCGACCACGAGGCCCGAGCCGGTGAGGTCGGTCTTGCGCTTCAGGTAGGAGGCATAGGTCACCATGATGCCGAAGGCGACGGACAGCGAGAAGAAGATGTGCCCGTAGGCGGAGGCCCACACGGCCGGGTCGGCGAGTGCCTCCCAGTTCGGCGTGAAGAAGGCGTTGAGACCGTCCAGGGCGCCGGGGAGGAAGAGGGCCTGCACCACGAGCACGGCGAACATGAGGGTGAGCAGCGGCATCAGGATCATGTTGGCGCGCCCGATGCCGCGCTTGACGCCGAGGGCCATGATGACGATGACGATCAGCCACACCGCGATCAGCGGCAGGCCCACCTGCGGCACGAACTCCCCGGACAGACCGACCTCCGCCACGTCTGCCGACTGCAGGAAGTCCACGAAGAAGAAGTCGTTCTCGTTACCCGCTCCCCAGGTGAGCTGCGCCGAGAACCAGGTGTACATGCCGGCCCACGCGACGATCACGGCGTAGTACACCGCGATGACGACGCAGATCAGCACCTGCCACCACCCCAGCGGTTCGGCGGCCCGGTGCAGGCGTCGGAACGCGAGCGGCGCGGAGCCCCGGAACCGGTGGCCGACCGCGTAGTCCAGGAACAGCAGCGGGATGCCGGCCGTCAGCAGCGCACACAGATACGGGATGAGGAACGCACCGCCGCCGCCCTCGTAGGCGACGTACGGGAAGCGCCAGATGTTCCCGAGACCCACGGCCGAGCCGATCGCCGAGAGGATGAACACGTTCCGCGAGCCGAAGGCCTCGCGCTGCGGCGTCTGGGTGGGTCTAGGCATGCCCGCGAGGATACCGGAAGCCATGGGCCCCGGCGAGTGACGCGCTCGGGTCAGAGCATCGCCGTCAGCACGCCCCCATCCGCCCGCAGCGCGGCGCCGTTCGTCGCGGAGGCCCGGACGCTGGAGAGGTAGACAACGAGGTCCGCGACCTCGGTCGGATCGAGGAAGCGCTCCAGGAGTGTGGTCGTGTTCTGTCCGATGATCGCCTCTTTCATCACGTCCACGGAGACGGACTGGGCTGCTGCGACGGCGGCGACGCTCGCCGCGACGCCCTCCGAGTAGGTCGGGCCACCCAGGACGGTGTTGACCGTCACGCCGGTGCCGCGAGTGAGCTTGGCCAGCCCGTTCCCGAGCGCGATCATCGCGGCCTTCGTCACGCCGTAGTGCACCATGTCAGCCGGGACGTTGACGCCGGACTCGCGGCTGACGAAGACGATGCGCCCCCAGCCCCGTTCCCGCATCCCCGGCAGGAGAGAGCGGGACAGACGCACTCCGCTCATCACGTTCACCTCGAAGTAGCGCGCCCAGTCCTCGTCGGTGATGTCCGCGAAGTCGGCGAGTCCGAAGAGACCGACGTTGTTGACGAGGATGTCCACCCGACCGAGCTTCTCCGTCACCGCGACCACCTGGTCGGGGTCGGTGAAGTCCGCGGCGATCCCGGAGACGGCCGCCCCGGGATGCGCGAGGGCCACGGCGGCGACCGCGGCGTCGACGCGTCGCTCGTCACGACCGTTGATCACGACATCGACCCCCTCGGCAGCGAGAGCGGACGCGACCGCAAATCCGATCCCCTGGCTCGACCCGCTGATGAACGCCCTCTTGCCGCGCAACCCCAGTTCCATCCATCTCCCTCTCGCTTCAGCGGACCTCCCGCATGACTTGCCTGAGCAAGTCATACTAGCCGCTGTTCACTTTCCCAAGCAAGCCACGAGCATGGCTCAACCGCTACGGTGGAGGAATGTCGCCGCTCTCCCCCGCCCCCTTGAACGCCGAAGAGATGGACGTCTGGTCGGCACTCGCGACGCTCCTCGAACGGCTCCCGGCGGCCCTCGACGCGCAGTTGCAGCGGGACAGCGGGCTCACCCACTTCGAGCACGGGATCCTCTTCGCCCTCGATTCGGCGCCGGAGCGCACCCTCCGCCTCAGCGTCCTCGCCGGCTACGCGAACAGCACGCTGTCCCGGCTCTCCCGCGCCATCACTCGCCTGGAGGCGAAAGGCTGGGTCCGACGCGAAGTCGACGTGGAGGACGGGCGCTTCACCCTCGGCATCCTCACCGACGCCGGCCATCGGAAGGTCGAGGAGTCGACTCCCGCCCACCAGGCCCTCATCCGCCGCGTCGTCTTCGATGCCCTCACACCGGCGCAGGCGCGGCAGCTCGGTGCGGCCAGCCGGAAGATCTCCGCCGCACTCTCCCCTGATCCGACCTGGATGCCCGGGACGCAGGCGTGAGGAGGACAGCCCCGCAGCCGGGAACACGAAAGCCCCGGCGAGCGGACTCGTCGGGGCTTCTCCGTGCGGAGACGAGGGGATTTGAACCCCTGGTCCCCGTGAGGGGACTCCACCTTAGCAGGGTGGTGCACTAGGCCGGACTATGCGACGTCTCCAGGCATCCGGCTCGAGAGCACGGATGCACCCCACCATCATAACGGGTCCGACGCGTGGTCACGAACCGCCGGTCTCGGACGCTCCCCGGCGCGGGCCGGCCGCCCTGCGATACTGGCCGCACGTTGCGAGGGCCCGCCCCCGCGGACGCGAGAGGAGACGCCATGTCCGAGCCATCGGGAGCGCACGTCCGCGCGGGATTCGCCGCCCCGGCCGACCCGAGGCGCGGTGCCCTCGGCTATGCCGCGGTGCTCGCCCTCCTCATCGTCTCGTACGGACTGTGCGCGGCCCAGCCCGGCACGGTTCCCAGCCCCTGGGCGTTCCTGGCGATGCTGGTCACGGTCGCGATCGTGTTCCGCGTGACCAGGGCCCGCGCCCTCGTGCAGCGGGTGTCGTGGGTCGTGCTCTCGGCCGCCGGGCTCGCTGCCCTCCTCGCGGCGTTCTTCGCCACGGACAGTCCGGCCCTCGCCGTCGCCCTCTCCGCCGCCTCCATGATCGCGCTGCTGGTCGCGCCGTGGGCGATCATCGCGCACCAGGTCACCCGACGAGGCCTCGACGTCGAGGCCCTCCTGGCCGCCGTGACGGCCTACATCCTCGTGGGCATGTTCTTCGCCTTCGTCTACAACCTGCTGTCGCTGCTGCTGCCGACCCCGCTGTTCGGCGATGCGGCGAGCGATTCGCTCGGCAATCAACTCTTCTTCTCGTTCACCGCCCTGACGACGACGGGCTACGGCAACCTCGTCCCCGTCGGATCGGGCGTGCAGGCGGTGGCCATCGCCGAGGGGATCACCGGGCAGCTCTTCCTCATCACCGCCGTGGCGCGCATCATGCGGGGCGCCAGCGCCCAGCGCTCCACGCCGACGCCGGCCTGACCGCGGTCACTCCCCGGTGGTCGAGCGGCGGGCGACGAGCTCCGGCCGGAACAGCACGTGCTCCGGCGCGGGCGCCACGTCGTCCTGGCCCCGCAGCAGCAGGTCGACCGCGGTGGAGCCGATGAGCGCGGCCGGCTGCCGCACCGAGCTGAGCGGGATCACGGCGGCCGCGGCGAAGTCGATGTCGTCGTAGCCGACGAGCGCGATGTCCTCGGGGACCCGGGCATCGCCGGTCATCACCAGGCTCTGCAGGAGGCCGAGGGCCAGGAGATCGTTCGCCGCGAAGACGGCGTCCGGCCGGTCCCCCGCGGCACGGTCGAGAATCTGCGCACCGGCGCGCCGCCCCTCCTCGACGGTGAGCGCGGAGGTCGCGATGAACTCCAGCCCGACCCCTGCCGCAGCCGCCGCGGCCTGCGCGCCGCTCAGGCGATCGGAGACCTGGCGCAGCGCGACCGGGCCGCCGACGAAGGCGATCCGGCGACGGCCGACCCCGAGCAGGTGCTCCGTCGCGATGCGTCCGCCCTCGACGTCGTCGACGGCGACGGAGGCGAACCGCTCATCCTGCGATTCCCGGTCGACGAGGACGGCGTGCGTACCGCGCTCATGCATCCGCACCAGCCGCGGCAGGGACTCCGCCACCGGGGTGACGAGCACACCCGTCACCCGCTGCTCCTCGAAGAGGTCCAGGTGCATCGCCTCGCGGTCCTGCTTCTCGTCGCTGTTCGCGACGAGGACGGAGAGTCCGTGCTGGTCGGCGCGCTCCTCGGCCCCGCGGATCACCTCGGCGAAGAACGGGTTCCGGATGTCGAGCACGACGAGCCCGATTGTGCGGCTGCGCCCGGCACGGAGCTGCCGCGCCGCGTCGTTGCGCACGAACCCGAGACGGTCGATGGACGCCTGTACGCGAGCGACGGTCTCCGCGGCCACCTTCTCCGGCCGATTGAGCACGTTCGACACGGTCCCGACGGAGACACCCGCGTCCTCGGCGACCTCCCGCACACTGACGGCCATCGCGCCCTCCCTCCGGTTCCCGCCGCTGAAACGACTCATCCGCGGGGATCGCCTCAGACTCTCACGCCGTATTGACACGCGTCAACACAGCCCCTAGTCTCAACTCCATCAGGGTTTGAAACGATTCATTCCCTCAATGGAGAGAGAAATGATGTCCTCACCCACGACGGCGCCCGTGCTCGAGCTCGCCGACGTCCAGAAGGCCTTCGGGTCGGTGATCGCCCTGCGCTCCGGCACCATCGCCGTCCACCCCGGTTCCATCCATGCGCTCGTCGGCGAGAACGGTGCCGGCAAGTCGACCCTCGTGAAGATCGTCGCCGGTCTCTACCAGCGCGACGGCGGAGTCTTCCGCCTCCGCGGCGAGGACGTCGACTTCACCTCGACCGCGCAGTCGAAGGCCGCCGGCGTCGCGGTGATCTACCAGGAGCCGACACTCTTCCCCGACCTCTCCGTCACTGAGAACATCTTCATGGGCCGCCAGCCGGTCGGGCGGTTCGGACGGATCGATCGCAAGGCCATGCGCCACGAGGTCGAGCGCCTCTTCACCCGCCTCGGCGTCACGATCGACCCCGACCGTCCCGCCGAGGGCCTGTCGATCGCGGACCAGCAGGTCATCGAGATCGCCAAGGCCGTCTCCCTCGACGCCACGCTGCTCATCATGGACGAGCCCACCGCGGCACTGTCCGGCGTCGAGGTGGAGCGTCTGTTCGCGATCGCCCGGAGCCTGCGCGACGAGGGCCGCGGCCTCATCTTCATCTCGCACCGGTTCGACGAGGTGTTCGCGCTCTGCGACACCGTGACGGTCATGCGGGACGGCGCGTACATCGCGACCTCCGCCATCGCCGAGACCACCGTGGACGAGCTCGTCCATCAGATGGTGGGTCGCGAGGTGTCCGAGCTGTTCCCGAAGCAGGAGGCGACGATCGGCGAACCGTTGCTCGAGGTCGAGGGGCTGACCAGCCCCGGCCTCTTCCACGACATCTCCCTCTCCGTCCGCGCCGGCGAGATCGTCGGACTGGCCGGCCTCGTCGGCGCCGGACGCAGCGAGGTCGCCCGCGCCGTCTTCGGCGTGGACGGGTACCGCGAGGGCAGCGTGCACATGAAGGGGCGCCGTATCCGAGCCCGGCGCCCGGTGGACGCCATGCGCGCCGGGCTCGCCCTCGTCCCCGAGGATCGCCGCAAGCAGGGCCTCGTCATCGAAGCCGGCGTCGGTGGGAACATCACCCTCGCGATCCGTCGGCGCCTCGCCCGCCTCGGCCTGCTCACCACGGCGATGGAGAACCGTGCCGCCCGGGAGTGGGCCTCACGGCTGGAGGTGAAGACGCACGCGCTCGACACCGTCGCCGCCACGCTCTCCGGCGGCAACCAGCAGAAGGTCGTGCTCGCGAAGTGGCTCGCGACGCAGCCGCAGGTGCTCCTCATCGACGAGCCCACCCGCGGCATCGACGTCGGCACCAAGTCCGAGGTGCACCGTCTGCTGTCCCAGCTCGCCGGTCAGGGCATGGGGATCCTGATGATCTCGTCCGAGCTGCCCGAGGTCCTCGGCATGGCCGACCACGTGCTCGTGATGCGCGAGGGTCGCATCACGGCCGAGATCCCCCGCTCGGAGGCCACCTCCGAGAACGTCATGTTCGCCGCGACGCACGCATCGGAGCTCAGCTCGTGACCACCGCCATCCCCGTCTCCGCGCTCACCAAGCGCATCTCCGGTCTCGGCAGAGCCCGCGAGTTCGGCATCCTCCTGGCCCTCGTGCTCGTGGTGACCGCCGCGACCCTCAACAACCCCAAGTTCTTGTTCAGCGCCGACGGCTGGCGCGACCTGCTGCTGACGCCCTCGATCCTCGTGCTCGTCGCGGTGGGACAGGCCATCGTCCTCATCACGCGCAACGTCGACCTGTCCGTGGGGTCCGTGATGGGTCTGACCGCCTACCTGACCGGACGACTCTTCATCGACATCCCGGGCATCCCGATCGTGCTGGTCGTGGTCGCCGCCGTGGTGCTCGGCGCCGTCCTCGGCCTCATCAACGGCGCGCTCGTCGCGTACGCCAAAGTGCCGGCGATGGTCATCACCCTCGGCACCCTCTACGCCTACCGCGGCATCAACGTGCTGTGGACCGGCAGCGACCGCGTGAACGCGTCCGACATGCCGCGCGACTTCCTTGCCCTGGGCACGGGCCAGCTCCTCGGCATCCCGATCCTCGCGATCGTCGCGGTCCTCGTGCTCGCCGTCGCCGCCTGGTACATGAAGAACACCCGCGGCGGCCGGGAGTTCTACGCGATCGGCTCCGACCCGGCGGCGGCCGAGCTGTACGGCCTGCGTGTCACCCGCCGCGTGCTCACCGCTTTCGTCCTGTCGGGGGCCCTCGCCGGACTCGCCGGCGTCTTCTACGCGGCCCGCTACGGCACCATCAACTCCCAGGCGGGAGCGGGATGGGAGCTGGACGCGGTGGGCGCGGCCGTCATCGGCGGCGTCGCGATCACCGGCGGCATCGGCTCGGTCTGGGGTGCGGCGATCGGCGCCGTCCTCCTGCTGACCATCAACCGGGCGCTGCCGATCCTCGGCATCCCCGACTTCTGGCAGCGTGCCGTCGTCGGCCTGCTCATCATCGGCGCCATCGTGCTCGACCGCGTGCTCGCGGTACGGCAGAGACGGCGTCTCATCGAGGCGAGGGACGAATCATGACCACCGCGACCGCCACCGCGACCACCCGCGTCATCCGCGACTACGACAAGCCCCTGTGGCGTCGCCTCCTGCTCACCCGCGAGGCCGCGATCGTGGGTCTGCTCCTGCTCGTCGCGATCGTCTCGGCGTCCAGCATCCGCGGGTTCGGACAGCCCATCACGCTGACCTACCTGCTGCTCGACATCGCCCCGATCCTGCTGATCGCCCTGCCGATGACCCTCATCATGATCACCGGCGAGATCGACCTCTCGGTGGGCAGCATGGTCGGACTGTCCAGCGTCGTCACCGGCGCGCTGGTGCAGGCGGGGATCCCTTTCGAGCTCGCGGCCCTCGCCGCCCTCGTCGTGGGCGTGGTCGGCGGAGCGTTCAACGGCTTCCTCGTGACAGTCGTCGGCCTGCCCTCGCTCGCCGTCACGATCGGCACACTCGCGCTCTTCCGCGGCCTCGCCGTCGGGCTGCTCGGCACGGCGGCCGTCACCGACTTCCCGGAGTTCTGGACGGCTCTCGCCAAGGCGAAGATCGCCGGGACCCCCATCCCCGTCATCACGATCCCGTTCCTCGTGCTCGTCGCGGTCTTCTCGGTCCTGCTGCACTTCACGCCGTTCGGCCGCGGGGTGTACGCGATCGGTCTGTCGAAGGACGCGGCCCACTTCTCCGGTGTGCACGTCGAGCGCACGAAGCTCATCCTGTTCGTGCTGTCCGGGGCGGTCGCCGCGTTCGCCGGCACCTTCTACACGCTCCGCTACGGCAGCGCCCGCGGCGACAACGCCACCGGCCTCGAGCTCCAGGTCATCGCGGCCGTCGTGCTCGGCGGCGTGTCGGTGTTCGGCGGTCGCGGCAAGATCTATGGCGTCATCGCCGCCGCCTTCCTCATCGGAGCGCTCGCGAGTGCACTCCGCCTGGTGAACGTCACCTCCGACGTCATCAACATCATCACCGGCACGCTCCTCGTGATCTCGGTGGTGGCCGCAAGCTTCCTGGCCTGGCTGCAGAAGGCACGCCGCCGACCGGGCAGACCCCCCGCCGGTGCCGCCACAGCGACGAAGGCACCGATGGACGCCGCATCCGCGGCATCTCCCGACGAAAGGAACGAACAATGACGTTTGCACGCAAGCGTGTCACCGCCTTCGCAGCCCTCGCGGTGGCGGCGGCGGTCGCACTCACCGGCTGCGCCGGCTCCACCGACGGCGGAGGAGACGGCGGCGGCGACGGGTCGGACGCCTCGATCACCTTCCTGCCCAAGAACCTCGGCAACCCGTACTTCGACACGTCCAGCGAGGGCGGCAAGAAAGCCGTCGAGGAGTTCGGCGGCACGTTCTCCGAGGTCGGCCCGGCCGAGGCCACGCCCGACGCTCAGGTCAGCTACATCAACACGGCCACGCAGCAGGGAGTATGCGCCCTCGTCGTCTCGGCCAACGACCCGCAGGCCATCTGCGACGCGTTGAACGAGGCCAGGGACGCCGGCGTCAAGGTCGTCACCTTCGACTCCGACACCAACACCGACTGCCGCGACCTGTTCATCAACCAGGCCGACTCCGAAGGCATCGCGAAGGTGCAGATCGACCTCATCGCCGAGCAGATCGGCGGCGCCGGGGAGATCGCCATCCTCTCCGCCTCGGCCAACGCCACGAACCAGAACGCCTGGATCGAGCTGATGGAGGAGTACGTCGCCAACGAGTACCCCGACATCACGATCGTGGAGACGGTCTACGGCGACGATGACGACCAGACGTCGTTCGACAAGACGGCCGCGCTGCTGCAGACCCACCCCGACCTCAAGGGCATCGTCTCGCCCACCACGGTCGGCATCGCCGCCGCGGCGCGCTACCTGTCGACGTCCGACTTCAAGGGCCAGGTCGCGCTGACCGGCCTCGGCACGCCCAACCAGATGCGCGAGTACGTGGAGGACGGCACCGTCACCGCCTTCGCGCTGTGGAACCCGGCCGACCTCGGCTACCTGGCCGCCTACGCCGCGCAGGCCCTGATCGCGGGTGACATCACCGGTGAGGAAGGCGACACCTTCGAGGCCGGCGACCTCGGCGAGTACACCGTCGGCGCCGACGGCGTCGTCCTGCTGGGCGACCCGTTCGTGTTCGACGCCGACAACATCGGCGACTTCGACTTCTGAGTCGCCCTCCGGCCGGCGCTCCCCGCGGGCGCCGGCCGGACCTCCGAGAGGAATCGCATGACCCGCGTCGCCTTCCAGCTCCAGGTGAAGCCCGAGCTGCTGTCCGAGTACCTCGCCCGCCACACGCCGGTGCGTCCCGAGATGCTCCGCGAGATCGCGGCCGCCGGCCGGCGCGACTACAGTCTCTTCCTCGGTGCCGGCGGCGTGCTCTTCGGCTACTACGAGACCGATGACGATGCGGCCGCGCAGGCCTACCTCGCCGCCTCCCCCGTCGCCGCACGCTGGGAAGCCGAGATGGCCCCCTTCTTCCTCGACCTCGACGGCCGTCCCGATCAGGCCGCCACCCCTCTCACCGAGGTGTTCCACCTCGAAGACCAGCTCGCCGCCGCCGGCGAGAGCGTCACACCCGCCACCGACAACGAAGGCCGTGCATCGTGAGCATCCTCACCCCCGACATCCTCGCCGCGCTCGAGAAGCAGAGCATCGAGCTGCCCAGCTGGGCGTTCGGCAACTCCGGGACCCGGTTCAAGGTGTTCAGCACTCCCGGCACGCCCCGCGACCCGTACGAGAAGATCGCGGACGCCGCGCAGGTCCACGCCCACACCGGGCTCGCCCCGACCGTGGCGCTGCACATCCCGTGGGACCTCGTCGACTCGTTCGACGACCTGCGACGTCACGCCGAGGACCACGGCGTCTCCCTCGGCACGGTGAACTCCAACACCTTCCAGGACGATGACTACAAGTTCGGCGCCCTCACCCACGAGGATGCGGCCGTCCGCCGCAAGGCCATCGATCACCACCTGGCCTGCATCGACGTCATGGACGCGACCGGCAGCCGCGACCTGAAGATCTGGCTCGCGGAGGGGTCGAACTATCCCGGGCAAGCGGATCTGCGCGGCCGGCAGGATCGGCTGCACGACTCTCTGCAGCAGATCTACGCGCGCCTCGGCGACCACCAGCGCCTCGTGCTCGAGTACAAGTTCTTCGAGCCGGCGTTCTACCACACCGACGTGCCGGACTGGGGGACGTCCTACGTGCAGGTGACCGCCCTCGGTGACAAGGCGATGGTCTGCCTCGACACCGGTCACCACGCGCCGGGCACCAACATCGAGTTCATCGTCATGCAGCTGCTGCGCCTCGGAAAGCTCGGCTCGTTCGACTTCAACTCCCGCTTCTACGCGGACGACGACCTCATCGTGGGCGCCGCCGACCCGTTCCAGCTGTTCCGGATCCTGTTCGAGGTGATCCGGGGCGGAGGGCTGAACAACCCCGACGTCGCGTTCATGCTGGACCAGTGCCACAACATCGAGGACAAGATCCCCGGACAGATCCGCTCCGTGCTGAACGTGCAGGAGATGACAGCGCGTGCGCTGCTCGTCGACCGCGAAGCCCTGACGACCGCTCAGCGCAGCGGGGACGTGCTGACGGCGCACGCCGTCTTCATGGACGCCTTCTCCACCGACGTCCGTCCGGCGCTGGCCGAATGGCGAGAGGGACGGGGTCTCCCCGCCGACCCGATGGCGGCCTACGCGGCCTCCGGGTACGGGCAGCGGATCGCGGAGGAGCGCGTGGGCGGCGTGCAGGCCGGCTGGGGGGCCTGAGCCGATGACCGCGCACGACATCCGCGACCACGTCCTCGACGGCCCGCACGGTCCGCTGCGTGTGCGCGTCTACTCCTCGAAGTCGCCGAGCGGCCACGGCCTGGTCTGGGCGCACGGCGGCGGATTCGCGGGCGGCGACATTGACATGCCGGAAGCCGACGCCGTCGCACGGGCGTTCGTAGATCGGGGAATCGCGGTCGTGAGCGTGGACTACGCTCTCGCCCCGATCACCCCCGAGTGGACCGCGCGCCTCGGCGCGCCCGAACGCGGCGGCGTGCACTACCCCGTCCCGCACGACGAGATGGTCTTCGCGTTCCGCTGGGCCGCCACGTCGGACGTCGCCACGCGAGGATGGGCGATCGGCGGAGCCAGCGCAGGTGGCAACCTTGCGACCGGCGCGGCGCTCCGCCTCTCCCACGAGGGCGGCATCGTGCCCGCTCTCGCCGTCCTCGCCTACCCGACGTTGCAAGCGGTGCAGGCGGCGCCCGGCCCAAAGCTGCGCGCCCTGCTCGACGGAGATCCTTCCGCCGACGTGTTCACCCCCGACTTCGTGCGTGGCATGTATGAGAACTACCTCGGCGGCGACCCCGAGACGGCGGACGTCTATGCCATCCCCGGCACCGCAGCATCCGCGGCGCTCGTCTCCTTCCCGCCCACCATCATGGTCAACGACGAGACCGACGAGCTCCGCGTGTCCGGCGAGACATTCGCCCGAGCCCTCACCGCCGCCGGCGTCGAGGTCGCCGTCGCTGTCGAGCCGGGCACCACCCACGGCCATCTCAATCGCCCCGAGGAATCCGCGTTCGCCTCGACGATCGATCGGTTCGCGGCTCGGATCCTGCAACTCCCCTGACTCTCCGGCGCCGACCGGGTATTTTCACTTTCGAACCGAGGACTCGCATGACGAACCCCACCGCCGCCGAACTACTCGCGCGGAGCAACCGCCTGGGCGCCGACCCCAAGAACACGAACTACGCCGGCGGCAACACGTCCGCCAAGGGCACCGAGATCGACCCCGTGACCGGGCAGCCGGTCGAGCTCCTCTGGGTCAAGGGGTCGGGCGGGGACCTCGGCACGCTGACCGAGAACGGCCTCGCCGTCCTCCGCCTCGATCGCATGCGCGCGCTCGTCGACGTCTATCCGGGCGTCGACCGGGAGGACGAGATGGTCGCCGCCTTCGACTACTGCCTCCACGGCAAGGGCGGCGCCGCCCCCTCGATCGACACCGCGATGCACGGCCTGGTCGACGCCCCGCACGTGGACCACCTCCATCCCGACTCGGGCATCGCGATCGCCACCGCCGCCGACGGCGAGGAGCTCACGAGAGCGATCTTCGGCGACCGGGTCGTCTGGGTGCCGTGGCGCCGCCCGGGCTTCCAGCTGGGGCTGGACATCGCGGAGATCAAGGCGGCGAACCCGCAGGCCATCGGCACGATCCTCGGCGGACACGGCATCACCGCCTGGGGCGATTCCTCCGAGGAGGCGGAGGCGAACTCCCTCTGGATCATCGACACCGCCGCCGCCTACATCGCGGAGCACGGGTCCCCCGAACCGTTCGGCGGCACGCGCTCGGGCTTCGAAGCCCTGCCGGAGCCGGAGCGCCGCGCGCGGGCGGCCGCCCTCGCCGGAACCATCCGCGGGCTCGCGTCGACGGACAAGCCGATGGTCGGTCACTTCACCGACAGCGACGTGGTCCTCGACTTCCTCGCCTCCGAGAAGGCCCCGGCCCTCGCCGCTCTCGGCACGAGCTGCCCCGATCACTTCCTGCGCACCAAGGTCAAGCCGCTCCTCCTCGACCTCCCTGTCACGGCGACCGTGGAGGAGCAGACAGCACGGCTGCGGGAGCTCCACGCCGCCTACCGCGCCGACTACCAGGCCTACTACGACGCCCACGCCACGGCCGAGTCGCCGGCGATCCGCGGCGCGGATCCGCTGATCGTCCTCGTGCCCGGCGTCGGCATGTTCTCCTACGGGGCGAACAAGCAGACCGCTCGGGTCGCCGGCGAGTTCTACGTGAACGCCATCAACGTCATGCGCGGTGCCGAGGCGCTGTCCACGTACTCCCCCATCTCCGACGCCGAGAAGTTCCGCATCGAGTACTGGGCACTGGAGGAGGCGAAGCTGCAGCGCATGCCGAAGCCGAAGTCCCACCAGGGCCGCATCGCCCTCGTCACCGGTGCCGCGAGCGGGATCGGCAAGGCCATCGCGACCCGCCTCGCCGCGGAGGGCGCCTGCGTGGTCGTCGCCGACCTGGACCTGGACAAGGCCAGGGCCGCGGCCGCCGAGCTCGGGAACGACGACGCGGCGATCGGCGTGGCCGCGAACGTCGCCGACGCCGATGCGGTGCAGGCCGCGATCGACCAGGCGGTGCTCGCGTTCGGCGGCCTCGACCTCGTCGTGAACAACGCCGGCCTCTCGCTGTCGAAGCCTCTGCTGGAGACGACCGAGAAGGACTGGGATCTCCAGCACGACGTGATGGCGAAAGGCTCGTTCCTCGTCTCGCAGGCGGCGGCTCGGGTGCTCATCGACCAGGGACTCGGCGGCGACATCGTCTACATCTCCTCCAAGAACTCCGTCTTCGCCGGCCCGAACAACATCGCGTACTCGGCGACGAAGGCCGATCAGGCGCACCAGGTGCGTCTGCTCGCCGTGGAGCTCGGTGCGCACGGCATCCGGGTCAACGGCATCAACCCCGACGGCGTGGTCCGCGGGTCCGGGATCTTCGCCTCCGGCTGGGGAGCGAACCGGGCGGCCACGTACGGCGTCAAGGAGGAGGACCTCGGCCAGTTCTACGCCGACCGCACGATCCTCAAGCGCGAAGTCGTGCCGGAGAACGTCGCGGACGCCGTCTATGTGCTGACCGGCCCGGAGCTGAGCCGCACCACCGGTCTGCACATCCCCGTCGACTCCGGCGTCGCCGCGGCGTTCCTGCGATGACCGACGACCGCTCGCCCGCGACCGTACGGCACGTCCGTGCGGTCGCGGCGGTGGATCTCGGCGCCACGAGCGGTCGGGTGATGATCGGCCGAGTGGGACCGGGTGTCCTGGAGCTCGAGCCCGTGTCGCGGTTCCCGAACGGACCGGTGACCCGCGCCGACGGTCTGCACTGGGACTTCGACGCCCTCGTCGCCCATGTCCTCGACGGCCTCGCGGAAGCGGTGCGCCGAGAACCGAACATCGAGTCCATCGGCATCGACTCGTGGGCGGTCGACTACGGCCTCCTGCGTGCCGGTGAGCTGCTCGCCGAGCCGTTCCACTACCGCGACGACCGCACCGCCGGCGGCGTGGACGAGGTCCACGCCCTGGTCCCGTTCGAGGAGCTCCACGCCCGCAACGGCCTGCAGTTCCTCCCGTTCAACACGCTCTACCAGCTCCGGGCGGACGAGCTCCGACACGACGCCGACACCGCGCTCCTCATCCCGGACCTTCTCGCCTTCCTCCTCACCGGTGCCCGCGTCGCCGAACGGACCAACGCCTCGACGACAGGCCTGCTGAACGTGGAGTCCGGCACCTGGGATGTGGCGCTCGCGACCCGTCTCGGGATCGACGCCTCCCTCCTGGCGGACCTCGTCGATCCCGGCACGGTCATCGGCCGGCTGCGCCCGGAGGTGGCAGAGCGCATCGGCGCCGATCTGCCGGTGATCGCGGTCGGTTCGCACGACACCGCGTCGGCGGTGGCCGCCGTTCCGATGACGTCGCCCCGCGCCGCGTACATCTCCTGCGGCACCTGGGGGCTGGTCGGTGTGGAGCACGCTCAGCCGATCCTCACGGACGCGGCCAGGGAAGCGAACTTCACCAACGAACGCGGTGTGGACGATCGGTTCCGCGTCCTCCACAACGTGACCGGTCTCTGGCTCCTCAGCGAGACCGTGCGCGCGTGGGAGAGCGAAGACGGCAAGGCCATCGACCTGTCAGGGCTTCTCGACCAGGCGGCCGCCACAGCGCCGCCCTCCGCCGTGTTCGACGCGAACGACCCCTCGCTGTCGGCCCCCGGGGACATGCCGACGCGTATCGCTGGCCTCCTGCACGCACACGGTGCCGTCGCGCCCACCGATCGTCCGGCGTTCGTCCGGCTCGTCGTGGAGAGCATCGCCGCCGCGTTCGCCGACGCGGTCCGCACGGCGGGCCGGCTCTCCGGGCAGTCTCTCGACGTCGTCCACCTTGTCGGCGGCGGGTCTCTCAACCGGCTGCTGTGTCAGGCGACGGCGGACCGCACCGGGCTTCCCGTCCTGGCAGGGCCTGTCGAGGCGACCGCCCTCGGCAACGTCCTCGTCCAGGCGCGGGCTCTGGGCGCGGCGCCGGCCGAGCTCTCGGAGCTTCGCGCCCTCGTCGCCGCGACGCATCCGCCGGCGGCCTATCGCCCGCGGAGCTCCTGAGCCCCGGTCAGCGCACGTTGCCGTTCGAGCACGTCTGCTGCGCGGCGGAGTTGCCCTTGATGGAATCGGGAAGCGCCACGACGTCCGGAGCCGTCGTGGGGGTCGGCGTCGCCCCCTGTGTCGGCGTGGTGGGCTCCGCGGGCTCGGTCGGAGTCGTCGGTTCCTCCACGACGACGCCATCGTTGCTGGTGTTCTCGTGCGTGATCTGCAACTGGGCGTTGGCCTCGATCGCGTCCCAGAGGGCGGCGGCGGCCTCCTCGTTCGGCACGACCTTGTTCGGGTCGTCCCAGTCCTCCAGGGTCGGATACTGCACGAACACGATGTCCTCGAACGGCACCGACTTCACGGCCAGCGCGATCTGCACGATCATCATCGGGTCGGCGAGCGACGTGCTCGTCTCCAGGTTCTGGATGCCGGTGTTGGCGAGCTTCAGCATGACCGGCACGTTGCCCAGCACCTCGCCGCTGATGAGCTTGCGGGCGAGACTGGACATGTACTGCTGCTGGTTGCCGATGCGGCCCAGGTCGCTGCCGTCGCCGACGCCGTGCCGGGTGCGGAGGAACTGCAGAGCCTCGAGGCCCTGCACGGTGTGCGTGCCGGCCGCCATGTCCAGACCTGTGTAGCGGTCCCGGATCGGGTTCGCGAGGCAGACGTCGACCCCGCCGATCGCGTTGGTGATCTCGATGACACCACCGAACGTCACGGAGGCGGCGAACTGCACCTCCTGGTCCGTGAGCGCCGAGATCGTACGGACGACGCAGTTCAGCCCGCCGTCGGTGTACGCGACGTTGAGCGGCTGCTTGCTCATCGCGGCCGTGGCGTTACCGTCCTCGTCCTCGCACGACGGGATCGGGATCATGAGGTCACGCGGGAAGCTGACGACGGTGATCCGCCGCGGCTCCTCGGACACGTGCACGAGCAGGTTCACGTCGTTGAGCGTGCCCTCGGCGTCGCCGCCGGTGCACCGGTCGCCGAAGTACTGCTTGTAGTCGTCCTCGCAGGTGTCGACTCCGGCGAGGACGAGGTTGAACCCACCCTTGTAGGCCCCGATGTCCGGCGGCAGGTCTTCCTGCCCGTCGAGATCGACGGCGTTCGCGGAGACGGTGCTGGAGAAGTCGAGGTAGAAGTAGGCCGCGACGCCGATGCCGCTGACGAGCACCACCGCCATGCTGATCGCGAGAAGCCGGAGGAGCTGGCTGACGGGACCGGGCGAGCGCAGCTGACCATGTCGCGCGACGGTGCGGCGGCGTCGGGTGTTCTCGCTCACTCGGGCCCTTTCGGATTCAGCGACGGCGGGGGTACCGCGCTCAGGAAGCGGAGGGTGTGGGATTCGAACCCACGAGACATCTCTGCCCACTGGTTTTCAAGACCAGCTCCATCGGCCGCTCGGACAACCCTCCCGACAGAAACTTCTGTCGACCAGGCGCGAGTCTAGCCGAGTTCTATTCTCCGGCGTCGACCTGGGCGGGCGCTGGAAGCGTGTTCAGGGCGGCGGCGAGCCCTCCCCGCTCGACGTCGGCGGTGATCTCCCCCGCGGCGTCCTTCACCTCGACCGGCGCCTGTCCCATGGCCACCGCGCGTCCGCCGCCGCTGCGGGCCCAGCCGAACATGCCGATGTCGTTGCGTCCGTCCCCGGCGACGAGCACCCGCGCAGCGTCGAGACCGAGTTCGTCCCGCACACGCTCCAGGGCCGTGCCCTTGTCGACGCCCTGCGGAGCGATGTCCAGCCAGGCCGTCCACCCGATCGCATAGGAGACCTCGTTGAGGCCGGCGTCGGCGACGAGCCGATGGAAGTCGTCCTCGTCGTGTCCGGGCGAGACGACGACGATCCGGGAGACGGGAAGGGCTCCGAGCTCCTCGAAGTCGACCTGGCGTCCCCCGTCGAGAGTCCAGTCGTCGAGCTGCTCGGTGAACAGGCGCCGGCCGGAGCCGAGCTCGACCATGTACCGGGCGTCCGGAAGCCGATCCCGCAACAGGGCCAGCACGGGTGTCGGGTCGAAGGTCTCGACGTGCCAGCGCTCCCAGTCATCCCCGTCTCGGCGCATCGTCACGGCACCGTTGGAACACACCACGTAGTCGGCGGTGAGGCCGAGCTCCTCCACATAGCGGCGGGTCGCCATCCAGCTGCGGCCGGTGGCGATGGTGACCACGTGCCCCGCCTCGCGGACACGGGTGATGGCCTCGGGAACCCCGGGGCTCATCGTCTCGTCCTGGAGGAGGATGGTCCCGTCGACGTCGAGGCCGACCAGCCAGGGCGCCGTCACCGGGTGCTCTGCTCGTCGGCGAGCGGGCGGATCACCTCGAGTCCGCCGAGGTAGGGGCGCAGGACCTCGGGGACCCGTACCGAGCCGTCCGCCTGCTGATGCGTCTCGAGCAGGGCGACGATCCAGCGCGTGGTCGCGAGCGTGCCGTTGAGGGTCGCGACATGCTGGGTCTTCGGCGCCGTGCCGCCCTCCTCCGCCGCCGGGCGGTATCGCACGTCGAGACGACGCGCCTGGAAGGTCGTGCAGTTCGACGTGGAGGTCAGCTCGCGGAACGCTCCCTGGGTGGGGACCCATGCCTCGATGTCGTACTTGCGGGCTGCGCTGGACCCGAGGTCACCTGCCGCCACATCGATCACCCGGTACGCGAGACCGAGCGAGGTCAGCATCTCCTCCTGGAGAGCGACGAGGCGCAGGTGCTCGGCCTCAGCGTCCTCGGCCGTGGTGTAGACGAACATCTCCAGCTTGTTGAACTGGTGCACGCGGATGATCCCGCGGGTGTCCTTGCCGTGCGAGCCGGCCTCACGGCGGTAGCAGGTCGACCATCCGGCGTAACGGAGCGCGCCAGGTGCCAGATCGACGATCTCGTCCTTGTGGTAGCCGGCGAGGGCGACCTCGCTCGTGCCGACCAGGTAGAGGTCGTCGTCCTTGTCGAGGTGGTAGACCTCATCGGCGTGCTCGCCGAGGAAGCCGGTGCCCTGCATGATCTCGGGGCGCACGAGGGTGGGCGTGATGAGCGGGACGAAGCCGTTCTGCAGCGCCTTGTCGAGAGCGAGGTTCATGAGCGCGATCTCGAGCCGGGCGCCGATCCCGCGGAGGAAGTAGAAGCGCGCTCCGGAGACCTTGGCCCCGCGCTCCATGTCGATGGCGCCGAGCATCTCACCGAGCTCGAGGTGGTCGCGCGGCTCGAAGTCGAACGCGGAGACCTCGCCCACGCGGCGCAATTCGACGAAGTCCTCCTCACCGCCGGCGGGGACACCGTCGATGACGACGTTCTCGATCCGCGCCAGTGCCGTGGCCGCGGCCTCGGCCGCCTCGTTCGCCGCGTGCTGCGCCTGCTTGACCCGGTCGGCGAGGTCCTTGGCCTGCGCGACCAGGGCGGCCTTCTCCTCCTTGGGTGCCTTCGCGACCTGCTTGCCGAACGCGTTCTGCTCGGCGCGCAGCTCCTCGAATGCGGCGAGCGCGGCGCGGCGCGACCGGTCGGCCTCGAGTGCGACGTCGACGGTGCTCTGGTCGTTGCCACGGGCAGCCTGCGAACGGCGGACGATCTCCGGGTTGTCGCGGAGGAGTGCGAGGTCGATCATCCCGCAAGTCTACGAGGTGCGAGGGGAGGGCCCGGGCGGGCGGTCTAGAGTAGCGCCATGACCACGAGTCCCCCCGTCCTGAAGCAGGCGGCGCTCGTGTACAACCCGGTGAAAGTGGACGGGAAGCGCCTGCGCGCTCAGGTCCGCGACCTCTCCCGCGAAGCGGGGTGGGATCACCCCGCTTTCTATCCGACGACCATCGAGGACGCGGGGCAGGGGGCGACGGCGGAAGCGCTCGCACGCGGGGTGGACGTCGTGCTCGTGGCCGGCGGCGACGGCACGGTGCGGGCGGTCGCCGAAGCCATCGCCCGCACGGGTGTCCCACTCGCGATCCTCCCGAGCGGCACCGGGAATCTCCTCGCGCGGAACCTCGGCCTCCCGCTGACCGACCCTGCGGAGATGATCCGCGCCGCGCTGGGCGACTTCCACCATCCGATCGACATCGGGTGGGCACGGATGACCAGGGAGGACGGCAGCGAGGAGGAGCACGCCTTCGTCGTGCTCGCCGGCATCGGTCTCGACGCCGACATGATCGCCAACACCCGAGCCGACCTGAAGAAGTCCGTCGGCTGGATCGCGTACGTCGACGGCGCGGCCCGGTCCCTTCCGCGCGCGAAGCCCTTCCGCGCCGTGTACCAGATCGGCACGGGACGCCTGCACTCCACGAAGGTGCACAGCATCCTGTTCGCGAACTGCGGCACCCTCCCGGCGGGCATCTCCCTCATCCCGGACGCCTCCATCACGGATGCCACCCTCGACGTCGCGGTCATCCAGCCCACCGGCGTGCTCGGCTGGCTGGGCGTCTGGCGGAAGATCTGGTGGGACAACTCCGTGCTGCGCCGCTTCCGCGCCGGACGCTTCGTGCTCGATCGCCGCGGCACGGACGCGTCCGTCCACTACTTCCGCGGCGCCCGCGCCGAGGCCGCCGCACCCGGCCCCACGCCGATCGAGCTCGACGGCGACGAGTTCGGGGAGGCCGTGCACGTCACCTGCCGGGCGGACCCCGGTGCGCTCCTGCTGGCGCTGCCCACCGGGCACCCGGTGCACATCCTCTGACCAGGGGCTGCGGACTCAGCGCACCTCGACCGTGCCGTCGAGTCCGCCACCGACGAGCGTCAGCTGGAACGGACCGTCGTCGTCGACGTCATCCTCGGGGAATTCGACCACCGTAGCCCGCGGCGCCATGTCCATGGTGCAGACCTGGTTCTCGTCGGTGACGAAGGACACGGTCCCCGTGGATCCGTCGGCCTCGGCGGATTCGACGACCGGAGCACAACTGGAGGACCCCCAGGTCAACAGGACGAGCCCGCCGTCGTCGAACCAGCCGGCCGACGGCTGGTACTCGGTCGCCGAGCCCGGCGTCGCCGTGGCCTCGGGGTCGGCATCGACATCGATCTCGTCGAGCAGGTCGCCGTAGGTCACCACGAGGGTGATGTCCTTCGTCGGGTCCACGCCCTCGGGCAGAGCGCCGACGCTCGCCCGCGGCGCGAGGTCCGCCGTGCACGCCTGCTCCGTCGCGCCATCGCCTTCAGGTTCGACGAGGGTGACCGAGACCCGCTGCCCCTCGGCGGTGATCTCTTCGACCTGAGGCAGGCACGTCGAGGATCCCCAGCTCACGATGGCGAACATCCGCCCGTCGTCGAGGAGCGTCGCGTCCATGTCGTCCTGCTCGTCGCTGCTCCCGGCGTTCCCGGGGCCGCTGGAGGGATCCGACGTGGTGTGCGGTGCGGTGCCGCCCGGGCCCACCGTGCAGCCGGCGAGGACGAGGGCCGCGGCGAGCGCGGAGGACACGGCGATCACGAGCCTGCGGGGAGTCATGCCCTCAGGGTAGCGGCGGGTTCCTCCGCCCGAAACGGGGGTTGACGGAATGCCCGCTCACTGCAGTGCGGAGGTGAGCCGCGCGAGGTTGTCGAGCACGGTGGAGCGCAGGGGCTGCTGCATCCATTCCTCGAGGCTCAGCTCCCTGCTCAGCGACCGGTACTTGTCCTCCACCTCGCGCATCTCGGCGACGAACTCCTCGCCGCGCACGAGCATCGAGACCTCGAGGTTCAGGCCGAAGGAGCGCATGTCCATGTTGCTCGAGCCGATGACGGCGACCTCGTCGTCGATGGTGAGGCTCTTCGTGTGGAGGATGTACGGCTTCCGGTACATCCAGATCCGCACGCCGGCGCGCAGCAGCGCTTCGTAGTAGCTGCGCTGCGCGTGGTAGACCATCGCTTGATCGCCCTCCTCCGAGACGAACAGCTGCACCTCGACCCCGCGGTCCACGGCCGCGGTGACCGCCAGCAGCAGGGCCTCGTCGGGCACGAAGTACGGGCTGACGATCATGATCTGTTTCTTCGCCGCGTAGAGGAGCGCGAGGAACAGCCGCAGGTTGTTCTCGACCTCGAAGCCGGGACCGGACGGCACGACCTGGCAGTCCAGGTCCCCGGAGCCGATGTTGGCGTGGGAGATGTCGATCTCTTCGAGCACCTCATCGGTCTCGCTGTACCAGTCGCTGAGGAAGATCGCGTTGACGCTCAGCACGACGGGTCCGTCGAGCCTGACCATCAGGTCGACCCAGTGCAGACCGCGCCGGATGTTCTTCGGCAGGTTGTAGGTGGAGTCCGTGATGTTCTGCGAGCCCAGGAAGGCGATGTTGCCGTCCACGACGAGGAGCTTGCGGTGGTTGCGCAGGTCCGGCCGCTGCATCTTGCCCTTGAGCGGCTGCACGGGCAGCATCAGGTGCCACTCGGCGCCCATCTCGTTCAGACGCGCGATGGTCTGGCGGTAGCGGGGCTTGCCGCGGTTCGCCCAGTGGTCCAGGAGCACGCGCACCGCCACGCCCCGCGCGGCGACCTCCTCGAGGGCGCGGAAGAAGTTGTCCGTCGAGTCGTCGGACTGCAGGATGTAGAACTCCACGTGCACGTAATCCTGCGCGGTGCGGATGGCCTCGGCCATCTCGTCGAGCGACTCCTGGTAGTCCGAGATGAGGTGCGCGCCGTTGTCCCCGGAGAGCGGCAGGGCACCGAGGCGCTGGTTCATCTGCACGATGGGACCGAACCATGCGGGGGCGTTGGGCCGCAGCGTCCCGAAGTGCAGGTGCTCGCTCGTCTCGGCGATGTACTCGTTGATCTGCTCCTGCTTCCGGCGCCGCGCGCGCGGCAGGCGGGGGTTCCCGATCAGCAGGAACAGGAAGACGCCGACCACCGGGATGAAGAACACGGCGAGGAGCCAGGCCATCGCCGCGGTGGGGCGGCGGTTGCGCGGGATGACGATGACGGCGGTGACGCGGATGATGATGTCGAGCACCAGGACCACGGCGGCGACCCACCAGCCCCAGGACTCCGCGGTCATCACGCCCCCTCACCCACACCGGGGATCGTCACCCCGGGGCGCACCGGACCCGGCGCGCTCGCTTCACAGTAGCGGATGGGTCGGGCTCAGGCCCGCGGAGGCAGCCCGCGCGCGGCGCGTTCCTCGGCCTCGATCTGCGCATGGACCTTCCGTTCCGTGCGGTCGAACCGCAGGATGCCGCGGAGCACGACGAAGAAGACGATGCTGACGCCGACCGTCGGCAGGAGCGACCATGCCGCGGCGAGCCAGAAGTTGTCCATGCCTCCATCGTACGCGAGCGACTGATCGTGCACAGGCGGCGCTTCTCAGGATTCTCATCCACATGGGTCCATCACCGGTCCGACGGGCGCGAAGGCACGCGAACCTCTCCTCATGACAACCGTGCTCCGCGCCTCCGACTCCGCCCAGTTCCTCAGTATCGTGCCCGCACTCGCCGGCTTCACGCCGCGCGAGAGCATCGCCCTCCTCCCGTTCCACGGCACCCGCAGCGACGGGGCGATGCGCCTCGACCTCCCTGACGCCGCCGTCCCGGTCCTGCACTACGCCGCAGCGGCGGTCGAGCTCGTCGTCCGTGTCCCTGGCACCGACGCGGTGGCCGTCGTGGTGTACACCGACGAGCCCCCGCAGCGCACGCCTGACGGCCTGGTCCTGCCGCACGCCGTGATGGTCGACACACTGCTGGGCTGCGCCGAGGGAGCGGGCCTGCGCGCCGTCGAGGCCCTGTGCGTCACGCCCGAGGGATGGGCCCGCTACGACGACGCCGAGCCGGCGCTCCATCCGCTGTCGGACATCGTTCCCCCGCCGGACGCCTCCGCGCTCGGCGACGTCTCCGGCGACCAGTTCTCCGGCGCGGGACTCCCGCCGGTTCCCGCCGCAGAGGAGCAGCAGGTCGCGCGCGTGCTGCGCGGACTCGACGGCGCGCTTTCGTCCGGGCCTGCCGAGGCCCCCGATCCGGCGGACGCGGAGGTGATCGCGGCGTACGCCCTCCTCGACGACATCCCCGCCTTCCTCGAAGCCGTCGCCCTCGCCCGTGAACCCCTGCAGCCTCTGGCCGCCGCAGCGCTCGTGTGGTGCCTCGGGCGCCCGCCGGTGCGCGACGCGGCCATCGCCCAGTGGGCCACCGATCACCGCCGCGGGATCCGCACCATGGAGGCGCAGCTGGCTTTCGCAGCCTCCGGCGCTCCGGTACCCGACGACATCGGACGGGTGTTCCTCGGTCGCGGCCCGGCGCCGGACGGCGAGCGCCTTCGTACCGCGCTGCACGCCGTCCGACACGCCACCGCCCTGGCGCCACGAGAAGCGCGCCCCGGACCGCTCACGGTCGCCGCCTGGCTCTCGTGGGCGCTCGGCCGCGCCACGCACGCGGGACGCTACCTCGACATGGCCAGGGAGATCGATCCCGACTACAGCCTCGCCCTGCTCCTGGACACCATGATGTGCGGTGCCGTGCTACCCGAGTGGGCTTTCCGCGGGCGGCGTGGAGAGTGAGCGGCTCGCGGCTACTTGACCAGCGGGAAGAGGATCGTCTCGCGGATGCCGAGGCCGGTGATCGCCATCAGCAGGCGATCGATGCCCATGCCCATGCCCCCGGACGGCGGCATGCCGTGCTCCAGCGCCCGCAGGAACTCCTGGTCGATCGGCATGGCCTCGACATCGCCGCGCGCGGCGAGCTTCGCCTGCTCCTCGAACCGTTCCCGCTGGATGACCGGGTCGACGAGCTCGGAGTAGCCGGTCGCCAGCTCGAAGCCACGGATGTAGAGGTCCCACTTCTCCACGACGCCCTCGACGGACCGGTGCTCGCGTACGAGAGGCGACGTGTCGACGGGGAAGTCCATGACGAAGGTCGGCCGCACGAGGTCACCCTTCACGAAGTGCTCCCAGAGCTCCTCGACGAGCTTCCCGTGCGTGGCCTGGGGCGGCACGTCGACGCCGTTGGCCTCGGCGAAGGCGATCAGGTCCTCGACGGCGTCCGTCGGCGTGACGGTGCGGCCGGAGGCGGCCGACAGCGACTCGTACATCGAGATGCGGTCCCACTCGCCGCCCAGGTCGTACTCGGTGCCGTCCGCCCAGGTCACCGTGGTCGACCCGGCGACGGCGACCGCCGCCTGCTGGACGAGCTCCTGGGTGAGCGCCGCCATCTGGTTGTAGTCGCCGTAGGCCTGGTAGGCCTCGAGCATCGCGAATTCCGGGCTGTGGGTCGAGTCGGCGCCCTCGTTGCGGAAGTTCCGGTTGATCTCGAACACGCGCTCGATACCGCCCACGACCGCGCGCTTCAGGTAGAGCTCCGGCGCGATGCGGAGGTAGAGCTCGGTGTCGAAGGCGTTGGAGTGGGTGATGAAGGGTCGGGCGGATGCGCCGCCATGCTGCACCTGCAACATGGGAGTCTCCACCTCGAGGTAGCCGTGCGCGGCGAACGTGGACCTCAGGCTGGCGTTCACCGCGGCGCGTGCGCGCACGGTCGTCCGCGCCTGTTCCCGCACGATGAGGTCGAGGTAGCGGCTCCGCACCCGGCCCTCTTCGCTGAGCTCGGCGTAGGCGTTGGGGAGCGGCAGGATCGCCTTCGAGGCGATGGCCCAATCATCCGCCATGATCGACAGCTCACCGCGGCGGCTGGAGATGACCTCGCCGTGCACGAAGACGTGGTCCCCGAGGTCGACGAACTCCTTCCACTCGGCGAGCGACTCCTCGCCGACGTTGGCCAGCGAGACCATCGCCTGGATCCGGGTGCCGTCCCCGGCCTGGAGGGTGGCGAAGCAGAGCTTGCCGGTGTTGCGGCTGAAGACCACGCGGCCGGCGACGCCGACGATCACACCGGTCTCGGCTCCGGGCTCGAGGTCGCCGTACTCCGCCCGCAGGGCGGGGATGCTGTGCGTCACCGGCACGGCGACCGGGAACGCCCCGCCGCCCGCGTCCGCGCGCTTCTCGATCAGGCGCTCGCGCTTGGCGAGGCGGACGGCCTTCTGCTCGTGGATGTCCTCTTCGGCGGAAGAGGCGGCCGAGGCCGTTTCGGGCGCGGCGGGCGCGTCAGTCATGTGCGGGGCTCCTTGGAAGTCGTACCCAGTTTACCGAGATGGCGCGGCGGACTCCGGCCGGTCGGGCGGAGACCGACGGCGGGCGTTCTTCCCGCGGCGCGGGGCTCGGTAGCCTCGAACCATGGCCCCCACCCGGATCCTCCGCGCCAGCGCCGTCCTCGCCCTCGCCGTCATCCCGGTCCTCGCCCCCTCGGTCGCCATGGCCGTGGAACGCCCGGCGACGACGGTCGCTGCGGCCGCCGATGTCGACGACTTCTCGTACGCATCCTGGGATGCGGTCTACGACGTCGGACTCGACGACGATGGCCGGGCGCGCATGCAGGTGACGGAGACGGTGGTCGCCCGCTTCCCCGACGCCGACCAGAACCGCGGCATCGTGCGGGGCCTGGCGACGACGTACAAGGGCGCCGGCATCGACACCCGGGTCATCGCGGTCACCGACGAGGACGGGACCGCGGTCCCGTACGAGACCGAGGAGGACGACGGGACCCTCTTCGTCCTCACCGGGGACGACGACTTCGTCCATGGCCTCACCACCTATGTCATCGAATACGAGATGCGCGACGTCATCGTCGGGAGCGCACCCGACGCGTCCGGTTCCCGCGCCGCGGACGAGTTCTACTGGGACCTCCTCCCCCTCGACAGCACGCAGCCGATCGAGGCGTTCCGGGCCGACATCCGATTCGATGCAGCCCTGAGCAGCCATCTCACCGGGGCGACGAAGTGCTACATCGGTCCTTCCGGTTCCACGGAGCCCTGCGACCTCGAGGGACCGGTCGCAGACGGAGAGGCCACGACTTTCCGCGTCGAGGCCGGACCGCTGCCAGCGGCGGACGGGGTGACGGTGGCCGTCGGCTTCGACCCCGGCACGGTGGTCCAGCCATCCGCGCGGACCCCCGACCCCGTCGCCGATGTCGGGCCGGTGGTCGCCGCCGTCGGCGCCGTGGGTCTCGCGGCGACCGGCTGGGTGGCGACCGTGGCCGCCGACCGACGTCGACGCCGCGCCACCGGGATCATCGTGGCGCAGTACGACGTCCCCGATGACCAGCCGCCCCTGCTCGCCGCGGCGCTCATCCCCGGCGCGAAGGACGTCGTCCCGGCGGAGATCGTCCACCTCGCCGTCCGCGGCACGCTGCGCATCGAGGAAGGGGCGTCGGACGAAGCGCCCCGGCTGCGACGACAGCCCCAGGGCAGCGCGCCGAGTCCCCTCGACCAGGCTGCGCTCGACGCGCTCTTCCCCCACGCGGATGCGGACGGCGTCGTGGACCTGCCGGCCGAGAGCGAGGCCTTCGCGACGCGGATGACCGCGCTGACGACGAAGGGCCAGGAGGAGGCCTCCCGCCGGGGCTTGACGACCAGGGCGCGGAGCCGCGCTGCCGTCATCCTGCAGTCCGTGGCCATCGCCGTCGCGGTGGTGGGTCTCGTCGTCGCCATCGTCGCCGTGGCATCCGGTCGCCTGTCTGCGGGACCCGCGCTTCTGGCCATCTCCGTCGGGACGCTGCTCGTCGCGGCTTCGAGCTTCTTCACCTTCTCTCGGCACACGGTCCTCACTCCGGAGGGAGCGCAGGCGTACGAGCACCTGCAGGGGGTGCGCGAGTTCATCCGCGTCGCGGAGGAGGATCGGTTACGGATGCTGCAGTCCTACACCGGCGCGGAACGGCGCACGGAGGAGGGCGCGGACGTCATCCATGTGTACGAGCGCCTCCTCCCCTACGCGATGCTGTTCGGCATGGAGGATGAGTGGGGCCGGGTGCTCGAGACGGCGTACAGCCGGGAGGCGCACGGCCCGACGTGGATCGGCGACCCCACGTCCTTCGCTCTCCGCACGTCGCTCGTGGCGTTCATGAGCTCCTCCACGGCGGCCGCGACCTACTCGGCCCCGTCCACCGGCACGTCGTCCGGCACCGGCGGCTCGTTCGGCGGAGGCTTCTCCGGGGGCGGCGGTGGCGGCGGCTTCTCCGGCGGACGCTGAGCCGGGGTCACGGCGCGGGCGCGTGATCAGACGAGAGGTGGCGGGTCCGAGGCGTCGCGCAACGCCCGCTCGACGGTCGACTGCACCAAGGCCGACAGGAAGCCGCCCGGATTCTCGACCCCGATCTCCCGGAGCCGCGAGGTCGACTGTCCGATGATCGAACGGGAGAACTCCGTGGCCGTGGCGATCGCGTCGGCATAGGCGGCACGGTCGGCCTCCGCGATGACGACCGGTTCGCACCCCATCTCGACGGCCAGCGCCTGGGCGATCGGAAGCACGGCGGCGGGAGCGGTGACCGCCGCGAATCCTGCCTGCAACTGCCGGAGATCGATCGAGGTCCCGGTGAACGTGATCGCCGGATGCACCGCCAACGGGATGGCGCCGCGCTCCGCCGCCGGGCGCAGGACCTCGATGCCCTGTGCCGGATCGGTGTGGAGGACGAGCTGGCCGATCTGCCACCCGCCGAGCTCGGCGATGCCCGAGACCAGGGCCGACAGCTCAGCGGAAGGGACCGCGAGGATCACCAGTTCGGACCGCCGCACCACCTCCTGCGTCTCCAGCACCGGGACGCCGGGGAGCACCGCCGACGCACGCTCGTCGTCCGACCCGCTGGTGATCCCGACGATCGCGTGCCCGGCCCCGGCCAGCGCCGCGCCGATGACCGGTCCGACCCGCCCCGCGCCGATGATGCCGACGCCGAGACGGCCGTCGCGCACCACGCTCACTCCTCGCGCGGCGCGTCGGTTCGCGCCGGCGGCGCGGGCGGCGCGGTCGGCGCCGGCGGGGCCGAAGGCGCGGTCGTCTGCGGCGCCGGCGGAGCAGGTGGGGGTGCGACCGGGGGCGCCGTGACGGGAGGGGCCGGAGGCGGTGCGACCGGGGGCGCGGTCACCGGAGGCGCCGGCGGCGGCGTCACCGCAGGAGTCCGCACCGGCGGAGCAGGTGGGGCCGCCGAGCCCGGGGATGCGGAGGGCGGCGCGACCGGGGGCGCGGGTGCCACGGACGGGACTGATGCCGGGCCGCCGAACACGGGAGGCGCGGGAGGCATCGGAGCGGCAGGACCGCCGAACTGCGGCGGAGCGGGCGGCGCGACGGGAGCCGCGGCGTGCTCGCTCCACCGGTGGGTGTGGTCGCGGGATGCCGCTTCGGCGGCGGCGATGCTGACCTCGTCGAGCAATGCGAGGGCATCTGCCCGCTCGAGACCCGACAGGAGGCCGGTGATCGGTCCGGGCACGGTGTGCACCTGGGCTCCGGAGACCGCCTGAGCCCGGTCGATCGGCCCCTGACTGAGCGACACACCCTGGAGACGCGCCAGCGGGAAGACCGCGAGCTTGCGCCACACGATGCCGCGGCGCAGCAGCAGTCCGTCCGTCGTCAGCGTGTATCCGTGGCGCTTCCAGGAGACCGGCCGCCGCCACCACGCCCGGCGCGGCATCGTCCGGTAGGGGTCGTTCTCGGCCGGACCGACGACGCCCTGATCCCACAGCGCGGGGATGCTCTCCGCCGGGACGTCGGGCAGCACGAGCGACAGCACGCGCTCGACGTCCGCGCGCTTGCCGACGGGCAGCACGACGTTGAACTGCTGACCGCTGCTCGACGACTGCTGGGCGGCGCTCTTGCCGCTCATCCGGTTGATCTTGATGGTCCACCAGCCGAACGGCCGCCAGAGCAGGGACTGCGACACCTCGACCGCGAAGATACGGCCGGGCGGGAGGGTCTCGGTGACGGTGGTGAGCAGTCCGTAGGTGATGCGCACGCCGTCGGGGGTGGGCGCGATGGAGTACCGCAGCGACTTCGAGATCTGCGCCCAGGTGATACCGACGACCGCGATGAGCATCGGGACGCCCATGCCGAGACCGATGCCGAGGAGGACGATCCCGCCGTCGGGATCCCCGTCGATGAGGACGCCGATCAGGGTGCTGCCGATCGCGATGGCGAAGATCACGCCGAAGAACACCAGCCACAGCAGCCCGGAGATGAGCTGCGAGCCGATCAGTCGGCCGGCGGGGATCTTGACGACGCTCTCGGGCACGACGTCCTGCAGGTCCACTCCGGCGAGCAAGCCGTTGACGCCCTCGTTCATCGAGCCGACGAGCTGTGCGCGCGCGGAGGTCGGAGCGGACCCGTCGGGCGTCGCTGCGCCCTGAGGGTCGAGGGCGGCGTGCCGTGCGGCGCGCGCGCCCGAGGCGAGTCGGAGGATCTCGGCGCGCACCCCCTCGGCCCGCGGCGTCGCCAGGTACTCCAGCGCGACGTTCGCATCCGTGCCCGCGCCTACGACCTCGAGCTTCGCGAGGCCGATGATGCGTGCGGGGAACGGCCGCGTGAGGTTCACGCCCTGCACGCGGTCGAGGGGCGCGCGGCGATGGGAGCGGAAGATGATGCCCTTGCGCACCTCGACGTGGTCGCCGGTGATGCGGAACTGCTGGAAGCGCCAGACGAACCAGAAGACCGCCACGAGCACCACGACGAGCGCCAGGACACCCAGCAGCGCAATCAGGGCGAAGTTGTTCGCGAGCACCCAGTCCACCGGGTCGCCCCCGGTGTAGTCGTCGTAGTGCGCCTCCTCCGGCGCGAACTGCCCGACGAGCCAGGCGATGACCCGGTCGCGCATGTTCGCGATCACGATGCCGCCCACGATGATGAGCGCCAGGCCGCCCTTGAACAGCGGCGTCAGCGGATGCATCCGATGCCATTCGCCGTCCGCGAGGTGCGTCGACGGCGTGCCCGCGGAGGTCTGCCCCGGCGCGGCGGTGGGAAGCTGCGACTCGCTCACAGGCCGGTCCGGCGGGTCTCGGCGACCTGGATCAGCGTGTCGCGCAGCGCCTCGGCCGCCGCCTGGGTGAGGCCGGGGATCTGCACACCGGTGGTCGCCGCCGCGGTGACCATCTTGAGCTGGGAGATGCCGAACGCCCGGTCGAGCGGCCCCTGGGTGATGTCGACGAGCTGCATGCGCCCGTAGGGCACCGCGATCATGCGCTGCCACAGGATGCCCTTGCGGAACACGATGTCGTCCGCCCGCAGCATGTAGCCGATCGCCCGCGCCTGTCGCGGGAGGATGATCAGCGTCACGAGCGTGATGAGGATGATGACCCCGGCCGGGATCCACACCCAGTCCTGCTCGAGCACGATGTTCAGCACGATCGCGGCGGCCACGACGATGGCCAGGAAGATGACGTTCTGCACGATCTGCGACACGACGTAGCGCGGCGAGATCTGGTGCCAGGTGCCGTCGAGCTCGAGGCGGGACTCGTTGCGTGCCGTGCGCAGCCGCGTGTACGTGCCCTGGTCGAGGGCGTCGAGGTCAGTGCCCTCCGCCGGGTTCAGGGGCGCGGTCTCTGGGTTCTGAGTCATCAGGATCCTTCGGCAGGGTGCAGAACTGTTCGGCGACGAGAGCGGCGACGACGAGCACGACCGCACTCGCGATCAGCGCCACCATGGCCACAGTCGACCCTATCGGGGGATCGATGGGGCGCGTGAGGAGGAAGGCCAGCAGCCCGGCGCCGAAGCCGGCCAGGATCGCGCCCAGCAGGCTGGACGCCCGGGCGAGGGTCGCGGCCCGCAGGGCACGGAACGGGTCGATGCGCACCCCGGACCGGACGCTGCGCCGCACCGGCCAGGCCACCCCGAGCGATGCGCCGGCGATGAGGACGAGCAGCACCGGGAGGAACAGGGACGGCGTGAACGTGGCTCGACCGGTCGCCGTGAGCATCTGGTCGAGGATGAACCCCGCACCGGCGCCGACGAGCCCGAGGACGGCGAGCAGCCCGGCAGAGGTGCGCTTCATCCCTCGCCTCGCGCGCGGAGGTCCGCCGCCAGATCAGCGACGCGGCGCCCCGCGAGCTCGGCGTCGGGGGCGACGTCGAGCCAGGGCTCCAGGACGAACAGCCGCTCCGCCGCCCGCGGATGGGGCAACTGGATCCGGGGGTCGTCCGAGACGACGTCGCCGTAGGCGATGAGGTCGAGGTCCAGAGTGCGGTCACCCCATCGCTCGCCGCGGACGCGACCGTTCTCGTCCTCGATGGCGTGCAGCATGCCGAGGAGGATCTCCGGAGCGAGGCGCGTGGTCACCAGAGCCACTGCGTTCACATAGCCGGGGGCGTCGGGATCGGGGCCGTCCACGCGGAGCGCCACCGTCTCGAACAGGCGCGACAGGCGCACGTCGGAGACGAGCGGAAGACGCCCGATTCGTGCCGCCGCAGCGCGGATCGTGTCCTCGCGGTCGCCGAGGTTGGCGCCGAGCGCCACGACCGCCACCGTCTCCGGGCGTGGCGGCCGGGGGCCTGGCACCTCCGGCGGGCGCGTGAGGTTGCGGCTCATGTCGTGATGTCCTCCAGCGACTCCGGCGCCCGCGTCCGGTGCACCGTCACGGCCACGTCACCGAAGGTCAGCGCGATCGGCGCCTGCGGCTTGTGCACCGTCACGGTCACCTGCTGCACGCGGCGGTCGCCGAGGGCGACGTCCGCGATCCGCTCGGCCAGGGTCTCGATGAGGTTCACCGGCTCACCCGACACGACCGCGGCCACGCGCTCCGCGAGCTCGCCGTAGTGGACCGTGTCGGCCACGTCGTCGGAGGCGGCGGCCTGTTCGAGGGAGAGCCGCAGCCGGAGGTCGACCGTGAACTCCTGCCCGTTCTCCCGCTCGTGCGGGTAGACGCCGTGGTGGCCGAATACGGTCAGCCCTGTCAGCACGATCTCGTCGAGGAAGTCCATGCCTCTAGGGTACGGTGACGCTCCGACTCCGCAATCAGCCTTCCCAGGCGCGGGTGATCGCAAGGGCGTCGCGGGTCGCCGCGACGTCGTGCACGCGCACCGCCCAGGCGCCGGCGCGCATCGCGAGCGCACTCGTCACCGCGGTGGCGAGGTCCCGGCGCTCCTCGGAGACGCCGTCACTGCCCGGCGCCGCCGACTGCAGCACGTCGGCGAGGAAGCGCTTGCGCGACGTCCCGACCAGCACGCGGAAGCCGAGGCCCACGATCTCGTCGAGGCCCCGCAGCACATCCCAGTTCTGGCCGCCCGCCTTGGCGAACCCGATACCCGGGTCGACGATCACGCGGGACGGCGCGATGCCGGCGGCCGCCGCCTCCCCGATCCGCTCGCGCAGCTCGCCGGCCACCTCCCGGGCGACACGGCGATAGTCGGCGTTCGCGTACATGTCGGCGGAGAAGCCCCGCCAGTGCCCGATCGCGAAGTCGGCTCCCGACTCCGCCACCGCGGCGCGCATGTCGGGGTCGGCGAGCCCACCGGAGACGTCGTTGACGATGCGCGCCCCCGCACGGACGGCCGCCGCCGCGGTCGACGCGTTGAGGGTGTCGATGCTGACGACGACGCCGGCCGCCGCGAGCTGCTCGACGACGGGAAGGACGCGGCGCTGCTCCTCCTCCACCCCGACGCGCTCCGCGCCCGGCCGGGTCGACTCTCCCCCGACGTCGAGGACGGACGCCCCTTCGGCTCGCAGGCGAAGGCCGTGGGCGACCGCCCGGTCCGCGTCGAGGTAGCGCCCGCCGTCGCTGAACGAGTCGGGCGTGACGTTGACGATGCCCCAGATCCCGGTCATGCGCGCGACGTCCCGCCCCCTGGCACGGTCATGCCGATCAGGGTCACCAGTTCCGCACGTGCCACCGGATCGGTGTAGACCCCGCGCGCCGCGATGGTCAGCGTCGAGGCCTCGGTCTGCCGTCCACCTCGCATCGTCACGCAGCCGTGGCTGGCATCGAGCACGACGAGCACGCCACGGGCATCGAGGTTCTCGGCGATCGTGTCGGCGATCTGCTCGCCCAGCCGCTCCTGCACCTGCGGCCGCGCGGCGAGGATCTCGACGACGCGCACGAGCGCACCGAGACCGACGACCTGCTCGCCCGGAAGGTAGGCGATGTGCGCATGCCCCGCGAAGGGCAGCAGGTGGTGTTCGCACACCGAGCGGAAGCGGATGTCGCGCAGGAGCACCGCGCCGGAGGGCAGGGTGTCCGGCGCCGGCCCGCGGGTCACGCTGATCGTGTGCGCGAGCGGCTCGGCGGGATCCTCCCCCACCCCGGCGAAGAACTCCGCGTACAGCTCGGCCATCCGGGAGGGAGTCTGCTTGATCCCCGGGCGATCGGGGTCCTCGCCGATCGCCTCCAGGAGTTCCCTGGTGAGCCGTTCGACGCGTCCCTTGTCGACGGTCACGTCACGCCGTCGCGGGACGAGGGCTGCCCGCTCCGGCGGAGCCCTGCTGCGGGCGCGGCGGGGTCGTCGGCGCCTCGACGGAGGCGGCGAGCGAGACGTCCTTCTTCGGGACCTCGATCGGCGGCCGCTCCGAGACCGGGCGGTCCTCACTCGACAGCCACAGCGGACGCTCCGGGAGCTTCTTCACCTCGGTGAAGATCTCGGCGATGCGGTTGTGGTCGAGGGTCTCCTCCTCGAGGAGGGCCAGAGCGAGACGGTCGAGGATGTCGCGGTTCTCGCTGAGCACCGCGTACGCCTCGTTGTGCGCCTGCTCGATGAGCGCCCGCACCTCGGCGTCGACGCGCTCCGCGACCTTCTCCGAGTACTCGCGGCCGCGGCCCATGTCGCGGGCGACGAACATGTCGCCGCCCTCGGTGCCGAGCTTGACGGGGCCGACCTGCGTCGTCATGCCGTACTCGATGACCATCTTGCGGGCGATCGAGGTCGCCTTCTCGATGTCGTTCGAGGCACCGGTGGTGGGGTCGTGGAAGACGATCTCCTCGGCGACGCGGCCGCCCATGGCGTAGGTGAGCTGATCCTGCAGCTCGTTCCGGGTCACGGAGTACTTGTCGTCCAGCGGCAACACCATCGTGTAGCCGAGCGCCTTGCCGCGGGGCAGGATCGTGATCTTCGTCACGGGATCTGTGTAGTTCATCGCCGCCGCCGCAAGTGCGTGTCCGCCCTCGTGGTACGCCGTGATGAGCTTCTCCTTGTCCTTCATCACGCGCGTGCGACGCTGCGGACCCGCGATCACACGGTCGATGGCCTCGTCGAGGGCGCGGTTGTCGATGAGCTGCGCGTTCGAGCGGGCCGTGAGCAGCGCGGCCTCGTTGAGCACGTTCGCCAGGTCGGCGCCGGTGAATCCGGGGGTCTTGCGGGCGACGACCTCGAGGTCGACGTTCTTCGAGAGCGGCTTGCCCTTGCTGTGCACCTCGAGGATCTTCTGGCGACCCTTGAGGTCGGGGGCGTCGACGCCGATCTGGCGGTCGAAACGTCCCGGGCGCAGGAGCGCGGGGTCGAGGATGTCGGGACGGTTGGTGGCCGCGATCACGATGACGTTCGCGTTCGGGTCGAAGCCGTCCATCTCGACGAGCATCTGGTTCAGCGTCTGCTCGCGCTCGTCGTTTCCGCCGCCCATGCCGGCGCCGCGGTGGCGACCGACGGCGTCGATCTCGTCGATGAAGATGATGGCCGGAGCGTTCTCCTTGGCCTGGCTGAAGAGGTCGCGCACGCGGGAGGCACCGACGCCGACGAACATCTCGACGAAGTCGGAACCGGAGATCGAGTAGAACGGGGCGCCGGCCTCGCCGGCGACGGCGCGGGCGAGGAGGGTCTTTCCGGTTCCGGGAGGGCCGTACAGCAGCACGCCCTTCGGGATGCGGGCGCCGATGGCCTGGAACTTCGCCGGATCCTGCAGGAACTCCTTGATCTCGTGGAGTTCCTCGATGGCCTCGTCTGCTCCGGCGACGTCCGCGAAGGTGACCGTCGGGGTCTCCTTGTTGACGAGCTTGGCCTTGGACTTGCCGAACTGCATGACCTTGCCGCCGCCGCCCTGCATGGACGACAGGAGCCACCAGAACAGCAGGCCGAGCAGCACGAGGGGAAGCAGCAGCGAGAGGAAGCCGTCGAACCAGGTCGCGCGCGGCACGGCGTCGTTGAAGCCGTCCTTCGGAGCGGCCGCGTCGATCGCGGAGACCACCTCGTCGGCGCGGGCCTCGACGTAGTAGAACTGGACGTTCTCGGAGCCCTCGAACGGCTTCGACAGCGTCATGTCCACGCGCTGATCGCCATCGGTGGTGACGACCTCGGTCACGGTCTTGCCGGAGAGCAGCTCGAGCCCCTCCTGCGTCGTGATCTGCTTCGGCGCGCCGAGGTTGGAGATCAGCAGGAATCCGCCGAAGAGCAGCACGCCGATCAGAGCGACGTAGATCAGCGGATTGCGGGTGAGCTTCTTCACATCCATGGTCGGATCAGCGTATCGCCTCCGTGCTAGGGGGCCGCTGTGCGTTCACCCACGGCGCAACGCTCCCGCAGCTGTCGAAGCGTGAGTCGCTGAGCCTGTCGAAGCGTGGGTCGCTGAGCTTGCCGAAGCGTGGGTCGCTGAGCCTGTCGAAGCGTGGGTCGCTGAGCCTGTCGAAGCGTCAGCTGTACACGTGGGGCGCCAGCACCGCGACGTCCCGGAGGTTGCGGTAGCGCTCGGCGTAGTCGAGCCCGTAGCCGACGACGAATTCCACGGGGATGTCGAAGCCGACGTACTTGCAGTCGATCTCGACCTTCGCGGCCTCCGGTTTGCGCAGCAGCGCGAGCACCTCGATCGACTCCGCACCGCGGGACCCGAAGTTCTCCAGCAGCCAGCTCAGCGTGAGGCCGGAGTCGATGATGTCCTCGACGATGAGCACGTGCTTGCCGTGCAGGTCGGTGTCGAGGTCCTTCCGGATCTGCACGACACCGCTCGACTTCGTACTGGCGCCGTAGCTCGACACCGCCATCCAGTCCATCGGCGCGTGGAACGGCAGTGCGCGTGCGAAGTCGGCCATGACCATGACCGCGCCCTTCAGCACACCGACGAGGAGGAGGTCCTTGCCCTCGTAGTCCTTCGCGACCTGCGCCGCGAGCTCTTCGAGCTTGGCGTTGATCTCCTCCTCGGTGACGAGGATCTGTGCAAGGTCGTCCTGGATCTCCGCGGCGCGCATGGATCGATTTTAGGCGACGCGGCGGTGTGCTCCGGTCGCAGGCGCGTACCCTCCCCTGCGCGACGACACCGCACTACTCTGACGGTGACGCGGGCGCACGCCCCGACGGAAGGAGATCCCCATGGCGACTCACGACATCCTCAGCCAGGTGCCCCTCGACGACATCGCGCAGAAGCTCGGAGTGTCGCGTGACGAGGCCAAGGTCGCGGTCGAGCAGGGCGGCGCCGTGCTCCTCGGCGGACTCGCGAAGAACGCGGAGAGCACCGAGGGATCGGCGGCCATCGAGAAGGCCCTGGGCAAGCACCGCGGTGCGTCGAGCCCGGCGACGGTCGACGACATCGACCAGGAGGACGGCGAGAAGATCGTCTCCCACATCCTCGGCGGGAAGGAGAAGGAGGTCACCAAGGAGCTGACCGAGTCGAAGGCGACCCCGGGCATCGACTTCGGGAAGCTCCTCCCCATCCTCGCGCCGATCGTGATGGGTCTCATCGCCAACGCGACCAAGGACAAGACGGCGAAGGCGGATGCGGGCACGGAGGGCTCCGGCGGGATCGGCGACGTCATCGGCGGCATCCTCGGCGGCGGCGACTCCGGCTCCGGCGGCGGGTTGGGTGACGTGCTGGGTGGCCTCCTCGGCGGCAGCAAGAGCGGCTCCGGGGGCGGCATCGACCTCGGCGGCATCCTCGGCGGCCTCTTCGGCGGCAAGAAGTAGGACGTGACGCCGCTGCGGCCCGCGATTCAGCGGGTCGCAGCGGTGAACACGATTCGGCCGCCCTGGCGCACGGCGGCGCACCCCGGCAGGTCGATCGGCCCTTGACCCGACCAGTCGGTCACGAGGCGGGCGACCTCGATCGTCTGCGCACGGCTCAGGCTCGCCCCGAACTCGCTGTCGACCACGAGACGGATGATGCGGTTGCGCAACGCGGCGGGGTTGGCGGCGAGCGCGGCGACGCTCACGGAGATCCCGGCCTCGGCATGCTCGACGATGTCCTCGATCGTCTCGTGGATCATCTCGTCGAACGCCTCCGCGTCCTCCCGGAGCTGCTCGGCGGTGCGAGCCAGCGCCTCGGCGATGCCCGGGCCGAGCTGCGTCTCCAGCACGGGGAGCACGTGGTGACGCACCCGCACCCGCGTATAGCGGTCGTCGGTGTTGTGGGGGTCTTCCCACGGCTGCAGCTCCGTCGCGGCGCAGAAGGCGCGGGTGGTCTCGCGGCGCACGCCGAGCAGAGGGCGCAGCCAGCGGAGGCCGTGGTCGTCCTCCCGATCCGGCGCCATCCCCTGCAGGCTCGTCGCCCCGGAGCCGCGGGCGAGCCCGAGGAGGACGGTCTCCGCCTGATCGTCGAGGGTGTGGCCGAGCAGGACCGCCCGCGCGCCGATATCACCCGCCGCGTCCCGGAGCACGCGGTACCGCGCATCCCGCGCGGCCGCCTCCGGACCGCCGTCGCCGTCGACCTCGACACGGACGACGAGCGCCTCGAGCCCGAGCTGTCCGGCGATGCGTGCCGTCTCGGCGGCGACCTCGGCGGATCCCTGCTGCAGACCGTGGTCGACGGTGACCGCGGTCGCACGCACCCCGCGTTTCGCGGCCTCGAACGCGGTGGCCGCCGCCAGCGCGAGCGAATCGGCGCCGCCGGAGACCCCGACGACGACGGTCGAGCCCTCGGGCAGATCGGCGAGCGCGGTGCGCACGGCGAGGCGGATCTCGGCGACGGCGGGGGCGAGGGAAGGCATCCCTCCACGCTAGGGCACCGTCTCGTCCGTCACGGTCGAATCCGCGGCCCCCGAGTAGGCTGGTCCGCGGCATCCAACCGATCTTCCTGAGGAGCACACGCATGGGCGCACACGACGCCGTCATCGAGATCCCGCGCGGCAGCCGCGTGAAGTACGAGGTCGACCACGAGACCGGGCGAGTGCACCTCGACCGCGTGCTCTACACGACCTTCGGCTACCCGGCCGACTACGGCTACTTCGACAACACGCTCGGCGAGGACGGCGACCCGCTCGACGTGCTCGTGCTGCTGGACCACGCCATCTACCCGGGCGTCGTCGTCGAGGTCCGCCCCGTCGCGGTGCTGAAGATGAGCGACGAGGCCGGCGGAGACGACAAGCTCGTCGCCGTGCTCTCGAAGGACCCGCGCTGGGCCCACATCCAGGACATCGACGACATCGCCGAGTACACGAAGAAGGAGATCGCACACTTCTTCGAGCACTACAAGGACCTCGAGCCCAACAAGTGGGTCAAGGTCGACGAGTGGGGCAACGCCGCCGAGGCGCAGCGCATCCTCGACGAGGCGATCGTCCGCTTCGGCGAGCAGGGCCACTGACCCCAGATCGCCGACCTCACCTGGGTCCCTGACCTCATGGGTCACTGACCTTCACTGGGTCGCTGACCTTCACTGGTCGCTGACCTCATATGGGTCGCTGAGCCTGTCGAAGCGAAGACCCCCGGACGCCATGCGTCCGGGGGTCTTCCGCTGTCCAGCCGTCCGTCAGACGGAGATGCCCTTGCCCGCCATGAAGTCGATGGGGTTCGTGTAGCGGCCGTTGATGTAGACCTCGAAGTGCAGGTGGCAGCCGAAGGAACCGCCGGTGTTGCCCGCATACGCGATGACCTGGCCGGCCCGCACCCACTGGCCGTTCCGGACGGCGAAGCCGCCGGGCTTGATATGCGCGTATCCGGTGGCGATGCCGCCGCCGTGCTGGATCCGGACGTAGTTGCCGTACCCGCCGTTGTAGAAGGCCGCGTCCACCGTGCCCGAGTGCGCCGCGTAGATCGCCGCGCCGCAGCCGTTGGCGTTGCACTGCTGCGAGCGGGGGCCGTAGCCGGAGCTGCGGTAGCCGCCGTGCGGACGCACCCAGCCCCCGCTCCCCGGCGTCCCGCCGCCGCCGCTGTTGCCGCCGGCGTTCGCGGCGGCCTCGGCGGCTTCGCGGCGCTTGCGCTCCTTCTCGCGCTCCTCGACACCCTTCTGGTAGCCGGCGACGGTGGTCGCGGTGGTGTCCTTCAGCGCGGCGAGCTGCGCCTGCATGGTGGCGAGGTTCGAGGACTGCTCGTCGAGCGCGGCCTGCGCGGCGTCGGCGGCCTGCTGCGCCGCGACCATCTTCTCTTCGGCGATCTTCTGCAGGCGGTCGCGCTCGTCACGCGCGACGACGGCCTGATCGCTGAGGGATTGCGCGGAGTTCCGCGCGGCGACCGCGTCGTTGTAGACGGTCTTGTTGTATTCGAGGAGCTTGTCCATGGAGCCGAGGCGGGCGAGGAGTTCGTCAGCGTTGGCGGCGGAATCCGCGAAGAACAGCTCCAGCGAGGTGTCGTCACCGCCGTTGCGGTAGAGCTGGGCGGCGACCTGGCCGGCCTTGCGCGCGGACTCGTCGGCGACGGCGGCCTGCGCGTCCGCCTTCTCCTGCAGGGAGTCGGCCTCGGCGATCGCGGCGAAGTAGGCCTGCTGCGCGTTGTAGAACTCGGTCGAGGCGACCTCGGCGGCGGCCTGCGTCTCGGAGACCTTCTGCGTGAGCGACTGGATCAGCCCCTCGATGCGCTTCACCTCTGCGGCTTTGGAGGCCTCGTTCTGCTTGGCCTTCTGCACGTCGTCCCAGCTCGGATACGACGCGGCGTGCGCGGCCGTGACACCGGACGAGATGCCGAACGCGCTGAGGGCGACGACGCTGAGCGCGCCGAGTCCGAGAGCGCCGCGGCGGCTGATCCCGTCGCGGAAGAGGGTACGGCGCTCCGTCGGGGTGGGCGCACACCCGCAGTCCGCGGATGCCGCGAGTGCCGCATCCTGCGTGGTCTTCTCGTTCACACGGCCCCTTCCGCCGGTTTCACAGATGCCACAGTAACAACAACTTTCACACCAGCACCAGACTCCTGGAACGGCTCGAACGGCATCCCCGACTCCACCATCGTCCCGCTCGAACACGCCCGGGGGAAGCGGGTTCCGGCCTCGATTCGCGATTTGCCCGGATGATCCCTTATGCTTGAGCGTCGGCAAGGAAGTCCCCCGGGACTGACTCGGCCCCATCGTTTAGCGGCCTAGGACGCCGCCCTTTCACGGCGGTAGCACGGGTTCGAATCCCGTTGGGGTCACTCCATCCGATACAATTGAAAACACCAGTATGGCCCTGTAGCGCAGTTGGTTAGCGTGCCGCCCTGTCACGGCGGAGGTCGCGGGTTCAAGTCCCGTCAGGGTCGCTCCGTGCGACGAGCTCTTTCTTCGGAGAGGGCTCTTCGTCTAGGACGCGGCAGCATCATCGCCGCGCGGCTCTGTAGCTCAGTTGGTAGAGCGTTCGACTGAAAATCGAAAGGTCACCGGATCGATGCCGGTCGGAGCCACACGGCTGATCATTACAATCAGCCCAGAAACCCTCGCCTAGCTTCTACATGGCGGGGGTTTTGCTTTCCCCCGCGGCGACCGCGTGCGGCAGCGCGTGGGTCACGAGGCTCACGAGGAATTTCCCCGGCTCCTCGAACATGCACAGGTGTGCGGAGTTCTCGAACCAGACGACGTGCGTCGCGGGCGCCGTCACGGTCTCCAGCCAGCGGGCCACCGGTCCGGTGGGCGTCGTCCAGTCGTGTCGTCCGAGGAACTGGAGCATCGGCACCTCGAACGCCGTCTGATCGCGGGCGTCGAAGCCGAGCAGGGCCGGCAGCACCTCGGGCATGGTCGCGCGCTGCCCGACACCGATGAGGCTCAGGTCGGCGTCCGTGTAATACGGGGACAGCTCCTGCGAGTCGGTGAAGTAGGCGAAGTCGGAGCGATACGCCGAGAGGCCGCCGTAGTACTGCGCCCACCTCCGGCAGGTCACGATGCGTTCGACGGTCAACGGCTCCTCACCGGGGTACTCCCCGAGCGCCTGCAACTCGGAGATCGCCTGCTCGTTCCGGTCCGCGACAGCACTCTGCATCGCGTGGCGGAAGCTCGCCACCTCGTTCTCGGGTCTGGAGATGACCTGCCCGACGCCGATATACGCCCACAGCAGGTCGGGGCACCGCTGGGCCAGAGTGAGACCGAGGACCGTCCCCCAGCTGTGCCCGAGGACTCCGACCTTGTGCACGCCGAGCTCCCGCTGGAGCCACGCGATCAGCTCCGCGAGATCGTCGACGTACCGGTCGACGCTGAGGTCCATGCCTTCGGATACTGCGCTCGCGGACTTGCCGCTCGCGCGCTGGTCGTAGTTGACGACCGTGAAGTACTCCTCCACGCCTCGTTGCCAGATCCACGACGAGGGCAGCGACGGCAGGGCCGGGCCGCCATGGCAGACGACGAGCACGGGGTTCCGTGTGCTGCGCCCGCGGATCGAGACGAACTGGGAGACACCGCCGAGGTCGACGTACGCCGTCCTGTCGATCGACTCCGGGTTCGGGATCCGGCAGAGATCCGCGATCACTGCGCGGCCGAGGTCGTCACTCATATCGATCACCATAGGAGAATCACACCGGCGGAACGTCACCCGAGCGCGCGCTGCCACACATCCCGATGCGCGGTGACGTAGTCGAGCACCGCCTTCCAGTGCGCCCCGTGACCCGTGCGGTACATCGTCCCCCACGGCTCGCGTCCCGCCTCCGCGGACGAGCGCAGCAGATCGAGCATCGCCTGCGTGCGCTGGCGCATCATGTCCGGAAGCTCCGCGCGCAGCTCCTCGTCGGCACCGTATCCGTCGACGAAGGCCGCCAGGTCGTCGGCGGAGCGCTGCGGGTCGCGGGCCGGATCCGGAAGCGCGAACGTCTGCGCGGAGAAGGCGAGGTCCCAGGACCGGGTGCTCGGGGCGGCGCCGTCCCAGTCGATGAAGACCCAGCGGTCGCCGAGCATCAGGTTCCACGGCGCCAGGTCGTTGTGGCAGATGAGCTCCTGCGCCGGCGCTGACAGGGGAGGTTCCCAGACCGCATCGGTGGCGGGGACATGGCGCGCCGACACGTCATGGATCCGCCGGACCATCCCGCCCACGCGGCCGAGCTCGGCGGCGGAGAGCGGTGCGGAGTCCATCGCGAGCGTGCCGGGGACGAACTCGATGATCTGCCGCCCCTGCGCGTCTCTACCGCGCGGCTCGGGCGCATCCACTTCGCGGTCCCGCATCGCCTGCACATAGGCGATCACGTGCGGAGTCGCGGCCGTCCACGCCTTCCGGACGGTGTCCCCGACCCGCACGACGGGTCCGCTCGCGTTGCCGCCCTCGAGGACTTCCTCCCGCATCCTCCGAGGCTATCGGAGGCACCTCCGGGAGAGATCACTCCCGATGATGACGAGGGATACCTCCCCCGACGGACGCCGTTCGCCGCGCCCGTGAGCAGAGTGGAATCATGACACGACGCACCCTCCTCCCCGCTGCCGCCCTGCTCCTCGGTGGCACCCTGCTGCTCGGCGGATGCGCCGCCGTGGAGGGTCTCGTGCACAAGCAGTCGACCAGGACGTTCGATGACGTCGACGCCTTCCGCGCGGACGCGCCGGTCGATGCGGACTGGGTTCCGGAAGACGCGACCACGCTCACGCTCCGGACGTCGACGATCGAGGACGCCGACGACGCCGTCCTCCTGTTGGCGAGCACGGCCAAACTGCCGGAGGACTGCGTGGAGACGGAGCGCACCTCTGCCCCGACCTGGACTCTGGACGATGCCCCCTCCGCGTACGAGGCGAGCACCGTCTTCGTCTGCGGCGACTGGAGCGTCATCCCGTCCGACGACGGCTGGTTCGGATGGACGCCGAACTCCGACGAGGAGAAGACCGCCGCCCGAAGCTGACGCTCAGAGGCCGTCGAGGGCCTCGCGCGCTGCCTGCACGGCCTTGGCAGCGGTGTCCTTCTTCTCCACGGCCACGGTGCGCCTCTTCTCCGCGGCGGGACGGTCGCGGTCGACGCGGTCGGCCTCCTGACGCAGCTGCTCCAGCTGCGCTTCCAGCTCGGCGATTCCGTCGGCCAGCTCCTCGGCGCGGTCGTGCAGCGCCTGCACCGCCTCGTCCTCCTTCGCGAGGGCGCGCTCCGCCGCCGCGAGGTCCTTCTCCGCAGCAGCCACCCGACGTTCCGCGTCCCGACGTTTCCGGCGCTCCTGCAGTTCGTCCGGTGGACGCGGGGGTTGGGGCTGCAGTGCGGGGAGCGTTCCGGCCACCGCGTCGCGGATGTCGTCCGCCGTGCCCGAAGGTTCCAACGTCCGCACGAGACGTCCGGACGCCACGGCGGCCGCCGCGTCCGGGTCGAAGAACGCCGCGGAGATCGTCTGCTCGACCGCATCCCGCGTCGCCGCCGTCACTCGTTCTCCGCGGGAGCCCGCGAGGTCCGCGGCGGTCTCGGCGAGCCGCCGGGTCAGCGCGCGCCGCTCCCGGCCGAGCTTCGCCAACGCCGCAGCGTCCAGATCCGCCTGCGCCTCGCGCAGCTCCGCCGCCAGCGCCAGGGCCTCCCCGAGCTGCGCGGCACGCTCCTGCGCGAAGACGTTGACGACCCAAGCAGCCACTGCCGGCTTGCGCAGCGCCTTCACCTCCGCGGCGAGCGCACGATCGTCGAGGTCTTTCGCCCGCGCATTCCGGGCGGCGGTGAACTCCTCGGGCGGCCCGGCGTAGAGCGCCGCCGCGATGTCATCGAGGGTCGGAGCGGCCATGCGCCCACGATACGCGTCGGCGGGGGACGTTCACGCGACGGGGCTATTCGATCGCGAGGTAGTCCGCCGCATCCGAGGCCATGAGGATCCTGGTACCGAACCCTCCGGCGCCGTTTCCCGGATAGAGATAGAGCTGTCCTGCGGCCGTGCGCGCGACGAGGTCTGCACGGCCGTCCCCGTTGTAGTCCGCGCCGCCGGTGACCTCGGTGATCTCCTGCCACCCAGTCCCGGCCTGACGCCAGGTACGCAGGCCGGACGCGCCGGTGTAGAGCCTCAGCACGCCATCACCGGCGACCCCGATGAGGTCACCCCGTCCGTCGCCGTCGAAGTCTCCGGCGACGAGGTAGTGGAAACCCTCCCAGCCGTTGCCCACGGTGACGTTCGGAGTGCGGAAGCCGCCCGTCCCGTTGCCGGGGAAGATCACGAGGGTCCCGGTCGGGGACACCCCGATGACGTCCTGCCGTCCATCCCCGGTGAAATCCGCACCGGATGTGACGTGACGCATTCCGTACCACCCGGCTCCCGGGGTGGTCGCTGCGCGGAAGCCGCCGGCACCGTTCCCGGCGTAGAACTCCAGGGCGCCGTCGGAGCGCGCCACGAGGATGTCCGCATGGCCGTCTCCGTTGAAGTCCGAGTGGGTGATGTGCCGTCGGGAGTTCCCCCACCCGCCTCCGAACAGCGTGGTCGGGCCGGCGAGGCCGCTGCGCCCGTTCCCCGTCCGCAGCCGGAGGTCCCCGTTGCCTGCGACGACGAGAAGATCGGCCTTTCCGTTACCGGTGAAGTCAGCGGTGTCGATCCCCGCCGAATCGCTGGCTCCGAGACCGGGGAAGAACAGCGGGATCGTCCCACCTCGCGTGACGTTCGACAGGCAGGTGAAACCCTGGTTGATCTGGGAGTAGACCTTGCCGTTCAGCCACACCTCGAAGTGCAGGTGGTAGGCGGCGGAGTTGCCGGTGTTCCCGACGACGCCGATCTGCTGCCCGCGCAGGACCTTCGTGCCCGGTGCGTACCAGCCGGATGCCGCCATGTGGGCGTACCGGGTGACGTAGCCGCCCGGGTGCTGCACATCGACGTAGTTGCCGTAGCCGCCGTTCGACGTGCGGCTCTTGATCACACCGTCGTACGCCGCCAGGATCGGTGTCCCGCCGTTCCGGGAGATGTCGATGCCGTCGTGCGCGCGATAGTTGCCGAGGCAGCCGTCTCCGACCTTCGACTGGATGTTGCCCGAGGCCGGATAGACCATGTAGCCGTCGGAAGCGGCGACCGCGGAGCCGGTCGTGGTGAGGGCCGGCACCAGGGATCCCAGCACGATCGCGAGCACGGCGACGATCCCGATGCGACCAAGACGCAAGCGGGACGTGCGCTTCATCTCGAGGTTCTCTCTTGCTCGGCGGCCCCAGGGGACGTGGTGTCCTCCGCGGTCACCGTACCAAGGGCGGGCGTCCGGCGACGCGAACGCCACCCCCTTCGCTCCCGTTCCGCTGCTCTCGCGCCCCGGACGGGGTGAGACCCCGGAGGGGTGTACCGTCAGCATCATGGGAAGACTCCGGTACGACGGGCACTCGGATCCGATCCTCATCGACGATGAGACGCTCGCGCATCTGAAGATCGTCATCGCCACGAAGCTGCGCCGACAGGAGAGCTTCATGATGACGTGGCGGCCTCTCGAGGGCGGCATCGACCGGCGGGCGAGCGTGTGGATCCACCCCGCCATCCCCCTGCAGTTCGGCTTCGACGACGCGGAGCCGCCGACGGTGGACCCGCACCGCATCCAGCAGATCGTGCAGGCTCTCAACGCCTCCGGCGATCTTCACCTGGACCACCTCACCGACCCGCGCTGACGCGCTCCGACGTCCGGTACGGAAGGGGCGCTGCCCGTGGACACCGCAGTGATCCCGGCTCTCTTCGTGATCATCCTCGGCCTCATCGTCGGAGCGGCGTTCCTGCGGGGGTGGGTGCGGCGCAGCGCGTCGTCCGCGGGACAGCGTGCGGGCGATCGGTACACCGCCGCCCGCACGGAGGAGATCCTCGCCGATCTCGGCGCCACGCTGGTCGTCCGCGACTCCCCCGCAGCCGCGGCCGAGATCGTGCGCACGGTCATCGCGGACCGCGGCACGACCTCTCTCTGCTCCCCGACGACGTATTGGGCATCCGCTTCGTGGAACCGGACGACACGGTCGCGCGACTGGTTCCGAGTCCCGAGGGAACGCTGTTGCGCGTCGAGACCTTCCGCGAGTACCTCGGCTTCCCGCAGACCGCGCCGCTGTGGCGGGAGCTGCGGGCCCTGGTGGCCGCGGAGGCCGCTACCCGTCAGATCAAGGTGGCCGACGGACCCGTCTCCGTGTTCGAGCGGGGCTCGGTGCTCGACGACCGCAACGCGCGCTGGTTCCGCCAGGCCTGATCAGCGTTCACCGGCCCCCGCAGATGGGGGTCACGATTCTCAGGCGACGCAATTAGGCTAGACGCGCGCCGCGCCCCGCGGGGACTCGGATGACGACCCGGTCGTGGCGCATGCCGGAGGCCTCCTCCTCCGTGCTTGCGATCCCGTCCACGGAAACGAAGTCCGCTTCGTGTCGCGGACACGCCAGAAAGGCTTGAACCCATGAGCGAATCCTCGGGCACTCCCCGCGACGACGAGCGGTCGCCGGACTTCTTCGATCAGCTGATCGAGACGAATCCCCGCGACACGTCGCCCTCATCCTCGGCCGCATTCACCATCGGATTCCGCGGCTACGACAAGGGCGAGGTCGACGCCGCGCTCGCATCGATGCGGGCCCAGCTCCAGCAGGCGGCCGACGAGGTGGCCGAGGCGAAGGCCCGCGAGGCCGAGTCCGTCGACGCGGTCAAGGCGGAGGAGCGAGAGGCACGGGAGGCCCTCGAGGCCGAGCTCGCCGCGGCGAACGCCAAGGCCTCGGACGCGGAGCAGCAGGTGGCGACGCTCACCTCCGAGCTCGTCGACATGCCGCAGGCCGACGGTGAGGAAGCGCCGTCTCGCCAGCAGTTCGAGGCGATCCTGCGGGTGGCCGAGGAGCAGGCGAACGTCCTCATCCAGAACGCCGCCGTGCAGGCCGACCGCCTGATGACCTCTGCCCGCGAAGAAGTCGCCGCGCAGCGCGCCGAGGCCGAGGCGGATGCCGAGCGCATCATCTCCCAGGCTCAGCGCGACGCCGACCAGGTGCGACTGAAGATGGAGACCGAGTACACGGCCCATGAGGCGCGCATCGAGCGCGAGGCCGCACACGCCGCGGAGAAGGTCAGCCAGGCGTCGCAGGAGGCCACGGCGATCCGCACCGAGGCCGAGAAGGGGGCCGCCGCGCTGCGTTCCCTCGTCACGCGCGAGACCACCCAGCTGCGGGCCGACGCCGAGCGCGAGGTACGCGAGATGAACGCCCGCGTGCTGGAGTTCGAGGAGACCCTCACCCGCCGGCAGGACGACGCGCAGCAGGAGTTCCTGGTCCTCCACAACCAGGCCGTCGCCCACGCCGAGCGCATCACGACCGACGCCAACGAGCAGGTGACGGCCTCGCTGGAGCACGCCCAGCGCATCTCCGCGAAGGCCGACGGCTACGAGAAGCTCATGCGCTCGCAGGCGCAGGCGATCGAGGCCGACGCACAGGTCCGTGCGCGGGACATCCTCGAGCGTGCCCGCGTGAAGTCGCAGAAGATCGTCGATGCGGTGACCGGCCACACCTCCACCGTCCTCCGCGACGCCGAGGACCGAGCCCGTCAGCTGCGGTGGCAGCAGCAGCAGCTCACCAGCTTCATGGCCGAGGTGCGCGAGCTCATCCGGCCCGACGGCATCTTCAGCGACGACAGCCTCCCCACGGAGATCGCGGTGACCGAGGCCACGATCGACGAGGACGACGAGAACGAGGACGACGTCGAGGCGTCCGTCGAGAGCTTCCGCGGAGACGAGGTCCTCGACGACGAGCTCGACGACGACCGTCCGCTGGAGAAGATCACGATCGACGTCGTCGAGACGGACGACTCGAAGCGCTGATCCGCGCGGATACGACGAAGGGGCGAGCAGCTGTCTGCTCGCCCCTTCGTCGTCTCCGTGTGCGTCAGGCGCGACGGAGCTGTGCCGCCGCGGGGCAGTCGAACGGGTCGCGCGCCGCCAGGCCCACCCGGTTCAGGTAGGCGATGACGATCGCGTACGAGCGCCCGAGACTCGTCTCCGTGTACGGGATGCCGTGGGCGGCGCAGTAGTCGCGCACGATGCCGCGAGCCTTCGACAGGTGCAGCCGCGACATGTTCGGGAAGAGGTGGTGCTCCACCTGGTGATTGAGGCCGCCCATGAGCCCGGTGACCCACCATCCGCCGCGGATGTTGCGCGACGTGCGCACCTGCTTCGAGAAGAAGTCGAGCTTGGCGTCGGGCGCGATGACCGGCATGCCCTTGTGGTTGGGGGCGAAGGATGCGCCCATGTAGACGCCGAAGACCGCGAGCTGCACACCCAGGAACGCGAAGGCCATGCCGACGGGCAGCAGGAGGAACAGCGGCACGAGGAGGACGGCGAACCGCAGCACGATGAGTCCGAGCTCGATCCAGCGACCCTTCACGTTCTTGCGCGTCATCAGGTGCTTCAGACCCAGGAAGTGCAGGTTGAGCCCCTCCAGCGTCAGAAGGGGGAAGAAGAGCCAGCCCTGCTTCCGCGTGATGAGCCGGACGATGCCACGCGACTGTGCCGCATCCTCCTCCAGGAAGGAGATGGTGTCGACCTGGATGTCAGGGTCCTTGCCGACCTGGTTCGGGTTGCCGTGGTGGCGGGTGTGCTTGGAATCCCACCAGTGGTAGCTCATGCCGATGATGCCGGCGAGCACGCGGGCCAGGCGGAAGTTCGCCGGTCCTGTGGAGAGGATCTGGCGGTGCGCGGCCTCATGGGCGAGGAACGCGACCTGCGTGAAGACGATGCCCAGGGCGGCGGCGATGAGCAGCTGGAACCAGCTGTCACCGAGGAGCAGGAATCCGGCGACGCAACCGGCGAAGGCGACGACCAGCGCGGCGCCGACGAGCGAGTAGAACACGGGCGTCCGCTGCAGGAGCCCGGTCTCCTTCACGACCTGCTGCACGTCCCGGTAGGCCCGGGCGAGCGGCGGGAAGTCCGCGTTGCCGGCATAGGTCTGACGGACGGGCCCCAGAGTGGCGGTGACGGACGGGGAGGGTGAAAGGGAGATGATGCTCTCCTGCCGATCGGGAGCCCTTGAGCTGAGGTAGCCAAGGGCGGATGCCGATCGCTGTGGCCACACTAACCGCGCCCGCATACGCGAGCCGGCATACGAGTCAGGCTCGCGCCCGCCGCATGCGCCGACGGCGGGGGCGCGGGCGAGTCGGCGACGCCGCGGCGCGCTTCGGCTCGTTCGCCTCGGCGAGCGCACGGAAGGCGTCGTCGAGGGAGGGGAAGGATCCGAGATCGGTGCCACGCTCGTCGCGCAGTCGGTGCGCGGATCCGTCGAACTCGACGAATCCGGCGAATTCGCCGTTCCGGGTGGCGACGTGCACGTCGACGTCGGCCTGCTTCCAGGTGAGAGGGGTGGACGGAGGGATGGTGGTGGTGCTCATGCTCATGCTCATTGCTGTGGGGCGGGCGCGCTGTCGCGCTCCGCACGTGAAGAGACCGAGGGCGGATTCCGCGCGCGTCGATGTGCGTGGTCCGTGGATGGCCCTGATCAGTGGCGACGAGGCGGCCGAGAGGGGGCGAAACGCACACGTTGCACGATCAGTCTAGCAGATCCACGGAACCACGCTCCGACGACCTCAACTTCCCGGCGGGCGTCCGCTCCCGCTCCCGCCCGGTGCGGAACCGGCGCTCGGGGCGGTCGTGGTGTCGACGCCGATCACGAGCGTCGCCGTGTAGCCGCCGGCGACGCTCCCCGTCGTCGTCGCGAGTTGCGATGCCCCGCCGTCGTCGCTGAAGACGTTGTCGGAGGTCAGCGTGATCCGTGCCAGGTTGTCCGCCGATCCGGCGTATGCCGTCTCCGCGTAGACCGCTCCGCAGGCGTCTTCGGGCAGCGCGAGCTGGGATGTCGCGATCGCGTTCGATGCTTCGGTGATCGATGCCGCGTCCGGGTAGACCTCGAAGTGGATGTGGGGCCACCGCCCCGAATAGCACCCGGGGAACACGGACGTGAAGGAGACCCTGCCGTCGCCGTCAGCGACCTGCACCCCTCGGAGATAGGAGACGTCCTCGAGCCCCGACGAGTAGAGCGAGTACTCCCCCTGGGCGTTGCAGTGCCAGGCGTACACGGCGACGCCCGCGAACGGCACCCCTCCGTTCGCGAGGTCGAGGATCTGCAACTCGAACGAGAGCGGGACCCCGTCCGCGGTGGCACCGCCGTCGATGGACGAGCGGATGTCCTGGCGGATGATCCCCGCCTCGTCGAGGACGTCGGGACCGTTCGAGCCGTCGCCCGGGTAGGGGCCGGCGGTCTCATCCGGGATCTCCGTGATCGCGGAGTCCGATGCGGTGGCGCCGGCGCTGGGCGTGGGCGTGGCGGTCGTCGACGACGAGCCGGTGGCTGTCGGAGCGCAGGCGGCGAGGACGACGGCGCCGAGGCCGAGGCCGCCGCCGATCAGGAGCCCGCGGCGGCTCATCAGCGTCCGGAGATCGAAGGCGACGCCCTGGTCGACCACCTCTTCGTCCGCGCGATCCAGCGGTCGTCCTTCGTACATGGGCCCCTGCGGCGTCGACGTCGGTTCGGGGATTCGGCTCATGATGTGCTCCTCTCGAGCGTGGGCGGCGTTGCCCCCGATGCTCGACGAGTGAACAATCAGGGAGCTATGCGCGACCGATGAGGAGCCTAGAAGCGGGAGCAGAGCGGAGGATGCGGGGACATCGCTCCGCTCTGCAGCGCTGGCGCTCGAAGAACTCGGCGGACAACGCAGGGCCGGGGCGATGGGGGAATCGCTCGCGCGGCCACGAAGACGGCCGGCATGCAGGGGACATGCGCGGCCGTGGCGCATCCAGTGCAACACGCAGCTTGGCACCTGTCAAGTTTTTCCTGGACGTCTGTCCAGATCCGCGAGAATGCCATAGCATTGCCCGCACCGATCCCGAAGGGGACGAGACCGGGGGCACAGCATGACGACGGCGACCAAGCGGGCGGAACGCGCAGGGGTGGACAAGTTCGCGATCCGCCGGCGAGCGCTGGCCGAAGCGGCGCTGGAGGCGATCGCCGAGCGCGGGTTCGCCAGGACGGGACTCCGCGAGATCGCCCAGCATTCGGAGCTCTCGCACGGAGCCCTGCACTACTACTTCACCGACAAGAACGACCTCATCGCGGAGGCCGTGCGGATCTCCAAGGGCGGGCTCGGTGACCGCTACCTCGCCGTCATGGAGGAGGCGGAGACCGCGGAGGACCTGGCGGCCGGCGCCGCGGAGGAACTCGCCAGGAGCGTGCACGACGACGCCCGCCTGCACCGGCTCTGGTACGACCTCCGCAATCAATCGCTGTTCGAGTCCGGCTTCGGCGACACGATCGCGGAGGTCGAGGCGGACCTGCAGGAGGCCATCTGGCGCGTGGTCGAGCGCTACTCCGAGCTGCGCGGTCGGCCCTGCCGCTTCACGCCGCTCTTCGCGTATGCGCTGACGGACGGCATGATGCAGCACGCCCTCATCCGTCACCTCCGCGGTGACACCGAGGCGATCGCGCGCCTGCGCGTCGAATGCCTGGACCTGTTCGCCGCCAGCGTCTGACCGCGGCGCTCAGGCGTCCGTCGCCGCGGCGCCGCGGGGAATCGGCGGCCGCATCACCAGCACCGCCACGATCCCCACCATGACCGCTGCCGTCAGCGCCACCGGCACGGGCACGAACGGGTCGAGCAGGACGAGCAGCGCCCCCACGGGGATGACCGTGTTGACGACGCGGTCGGCATTGTCGCGGATGGCGACCCACCAGATCCCGATGAGGAACACCGCGATCGGGATGGACACCGTGAAGGTGGCCGCCACGGGAGCGAGATGGCTCTCCCCCGTCATCACGTCCAGCTCCACCTCGATGCCGGCGGAGAAGGCCGCGGCCGCCGCGAAGACGAAGTAGTGCGTGTAGCCGTAGCGCAGCGAACGGCCGAGAGTGGTGATGGCCCGGTGGTGGGGCGGCCAGAAGTAGATCCACCACAACGCCGCCGTCACGACGAAGGCGAGGGCCGAGATGGCCAGGAGCGGACCCAGGGCCTCCACCTCGTCCAGCGCGTCGATGATCGCGTTGGCGGAGGCGAGGAGGCTCTCGCCGAGCACGATGAGAGTGAACAGACCGTAGCGCTCCGTGATGTGGTGCGGATGCCAGGGTGTCTGGTGCCGGCGCTCGGCGAACACCGGGACCGCGATCTCGATAAGCGCGAAGACGACGAAGGCCGCGAGTTGCATGGGGCCGGACGGGATCAGCAGGAACAGAAGCCACAGCACCTGCACGACGGCGATGCCGAGGGCGTACCGCAGAGCGACGCGCCGGAGCGGGCCCTCGTTCCGCGAGGCGCGCAGCCACTGCGCCACCACCGCGATCCGCATGACGACGTAGCCCACCACGGGGAGCGTGAAGTCGCCCTCCTCGAAGGCCCCGGGGATCCCGGCGGCGAGGATGAGGACGCCCGCCATCTGGACGAACGTGGCGATCCGGTACGGCCAGTCGTCCGTGTCGAACGAGGTCGCGAACCAGGTGAAGTTCATCCACGCCCACCAGATCGCGAAGAAGAGCATCGCGTAGGAGGTGATCCCGTGGAGGAAGTCTCCGTGGCTCAGCGCGTGATGCAGCTGCGCCGACGCGATGCTCACCGCCACCACGAAGACGAGGTCGAAGAAGAGCTCCAGCGGACTCGCGGCCCGATGCGGCTGACCGGGGTCGCGCGGCCGCATGGGCTGCAGACGGAAGCGAGGACTCGATGTCGGGTGCGCGGTCACCGCGACAGACTAGCTCCGGGTGCACCCTCGCATGCGGTATTCCGGAACGGGTTTTCGCTCACCCTCGGGAAGCGCTTCCGTCGGGCGGCCGAATCCGCTACAGTGATGACCGTCTGCAGTGCCTGCTGCACGCCTCGTCGGTTTGGGACGACGAGGACACCTTCTCGATGTGGGATCGCGAAGCTTCAGCAGGACCCGAGGGGTCGGGACGCAGACGTGTCCGTGAACGTGGGGTTCATGGTCTGGGGAAAACTGGGGAAACGATGGCGCACTGGGGTTATCTGCGTACATTCACGGCTCAAGGGGCCTCGGCATGACTTCCGTCGAGGATGCTCTGAGCATCGCTCGTACGGGTTTCACGCCGATCACGGCTCCGCGGGCGACCGCGTCGGTGACGCATGCGGCGAGCACGCCGCGTGTCTCGGCGACGCTCGAACGACGCCTGCAGTGGGAGCGTCGCTATCGGATGCGACTGCGGATCACGGATGCGGCTGTCATCCTGATCGCCGTCGCACTGACGGCGACGGTCCAGCTGCTCACCGGCGTCACGGTGATCGAGGCCGTGCGCAACGCCGCATTGCTGGGTCTCGCCTGGTACCTGATGCTGTCGGCGCTCAACAGCCGAGCCGCCGCCATCTTCGGGTCTGGGGCCACGGAGTACCGTCGCGTCGCGCACGCGGCGGGTCTCGCCTTCGGCATCACCGCCATTGCGGGCGTGCTCCTGGAGTGGGAAGGGCTGCAGCCGCTGTTCTTCATCGCGCTCCCGGTCGGCATGCTCGGTCTCCTCTTCGCCCGCTGGGCCTGGCGTCGCTGGCTGCAGCGGCAGCGCCTGTCCGGACGGTTCGCGTCGAGGACACTGGTGGTCGGCGCCACCGAGGACGTCGAGTATGTGATCGACTCCCTGCAGAAGGGCGGGGAGAACGGCTACCACGTCGTGGGGACGACGTTGCTGGATCGCAATGCCGGCGCGCTCAGGATCGGGGAGAGCATCTACCCGGTCGTGGGCGATCTGGACACCGTCGCCCCCGCGGCGGCACAGCTCGGGGCGGACACCATCATCGTGGCGAGCCGCCCCGAGGGGTCCCCCGACTTCGTCAAGCAGCTCAGCTGGCAGCTCGAAGGCACCGCCGCCGAGCTCATCCTCTCGAGCCGCCTGACGGACGTCGCGGGTCCTCGCATCTCGCTCCGCCAGGTCGACGGCCTGCCGCTGATCCAGGTGAAGATCCCGACCTACGAGGGCGGCGTCCACCTGCTGAAGCGCGCCCTCGACGTACTGGTGGCCGCCATCGCGCTGATTCCGATCGCGCTGCTCACACCTGTGCTCAGCGCTCTCATCAAGCTCGACTCTCCGGGGCCCGTGTTCTTCTTCCAGGAGCGTGTCGGCCGGGACGGCCGTACGTTCAAGATGGTCAAGTTCCGTTCCATGCGCACCGACGCCGAGAAGCAGCTAGCGGCGCTGAAGGACCACAACGAGGGCGCCGGCCTCCTCTTCAAGATGAAGGACGACCCCCGCGTGACCCGCGTCGGGAAGGTGCTGCGCAAGCTGTCGCTGGATGAGCTCCCGCAGTTCTGGAACGTGCTGGTCGGCGACATGAGCGTCGTCGGTCCGCGGCCGCCGCTGCCCAGCGAGGTCACCGCTTACGACGGCACCGTGTTCCGCCGCCTGTACATCAAGCCCGGGATCACGGGTCTGTGGCAGGTCTCCGGACGCAGCGACCTGACGTGGGACGAGAGCGTGCGGCTCGACCTGCGCTACGTGGAGAACTGGTCCGTCATGAACGATCTGCAGATCATGTGGCGCACCGCGAAGGTCATGGCGCAGCCGAGCGGGGCATACTGAGCGGATGAGCACTACGACACCCCTCACGATCGCGATGGTGGGGACCCGCGGCGTGCCTGCGGCCTACGGCGGATTCGAGACGGCCATCGAAGAGGTGGGGCGACGGCTCGCCGACCGTGGCCACGACGTCGTCGTGTACACCCGCGGCTCCGAGCACCGCGAGAAGGAGTACCTCGGCATGCGCGTGGTGCACCTCCCCGCGGTCCCGGTGAAGCAGATCGAGACCCTCAGCCACACCGGGCTGTCGGCCCTGCATCTGCTCTTCCACCGCCGCCCCGACGCGACCTTCGTCTTCAACGCCGCGAACTCGCCGTTCCTCCCGCTGCTCCGGCTGCGCCGGGCGCCCGTCGCCCTGCACATGGACGGTCTGGAGTGGCGCCGGTCGAAGTGGGGTCCCCGCGGCAAGGCGTACTATCGCTGGGCCGAGCAGTTCGGCGTCCGCACCGCGGACGCGCTCATCGCCGACGCCCCCGGCATCTCCGACTACTACCGCCACCAGTTCGACGTGCCCACGGAGCTCATCCGATACGGCGCGCCGATCCTCGATCAGCCGCCGACGCACCGCCTGGCCGAGATGGACCTCACTCCGAACGGCTACCACCTCGTCGTCGCTCGGTTCGAGCCGGAGAACCACGTGCTCGAGATCGTCCGCGGATACCGCGCCAGCGCCGCGCGACTGCCGCTCGTGGTCGTCGGCTCCGCGCCGTACGCCGCCGGATACATCCAGGAGATCCGGAACGCCGCCGAGGGCGACGAGCGGATCCGCCTCGTGGGCGGCGTCTACGACCAGGAGCTCCTCGACGGGCTCTACGCCCACGCCGCCACCTACCTGCACGGCCACTCCGTCGGTGGCACCAACCCGTCGCTCCTGCGCGCCATGGGTGCGGGCACCGCGGTGATCGGCTACGAGGTGCCCTTCAACCGGGAGGTCCTCGGCGGCAACGGCTGGTTCTTCGCCGACGCGGATGACGTCGCGACCCACGTCGCGGCCGCCGAAGCCGACCCCACGACCCGCGACGCGCATGCAGCCGCGGTGCAGGAGATCGCCCGCACGCGCTTCCGCTGGGACGACGTCGCGGACGAGTACGAAGACCTCGCCCGCCGTCTGTCCGAAGGCTCCAGCGTCCACGCGTCCGCCCGGCGTGCGCGCCGACGGAGCGCCGACTGGGCCCCCGCCCCCGCGGACGCGACACGATGACCACCGGCGTGAAGCGCAAGACCGTCCTTCTCGTGCATCCCGGTGCCGAGATGTTCGGGTCGGACCGCATGCTCCTCGAGAGCGCGATCGGTCTCGTGGAGGCCGGAGCCCGTGTGGTGGTCGCCCTTCCGAGCTCGGGTCTGCTCGTCCCGCCGCTGCGCGCCGCCGGAGCAGAGGTCGTCATCCTGCCGATGCTCGTCCTGCGCAAGGTGCTGCTCACCCCGCGCGGTCTGCCCCGCCTGTTCCGCGACATGTTCCGGGGCCTCGGCGCCGCATGGCGTCTGATCGGACGCGTGCGCCCCGACGCCGTCTACGTGTCGACCATCATCATTCCGCAATGGCCCCTCGTGGCCCGACTCCGCGGCACTCGCGCGGTCAGTCACGTGCACGAGGCGGAGGCCTCCGGGAGCACGCTGGTGAACCGCCTGCTCTACATGCCGCACCTCGCCTCCGTCCGCACCCTCGTGAACAGCCGCTTCAGCCTCGACACCATCCGGCGCGCGCTGCCCGCTCTCGCCGACCGCACCCGGATCGTCGCCAACGGCGTCGCGTCGCCCCCGCACCCCGCGCCGCCGCGGCCCCGGATCGACGGCGCCCTCCGCGTGCTGTACGTCGGGCGGCTCTCGCCTCGGAAGGGTCCCGACCTCGTCATCGACGCCGCGGCGGCAGTGCAGGCGGAGGGGCGGCCCGTCGAGGTCACGCTCCTCGGGGCGGTCTTCGAGGGATACGAATGGTACGAGCGCGAACTGCGCGCCCGTGCCGCAGAGACCGGGGTCTCCGTCACCTTCGCGGGATTCCACGCCGACATCTGGCCGTTCCTCGCGGAAGCCGACGTGCTGGTCGTGCCCTCCCGGGTGGACGAGCCGTTCGGGAACACCGCCGTCGAGGGCGTTCTGGGGCTCCGCCCCGTCATCGCGAGCGACAGCAGCGGTCTGCGCGAGGCCGCGGGCGGCTACGCCACGGCGCAGCTGGTCGCACCGGACGATGCTCCGGCGATCGCCGCCGCACTCGACGACGTGTGCGCACGGTGGGACGACCTCGTGGGCAGTGTGGCCGAGAGCCGCGACGAAGCCCTGCGTCGGCACGCACCTGCGGTCTACCGCGCCGGCGTCACCGCCGGCGTCCTCGACTGACGACCCGCGGGTATCCGCACGGCGCCGGGCGCGCGCGACCTGGGCTCACGCCGAGACGGCGGCCTCGGCCGTGAGCCGCGCCCGATGACGAACGATGTAGATCGAGAACGGGATCAGCTGACAGACCAGGAGCGCGAAGGCGACACCGAGGAGCGGACCGGCGATACCGAGGATCGGTGTGAGGACGAACGCCAGGGTGACCCCGACCGCGGCCATGCTGAGGGTGGGGATCACCTGGAATCGGATCCCGGGCTTGTCCATGATGAACATCCCGAGCGGGTAGACAGCCGCCGTGAGCATGATCATGAGGCCGAACGCGAAGATCGTGGTCGGCCGGACCTCCAGCTCTCCCTGCGTGATGAACCCGAACAGCCACGGCCCGACGAGCCACACCACCACCGTCGCGAGGGCGACGGCCACGGCGAACAGTCCGGAGAGCAGGAATGGTCCGCGGCGGAGATCGCCCTGGTGTCGCATGCGAGCGAAATGCGGCCAGAGCGCGAGCCCACCGGCCATCACCAGACCGTTGAGCGCGAAGAAGACCTGCCCGGCCACACCGTACTCGGCGACGTCGGTCGGACCGCCGAGCTGGGCGATCACGTACCGCTGCGACCCCACCGCGATCGGATACGTCACCATCTGAGCCAGCATCGGCCATCCCACGTCCATCACCCGTACGCCAGGGAACCGTCGCGGGCGCAGGACCATGCGCGCAGCCTCGGGGATCAACGGAGACGTGGTCCGAGCGGTGATGAGGACGCCGAGGATCGAGACGATCAGCGAGGCCGCGAACGACGCGATCGCCGCGTAGGAATGCAGATTCTCGCCACCGAACGTCAGCAGCAGCCACACCCCGGCCAGCGTGAGCGGCGAGGTGAGGCCCTGCAGCAGGATCACGATGTGGTTCTTGCGCTGCCCGAGCATGATCCGCGCCCAGATGCCCAGCGGGATACCGAGACAGAAGATCGTCACGCAGAAGAAGGCGGCCAGCGACGCCCCCGGCTCTCCTCCGGCATCGCCGAACACGATCTCCCAGGCACCGGTGGCCAGGAGCACGGTGTTGATCGCCATGGCGGAGGCCGCGAACATCAGCAGCACCCGGCCGACCGACGTGAGCTGATAGCGGAGCTTCTCGTCCGTCCTCACGTCGTCGCTCGTGGCCACGGCGTTCACGAGCACGGCGCCGCTGCCGAGATCGGTGAAGGTCAGCAGCGACGGGATCGTCGTGAGCAGCGTGTAGAGGGCGAAGCTGCCGACGCCCGCGTCTCCGATGATCATCCGCGTCGTGAGAACGCCGCAGACCAGCGCGATGACCATCGTCAGCGCGCGGGCGCCGACAGCGAGAAGAGAACCCATACCTAGATCGTCACCGCGGCAGGGCTCCCAGCGTCGCGCTGTTGCCGGGGAGTCGCGATACCGAGGCGATATCCGCCGGCACCGGGACTGCCACTGCGGCCTGACGCTGCGCCTGCGCGGGCGCCAGCACGTACGTGGCGGACACCACGGAGGCTCCCTGCACGAACTGCGAGCGGCGGTCCTGACCCGTCGCCGCGGTGAACGCCGCGAGGGTGTCTGCCACCGCCGGATCCCGCGAGACGGATCCCTTCGACCAGGCTGAGAACCATCGGGGCGTGCCGGGGGCGGTGCGGTGGTAGAGGTTGCCGTTCACGCTCGACATCATCTGCGCACCGGTGAAGGTGGTCGAGTAGTCCTGTACGCAGACCAGGCAGTTGCCCGCGCTCTCCGCCATGACGTTGTTGGACATCACGGTGTTGCGCACGATCCACGGCGCCAGCGGTGCGAAGCGCGTGCGCGGATCGTGGCCCGCCGCGTTCGGGTCGGAGGCTCGGCGACCGTCCTGACCGATGCTGACGTTCCGGTTGGCGTTGCCGACGAAGGTGTTGTTCCAGATCTTCACGTTGCCGGAGTTCAGGACGAACAGCCCGAAGTCGCCGTTGCGGGCGATGATGTTGTCGGCGACGACCGCCCGCTCCGAGAGCTCGACCATGACACCGTGACCGGTGTTGCCGATCACGTCGTTACCCGTGAAGACGATGTCGATGACCGATTCGTCGAACCACGGACCACGACCGGCGTTACCCGTGAACGCGCTGTCGGTGACGGTCACTCCGCGCGTCCGGGTGACCTTGAACGCGCCGGACACCGGGGAGTGGTTGAAGCGCTCGGCGTTGTTCCCGACGGAGAGCATCTGCTTCACCTTCAAGCCGTCGGCCTGGGAGGCGCCGCCACCGAGGAGACCGTTGCCGATCAACGAGACGCGCGTCAACGTCGTCCTCGGCGCCCAGGAGTAGAAGCCGGTCGTCGAGTTGTCGCGGATCGTCACGTCGGCGAGCGTGATGTCGCTCGCTGCGGCGATGACGGTCCCCATCTGGGGCACGCTGGTGGCGTACCGGCGGATGCCGATGCCGCGCACCTCGGATCCGGCGGACCGGATCGAGAGCGCCTGGGTGAGCACGCTCGCCTCCACGGGCTTGCCCGTCGGGTCGGTGCCGATCACGAGCCGCTTCGCCCGATCGTCGACGAAGAAGGTCCCGGCGACGACCTGCGCGGCGGAGGCGACCTCCCGCAGCTGCACGCCCGCGACCCACACCTGGTCCGGATGCGCGGCCATCGGGTGCGCGGGATCGACGAAGCGCCACTCCGGCTGGGTGTTGTCGGGCGCTCCCTTCGTGTATGTGGGGCTCGAGTCGAGCGCGGTCCCCCAGCCGTCGACCGTCCAGGTCTTGCCTGCGGGCTTCCAGCCGGTGACGGTCTTCGCGCCGTCCATCCAGACCGCCTCGTTCGGAGCGGGCTGGATCGTGACGCGCTTCTGCGGCGGCACGACGATCTCCTCGTGGTAGGTGCCACCGCGGAGCACGATGGTGCCGCCGTTCGGTACCAGCCGCAGCGCGGCCGCGATCGTGCGCACCGGCGAGTTCTTCGTACCGGCAGCGCCGTCCGATCCGCCCGGCGCCGCGTAGATCGCGGTGGCGGGTGCCGGGTACGACAGCGACCCCGGGGCGGCGGCGCCCGGCTTCCCGCGGACACCGGCCGGGGTGGCAGGTGGAGCGGGTGTCACCGGGGTGGTCGGCGTCACCGGGGGAACCGGAACCGGGTTCGGCGCAGGAGCCGGGTTCGGCGCGGGGGCGGGCGTCGGCGTCGGCGTCGGAGTGGGAGTCGCCACCGGCGCGGGCGCGGCTGCGAGCACGTCGTCGATCGCGAGCGGGACGGCGGCCTTCGCTCCGGAGGACGTGTACAGCGCGAAGCCGTAACCACCCGCGGCCGTGATCCGCGTGGCCGAGGAATCGGCGTGCGTCACCTGCCACGCGGACGGCTCGTCCCCATCTGCCGCCCAGGCCTTGGCCGCGAGCGTCACCGGACTGGTCCCGGTCACGTCGAGGGCGACGCGCAGCGACATGCCCGTCGTCACCGGGAAGGGGAGTCGTCGCTCGCTCAGGTTCTGCACAGTGGTGAGGTCGGTCATCCGGACCACGGACACGTAGGCGGAGCCGTCGGGGTGCACGCGGAGACGCACACCGTAGGAGTCCTTGCCGACGATGCGGACGGCCTGGGCCAGGTAGAGCGGACCGCCGACGGGGAGGGCGGGGACCGTCACCGTGTAGCGGCTCGACACATCCGCCGCGGTCACCCCGGCCACGGTCGCCCGCGCCGTGATCCCGGGCTTCCGGCTGGCGAGCATCGCCTGCCCGTTCCCGACGCTCGACGCACCCTCGACGACACGCCAGGCCCCGACGGGAGAGGCGCCCCAGCCGGACGCGACGGTGCGGTTCATCGGGTCGGAGAGGAGGGGACCCGCAGACGCTGCCGCCGGTCGGGCCGAAGGCGAGGCGGCGGCGACCGCCGCGGAGGCCGGTGCGGCGATCAGCACTCCGGAGAGCGCGACGGTGACGCCCAGGGCACCCGCGAGCAGGCGATGGCGACGCCGTGGCGCCGCTGGCGATGAGAGACGAACAGGGAACGGAAAGGACACGATGTCACCGTTTCTGGGGTGGAATACACGATCACCCACGCTTCGCCGCAGTTTCAACCCCGGCGACAAAGTGCGAGCCCCCCTCGCAACCCATGAAGAATAACCGCCCGTCTGGACGATGGCAAACGATTCGAGCCCTTCCGCCGATATGCTGCACGCCTCCCCCGGGAGGACGGCGGGTCGCTCACTCGCTGTAGTACTCGCTGCGATGCCGGTCCGGACGCGCACGGTTGAGGACCGTGCCGAGGATGCGGGCGCCGCCCGATTCCAGCGATTTGATGCTCTTCGCCAGTGCCGCCCGCCGCGTCTTGGTGGCGTCGACGACGAGGATGACACCGTCCGTCTGGGTGGCCAGGAGGTTGGCGTCCGCGACGCTCAGCGTCGGGGGCGAGTCGATCACGACGTAGTCGTAGTCCGCCGCGGCGAAGTCGAGAAGCTGTGCCATGCGCGCCGACGTGAGCAGCTCGGCGGGGTTCGGCGGGATCGTCCCGGCGGGGAGGATGTCCAGCGTGGTGTCCGCGACGCGGTGCTTGGCCACCTCGAACTCCACCTCGTCGAGCAGGACGCTCGTGAGTCCGACCGAACCGTCGATGCCGGCGTGCTCGTGGGCACGCGGGCGGCGCATGTCGGCGTCGATGAGCAGGACGGAATTACGGAGCGCGGCGAGGGTCATCGCGAGGTTCACCGACACGGTCGACTTGCCCTCGGCGGGCATACCGGAGGTCACCAGCAGCACCTTCACCCGGGACGACACGTTCGCGTACGCGAGCGCCGACCGGATGCGGCGGAACTCCTCCGAGGTGTGGCCGAGCGGCTCCTGGGCGACGGCGATTCCCCGCGCCTCCAGCAGCGGCGACTTGGAGACGACGCCGAGCACGGGATCCCCGCCGGCCTGCGTCAGCGCCTCCTCGTTGCGGACACGGGTGTCCAGCACACCGATGAGCACGGCGGCCGCAAGGCCGAGCACGCCTCCGAGGAAACCGCCGAGGGCCGCGTCCCTGGGCTTGCTCGGAGTGAACTGGAACTCGGGGACGACGGCGTCGTCGATGACCTCGGCGGTGATGGTGGACTCGCCCTGCGGATCCTTCGGAGCGACGTCCTTGACGACCGTGATGAGCCGCTCGGCGACGGCGTTCGCGAGCTCGGCCGCAGCTTCCGGGTCGTCCGTGATGCCGGTGATCCGCAGGGTGACGGTGCTCTGCGGGATGGTCACCTCGATGTCCCTCGCGAGCGCGCGGGGCGTCGTGTCGAGCTCGAGCTCCTCGATCACCGGATCGAGCACGCGCGAGCTCGTCGCCAGCTGGGCGAACGACAGCATCTGGCTCTGGGTGTACACCGAGCCCTGGTTGAGGTCCGAGGCGCTCGTGCCCTGGTTCAGCGCGAAGTACAGCGAGGTCGTCGCCTGGAACAACGGCGTCTGCAGCGACGCGTATCCGTACGACCCCGCGGCGCCCACGACGCCGCACAGCACGATCAACCACCAGAACTTGCGCAGCGAGCCCGCGATGACACGCAGGCTGACCCGGCTCTCGGCCATGACTCCCCATTCCCCCTGAGGTCTCGATTCTAGAGGAGCCATCTGCACGGCCCGTTCACGTCTGCCGCACCTGTGGAGCGGGTCCGGTCGTCGCCGGCGGTGACGCCGTCCCGAGATCTCGCAGGAAGGCCTCTTCCGCGGTGGTGGATCGCGTTCCGGCGTCGCGCGCCCAGGTCACCGCGAGCCCGACGCAGAACCACAGGAACATGCTGTACTGCGTGATGAGGGCGACGACGACCAGACTCGGGAGCTGTCCGACGACGGCGAGGGCGGCGGGACTCCGCGTCGAGCGCCGCACGGCCATCAGCGCCGCGCAGACGACGGCCGCCATGATGAGCAGGGTCGGCACGTACCCGTACCGGAGGAGCGTGAGCACGAGGGCGTTGTCCACCGACCGGGCGAAGTATCCGAGGTAGTAGTCGCCGGAGACGAGGGAATGCCAGTCGCCGGGGTTCCCGAACAGCTGCACCTGTTCCAGGAGGACCAGCAGGTCCGTGCGGTAGTCGGCGCTGCCTCCGGCCTCGTCCCCCGCGGCACCGAAGACGGAATCGATGACGGGGATGACGATCGCGGTGCCGATCACCCCGGCGACGGCCACCGTCACCCGGAAGCGCGTCGAGACCCCGACGATGAGGAAGGTGGACAGGACGAGTGTCAACACCAGTGTGAGCAGGCCCGCCCGACTGAACGTGAAGACCGTGGCGGTGGCGATGAGCACGATGCCGGTGATCTTCGGGAACAGTCGCCATCGCGTCGCCACGACGAACGCGGAGGACATCGCCAGCGCGGCGCCGAGCGCGATCGAGTGCCCCCACGCCCCCTCCGCACGCAGCACCCCGCCGCGCTCCTGCAGCGGGCTCCATGTGTCGTACACCACGCCGGACCCGGGAATGAGGACGAAGGGGTTGAAGGAGGTGAGGAACTCGACGACCGCGAGAGCGGCGGCCACGATCGCCACGACCGCGATCGTCGAGGTGATCCACTCGGTCGTCATGCGAGCGAGCACCACGCGCCCCCAGATGTAGGGGATCACCCACTCGAGAAGCGATGCCACGAGGGAGGCCAGGTCGACCGCGCCGAACCCGTACAACCCGACGACGACGAGGACGAACGCGGCGACCCAGGCATCGGCCGCCCGCAACGGCACCACCGACCAGTTCACGATGATCAGCAGGACGGTGAGCAGGGTGATCGCCGCCCAGTAGAAGCTGATGTTCACCCCTACCCAGAGAGGCACGAAGAACAGCACGACCGCCCACACGACGAAGGCGGTACGCGGGAGCAGCCGGAGTGCGAACACGACGATGGCCACTGCCGCGATTCCACCGAAGGCGAGGAGCGCGATCGGGACAGCAGTGGCCATGCGTCAGGATCTTACTGCGGTGCGGTGACGCGGAACGAATCGAACGACACGCCGAGCGGCGCGGTCGCGCTGCCGGAGCGGTTGCCGCTCAGTCCCACCGCACCCGCACCCAGGGGTGCCGCGTCGGTCGTGGTGATCTGCCAGGCTGCCGGCTTCGTCGTCTCCGTCGGCCAGAACTTGGCGGAGAGGGTCGCCGACGTCGTCCCCGTCACGGACACCTCGAGGTTGTACGAGGTGTTCGCGGCCCACACCAGTCCGGGCACGGCCTGCGTGCGCAGGACGGTCCCTTCGCGGTGCACGACGAGCCAGACCGTGCCGTCAGGACGCAGCCAGGCGCGGACGAAGTACTTCCCGGCCGCCGACTGCCGCGCGATCACGCCGACATAGGCGCCACCCGCGGCCGGGGCCTGATCGACCCGGAACTGCGTCTCGAGCACCGCATCGGCGACGGACGTGGTGTTGAGCGTCGCATGCCGGGTGTCGCCGGCGATGAGGTTCAGCTTCGCCTGGCCGTCGGCGACGGTCGCCGCCGCCTGCGAACCGCCGGCGATCGTCCACGCCCCGCCGACCGTGGCGGTGCCCCAGCCGGGCCCCGCGGTGCGGTCGAAGCCGTCGTCCGCCACCGGAGCCGGCTGCGGCTCAGGTTCGGGTTCGGGTTCGGGCTGCGGGTCGACGGGAGGCGCCGTCACGGTCACCGGCTTGCTGGTGGTGTGCGTGGCGCCCTTGTCGTCCTTCACCGTGAGGGTGACGGTGTAGGTCCCCGCCGCGGTGTAGGTGCGGCTGGTGGTCGCACCGGTGCCGGTCGTCCCGTCGCCGAAGTCCCACGCGTACGAGGCGATCGTGCCGTCGGAGTCGGTCGAGGCGCTGCCGTCCACGGCGACCGTGAGGTTCGTCGCGGTCGCGGTGAACGCGGCGGTGGGAGCGACGTTCGCGGGCTCCGGTTCGGGCTGCGGCTCGGGCTCCGGCGCCGGCGTGCCGAGGTTCTTCAGCGTGAAGTCGTCGAAGCTGGCGAGGTTGGTGCCGGTGCCACTGCCCGACCGGTAGGAGAACACCGTCGGGGCACCGGCGACCTGCAGAGCCGGCGTCGCGTCCGTCGTGGTGAGCTGCCAGTTGGCGGGCTCCGCAGACCCCGCCGCCCACAGCTTGGCGCGGATGGTCGTGGTGGACGACCCGGTCGTCTCCATCAGGAGCGAGAACGAGCTGCCCGCGCTCCAGGAGAGACCGGAGACGGCGGTGCTGGCGATCGCCGTGCCGTTGCGGTGGATCACGAGCCAGGTGGTGCCGTCAGGACGGTGCCAGGCGAGAGCCCGGTAGCCCGAGGACCCGGAGCGCCGTGCGCCCAGACCTTCGTACGCCGCCCCGGAGGAGGGCCCGGAGGCGAGCGTGTAGGTGATCCGCGCGGACGTGTCGAGAAGGGACGTGCCCTGCAGCAGCATCTCCCTGGTGTCACCGGGTGCCAGGTTGACCTTGCCCACGCCGTCGCCGACGGAGAGCGCCGCGGCGGAGCCGCTCATCGGCGCCCAGGTGCCGCCCTTGTCGGCGGCGCCCCAGCCGCTGGACACGACACGACCGAACGCGTCGGACGCGGCGAAGACCTGCGCGGTCACGGTCACGGTCTTCGTGACGGCCTTGGACGCGCCGAGGCTGTCGGTCACGGTGAGGGTGATGTCATGCGCGCCGGCCGCGGCATACGTGTGGCCTGCCGTGGCCCCGGAACCGGCGGGAGACCCGTCGCCCCAGTTCCACGAGTAGGACAGCGTCGCGCCGTCGGACGCACTCGATCCGGCTGCCGAGACGTTGACGCTCAGCCCCGACGCGGTCGCGGTGAAGGCGGCGACCGGGTCGGCATGCGTCGCCTCGACCTGTCGTGTGGTCGACGCACTCCCGCCGCGGTCGTCGGTCACCGTCAGGGTCACCGTGCGGGTGCCCGGCGTGGCGTAGACGTGCGTCGCGACCTGACCGGTCGAAGTGGTGCCGTCTCCCCAGTTCCATGCGTAGGAGGCGAGGGAGCCGTCGGAGTCCGTCGAGGCGGACGCATCGGCCGAGACCGACAGCCCGTTCGCCGTCGTCTCGAAGGCCGCCGTCGGCAGGACGTTCGGTGCCTTCACCACGACCTGCTTCTCCGCCGTGGTGGCGAGTCCGTTGCTGTCCGTGACGGTCAGCGCCACCGTGTAGGTGCCGGACGCCTCGTACGTGTGGCTCGTCGTCTTGCCGGTGGCCGTCGCCGAGTCATCGCCGAAGTCCCACCGATAGCCGGCGATCGTCGCCGAGCCCGCGGGCGCCGAAGCCTCCGCGTCGAACGCGACGGCGAGGTCGGTCGGCGTGGCGGTGAAGGCAGCGGTCGGGGCCTGGAAGCCCTTGCCGATTCCGTAGTGCGTCTTCACCTGGGTCGCCGTGAGGGCGAACGGGTAGACCGCGACCTCATCCAGCGCCCCCTTGAAGTACTTGGAGCTCGGCTCGGACGGCCATCCGGCGAGGTTGTCTCCGCCGATACGCCAATATCCCGTGTAGTTCTCCGCCGTGGTGGCCCCCGCGAGCGACGACACGAGCTTGCCGTCGACGTAGAGCTTCATCCCCTCCGCGCTCTGCGACGCGACGGCGTGGTGCCACTCGTTGTCGTTGAGCGCGGCGTCGTTCTGGACGGTCTGCGTGCTGCCGTTGTACGTGCCGAAGACGAGACGCCCGTTGTTCGTCATATAGAGATGACGGTCGTAGCTGGTCGACTCACCCGACGCCGCGGCGCCGTAGCCCATCAGCTTGCCGCCGCTGGTGGTGTTGGTCTTGAACCAGAGCTCGGTCGAGAACTCGGACGGCGCGGCGATCTTGCTCCCGGAGGCCACGCGTCCCGCGCTCGTCCCGGTGAAGGTCGAGGCGCCCGTCGCCGTGTTCTCCACCCCGGAGGTCGAGGCGGTGACACCCGTGCCGAACACGGGGGTGTTGGACCCGGCCCAGTCCTGCGCGGCGGTGCCGAGCGGGTAGTAGAGCTGCGGGCCGTCCGCCGTGACGGCGTTGACGTAGTTCGACACGGCACCGGCCGCGATGGTCACGCTCATCGCCTGGCTGGAGACGGAGTTGCCCGCGCTGTCCTTCGCGACGACGGTGTACTCCTGCGTCGATCCGGGAGCTGCGGTCTTGTCCTCGAGGTTCACCGAGGGGCGGTCCCACCAGGTGCCGCGGGCGGTGGCGGTGGCCACCGGGGCGGTGGTGCCGGTCCGACGCAGTTCGTAGGTCAGCGTGAGGTCGTCACGGTCCCAGTTCGCGGGGATCGAGATCCGCGCGCGTCCAGGGATGAACGACTGCGCCGTGCCGGTCCAGTTCGCCCCCGACAGCCGAGGGCCGTCCTTCGCGCCGCCGGGCGGGTTGGTGGAGAACCGCACGAGTCCCTCGAAGCGGCCGTTGTTCACGGAGCGGAACTCGCCGCCGATCGAGATCATGTTCCCCGCACCGGTGATCGAGAGTCCGGCCTGACCCATGCCCGTGGTCACGCCCACGGCCCAGTCCGGCGTCCAGGCGTAGGCCGAGGGCGCCGGTGTCCCGGCCCAGTTCTTGTACGTGCCTCCGGCGGCGGGCTGGTTGCCCAGCAGACCGCGGGCGTCGGCGGTGTACGCCTCCGAGTAGCGGTGCGTGCGCGGGTTCTGCTCGGGGTGCATGCCCATGGTGCTGCAGGCGTGGGTGTGGCTGGTGGTGTACACCGTCTTGCCGGTCGAGTAGACGCCGTAGTGGTCGCCCAGGCAGTCCGCGATCCAGCGGACCTGACCGCTTCCGGCCTCGGCCGCGAAGGTGCCCTCCAGGTTGCCGGTGGCCGCATCCGCGTAGACCCAGCCGGTGCCGTATACGGCGTTGGCGTCGGCCGCGAGGCCGAAGATCCCCGCCTTGCCCGAGTTCGCGCCCGTGTTCGAGCCGTTCTTCACCGTCTGCGGCAGCGCCCATCCGCTGTCCACCGCGCCGGTCGTCTTGTCGAGCGCGACGGTGCCGCGCATCGTCAGGTCGCCGTTGACCTGGGAGAAGCGGCCGGCCGCGATGACGTTCTGACCCGCCGGGTCCATCACCATGGCGTCGACCTGGAGGTCGGTCTGCGGCGCCCAGCTGAGCAGCGCGCCGTTCGTCGCCGAGAAGGCCGCGAGGTTCTTGCGCGGGGTCGCGTTGCCCTGCGTGAAGAGACCGCCGACGTAGACGCTCGAGCCCGAGGTGGCGAGGGCGTACACGCCGCTGCCGCCGATCGAGGGCGAGAACCCGGGCACCAGCTGCCCGGTCACGGCGTCCAGCGCGGCGAAGTTCCAGCGCGTCTGGCCGTTGACGGAGTTGAAGGAGCCGCCGATGTAGATGCGGCTGCCGTCCGGCGAGGCGGCGACGGCCTTGATCACGCCGTTCACCTGCGGTGCGAACGAGAGCAGCTGACCGGTGTTGATGTCGTATGCGAGGACGTTGGACCGGGCGGTGAGGCTGGTCCCCGGTACGGCGAGCGGCGCCCTGGCGTTGTCGAACTTGCCCACCGCGTAGACGGTCGACCCGATCGTGGTCTGCGACCACACGTAGCCGTTGTCGATCTGCACGGTCGGAATCGGGTCCGACGTCACGACGTCGTCGTTCCGCTGCAGCAGCGGCGGCGGCGTCGACGGCGAATCCGCCGCCGCGGCCCCGGTCGCCCCCAGCGTGGTCATGCCCGTGATCAGCAGCGCCGCCGTCACGACCGACGCGAGTGCGCTCAGCGCCCGCCTCGAAGTGGATGTCTTACCCATGTTGCTCCCCAGCCCCAGATTTCTCTTCTTCGAAAATGTCACGTACGAGACGCGGTGAAAGTCGTCGCGCCCACGGCTCAGGAGAGCTCGCCCGCGAAGGTCGCCACCGGCTCGCCGGCGGCGTAGTTCACGCTGATCTTCACGGCGCGACCCTTCGTGGGGTCGAGCATGAAGACGTAGGTTCCCGTGGCCTCGTCGCCGGCGGCCAGCTCTCCATGGAGAGGTTCGTTCGGACCCGCGGTGGTGGCCACCCCGACGTCGCCGTCGTCCGTGACGAGGCTGACGACGGCGGAGTCGATGCTCTGCGCCCGCTTCGAGTCGTTGGCGACCTTCACGGTCACCACGACGGCGGAGCCGGCATACTCGCCCGGCGTCTCGGGGGTGACCTCGGTGGTCGAGATGTCGTCGACGGTCACGACCATGTCGGTGGACAGCGCGATCTCCGCGTCCAGCGCACCGCTCTCCTCGGTCAGCGCGGGGGCCTCGGTGGGCCCCTGGGCGTCGGGATCGGCCGGCGGCGTCCAGTCGGTCGTGCTGGTGCCCTCGGGCTCCGGCGACGCCGCGGTGTCCGGTGCCGCCGTGCATCCGGCGAACACGAGCGCGAGCGCCACGACGGGCGCGATGAAAAGCGCACGGCGTGCGCGTGATGAGCCGTCCCCAGAACGGCATGCTGAAACAGTGAACACTGCAGCTCCCCAGAACCCAGATCCCCAGCCGGAGCCCCCTCGGCTCCGGTTTCCCCCCAGCCATGCAGAACACGGCGTCGGCTAATGGTAGTGCGGACCGTGGAAAACCACAACCCTCCGGTCAGGAGGAGTGTCGGCGCTGTCTCCCGAGCTGCCCGCCGATCGCGTCGACGGCCTGCTCGACCTCGGAGAGGGTGCCGGCATGACCCCGACTCCCGTGCCGATCCGCGATGGAGGCAGGGTCCTCGACGGAGCGACGACCGAGGAGACGCCGGAGCCCGCCGCCGCGACCCGGCGAGCCGCTGAGGGGCACCGCACGCGTCCGTGCCCGGTCGAGGTGAGCGACGTAGTCGGCGATGACATCGGAGCCGCCGGGCGCGAACCCGACGCCGAGGTGCGCGGCCTCACGCAGCGTGAACATCCGGTCGCGGTGCTCCGGCGCCGCCCGCACCAGCTCCCCCCGGAGATCGCGCGAGGCGGTCAGCACGAGGTCGGCTGCGGCCAGCATCTCCGGGGTGACCTCGCGGGCTCGATGCGCCTGCGCCCGTGCCCGCCAGTCCTCGTCGGCATGCCGCGACGCGACGTCGGCGCAGATCGGGTCTCCGTCGTTGGCGCGCACGCCGGCGCTGCGCACCGAGAGCGAGGAGCCCTCCCCGAGCCGGCGCCGCAGCTCCAGCTCGGCCAGCGGCGACCGGCAGACGTTGGCCGCGCACACGATGAGGATCGAGCCGCCGGTCATGCCGGGTCACCGAGCCTTCCGATCTCGCGGAACCACTTCACCGCGGCGAGCGCGAGGAACAGGACCGCGGCGGCGCAGAGCGCGCTGTACGCGACGAGGAACCCCGGCGTCCAGCCCCAGAGGACGAAGACGAGGCAGACCAGCCCGAAGTCGGTCGGCAGCAGCACGAGCGAGCGTCGCAGGGTGCCTCCGCCGCGTTCATGGGTGGACGCGACGGCGTGCTTGCCCTTGAGGAGGTCGTTCAGGAGCATGCCCGAGAACGTGGTCGAGGCGACGATGCTGAACACGATCGGGATCAGCAGCAGCGCCGGCGACTCCGGAAGGACCCGGTACAGGCCGATCAGCACCGCGAGGTGCAGCGACGCGATCTTGAGCGTGTCGATGAAGTGGTCCAGCCACTCGCCCTGCGGGCTCCCGCCGCCGCGGAGCCGCGCGACCTGACCGTCCGCGGAGTCCCACGCATAGCCGAGGACGAGGAGGAGCGCGATGAGCAGCCCGAGCGGCACCGTGACCGGGGCGAAGGCGATGAGGCCGATGGCGGCGAACGAATGGACGGCGCTGATGATCGACACCTGGTTCGGCGTGAGGCCGAGCCGGAACGCCAGCGCGGCGAGCACGCGTCCGAGCCTGCGGTTCACGTAGACCGAGTAGGCGGGGGCGCCGCGGGCATGGCCCTTCTGCGCCCTGGCGAGCTGACGGTAGGCGTCTACGACCATGACGTTCCCTTCGATTCCGTGCCGGACAGGCGCGCGATCCGTCTGGCCTCGCGCACCCCGCGGACGTAGGCGCGCAGCGGAGCGGCGGAATGCAGCAGCTGTCGGCGGCCGCCGCGGAGGATCACCTCGCGGGCGGTACGGGGTATCGACCGGCGCCAGCGGTGCACGGCCTCGTCGTCGAGGTGCCGGACCGCGTACAGCATCCGGTTGCGGATGTTGTAGAAGTAGTAGCCCTCCGACTTCGCCCTCGCGAGCTGGGGTTCGGCGCGCTGCGTGCCGCCCTCGTCGTGCACGGCCGTCGCCTCCTCGACGAGCACGAGCGTCCCGCCGGCCGAGACCACACGGCGCGAGAAGTCGACGTCCTCCCAGTAGAGGAAGTACTCGACGTCGAAGCCGCCCGAGAGCGCCCACACCTCGCGGGTGATCCACAGGCAGGCACCGCTCAGCCACGGCTCGTAGGGGCGCGCGTCGTCCGCCCGGCGTTTGCGACGCGCCCGCATCGTGCCGTCGTCGAGCAGGAGGTCGATGCCGGCGAACCAGGTGCGTCCCTCGGAGTCGGTGATCACCGGCGAGGCGAGGGTCGTGCGCGAGGCCGAGGTGACCGAGGCCAGGCGCCCCAGAGACACACGGTCGATGTGCGCGTCCGGGTTGATCACGAGGACGTCGGTCGCGCCGTCGGCGAGCGCCCGCGTGACCCCGATGTTGACGCCGCCGCCGAATCCGCTGTTCGTCTCGGGGGTGATGAGGGTCCATCCGTGCGCCTTTGCGACCGCGACGGCGGCCTCGCGCTCCGCGGCACCGGCCCAGTTGTCGACGACGACCACCAGGGCCTCCTCATCGACGGCACGAGCCTCGCGCTCCACGAGCACCAGATTGCGCTCGAGCAGCCGCGCCGAGGCGTAGTTCACGACGACGACGGCCAGCCGTCCGTGCACGATTGACACGCGATCCTCCCCCCGGATCCGCCCACACGGTCCGCTCGGGTCGCCGGTCGAATTCCCCAGAGTCGCGACCGGCGTCGACTCCCAGGACACCGACTATACGCCAGAGGCGGCTCGGCGCACCCGTCGTTCACGGTACGATGAGCCGGCGCGGGGAGACAGGCGCACGACTGCCATGGGGATGAGGCGGATGACGAGGGGACCGGGGACGGGCGACGCGATCGCCGTGACGATCGGCGTACCCACCTACCGACGGCCGGAGCTGCTGGCGGCGCTGCTGCGCGCACTCCCTGACCGGATCGCGGAGTGTGCGGACCTCGGCGTGGACGTGGAGGTGCTGGTCGTCGACAACGACGCCGCGGGCTCCGCGCGCGAGGTGGCCGCGAACGCCGCCCTGCCCGTCCGGTACGTCGTCGAGCCGACGCCGGGCATCGTGGCCGCGCGGAACCGGCTGCTGGACGAGTGCGCCGACCGCGACCTGCTCGCCTTCATCGACGACGACGAGGTCCCCCGTGCCGGCTGGCTCTCGGCGCTGATCACCACCTGGCGCGCGTTCGACGCGGATGCCGTCATGGGCCGCGTCATCTCCGTGTTCGACGACGACGTCGATCCCTGGCTGCTCGCATCCGGCACGTTCCGTCGTCCGCCCCGCCCGACCGGGACCGTGCTCTCGGTCGCCGCGGCGGGGAACCTGCTGCTCGACCTCCGAGCGGTGCGCCGCTTCGGCGTGCGCTTCGACCCGTCCCTCGGGCTCGGCGGCGGCGAGGACACGCTCTTCACCCGCGAACTCGTCGGCCGAGGCGGCCGCATCGTCTGGTGCAACGAGTCCGAGACCGAGGACCTCGTCGTCGCCGCGCGCCTCAGCCGCGCGTGGGCGGCGCAGCGGGCGTTCAGCTCGGCCAATGCCGGTACCCGCATCGACCTGCAGCTCACCCGAGGGAGGCTGCGCCGCGGTCTGCTCCGGGTGCGCTCCCTGATCGGTGGGATCGCCCGGATCGTCGTCGGTGCAGCACGTCGAGCCTTCGGCGCCGCGACCTCGAACATCGCCCATCACGCCCGCGGCACCCGCCTGATCCACCGCGGCCGCGGCACCATCGCCGCCGCTCTCGGCCGCCGCTACGACGAATACCGTCGCCCCTCGGAGGACAACACGATGACCGAATCCGCGTCGAGCATCCGCGTGATGCAGTCCCTCGGCGCCCCGCGCCCCACGACGAATCCGTACAACAAGATGCTCGACGAGGCCCTGGGGACGACGGAGGGCCTGGAGCATCTCCGGTTCTCGTGGAAGACCGCCCTCTTCGGCCGCTACGACGCCTTCCACTGGCACTGGCCCGAGGCCAAGCTCCACGGATCGACCTGGTGGAAGTCCACCGGCAAGTTCCTCCTCACGGCGGCCCTCGTCGCCAGGCACCGCCTGTCTCGACGTATCGCCGTGGTGCGGACGGTCCACAACATCGAGCTTCCCGATGACAACGCGCCACGCTTGTGGCTGCTGCGGTCCATCGATCGGCACACCGACTATCGGATCGTCATCAACGAGACGACGCCGCTCCCTCCGGGCACGCCGCACAGCCTCATCCTGCACGGTCACTACCGCGACTGGTACGCCGCGTTCCCCTCCGCCGAGCGTGTGCCCGGTCGGCTGGGATCGTTCGGCGGGGTGCGTCGTTACAAAGGGCTCGAAGGGTTCATCGACGCCTATGCGGAGGCGGTGACGATCGAGCCGACGTTGAGCCTGAAGATCGGCGGTCGCCCCTCCACCCCCGAGCTCGGCGACGACCTCCGTGAACGGACGTCCGGTCTCCCCGCCGTCGAACTGCACCTCGACTTCCTGAGCGATGCCGAGCTCGTCCAGCTCGCCACCTCCTCCGAGCTGATCGTTCTGGCCTACCGCTTCATGCACAACTCGGGCAGCGTCCTCGCCGCCCTGTCCATGGCACGGCCCGTGCTGGTGCCGCGGAACGAGGCGAATGAGGCGCTGGCGCGCGAAGTGGGCGCCGAGTGGGTGCTCCTGTACGACGGCGACCTCGACGCCGCAGCGGTGGTCGAGGCCTGGCGGGCGGCATCGACGCTGACCGGGGCACCCGACCTCTCCCGCCGCGAATGGGCGGACGCCGGCCGTGCCCACCGGGACGCCTTCCGCGAGGGCGTCGCACACAAGCGTCGGCGCCGCCACCGCGTCTGACCCACCCTCCCACCCGCCCGCTCAATGACGAGAGGCTCCATCCATGTCCGCATCACTGAAGGGCGCGTTCTTCCGCGCCAAGGCCGCGACCGTACGGGCGAGAGCGGGAGCCTTCCACCGTGAACTCCTCTCGAACGAGCGCTTGGCCCCGGCCGAGTTCGCCGGTATGCAGAACAGGCTCGCTCGGGACATCACGGCGTTCGCCATGGACTCCTCCGCGTTCTACGGCGCCCGCTACCGGGAGCTCGGCGTCCGCCCGGATTCCCTGACCGATCCGGAAGCCTGGGCGTCGTTGCCGATCCTCGACCGGGCGACCGTCAAGCAGCACGCGGCGGAGATGCGCACGCCCGAGGCGACGGAAGCCAGTGCGCGACCTGCTCTGACGGGCGGCAGCACGGGAGAGCCCCTCGCCACCCTCCACGACGCCAGGGTGCCGGCGCTGGCCCTGAGCTGGAGGATGTACTCCTGGTGGGGGATCGAGCCGTACGACGACCTCGCCCGGGTCGGTCGCTGGAACTTCGGGCGGCTGGCGACCATCAAGAACGACCTCGCCTGGTGGCCCACCACTCAGGTCTACCTCGACGCCGGTCTGATCTCGGAGCAGACGATGGAAGCGTTCCATCGACGACTCACCGCGACGCGACCGCGCCTGATCGAGGGGTACGTCGGAGCGATGCTGGAGTTCGCCGATTTCCTGGAGCGCCGGAAGCTGAGCGTCCCCATCCCGAAGGCGATCGCGACGACGGCGGCGCCGCTCACGGCCTCCGTCCGCGCACGGCTCGAGTCGGTCTTCGGCGCTCCCGTCCACGACGAGTATCGCGGTTCCGAATTCGGATGGATCGCCGGGGAATGCGCTCATCGCGACGGTCTCCACGTCTTCGCCGACGTCCGCCGGGTGGAGGTGGTGGACGAGGACGGGGCCCCCGCAGCCCCCGGCCAGCTGGGTGACCTCGTCATCACGGATCTGCGCAACAGGGTCTTCCCGCTGATCCGGTATCGCACCGGCGACAAGGGCATCCTGCGATCGGAACCCTGCCGCTGCGGCAGTGCCCTCCCGCTCATGGAGCAGCCTCAGGGGCGGACGACGGACATGATCCGTCTCCCCAGCGGTACCGTGCTCGCGCACCGCCTCATGGGGATGTTCGCCGCACACCCGGAAGCCGTGCGTCTCTTCCAGATCCACCAGCTCGCCGATCACTCGATCACCATCCGCGTCGTGGAGGGTGACGGCGCGGAGGCGCGGAGTCAGATCGAGAGCGCGGTCGCCGCACTGCAGGAGCGGATCGCGAACGAGGTGCCGGTGCGCACCGACTTCGTCGACTCCCTGCCCTACACGGGCGGCAAGACGAAGTACATCATCAGCGACGTGCCCCCTTCGGTCTGAGCGTCGACGTCAGCCGTCCGCTCGGAGACCGCGGACGAGGGCGTCGACCATCGTCGCGGTCGTGAAGCGGCGCTCGACCTCGATCCGGCCCTGCCGACCCAGCTCGGCGGCGCGGTCGGGATCGTCCAGCATTCCGAGCAGCGCTTCCGCCAGCACCTCCGGCTCCTCCGGCGGGACGAGGACACCGGTGCGGGCGCTGACGTAATCGCGCATGCCAGGGGTGTCCGAGACCACCACGGGGCGGGCCGTGGCCAGAGCCTCCAGCGCCACCGTCATCCCTGACGCGTGCAGGTTGGGGCGGGTCGCGGTCACCACGACGCTCGCCGTCGCGTACAGATCGCGGAGCTCCGTGTGCGGCAGCCGACGCACGAGCCGGACGCCCTCCGGAGGCGGCAGCGCGGAGGGCGACTGCACGACGACATCGACTCCCGGGCGCGCAGCGAGGACCAGGGCGAGCGCGGCGTACAGCGTCGCGGGATCCCGGTCGCGATCGTTGCCGGCGCTGACGATCCGGGGTCGGGCGGCGGGTGGCTGCGCGCCGAAGAACTCGTGGTCGATCCCGAACGGCACGACGAAGATGCGGGGCGCGTCGGCCCCGAGGAGCCGTTGCAGGGGCACGACCTGTGCCTCGCTCAGCACCCAGAGCGCCGTGGCCGCCCGCAGCATCGCCACCAGTCGACCGGGTGCAGCGGCGGCCGCCGCCATGTCGGTGAGCCAGATGACGCCAGCGGCGTACCGCGTCCGCGGCCGCAGGATCTGCAGACGATAGGCGGTGTTCTCGTCCCACGCGATGGCGAACCCGGCACGGGGCCGCGGGCCGACGCCGGCGCGTGCGCGGAGCCGTGCGATCCGGCCGGGGTCGGGGAGCTCATCCACCTCCACGACGGCGTGGTCGCGAAGAGCGTCCAGCCCGTAGGGCCAGACGCTCGGAACCTCTCCCCTGGCGTGTGCGCGCGCCCAGGCGGATGCCGACTGCTCGGCACGGTGCGCCCAGGTGACGGACAGCGCCGGGCTGTCCTCGGATCCCACGAGGCCCACTATGGACCTCGGCCCCGGCGGTGTAAAGGGCGAGTTCTCCGCTAGAGTCGAGCGTACGACTGTGGGGGTCGTCGGACGGCAGGGGATGGCCGTCCTCTCAGTGACGCCGCCACGAGCATCGATGTTTCACGAGGGGGACATATATGAAGGGCATCATTCTGGCGGGCGGCTCGGGCACGCGGCTGCACCCCATCACGCTGGGGGTCTCGAAGCAGCTGATCCCGGTCTACGACAAGCCGATGGTGTACTACCCGCTGTCGACCCTGATGCTCGCCGGGATCCGGGAGATCCTCATCATCACGACGCCGCACGACGCCGCGCACTTCGAGCGGCTGCTGGGAGACGGCTCCCAGTTCGGCGTCTCCCTGTCCTTCGCGCAGCAGGAGTCGCCGGACGGCCTCGCCCAGGCGTTCACCATCGGCGCGGACTTCATCGGCGACGACAGCGTCGCGCTGGTCCTCGGCGACAATCTGCTCTACGGGCCGGGCCTCGGCACGCAGCTCAAGCGCTTCGCGGACATCGACGGTGGCGCGGTCTTCGCGTACTGGGTGGCGGAGCCGGAAGCCTACGGAGTCGTGGCGTTCGACGCCGACGGCCAGGCCGTCTCCCTGGAGGAGAAGCCCGCCGCCCCGCAGAGCAACTACGCGGTGCCCGGCCTGTACTTCTACGACAACGACGTCATCGAGATCGCTCGCAACCTGGCGCCCAGCGCTCGCGGGGAGTACGAGATCACGGACGTGAACCGGGCCTACCTCGAACGGGGCAAGCTCCAGGTCGAGGTCCTCCCCCGCGGGACAGCGTGGCTGGACACCGGGACCTTCGACCAGATGACCGACGCCGCCGACTACGTGCGCACGATGGAGCGCCGCACGGGGATGAAGATCGGCGTGCCGGAGGAGGTCGCCTGGCGTCAGGGCTTCCTCGACGACGAGGCGCTTCGGACGCGCGCGGAAGCCCTCGTGAAGTCGGGCTACGGAACCTACCTGCTCGGACTGCTCGAAAGGGGCGCTCGATGACCCGCCTGCTCGTGACCGGCGGCGCCGGCTTCATCGGATCGAACTTCGTGCACCACGTGGTCGCGCACACGGACGCGCACGTGACCGTGCTGGACAAGCTCACCTACGCCGGCAACCGCGCCTCGCTCGCTGGTCTCCCCGCCGACCGGGTCGAACTCGTCGAGGGGGACATCGCCGACGCCGCGCTCGTCGACAGCCTGTTCGCCCGGACCGACGCGGTCGTCCACTATGCCGCCGAGTCCCACAACGACAACTCGCTGCACGACCCGCGGCCGTTCCTCGACACCAACATCATCGGCACGTACACGCTGCTGGAGGCCGCCCGTCGGCATGATCGCCGGTTCCACCACATCTCCACCGACGAGGTGTACGGAGACCTCGAGCTCGACGACCCGGCACGGTTCACGGAGCAGACGCCGTACAACCCCTCGTCGCCGTACTCGTCCACGAAGGCCGGCAGCGACCTGCTCGTGCGCGCCTGGGTGCGCTCGTTCGGCGTGCAGGCGACGATCTCCAACTGCTCGAACAACTACGGCCCGTACCAGCACGTGGAGAAGTTCATTCCGCGCCAGATCACGAACGTGCTGCGCGGGATCCGCCCCAAGCTGTACGGCGCCGGACAGAACGTGCGCGACTGGATCCATGCCGACGACCACTCCTCGGCCGTCCTCACGATCCTGGAGAAGGGCGAGATCGGCCAGACGTACCTGATCGGCGCCGACGGCGAGAAGGACAACAAGTCCGTCGTCGAGCTGATCCTCACGCAGATGGGCCAGCCCGCCGACGCCTACGACCACGTCACGGACCGCGCCGGTCACGATCTGCGCTATGCCATCGACTCCACGAAGCTGCGCACCGAGCTCGGCTGGGCGCCGCGGTTCTCCGACTTCGAGTCGGGCCTCGCCTCCACCATCGAGTGGTACCGCGCGAACGAGGACTGGTGGGCGCCGGCCAAGGACGCCACGGAGTCGTTCTACGCCGCCCGGGGGCAGTGATGACCGCGTTCGGCAAGGCGCTCACGATCACCGAGACGCCGATCCCCGGCCTGCTCCTCGTCGACCTCCCGGTGCACGGCGATGCCCGCGGCTGGTTCAAGGAGAACTGGCAGCGCGAGAAGATGGTCGCCGCCGGCCTTCCGGACTTCGGCCCCGTGCAGAACAACATCTCGTTCAACGACGCGATCGGCACCACCCGCGGCATCCATGCCGAACCGTGGGACAAGTGGGTCTCCGTCGCCACCGGCCGGATCTTCGGCGCCTGGGTCGATCTGCGGGCGGGCGAGACCTTCGGGCGCGTCTTCACGGCGGAGATCGACCCGTCGCGCGCCATCCTCGTGCCTCGCGGCGTCGGCAATTCGTACCAGACGCTCGAAGCGGACACCGCCTACACCTACCTGGTGAACGACCATTGGTCGCCGGACGCGGCGTACTCCTTCCTCAATCTCGCCGACGAGACGGCGGCCATCGCGTGGCCGATCCCGCTCGACCAGGTCGAGATCTCCCCGAAGGACCGGGCGCATCCTCGACTGGCCGACGTGACCCCGATCGGCCCGCGGAAGACCCTCGTCGTCGGGGCGTCCGGTCAGCTCGGCCTGGCGTTGCGGGCGGCTCTCGGGGACGCGGAGCACGTCGAGTACACGACCAGGGAGACGCTCGACCTCCGCGACCCCGAGCTGGCCGTCGCACGGCGCTGGCGCGACTACGGGACGATCATCAACGCGGCCGCCTACACGGCCGTCGACCACGCCGAGACCGCGGAGGGGCGGGCCGAGGCCTGGGCGGCGAACGTCACGGGCGTGTCCGCGCTCGCCCGCATCGCGACCGAGAACGACCTCACGCTCGTGCACGTGTCCAGCGACTACGTGTTCGACGGCACGAAGGACGGCCCCTACACCGAGACGGACGAGGTCCGGCCGCTCGGTGTCTACGGGCAGACGAAAGCGGCGGGGGACGCGATCGTCGCGACCGTGCCCCGTCACTACATCCTGCGGACCTCCTGGGTGATCGGCGACGGCCGCAACTTCGTGCGGACGATGGCCTCGCTGGCGGAGCGGGGCATCGCGCCGCGGGTCGTCGGCGACCAGATCGGGCGGCTCACCTTCACGGCGGACCTCGCCGCGGCCATCCGGCACCTGCTCGACGTCTCGGCGCCGTTCGGGCTCTACAACGTGACCGGGGGCGGCGAACCGCGCTCCTGGGCCGACATCGCGCGCGCGGTCTACCGGCTGACCGGGCACGACCCGGCCGCGGTCACCCCGGTGACGACGGAGGAGTACTTCGCCGACCAGGCCGGACCGATCGCGCCGCGTCCGCGCAACAGCGTCCTGGACCTCGCCCGGATCACGGCCACCGGCTGGACGCCGAGGGATGCGGATGCGGCCCTCGCGGACTACCTGTCCGCCGACGACGCCTAGAGCTCGCCCGGCTTCATCGCCTCCGCGTCGATGGCGCGGATGATGCGCAGGGTCGCGGTGTCCGGCTCCGGCTCACCCGCCGCCTCCCGCTCCTCCCGTCGCCGACGGGGCGCGTACACGACGAGCGAGTGGAAGAGGAAGCGGGCGAAGAACGCCACGACGAGCGAGAGCGCCGTGGCGAGCACGCTGGAGATGTGCCACGTCTCGACCATGAGCGCCATCACCGGGATGCGCAGGGCTGCCTCGACGTTGTTGAACGTGAACGAGGCCGCGAAGCGTGCCGCGGCGCTGCGGGCGTCGGTGCGCATGTCCGCGAAGACGAACCGCTCCTGCAGCAGGAAGTTGCCCACGATCGTGACCTCGGCGCCGATGATCGCCGCCCACACGTAGGGCACGCCCGCGGCGGTCAGCGCCCACATGATCGCGAGGTTCGCGATGGCGCCGAGGACGCCGATCGCGGCGAACAGGGACATCTTTCCGAAGCGCAGCCGTGCCAGGTGGGCGATGAACGTGGCCCCCTGCCGGAGGCTCGCCTTCGAGGTACCGTGGCGGCGTTCGCCGAACTCCATCGGGACCTCCGCGATCCGCAGATCGGTGCGGGCGAGGATCTCCAGGAGGATCTTGAAGCCCTGCGGCCGCAGGGCAGCGAGATCGAGTCGCCGCCGGTCGACGAGGAAGAACCCGGTCATCGGATCGGTGCTCCGGGCGAGCCGCCGCGGGAACATCGCGCGGGTCAGCCAGGTGGCGGCGCGGGAGACGCCGAAGCGCACGGCCGTCCCGAGGCCGCTGGTGTCTCCGCCGCCGATGTAGCGGGAGGCGGCGACGACGTCCGCGTCGCCGTCCGCGTACCGGTCCAGCAGGGTCGGCAGGAGCTCCGGCGGATGCTGGAGGTCGCCGTCCATCACGATGCAGACGTCGCCGTTCGCGGCCCCCAGGCCGACGACGACCGCCCCGCCGAGGCCCCCGACGTTGTCCGCGCGATGGAGCACCCGGACCGCGATCGGGGCGTCGGCCGCGAGGCGCTCCACCTCGGCCGCGGTGTCATCGGTGCTGTCGTCGATGAAGAGGATCTCGGCGTCCCGTCCCGCCAATGCCGCCGCCGTCCGCTCCACGAGTTCGGCGACGTTGTCGCGCTCGTTGTACGTCGGCACGATGACCGTGACCCCTGCCCCCAACGTGGTCCCCTTCGTTCCGCAGCCCCATCGGCTCCGGCATCCATCGTTCCATGGGTTCCTATGGGCCGCAGGACATGTTCCTGCTAGAGTGTCGTCTGCGGCTGTGGGAGTCGCGACGAACGGGTGGGGATCCGTTCGACTGGGGAATGATCGATCTGGGGAGATCATGGGGACGCGTATCGGCTATGCCGTCGGAGCTTTCGACCTGTTTCACGTCGGGCACCTCAATCTGCTGCGGCACGCCAAACAGCACTGCGACATCCTGATCGCCGGTGTGGTGAGCGACGAGATGCTGCGTCAGGTCAAGGGGATCGAGCCGGTCATCCCGACCGCCGAGCGTGCCGAGATCGTGCGGCACATCTCCTTCGTCGACGACGTTTACGTCGAGACGACGCCGTCGAAGATGGACTCCTGGCGCGACGTGCGCTTCACGCACTTCTTCAAGGGCGACGACTGGCGCGGCACCGAGAAGGGCCTGCGGCTGGAGAGCGAGTTCGCGGAGGTGGGCGTCGAGGTCGTCTACTTCCCGTACACCGCGCACACGTCGAGCTCGGCGCTCCGCCGCGCGCTCGACGCGATCACCGCGAACGCCACGGCGTCGGTGGTCGGCGCGACCCGCTGAAGCCGGCGTCGGTCAGTTCGCGACGCCGAGGAGGCTGCGCGCCATCCGCGCCACGTGCGGCGGGGTGTGCGGGCCGAGCCACACCGTCCAGTGCTCCGGGGGCTCACTGCACGTCCACTCCAGGCACCACGCGTAGACGGCGTTCGCGAGACGCTCGCCGCGGGCATGGGCGCGCGGCCCCTCGGCGCGCAGGAGCCAGCGGACCGAGACCCCCTGGGGGACGTCGATGTGCCGGAACTGGATACGGGCCGCCGCCTCGATGAGGATGACGCCGTGCGCATCCCACGGGAGCCGGGACGCGACGCGGGCGATGGCTCCGACATCGGCGGCGTCCCCGGCGATGAGGACGGCTCCCTCCATCGCTTCCCAGTCCGGATCCTCGAGGTGCTCGCACGCGATGCTCATGCCTCCACTATAGGTAAGGCTACCCTTACCATCAAGAGCCGTTAGTCCTCCGCGACGGCGCTCGTCAACACCTTTACCCGGACGGCGCCACGCGTCATCCTGAGTCCGTGAGCAGTGAGAGGATTCGACGCACGCCCGCCGGACGCCGCCTGGTCGGCGCCCTGGTCGGCCTGATCGTGGCCGCAGCCCTGAGCGGGTGCGGAGCGACGGTCCCCGCAGACCCGGACGGCACCCTGGACCGAGTCACGGGCGGAGAGCTGCGGGTCGGCACCTCGCCCGACCCCGGCCTGGTCGAGACAGACGGCGGCCGGCCCCACGGGCCGGTCGTCGCCCTCGTCGACGGCTTCGCCGCGAGCCTGGACGCCCACGTCACCTGGACGGTCGCGACCGAGGAGAGCCTGGTGGGCATGCTGGAGACCGGCGACCTCGATCTCGTCGCCGGCGGCCTGACCCCGGACACCCCGTGGATCGACAAGGCGGGCGTGACCCGCGGCTATCCCGGGATCGAGGGCGCGGGCGATCGGGAGCTCGTGATGCTCGTCCCCCTGGGCGAGAACGCCTTCCTCTCGGCCCTCGAGACCTACCTCGACGGTGAGGTCGATCGATGACCGAGACGAAGCGGTTCGGGCGTACCGAGCTCCCCGACGAACAGCAGCAGGCGACCCGGAAAGCCGTGCGCTGGGAGATCTTCACGATCGTCTACACCTCGATCACGATCACCGTGATCGCGCTCGTCGTGGGCGAGTCCCAGGCGATGCGCACGGCGTGGATCGAGGACATGCTGTCCCTGATCCCGCAGTTCGCGTTCCTTCTCGCCCTGGTGTTCGTGCGGCGCCGCCCCACCCGGAAGCACCCCTACGGCCTGCACCGCGTGATGGGCGTCGGGCACCTCGTCGCCGGTGTCGCGCTCCTCGCGGTCGGCCTCAACCTCGCCGTCGAGGCCGTCGCCGGACTCCTCCGGGGGGAGCACCCGACCATCGGCACGGTGCAGCTGTTCGGGCAGACGATCTGGCTCGGTTGGCTCATGGTCGCCGTCATGGCCGTCGTGATCGTCGGACCGGTGTTCTTCTACGGTCCGGCCAAGGCCAAGCTCGCCCCCGTCCTGCACAACAAGCTGCTCTACGCCGACGCCGACATGGCGAAGGCGGACTGGCAGACGACGGTCGCCTCGATCGTCGGCGTGCTCGGTGTGGGCGCGGGAATCTGGTGGCTCGACGGCGCCGCGGCGCTCTTCATCTCGCTCGGCATCATCTGGGACGGCTTCCGCAACACGAAGACGGCCATCGTCGATCTCATGGATCAGCGGGCCCGCACCTTCGACAGCGCGGAGCCGCATCCGCTGGCCCGCGATGTCGTCTCCTACCTGCGCAGCCGCCCCTGGGTGGATCAGGCTGCCGTGCGCATGCGGGATCAGGGCCAGGTGTTCCACATCGAGGCGTTCGTGGTGCCGCATCACCGGGCCGTCCGCACGGCCGACCTGACCGCCGCGTCCGAGGGCATCGCCGACTTGGACTGGAAGGTGCAGGACGTCGTGATCATCCCGGTCGAGGAGCTGCCGGCCGAAGCGGACCCCGGGCGATGAGCGCCGCCGACGAGGCGCTGTTCCCCGGCTTCACGACCACTCGGATCCCGACCTCCGAGGCGGACATCCTCGTCCGTCACGGTGGCTCGGGACCGCCCGTGGTGCTCCTGCACGGTCACCCCCGCACCTCGGCGACGTGGCATCGGGTGGCTCCCCTGCTCGTCGAGCGCGGCTTCACCGTGATCTGCCCCGACCTGCGCGGCTATGGACGCTCCCGCGGCCCGGCGCCCACCTCCGATCACTCGGCCCATTCCAAGCGTGCCGTCGCCCGAGACATCCGCGCCGTCGCAGAGAGACTCGGTCACGAGCGCTTCCGCCTTGTCGGGCACGACCGAGGCAGCTACGTCGCGCTCCGGCTCGCCCTCGATCACCCGGAGACCGTAGAACAGGTCGCGCTGCTGGACTGCCTGCCGATCTCGGAGCACCTTCGCCGCTGCGACGCGACCTTCGCCGTGCATTGGTGGCACTGGTTCTTCTTCGCCCAGCCGGACATCCCGGAGCGCGTCATCGGCGCGGACCCGGAGGCCTGGTACGCCCCCAAGGCCGACCCGGCGACGATGGGCGCGGCGAACCATGCAGAGTTCCTGCACGCGGTGCGGCAGCCGTCGGTCATCCGGGCGATGCTCGAGGACTACCGCGCCGGTCTCACGATCGACCGCGCACACGAGGAGGCGGATCGCGCCGCCGGGCGCCGACTCGCGATGCCCGCGCTCGTGCTCTGGTCGGAACGCGACGATCTCGAAGAGCTCTACGGCGACCCTCTCCGCATCTGGCGGGACTGGGCCGACGATGTCCGCGGCCACGGCATCGACAGCGGGCACCACATGGCGGAGGAGGCGCCAGAACCTCTCGCCGCCGCACTGGCGGGCTTCTTCGGAGCCGCCCCTCCCCCACGGACGTAGGCTGGAGGCATGACCAACCCCGCCTCCGACACCATCACGATGTTCGGCGCCGACTGGTGCCGCGACTGCATCCGCACGAAGAAGCAGCTCGACGAGCTCGGCGTCGCGTACACCTACGTCGACCTGGTCGCCGACCCCGACGCCGCCGACATCGCGAAGGACATCTCCGGCCGCACGAACATCCCCGTCGTCGTCTACCCCGACGCCTCGCACCACGTCGAGCCGTCGAACGCCGACGTGGAGTCGAAGCTGCGCGAGCTCTCGCTCATCTGATCGTCTCGCCACTCGGCGGATCTCCGCGCGGACGCCTAAGCTGAAAGCCCGTTCGAAGGAGACGCCGATGACTTCTGCGCCCACGACAGCGCCTGCCGTTCCCGCTCTCGGGGAAGGCGAGGCGGAGCGGCTCGACGCCGCCGTCGCCGACCTGCAGACCGGGACGTCGGTGTGGACCGCGCTCACCGTGGCGCAGCGCGCGACGCTGCTCCGGCAGGTCCGCACGAGCGTCGCCGCGACGGCCGAGGACTGGGCGACGACCGCCGCCGCCTCCAAGGGCCTGGACGCGCGGCATCCGCTCCGCGGCGAGGAGTGGCTGAGCGGTCCGTACAGCGTCCTCGGGGCGCTCGACGCCTCGATCGCCACGCTGACCCGGATCGCGAACGGGGCCAATCCACTGGACGGCATCCGGGTCGACCGGGCGCCCGGTGGCCGGGCACGCGTGCATGCCTTCCCTCTCACCGGCATCGACCGGTTCCTGCTGTCCGGATTCACCGGCGAGGTCTGGCTCGAGCCGGGGACCACGCCGAACGCCGCCAGGGCGGGTGCGGGTCTGGCCCAGCGCACGCCGACGGTGTCCGGCGGCGTGGGCCTCGTGCTCGGCGCCGGGAACGTGACCTCCATCCCCGTGCTGGACGTGCTGTACGAACTGCTCGCCCACAACCGCACCGCCCTGCTGAAGGTGAACCCCACGCAGGACGCCCTGGTCCCCGTCTACAAGCGCGCGCTCGCCCCGCTCATCGAGCCCGGACTGCTGCGGATCGTGCGCGGGGGCCCGGCGGCCGGCGCGTATCTCACCCAGCACCCGGGCCTCGCGCACGTGCACATCACCGGCTCGGCGGCAACGTTCGACACCATCGTCTGGGGGCCGTCCTCCGGTGAGGGCGCGGCGGCGACGAAGCGCCGCCGCCGCGAGAACCGCCCGCTGCTGAAGAAGCCCATCACCGCCGAGCTCGGCGGGGTCTCCCCCATCATCGTCGTGCCCGGGAAGTGGACGGCCGCCGACCTCGCGTATCAGGCCGAGCACATCGCGACCATGCGGCTGCAGAACAGCGGCCACAACTGCATCGCGGGGCAGGTCGTCATCCTCTCCGCCGACTGGGACCAGGCCGATGACTTCCGCGCCGCGCTGCGCCACGCCTACGCCACCGCTCCGGAGCGCCCCATCTGGTACCCCGGCGCCCCCTCCCGCATGCAGGCCGCCACGGACGACTACCCGGACGCGCTCGTGCTCGGGGACCGGCTCCTCGTCGAGATCGACGGCGATGAGGACCCCGCCGCCCTGGAGAGCACGGAGTACTTCGCCCCGGTCCTCGGCGTGGTGAGCCTGCCGGGCACCGGCCAGGAGTTCCTCGACGCCGCGGTCGCCCACGCGAACGAGAAGCTGCAGGGCACGCTCGGCGCGAACCTGCTCATCGACCCGGCCACCGAGAAGGCGCTCGGCAGCGGGTTCGAGCGGGCGCTCACCGCCCTGCACTACGGCTCGATCTCGATCAACGGGTGGACCGCCTTCGGGTTCATCACGCCGACCCTCACCTGGGGCGCTTTCCCCGGCGGCACGATCGACGACGTCGGCAGCGGCATCGGCGTCGTCCACAATGCCCTGCTGCTGGATCGGGTGGAGCGCTCCGTGCTGCGCGGCCCCTTCCGACCGTTCCCGCGATCGCTGCCCGTGGCCAACGGCGGCGGACGCCTGACCATCCTCCCGAAGCCGCCGTGGTTCGTCTCCTCCCGCACCGGCGCGGCCGTGAGCGAGGGCCTCACCCGCCATCGCGCGGACGGCGGCGCCGTCGGCCTCGTGAAGACCCTGATGCGCGCGCTCCGCGCCTGAGGGGACGCGTCAGGCCTCGGGCCGGAACCGATCGGTCGCGGCGCGGAGAGCCGCGCGGATGCCGGGTTCGGCGGCGGAATGGCCCGCGTCGTCGACCACCTGGAAGTCGGCTTCCGGCCAAGCCCGGTGCAGGTCCCACGCCGTCATCATCGGCGTCACCACGTCGTGGCGGCCCTGCACGATCACGGTCGGGATGTGCCGGATGGCGTCGATCCCCACGAGCAGCTGTCCCTCGGCCCACCAGCCGCGGTGCACGAAGAAGTGGTTCTCGATGCGCGCGAAGGCGACGGCCCGGCGGGGATCGGCCATCGCCGCGATCTGCTCCGGGTCGGGGCGCAGGGTGACGGTCGCCGCCTCCCAGGCCGCCCACGCGAGGGCCGCCGGTTCGTGGACCGCCGGGTCCGGATCGAACAGCCGCCGGTGATACGCCTCGATCATCCGCGAGCGCTCCAGGACCGGGATCGGCGCGATGAAGTCCTCCCACAGGTCGGGGAACAGCGCCGCCGCCCCGCCCTCGTAGAACCATTCGAGCTCGGCGCGACGCAGGGTGAAGATGCCGCGCAGGATCAGCTCGGAGACGACATCCGGGTGGGCCTGAGCGTAGGCCAGCGCGAGGGCGCTCCCCCAGGACCCGCCGAACACCTGCCAGCTCTCGATGCCGAGGTTCTTGCGCAGGAGCTCGAGGTCGGCGATGAGGTGCGCGGTGGTGATGTGCCGGAGATCGGCATCGGGCTCCGCGGCGGACGGCGTGCTCCGACCGCATCCGCGCTGATCGAGCAGGACGATCCGGTAGGCCTCGGGGTCGAAGAACTGCCGCTGCCACGGCGACGTCCCGCTGCCCGGACCTCCGTGGAGGAACACGACGGGCTTGCCCTCGGGGTTGCCGCTGATCTCCCAGGCCACGCGGTGCCCGTCGCCGACGAGCAGCACTCCGGTCTCGTACGGCTCGATGGGCGGATAGAGCCCTTCGGTGTTCGTCATGTTCGGTCCCCCAACCGGTCGTGCGGTCCTGCCGAGTCCACGTTATCTGACAACGGCGGGATCACCGGGCCTACGGGTCGAGCTGATCGGCGGGGAGGGTGAACACCTGCCCGCACGCATCGAGCCCGTTCTGGTATCCCTCCGCGAACCAGCGCTGACGCTGCTCGCTGGAGCCGTGGGTCCAGGTCTCCGGGTTCACCTGCCCGGACTGCTCCTGGATGTGGTCGTCTCCGACCGCGGCCGCCGCGTTCAGGGCGTCCTCGATCTGCGTCTCCGTCGGCTTCTCCAGGTAGGGATCGCCGTCGGCGTCGGTCTGCTCGGTCATGCGGCCGAGCCAGCCGCCGGCGTAGCAGTCGGCCTGCAGCTCCATGCGCACGCCGTTGCTGCCGGGACCGGTGCCGTTGTTCGGGTACTGGTCCATCGTCCCGGTGATGTTCTGGATGTGGTGCCCCCACTCGTGCCCGATGATGTAGAGCTGCGCGAGGTTTCCGGCCGAGGCCCCGAACTGCTCCTGCATGAGCTGGAAGAAGGTGGGATCGATGTAGACGGTCTCCTCCGGCGGGCAGTAGAAGGGCCCCACGGCATTGGAGGCCGTTCCGCACTGCGTGGACGTCGCGCCGTCGACGACGATGTTCTGCGGAGCCCGGTAGCCCTCGACGTTGTCCCCCCAGAACGCGTCCAGTGCGAGCTGAGCGCCTGCGAGCCGGCACTCGGCGTTCGCGTTCGCGTCGGCACCGGTGTCGCAGTTCTCGATGGCCGAACCACCGGCGGGTTCGCTCCCGCCCCCGGGCGCGCCACCGATGAGTCCACTCAGGTCGATGCCCAGCAGGGGGCCGGCGATGAGGGCGAGGAGGGCGAGCACGCCGACGCCGGAACCGCCCGCGATCGCCGCCGTGCGTCCGCGGCGGCGCGTGGTGTTGCGGGAGAGGTCGGCGTCGGGATTGAACGTCATGCGTCGAGGGTACTCCGCGCGCCGACACCCTGACGGACGTAGGCTCGTGGCATGGCCACCACGATCACCATCACCGGCGCGGGCGGACAGATCGGCTACGCGCTCCTCTTCCGCATCGCCGCCGGCGACATGCTCGGTCCGGATGAGAAGGTGCGGCTGCGGCTGCTGGAGATCCCGCAGGGACTCGGCGCTGCGGAGGGCGCCGCTCTGGAGCTGCAGGACGGCGCGTTCGATCTGCTCGAGCACGTGGAGGTGACCGACGACCCCGCGGTCGGCTTCGACGGCTGCGACCTCGCGCTGCTCGTGGGCGCGCGCCCCCGCGGTCCGGGCATGGAACGCGGTGACCTGCTGGCCGCGAACGGCGGCATCTTCGGGCCCCAGGGCGCCGCCATCGCCGCGAACGCCGATCCCGGGGTCCGCGTGACCGTGGTGGGCAACCCCGCGAACACGAACGCCCTGATCGCCTCGGCGGCGGCCGACGGCGTGCCCGCCGACCGATTCACCGCACTCACGCGGCTGGACGAGAACCGGGCACGGGCCCAGCTCGCCCAGACGCTCGGCGCCCCCGTGCACACGGTGCGGCGGGTACCGATCTGGGGCAACCACTCGGCCACGCAGTTCCCCGACGTGTCGCACGCGACCGTCGGCGGGAAGCCCGTGCAGGACGCCCTGGAGCGGATCGTCGGCGACGTCCCGGCGTGGCTGGAGCAGACGTTCATCCCCCGGGTCGCCAAGCGCGGCGCCGAGATCATCGAGGTCCGCGGGTCGTCCTCCGTCGCCTCCGCCGCGAGCGCGACGATCGACCATGTGCGCGACTGGGTCCGCGGGACCGAGGACTGGACCTCCGCCGCCGTCGTCTCGCGCGGAGAGTACGGCGTTCCGGAGGGTCTCGTCTCCTCGTTCCCCGTGCAGTCCGTCGACGGCGAGTGGCGCATCGTGGAGGGCCTGGAGATCGACGACTGGGCCCGCACGCGCATCGACGCCTCGGTCGCGGAGCTCGTGGAGGAGCGGGAGGCGGTCCGTGCCCTCGGACTGCTCTGATCCGGTCGCCGCGGGACGCCCCGGCAGGGCAGAATAGAGGGCGGAGGTGCGGGATGAGCGACACGATGGACCCGGCGGGCACGACGCCGTCTCTCGACGATGCGCTGACGAGCCCGCTCCACCTCCCGCACGACGCAGCAAAGTGCCCGAAGTGCTTCACGGAGCTGCAGCAGAACCGCAACTTCTGGACCGCGCGTCCCGCGGGCTCCCGCCTGGTCGGCCTCGTCGTCGCTCGTGAGGGCATGCCGTCGGTCGTCGAGCAGCGCGCCGACCTCACCCGTTTCGGCGTGCCCATCGAGGGCTTCCGTCACCCGGCGCCGGACATCCTGGAGAGCTGGAACGACCGCCTCGCGCGGCTCATCTCGACGCTCCGGACCGGAGACGTGGTCGTGGTGGCGAACATCCGGGCCCTGGGGCTCGACGCCGAGGAGGGCGCCCGCACGGTCGCCGAGCTCCGGCGACACGGGATCATCGTGAAGGTCCTCGGCCACGAGGCGCGTCATCTCGCCGACGCCGCCGGCGCGCGCTGAGAGGCGCCGCTAGAAGTCCCCGGACCGCAGACGGGCGAGCGTGCCCGCGCCGATCTCGGCACGGACGTCGGGACGGTTCGCGTAGAAGGTGACGAGTTCGGCCAGGAGCACCGGGTCGCTGGCGAGATCGGCCGCCGCCCACGAGGACTGCTGAGCGGTCGACGTCCGCAGTACCACGCGGTTGCCTTCCACGCCGGCGCTGACGACCTCCTCCCATGCCACGGCCACGTTGTTGCGCGGGATCCGGAGCTGCAGCCCGTCGGGGCGCAGCGTCAGGCGATGGGCGGAGGGAGCCCGGAACCACGACCGGATGCCGGCGATCGTCATGATCAGCGCGACCACCGGGAGGAGGAGCAGGGTGAGGAGCGGCAGTCGGTCCGCGGGCACCGTGAAGATGCTCCATGCCCACGCCGCGAGGAGCAGGGCCCCCACCGGCGCGAGGGCGCGCAGCGGCCAGACGATCCCCGCGGCCCCGCCGAACGCGATCGCCGGACCGTCGACGACCGGCCGGACGACTCGGACCCGTGAGACGCGGGCGTGGGCCACCATCAGCCAGACGCCGACGGCGACGGCCGCGAGCACACCGATCCCCAGTGCCTTCATCGCCGGAGCCGGATCGGCGAACAGGATCAGGCTGAACAGCAGGACCACGATGGCGAACACGACGCCGAACACCGTGAGCGCCGTGGTCGCGCGCTGCTGCCCGTCCCACCCCGGATGACCGGGTACCCAGATCGTCTCCGGAGAGGTCGACTGCTGCTGACCTGTCACCCGAACAGTCCCTTCCACGCCTTGCCGATGTTGTGCCCGGCGTCGCCCACGAAGTCGGTCGTGTTCTCCCAGGCGTCCTCCGCGAAGTCCGTCGTGGCGTCCCACGCATCCGCCATGCCGGCGTCGATCGACTCCCGGACGTCTTGCGGGACCCAGTTCTCGTAAGCCCACACCGCACCGGCGCCGACCGCCACCGCGGCCCCGCCGACGACCACCGCCGTGCCCCAGACCGGGAGCGTGACGACACCGGCCGCCGCGAGCGCGGCGACACCGGCAGCCGCAGCCGCGCCACCCGCCGCGCCGCCGATGATCTCCACCGCGGTGGACGAGGGGTCGTCGCCCGACGACATCGCCGAGCCCAGATTCCAGGCGTCGACGCCCCAGCCGATGAACGGCACCGCCCGACTCGCGCGAGAGAGTCCGCGGGCCAGATCCTCGGCCTCGTCCGCAGCCCACCGCATGCCGGTGGGGTTGGCGGCCTCGGCAGCGGCCTTGACGGCGGGATTGCCGGAGCGCAGCTCGCGAACGAAGTCCGATGCTCCGAGACGCAGATCCTCCGCGTGGGAGGTGAGCTCGGCCGCCGTCTCCGCCCACGCCAGGCCCTGGCCCTCGAGGTAGATCTTCGGGACCTCGCCGCTCGCCTCTCGCAGACCGGACAGGATCCTGTCCGCCGTGGACTGGCTCGGCATGGTCCCGAGGAAGCCGTCGAGGTTCTCGCTGATCCAGACCTCGAGCTCGCCCCACCAGGAGCCGACGTCGGCCGCGATCTCGTTGTACAGCTCGATGCGGTCGAGGTGCTCCTGCCACTCGTCCCAGTAGGGGTCGTCCCTCGACGTGGGGCACACCGGGATCAGGGACACCGGCCGGCCGATGATCATGCCGTTCACCGGAAGCCCCGCCGCCCGCGCATTGTCGCGGTGCGTCGCGAAGTCCTCCTTCATGCGCCGCAGCTGCCCGGCGTACGACCGGAGCTTCTCGGCGGCGTCACGAGCGAGGTCCTTGATCTCCTTCGCGGCGTCCGTCGTGCGCGAGAGGATCGTGACGTAGTCGTCCGCCGACTCGCCGAACCAGTGCCCGCGCACGCCGGTCGGGATGAAGGTCGTGACGTTGGAGGACACGTCTGCGGCGTCCTTCAGGTCGGGGTCGAGCCAGTCCGCGGCCGCCTGTACCTGGTCGGCGTCGCCGTATGTGGTCGTGTCGATCGTCATCAGAGGTCCTCGACGATGGCCGCGACCGGGTCGAGCTGGTCGATCACGTCCTGTTCGTTCGTCTCCGCGTCGTCGGCGATGGCGCGGACGATCTCTCCCAGGGTGCCGTTGATCCGGTACAGGGCGTCGACGCCCTCCCCCACCCGCTGCATGATGGCGGCGACCGTGTCGGAGGCGAGTCCGCCGTCGACGGCCGTCGGAATGCCGGAGAGCTTCGTCTCGATGAGCTCGACCGCCTCCTCGTGCATGTCCGCATGGACGGCCATCACCTCCGGGTCCATCGCGATGCGGCTCATGCGATGGCTCCGTTCCGGCGGTAGGACGCGGGCACGTCGAGGTCGAAGATGACGACGTCGTAGGGCTGCGCCTCCTTGATCTGACCGAGGTCCTCGGTGCGCACCAGGACCCAGGGCTGCCGCTCGCCGGCGAGCTCCAGCAGCCGGTCCAGGGCGGTGTAGGCGAGCAGCGCACGCCGCCCGTCCTTCAGCTCCCGGATCTCGACGAGCTGCTCCTCCGGCGTCGACGTCACGCTCAGGGGCAGGTACAGCACGGGTGGGACCATCGGCGCTGCGGCCGGCGTCGGTTCGAAGGTCATCTCGGTCTCTCCTCGGTTGTCACTCGTAGCTCGGCGGCACCCACAGCAGCTGCGCGGAGACGAGGCCCCGATCGCGGCTGACGATCTGCGCACGGCCGGGAATCGCGGGAACCGCCTTCACCTTGCCGATGAGCTGGCCCTCCTCGGGGCTGCCGGAGAGCAGGATGCCGGTCGCACCCAGGTCGGTCATGCGCTGGATGATGGGATCGTACGCGGCGCGGCTCGCCCCGCCGGTGCGGCGGGTGAGGATCACGTGAAGGCCGAGATCGGCCGCCTGCGCGAGCAGCGGTGCGAGCACCGCGACCGGGTTGCCCTGCGAGGTCGCCACGAGGTCGTAGTCGTCGATGAGGACGAACCCTTCCGCGCCCTTCCACCACGATCGGCTGCGGAGCTGGTCGGGCGTGACGTCGGGTCCCGGGATGCGGCTGCGGAAGAACTGGGCGAGCTCGTTCATCCCGCCCTCCGTCATCTCGTGCGACGTGAGGTAGGCGCCGAGGTACTCCTGCGGGATCTCGCCCAGGAGGGCACGACGGTAGTCGACGACGAAGATCTTCGCCTCGGTCGGCCCGTACAGGCGCGTGATCTCGTGCACGACGCCGCGGAGCATCGACGACTTGCCGGAGTCCGCGTCGCCGTACAGGTACAGCAGCGGCTCGGCGACCGGATCGATCGAGAACGGGGCGAGGTTCGCCTCATCGATGCCCAGCAGGAGTTCGCGGGGCTCCGTGCCGTCCGGCGACTGCGCGGCCGCCACGGCGCGCAGATCGGCATGGCTGATGCGCGAGGGCAGCAGCCGCAGCTTGGGCCCTGCCGGTCCGTGCCACGCCGCCGCGACCCGTGCCACGAGGTCGTCGATCCCGTCGGCGAGGCTCGACGCGTCGTCCACCCCGTCGACGCGGGGCAGCGCCGTGAGCATCTGCAGGCCGCGGTCGTTGAGGCCGCGGCCGGGGATGGCCGTGACGTTCTCCGCCGCCTTGCGGTTGACCTCGGAGTCGGTCGGGTCGCCCAGGCGCAGCTCGATGCGGGTGCCGATGAGGTCCTTGATGTTCGCCCGGATCTCCATCCAACGCGCCGCCGTGATCACGACGTGGACGCCGTAGGTGAGACCCCGCGCGGCGATCGCCTGGATCTGCGGCTCCAGCATCTCGAACTCGGCGCGCAGCGTGCCCCAGCCGTCGACGATGAGGAAGATGTCGCCATAGCCGTCGTCGGTGAGACCCTGCGCACGGCGCTGGCGGTACGCGTCGATCGAGTCGATGCCGTTCTGCCGGAAGTACACCTCGCGGGCGTTCAGCAGGCTGGTGACCTCGGCGACCGTACGGCGGACCACGTCCGGCTCGGAGCGGGTCGCGACGCCGCTGATGTGCGTGAAGTCCTGCAGGCCGGTGAAGCTGCCGCCGCCGAAGTCGATGACGAAGAACTGCACCTCCTGGGGCGTGTGGGTGAGCGCCAGCGCGGCGACCGTCGTCCGCGCGAGCGTGCTCTTGCCGCTCAGCGGCGCGCCGACGATCGCCATGTGGCCGGCCGCGCCGCCGAGGGAGACCGCGAGGTTCTCGCGGCGCTGCTCCAGCGGCACGTCGACGATGCCGAGCGGGACCGTGAGCGCCCCCGCACCCCGCCAGCGCGGGGAGACGAGCCCGAGCGACGGGTCCTCGACGAGGTCGCCGAAGAGCTGGTCGAGGGTGGCCGGCGTCACCAGCGGCGGCAGCCACACCTGGTGGGCCGCGGGGCCGCGTCCCTTCATGGACTCGACCGCGATCTCGAAGGTGTTGCGCTTCTCCTCCGGTTCGGCGTCGACCATGACCTCCGGCTCGTCCACGGGTGCCTCCGCCCGCCACACCGGCGCGGCGGTGAACAGCTCGACCGCCGTCGAGCCGGTGCTCTGGCCGGAGCCGCCGGACGACGCCCTCCGGCGACGACGCGGCGGCGGGCCCGATACGTACGCGGCACGGAACTGCGTCATCGTCTCGGTGTCGGACTTCAGGATGCCGGCGCCCGGCTGGGTGGGCAGGTGATAGGCGTCCGGCACGCCGAGGACCGTGCGGGACTCGGCCGCCGAGAACGTCCGAAGACCGATGCGGTACGAGAGGTGCGTGTCGAGGCCGCGCAGCTTTCCCTCTTCGAGTCGCTGGGAGGACAGCAGCAGGTGGACCTGCAGCGAGCGGCCGAGGCGGCCGATGTTGACGAAGGTGTCGACGAACTCCGGCTTCGCCGACAGGAGCTCGGAGAACTCGTCGGCGACGATGAGCAGGGCAGGCAGCGGCGCCAGATCGGTGCGTCCGCCGCGACGCGCCTTCTCGTAGTCGGCCACGTTGGCGAACGGGCCGGTGGCCCGCAGCAGCTCCTGTCGGCGCACCATCTCGCCCTGGAGCGCGTCCTGCATGCGGTCGACGAGGGAGATCTCCTCACCGAGGTTCGTGATGATCGCCGAGACGTGCGGCATGTCGGCCATACCGGCGAACGTCGCACCACCCTTGAAGTCGACGAGCACGAAGTTGAGCTGCTCCGGCGAATGGGTCATCGCGAGGGCCAGCACCAGCGTGCGGAGCACCTCCGACTTCCCGGAGCCGGTGGCGCCGATGATGAGGCCGTGCGGGCCCATACCCTGCTGCGCCGATTCCTTGATGTCGAGGATGAGCGGGCTGCCGTCCTCGGTCTGGCCGATCGGCACGCGGAGGCGGTCGCGCTCCAGGCGCGGTGCCCACGCGGCGTCGAGGTCGAGGTCGCGCACGTCGGGCAGGCCGAGGAGCTCGACGAGCTCGGCCTGGCCGGTCGCGCTCTTCTTGCTGGCGATCGCGGTGCCGCCCGAGTACAGGGCGATGAGCCGACGGGCGGTCGCCTCCGCCTCGACGATGGTGATCGCATCGGCCTCGAACGGCCGTGCGGGCACCTGCAGGCTGACGAGCTCGGCGCGTGTGCTGGCACCGCCGGTCTCGAAAGCGATGCGCAGGGCGTTGGGGTCGTCGAGGTCGCCCCAGCGGGCGGGGAGGTCGATCACGGTCACGCCCTGCACGCCGTCGCCGGTGACGAGGGCGTCGTTGAACGATGTCGTGGCGCCGTCCGTGACGATGACGATGTGCGGCGTCTTCGGTCCGGAGCCGTCGCGGGCGAAGCGCGAGCGCTCCCGCACCTCGGGCGGCAGCATGTCCTCGAGCTCGGACAGCTGCGAGCCGATCATGCGGGCGGCGCCGAGGCCGTCCCGCACGGTGCGCGAATGCGTGTGCGGCAGCCACTTCGCCCACTCCCACTGCGGGAGCACGCCGGTATCCGCGGCGATGACGATCTGCAGCACGTCGGGGTCGTGCATGGTGGCCGCATGCAGCAGCATGGCTCTCGCCAGCGCGCGGGTCTCGTCCTCGTCGCCGGTGATCTCGATGCGGGCGTAGTCGCGGAGGGTGACGCCGAGCGGGAGGTTCTTCTGGACCTCGTGCGTCAGCATGAAGCGGTGCGCGGCCGAGGCGGCGACGGGGTCGAGCTGCGCCAGTGGCGGGAGCTCCGGGGCTTCGAGCGTGACGCACAGCGGCTGATCGGTGACGCCCACGCGGACCGACAGGAAGTCGGGGTCGTTGACGCCGCGCTCCCAGACGCGGGTGCGCTCCTCCGCGAGGTACGGCAGGGTCGACGGGGCGGGCAGGTGCCAGTTCGCGGAGCGGCGCTGCTGTCGGGCGGCGACGCGGACGGTCTGCCGCAACTCGGTCAGGTACGCCAGATACTCGCGGCGGGCACCGAGCGTGGCCGCCTGCCGTTGGGAGCGCTGCCGCCAGCCGTTGACGGCGACGAAGCCGAGCGAGGACAGCAGGAACATGCCGCCGGTGAGCAGACCCGTGACGGACTGGTTCGACATGGTGACCATGACGATCGCGCCGACGCTGCCGAGCATGGGCAGCAGCGACCCGAGGATCCCGATGCCGCCGTCGTTCGGCTGCAGCTCCGGCGGGGCCTGGACCGGGAGCCTCCCGGAGGGGACACGGGGCGGGGCGAGACGGGGTCCTGTCATGCTCTCTCTCCGGCGCTGCTGTCGGTGCCCAGCAGAAGGCTGATGGTGAAGCTGCGGTTGCCCATGCGGACACGGTCGGCGTCGTCGAGGAGCACGCGCTCGCCCGCGACCAGCTCGGTCGTCTGGCCGTCGTCGCTGCGGACGTCGGAGCCGTTCGTGGAACCGAAGTCGGTGACCCAGGTGCGGCCGCGGGAGTGCTCGATGCGCAGATGGGTCTTCGAGACCGACGCGTCGGGGTCGGTGACGACGATGAGGCGATCGTCATGGGCGCTGGCGACGGGGCCGCGCCCGAGGTTCGCGGCCACGGGGAGGGCGAGCTGCACCCGCTGACCCGTGTCGAAGATGAGCAGCAGCGCCCCGGTCTCGGGGGCAGGGGCCGGGGCCTCGGCACCCGCCTGCGACCCGGGCGCCGGGGCGACGGTGAAGAGCGGCCGGTCCGATCCGGGTGCCGCCGGTTCCGGGGTCTCGGTGCGGCGGGAGGCCGCGCGGGCGTCGGTGGGCTGGGAGTCCTCGTCCACGACGGACGGCGACGCCACCAGCGGCACGACCTGCGGCGGAGCGAGCGGAGCGGCCTCCACCGCGGCAGGAGTCGGCGGAGCCTCGACGGCCGCCTTGGCGGGCACGGCGACGACGACGGTGCCGGCCACGCGGTCGGCCCAGGACTGCCGTCTGCCGCCGCGATCCGAAGCGCTGGAGGCGACGACGACCCAGCTGCCGACAGCCACGAGGAAGCCGGCGCCGGTGATGATGCCGCGGACGAACTGGCGCCCGATCCCCGGGGACCACGGCCGGTCGGCGCGGGCACTGCGCAGGCGCAGCACGGCGTTGCCGAGGGTGAGGCCGGTCCGCGCCTCCAGCACCCAGAGGAACAGGGCGAGCTCGAAGACGGTGAGGCCCGCGAGCAGCACGCTCTGGGTCAGCACGAGGACGACGGCGGACGCGAGGAACACGGCGGCCGCGTCGAGGGTGAAGGCGGCGATCCGCTGGATCGTGCCGGCGGGTGCTCCACGGAAGGCGGGGCCGAGTCCCTCGGCGGGTCGCGGGACGGCACGTCGCGACGAGGCGATCGGCGTGGGCGGCGCGGGCGTCTGGCGGAGCGGCGTGCCGTCGACGCCCGGCGGCGCCGCGATCAGTGCGGGCGGCAGCGCGGGGATCTCCCCTGGACGGTCTCCGCCGGGCGCCATCGGCGGGATCGGACCCCCGCTCGGCCAGGACTGTGATGGGCCGTTCCCGCTCATCCGGCCATCATTCCACGAACCAGGGAGAGCGCATTCGCGTAGAGCAGGGCCGACGGTAGGGCGAGCGCGACGGCGAGCCACTCGAACGCGTCTCCGACCCGCGACCACACCAGCGACTTCGCGCCCTTGGACACCGGGATGACGACGGCCACCGCCGCCAACCCGACGAGGAACAGCAGGGCCGCTCCGAGCAGGTGGAAGCCGCTCCCGAGGGCCGCCGCGACCTGGATGCCGGCGACGAGGCAGACCACGGCAGCCGCGGCACGGGGGAACCACCGGAGGAGGCGCGAGGTGGTGTGCCGCGGCGTGAGCAGCAGGGCGAGCGCGAGGCAGCAGAGGAGAGCGATCCCGCCGGATACCACGAACGCGTCATCGGGCCAGGGCCGCAGGAACGCGACAGGAGCCATCGCCGCGGCCACGATGCTCAGCACGGCGGTGCCCGCGATGAGGCGCGCGGAGGAATCGTCGACCACGGCGGTGATGCGCTCCGGACGCAGCAGCCCGACCGACTCGGGGATGGCTCCGCGCACGGTCCACCGGCTGGTCATGAAGTGCTTGTAGTCGATGAAGTAGCCTTCGGGCAGGTTGACGAGGCTGCTCGGGAGGGCACGCAGGCCCAGCGGAACGAGGCCGAGCGAGACGGCGGCGGCCTCCGCCTCCCCCCACCGCAGGAGCAGGGCCAGGCCCCAGACGGCGGCGAGGCCCACGAGCAGCACCGTCGCCGTCCCGGCCGCGGCGCGCATCGGGCGAGCCCTGGCCGTGACGGCGATGATCGCGGTGGTGACACCCGCCGCGAGGAACCCGGTGGCGGTCGACAGGTGCGACGCGTCCTCCAGCCCGGCCGGGATGAGGAGAACGCCGGCCGCGAACGACAGCAGCACCGGCGCGAGCACCCCGAGGATGCCGCGCACTCCCGCCGCGGAGTCTCGTCGCGCCCACGCGACAGCGCCACCGATCGCACCGGCCGCGACGAGGAGGGCGACGAGAAGCCGGATCAGCGGATCGACGGCGCCCTGGGCGAAGACCGCGACGAGCAGCATCCCGCTCACGGCCAGCAGCCACCACCGTGCGCCGTGGTCGGCGCGCGTCTGGCCCGTCGCCTTCTCCGCCGGGCGCGCCTGCGGAGCCAGAGCCGTGCGGTCGATCAACGCATAGAGGCCACCGTCGACGAGGTCTTCGCACTCGGTGTCGCCGGGGATCTCGTATCCCCCGGGGCCGATCGTGACGAACCGGTCCGCGTCGGGGATCCCGCTCAGGATGAGGGCGTCCTCCAGCGTCTCGTCGAGCGGCAGGGAGAGGTCGATGCGACGATCTTCGCTCTGGAGGACGATCCGACGCCGCTCTACGATCTCGACTGACACACCTGCACCCTATCCACTGCGCGAGGCTCTCGCCGCGCGGCGCCGCCGCAGGCACTTCGGGGGATCACGATGCCCCCGCTCCGACGGCGTCGATGATCTCGCGTGCGCCGTCGGTCGTGAGCGTGACGTGCCCATACACAGACGTGTCGACGACTCCCGGGACCAGCCGCTCCATCATCGATTCGAGGTCGATGGCCGCACCGTCGACGTCACGGACCGCAAGCTCGATGTCATCGGTCGGCAGATCGTTCTCATCGATGATGATCTGAAGAACCGACGCGAGGTCCGACTCGGTGAACTCCGCATCATCGAGATAGACGCCGACCGACAGCTCGAAGGAGAGACCGCTCGTCGCCTTCTCTGCAAACGCCTCGGTGACTCCGACATCGGAGGCCAACAGCGCCGCGGGGATCTCCTCGACCTCGTCGTCCGCCAGATCGCCAGCTACGAGCGAGCAACCGGTAAGGGAAGAGACCGCCCCTGCGAGAAGCGCGGCGGCAGCAAGAGCGCGATGACGCCTCAATGCTCCACCCCCGAATACACCTGGTGGTCGATGACCTGCCCCCCGAGTCCGGCGAGATCCCAGGGGTCTTCGCGATCGTTCTCAGACCGATAGTGTCGTTCCCACGCGGCGACGGATTCCGCGTACGCATCATTGTCGTGCGCATCGAAAAGGTGCTTTCCTGGCGGGTCGGGGAGCGTGATCTGATGCATGTTAGGCGGCAGAACCGTGATCGGCGTGTGCGGGACGTCGATGGGGGCCAGCCCGGGTAGTCCGGGCACCGCCACCGCGCTTCCATCGGTCATCGGCACGACGTCCGATGCGTGTTGGAACGCATAGACGGGGACGTGCGGCGGCACCGCGAAGTTGTCGACGGGTGAACCGTTCGTCACCACCGCGAGCGGCTTGTAAGGGAAGGTCGGGTCGGCAGCGAGGTTGGCCGCCATGATGCCTCCCTGGCTGAAACCGGTCAGGACGACATCAGCGCCGGCGGGAATCCCCGCTTCCTTCATCGCCTGCAGGACCGCGCGCTCATACTGTCCACGGAAGACCGGGTTGTCCATCATGAGAGCCAGGTTGCTGTCGCGGTCGTTCATCGCACCGTGCGGCCCGTCGAACTCCCACGGCTGCGTCGAGGGCAGCGACACCACCCAGTGGGTCGAACCGTCCGCCGCCCGCACCTGCTTGATGTCGATGACCGTCGCGTCCTGACCGCCCATGGCGTCCGTCGTCGTGTTCACCGCGACGAGATCCGAGAGGGAGCGCAGGTTGGTGACTTCGTGCGCCTCGATCCACGCGAGGAGCGCCCTCCCGCTCAGGTCATCCGGGTCGATCTCCCGCACGTTCACATCCGTGTCGAGGAAGTCGTCCAGCACATTGCCGCCGAGCACTCCGAGCGGGCCGCCGAACAGCCCCCGAGCACGGGCATCATGTCGGCGATCACTCCGCGGAGCCGCTGCAGCGCGTCGCCGACCAGCTGGACGAGCTTGTACAGCAGCTCCGCGAGTGAGACGACGGCGCTGATGAGGTTCTTCACGAGCGCGCCGCCGACCGTGACGAACTCCGCGGCGGAGTTCGCGAACCGCTCGAGGTCCTTGAGCTTCGACAGCGGGTTCACCGACCATCCGAAGAGGTCCTCGGCGAATCGGCTGAGACGGCCGAGGAAGTCGCAGATCAGCACGCGGGTGGACTCGATGATGTGCGAGACCGCACGCACGGCGCTCGCAGTCGCGCCCGTCCACTGCACGCCGTCCTCGCTCACGGAGAGCACATCGGAGAAGCGCTCGCGCAACGCCCTGACCGTGCGGCCGTCCAGGTCGACCAGCCGACGATCAGCGTCGCTGAGCATCGCGTGCGTCCTCCCGAGCGCGCGCTCCGCGTCCTCCCAGCGCGCCGCGAAGGCGCCGACGGTGCCCGGGTCGCCGAGCAGATCGTCGAACCACTCGCGGAGGGGCTGGATGTACTGGATCAGCAGACCGGCGATGCCGGGGATGCTCGCACAATCGGCCTGCGCCGACGTGTAGCCCGCAGCGCCCGCTGCCCAGGACCCGGATCGCACCTGGCCGCTGATCGCGGCGACCGCGGTCACAGGGCCTGTCCTTCGATCGCGCGGAACGTCGTCACGGCGGTCTCCTCCACCTCGCGGAACTGTCCGACAGTGGCTGCGAGAGCCGCAGACGTCAGTGCCGAGAGCGCGCTCGCCGTCGCGAGCGTCGACCGGGATGCCTCTGCGAGTGCCGACACCGCCGGGCCGAGCAGGGGGGTGCACAGGGCCCCGAACGCCTCTCCGCCCACGCCGCCGGCCGCGTTCGCCGCGGCGCCGCGCAGGATGTCCGCGGCATCCGAGAGCGCCCGCACATGAGCCTGCAGCAGATCCGCGTCGACGACGATCTGCTGGTTCGCCGCTCCCGTGGTCATTTCCATCCTCCCGACATCGTCATGTTCAGTTACCCCCCGAGTGCGCGCTGGCCGGCCAGGTCCGTCTCGGAGTACGACGTCGCGAGATCGTCCAGGGTGGTCGCGATGGCCTCGACGAGGGCGCTGCGCTCCCGCATCGACAGGTCGAAGCGCCCGTGCGCGGAGTCGAACGCGGACTGGGCCTCCCCCGACCACGAATCCCGCAGCACGCCGGCGATCCCGACGAGCTGCTCCAGGGCCGCGTCGATGTTCGCGGACGCATCGCCGATGGAGCGCGCAGCCGCGGCCAGGCGGGACGGGTTGACCTCGATCGTCGCCATCAGCGGTACCCGAGGGTGTCGTCGCCCGGGGCCGGAAACGCGACCTGGACGTCCCGCCGGACAGCGTCGACCAGCCCGGAATCCGCACCGAGCGTCTGCGCCAGGGACTCGACCACGGCGTCGGCCGCCGCGCGCTGAGCCGCAGCGATCGTGTCGGTGATCGTCGCGCCGAGCGCGATCGCATCGTCGACGGCGCTCGACAGCCGTACCTCGGCGATCGCCCCGGTCGGCTGCGCCACCACCGTGACCCGACCGTCCGACGACGTGACCGTCGCCGTGGTCTGCGTCGCCTCGGCAGACACCCGCGCCGCTTCTTCCGCGAGCACACGCGAACGCGCGATCTGCGCATCGATCTTCGCGTTCAACGCCTCCATAGACGCGAGAACGTCATTTCCCTCCGGCATCTTCTTCCCCCTCCGTTCGGTCACAACGAGTCGAGTGACCGATTGCGCTTACTGCTCATGCTTTCCCCCTTGCGCGGCGGTCTGTCGTCGTGACGAGCTGGTCAGCACCACGGCGAGGACCACCCCGCCGATGACGAGCATGGCGAGCACCGCCCCACCGCCGATCAGCAGCGGCGCGAGATCTGTCCCGGCGGTACCCGAGCCGGATCCCGCCTCACTCGTCGGCTGCGGAGAAGCGCTCGCGGCGAGCAGCGCGGCTTCCTCGTCCACGTTGGCCTGCTGGGGAACAGCGTTCTCATCGTCGGCGTCCCAGAGCGGGTTCACATCCGGGTACTTCGTCGGATCGACAGCCAGCATGCCGGAGAGCGATATCGCCCCGTACCCGCCGCTGTTGTTCCACTTCGGTTCGTGCTCGCCCTTCGTCCCGGTGTTGTGGATCATGCTCTGGATGAGCTGATTGGACGTCGCCTCCGGGTACTTCTGCTTCACGACCGCCAGGAAGCCGGCCGCGATCGGCGTCGCCAATGAGGTCCCCGAACGCAGTTGCTGCGCGTCCCACGAGTCCGCGGTGCCCTGCGCGATGATCTCCAGCCCCGGAGACGCCACCTTCACGTCCTCACTCAGATTCGGCGAGGGCTCGGCGAGCACCGGATCGTACGTCGAGTACTGGATCTTGCCATCGGGGCCGAACGCCTGCACGGCGACGACACCGTTGTAGCTCGAAGGCCAGTCACCGACCCCGCCCACATTCGGCAGCGAACCCAACACCACGACTCCGGCCGCATGAGCCTTCGCCACCGAATCCGCGGCGTCGACCAGCCCGCCCAGCGAAACCGAGATGATATCCGCACCGTCGTCCACCGCCGCCGAGATCGCCTTTGCCAGGCCGGAGGGGCGGCGCATTCCTTCATCGCTCAGATCGTCATTGATCAGCTCGCCGTTCTCCTGCAGGCAGGTGGACTCGACGTCGTTCCCCTCCGGCGCGCTGGTGGTGATCATCGAGTTGTAATAGAGCACCGTCGCGCCCGGCGCCACACCCTTGATGGGGGTGCCGCCGACCGCCTCTCCCGTGCCCAGGATCATCGAGGCGACGTTCGTGCCGTGATTCGCCGCGACATAGTCCGAGGAGATCGCGTCATACCGCTTTCCCGACTCGTCGAAACAGAACGACTCCTCCCGCACCTGGAGGTCAGCGCCCCGCAGACCGGGAGCATCCGGATTCACCTGGGTGTCGATCACGGCGATCGTCACTCCGGAACCGTCGAGGCCGGCGTCCTGTGCGGCCTGCACCTCGCCCCGGTTGAAGTACCACAGCCCGCCCTCGGACTCATCCGATGCCGCCGCCTCACCGGAGGCCCGAGGCTCGGTATGCGGCTGGGGGACAGGGCCGTCGCAGGCGATCGATCCGGTCAGCTTCGCGGGGTACCGCTGGGCATCATCGGCCGTGACACTCACATCGTCACCGGGTTTCGAGATCGCAAGCCCGTGCGCACTGGTCGAGTCGCAGGTGATCTGGTCCGGCTGCAACGTCAGAGTCTGCTCTCCGCCGCCGGTCACGGAGGTCACCGTGAGCACCGTCGCGCCGCTCGACGCGCAGCCCGCAAGCGAAAGCGCGGTCAACGCCGTAGCAAGGGACGCTGCCGCCGCCCGCCGCATCCCGGACACGGCGCGCCGACGGGTCAGCTCACTGCGTCCACTCATCCCCATACTCGCCAGTCCGAACCACAGCGGCGTCATTCAGTTGGCAGGCTCGTCGCGGGATCCGGCGCGAGCACCCTTGGCGCGGGGGCCGGCTTCCTCTTCGTCCTCCAGCTTCGGCGCGATAGGACCACCGAGGCCCGAACGCTTCGCCTTCTCCTCCTCGTCGGCGCCACCGGCGCCGCCCATCATGCCCATGCCCGGACGGCCACCGGCTCCTGCCGCGCCGGAGGACCCGGTGCCCGAGGCACCCGCCCCGCCGACGCCGCCGGCACCGGCCATACCGCCGGGGCCTCCTGCTCCACCGACGCCGCCGAGACCACCGACGGCGGAGTTACCGAGCAGACCGCCACCGGCCTTGAGCCCAGCGCCTGCGCCCGGCCCCAAGCCGGCACCGCCGAGTCCGCCCATGCTGCCGAAGCCGGCGATCTTCGAGCTCGCCGCAATCGCCGCCGCACCGGCGCCACCGCCCACGATGCCGCCGAGGCCGCCACCACCCGCACCACCGCCCGGGACATATCCCCCGGGGCCGGTCGGGTATCCGCCACCCGTTCCGCCGCTGCCCGCGCCGCCAGGGCCACCGGGAAGCACGCCTCCGCCGGGAGAGTCGATCGACGGGTCCTTTCCGCCGGGAAGCCCGGGACCTTCGCCCCCCGGTACCACCGGGTCCCACCCGATCCCGGGTCCCCCCGGATTCGTCGGGGGCGTGGGGAAGCCGGGGTGCGCAGGAGAGGTCGGAACGGGCGGCTGATACGTGCCGACCCCGCCGCTGGGCGCCGGGGTACCGCCGACACCGGGAGCAGAGCCGGAGGGCACGCCGCCGATTCCCGGGGATCCGATCCTCGGGGCATCGATCTCAGGGCCACCCGTGGGTCCGTCGTCGATCTTCTCGCTGTTCGAGGAGTCGATCCGGACCTGATTGAGTTCCGCGGATGCCGCGCTCAGTTTCCTCGTCGGCTCCAGCAGCGCCTTCTCGACCTTCTCGACGATGGCCCGTGCCGCCTCCTCGCGCTGGTTCCCGAGGAAGTCCCCGATCACGTCCAAGGCCTTGTCGGCGGCGAGCGGTCCCAGCACGGGGTGGACCACGAAGGAAGCACCCTTCGCTGCGTTGGCCCAGAACGGATCGACTGCGGCCGAGGGAAGTTCCGCTGAGGCCGCCGTGCGCCGTGCTTCGTTGCCCTCGCCGACGGCCGAATCGATCACGGTCACGATGTTCCGGATTCGGGTGAACTTGTCTCGGATCTCGTCGACAGCGGCCGTAGCAGCTTCCGCCGAGCTCCCCGTCCAGTACTCCGACTTTCGGGCGTTCGCGAGCGCACCGTCCAGCGACTCCAGCGCGTGGATCAGCGCCGACGTCTTCGGGATGATTGAATCCGACAGGGCTCGAATGCGATTCAGTTCCGCCTCGTACCCGCCGCTCTGCTTACCGGCCATGGTTGCCCCCTTGTTCCGTTGTCTGTCGACGTGATGATCGTGTCAAGACGATCGCGAGAGTGATGCCGCCCACGACCAGCACAGCAACGATGACACCGCCGATCACCCACGGCATCGCCGACACATCCGATGGTTGCTCAGCCCCGCCGGGCGCGGAAGAGGGTCGTGGAATCGCTGTCCCATTTTCCCGATCCTGTGCCGCCTTGACCTCGTTCACCATCGCAAGTGACGGGGAGGCGTTCGGATCATCGGCATCGAAGATCGGATTCTCATCCGGGTACTTCGTTGGATCCACCGCCAGCATCCCGGCAAGAGACGCCGCGCCGTATCCCGTGCCGGAGTTCCATTTCGGCTCGTGCTCGCCCTTCGTGCCCGTGTTGTGGATGAGACTCTGAATCAGCTGCCCCGCTGTAGCTTCCGGATACTTCTGCTTCACGACCGCCAGCATCCCCGCCACGATCGGCGTCGCGTACGACGTCCCCGATCCGAGCGACTGCGCCTCCCACGAGTCCGACGCGCCCTGCAGCAACAGACCGATTCCCGGGGCGGCGGCGATGACGTCGTCACTCACGTTCGGCTTCCCGTACTGCCCGTTCTGGATCTTGCCGTCCTCACCGAACGCCTGCACGGCCACGACACCGTTCAGACTGGCCGGCGGGGAGGCGATCCCATCCTCGTTCGGCATACTGGCGACCACCACCACGTCGTTGGCGTAAGCCTCCGCGATGCCCTTCGATGCGTCCATGCCACCGGAGGAGATGGAGATGATGTCCGCCCCGTCAGCCACTGCGTCCGAGACGGCATGGTCCAGCCCTGTCCGGTTGTCCGCCGCCAACTTGCTGCCACCCTCCTGCAGACACTCAGCATCCTCGCCCTCGTCGTCGAGGACACCGTCGACCACCGGCGCAGTGTAGAACAGCATCTCCACCCCGGGCGCGACGCCCTTCACCGGGGCGCCGCCAGTGGGTGCCTCCCCCGTTCCCACGATCATCGATGCGACGTTCGTCGCATGATGGGAGGCCACATAATCTGTCGCGACCGACGGATACGGCGTCCCAGACGCATCCAGACAGTACGACGGCTCCCGGACCGTCACGTCCGCCCCGCGGAGACCGACCGCATCCGGATTGATCTGACTGTCGATCACGGCCACCTTGACACCGGAACCATCGAAGCCCGCATCGTGAGCTTCCTGGATCCGGCCACGATCGAACCACCACAGACCGGACTCTGCGGTGTCCGCAACCGCAGCCGCCGGCACGAGGGCCGCGAACGCCAGGCCGGTGAGACCGACGATCGCGGCAACCCCACGAAACGCACGCTGCATCAGAAGTCGGCGTCCTCGGGCTCGGTGGACTTGTCGGCGGCATCCGCCTTCACGCCATCGCTCAGACCACCCCCGACCGGAGTCATCGACTCGGTCTGCTCGACAGCCGAGTCCAGCAGAGAAACGATCAGTTTCGTCTCATCTGCCAGGGCGGCGTCCTGCTCCGCGAGCTGGAGGACCGCCGCACGGATGGTGTCGTGCGTATTCTGCAGCTTCTCGATGGCACGCTCTGTCGCATCGCCCATTTCGCGCGCGGCATTGGCGACAGCCTGATGGAACTCGCGAGTCGTGCTCGACGCCTCGCCTTCGACGACAGCCACCTCTGCAGGACTCGGAAACTCCTGCAGTTCGCGCAGAAGCCGCTTCAGCTCGGCGAACACTCCATCGAAGTCGACTGCGATGCTCATCGACGCCCCCTCTTCTTTCCTCCGGCGATCCCGTCACGCCTGCTGTACCGTCCGGTGGGTCACCGAAAAGCACAGCAGACGGCGCGGGCCCGACGCATCTCTGCGCCAGACCCGCGCCCCGGGTTCACGCGCCGAAGCGCCCCGCAGCCGACTTGTCGGTCTGCACGTACTGACCCGAGATCTCCTCGGTCTTCCCGGCGATCTGCGTGAGCAGCTGCTGCATCTCGCTCAGCGAGCGGTTCCACTTGGCCTGCGCCTGGTCGTAGGCCTGCTGCGCGGCACCATCCCACGCCGCACGCAGCTTGCCGACCTCGGACTCGAGGCGGTCCAGCTCGGACCGAATACCCTGCGACCCGCTGCGGATCTGCGCCGCGAGAGCGTTGACCTGCTCCGGGCGAACGGACATCGACTGCATCATGTTCTCCTTGAAATCTCTGCGGTCTGCGCTCAGGCGCCCATCATCGAGCCGAGGCCCGAGATGGTCTGCTGGTGAGCTTCTTCGGTCGCGGCCTGGTCGCGCTCGGTGCCGGCGAGGGCATCCTCGAGCGTCACGAGGACCTCGTTGAGCTGACGAGCCTGCTCGTCCCACCGCGACATCAGCGTGGTGAACGATGCGGCAGCCGCACCCGTCCAGAACCCGCGCAGCTGCTCGATCTCACCGCGGACCTTCTTGGTCTGCTGATCGATCCCGGACTTCGTCTCCCGCACGGCCTGGGCTCCGCGACGCAGAGCCCCCTCTTCTGCGGAGATGACATCAGCCATTACTCACTCCCTCCGGTCCCCATGAGGACACACGCGGGGGAGCGCCTTCCCGATACGGGACGACTTCGGAACAACCCCCGACCAATCTGTTTCCGCACATAGGCTAAGGCAGGTCGGTGCCCATTTCCAACGGCCTGGACAGATCCGTATGGAAATTTCTATGTTCGATCGATGAATGAGTGCCCTCACCACTCAGAACCCGTGCTGACGGACGAAGTCCGCGAATCCTTCGCCGGCTGAATCGCCACCGACGAAGGTGGGAACCTCGAGCAGGAACGTGTCGGTGAATCCGTCGCCACCCGGAACCACGACGTCGATCGGGTAGCTGCCACCGAACGCCAGCACGCGCGGTGTCCCTCCCGTGGCGGACGCATTCTGCACTGCCGCGACGATCGCCGCGGTCACGTCCACGCCGTTGATGCGGTACTCCGTGCCGTCGGGCAGCCGTTCCGCACCCGACATGTCCACCCCGACCGTCTCGGACGACAGATGGACGAGGCGATGCTCCGGGACCGTGCCCTCCTTCGGGATGCGGACGAGGTGCATGGTCTCGTCCCTGGTGTCGTCTCCGACCTGGTACCGCACCTGTACCTGCGCGCCGTCCGCGACCGTCTCCGCCCGGGTGACCTCGACGAGTTCAGGCCTCGAATCGACAGACGAGTACACCTCGTCGGCGAGCAGCAGCGCCTCGTCGGCGTCGATGTCGACGTCGAGGTCGGTCATCAACGCCGCCGATCGCGCATCTCCGTCCTCGAGGAGTTCGAAGAAGTTCTCGACCGTGGCTTCTGCCTGCAGGTCGTCGATGCTTGTCGCGATCGGCTGCACCGGCGACGCCGGAGCACACGCGCTCATGGAGGCGGCCAGGCAGAGGGCCCCCGTCCACGCGAGCAGTTTCCGCGCACGGCGGATGCGGGTTTCGTGCATGATCACCTCAGTAGATGACGGCAGCCGGCCAGGTGCCGTTCGGGAAGCCGTAGAGATTGGCCATCCCCTGCTTGAGCGAGTCGGCGGTGCTCTTCGATGCGGTGAAGTTCCGGGCCAGCTGCGCCGTCATGTCCACCGCGAGTTGCGCAAGGTTCGTGCAGACATTCACGATCTTCGGCACGATGTCGAGCCACTTCAGCGGGTCTGCCGAGATGAACTCGGACGCCGCGTCGACCTGGTCGAGCATGTAGGTGATCATCCGCTCACCGAAGTCGATCCACGCGTTGAGGATCTTCTCCGCGTACTCGTTGAGAAAGTCCATCATCGAGTCCGTGTACCCCGCCAGGGTGTCCATCGCGGCCTTCTGCCGTTCCGCGAGGTCACCGTAGCCATCGCCGGGGTCGCCCTTCCACGTGCTGTCCGCGCGCAGGTAGGAACCTTCGATCGTCGTCTTCGAGCCGGTGATCTTCTGTTTGACCGTGATCCATTTGTCGTGCTTCGCGTACATCGCGAACGGATTGCCGGGACTCAGATAGTCGGCGATCGTGGCGACGAACTCGTTGTACTTCTCGATGGCGTCGTTGAGACGTTCCCTGACCTCGTTCATGGTGTTCTTGAACCAGTCGAGGAACTTATCCCAGAGGCTGATGTCGCCCTTCTTGGCGTCGTACGCCTCGTTGCATTCCGTGAGCTTCTGGCCGGTCTCGGCGATGCCGTCGGTGACGTTGCGCACCAGGTCGTCGAACGAACCCTGGTCGGTGGGTGTGATGAACTCCATGTTGTTCCTCTCCGAGGCTCCGGCTCAGCCCTGATCCAGCAACCACTGCGAGTAGCCGTCGGCCGCCTCGTAGTTCCGCTTCGTCTGGACAAGCTTGTCCGACACGGCCTGGAGCGCGATCTTGGCATCGTCGACGAGCGTCGAGATCGTGTCCTGCGCCGTGTTGTAGTTCTCTTCGGCACCGACCATGTGTCCGATTCCGTCCATCTCGAATCGGGCCAGTGCGCACTCCTCGACGATCCCGGCCACTTCGCCGTACGTCGTGGACAGGTCGCTCCACACCTTCGAGTCCGCCTCGAGATCTTCGAGCGCCGCCTCATAGTCTTCGTAACTCATGGTCCTCCGTCGTCGCTATGCGGGTGCAGGGGTGGTCAGTGCGAGGGGTGGGTGCGGGCGCGGACGGATGACACGACCGCCTCGAGCTCCGGCAGGTCACCGAGCACGCGGTCACGCTGATCACGCAGCCAATGGTCCGCTTCCTGGAACAGTCCGACGATCTCGGACGCGAGAGTCTGTTCGGGCGTGAACTGGACGTTGTAGGGGTCGACGTCCAGGGCGCGAGGAGTCCCGCCGACCAGCTCGAGCGTCACGTTTCCCGACGGGCTGCGCAGCTGAATCGACTCGCGCGTCGCTGCTTCGACGGATCGCCGATAGTCATCGAGTTCGGAGAACGCGGCGAGAAGGTTGCCGAGCCGAGCGCTGAGGGCGGCGCGGCCCTGCGTTCTCGGCGTCTCCACGGTGGGAGCGGTCTCGCCCGCTGAGGCGCGGTGCCCCAGCTCCTCTTCCAGTTCCACCTTCGTCTGATTCCTGGACGCCTCGCTCGCACGGAACAGCCGCAGGATCAGCGGACCGACATCCTCCGCGCGCACCGATCGCCACCACTGCGGCGACAGGCGCAGCAGGTCGAACGCACCGTCGGCCCCGACCGACACCTGTACGAGCCCATCATCGTCGGACACTGTCCAGATCTCGGGGTCCGCCGCGCGCAGGGCTCCCAGACGCTCATGCGTCGAATCGTGATTCGTCATGCCTCACTCCACAAGCTCTTGGTGGACCGCTGTGCGTTCGCGAAGACGTCGTTCGAGTCCCCGGTCCGTCGCTGCACGCGGTCGAGCTCGTCCTGCATCTCCTGCATCAGTGCATTCCAGCGCCCCTGGGCGTGCGCATATGCGCGATAGGCCTCGCCGCTCCACTCACCTGCGAGCCGGTCCAGGCTCGCCTGCAGGTCGCCGAGCAGTCGCGCGATCTCGTCGCGCGCCCCACGGAGCTCACCGACCAGCGCCTCGATCTGCGAGCCGCCGATCTTCATCTCTTCCGACATCTCCCCCGCCTTCCTCCGGTCGCGCGACGCCGCCATCGCTCGTCCACGCGTTCGCAACAGATAGTATCTGGCCTGTCAACTAGAGTGAGTCCGGGCCGGACCCCCGCAACGCCTGCGGCGGGAGAGCATCGCACACGTGGGGGGACACCACCGATATGAGCCAGAGCGGCACCGTGGCAGGAACCGTGCTGCGGATCTCCGTGGTCAGCGACGACCGCAGGCTCGACGTGGGGGTGCCATCGCAGGTCCCCCTGGTCGAGATCATCCCCGGCTTCGCTCGGAGTCTGGGCGTGCTGGATCCGACCCTCACGCACGGCGGATACGCGCTGCAGCGGGCGGACGGCACACCCCTCGACCCCGCTCGCGGCGCCGCGGCCCAGGGCGTGCACGACGGCGAGCTGCTGACCCTGGTGCGCGGCGGGCTCATGCGCGAGCCGCGCATCTACGACGACGTCGTGGAAGCCGTGATCGACGCGACGGCGGAGCAGCACAACTCCTGGACGCCCGCGGACAGCTCCCGCACCGCCCTCTTCGTCAGCCTCACCTTCCTCGCCCTCTGCGCCGTGCTCCTCGTCGCGACGCCGCCGACGTCTCTGCTCCCGGTGATCATCGCGGGATCGGGCGCGGTCGTGCTCAGCGTCGCGGCCGCGGTGCTGATGCGGCTGCGGCAGCCGGAGGCCGGTCATGCGCTCGGACTCACCGCCGCGGCGTACGGCGGGCTCGCGGGCTACCTCGCGGTCCCCGCGCAGAGCATCTGGGGCTGGCCGCTCGCCGCTCTCGGGCTCGGACTCGTCGTCGTCGGGGGCCTCAGCCTGGCCGTCACCCAGGACAAGCCCGAGATCCACCTCGTGCCCATCGCCCTCGGCGCCTCGATCGGGATCACGGCTACGGCGGCCGCGGTCTTCGGCGATCCGCTCGCCTCGTACGCCCTGATGCTCGCGACCACGGCGCTGCTCGCGAACGGCATCCCGTGGCTGGCCCTGAGCTCCACCCGCATCCGGGTGATCTCGCCGCAGAGTGATGCCGACATGTTCTCCGCACCGCAGCCCATCGATGCCGAGGAGGTGAAGCGTCGCGCCGCGGCCGGTACCCGCACGCTGATCGCGCTCCGTGCCGCGCTCGGCCTCGCCGCCCTGATCGCGACCCCGCTCGTCGCCGCCAGCGGTGTCACGGGCGCCGTGCTGTGCGTGCTCGCCTTCGTCGGCATGATGTTCCAGTCGCGGCAGATGCACGCCCGTCTCGGGGTGCTCGTGCTGATGGCGATCGGGGCCATCGGCCTCGCCGCGACCGGTGTGACCGTCGCTCTCGCCCTCCCCGACGTGCGCACCTGGATGCTGCTCATCCTCGTGGTCGCGACCGTGGTCCTCATCGGCCTCACGCTGCTCACACCCAAGGCCCGCCTCCGCCTCACGCGGCTCGGCGACACGGTCGAGGTCGTCGCGCTCGCCCTCCTGCTCCCGCTCGGGGTCATCACGGCGGGGCTCGTCTGACCGATGGCGACCAAGAAGGACCTGATCGAGGCCCAGGGCTTCAGCCGACGACGACTCCTCTCCGCTTTCACCGGCGGCGCCCCCGGCGGCAAGGAGCTCGAACCCGCCAAGCCGCTGCGCGCCGTGATCGCGGGCATCGCCCTCACCGTCGGCGTGATCCTCGTCGGCGTGTTCTGGGGCATCATGCAGCCGGGCCTCCCGGGCGACTGGCAGAACAACCGCCTCATCGTCGCCACCGACACGGGCGCCCGCTACGTCTCGGTCGAGGGGACGCTGTACCCCGTCATCAACACCGCCAGCGCCCGCCTGCTCATCCCCGCTGGCGAGTTCAAGGTCGTGCGCACGGATCAGGCCGCCCTCGACGGCATCCCGGTCGGCGGCTCGATCGGCATCCTCGGCGCGCCCGACGACCTGCCCACCCCGAGTGCCCTGATCAACACGGCATGGACGGCGTGCGTCGACGACGCCGCCGGCACCGCCGTCTCGCTGTCGGGGACGCCGATCGCGGCACCGTCGACGGGCACGGGCGCTGTGGTGCAGCGTGGCGACGAGCTCTTCGTGATCGCCGGCGGCCTGCGATACGCCGTCCCCGCCGACGACGCCAACGCGGTGTTGCGCGCGGTCGGCCTCGGCACCAGCGACGTCATCGAGGTCGACGGGCGCTGGCTCAACCTCTTCGAGAGCGGCGCCGATCTGGAGCCGATCCGGCTGAACGCCGTCGGCGCCCGGGTGCCGGGGACCGACCTGACGGCGGGCACGATCGTGCACGTGCAGGGCAGCCCCGCGGACGAGCGCTACGTCGCGCTCGCGACCGGAGAGCTCGCGCGCCTCAGCCCGCTCGCGTACCAGCTCTACCTGCTCGGCAGTGCGCAGGAGGCCGGCACGGACGAGGAAGAGGTGTCGCCGGCGGAAGTGGCCGACGTGCCCACCGTGCCGAACGCCGGTGGCGACGACTGGCCCACGCTTCCGCTGACGCCGCTCGCATCCGACGAGACGCCGTGCGCGGTCCTGGGTGACGACGCCCGCACCGTCCTCGGGTCCACCAGCACCGAGCTGCCGGAAGGTCGCGACCGCGTCGGCGTCACCGTCGGCGGCGGGGCCCTCGTGCAGACGAGCGGCCCGTCCGATGAAGCGGTGGGCATGGCCGTTCTCGTCGACGAGTCCGGCACCGCCTACGTCATTCCGGGCGCCGTCCTGGACGAGTCGGCCGAAGACGCGGCGAGCGGCCCGCTCGCCCAGCTCGGCTACACCCCGGGCGACGTCGGACAGGTGCCGAGCGCGTGGATCGACTTCTTCGCCGCCGGGCCGGCGCTGACCACCGAGGCCGCGAGAGAGTCGCCCGGCTCCGGGGACGAGTGATGCGTCGCCGTGCCGCTCTCGCCACCCTCGTGGTGGGTGCTGCCGTGCTGGGGACGCCGGCCGCCGCGGTGGCCGCGCCGGCTGCCCCCACGACGATCGTGTCGATGGCGACCGGTGCCTGCGAGCCCGGCACCGTGGTGTTCGCTGCGGAGGCGCCGTCGGCACTCACGGCCCTCGGGGCGGAGGATGCGAACCGTCTCGCCACCGGGAAGGGCGTGGTCGTCGCGGTCGTCGACTCCGGGATCGACGCCGGCAATCCGCACCTCGCCGGCGTCGTCGTCGGCGGCGTGAACCTCGTCGGCGACGGCGAACGCGCTGACGGCCTGAGCGATCTGACCGGGCACGGCACCGCCATCGCCGGGCAGATCGCGGCGCAGCCCGTCTCCGGCTCCGGTGTCGTGGGCCTCGCCCCCGACGCGCGCCTGCTGTCCGTGCGCGCGTTCCGCAGCGATTCGCCGCAGGACGTCGACAAGGGGTGGGGCCCGAGCGCCCAGCGCCTCGCCGACGGCATCAACTGGGCGGCCGACAACGGCGCGGACATCATCAACGTCTCGTCGTCACAGGAGACGGACTCGCCTGCGCTCCGCGGGGCGGTAGAGCACGCTGCTGCCGTCGGAGCGCTCGTCGTCGCCAGCGGCGGCAACAGGGCCTCCGACCCCGAGGCGGAAGACGGAGCCCGGTATCCCGCCGCCTACGAACAGGCCCTCGGCGTCAGCGCGGCCGACGCCAACGGCCTCGCGACCGACAGCTCGATCCACGGGCCGCAGGTCGGCGTCACGGCCCCCGGCGCGAATGTCCTCACCGCGGCGACGGGCGGCGGCGACTGCCTGTTTGCCTCCGACGCCCCGGCATCGAGCTTCGCGACCGGCTACGTGAGCGCGGCGGCCGCGCTGGTCGCCCAGGCACACCCGGACGATCCTCCGGCGGGGTGGGCGTATCGACTGACGGCCACGGCACTCCGCGCCGATGCCGACAACCGCGACGACGTGAACGGCTGGGGCTTCATCCGGCCGTCGGCCGCCATCCAGCTCCTCCCCGACCCCACCACGCGCGGGCCCGTCAGCCCCTTCTTCGACACCGCGGAGAGCGCGGTGCGACCCCCGGTCGTGAGCGTCGACCCCGACCACGGCGTGCCGCCCTTCATCCTCACCCGCGAGGTGGCGCTGATCGCCGCGATCGCCGGAGCGACCCTGCTCGGGGTCCTCGGCATCCTCATCGTGCTCCGGCGACGCCGGGAGTCCCCGCCCGACGCGGCGGCCGACGTCGAACGACAGGGCGGCCTCCTCGACCGCCCCGAGCCCGAGGTCTGAGAGTCAGAGGCCGACTCACCGGCCGGCGGCTGCCGCCCGTCGCGCCCTGACGACCGCCCCCACGAGCACCGCACCGGTGATCATGACACCTCCCGCCAACGGGAGCAGGAGCAGCCCGACGGCCGCGCTCTGCTGGTTCTGAACGACCTGACCGTAGACGAAGGCCCCCATGCTGCCCAGCACACCGACGAAGAGCGCCGCCGCGACGAGCCAGAGCAGTGGGGTCATCGCGGTGAGCGTCGTCGACGGCTCCCGGACGAACCGGAAGGCTAAGCCGGCGAAGAGGAACGACACCGCTGCGACGACCAGAGCCACCAGACCCGCGAAGAGGAATCCAGGGTCGGTCCCCGCCGCGACGAGCGAGGGAATCGCGACGATCGTCGTCAGAGCACCGAACACAAGGGCGAACACGCCGGCGACACGTGGCCTGCGCGACGTGTTGCTCGTCGTCGCCGACCGCTTCACACCCTGATCCATCCGTCCGTCCCCTCCACCGACGTCCCACCCTAGCGAGGACCGCACGGCGCCTGCTTCCTCAGCCGAAGACGACGAAGCCCAGCACCACGAGACCGGCCACCGACACGACGCTCGCGCCGACGGTCGCAGCGAGGGTGAAGACGCTCCACCGCTGCGCCTGCTTGGCGACGGAGGGCAGCCCGGGCTCCACCACCCGCGTGGGTGCGGCCGCCCCGACGACGACGGGCGGGGCGACGGGGGTGCGGGGTGCCGGTCGGGGCTTGTAGATCGCGGGGGCCGGTGCACCGTCCGGGGCGGCGAAGGAAACGACCGTGAACCGCGGCCCGGCGGTCTCGGGTGCGATGCCGTCGCCTGCTGCGGCGGCACCCTTCTTCCGCCGCAGGCGTCGAGCCGGACGCGCGACCGCCACGGTGGCGTCCTCGGGGGCGTCGGCCGCCGGAGGTGCGGACCGATCGACGACCACGGTCGCGTCGTCGATGGCCTCACCCGCGGCGTCCTCGGGCCCGACATCGTCCGGCTCATCGGCGACGGTGCTTTCGGGCGCGTCCACTGCGGCATCGTCGGTCCGGTCGGGAGCCGGAGCCGTCTTCGCGCGATCCACCACGATGGTCGCCTCGTCGACGGCGGACGATGTGTCATCGGCCGCCGGGGGCACCGAGTCGGCGGCCGCTTCGGCCCGCCGGCGGTCCCGCCGCGTCAGGATGACGGTCTCCTCGACCTCGTCGCCGCTCATCGCGCCCGTACCGGGACGGTCGTGCCGTCGAGCGTCGAGTCGGTGAGCGCGGACACCGCGGCCCGTCCGCCCGTCGCGTCGTCGGGACGGGTCCGCGCGCCACCGGAGACGACGTCGATCACGAGGACCGAGACGTTGTCGCGTCCGCCGCCCTGCAGCGCGCGGCGCACCAGAGCCGACGCCGCTGTCTCCGGACGGCCGTTCATGGTCAGGGTCGCGCGGATGGCTTCGTCGCTGACCTCGCCGGTGAGCCCGTCGGAGCACAGCAGGAGCCGCTCACCGTCGACGACGGGGAGGAGCCAGCTGTCCGCGGTGCTGTCCGGAGCGCCGACCGCCCGCGTGATGACGTTGCGGCGCGAGAACGAGGCGAGGTCTTCGGGGCGGAGCTCTCCGGCATCGACGAGCTCCTGCCCGAGGGAGTGGTCGATCGTGAGCTGCGCCAGCTCGGTGCCGTGGTGCCGGTAGACCCGGGAGTCCCCGACGTTGAAGACGAGCCAGTGCGGCGCGCGCTCGTGCTCCACGAGGGCCACACCCGTCACGGTGCTGCCTGCGCCGCGCTTGTGCGCGGCGGCGATCGCCTCGACCACGGCCGTGGCACGGCTCAGAGCGTCGCTGATGTCGCCGACGTCGACCGCCCGCCCCCGCAACGGCTCGAAGGCCGCGACGACGGCCGCACTGGCGCGGTCACCGGCGTCGTGACCGCCCATGCCGTCGGCGACCAGGAAGACCGGGCGTGCGTCGAGCACCGCATCCTCGTTGGCCGTCCGCGTGAGCCCGGTGTCGGTCAGCGCGGCGACCCGGAGGACGACGGATTCCACGGTCACGAATCGCGCTCCGCGACGACGTGCATGCCCACTTCGCCCAGGATGAACCGGCCGGTGCCGACCACGCTCTCCCCGGCGTCCAGGAGGGTCTCCGAGCCGTCGTCCGCGACTACCACGACGCCGTTGGTGGCGTGCAGGTCGGTCAGTCGCCACTCGTCCTCCTGCACCACCAGGCGGGCGTGGGTCTTCGACAGCGTGCGCGTGGTGTCCGGGATGGCCAGCCGCTGCTCGCCCGGCTCGCCTGTGGGGTTCCGGCCGATCACGACGCTCGCACCGGACAGCGAGAACCGGCGACCGTCGTCCAGCACAAGGACCCGCCGCACGCCGCGCTTGCGGGCGACCACCACCGTGGCATCGAGGTCGTCGTCGGTCGGGCGCGGTGTCACCACGGTCTTGTCGACGTCGGGGACCAGACCGCCCGGGACCGCGAGCGCCTCTGTCGCGGGGGCAGGCGCCGGCGCGCTCTGCTCCGCCGCGGGTGCCGCAGCCGTCATCGACGGAACAGGGCGGATCGTGGGCATCTGCGGGGCCTCGGGCTGACCGCCGTCGCGGAACGAGGGCGGCACGGGTCGGACGACACGGTTCGCCTCCGGAGCCGGCGCGGGGGCAGCGGGCTCCTCGCTCGGCGGCGAGTCCACGGAGGGAGCAGGGGCCGGCGCGGGCTGCGGGGCGGCCGTCGGTACGTCGCCCATCGCGGCCATGATGCCGGTCGTCGGCTGCGCGGGAGCGGAGGGCGTCGGCTGTGCGGCCGGGGAGGGTGGTGTCGGAGCCACCGCGGGCGGAAGCACGGGCGCCGCCGGCGGAACCGGGGCAGCAGGCGGAATCGAGGCAGTCGGCGGAACGGGCGCAGCCGGCGGAACGGGAGCAGCCGCGGGCGACGGCGCGGGCGGCGCCGGTGGTGCGAACGACGGAGACGGCGTCGAGGACGACGGAGCCGGCGGCGCGGCAGGCGGAGCGAACACCGGCGGCGCGAACGACCTCGGTGCCGCGGGCTCGCCCTGCGGCGCACCCGCGGTCGGCGGGGCACCCGGGGGTGGGGTCGGAGCGACCGCGGGCGGCGCGGCGTAGTCCGGGAAGATCAGCGACGGCGCCTCCGGCGATCCGTTCCCCGCCGGAGCGAGGGAGGGGATCGTGTACCCCGAAGCGTCGCGCGCGGGAGCCGCGGAAGGCGGAGCACTACGGCGCGGACCCGGCTGGAGCGCCGCGAGTCGGTCCCCCTCCGGATAGGGCGCCGGGCCCCACGCGAGGATGGTCGCCCACACGGGCGGCAGGAGGATGGCGAGGACCGTCATCCCCGCGCCCCGTCCGAACCGCCGGTTGATGCGATGCGTGGCGACGACCTTGAGATAGATCCCGTAGAGCTGCACGAGCGGGATGAAGTAGAAGACCACCGACCAGGCCGGCACTCCGCCGCGGGCGAGGATCTCGGCCTCGTTGAGGACGGGCACCCACCCCTTCCACCCTTCCCCGTCGATGCGGGGGAACAGCCGCGACAGGGCGAGGGCGTACCAGACGTAGACGGCCAGGCCGACGAGCAGGCCGAGTCCGACGATGATGGCGAGCATCGTGGCCGGACCGGAGTCCGCGGGCGCGGTCATGAGTCCCCCTTCTTCCGGTCATCCAGTGAACCGGTCCCTCCGAGCGTACCGAGCGTGGGTCGCGCGCCGAAGCCGGGGAGGCGCAGGGAGCGCGCCCTCGCGACGAAAGACGTCGGCCGCACACGTGTGCGCAGGCGCTGCCACCGCGTCCCCGCCTTCGCCAGCTCCGCTCGCTCCGCATCCACGATCGTCCACGCGGCCGTCGCGTCGTCGGGAGTCGGCGGGTGCTCGGCGAAGACGGCGCGGTCCACGAGAGCGGCCAGCCGCTGCGCGGCCGCACGACCGCTCGACTGTGCGCGCTGCGTCCGGGTGCCGTGCGCGACCATGGGGACGTCGTGGTCGGCGTACACGTCGGCGAGCTCCTCCCAGGCGCCGGCGAGCCGGACTTCGGGGTCCGGGGCCGTGCGGCGCGCGTGGGCACGTCGGCTCTTCGCGACGAGGAGCACGAGCAACGGCAGGGCCAGCAGGAGCAGGGCGAGCAGCCCCAGTCCGACGCCCTTGAGGATCGGCAGCAGGAAGGCGAGGACCTCCGAGCCCGGCTCCTCCAGCGGGGGCGCGTCGTTGTTCGCGTCGCTCTGCGCCTGCGGCGGGTCCAGTGCCTCGGACCGCGGCTGCTCCGGAACGGTCGGGTGCTCCGGCAGCTGCTCTCCCTCGGTGATGGCGCTCGGCAGCATCGCGTACTGCGGCGTCGCATCGACCGGGATCCACTCGTCGCCCGACGCACGCACCTCGACCCAGGCGCTCATGTTCGCGCCGGTGCAGACCTCGGTGCAGGCCGGGATCCCCGGGACCTCCTCCGCCGTCGCGAGTCGTGCGCCCAGCACCACACGGGATTCGAGACCCCAGTGCTGCGCGAGGAGCGCCGCGGCCACGGAGAACTGCTCGTCGTCACCGACCGCCGACACGAGCAGCTCGGGGTCGGCGTCGGGACCGGCCCGCCGCTCCTGCTCCGTCAGCTCGGTGAACAGCTCCTCGATGCGCGCGGCCGAGTGTCCGGCGTAGCTGGGCGCGAACGCGTACCCCTCAGACGCCTGGAGCGCCGCGATCCACCCCGCAGCGGAGGCATCCTCGAGCAGCGCGTGGCTCAGGTAGCCCCGCGACCGGAGGCGATCGATCAGCTCGAGGTAGCCGGCGCCGGTGCGCGGCTGCTCCTGCATCTCCGCCCACTCGACGAGCGCGGGGTATCGATCGGCGTCGAGGGTCGACCGGCCGCCCTGGAGGGCCGTGATGTCGCCGGGCTTCTCCGGCGCATCGATCAGCACGGAGTAGCGGTCACCGGGCACGAGGCCCTCCCCGCCACCGGGCGCATCGGCGACGGTGATCGCGGTGTCGCCGTCGGCGTTCACATGGAAGCCGTCGGCGAGCGCATCGGCACGCTCCCCGGAGAATCCGGGCGCCTCCGCGAGTCCGGCGGGTGCCGGCACCCAGATCCCGCGGTAGGCGTCGCCGATCGTCACCTCCAGCGTCACCCGGCCGGAGCCCGGGAGGGCGGAGCGCGGCAGACGACTGAAGCGGTCGTCGGCGTCGATGTGGAAGTCCTCGCCGTCGTACGCGTCGAGGGTCACCAGGCGGAGGCGGTCCACGGCGCCGGGGTCGCCCTCCAGCTGCACCACGGGCGTGTCCAGCGTGTCGCCGGAGAACCAGGACCGGTAGGAGCTGAGCGGACTCGGCTGTTCCTGCACCACGACCATGGGTTCGATCTCGTCGCGGAGCACGGAGCGGTCGGACCAGCCGGCCGCGGCGGGGGCGATCGCGAAGCCCGCGGCCAGGGCGACCACGGCCAGCCCCGCCGAGAGGAGGTGGCGGCGCACGGTGAGCCAGGCGGGGGTCGCGCGACGGGAGATGTTCGCCGCCGCCACGCTGCGCAGCGCGGCGGCGCGCTGCAGGCGCGTGCGCCCGACGAGCCAGACCAGCGACACCACGAAGACCGCCACCCCGACCAGCCATTCGCGCGGCGCGGGGAGCTCGATTCCCGCCACCGTCACGGGAGAGGACGTCCCGCTCACACCGAAGGCGATGCCGAAGACGCTCATCGCCACCACCACCGGGACGGCCGCCGCCGCCCGCTTGCCCCCGCCCCAGACGAGCAGCGTGGCGACGAATGAGCCGAACAGCATCACCACGAGAAAGGGGATGAGGACTGCCTGGTACTCCCCCAGCGGCGGATTCAGCGTGAGCATCTGCTTCCAGCCCAGCACGACCCCGAGCACCGCATCCCGCACACCGCCGAGGAACGCGGGCACGGAGGTCAGGGCGGAGGGGATCGCGAGCGGCACCGCGACGAGCAGGTACACGCCGGCCGCGGCGACCGCGGCGAGCAGCGTTCCCCAGCGCAGGACGCGCGCGACGACCGCGACGGCGATGCCGAGGAGGCCGCCGATGATCCCGACGGCGAGGGCTCGGGACGACTCGTAGACGGGCCAGGCGGCCGCCGTGGCGAGGAGCACACCGGCCAGCACGTATCCCAGAGACCAGAGCAGAAGCGCCGACGGCACGAACCCCCGTCCGGATCGCGCGCGTCCGCGCTTCGGCCCGCCGGCGCTCACCGCAGCGCTCCGCGGGCGAGCATCTGGGGGAGGTCGCCGAGCGCACCGAGGGTCATCACCGCGAGCTCCCTGGCCGTCCGCATCGTCGGCTGCGCGCCGAGCTCACTGCGCACCGCGACGGCCTCCACGGCTGCCGGGAGCTTCACCGCCGCGTGACGCAGACGCTCGATCGGCAGGACGGAACCGGTGAGCAGGAACCCGATCGAGAGGTCGGGATACGACTGCGCCGTGAGAGCGGTGACGGCCTCGAGCCGCATCACCCGCGCCGTCTGATCGATCGTGGAGGTCGCGTCGAGGAGGGCCTTGGGGGTGACCGTGGGCAGCGTACGGATCGACAGCACCTCGGCGCGGCCGTGCTCCGGGATCTCGTTGCTCACCGAGAACAGCACGTCCCTGCCGTCCCGCACACCCTGCAGCGCCAGCGAGGCGGCCGCGCTGACGGTGTTCTCGAACTCGTCGTCGTCGGCGTACGACTCCGGGTCGAGATCCAGGATGACGGCGATGCGCGCGTGCCGGGACTCCTCGTACTGCCGCACCATGAGGGTGCCCGTCTTCGCCGTGGACTTCCAGTGGATGTGGCGCGGCGAGTCGCCGACGACGTACTCGCGCACCGCGTGGAAGGAGAGGTCCGCGTCCACCAGAGTGGTGCTCGGCGTGCCCTCGAGGTCGCGGATCAGTCCCGCGCTGGTGCTGGGGAGCCGCACGGTCACCGGGTGCACGTGGATGCGCTGCACGTCCGGCCACCGGAGTTCGCGGCGGAGGATGCCGATCGGGTCGCCGCGGGTGATGGTCATGGGGCCCACGTCGATGACGCCGCGGCGGTGCGCGGCGATGGTCAGCTCTTCCCGATGATGCGCCCCCGGCCGCAGCAGCGGGACGTGCGCCTCGACGAGGCCCTCGCCCACCGGCACGTCCACGACACCGGGGAGCGAGAGGCGCTCGCCGTTGTTGCGGACGTCCAGGGTCGCGCCGATCTCGGCGCCCGCGACGACGCGGTCGCGATCGAGCACGAGATCGATCCGGTAGTCATGGGCACCGAGGATGAACGGGACGCAGGCCACCAGCAGCACGAGCGCGATCGTGGCCACCGCCCAGGCCTCCACCCAGCCGAACAGCAGCCCGGCGAGCACACCGAGCACCACCGCGACGGCCACGAGCATGCCCGCCGTGGTCACCGTCTCGCGGACCCAGCCGACGGTGGCCCTGGTCGCGCGGCCCACGGAGCGGGCGACGCGACGCGCGCCGAAGACCGCGCCGCGCACGGGACCGCGGCGCGTGCGGTCGTAACGCGTGACGGTGGACGTCCGCGTCGACGTGCTCGTGCCCGCGGTCGTCCGCGTCAGGCGGGATTCGGTGCTGAAGGTCACGCAGTGCCGTTCTCGCGCGGGGGTTCGACGTCGAGGAGGATCTGCCCGACGACGGCCACGGCCGTCACCCCGTCGAACTCGGCCTCCGGCTCGAGGACCAGGCGGTGCGCGAGGGCGACGACGGCGAGTTCGCGCACGTCGTCGGGGGTGACGAACGTGCGTCCGTTCTTGGCCGCCCACGTCATCACCAGGCGGGACAGCGCGAGGGCGCCGCGCACACTGGCACCGAGACGGACCTCGGACGCCCGGCGCGTGGCATCGACGATGCGCATGATGTAGTCCGACACCAGCGGGTTCACGTACACGCCGCGCGACATCTCCGCCATCGTGAGGATCGTGTCGGTGTCCACGATGCCGTCGAGCACCGTCTTCGGGCGACCGGCGCCCTGCAGGATGCGCATGGTCGCCGCCTCGTCCGGGTATCCGATGGAGGTCTTGATCATGAAGCGGTCGAGCTGCGCCTCGGGGAGCCGGTAGGTGCCGCCCTGCTCGATGGGGTTCTGCGTCGCCATCACGAGGAACGGGGAGCCGACCGCACGGGTGACGCCGTCGACCGTGACCGTGCCCTCCTCCATGACCTCCAGCAGCGCGGACTGGGTCTTCGGGCTCGCCCGGTTGATCTCATCGGCGAGCACGATGTTCGCGAAGACGGGCCCCGCGTGGAACTCGAACGTGCCCTCCTTCTGGTCGTAGACCGTGATGCCGGTCACGTCACCCGGAAGCAGGTCGGGCGTGAACTGGATGCGGCTGCTCGTTCCGTTGACCGTCTGGGCGACGGCGCGGGCGAGCGCCGTCTTGCCCGTCCCTGGATAGTCCTCCAGGAGGACGTGGCCTCCGCTGACGGCGGTCGCGAGCACGAGCTCGACCACGTGGCGCTTGCCGAGGATCGCCTGCTCGACGTTGCCGGTCAGGATCGAGAACGTCTCGGCGAACCAGGAGGCCTGTTCGGGGGCAAGGGTGACGGGGGCGGCTGCGGTGGCTGGCATAGGGAAAGAGTATTCGTGTCGGGACGCTCGGCGATCAGGGGCACAGGCCCGTGACGCGATGCGTGATGGGGGTCAGGGTGGCGAAGGCGCCGGTCCACGTGAGCTTCACGTCGAAGGTGCCGGGGGTGTCGACCAGGGGCGTCACTTCGAGGATGTACGAGCCGCGTGCCGCGCCGGACACCGTCACGACATCACCCTCGACGACGGGCATGCAGGGCTGGAACACGGCGTTGACGACGGTCGGTGCGGTCGTCGCGGTGATGTTCACCTCTCCGGAGCAGGAGCCGGTCTGGGTGGCATGGCAGGCGCGTGCGCGGACCTGACCCGGGGACGAATCCGGGGTGAGCGCGAAGTCGCCGACCCACTGCCCGTAGAGGTAGTACTGCGGCACGAAGCCGTTCTCCACGTCGATGCGCGGCGCCGAGGCCAGGCCGTAGTCGTAGCGGTTCCCGTCGCGCCGCGGGTCCTTCGCGACCGTGTAGGTGGTGTCGCCACCGGGGCCGTCGACGAACGTGAACGTGAAGACGCTCGTGGGGGACGACTCCGCCACACCGTAGCCGTTCGACGCGCACGCCTTGACGTAGTACAGCTGGTACGGCCGCAACCCCTGCAGAGAGGGGGACTCGGAGCGCACCTCTCCGCCGGAGACCGACAGCGAGCCGTCCCCGTTCGCGGTGCAGCTGACGTTGCCGGACCGCCACGCCACGTAGGTGACCTGGACGCCCTTGGCGCTGCCGTTGGCCTGCGCGGCGATGCCGGAGACGTTCACCGCCGTGTTGGAGACCGCGGTCGCCTGTGTCGCCGCCGGGTCGAAGTACACGGAGCCGGCGACCGTCACGGACGTGCGGAAGCCACCACCCTCGTTCCCGCCGCCGGTCGGCGGCTGGAACTGGCTGATCGGGACGATCGTGAGGGTCTGCGCTCCCGGCGACAGCGCGATGTCGGCGGTGGTGGTCGCCCCCGTGCGGTTGATGACCTCGCCCGTCTCCTCGATCCGGAACGAGACGGCGTCGTCGGCGGCGTCGATCGAGACCCTGACCGCCCCGCGCCCGCGGTCCGAGACACCCGGTCGATACTCCGGCGTGGCCGTCGCGTTCGCGACGACCGGAGCCGCGTAGGCCCAGCTCGTGTGCGGCGAGGTGGACGCCGAGGTGCCGACGGCGTTGACCGCGGCCGCCGTGAAGGTGTGCGGGGCGCCGTTGGTCAGACCGCTGACCGTGCAGCGGTACACGGCACCGGCCGGACTGCAGGAGGCGTTGGCTGCGGCCCCGTCCTGAAGGATGGTCACGCCGGACACCCCGGGGTGGGCGCGCCGCGCCTCCCCGAGCGGCACCTCCAGCACGACGGTCGAGCGGGTGAAGCCCACGGTGGTCACGCTCGCCGGCGCCTGCGGGAAGCCCTGCAGGTCGAGCGTGAGGGTTCCCGTGCCGGTCCGCCCCTGGGCGTCGGCCACGACGAACGGGATGACGCACTGTCCTCCCGGAGCCTGGCCGCCGCGGGGCCAGCTCGCCGTGATCGTCTTGGTGCCGGTCGTCGAGATGGAGGCGACGTCGCAGCGCGCGCCTGCCCCGAGCGACATGAGCCGCAAGCCGGAGCCCGGCTTGCCGTCGAAGGGGTCGTACTCGCCGGCCACGTCGACGACGTCGATCGAGCAGTTGGCGCTGGTGACGACGCACTGCTTCGTGAAGGTGGCCCCCCGTGGAGCGTCGGGCGGGGCCGCGCCGACGACCAGGCGCACGGAGGCCGACGGCTGACCGTACTGCGGCACCGTCACGCTGACGTTCTCAGTGTTGCCGGGTCGTGCATCGGCGCGCGCCTCGATCGTCAGCTTCGCCCCGCTCTGCGTGACGACGAACGCCGACCCCGAGTACACGATCCGGTACTCGAGGGAGCCCGCGTTGCCCTCGCGTCCGCCTTCCCAGGCGGCCATGTTGGCGTAGAGGTCGACGCTCTCGGTGGCCCCTGGGGCGATCGTGTGCGAGATCGAGGAGAGCAGCAGCTGGGGCTCCGAGGGACGGATGCTGACCGGCACGTCGACGAAGGACCAGCGCTTCTGACCTTCCAGGCGCACCGGGATCAGGCAGGTGTCCGACCATGGCGCCTCGCGACCGGCGCGGTACTCCGCCTTGCGCGGACCGTCGGCCGCGCACGACGCTGCGGCCCGCTGAGCAGTGAAGGCGCCGGAGCCGATCTCCACGGCATCCGACGACGGCAGATCGAGGTAGTCCTGCACCGCGAACGACACGGACGCGTCCTCGTCGACGACGACCGGTGTCGCGCCGGGGACGAGCTGGACCTGCATATCGTCGAACGCCGGGATCCGCAGGAAGCCGTAGGCGGCCACGTCCCGTCCGCCCGCGGCGGTGCCGGTGAGCTGGAAGGGGACCAGCGCGCCCTCCTTCGGCGCCTCCCCGATGATCCGGTTGCCCCGCACCGTGTATCCGGACTGTTCACCCCACAGGCTCAGGCGCAGGGACGAGACGTCGCCGGACGGCCACCGCACCCGGTCCGTCACGACATCGACACCGCCGTCCGCGAGATCGTCACGGTCGCGCGCCGTGAGCACGGTGTCCGCGATGACCGGCTGATCGGCGACCGTGCCCTCGGTGACGGTCAACACGATGAGGCCCTGCGCCGTGCTCCCGGTCCGCGTCGATCTCACGGTGTAGAAGTACGAGTTCGTCCCCGCCGTCTCCCCGGCGCGCAGCACGACGCGGCCGTCCTTGAGGGAGGTGTCCGAATCGATCAGCGCGTTCAGCCGCTCGTACAGCGGATTGCCCTTGACGGGGGGCGCGTTCGGCACGAGCGCGGTGATCTCGAGCTCGCTCTGCGCAGGGTCGAGGTCGTTCGAGCGCGGGTCCAGCACGACCGGTGTGCGGGATCCTGCCTCGACGCGGACGTAATCGCTGAACGTCACCGGAGCGGCGTCGTCGACATCCGCGTCGAGGACGCCGATGCGGACAGCGCCGCTGCCCTCCTCGCCCTGCGGATCGCGCACGGTGTAGCGGAACGACACCTGTCCGCCGTCCACTCCGCCTGCCGGCGCCCGGTACACGATCGCCTCGCCGTTCGCCGAGATGGTCGCCGTGCCGCCGCCCTTCTTCGGCTGATCGACGCCGGAGAGGACCACGCGGTCCCCGTCGCCGTCCATCCCGGTCGTGGGCACGGGGACGGTGACCGTCTGGCCGCTGAGGACGCGACCGGTGAGGGTGATCGGTGTGGGAGCGCGGTTGGTTCCCGGCGGGACGACCGTGACCGTCACGACGCCGTCGTCGGACAGCGACGGGTTCCGTTCGAGCGAGACCGAATACGTCAGCCGATAGGTGCCGGGCGTCTTCGGTGCCAGGTACCGCAGAGCGTTGCGGTCGGCGAACACGAGCTCGTCCGGCTCGCCGGATCCCGTCACCTCCGGGAGCACGAGGAGCGGCTCCCCGCGTGGCGCGACGTCGTTCGCGGCGACCTCGATGCGCGTGAGCGAACCGGCGCGCACCGTCACCGCGTCCGGGAAGACGATCGGGCGGGTGACGGTGGACGGCGGGGTGAGGAACACGCTCACCGTGCCCTGCACCGCCCCGCCCGCGCCATCCGCGACCGTGACGGTGGCCGTGCCGATCAGACCGGGCTCTCCGTCCTCGGTCGTGCCGTTCACCCGCAGGCTCTCGTTGCCGACCACGCGCACGTTGAGCTGCGGTGTGGAGCTCACGGCGTCGGACAGCAGCAGCACGCGTCCGCTGGTGTTCTGCACGGCGCGGAGCACATCGACGGTCGTGTCCTCACCCTCGCGCACGAACGCGGTCAGGGGTGCCATGGCGAGCGCCGCGGAGCCGTCGACCGCCGTGATGCGGATGACGGCGGACTGCTCGGCTTGGGTCGTGACGTCCTGCACGGTGTAGGTCACCACGTACTGGCCCGGCTTCGCCGCGGTCAGCTCCACGGTGCCCGCGGCCGCGTTCGGGGTGACCTCGAAGCCCTGCGCGGTCGCGGCGGTCTGGACGGCGTCCAGGAGGCGATACGACCCGGAGCCTCCGGACAGGTGATCGGAGATCCGGATGGACTGCCGCTCGCCGACGCGCGCGGTCACCGCGACAGCCGATGCCTGGAGCGCGGGACTGCCGCTGACCTGGACCTCGAGGGTCTTCTCCGCGGTCGCGCCGTGCACGTCCTGCACCACGACCGTGATCGGGATCACGGCGTCCGCGGCGTTCGGATCGGTGTGCCGGATCGCGACCCGGCCGTCGTCCGTCGGCGCCACCATCACCGGCGCCGAGGAGTCCGTCTCGTAGGCGTCGCTCAGGATGAACGCATCGCCCTCGGGGTCCACCCAGCCGGAGAGCGCCGAGACGATCGTGCTGCCGCCGGCCAGGATCTGCGGCGCGGGCCAGTCCTGCGTGCAGGCCTCGACGCCACACCAGACCGGGGCCGAGTTGACGCCGGGATCGACGACCGTCAGCGTCACGGTCGCCGGCGGCGAGACGGCCGCGCCGTCCGTCACGGCGTAGGTGAAGCTCGCCTGGCCGGAGCCCGCCTTCACATCGACGACCAGGGACTGCCCGTTCGCCACGAGCGCGAGGTCCCCGAACGCAGGGTCGCTGAGTCCTGCCGAGACCGACTCGGGGTCGATCGTCAGGACGTCCTTCTTGTTCGGATCGTGATCGTTCAGCAGGACGGGCAGGATGACCTGCTCCCCCGCGCGCACGCCGAACGCGTCGTCGACCGCGACCGGCGGCAGCTGCTCCGCCACGTCCTCGACGACGATGGTGCCCTCCTGCTGCTCCGTGTCGTCCTCGATCTTCCACTGCTCGAGCGGGATCAGCACGCCGTCCGGAGCGGTCCAGATGAGCCCCGTCCCGGTCTCGACGAGCACCGCGCGGTCGCCGTTCCCCTGGAAGACCGGCTCGATGGCGGCCGCGTCGAGCGTCTCGTCAGGGACCTGCAGCGGGGTGGTCTCCCCCGCGCTCCAGAGCGTCCCGCCGCCGCTGTCGAGCCAGGCCGCGTAGGTCTCCCCGCGGACGGAGACCGGTGCGGCGGGGACGCCGGACGCCTCCGCCACGCGATCGGACTCGCCGGACGAGAGGTCAACGGACACGAGGCCGTCGGAATCGGCGACGAGCACCGCATCGCCTTCGGCGGCCCCGTGCTGCAGGTGTGCGTCCTCGGCGACGTCCAGGGCGACGACCTCATCGCGTCCGGAGAGCCACAGCTCCCCCGACCCCGGCTGCAGCATCGCCCAGCGCTCGCCGACGACCGCGATCGCCAGACCCTCGCCCGCCTCCGGCGCGTCGGCCACCGGCGACTCGTCTCCGAGGAAGCGGTGCTCGTCGATGTCGAACCGGCGGACAGCCCCCTCGTCCGCGGAGTAGAGGACGAGCAGGCCGTCCGGCGAGAGGCCGATCGCGTCGGCGGTGTAGGTCGGCGGGTCCTCCCCCTCCTCGACCTCGACCTCCGCGAACGGGTCGACGAGGGCTGTCCCCGCCCCGGCGGCCAGGGTCGACACGGACACCTGCCCGGTGTCGGTCCGGTAGGCCACGTAGACCCCGGCGGAGAGCACGTCGCGCGTCCCGGCGGGCGTCGGCTGCGAGGCGAGCGGCGTGCCCTCCTCCGAGCTGTCGGAGAGCAGATCGGAGGGGCTGGCCGCATCGACGTCCCACCGCTGCCGGTTCCCCTGGGCGAAGAGCACCGTACTGGAGCCGCTCTGCCACACCGCCTCGGGGTCGTCGACGTCGCGGACCGTGTCGATCTCGGCGAGCTCGGTGTTGACGCGGGCGTACTGTCCGCTGTCGCGCATGACCCAGACGGCCGGCTCGAGGCGCGGCACCTCCTGGGACTGATACCCCTGCGCCGTCACCGCGAGTGCCACGACGACCACGAGCGCGAGGATCCCCGAGATCAGCGCGATCAGCCTGCCCCGGGGTGGGGTCGTGGCATCGGCGCCGGTGCGGTTGCCTGCCGCCATCAGAGGATCCCCGTGAGGAACAGGGCCGCGGTGCCGATCCCCGCGATGGCGGCCGCGCCGATCACCGCGCCGACGATGCCGACGACCAGGGGCGACCGGGTCCGGCCGCGCGTGCTCGCCGGGACGTCGTCCCGCTCGCGGGGTGCCACCTGCGGACGGGCCGCACGCGCGGCCCTCCGGGAGTCGGGCGCGACCGTGGTGATGACGGGACCGCGGACGGTCGCGTCCGAGAAGTTCACCGGCGCGGCCGCGGCCCACTCCGCCGACGCCGCCTCGAAGACGGTCGGCGAGATGCCGAGCTCGTACTGCGCCCAGCGCAGCTTCTCCGCGAACTCCGCCATGCTCGCCGGCCGCTTCGCCGGGTCGCGATGCATGGCGCTCGCGAAGAGCTCGTCGATGATCGGCGGGATGCCGGGGACGGGCACCGCCGTGTACCGCGCCTTGATGATGCGGTCCGTGAGCTGATCGCGGGAGTTCGAGCCGCGGTCGGCGCGCTCGAACGGGCTGCGGCCGGCGAGCAGCGTGTAGAGCGTCGCGCCGAGGCTCCAGACCTCGCTGGGGATGGACCCGGACACGCGTTCCTGGAGGACCTCGGGGGAGCTCCAGGGCACGGACATCGCGATGGTCTCGCCCTGACCCTCCTCGATGACGGCGGCGGCGATGCCGAAGTCGGCCAGCACGGGCGCGCCGAGTGAGTTGATGAGCACGTTCGACGGCTTGATGTCGCGGTGCAGCAGCCCGGCCCTGTGCACGGTCTCCAGCGCGCCGGCCATGCGGACGCCGATGTCGAGCACCTCGGCGAGCGGGAGCGGGGCCTTCTTGTACCGCGCGCTCATCGTGTCGGGGCAGTACTCCATCGCGAAGTATGGCCGGCCGTCCGCCGAGATGGACGCCTGGTAGATCGTGACGATCGACGGGTGGGCGCTCAGTCGCGCCGAGATGTCGGCTTCCACGTTGAAGGTCTGCAGCACCTCGGGGTTCACGGCATCCGCGAGCAGGACCTTGACGGCGACGACGCGGCGCGGCATGTCCTGTTCGTAGAGGAACACGTCGGCGAACCCGCCGGACCCGAGTGGACGCACGTAGCTGTACCCCGCCAGCGTCGGCGGTGTCGCGGCCATGCGCGTTGCCACTCCTGCTCCTCACGGTCTGATGGGAGACCGCGCGCCTGCAGCCACCCGGCGTCGTGCGCCGGGAGATCCCCCGATGTGCCGAGTATATCGGGCGAGGGACCGTGGCCCCGCGCTCTTTTCCGTCGAGACGTCAGGCCTTCCAGCACCCCTCGATGTGGTCGTCCACCATGCCCGCCGACTGCATGAGGGCGTACATCGTCGTCGGGCCGACGAAGCGGAACCCGCGCCGGCGCAGCTCCGTGCTCAGTGCGGTCGACTCCGGTGTGACGGCGGGGACCTCGGAGAACGACCGTGGCCGCGTTCCGGTCGCCGGCGGGGCGAACGACCACATCAGCGCATCGAGCTCGCCGTCGGCCATCGACTGCACGATCCGAGCGTTGCCGATCGTCGCGAGGATCTTGGCGCGGTTGCGGATGATGCCGGTGTCGGCCATCAGCCGTTCCACGTCGGCGTCGTCGAACGCCGCCACCGCCTCCGGCACGAAGCCCGCGAACACCTCCCGGAACCGCGGACGCTTGCGGAGGATCGTGATCCACGACAGTCCCGCCTGGAAACCCTCCAGCGCCATCTTCTCGAACAGCGCCCGGTCCCCGTGCAGCGGCGTTCCCCACTCCTCGTCGTGGTACCGGCGGTATTCTGCGTCGTCGCCGACCCACGCGCAGCGCGCACGGGAGTCCGGCCCCAGGAGGAGGGAGGTCATCCCCTCACCGTATCCGCCCCCACCGACGCCCTCCCGCCCCGTCCCGCATCCCCTCGTGTGAGTTCAATTCCGCCCCTCCCCCCCCGCCTCCCCCGCCCGTTCCCCATCCCGCCACGACGCCCTCCTCCAACGGGGGATCAAAAAGGCCCTCCCGGAACAACCCCGCGGCACCTTTCCCATCCCGCACCGAGCGCGGAGGCAGTTCTCCGCAGGGGGCGCGCGGGACCCTCACGAGAGCAGCGCGGGATCAGAACTGTACCTGCGCGGTCCTCATCCGGAGACTTTTCCGTCCCGGCCCAGGGACTCGACGGTCGCGGGACGGAAGTCGCTCCTTATGCAGGCCGCGGAGGCGTGCTTTTGATCCCGTACTGGAGCGGACGGAGACCGTCAGCGGACGGACCCGGGACCGGGCGGGGTCAGTCGGCGAAGGTGGCGGCGTCGATGACGAAGCGGTAGCGGACGTCGGACGCGAGGACCCGCTCGTACGCCTCATTGATCGCTGACGCGGGAATGACCTCGATCTGCGCGGTGATGCCGTGCTCCGCGCAGAAGTCGAGCATCTCCTGGGTCTCCCTGATGCCGCCGATGTTCGAGCCGGCGATGGAGCGTCGTCCGGCGATCAGCGACCCCGCGTTCAGGGCGAGGGCCTCCGCCGGAGCACCCACGCACACGATGGTGCCGTCCACGTCGAGCAGCCCGAGGTAGGAGCGGAGGTCGATGACGGCGCTCACGGTGTTGAGGATCACGTCGAAGGAGCCGCGCAGGTCACGGAAGGTCTCCCGGTCGCTCGTCGCGAAGTAGCGGTCGGCGCCGAGGCGGAGGCCGTCGTCCTGCTTCGAGAGCGTCTGCGACAGCACGGTCACCTCCGCGCCGAGGGCGTGTGCGATCTGAACCCCCATGTGACCGAGGCCGCCGAGTCCGACCACCGCGACGCGCGTGCCGGGGCCGACCTTCCAATGCCGCAGCGGCGAGTACGTGGTGATGCCCGCGCACAGCAGCGGAGCCGCCGCGTCCAGGGGCAGGGCGTCCGGGATGCGCAGCACGAAGTCCTCGGTGACGACGACCTGCTGCGAGTAGCCGCCCTGGGTGATCGTCCCGTCGCGGTCGACCGCCCCGTAGGTGCCGACGGCGCCCTGCGTGCAGAACTGCTCGTCGCCGCGGAGGCAGTACACGCACTCCCGGCACGAGTTCACGAGGCAGCCGACGCCGACGCGGTCGCCGAGGGCGTGCTTCGTGACCTCGGCGCCCACCGCGGCGACCGTTCCGGTGATCTCGTGTCCCGGGGCGAGCGGGTACTGCTGCGGACCCCAGTCGCCGCGCACGGTGTGGATGTCGGAGTGGCAGATGCCGGCGAAGGCGATGTCGATGAGGATGTCGTGCGGGCCGAGCTCTCGACGCTCGATGACGGTCTTCTCGAGCGGGGCGGCTTCGGCGGGGGCGGCGTAGGCGGTGACGGTCGACATGATGCTCCTCGGGTCGGTACTCGCCGAGACTATCCGCCTCCGTCGATGAATCCGCTGTCCGGACGGCCCGGGCCGTGTGGGGACGGCCCGGGCCGATCGCTCAGCGCTTCTGCCGCTTGAGCGTCTTCTCCAGGACGGGCGCCTGACCGGTGGCCTCGAGGTCGGCGTAGTACGCACGGGCCTCGTCCTGCCGCTGCTTCTCCGCACCGCTCGCGATGGGAGCCCGCACGTGCTCGGGCTCGTAGCCGAAGGCATCCACGAGGTCGAGCGCGTACGGACGCAGCCGCGCGCACAGCCGATCGATGTAGCTCGACACCGCCGCCGCCCGCTGGGTGGAGAGCCGCCCGTGGATGAGGTGCCAGGCGAGGTGCTTCTCGATGAGCTGCAGACCGAAGAGGTCACGCAGCCAGGTCATGACCTTCTTCGTCTCGGCGTCGTCCATCGCGTGGACGGCGTCGGTGAAGGCCTCCCACTGCAGCAGCTCGCCGTGCGCCCTGGCCGCCTCGATGAGCTCGGCCTGGTTCTCGTTGAACAGCCGTGCCCCGAGCACCTTGTCCTTGCCGGCGGCACGCAGCCGGGTCGCGATGTCGGCGACCATCTGCTGTACGCGGCCCGCGAGGAGGTCGTGCTGCTGCTCCTCGCGCAGTCCGCGCTCCACCGACCGGGCGACCTGGCCGAAGTCGGTCACCGCCTGACCGAGCTGACGGAGGCCGGCGCCGTGGAACACCTTGCCGGCGGTCATCCCCACGGCGTAGCGCGCGAGCGCCGCGGCGTCCTTGCCCTGGAACTGCTTCGCGTAGTCGGTCAGCAGCCGCTTGCCCACGAGCTGGAGCAGGACGTTGTTGTCGCCTTCGAACGTGACGTAGATGTCGAGGTCGGCACGGAGCCCGACGAGCCGGTTCTCGAACATGAAGCCGGCGCCGCCGCACGCCTCACGGGCTTCCTGCAGCGTGTCGAGCGCATGCCAGGTCGACAGCGGCTTGAGTGCCGCCGCGAGCGTCTCCAGGTCCTCCCGGTCGTCCGGGGTGTCGGTGCGGCCGGAGAAGACGCCGTCGAACTTCTGCAGGAACTCGTCGTGCGCGAAGATCTGCGCGTACGTGGTGGCCAGGCGCGGGAGCAGACGGCGCTGGTGCTTGCCGTAGTCCATCAGCACGACCTCCTGCCCGTCCGCACCATCGAACTGGCGACGCTGCGTGGCATAGGTCATCGCGATGTGCAGACCGAGCGCGGAGGCCCAGGAAGCGGCGCCGTCGAGCGAGACGCGTCCCTGCACGAGGGTGCCGAGCATCGTGAAGAAGCGGCGGCCGGGGCTGTCGATCGCGCTCGAGTAGGTGCCGTCCGCGGCGACGTCGCCGTAGCGGTTCAGCAGGTTCGTGCGCGGGATGCGCACCTGGTCGAAGGAGAGCCGGCCGTTGTCGATGCCGTTCAGTCCGCCCTTGAGACCGTCGTCCTCGCGACCGATGCCCGGCAGATCCACGCCGTCCTCGCCGCGCAGGGGCACGTAGAAGCAGTGCACGCCGTGGTTGACGCCGTTGGTGATGAGCTGCGCGAACACCGTCGCCGCGATGCCGTGCAGCGCCGCGTTGCCGAGGTACTCCTTCACAGCTCCCCGGAACGGCGTGTGGATGACGAACTCCTCCGTCTCCGGGTCGTAGGTGGCGGTGGTGCCGACCGCGGCGACGTCGGAGCCGTGACCGATCTCGGTCATCGCGAACGCGCCGGGGATCGACAGATCCATGACACCGGGGAGCCACTTGTCGTGGTGCTCCTTCGTGCCGAGCTGCAGGATCGCGGAGCCGAAGAGGCCCCACTGCACGCCCGACTTGATCTGTAGGCTCGGGTCGGCGGCGACGAGCTCCTCGAATCCGGCGATGTTGCCGCCGTTGTTCTCCTCGCCGCCGAAGCGCTTCGGGAACGCCCGGTGCACGGCCTTGTTGTCGACGAGGAGGTGGAGCTGGCTGAGCACGCGCTCGCGGTGGTCGTCCTTGCCGAGCTCATCCTTCCGCCAGAACGCCGAGTCCTTGATCATCTCGCGGGCCTGGCGGCGCACGTCGCCCCAGGTGCCCATCAGGGCGTCGTTCAGGCGGGCGACATCGATCCGCGGGGCGGTCGCGCTCTCGCGCGGGTCAGGTGTCGTCGAAGGGCGGACGGCGGCGTCGACCATGAGCGTTCCTCTCGGAGAGACGAAGGTGGATGCCTCTCATGGTAGGTGTGCGACAAAACGACATGAAGTCCCCTGTCCGCATCCTCCAACCACCGGCCGCCCCGTCCGCGCCTGTCGTTGTCGGCTCGCGACAGGTTCGGCCCGTCGACCCACCCCCTTCCATGCGCCCCGGCCCCCTGCGGGCGTCCGCGAAGGGGGGGCTCGAACGGAAGGGGGTGGGTCGACGTCAGGAGGCGGCGATGACGGCGAGCACGCCGTCGCCGTAGGCCTCGCGCTTCTTCGCACCGATGCCGGTGATGCCGTCGAGGTCGGCGTGCGACGTGGGACGATGCTCCGCGAGAGCACGGAGCGTGGCATCACCGAAGACGATGTACGCCGGGACGCCCTGTTCCCTGGCGGTCTCGGCCCGCCAGGCCCGCAGCGCCTCGAACAGCTCCCGGTCTCCGGCGTCGAGGGCGTCGGCGGCACTCGCCTTCCGGGCGCGGGACGGCGAGGACGGGCGTCCGATCGTGTCTTTCCGGAGGGGCACCGCAGTCTCGCCGCGCAGCACCCCGGCCGCCGCCTCCCCCGGCGCGAGCGTGCCGTAGTCGCCCTGCGCGACGAGGATGCCCCGGGCGAGGAGCTGGCGCACCACGCTCCGCCAGTCCTGGTCGGAGAGGTCGGCGCCGATGCCGTAGGTCGCGAGGGCGTCGTGCCGCTGCTGGCGGATGCGCTCGGTCGAGGCACCGCGGAGGATGTCGATGAGGTGGCCCGCGCCGAAGGCCTGATTCCGCTCGCGCTTGAGGCGCACGATCGTGGACAGCAGCTTCTGCGCGGGGACGAGCCCGTCGAAGGTCGCCGTGTCGTCGAGGCACGTGTCGCAGTTGCCGCAGGGCTGCGAGTCCTGACCGAAGTACCCGAGGAGGTTCTGCCGGCGGCACTCCACCGTCTCGCACAGGGCCAGCATCGCGTCGAGGTGCTGCCCCATGCGCATCTTGAACGTGCGGTCTCCGGGACTCTGATCGATCAGACGGCGCTGCTGAACGACGTCGCCGAGCCCGTACGCCATCCACGCCACGGACGGCTCGCCGTCGCGGCCGGCGCGGCCGGTCTCCTGGTAGTACCCCTCGACCGATTTCGGCAGATCGATGTGGGCGACGAAGCGCACGTCGGGCTTGTCGATGCCCATGCCGAACGCGATCGTCGCCACCATCACCACGCCGTCCTCGCGGAGGAAGCGCGACTGGTTCGCCGCCCGCACCTCGGCGGGCAGGCCCGCGTGGTACGGCAACGCGTCAAGACCCTGCGCGGCGAGATAGGTCGCCGTCTGCTCGACGGACTTCCGGCTGAGCGCGTAGACGATGCCCGCCGCGCCCTCCGGCTGCGACCGGATGAACTGCACGAGCTGCTTGCGCGGGTCGACCTTCGGGACGATCCGGTACTGGATGTTGGGGCGGTCGAAGCTCGCAACGAAGTGCTTCGCCGCGTCGAGGTGCAGACGCTCGGTGAGCTCCTTGTGCGTGGCCCGCGTCGCGGTCGCGGTCAGGGCCATGCGCGGGACGCCGGGGAACCGCTCGCCCAGGTCGCCGAGCGCGAGGTAGTCGGGCCGGAAGTCGTGACCCCACTGCGACACGCAGTGGGCCTCGTCGATGGCGATGACACTGAGCGTGCCGCGCTGCAAGAGGGAGGTCGTCTGCGCGCCCGACAGCCGCTCCGGGGCGACGTAGAGGAGGTCGAGCTCTCCGGCGACGTAGGCGCGCTCGACCTCGCGGCGCTCCTCGATCGACTGGGTGGAGTTGAGGTACGCGGCCTTCACGCCGTTGGCGCGCAGCGCGTCGACCTGGTCGTGCATGAGCGCGATGAGCGGGCTGATGACCAGTCCGGTGCCCTCGCGGACGAGTGCCGGCACCTGGTACGTGATGCTCTTGCCGCCGCCGGTGGGCATCAGGACGACGGCGTCGCCGCCGCCGATGACCTGCTCGACGATGGCCGCCTGGTCGCCGCGGAAGTCGTCGTAGCCGAACACGGTGTGCAGTGCCTCGCGGGCCGTCGCATACCGGCTGGGCGTGGCACGGCGGACGGCCGGCGCGGTGGTCACCGCGGTCGTCGGGCCCGGACCCCAGTCGAGGGGCGGCTCGAAGCCCGCGCCCTGCGGCTCCCAGTCCATCGGCTCCGGCGGCTCGGTCGGCTCCCACCCGTCGTCCCAGGGCTGGTCGGATGCCGCGTCCGGCTCGGGGATCCATCCGTCGTACGGATCACGGGGAGTCTGCGGCATCCCTCCAGCGTAATCACCCCGACGGACAGCGGCACGGCGACGTCCACAGGCCCGCACCCCCGATCCCGGGCGTAGGTTGGTTCCAGACGCCGGAAGGAGCATCCGATGACCGACATCACCGTGACCCGCAACGACGAGGCCTCCCGCTACGAGATCCGTTCCGATGACGTGCTGGCCGGGTTCGCCGAGTTCGACACCCGCCCCGGCGCGATCCGGTTCCTGCACACCGAGATCGACCCCGCTTTCCAGGGCCAGGGCCTGGCCGGGAAGCTCGCCGCGGCGGCACTGACCGACGTGGCGTCGACGGGCGACGCGATCGTGCCGCTCTGCCCGTACATCGCGAAGTACCTCCAGACGCACGAGGTGCCCGGCGCCGAGATCCGCTGGCCGCAGCGTCCGGGCTCGACGGCGGACGCCCCGGTGCAGGAGGAGTCGGCCGGCGCGGACGAGGACCCCACGGGCAGGGCGGAATGATCGGGCAGCGCCGCCTCGTCCTCGAGCCGCGGGCGGTCCCGCTCGGCGGCGTGCGCGGCATGGAGGTGCTGCGGGTGCTGCCGCATCGCAACCTCCCCACCATCGGCGCGTGGTGCTTCCTCGACCGGTTCGGCCCGGCCGAGACCCGGATGCGTGTCGAGCCGCACCCGCACATCGGTCTGCAGACGGTGACCTGGCCGCTCGTCGGCGAGATCCGGCACCGCGATTCGCTGGGCAGCGACGCCGACCTCCGACGCGGACAGCTCAACCTCATGACCGCCGGCAACGGCATCTCGCATTCGGAGTACTCCGTCGGTGACGGCCCCGTCCCGCTCGACGCGCTGCAGTTCTGGGTCGTTCTCCCGGAGTCCGCGCGCCACGGCGACGGCGGCTTCGAGCGGCACACCGATCTGCCGACGACGACGCTGCCGTCCGCGACCGGATCGGACGCCACGGCCACGGTCGTGCTCGGCGAGTTCGCGGGCGTGCACTCGCCGGCGACCGTGCACACACCGATCGTCGGGGCGGAGATCGTCGTGCCGGCCGGAACCACCGTGCGCCTGCCGCTGCGGCCGGAGTGGGAGCACGCGCTGCTCCTCGTCGAGGGCGACGCCGCCGTCCCGGAGCACGCGATGACCCGCAACGACATGCTCTATCTCGGTGATTCCCGCGACGGCGTCGAGGTGACCAGCAGTGAGGGCGGCTTGCTGTTCCTCCTCGGGGGTGAGCCGTTCGAGGACGAGATCGTCATGTGGTGGAACTTCGCCGGGCGCTCCCACGACGAGATCGTCGCCGCCCGCGAGGACTGGGAGGCCGCGTCCCCCCGGTTCGGCGTCGTCGAGGGGCACGACCAGCGCATCCCCGCGCCGCCGCTCCCTCCGGTGCGCCTGATGCCGCGCAGCCGCACCCTCTGACCCCCTCCCGCTGAGGCACTCCCGCTGATTCAGGCACTCCCGCCAACACAGGCACTCTTGGTGCTCCCTGCCTGCTCTCACGCCAGTGCCTGCCCCCGCGCGGGAGCCTCCTGACCCCACCACACCGACCCTCCCCGCTCTTCAGGCACTCGCGCGGGCTCAGGCTCGATTGGCTTTCACCTGCCTGAACCCGCGTGATCGCCTGTTCCGGGACGCAGAAGCAGACTCAAGCGCGGTCGGGGGTGTGCACGCGTGCGAGGAAGCGGTCCGTGCGGGGTGAGGGTCCGCGAGGGTCGAGCAGCGACACGGCGACCGTGACCCCGGTCGCCAGCGGGATCGTCCAGGCGGCGGGCTGCGCGAGGTAGGGCGCCGCGACGCCGACCCCGTCCACGGCGGCGTGCACGAGCAGGGCGAGCCCGGTCGCGAGACCGCCGCACACCATGCCCGCGACCGCCCCACGCGCGGTGAGGCCCCGCCACCACACGCCCAGCAGCACCACGGGCGAGAGCGTCGACGCCGCCACGACGAACACCACCCCCACGCTCGACACGAGCCCCGCGGGAACCGTGAGCAGCGCGACCCCCAGCGGCACGAGCGCGCACACCACCGCGGACAGCCGGAAGGAGCGCACGGAGCCGGAGAAGACGTCCTGGCTGATGACCCCCGCGAGCGAGACCACGAGTCCGGCCGAGGTCGCCAGGAACGCGGCGAAGGCCCCGGCGACGATGAGGGCCGTCAGCAGCTCGCCGGCCGGCCCGGGGAACACCCGCGACGGGAGCTGCAGCACCACGGTGTCGGCGATCCCGGGCCGCGCGAGGTCCGGGGCGGCGATCCGCGCCAGGAGCCCCATCGCGCTCGACACGGCGTAGAACGCGCTCACCATGGCGATGACGATCACGGTCGTCCGCCGCGCGGAGGCCCCCGTCGGGCTCGTGTAGAACCGCACCAGGACATGCGGCAGACCCATCGTGCCGAGGAGCAGGGCGAGCAGCAGCGACGCTGTCTCGTAGGCGTCGAAGCCCGACGGCCCGGCCTCCGCGGGGAAGACGAGCGCGGGATCGAAATCGTGCGGGCCGCCGCTCAGCGCGAACGCGATGCACACCACCGGCACGAGGAGCGCCGTGAGCTTGAGCCAGTACTGGAATGCCTGCACGAAGGTGATCGCGCGCATCCCGCCCGCGGCGACCGCCGCCGCCACGAGCACCGCGATCGTCACGGCTCCGACCCACTCCGGCAACCCGGCGACCACGACGAGCGTGATGCCCGCGCCGTGCAGCTGCGGCACGATGTAGAGCCAGCCGATGATGAGCACCGCGAGGCTGGTGACCCGGCGCGCGGTCGTCGAGTCGAGCCGGGCCTCGACGAAGTCCGGGATCGTGTACGCCCCGCTGCGGCGCAGGGGCGCGGCGACGAAGACGAGCACGAGCAGATACCCCGCGGCGTATCCGATGGGGAACCAGAACCCGCGGGCGCCGTCCAGCAGCACCAGCCCGGAGAGGCCGAGGAAGGTGCCAGCGGAGAGGTACTCGCCGCTGATGGCCGAGGCGTTCCAGACCGGGCGCACCGTGCGCGACGCCACGAAGAAGTCGCTCGTCGTGCGAGACACCCGCAGCCCGTAGACGCCGATGAGGAGGGTGGCGATGACGACCAGGGCGACGCCGACGAGGTCGAGCACGGCGTTCATTCGCGGTCCCGCAGAGCGCGGTACCGCCGCTCGTTGCGGACCGCCGTGCGCACGTACAGCACCGCGAAGACGAGGATCACGGGGTAGAACGCGAAGGCCTGGAGAAGCCATGACAGCGGCAGCCCGCCGAGGACGACGGCGTCGATCTCGGGGATGAGCGCGATCCCGAGCGCCAGAGCGACGACGACAACCACGAAGCCGGCGACGGTGCCCAGGGCGAGCCGGAGCTGGCTGCGCATCAGGGCGCGCGCGTAGACGGCATCGGCCTCCGCGACCGGTGCTCCGGGCAGCGCGATCCCCCGCGTGGCGGCGGAGGAGCGGCGCGGCGGGGTGTCCGCGGTGACCCGCACCCGCTTCGGCGCCTCGGTCATGCCGTCCCCTCGCCCCGCACGAGCGCCTCCCGCACCGCGGGGACGAGCCTCCTGCTCACCGGCAACACGGCCGCGCCGACGACGACCGTGGGCTCCCCGCCCGACAGCCGCGCCTCGGTCACCGCGGCGATCCGGACGAGCGTGGAACGGTGGATGCGGAGGAACCCCACGGGCGCCCATCGGGTCTCGAGCTCGGAGAGGGGGACGCGCACGAGGTGGCCGGGGCCGTCGTCCTCGGTGTGCAGGCGCGCGTAGTCGCCCTGCGCCTGCACCCAGCGCACGTCGCTGCGCCGCACGAACCGCACCGCCGCGCCCACCGTCACCGGCAGCACCTCGTCCTCGCCGCGCGGCGTGGCTTCCTGCGCGACCACCCTGTCCACGGCACTCCGCAGCCGTTCCCGCCGGACGGGCTTGAGGAGGTAGTCCGCGGCGCGCAGCTCGAATGCCTCGACCGCGCGGGCCTCGTCGGCGGTGACGAACACGACCGCCGGCGGCTCCGCGAGACCGAGGAGCGCGCGGGCGAGCTCCGTGCCGAGAAGGCCCGGCATGTGGATGTCGAGGAAGGCGATCCGCACCGCACGCGCGGAGAGCTGACGCAGCGCGTCGGCGCCGTTGCCCGCGGTGAGGATCTCGCCGATGCGCGGGTCGGCGCGCAGCAGATGCACGAGCTCGTCGAGGGCCGGCTGCTCGTCGTCGGCGACGAGGACGTCGATCATGCCGCTCCTCAGTCGTCATCCGGGTCGTGGAGGGGCTGCGATTTCGGGACTCGCATGCGCACCAGGGTACCCGCGCCGGCGTTGGTCTCCACGACCAGCCCTCCCCCGCTTCCATAGACCTGACGGAGCCGGGTGTCGACGTTCCGCAGACCCACGTGACTGCCCTCCTCCCGCGCGGTCAGCAGCGCGCGCAGGCCGTCAGGGTCCATGCCCACGCCGTCGTCCTCGACGAGGATCTCGGTGTGCGTGCCGTCATCTCGGGAGGTGATGCGGATCTCGCCGCCGCCCTCCCCCGGCTCCAGGCCATGCCGCACGGCGTTCTCGACGAGCGGCTGCACCGAGAGGAACGGGATGACCGTCGCGAGCGTCTCCGGTGCGATCTGCAGCGTCACCCGCAGGCGGTCGCCGAATCGCGCGCGCTCCAGTTCGAGGTACGAGTGGATGCTGCCCAGCTCCTCCGCGAGCGTGGTGAACTCCCCCTGGCGACGGAAGGAGTATCGGGTGAAATCGGCGAACTCGAGCACGAGGTCGCGGGCCCGGTCCGGGTCGGTCGTGATGAACGACGCGATCGCGGTGAGGGCGTTGTAGATGAAGTGCGGGGAGATCTGCGCGCGCAGAGCCCGGAGCTCCGCCTCGGCGAGCTGGGTGCGCGAGGCCTCGAGTCCGCCGAGCGCGACCTGCGCCGCGCACCAGTCGGCGACCTCCTCCGCCGCCCGCACGAGCGCAGCGCGCACCGGGGACGCGAAGGCGACGACCACCCCGACCGGCACCCCGTCGACGAGGATGGGCGCGCCGACCGCCTCCAGGTCGTCCGTCCGCGACGGGGCGGGGAACACCTGCCGCCGCCCGGACCCGCGCACCTGGGCGGCGATGCGCACGGCGGCGGATTCGAGCCCGTCCGCGGCGCCGTCGAGCGTGACCGTGTCGTCGTCGCCGACGATGGCGACCGCAGCGCTGCCCAGCAGGGCCCGCAGGTGCCGGGCGGCCTTGACCGCATCCGGCCCGGTCAGTCCGCCGCGGAGGTGCGGGGCGGCGAGGCTCGCCTGATGCAGCGCACGCAGCGCCCCCTGCTCCGCCTCGCTGCCGAGGTCGGCGGACCCGCGGGCGAACCGGCGGGCGAGCAGCAGCAGCGCCGTGAGGGCGATGCCGCCGAGCGCGCCGAGGACCGCGGCGAGGACGACGTCGTTCATGCGCTCAGCCTAGGGACGCGCGCGCGGAATCAGCGACCCGCGCTTCGACAGGCTCAGCGACCCACCCTGGGTCCCTGAGCCTGTCGAAGGGCCCTGAGCCTGTCGAGGGGTCAGCAGCAGCGGGCACCGGGATTGCGGTCCTGGTCGTCCATGCGCTGACGCCAGAACTGCCGCTCCGTCAGCGGCTCCTCGCCCGGATGATGCCGACGGTGATGGGCGACGTACGTGGCGTACGCGGTGTCGCCCATCAGCGTCGTCATGTACCAGCGGATGCCGCGGCCGACCCGGCCGAGGGCGCTCCACAGCGCCCGCAGCGGGGAGGTCGCGGCATCCGTCCGATCCATCGCGTGAGTCATCTCAGTGCCGTGCCGCCGCGCGCTCTTCGGCGAGGATCGGCTCCCACTGCTTCTCCAGCTCGCGCTCCTCCGCGTCGGGGAGGAACCCGGCCGGGGCGAAGCGGCGCGACGGCACGGGCGGGTCCTCGGTGTTCTCGCCGCCGCCGTTGCGGATCGCCTTCGCAGTCGCGATGACGGCCATGACGATGACGATGATCGCGAGCACCACGAAGATGATCGACAGCGTGCCCTGCACCGCGGTGTTGCGGATGACGGCCTGCAGCACCTCCGGTGCGCCGAGCGTGGTGTCACCGGAGTTCAGCGCCTCCAGGTAGCGGAAGTGGTTCGCCCAGTATCCGATCGCCGGCACCGGCGAGAAGATCTTGTAGAGCGAGGCCGTGATGGTGACGACCGCGGTGAAAGCGAGCGGCAGCGCGATGATCCACAGCCACCGGAAGTAGCTGCGACCACGCTTGGCGACGATGGCCAGCACCACGGCGAGCGCGATCGCCGCGAGCAGCTGGTTCGCGATGCCGAACAGCGGGAAGAAGGTGTTGATGCCGCCGAGCGGGTCGGTGACGCCGAGGATGAGGATCGCTCCCCAGCCGGCGACCATGATCGCGGTGCAGATCCACACCCCGGGACGCCAGGAGACGTCGCGGAACTTCGGGAACCAGGCGCCGATCGAGTCCTGCAGCATGAAGCGCGCGACTCGGGTTCCGGCGTCCACCGCTGTGAGGATGAACAGCGCCTCGAACATGATCGCGAAGTGGTACCAGAACGCCATGAGCGCCTGCCCGCCGAGGGCCTGCTGCATGATGTGGGCGAGGCCGAGCGCGAGCGTCGGAGCGCCACCGGTGCGCGAGACGATCGATTCCTCGCCGACCGCCGCAGCCGTGCCCGTGAGCATGTCGGGAGTGAGGTTCACCCCGGTCAACCCGAGCGAGTTCACGAAGGCGACCGCTCCCTCCACGGTGCCCCCGGTCGCGGCGGCGGGGGCATTCATCGCGAAGTAGATGCCCTGGTCGATCGAGATCGCGGCGACGAGGGCCATGATCGCGACGAACGACTCCATGAGCATGCCGCCGTAGCCGATGAACCGGGTCTGCCGCTCCTTCTCCACGAGCTTCGGTGTGGTGCCCGACGCGATCAGCGCGTGGAATCCGGACAACGCGCCGCACGCGATCGTCACGAACAGGAAGGGGAAGAGCGGACCCGCGAACACCGGTCCCATGCCGTTCTCGCCGAAGATGCTGACCGCGGGGACCGAGATCTCCGGCCGCACGAGGATGATCGCGCCGGCGAGCATGACGATGACGCCGATCTTCATGAACGTGGAGAGGTAGTCGCGGGGCGCGAGCAGCAGCCAGACCGGCAGCACCGCGGCGATGAACCCGTAGATGATGATGCCCCACGCGATCGTGGTGCGGTCGAGGTGGAAGATCGCCTGGCCCCACTCGGTGCCGGCGACCCAGCCGCCGCCGATGATCGCGGCCATCAGCAGCACGAAGCCGATGATCGAGACCTCGGTCACCTTGCCGGGACGCAGGTAGCGCAGGTACACGCCCATGAAGAGGGCGATCGGGATGGTCATCGCGACGGAGAAGACGCCCCACGGGCTCTCGCCGAGCGCGTTGACGACGACGAGCGCGAGGATCGCCACGATGATGAGCATGATGAGCAGCGAGGCGATGATCGCCGCAGTGCCGCCGATCTTGCCGAGCTCCTGCCGCGCCATCTGGCCGATGGTCCGGCCGCCGCGACGCATCGAGAAGAAGAGCACCGTGTAGTCCTGCACGGCTCCCGCGAGCACGACGCCCACGATGATCCAGATGGTGCCGGGGAGGTAGCCCATCTGCGCCGCGAGCACGGGGCCGACGAGCGGGCCGGCGCCGGCGATGGCGGCGAAGTGGTGGCCGTAGAGCACCCGGCGGTCGGTGGGGACGTAGTCCTTGCCGTCCTGCTTCACCTCGGCGGGCGTGGCCCGGCGGTCGTCGGGGCGGGTGATGTACCGCTCGATGACCTTCGAGTAGAAGCGGTAGCCGATCAGGTAGGTGCAGACGGCGGCGAACACGAACCAGATCGCGTTCACGGTCTCGCCGCGCACGATGGCGAGCATCACCCAGGCGACGCCGCCGAGGAGGGCGATGGCCGTCCACAGCAGGATCTTCGGCAGGGTCCAGCGGCGGCTCTTGGCCTCGTGCTCCGCGGAGAGGGCGACGGGTGGGAGGTTCGGGTCGGTCTCGATGACGGGGTCGTCGTCGACGAGCCCGGCGCCGTCGCGGCGGCGCGACGAAGGTGCGGTCATGGGGTTCTCCTCTGGGGGCGCATCATTGCGTCTCCCCACGGTAGGGAGTGCGTCCCGCCGTCGCACCCGGATCCGGGCACGCTGCGACGAGCGGCGGCGGCCATGCGACGAACGGATGCCCGGCAGTCCCCGCCCCGACCGGATGCACGACCCGGAGACGACGGCACGGCCGCCCGACGGATTCCGTCGTGCGGCCGTGCCTGAGTCGTGCAGACGATCCCGGATCACCCGGGGGCGTCGGTCTCCGGGGGCGGGGTCGGCTCCGGGGTCGGCTCCGGCGCGGGAGTCGGATCCGGGGTCGGCGACGGCTCCGGAGTCGGCGACGGCTTCGGCGCGGGGGTCGGCGTCGGCGCGACCTCCGCGGGCGTCGTGACCGTCACCACGGTGCGCACGGCCGAGTCCCCGTACTGGACGAGTCCGAGGTAGCGGGTCCCGGCGGTCAGACCGGTCCAGCTCAGCTCGTAGCTCGTCTCCTGCCCGCGGACCGCGGCGATCGGGTTCGGCGTCGCGGTGAACGAGCCCTCCCCGTCCGGGAGCACGTTGGCGTAGGTCATGTCCCACGTCATCGGCCCGGTGGTGGAGTACACGTTCGCCACGACCAGGTAGGTGCCCGCAGTCGGCGTGGGGATCGTGACCTGCTCGTCGGCCGAGCCCGTGGCCGACTGCCAGCGCTCGTAGTAGCGCAGGTCGTCGGGGCTCACCACCCGGTAGACGGTGAGGTCCAGGTCACTGCCCTCGTCGTCGGACGAGTCGAGATCGAACCGGGAGAGCGTGGCGCCCTCCGGCACGTCGACGATCCAGGACACGTCCTTGTTCGCGTCCCCCGAGTTCTCGTTCCCCGAGTGCCCCTCGACGGGGTTGTCCGGGTCGCTGAGCAGCTGGAACGGGGTGAGACCCGAGACGCCCAGCGCCAGGTCGCCGTCGAGACCGGGGATGATGTCCACCGTCGTGCTGCCGTCGACACCGCTGCCGGTGACCTCGGCCGGGGCATCCGCCGTGACCGGGAACACCGCGATCGGCGAGCGCACCGTGTTCTTCTTGCTCGTCCAGGTGAGGGAGCCGGTGGCCCACTGCTCGACCGGAGCGGTGGTGCTGTCGAACGTGACCGTGAACGTCTTCGTCTGTCCCGGCTTGTCGAAGGCGAGCTGAGAGGGAGTGACGGTGACCTTCACGCCCGGGACCGAGGCCTTCGCGGTGAACACGCCCTTCTCGGTCGAGGTGACCGAGCGGGTGACGGTCTGCGCGCTGGCCAGGGAGCCGATGGAGATCGATGCCTGGTTCAGGTCGCTGCCGTCGATGGGGTCGATGCCGGGGAAGTCCGACAGCCCCTTCCCGTCGAGGAAGGCCGCCCAGTCCTTGAAGCCGTTGAGGTACAGCAGGCCCGGGTTCAGGTAGCGCTTCGCGTCGATCTGCCCCGCACCCTGTTCGAAGGGGTCCGTGTTCTTCGAGCCGTCGGGCAGCACCGTGTCGTACGCGGTGGTCATCATGGCCGAACGGATCTCCGCCGGAGTCGCTCTCGGGTGCTCCCCGAGGTACAGTGCCCCGAGGCCCGCGATGTGCGGGGAGGCCATCGAGGTCCCGGAGAGGATGCCGAAGGTCGGCTCCTCGCCCGGCGCGTTGTGCGTGGCGGCGAGGATCGCGACGCCGGGAGCGGCGATGTCCGGCTTGAGGACGTCGGTGCCGTCGGCCAGGACCGGCCCACGGCTCGAGAAGCCGGCGATCTGCGGGGTCGGGGTGGTCACCCCGGTGGTGTTCTCACCGACGAGGGTGATCGGCCGATCGACACCGCCCTGCACGTAGGCGAGCACGGCTGCGCGGTGCACGGCGTTCAGGTGCACCGTCGGCACCGCGTGGAAGTCGTTGTCTAGCGAGTCCGCGCCGCCGGGCACGTTCACCAGCACCATGCCGATGCCTCCGGCGTCCTTCACGACCTGGGACTTCTCCGCGCGCGCGTTGCCGCCGCGGTCGCAGACCACGATGTGCCCCGCGACCTTCGTCGGGTCGAGGGTGCCCGGCAGGCACAGCTGCGCATCCACCGCACCGGGCGCCGCGGCATCCACGGCGGCGATGGAGGGCCCGGAGACGCTCTCCCCGAACGGCACGCTCACCGATGCCCCGGCCTCCTCGAAGCCGTCGAACTGCACCGTGCCTTCCCACGTGGGGATGGTGGAGGCGGCGACCGTCGTGTACCACGGCGAGGCGTGGTCGGCGGTGACCGGATCGGGACCGTCGTTGCCGGCGCTGGTCGCGACGAAGACGCCGGCGGCCGCGGCGTTGAGGAACGCGAGGTCCTCCGGCGCCATCACGGTGCTCGCGGCGCCGCCGCCGATCGAGTAGTTGATCACGTCGACACCGTCGGCGACGGCCTGATCGATCGCGGCGACGAGGTCGCTCAGCGCGCAGATGTCATCGGTGGTCACGGTCGTGTCCGGACCGACGTAGCAGGCCTTGTACGCGGCGACCTTCGCTGCGGGCGCGACGCCCGAGATGGTCCCGAAGTCGACGCCCTCGACCGCGGCCTCCACTCCGAAGTCGCCCGCGGCGGTGCTCGCGGTGTGCGAGCCGTGGCCGTCGCCGTCGCGTGGGGAGAGGTAGTCGTACTGGAAGTCGAACCCGGCGGCCTGCGCTCCCGCGAAGAAGTACTGCCCGCCGATGAGCTTCGTGGAGTAGTCGCGCTCATCCCAGTCCTGGCCGTCGACCATCGCGCCGCGGAACTGTCCGCCGTCGGACTTGTCGAAGTACACGTAGGTGCCGTCGGTATAGGGATCCGTGCCCTTGTGGCGGCTGTTCTGCTTCTTCTGCTGCTTGAGCTTCTTGCCCTCGAACGAGGGGTGCTCGGGAGCGATGCCGGTGTCGATCACGCCGACCACGACACCCTCGCCCGCCTTCTTCACGCCTCCGGTCTGCTGCCACACCCCGCCACGGCCCTTGCGGTCGTCGCCGAGGCCGAGGTAGTCCGTGGAGGTCTGCGCATCGGGGTGACGGATCTCGTCGGGATACACCCCCAGGACGTCCTTCGAGGCACGGAGCTGGTCCACCTGCTCACCCGAGAGGTCGGCGCTGAACCCGTTGAGCACGACCTGGTAGGTCGTGTCCGGCGTGACGCCGACGTCGTTGATGAGGCTCTTCTGCTCGGACTCGAGGTGCTTGACGTACCGCCGCGCGTCCTGCGACTGCGTCTCGAGCTGCTCGCCTTCGTCGGGCTTCGTCGCCTTGAGTCCCTTGACGTCGCCTTCGTAGCTGGCGAGGGGATCGGCCTTCATGATCACGATGTAGTGCCCGGGGGTCCCCGCGACCGGAACGGGGTGCGTCACCTCCCCGGTCGCTGCGTAGCCTGCGGTTGCCGTCGATGCGATGAACAGCGTCGCCAGGGTGGTGGCTGCTGCGATCCGAAGGGGTGTTCGACCCATATCTCGCTCCTGATGATCCGATGATCCCGATGCCGCCTCGTTGCCGCACCGCGGCTCACGATAGACCCGCTCCTCGGCGCCGGATCGAGAACTGAACGATGGTCGAATCCCGATCGCGCCGATCGGTCAGGGTGGACGACGGCCGGGTCTCCGAATGTCGCCAGTAGGCTGGAGACGTGGCCCGTACCTCCGTCCTGTCGACCAGAGTGCTGCTGATCTGCGCAGCGATCGGTGTGGCAACGGGCATCCTCGGCGGCATCGCCGGATGGGTCACTCCCCTCCTCCTGGCCAGCCCGCTGCTGTTCCTCTACGGCCTCGTGCTGGGCTCGCACGTGCTGCCGGGCATCATCGCGCAGGAGGTGCTGCGGCTGCCGCTCGTGGCACTCATCACGCACGTGTTCGCCGCGCTCATCGCGAGCGCCTTCAACCCGGCGTGGTCGTTGCGGTTCATCGGCACGGCGCTGCTGTTCGGCCTCATCCAGGAAGGTGTCGCCGCCCTCACCCGCTATCGCTCCTGGGGTGCCTGGCGGTTCTTCGTCTCGGCGGTCGTGATCGGCGTCGTCGTGGCGGTGGCGGTGTTCTTCGCGGCGAACCTCGCGGTCCTGCCGCTCTGGGCCCAGCTGCTGTACCTGACGATCTCCGTGCTCGGCCCGGTGGCCTGGACGGCGATCGGCCTCGCCATCGGTTCGGCGCTGCGCACCGCCGGCGTCGCACGCCGCTGATCGCGGAGGTGCCCTGCTGGCAACACAGGTAAGGCTCAGCTAAGTTAGAGGCACACCCTCCGTCGAACCCGGGACCTGCCGTGCGCCCATCCGCGCCTCTCCTCCGCGTGCGCGAGCTCACCCTCACCCACGCGGATGCCGCGCATCCGTCGCCCCGTGACGTGACCTTCGACATCGAGCCCGGTGAGGTCGTGCTGCTGCTCGGCCCGTCCGGCTCCGGGAAGTCGACGCTCACGCTCGCCCTCAACGGCCTCATCCCGCACGCGCTCCCCGCGACCATGTCCGGCTCCGTCGAGGCCGGCAGTGTCGACACGACCACCGCGCACACCGCGACCCTCAGCACGTACGTCGCCATGGTCTTCCAGGACCCTGACGCCCAGATCGTCACGGGGACGGTGTACGACGAGGTGGCTTTCGGCCCTGAGAACCTCCTGCTCCCGCTCGGCACCGTGCGGGCCCGCGTCGAGGATGCGCTGCGGCGGGTGGGCCTGTGGGAGCGCCGGGACGACAACCCGGACCACCTGTCCGGCGGCGGCCGACAGCGTCTCGCCATCGCCTGCGCCCTCGCGATGGGCTCCCCTCTCATCGTGCTGGACGAGCCGACCGCGAACCTCGACCCGCAGGGGATCGACGACGTGTATGCGGCGCTGACCGAGGTCGTGGCCGCCGGGGACCGGGCGATCCTCCTCGTCGAGCACAACCTCGATGCGGCGATGCGCTTCGTCACGCGCACCGTCGTGCTCGACCGCGAGGGCCGGGTGGTCTTCGACGGTCCGGCCGCCGAGACCATCCGGGCGCATGCCGACGAGCTCGTGGCGATGGGGGTCTGGCTGCCCGCCGCAACGCTCGCTGCGCTCCGCCTCCGCGACCGGGGGATCGTCCTCGACCCGCTGCCGCTGACGCCCGAGGCACTGGCCGCGGCCCTGCCTGCCGGTCCATCCCGCGCGTCCTCGATCCTCGCCGACGCTCCTCCCGCCGTCGACCGGGAGCCGATCATCCGGGCGCGCGGCCTCACCGTCTCGCGGCGCCGCACCGAGATCCTGCACGGGGTCGACCTCGACATCGCCGCGGGGAGTCTCACCGCGATCGTCGGGGCGAACGGCGCGGGCAAGACCACGCTGATCCAGGCCCTCGCGGGGGTCGTGCCCCCGCCGAAGGGCCGGGTCTCCGTCGACGGCGTCGACCCGGGCACCGCCTCCCCCCGGGATCTCGCGGCCCGGATCGGCTTCGTGTTCCAGAACCCGGAGCACCAGTTCATCGCCGCCACCGTGTTCGACGAGCTCGCCCACGGGCTCCGGCTGCGCCATGTGCCGGACGCCGAGGTCAGCGCTCGCGTGACGGAGATGCTCGAGCGGTTCGGGCTCACGCACAAGGCCGACGTGCACCCGTTCCTCCTCTCCGGCGGCGAGAAGCGACGACTCTCGGTGGGCACGGCCCTCATCACCCGTCCTCCCGTCCTCGCCCTCGACGAGCCCACCTTCGGGCAGGACCGCGCCAGGGCCGCCGAGCTCCTGGACCTGCTGGAGAGTCTCCGGGCGGACGGCACGACCGTCGTCATCGTCACCCACGATCTGCAGCTCGTCGCGGAGCACGCCACCGACACGGTCGTCCTCGCCGACGGGCGGGTCCGGGCCGCGGGCCCCACGGCGGCACTGTTCTCCGATCCCGCGATCCTCCCCTCCGCCGGGTTGCGCGTCCCCGCCCTGCAGCGGGTGCTCGCCGAGGCCGGGTGGGAGGTGACACCGTGACGATGTCCACGCTCGATCCGTATGCGCCGCTCGTGGCCACCTCGCGGCGGCAGTTCCTCTACGGCCTCAATCCGTTGGCGAAGGTCGCCGGCTTCGCCCCCGCGATGCTGCTCCTCGTCTTCGTGCGCGACCTGGCCACCCCGGCCGCCTTCCTCGTGCTCGCGTACGTCCTCATCCTCGTCGGGGCGCGGGTGACGGGCCGCCTCCTCGCGCTGCTCCTGCTCGGTCTGCCCGCGGGCATGCTCGCGATCGGCGTCGGCTTCTCGCTGTGGGTCGACGCGGCCCTGGTCGCCGACACAGCCCCCGTCGTGACGATCGGCGACTGGACCCTCTACGGAGGCGCCCTCCTCATCGGCTTCGCCACGGCGCTCCGGCTCGGATCGATCGTCGCGCTCGCGCTGGTCGGCGGCCTCACCACCAGCGGCTCCGATCTCGTGCGTGCGAGCGTGCAGCAGCTGCGCGTGCCGTACCGCATCGGGTACACGGCCCTGGCCGCCTTCCGCTTCGTGCCCCGGTTCGGGCACGAGCTCGCCGTCATCCGCGCCGCGCACCGGGTGCGCGGTTACCACGGCGGCCGCGGCCCCTTCGCGCGGATCGCCCGCGGCTGGGGATACATCGTCCCTCTGCTCGCGGGCGCCATCCGGCACGCGGAGCGCGTCGCCCTCGCGATGGACTCCCGGGCGTTCGGCGCGCATCCGACGCGGACCGAGCGGCACCTCGTGCCGTTCCGCACGAGGGACACCGTCTTCACCGTGTTCATGCTCGCCGTGTCAGCCGCGATCTTCGCCGTCTTCTTCCCCTGGCAGCTCCCCTGAAAGGTGCCCGCATGGCATTCAGCAAGATGGTCAAGCCGGAGACGGCCGAGCTCCTGCACCTCACGGTTCTCCGCACCGAACGGCTCGCGCCGCACTGGGTGCGGGTGACCCTGGGCGGCGGCGAGATCGACCGCTTCCGCCCGATGGGCTACGACCAGTGGTTCCGGCTGTTCCTGCCGATCGGCGGCGAGGCGGGGCTGGAGCGGGTGCCCGCGAAGGCGAACCGGATGTTCGGGTACCTGAAGTTCCTCCGCATCCCCGACGGCGAGCGCCCCGTGATGCGCAACTACACCGTGCGCGCCTACCGCCCGGCCACGGCCGAGACCGGCGCCGAGCTCGACGTCGACTTCGTCCTGCACGGCTCGGCGGCCGACGGCACCGCCGGTCCGGCGTCCCGATGGGCGGAGACGTGCGCCCCCGGCGAGCACGTCCTCATCATCGACGAGGGCCTGACCTTCAACCCCGAGCGGGGCACCGATCGGGTGGTGCTCGTCGGCGACGAGACCGCCCTCCCCGCGATCGCGTCGATCAGCGCCTCCCTGCCGACCGACGCCTCGGGCACGGCGATCATCGAAGTCCCGTCCGCGGAGGACGCCCTGGAGTTCGCGCACCCGTCGGGGCTCGAGGTGGTGTGGGTCGTGCGGCCTCAGGAGATTCCGCCCGGGGCCCTCGCTCTGGACACCCTCGCTCGTACCACTCTGCCCGCCGCGCCGTTCCATGCCTACGCGGCGGGAGAGCAGGCGCTGGCCTCCGGCGTCCGCAAGCAGCTCGTCGGCGAGCGCGGCGTCGACAGGAACGCCGTCAGCTTCTGCGGCTACTGGAAGATCGGTGCCGCCTCCCCCGCCTCGAAGGCCGCCCGCGAGGCCGCCGCGGAGCCCCGCACGTAATCCCGGGGCACAGCTTCGGAGCTAAGACACGACACGCCGGGGCGGACGATGCCGCCCCGGCGTGTCGATGGGGATCTCCGAAGCTGTGCCCGGGGACGTCAGCGCTTGCCGGCGATCTGACGCCCGACGATCTCGCGCATGATCTCGTTCGTGCCGCCGTAGATGCGGTGCACACGGGCGTCGAGGAAGGCCCGGGCGATGGGGTACTCGGTGATGTAGCCGTAGCCGCCGTGGAGCTGGACGCCGGCGTCGAGCACCTCCCACTCACGCTCGGTCGCCCAGAACTTGACCTTCGCGGCTTCTTCCGCCGAGAGCCTGCCGTCCTTGTAGGCCAGCAGCGCGCGGTCGATGAAGGCCCACAGCGCGTCGACCGTGGCGGACATGTCGGCGATGGTGAAGCGGCTGTTCTGGAAGTCGATGATGCGCTCCCCGAAGGCCTCGCGGTCCTTGGTGTACGCGACGGTCCAGTCGAACGCGGCCTGCGCGGCGGCGGCTCCGGCCACGCCGATCGAGAGGCGCTCGAGCGGCAGGTTCATCATGAGCTGGATGAAGCCCTTGCCCTCGACGCCGCCGATGAGGTTCTCCTCCGGCACGAACACGTCGCTGAACGACAGCTCGGCGGTGTCATGGCCGTGGAAGCCCATCTTGGACAGCTTCTTGCCGTTGTCGAATCCCTCCATGCCCTTCTCGATGAGCACGAGGCTGAACGCGTCGGGACGGTTGCCCTCGCCGGTCTTCACGAACGTGACGACGAGGTCGGCGGTCGCGCCCGATGAGATGAACGTCTTCGCGCCGTTGACGATGTAGCCGCCGTCCGTCTTCTTCGCCGTGGTCTTGATGCCGCGGAGGTCGGAGCCGGCGCCGGGCTCGGTCATGGCGAGCGCGCCGACGACCTCACCGGTGGCCATGCGGGGCAGCCACTTCTCCTTCTGCTCCTGCGTGCCCATGTGCACGAGGTACGGCACGGCCAGGTCGTCCTGGATGCCGAAGGCCCCGGCGAGCGATCCCGCTCCGGCCGCGATGACCTCTTCGTTCACGATCGCGCGGAAGCGGTAGTCCTGCAGCATTCCGGCGCCGCCGAACTCCTCCGGCACGGAGAGCCCGATGATGCCGGCCTCACCCGCGGCGCGCATCGTGGCGCGGTCCACCTCGCCGGCGGCGTCCCACTTCTCGATCGCCTCGTGCGTGACGTGGCGCTTGACGAAATCCTTGACGAGGTCGCGGAATGCCTCGTGATCCTCTTCGTAGATGTCGCGTTCCATGCCGTCCTCCCGAACGTGTCGTGCGTCGTTGCTCCGGCGAGTCTACGGCGGGAACACGGGGCAGGACAGGCGATTGTGAGAATGCATCCCATCGTGGGTGGGACTGGGTATCGCCTTTGTGGAATGCCTCAGTGCGAGCGGATCACACCCCTGCCGCGCCGGCTCAGTGGTCGTAATCGGGCGCCGCCGGGAGCCCGAAGAACTCCTCCAGCGTGTGATAGCCGCCTTCGTGATACGCCGCCGCGAGCTCCCTGCCGACGTAGCGCAGGTGCCAGGGCTCCGGGGCGTACCCGGTGACGGGCGTGCCGACCTGTTCGTAGCGCACGATGAACCCGTACTCCCAGGCGTGCGCCGCCACCCACTCGCTCTGACGCGTCGCGCCGAAGCCGTCCAGACCGCCGCAGCCGTCATCACAGGCCACGACGTCGAGGGCGAGACCGGTCTGATGCTCGCTGTGACCCGGTCGCGCCGAGCCGGCATCCGCGTCCGCCTGCCCCTGGTCCCGCACGTGCGCACCGTATGTCGCGACCTGGAGGCCGTAGGAACGGTAGCCGTTGTTCGCGCCAATGCGTCCGACCCCGGCCGCCCCGGCGGCGTCCGCCATGCGCCCGGCGGCGTCGGCGACCTCCGCGCGCACCCGGCCCGACGGGGTCGTCATCTGCAGCGGCACCTGGCTCAGTCCTTCGGGTTCGTAGGCGGCGGGTTCGAGCGGACGCCCCTTGTTGACCACGACCCAGATCCGGGCGGGATCGCTGAGCGAGACACAGGGTGCATTACCGGCGATCACCGCCTCACGGAAGCGCGCTCCACCGCCGAACCCCGCGACGGTGGCGGCGTCGTCCCCGGCCGCGATCGCAGCCTGCACCACGGGGTCGGCGCAGGGGTCCGCCGCAGGGGTCGCCGTGTTCTGCACGGTCGGTACCTGCATCACCGCGACGGGGCGCGGGAGCGGTGGGGATGCCACGGGGGTCGCGGCCGCCCCGGTGAGCGAGAGCACCACGCCGATCGCGGTCACCGCCAGCCCGACCGGCAGGGCGGGTCCGAAGATCGGGGAGCGCGGCGCCGCATGCTGAGCGTACGGCGAGGAGGGCATGCCCCCATTCTTCCATTCGAACATCAGTGCCACACTCACTTGACTTCGATTCGATTCTTTGTTCGACTGGGAGGATGCGGTGGCAGGGACAGAAACTCGCGGACAGCGACGAGGCGGCATTGCCGGGCCTCGAGAACCGTTCGAGCGTCCTCCGCACGGTGACCACACCGGAGTTCGCCGGCATAACGTTCCACGAGGTGCTGTCGAAGTCAGCGCTCAACCACGTCCCCGGGGCGTCGCGCATGCCCTTCGTCTGGACCATCAACCCCTATCGCGGCTGCTCCCATGCGTGCACCTACTGCTTCGCCCGGGGCACGCACGAGTACCTCGACCTCGACGGCGGCGCGGACTTCGACACCCAGATCGTCGTCAAGGTCAATGTCGTCGAGGTGCTCGAGCGGGAGCTGCGCCGCGGGAGCTGGCAGCACGAGACAGTCGCCCTCGGTACGAACACCGACCCGTACCAGCGGGCCGAGGGGCGCTATGCCCTCATGCCCGGCATCATCGAGGCGCTGGCGGCGTCGGGCACCCCGATGTCGATCCTGACGAAGGGCACGCTGATCCGTCGGGACATCCCGCTGCTGAAGAAGGCGGCGCAGCGTGTGCCGGTCGACGTGCAGATGTCGATCGCGATGTACGACGACGCGCTGCAGAAGGCGATCGAGCCGGGCGCCCCGACCACGCAGGCCCGCCTCGACACGGTGCGCGCGCTCGCCGACGCCGGCTTCCCCGTCACGGTGTTCCTCATGCCGATCATGCCGCATCTGACCGACTCCCTTCCCGCGATCGACGACGCCCTCCGCCGTATCAAGGCCGCCGGAGCGCGGAGCGTGATCTACGGGGCCCTGCATCTGCGTCCGGGAGTCAAGCCGTGGTTCTTCCAGTGGCTCGGTGAGAACCGTCCCGATCTCGTGTCGTCGTATCGCGGGCTCTATCCCGGGGCCTCCGTCGAGGCACCGAAGCCGTACCGGCAGTGGCTCGCCAAGCGCGCTCGCCCCCTCATCCGGATGCACGGGCTCGACGGCCGGCACGAAGACGACTATCCGCGGCGCGGGTCCCGCCCGGGCCAAGGGCATGTCCAGACGGAGACGCCGCCGGCCGGGCCGGTCATGTTCACGCCGAGCGGCCGCGCGGCCGCCGCCCCGCCGCAGCCGATGCTGTTCTGACCCGGTCGGCCGGAGGGCGCGGCTCCGCGTAGGCTCGAGGATCATGGCGATCGGTTCGACAGTCCACACGTTCGAGATGCAGCTCGCCGACACCGATCGCGGGGTCTACGAAGACGTCTCGCTCCGGGCCGCCCGGCATCCGTCCGAGACCGACGCGTACATGCTCACCCGGGTCCTCGCCTACGGGCTCGAGTTCGCGGAGGGCGTCGCGTTCGGCGGCAGCGTCTCCGACACGGAGGAGCCCGCGGTGCTCGTGCGCGACCTCACGGGCCGAGTCACCGTCTGGATCGAGGTGGGCGCTCCGGATGCCGCGCGGCTGCATCACGCCTCCCGCCTCGCGGACCGGACAGTGGTCTACACGCACCGCGACCCGGCCAAGGTCATGGCGCCGTGGGCCGACAAGCGCATCCATCGTTCCGAGGACATCCGTGTGTACAGCTTCGACCCCGGCTTCATCGACAGCGCTACGCCCCACCTCGCCCGCCGGAACACCCTGACCCTCACGGTCACCGAGCGCGTTCTCTACCTCGACCTCAACGGCACGTCCCTGACGACCACCCTCCACGAGCACACCCTCCCCTGACACCCCGGCTGCCCGCGCACCTTCCCGGTGCGGAGTGCGAAAAGGCCCCGGAGACCGAAGTCTCCGGGGCCTTTCTGATCCCGAACGCGTCAGGAGGTGAGTTCCGCGGCGGACGGCACGCGCCCCGCGATCTCCTCGATCACGTCGTCGTCCACGCGCGCCTGCTCGAACGGCGCCTCGATCTCGGCGCGACCGAGCAGCTCGGTCATCCGACGCTGGCGCTGCCGCGTGATGAGCGTGACGACCCGGCCCGAGCGCCCCGCGCGACCGGTGCGACCCGAGCGGTGCAGGTACGTCTTGTACTCGTCCGGTGCGTCGGCCTGGACCACGAGGTCGATGTCGTCGACGTGGATGCCGCGCGCGGCCACATCGGTGGCCACGAGGACGTTCACCCGGCCCGAGGTCAGCTTCTCCAGGTTCCGCGTGCGCTTGGCCTGGTTGAGGTCGCCGTGCAGCGAGACCGCGGGGATGCCCGCGTCGTCGAACTGGTCGGCCAGCATGTCGGCGTAGGCACGGGTGCGGGCGAAGACCAGGGTCTTGCCCTCGCGGTCGACGAGGGAGGTGAGGATGTCGGCCTTGTCGCGGTGCTCGATGACGAGCACCCGGTGCTCGATCGTGCTGGAGCCCTGGTCTTCGCCCGCGACCTCGAACACGGCGGGGTCGACGAGGAACTCGTCCACGAGCGCCGCGACCTCGCGGTCGAGCGTCGCGGAGAACAGGAGCTTCTGGCTGCCCTCGGCCGTGCGGCGGAGGATGCGCTGGACGGGCTCGACGAACCCGAGCTCGCACATGTGGTCGGCTTCGTCGAGCACCGCGATCCGGCAGTCCGACAGGTCGAGCTTGCCCTGGTTCATCAGGTCCTCGACGCGGCCGGGGGTGCCGATGACGATGTCGACGCCCTTCTTCAGCGCGCCCACCTGACGACCCTGCGGCACACCGCCGTAGATCTGCGTCGTGAACAGGCCCACGCTCCGGGCGATCGGCTGGATGGTCCGGTCGATCTGCAGCGCGAGCTCGCGCGTCGGGGCGAGGATGATCGCGCGCGGCGAGCGGCCGAACTCGCGACGCTTGCCCGCCTGCGACTTCAGCACCCGCTCGACGAGCGGCGCGCCGAAGGCGATGGTCTTGCCGGAGCCCGTGCGGCCGCGGGCGAGCACGTCGCGCCCCTCGAGGACGGCGGGGATGCTCGCCGCCTGGATCGGGAACGGCGTCGCGGCCCCCATGCCGTTCAGGGTCTCGGTGATGTTCGAGCCGAGGCCGAGATCGGCGAACGTGATGCCCTCGACCTCGACGGCCTGCACGGCCTGCGCCTCGAGGCGCTCGTGGACGACGTCGTCGGCCTGCTCGAACGCCGCCTTCGGCTTCGCGTTCCAGTCGTTGCGGGTCGGACGCTCGTCGCGGCGGGGGCGCTCGTCCCGACGCGGACGCTCGGTACGGTAGGCCCCGCCGGTCGACGGCCGCTCGCGCCCGCCCTCGAAGGAGCGCTGCGTGCGGTCGCGGTCGAAGGCGCGGCGGGCACGGGCGGCGTCGTAGGAGCGGTCGGCCCCCTGGTCGTTGCCGCGGGCGCGGTCGCCCCCGCGGTCATCGCGCCGCGGACGGTCGTCGCGGTCGAAGCGCGGACGCTCGTTCCGGCGATCGTCGAAGCGCGGGCGGCCCCCGTCGCGGTGGTCGCCGTCGCGGAAGCCCTGTCGCTGCGAGCCGCCGCGGTCGTCGCGCCGCGGACGGTCGTCGAAGCGGCCGGCCCCTGCGCGGTCGTTGTACCGCGGACGCTCGGAGCGGTCGTCGAACCGGCCGGCGCCTGCGCGGTCGTCGCGGCGGTGCGGGGCCTCGCGGCGTCCGGACTCCGCACGGTTGCGGATGCCGCGGGCCTCGTCGCGGCCGGCGCGCTCCTGAGAGCTCCACCGACGCTTCGGCGCACCGGACTCGGTCTCCTCCGGGCGATAGCCGCGGTGGCCGGGGCTGCGGCTGCCGGGGCGGCGGTCGTACCCGCCGGTCACCCGGGAGTCGCGGTCCTCGCGAGCGGGACGCTCGTCGCGGGCCGTGTCCCGACCACCGGTCGGTCGGTGGCGGTCGTGGAACGAGGTCTTCTTAGCGCCGTAGCGCGGCTCGAAGTTCGCGGCGGCGCGACCGCCACGGGGCTTCTTGTTCTTGGGCATTCGGGTGTCCTTCTTGCGTTCTCGCACGAGAACAGCGCTGCGCGCACGCGCGAGCACTCCGATCCAGCGGAGTCCGGACGATCTGCGGCCGGGGCCATTCCTGTGATGGTTGATTCGCGTCGATCGACGCGCACCATCGGCCCCTGGACTCACACTTCACACACTGAAAAACGTCCGCGCCCTGCGCGGGTGTCCGAAGCCGACCGCCCCAGTCTACCCGGCGACCCTGGGAGACCCCCGCACTCCGGCGGCCTGCGGCACTACGATGTCGAGGTGAACTCCGTCTCTCCCACCGGCACCCAGGTCCACCTCCGCCTCGGCGACGTGACCGCGCAGATCGCCCAGGTCGGCGCCTCGCTCCGTGGCCTGCGCATCGGCGAGGTCGACCTCGTCTCGCCCTACCCGCTCGACGTCCCGACGCCGTCGTGCTCAGGAGTCGTGCTGACACCGTGGCCCAATCGGGTGCGAGATGGCCGCTGGGACGACGAGGGCACCGTCCGTCAGCTCGCGATCAGCGAGCCGAAGACCACCACCGCCAGCCACGGGCTCCTGCGCTACACCGCCTACGCGGTCGAGCAGACGGAGGGAGCCGCGACCCTGCGCGCGACCGTCTTCCCGCAGACCGGCTACCCGTACCTGATCGAGACGTCCGTCGCCTACGTCCTCACCGCGGACGGCATCGAGGTCACGCACACGCTCACCAACTGGTCCGACTCGGCGGCTCCGGTCGCGCTCGGCACGCACCCGTTCCCGACGATCGGCGACGTCGACCCGCACGACCTCGTCCTCCGCGTCCCGGCCCACACCGTGTTCGAGACGGACGACCGCATGCTCCCGACCGGCACCCGTCCCGCCGACCCCGACCTGCGCGAGGGCGTCCGGGTCGGCGACGTCTCGCTCGACACCGGGTTCACGGACCTCGTGCGCGACCCCGACGGCCGCGTGCGGCACACCCTCACCGCGCCCGACGGCCGGACCGTCACGCTCTGGCAGGGCGAGGGCTTCGACTTCGTGCAGGTGTACACCGCGACGAACTACCCCGGAACCCCGCTCGCCGTCGCGATCGAGCCGATGACCGCTCCGGCGGACGCGTTCAACAGCGGCCTCGGGGTGCGCCGTCTGGCTTCTGGCGAGACCTGGACGCTGGAGTGGGGCCTCTCCTTCGCTTGACCGCGGTTCACAACTCAGGAGAACCCACGCGGAAAGGCCCCGATCCTCGTCTCACCGACGGAATCGGGGCCTTTCTCCTGAGTTGTGAACGCTCGGCTACTCGCCGTGGTTCTCGCGCAGCTCTCGGCGGCTGACCGGTGTGCCGTCCGCATGGACCGGAACCGGGGCGGCATCCTCGTGGTGCTCGCCCTTGCGGGCCCGGCGGCGCTCCCGCGCCCCCTCGACGAGGTTGTACAGCGTCGGCAGCACGATGAGCGTCAGCACCGTGGAGGAGACGAGTCCGCCGATCACCACGATGGCCAGCGGCTGGGAGATGAACCCGCCGTGCCCCGTGATCCCCAGCGCCATCGGGGTGAGGGCGAGGATCGTGGCGAGCGCTGTCATGAGGATCGGGCGCAGACGCTTCTCCCCACCTGCCATCACGGCATCCGCGGTCGACAGCCCCTTCTCCCGATACTGGTTCACGAGGTCGACGAGCACGATCGCGTTCGTCACCACGATGCCGATGAGCATCAGCACACCGATCAGCGAGGCCACGCCCAGCGGCACGCCCGTGACGATCTGCAGCAGGATGGCTCCGGTCGCCGCGAACGGCACCGAGATCAGCAGCAGGAGCGGCTGCCGCAGCGACTTGAACGTCGCCACCATCACGACGTACACGATGAGGATCGCGGCGAGCATCGCGAGGCCGAGCTGCGCGAACGAATCGGCCTGCTGCGAGGCGACGCCGCCGACCTCGGCCGAGGCGCCGTCCGGGAGGTCCGCCGCGGCGAGCGCCTCGGTGACCGACTGTGTGGCGACCGCGAGGTTGTCCGATGCGGGCGGCACGGTGACGGTCGAGGTGCGGCGTCCCTGCTCGGTGGTGATCGAGGTGGGGCCGTTGCGCTGCTCGACGGTCGCGATGTCCTGCAGCGGCACGATGCCCGCCGCGGTGGGGATCGCGAGCTGCTGGAGCGCGGCGACGGTCGTCGGCGGCTCCGGGTTGACGAGGTATACCGTCAGCGCGGTGTCGTCGATCTCGACCGATCCGATCTGCTGCGGACGCATCGTGTTGGACACGATCGACCCGACGGCGACCTCGGACAGCCCGACCCGCGCGGCGGCCTCGCGGTCCACGACCACGGCGATGTACGGCAGGGCCTCGGCGAGGTTGTCCGTGACCTGCCCGATTCCCTCGCGGCCGTCGAGCTCCTCCACCACGGCGGAGGTCGCGGTGGCGAGGTCGTCGCCGTTCGCCGCCGTCACGGTGATCTCGATGTCGCTGGAGCCGAAGCCGGCGGACGCCGCGACGTTGACCTCGCCGACCTCGTCGCCGAGGCCGTCGATGGCATCCTGCACCTCGGCACGCAGCTTCTCCTGGTCGGCGTCGCCGTCGGTGAGAACCGAGTAGGTGATCCCCGCGCCGCCGGAGAACGCGTCGCGCAGCGCGGACCCGCTCGACCCGATGGAGGCCTGCACATGCTCGATGCCGTCGACGTCGAGAAGGGCCTCCTCGACGGGGGCAGCGGCATCGGACTTCGCCTGCAGGCTCGCGGTCGGCCCGAGGTCCTGCGTCACGGTCATGGTGTTCTGACCGGAGTCGCTGAGGAAGTTCACCTTCATCAGCGGGGCGGCGGCGAGCGTCCCGGCGAGGACCACCACCGCGAGTGCCACCGTGATGCCCGAGTGCTTCAGCGTCCAGCCGAGGATGGGGCGGTAGCCGCGCTGCAGCCGCGTCAGCGGGGCCGCCGGGTCCTCCGGGTCGATCGCGTTCCCGCTCTCGTCGAGGAGCGGCTTGCCGGGCTTGAGGAACCAGTACGCCAGCACCGGCACGATCGTCAGAGCCACGAAGAGCGAGGCGACCATGGCGATGGTGACCGTCATCGCGAACGGACGGAACAGCTCGCCCACCATGTCGCCGACGAACACGATCGGCAGGAACACCGCCACGGTCGTGATGGTCGACGCGGTGATGGCCGCGGCGACCTCGCGCACCGCGAGACGGATCGCATCGCCCTTGTCCGCGTCGCCGACGTAGTGGCGCTTGATGTTCTCGATCACCACGATGGAGTCGTCGACCACGCGGCCGATCGCGATCGTGAGCGCTCCGAGGGTCAGCACGTTCAGCGAGTAGCCGAATGCCTGCAGCCCGATGAAGGTGATGAGGACGGACGTCGGGATGGAGATCGCGGTGACGAGCGTCGAGCGCACCGACATCAGGAACACGAGGATCACGAGCACGGCCATCACGAGGCCGAGCAGACCCTCCGTGGCGAGGGTGTCGATCGACTGCACGATGAACGGCGCCTGGTCGAACACGACGGTGAACTCGGCGTCCGGGAGCGCTTCCCCGATCTCGTCGAGCGCGGCCAGAACCCCCTGCGACACCTCGACCGTGTTGGCGGCGGGGAGCTTGGTGATGGAGATCGACAGGGCATCCTCGCCGTCGACCCGGGAGATCGAGGTCACCGGGTCCGACACCTGGGCCACCGTCGCGACGTCGCCGATGGTCACCGCGGTACCGACGAGAGGCAAGGCGGCGATCTCGTCGACCGAGGTGATCTTGGCGCCGGTCTGCACCGTGAGGGTCTCGCCGTCCTCGGTGATCTCACCGCCGGGGAAGAGGGTGCCGTTCTGCTGCAGCGCGGTGCTGATCGCCTCGCTGCTCTGCCCGGCCGCGCCGAGCTTCGCGAGGTCGGGGGTGATGGTGATGCGCTGCCCGACGCCGCCGACGATCTCCGCCGCGTTCACCCCGTCGACGTCCTCCAGATCGGGGATCGCGACGCTCTCCAGCTGCGCCTGGGCGTTGTCCGCGTCCTCGAAGCCCGTGACCGCGACCTGGATCACCGGGAAGTCGTCGATCGAGACCGAGAGCACCTGCGGCGTGACGTCCTCCGGAAGCTGCGAAGAGATGCGGTTGATCGCCTGCTGGATCTTCTGCTCCGCGGTCGCGAGGTTGGTGCCGTACGAGAACATCGCCTGCACGATCGAGACGTTGGTCGTGCTCGTCGCGGTCGTCGACTCCAGGTCGGGCACGCCCTGGATGGCGGACTCGATCGGCGTCGAGACGTCGTTCTCGACCACCTCGGGCGAGGCGCCGGGGTAGGTGGTCATGACCACGAGCGCCGGCAGCTCGAGCGACGGGATGAGCTCCTGCTTGAGGTTGGTCAGCGCGAGCCCGCCGAACACCGCGGCGACGATCGTCACGAGCGCGATGAGGGCGCGGTTCTTCAGGCTGAGGATGGCGAGTTTCGACAAGGCGGGGTCCTCGGTGTCAGGGGGTGGCGGTCGCTGCGGATGGGAGGGAGAGAGGTTCTCCGAGGATCCGCGCCAGTGCGGATTCGAGGAAGGACTGTTCGAGATCGACGTCGCGGATCTGCGTGCTCCACATGACGCCGTCGATGAAGATCATCGCCGCTCGGGCCCGGTCGGCGCCATAGGTCGGCTCCAGGAGGTCGACGAGGCGGTCGGACAGGTGGCGCGCGAGCTGGCGCAGACGCGGATCGTGCACGGCTGCCGTGACCACGGCTCGATCCGCCTGCACCGCGTGGCCGTCGTGGATGCTGTCGTACACGAGCGCCGCGATGACGTCGGCCCCGGCTCCCCGCTCGGCGAGGGTCTGCCGCACTCCGTCGAGTCGGCATTCGATCTCGTCCGCGAGCGCTCGGAAGGCGGCGGTGCGCAGGCCGTCGAGGGTGTCGAAGTACTGGGTGGTCGCCCCGAGCGGCACTCCGGCTCTGGCGGCGACCATCCGATGCGTGATGGCGTCGGCCCCGACCTCGACGATCAGCTCGGCCGTCGCGGTGACGATCTCCCGACGACGCGCTTCGGGGTCACGCCGCCGACGCGCGCTCTCCACCATCGCTCACCCCCTGGACACCCGTACATGTACGTTTGTACATTCGCTCCGGTGTGAACTCCCTGAGAACGGCCGCCCGCTTCTTTCCTGTCTCCCCGCCGTGCCGGATCACTTCCGCACCCCGCACCCCCGTTCCCGGTCCCTTTTCGCGCTCTCACGGGTGGGAATCTCCTCCCGTGATCGAAAACGTACCGGGGCGGGGGTGGGGTCAGGCGGCGGAGGAAGACGGGGCGGAGGAGGGGGTCTGGCCGCGCTCGAAGTAGGCGACGAGATCGGGGGCGAGCGGGGGGACGGCGATCGCGGAGCCGTCACCCCGGAGGGACGCGGTGGCGAGGATGCCGGCGGCCACGGCCTCGCGCGCCGCGACGGGAGAGGTCGCCGTGAGACCCCCGTGCCGCACGAACCGGAGGAACTCGGCCACGAGCAGCGCGTCGGCTCCATCGTGTCCGGCGTCGGGCACCTCGGGCACGACGAACACCTCGTCCGCGTCGGCCGCCCCGGCATGCCGACGGTTCCACAGCTTCACCTCGCTGCCGGCCACGTCGCCGAAGTTCTCGATGCGCCCCTCGGTGCCGATCACGGTGTAGTTCCGCCAGTAGTCCGGGGTGAAGTGGCACTGCTGGTACGAGGCGAAGATCCCGCCCTCGAGCCGCAGGTTCACCATCGAGATGTCCTCGACGTCGACCACGGGGTGGAGTCCGGTGAGCGCGGTCGGCGGCCAGTTGTCCATGCTGAACCAGTCGGGCATCCGCTCCCCCGTGCGGTCCCGCCGGTCGGTGATGTCGCCGTAGACGCTGAGACCGCCCATCGCCGCCACCTGCTGGGTGTACGCGCCCGCCAGCCAGTGGATGATGTCGAGGTCGTGCGCTCCCTTCTGCAGGAGGAGTCCGGTGGTGCGGCTCCGGTCGGCGTGCCAGTCCTTGAAGTAGAAGTCGCCGCCGTGCCCCACGAAGTGCCGCACCCACACGGCCTTCACCTGCCCGATGCGCCCGGTCTGGATGAGCCCGCGCATGAGCGTGATCACGGGCATGTGCCGCATGTTGTGGCCGATGTAGAGGCGGGTCCCGGTCCGTCGCGCCGTCTCCAGCATGCGGTCGGCGTCGGCGAGGTCGATCGCGAGGGGCTTCTCGCAGAAGACGGGCACCCCGGCCTCCAGCGCCCGGATGGTCAGCGCGGCGTGCGTGTCGTCCGGGGTCAGCACCATGACCGCGTCCACCCCGGACGCGAGCAGCTCGTCGAGGGAGTCGGTGATGAGGGCGTCGGGGACGAGCGCCCTGGCGTCCTCGCGGGCACGCGGGGCGAGGTCGCAGACGGCGGTGATACGGGAGCCGTGGCCCGGCCGATGCACCTCCTCCTGAAGGGTGGAGCGCGCGCCGAAGCCGATGATGCCGATGTGGAGGTCCAACAGAAGTCCTTCGTGAAAGGGGGGGGGAAGAAGAGGGGGCGGCTCAGCGACCGCGGGCAGCCGGGGCGTCGAGATCGGTCGAGCCGCCGGGGACGAGGGCCCAGGGGAACTCGTGCAGCGCACCGGGCGAGGGGTCGCTCTCGAGCGCCTTCTCGACGATGATCCGCGCCTGCCGCTCGTAGAAGTCCGTCGGGCCGACGGTGGTGAGGGTGGGGGCGATGAGCCGGGCGTCCGGGGTGTTCCCGACGCCGACCACCGCGACGTCGTGCGGCACGCGGAGCCCGAGCATGTGGGCGGCGTTGATCGCGGCGATCGCGGCGAAGTCGGTCGTCGCGTACACGGCGTCCGGGCGGTTCTCCTGCGACAGCAGCTCGATCGCGGCGGTGAAGGCGCTGGCCTGCGTCTCGGCATAGGTCACGGTCCATGCCGGGTCCGGGGAGATGCCGGCCGCCGCGAGCTTCTCGACATATGGCGTGTACCGCGTGACCTGCGTGGCCGCGAGGCGGACGGCGCCCTCCGCGGCGATGCAGCCGATGGCCGCGTGCCGCTCCAGCAGGTGGTCCATCGCGAGCTCGCACCCCGGGATCGCGTCCGAGCGGATGACGTCGAACCCGTCCGGCTCCAGATGCTCCGAGAACACCACGAGCCGCTGGCCGCGCTTGACGAGGTCGCCCAGCCGTCGGGCGTCCTCCTCGTCCAGCCCGACGCCGTCGAGGTATGCCACGTCGCTCTCGACGCGGTCGAGCGCCGCGTGCCAGTCGCCGTCGGCGAGGATCAGCGTCGTGAGCCCGTGTTTGTTCGCCTCGGCGTTCACGGCGTCGGCCACCGCCAGCGACCACGGATCGCTCAGCATGTGGAGGGAGAGCTGCACCATGCCGCTGCGACCGGTGCGGATCGCCCTGGCCGCCGTGTTCGGACGGTAGTTGAGCTCGTCCGCGGCCGCGAGCACCCTGGCCGCGGTCGCTTCGGCCACGCCGGCCCCGCTGGCACCGGCGCGGCCGGAGAAGACGTACGACACGGTCGCGGTCGACACCCCGGCACGTTCGGCCACCATCCGCAGCGTCGGTCGGCGGCTGGGGGCGTGCTCACGCTGTGCCATGTCTCATCCCTTCGTCCCGCTGAACGCGATGCCCTGGATGAACTGCCGCTGCAGGATCATGAACGTCACCAGCATGGGCAGGGTCGCCAGCAGGGCGCCGGCCATGAGCACCGGGTAATCGGTGCCGTGGATGCCGACGAGCTGCGAGAGTCCGACAGACAGCGGCATCTTCGCCGGGTCGGTCGTCACGATCAGCGGCCACAGCAGATCGTTCCAGGACCACAGCACGGTGAACACCACAAGTGCGATGATGCCAGGCTTCGCCAGTGGAACCATGATCCGCCAGAAGGTCTGCCACGGATTCGCCCCGTCGATCCGCGCCGCCTCCTCCAGCTCGGCCGGCATCGAGAGGAAGAACTGGCGCATCAGGAAGGTCCCGAAGGCGCTGAAGATGCCGGGCACGATGAGCGCCTGCAACGTGTTCAGCCAGCCGAGCGCCTGGATGATCTCGTACTGCGGCAGCAGGTAGAGCTGCGAGGGCACCATGAGTACCGAGAGGAACACGACGAACAGGGCGTTCCGGCCGGGGAAGGCGATGCGCGCGAACGCGTAGCCCGCCATGGTGCACAGGGCGACCTGCCCGACCGTGCGGCCGACGGTGAGGAGCACGGAGTTCAGGAACATCTGGCCGAACGGCATCGAGTCGAAGACCTCGGCGAAGTTCGTGAACACCCATTCGCGCGGGAGGAACGACGGCGGCACCTGCACCGAGTCGGACAGCGTCTTGAACGAGGTCAGCAGCTGCCAGACGAACGGGAACACCATGAGTGCGGCGCCGGCGATGAGCACGACGTGCACGATCCACAGTCCGCGGTTCCGGGGCGTGCCGGCCGTCCGCGATCGTGCGGGGGCGGCGCCGACGACCGCGCGGGTGTCGAGGGAGACGTCACTCATAGTGCACCCACTTCTTCTGCAGCCGGAACTGCACGATCGTCAGCACGAGGATGATCAGCAGCAGGAGGAAGGCGACGGCGGCGGCGTACCCGCGGTCGTTGTCGAGGAAACCCGCTTCGTAGAACAGGTAGACGACCGTGCGGGTGTTCGGCATCGCGGGGTTGCTGCGGCCGAGCATCATGTAGATGAGGTCGAACACCTGCAGAGCCCCGATGACGCTGATGACGCTGACGAAGAAGATCGACGGCGACAGCAGCGGGATCGTGATGGAGAAGAACTTACGCACGGGGCCCGCCCCGTCGAGGTCGGCCGCCTCCATGATCGTGTCCGGGATGCCCTGGAGTCCGGCGAGGAAGATGACGATGTTGGTCCCGAGTCCCGCCCAGATGCCGACGACGGCGATCGCGATCAACGCGGTGTTCGGGTCGGTCAGCCAGCTCCGCCCGTCGATGCCGACCGCGCCGAGGGCGGCGTTCAGGACGCCGTAATCGCCGTTGTAGATCATGCGCCAGACGAGGGCGATCGCCGCGGGCATGGTGACGACGGGGATGAAGTAGAGGGTGCGGTAGGCGCTGCGGCCCGTGAGGCCGGTGGTGTTCAGCAGCGCGGCGATCCCGACCGCGAGGGGGATGCCGATCAGCGCGATCACCGTGTAGACCGCGGTGTTGCGCAGAGCGCCGAGGAGCTCCGGGTCCTGGAACAGCCGCACGTAGTTCTCGAACCCGATCCACTCGGAGCCGCCGAACGGGCCGGACTTCGTGAAGGAGATGATGAGCGTGCGCACGGTGGGCCACAGGTAGAACACGGCCAGCCCCAGGGCGGTGGGCCCGAGGAAGACGAGGGCCCACCACGGCGAGGCACCGGGCGTCCGGCGCCGCCGGCGCGCGAGGACGGTCATCCGGTCACTCCTGCTCGGCGTCCAGCGCGGTCTGCATCTGCGCGGCGAGATCCTGCAGGCCTTCCTTCGGGGAGACCGCTCCGGACCAGACCTGGGACAGCACCTCGCTCTCGATGCTCGTCCACGCGGAGGTGTTCTTCGACACCGGGTACGGGACGGCCGTCTCCAGCGCGTCGATGTAGACCTGCAGGTCGTACTGCGGGAGCGCATCCACCCAGGCCTGCTGCGTGCCGTTGAACGCCGGGATCACGGTGCCGGTCTCGGCCTGGATCTTCGCCGCCTGCTCGCCGCTCGCGAAGGCGGCGAAGTCCTTCGCCTCCTCCACGTGCGCGCTCTTGGCGTTCGCGACGTTCCCGACGCCGTGGATCACGCTCTGGTTGCCCTCCGGGCCTGCGGGCAGCGGAGCCACGTCGACGCTGTCGCCGATGTCGGCGTTGTCCGCGTAGGCGATGGCGGCCCAGGAGCCGTTCTGGAACATGGCGACCTTGCCCGACAGGAAGAAGTCCTCCGGGTTCGTGTCCGTCATCTGCTGCGCCGTGGGCGAGGAGCCGTCAGCGATGAGGTCGGTCCACAGCTCGACGCCCTCGAGAGCCTCGGGCGAGCCGTAGCCGCTCTCAGTGCCGTCCGCGGAGATGACCTCGCCGCCGGCCTGTGCGATCGAGTTGTAGAAGTTCTCCTGGCCGTACTGGCTCGCGGCGACGCCGAACCGGCCGTTCGCGGGGTCGGTCAGCTTCGCGGCCGCGGTGGTGAAGTCGTCCCAGGTCCAGCCGGCGCTGGGGTACTCCACCCCGGCGGCGTCGAACAGCGTCTTGTTGTACCAGAGCGCGACGGTGTCGAAGTCCTTGGGGGCGCCGTAGAGCGCGTCGTCGTAGGTGTAGAGGTCGACGAGGCCCTGGGGGTAGTCGGAGGCGTCCACGTCGTCGAGCGGCGCGAGCTGGCCGTTCGAGGCGTAGAGCTGGAAGTTCGGCCCGTTCATCCAGAACACGTCGGCGGCCGACCCTCCCGTCACCGCGGTCTGGAGCTTGGTGAAGTACTCCTTGTAGGGCGTGACCTGGATCTCGATCGTGACGTTCGGGTGCTCCTCGGTATAGGCGGCGGCGATGTCCTCCATCGCGGGCTTCTGGTTCTCGTCCCAGATCGCGTAGCTGAGGGTGATGTCGCCGCCCGAGGACTCCCCGGTCGCGGAGGAGGAGCAGGCGGAGAGCGCCAGGACGGCGGCCGCGGAGGCGGCGAGAGCGCCCAGGGCGCGGCGGGAGGTGCGGGGCATCGAGGTCTCCTTTGACGGGTGCACGAGAAGGCGGTGCGCGATGTTAACCGTTTAGCGTTAAACGATTAGCAGTGAGAGTAGCGCGCCGCGTCCGTTCTTCGCAAGCACCGATCTAGAGCGCGGATCCCAGCGCCAGCCCCAGCCCCGCGGCGAGGAGACCGAGCAGGAGCATGCCGAGCGCGTCGAACGCCGCAGCGCCGCGTTCGCCGTCCCGCCACAGCGCGACCGCATCGAGCATCGCGGTGCTGAAGGTCGTGTAGCCCCCGAGCAGACCAGCGCCGAGCACGAACGCCGCCCCCGGCAGCGCCGTCGTCACGAGCCCCAGCGCGAAGGAGCCGGTGAGGTTGACGATGAGGATCCCCCACGGAAACCGTCGGCCGACGAACCGGGCGACACCGAGGTCGAGGAGATAGCGCAGGACGGCGCCGACGCCCCCGGCGAGCGCGGCGGCGAGGAACAGCAGCGGACTCACGTCGCCCCTCCCCGGCGCGGGCGCCCCAGCCGGAGCCCCGCGGACGCCGCGAGGAGGCCGAGGGCGAGGCTGACCGCGGCATACGCGGCGGCGAGGAGCGGCGCCGACGCCCACAGGGCCAGCGTCCCGGTCATGAAGGCGCTGTAGGTCGTGAAGCCGCCGAGGACGCCGGTGCCCAGCAGCAGCCGCAGCTCCGCCGAGGCCGGGAGCCGGGCTGCCACGACGCCGATGAGCAGGGCGCCCAGCACGTTGGCCAGCAGCACCGCGAGGGGGAACCCGCCGAGGTCGGGGAGGAGGAGCCCGAGGCCCAGACGCGCCGCCGTCCCCAGCGTGCCGCCGAGCGCGACGAGCAGGACACGACGGAGACTCACGCTGGCCACTGTAGTCGCGCATGACAGCGCGACCGTCGGATGTCAAGGCGTTGGGGCGGGGACGGGGACAGGCGTTGACTGTCGGCATGAAGCCACTCTGGAAGGTCGCCCAGGACGCACCCCACGGCACTCCCTTCGATCCCGGCGCGCAGCACGACGTGCTCATCGTGGGGGCAGGCCTCACGGGACTCTCGACCGCGGTGCTCCTGACCCGCGCCGGACTCGACGTCGTCGTCGTCGATGCAGGCGATGTGGCGGAGCTGTCGACGGGCGGCAACACGGGCAAGCTCTCCCTCCTCCAGGGGCAGCAGCTCGCCACGATCCGCGCGCACCATCCGGCCGCGCTCGTCCAGGCGTACGTCGACGCCAACCGCGCCGGCATGGAGTGGCTCACGGGTTTCGCGGACAGCGCCGGCCTGAGCTACACGGAGCGCACCGACCACACCTACGCCCAGGGTCCTGAGGGGCTCGAATCGGTGCGGTCCCAGCATGCCGCCGCGCGGGAGGCGGGACTGCCGACGCGTCTGCTCACCGCGGGCGAGCTGTCGACGCCGTTCCCCGTCGCGGGCGCGGTCGCGCTGGATTCCCAGGTGACGATCGACCCGGTCGCCGTCGCCGACGCGCTCGCGAAGGAGTTCCTCGCGGGCGGCGGCACGCTGCACACCGGCGTCCGTGTGACCGGTGCCCACGCCCTCCCGGAGCCTCGGGTGGAGACCACGGCCGGCCCGATGTTCGCCGAGCACATCGTCCTCGCGACGGGGACGCCGATCCTCGACCGCGGTCTGTACTTCTCCAAGGTCGCCGGGATGCGGTCGTACTGCGTCTCGTTCCGGGTCTCCAGCGGGGTGCCGGAGGGGACGTTCATCTCCGCCGACAGCCCCACGCGGTCGATCCGCCCGGTCTCGGCTGCCGACGGTCCGGCGGACACGGCACAGCTCGTCGTCGGCGGCAACGGGCATCCGGTCGGCCGCTCCGACGGCGAGACCGCGGCGATCGACGATCTCGTCGCCTGGACGCGGCTGCACTTCCCGGACGCGGAGGAGACGCACCGCTGGTCCGCGCAGGACTACCAGTCGCACAACCTCATCCCCTTCGTCGGTGCTCTGCCGCGCGGCCTCGGTCGCATCCGCATCGCCACCGGGTACGCGAAGTGGGGGCTGTCGAACGCGCCCGCCGCAGCCCTGCGGCTCACCGAGGAGATCATCGGGACGAAGCGCAGCGAGCGTCCGTCCTGGATGCTGCGCCTCGGCACCCGTCTGACCGTCCCCGCCGACCTCGCGCGCGGCGCCGTCGAGGGAGCGAAGGTGGCCGCCGCGGCCACGAAGGGCTGGGTCGAGGCCGAGACCACGCCGGTCCCGGTGCCGCAGCCCGCGGAGGGCGAGGGCGTGGTGGCGAACCGCGGCGGCCGCCCGGTCGCCATCTCCACCGTCGACGGCGTGACCCGTGCGGTCAGCGCGGTGTGCCCGCACCTCGGCGGCGTCCTCGGCTGGAACGACGCCGAGTGCACATGGGACTGCCCGCTGCACGCGTCGCGGTTCGCCGCGGACGGCACCCGCATCGAGGGGCCTGCTCTGAAGGACCTCGAGCAGATGCCGCGGACGGTCGGCGGCTCGTGACTCAGGACCGGGTCGGCGGGGCGTCCCAACCCTGCTGCGGGGTGTCGCAGTCCTCACGGAACACGTACTGCGACACGAGCTTGCGCTGGCTGCTGGACCAGTCGATCGCCGGGCGACGCTGCTCCGGCGGCAGGTAGCCCAGCCGGTAGACGGCCATGAGCTCCAGGTCGTCGGGCACCCGCAGCAGCCGCACGATCTCGTCCCAGCGCCCCGGCACCTCCATCGGGAACGAGATGAATTGGATGCCCATGCCCAGCTCGACCGTGGTCAGCCAGACGTTCTCCATGGCCGCGCCCATGCTGAACACGGAGTAGAACGACGATAGCTGCCCCGGCCGGTACTCGCTGCGGTCGAGCATGACGCCGAGCAGGAGGGGCGACCCGGCCACGAGCTTGCGGTTCTCCGCGCCCAGCGTCTTCGGCACCCCGAACGTGTTCATCAGCGTCTGGCCGCGCTTCGTGAAAACCTGCGACGTGAAGGGGCGCAGCGGCGCGGGGAGCTTGTCGAACAGCATGCCGCTGCGCTTCTCCTCCATCTCCTCCTGGCTGAAGCGGAAGTAGGGCTTGTACCGCTCGAAGAACGTGCCGTTCGACATCGCCTCGGTCATGCTCTCGCCGGAGATGCGCGCGATCTCGTCGATCGTGTCCCGGTTCTCGATCACGACGAAGCGCCACGGCTGACTGTTGAGCTGCGACGGTGCGCGACCTGCGGCTTCCAGGAGGATGCGCTGGTGCTCCTCGGAGACCGGGTCGGGGAGGAACGCTCCGTTCGTGGTCTTGCGGCGGCGGATGGCGTCGAGGAGTTCCATACGGTCACTTCCGGTCGGAGGGGAGGCGCGAGACCACGAGGCCCGCGAGGACGAAGGGCGCTGCCGTGAGGGCGACGAGGGGATGCCGGCGCGTGTGGGTCCCGGCGTAGGGGATCGCGGCCAGCGGGACGGCAGCGGGGAGGAGGGCCAGGGCGGCGCGGCGGCTGCGCGGCGTGCGGGTGGCCAGACCGACGACGACGGCGAGTCCGGTCGTCGCGCAGGTCAGGATGTAGAGCGCGTGGTGCACCCAGCGGAAACGACGCGTGTCGATGAGCCGTCCCGCCACCGCAGCCCCGAGGGCGCAGTTCGCCGCATAGGCCGTCGCCGCCGCCGCGAAGACTCCGGACGCGGGGCGGTCGTCGCGCTCGCGCTTCCGTCGCCCCGTCATGGCACGACCCTACGCCCTCCCCTCCTCCCCCGATCCACCCCCTTGCGTACGAGCGGCCCCCTTGAGTACGACCGCACCGGGGTGGGTCGCACGCAAAGGGGCCGCTCGACGGATCAGAGGGCGGCGTCCGCGTAGATGCGGAGCGCGTCGCGGACGAACTCCGCACCCTGCGTGCCGCCCGCGGACGTCGCGTAGTTCGCACCGAAGCGCGGGTCCGCGACGTACATCTCGCCGAGTCCGATGACGTACGCCGTGGCTGCGGCATCCGGCCCCTTCCGGAGGGCGGCGGCCGGAGTGCCGGGGATGCCCGTGAGCCAGGCGACGTGACGACGCGCGAGCTCCTGTGCCTCGGCGGACGCGGGATCGATGCCGCTCTCCGCCGCGGCGATCCAGTCGCGTCCGAGATCGGACACGCGCTGCTGCCAGTCGGCGCGCTCGGCGTCGCTCATCCCGCGCCACCAGCGGTCGCTGTCGGCGTAGGCCTTCGTCCCCCAGCGGTCCTCGACCTCCTGCTTGTACTGCGTGTGGTCGAAGCCGTCGAACATGTTCTCTGCCATGAGGTTCTCACCTCCTCTCAATGCCGTGATGGTGGATTCGACCGACGCGATCTGCCGCGCCAGCCGGGTCTGCTCCTCGCGCAGCAGCGCGAGGTGGGTCTCCAGGGCCGACGCCTCGGCCGCCGCCTGGTTCCCTGAGCCCGCACCCTGGTTCCCTGAGCCCGCACCCTGGGTCCCTGAGCCCGCACCCTGGGTCCCTGAGCCTGTCGAAGGGCCCAGCACCTCCGCGATCTGCGGCAACCCGAGCCCGAGCTCGCGCAGCAGGAGGATCCGCTGCAGTCGCACGAGCGCCGCCGCGTCATAGTGCCGGTAGCCGTTGGCCGCGATGCGCGACGGCGGCAGCAGGCCGATGTCGTCGTAGTGCCGCAGCGTCCGGCTCGTCGTGCCCGCCAGCCGCGCGATCTCCTGGATCGACCAGTCCCGCGATTCCATCCGCCCACCCCTTCCGTGTCAGGTCTCCTCCCACCGTAGAAGTTGCCGCTACGTCAAGGTCAACCCCGCCTCCGAATGGCGTGATTGGCTCTATTTCCGGCGGAGATGGGGCCAATCAGGCGATTCGAAGGAGAGAGGGGGTGTCGGAATCGAGATATATCGTGTTATCGTGACGGCAACACGATATATCGTGAATCCCTCGACACAGGAGAAGCAGACATGACCGAGAAGTGGCTCATCGCCCCCGGCGAGGAACGCGTCATCGACATCGCCTCCGCGACCCGGCTCAAGGTGGGCCTCGTCGGCGGACAGGTCGACGTCATCGCCCACGACGAACCCGGCATCCGGATCGAGGTGCACGGCGTCACCACCAAGGACCTCCGGATCGAATCCCGCGACGGGGAGGTCGAGATCGACCACCCGCAGCTGGGCTGGGACAACTTCCTCGAGGTGTTCCGGAACTTCGGCTCCGGCGGCCCGCGCGCCGAGGTGAGCGTGGCCGTCCCGCGTTCCATCGCCCTGACCCTGGGCGTCGTGAGCGCCGGCGCCCTCGTGTCGGGGATCCGCAACGACACCCGGCTCAACACCGTGTCCGGCGACATCATCGTCGACACCCTCATCGGCGACCTCAGCGTGAACTCCGTCTCCGGCGACGTACAGGTGCGCAACCTCACCGGCTCGATCAACGCCAACAGCGTCTCCGGCGACGTGGCCGTCACCGGAGCGATCCGCAAGGCGACGGTCGACATCGTCTCCGGGTCGACGCTGGTGGACGCCGCAGGCGATGTCAACACGATCACCGTGAACTCGGTCTCCGGCGGCACGACCGTCCGGCTCGACGAATCCCTCGCGGCGAACTACGTGATCCGCTCGCTCAGCGGTCGTCTCCTCATCGACGGCGTGGAGCGCAGCACCTCCGGCCCGAGCACCTACAACGGCACGTCCGGCGAGCTCGCCGGGCGCTTCGTGGACCTCCGCGCCAACTCCGTCTCCGGAGGGGTGACGGTCCTCCGCCGCGCTCCGCAGACGATCGAGAACGACCCGGAGTGGGAAGCATGAGTCCCGCGGTCTTCTCCCACGGCGATCTGCGCCTGTACCTGCTGTCGCTGCTCGCGGAGTCCCCGCAGCACGGCTACGGCATCATCCAGTCCCTCACGGACCGCACCGGCGGGACGTACACCCCGAGCGCCGGCACGATCTACCCGCGCCTCGCGAAGCTCGAGGAGGAGGGACTCGTCACCAAGACGGTCGACGGACGCACCACGATCTACGCGATCACCGAGGCCGGGCGCGCCGAGCTCGCCTCCCGCGAGAACGACCTCGCCGACATCGAGGCGGGCATCACCGACACCGTCCGCCTCATCGCCAACGAGGTGCGCCAGAGCGTACAGGAGGCGATGAAGAGCCTCCGCGCCGATCTGGCGACGGCCACCAAGGATGACCGGGCGGCGGCGAAGAACAAGCCGCGCACCGCGAGCGAGGATGCGCGACTGACCAGCCGTGAGGAGCTGCACCGCGCCGACGCCGTCGTGAACGCCTTCCGCGCACGGGTCCGCACCGACCTGCGCACCCATGTCGCGAAGGGCGGCGTCCTCCCGGCGTCGGTGGTCACCGACCTCGAGAACGCGCTGGATCAGGCCGCCCGCACCGTGACGGTCGCGCTGAGCCAGCCGGACTCCTGAGCCTCCATCACGCAGCACGAGGCCCCGCCGACATCCGTCGGCGGGGCCTCGTCGCGTCCGGGTCACTCCGGCCAGATCTCCTTCTGCTCGTCCGGTACCGACTCCCCCAGGGGCACGACGAGCACCGGACGGTGCTGGCGATGAGCCAGCCGGGCGGCCACGGAGCCGGTGAAGAACTCCCGGATCGACTCGCCGATGCCGCGCTTGCGGGTGCCGACCACGATGAGCTGGGCGTCGAGCTTGTTGGCGAGCTGCTTGATGGCCAGGGCCGGGTCGCCGACGAGCTGTCGCGCCGTCCAGGTGACCCCCTTCCCGGCGAGGATCGTGGCAGCCGCGGCCTCGACGGCCTCGAACTCGGCGGCGCCCGCGTCGAAGTTGATGTCGATGGGGGCGGAGTGCACGTAGCCGTCCGGATCCTCGTAGGTGACGAAGCGCGTGATGTCGACGTGGGCGACCACGAGCGGAGCGTTCAGCAGCCGGGCGAACCGCACGGCCTCATCGAGAACGTGCGGGTCCTGGTCGAGCTGCATCCCGACGATGACAGCCTTCTGCAGAGCGGCGTTCTGCGTGGCCTCTTCGGACGGAGTGGAGGTGCTGTCGGTCATGGAGATCGCTCCCTTCGCCGGCCTGGCCGCGGCCAGGGTCTGTTCCCCGCGTGCTATCCTGAATGCTACTCTTACCGGCCTCGAGCCGGTGTCGTGAATGACTCGGGCGCCTGTCTGCCCGCAGCTTAACTCGTGAGGGGGTCTCAGGCATGGGCCGTGGCCGTCAGAAGGCGAAGCACACAAAGATCGCCCGCGAACTCAAGGCGTACAGTCCGTCGGTGAACTACTCGGCGCTGGAGCGCGAGCTCGCGCACTCGAGCGACTCCGACGAAGACGCCTACGTCGACAAGTGGGCCGACGAGTACGCGGACGAAGACGAAGACGAACTAGAGAAGGCCTAGCCCCTCGGTTCGAAACACCCGCACGCCTCGTGCGGGTGTTTCGTCGTTCCCGGGCGGCGATGCGACGCCCCGGTCGCTCGTCCCGACCGCGCGGCCTGCCGCCGGAACGAGGAGGCCCTCGCGATGTCAGCGCTCCCTCAAGGGCAGGATAATCCGACGCGATTCCGCCGATCCGCGTCTTGTGAGCGCAAACATTTTCTGATTTGATGTGCATGTGATCGACGGCGCACCCTCGCCGCGTCCCGGCTTCGGGCGATCCGCAGGAACATGACCTCAAAGAGGAGAACAGCATGGCACCCACCTCACGCACCCCCCGCGTCGCCGCGGTCGTCGCCCTCGGCGCGGTGTCGGCGTTCGGACTCGCGGCCTGCGCCCCGGCCGCCTCCGGGGGCGGGGACGCCGGCGGAGAGCCCGTCACCATCGAGTACATGCACCGCCTCCCCGACGGCGAGGGCATGACCACGGTCGCCGAGATCGTCGACCGTTGGAACGAGGAGCACCCCGACATCCAGGTCAAGGCCACGAAGTTCGACGGCAAGGCCAGCGACATGATCCTCAAGCTCGAGACCGACATCAAGGCCGGGAACGGTCCGTGCCTCGCGCAGACCGGATACTCCGAGGTGCCGCAGCTCTACGTGAAGGGTCTGCTGGAGGACGTCGCCGCGGAGGCCGAGAAGTACGAGGACCACTACTCGGCCGGAGCGTTCAGCGGCATGCGGGTCGGCGACGCCATCGTGGGCCTCCCGCAGGACACCGGACCCCTCGTCTACTTCTACAACACCGCCGAGTTCGAGGCGCTCGGCCTCGACGCCCCGGCGACGCTCGACGACCTGACCGCCGCCTCCGCCACGGCCGCCGCCGCCGGCAAGTTCGTCACGGCGTTCACACCGGACGAGGCGCAGAACTGGCTCTCCGGACAGGCTGCCGCCGCCGGTGACACCTGGTTCTCCACGGAGGGCGAGGAGTGGAAGGTGGATGCCGAGGGTGCGGGCTCCGAGCGGGTCGCCGCCTTCTGGCAGGGCCTGCTCGACGGCAAGCAGACACTCGCGACCGAGCGCTGGGGTGAAGGGTTCACGGCGGCGCTGAACAACGGCAGCCTCATCGGCCACGTCGGCGCGGCCTGGGAGGCCGGCTTCCTCCTCGACTCCCTGGACGGCACTCCGGCCGAGGGGCAGTGGCGCGTCGCCCAGCTCCCCGACTTCGGCGCCGGGGCGATGAGCGGCCCCGACGGCGGGTCCGGCGTCTCGGTCATGAAGGGCTGCGAGAACCCCGCGGCCGCCATGGAGTTCAATGACTGGTTCAACACGCAGGTCGACGACCTCGCTTCCCAGGGCCTCGTCGTCGCCGCGAAGGGCGAGGTGGAGACCCCGGAGAAGATGCTGCGTCAGTTCGGCGGCCAGGACGTGCTGGCCGAACTCGGCACGGCCACCGAGAACCTCAACCCCGACTTCCCGTACGCCCCCGGATTCTCCACCCTGGCGAACATGAACGAGACGGCCGCCGCGGCTGCCGCCGGCACCGCCACGGTCGCGGACATCTTCACGACGGCGCAGGACACGGCCGTGGCGTCGCTGAAGGACCTCGGCCTCCCGGTCGCGGAATGACCGGACCGGACGGCATCATCGGATGAACGACGGCGGAGTGCACGGGCGATCGTGCACTCCGCCGTCGTCGTGAGAGCGAGAGGCACATCATGGCCACAGTGACCGAGACGAGGGCAGCGGCGCCGCTCCCTCCCGCGCGCCGTCCCGTCGCCCCGTCGACCCGTCGATCGCGGATCCGAAGAGAGGGGCTGACCGGGTGGCTGTTCATGGCGCCGTTCGCGCTGCTGTTCGCCGTCGTCTTCCTCATCCCCATCATCGTGTCGGTCCGGTCGGCGTTCTTCGCGCAGGTGCCCGCCGGCGGCGGCCTGTACGGCGGGGGCGAGCTCGTCGACACCTTCGTCGGCCTCGACAACTTCGCGGCGGCGGCGACCGACGGCGCCTTCTGGGCCGGCATGGGACGGGTCGTGCTCTACGCGGCGTTCCAGATCCCGGTGATGATCATCGCGGCCCTCGCCCTGGCCCTGCTGCTGGACTCGTTCATCGTGCGCCGCCCCGCCCTGTTCCGCCTCGCCTTCTTCCTCCCGTACGCGGTCCCCGGCATCATCGCGGCGATGATGTGGCTCTACCTCTACACGCCCGAGGTGTCGCCCTTCCTGCCGTATCTGCCGGAGGGGACCGACCTCATGTCGCCGCAGACGATCCTCTTCTCGATGGCGAACATGACGACGTGGACCTACACGGGCTACAACATGCTCATCTTCCTCAGCGCCCTGCAGGCCATCCCCCGCGACCTCTATGAGGCCGCCCGTCTGGACGGTGCGACGGGCTTCCAGATCGCGACCCGCATCAAGGTGCCGCTCGTGCGCGGTGCCGCTCTGCTGGCGGTGCTGCTGTCGATCATCGGCACGATCCAGCTGTTCAACGAGCCGGTCATCCTGGAGGCCGCGAATTCCTGGATGGGCAAGGACTTCACGCCGATGATGCTCACCTACAACACGATGATGGGCGAGCTGTCGCCGTCGGGCAGCGGTCCGGCGTCGGCGTACTCGCTGCTCATGGCCGGGATCGCGGGCGTGCTCGCGATCGTGTACGCACTGCTCCAGCGGCGGAAGGGCGACGCATGACCACCACACGACTCGTCACCGTGGCTCCGCCGACGAAGCGGCGCTCTCGTAGGCCGCAGGCGGCGGACGCCCCTCCTCCTTCCATCGCCCCGGGACCCGCGGCCCGCACGTTCGGCATCATCGCCCTCGTCGTCGCGACGCTGTACTTCCTCGTGCCGGTGTTCTGGCTCGTGGTGGCCTCGACGAAGAACAACACCGACCTCACCTCGACGTTCGGATTCTGGTTCGCCGAGCCGAACCTCGCCGCCAACTACGACAGCCTCATGGGCTGGACCCAGGGGCTGTTCTGGCGCTGGGTCGGCAACTCCCTGTTCTACTCGCTCAGCGCCGGGATCATCGGCACGCTGTTCGCCGTGATGGCCGGCTACGCGATCGCCAAGTTCGCCTTCCCCGGGAAGAAGCTCGCGGTCGGCATCATCATGGCGGGACTCCTCCTGCCCGTCGCCCTGCTCACGGTGCCGCTGTACATCGAGTTCCAGGCGCTCGGCCTCACGAACACCGTGTGGGCGATCATCATCCCCTCGGCGGTCTCGCCGTTCGGCGTCTTCCTCGGCATGGTCTACGCGCAGTCGTCGGTGCCGACGGAGCTGCTGGAGGCCGCCCGCATCGACGGCGCCGGTGAGGCCCGGATCTTCTTCACGATCGTGCTGCGGCTGCTCGGCCCCGCGATGGTGACGATCTTCCTGTTCATCTTCGTGGCCACGTGGAACAACTTCCTCCTCCCGCTCATGATGATCTCCAGCCCCGACCTCAAGCCGGTCACGCTCGGCCTCTACGGCATGATGAGCTACTTCTCCCCCGACAAGGGCGCCGTCATGCTCGGGGCGCTGCTCGGCGTGATCCCGCTCATCGCCCTGTTCTTCACGCTGCAGAAGTACTGGCGCTCCGGTCTCGCCGCCGGCGCCGTCAAGGGCTAGGCACCTCGACCGCACACAGACCGGAGGCCGCCCGCGCGAGCCTCCGGTCGTGCGTGAGGAGGGGGCAGCAGGAACTCGTCCTCCATCCGCGCCTGCAGGACTCGGGTCGACATTCCGGTGCAGACCAGGTCGACGACGATCGCGGCGTCGACGACGATCACCGCCCGGCGCACCCCTCGTGCACGGCGGCGACGATGCTCTCCGGGGTGAGCGTCCTCGCTCCTGCGCTCGCGCGGTGAGCACGGAATGCACGCCGGGGTCGAGATCGCGGATGAGTACGTTCGGCATGTGCGGCTCCTTTCGTGGCTACCCCTCGAGTATCGGGGACCGGAGGCACGCTCTCGGGCCTCGGAACCGCAACCCGTGGAGAACCGGCAAACTCCCCGCCGCGTGCAGAAGAGGCCCGGGGCGAACCCCGGGCCTCTCGTGTGCAGCAGAGGTACTCAGCTGCGTCGCCGTCGCCAGAGCCCCGCGCCGAGGGCGCTCAGGGCGAGCGCACCGACGGTGACCGCCAGCCACGTCATCCCCTCCGCACCCGTCGTGGCCAGCGCCCCGCCACCGGCCGTCGCCGCGGCGGTGACCGCGAGATCCGCACGAGCGAGCTCGGCGCCCTCGGTGTCCGTCGCCACGAGCGTATGGGCGCCCGCGGGTGTGGCCGCCGGGATGGTGACGGTCGCGACCGCACTGCCGTCGGCGGCGATCGTCACCTCGCCCACCCTGACCGGTTCCGAGTGGAGCCAGAGCTGCACGACGGACTCGGAGTCGAAGCCGCGGAGCTGCACGCGGAGGGAGTCTTCGGCCGCCGCGGTGCCGACCGACGGGGTGAGGACCGGCACCTTCGCCGGCTTCGCCTTCTTGACCTTGAGGGCCGCACCGGCCACCTCCGCACCGGAGGCGTCCTTGACGAGGAAGCGGTGCTTCCCGACCGTCGCATCCGCGGGGATGAGGACCCGGGTGGTCAGCGCGCCGTGCGCATCGACCGTCGCGTCCGCGAGCCGCACGCCGTCCAGCCAGAACGAGACGGCGGCGTCGGGCGCGAAGCCCGAGAGCACGGCCTCGACCGTCTCCCCTGCCCGCACGGAATCCGCGCCGAGCGTCAACGCAGGATCGGTCTCCGGAGCGCAGACCCCGAGGTCGTCCTCGGGTCGCGCCTCCGGTGCGTGCCCGGCCTGCGGGGCGGTGGTGCCATACACCGCCATCTCCGCCACGGCCGCGAACGGCGTGCCCGAGATCGACGAGGTCGCCGTCACCCGAACGTATCGCGCGGTCGTCGCCGCGAAGTCGACGTCCTGCCACTCCGCGACGTTCTTCCACTCCCCCGCGGCCACGTCGGTGAAGGCCTGCCCGTCGGTGGAGACCGCGACCTGGAAGCCCTTGATGGGGCCGTTCTGGTTCGCGCCGCGACGCAGATAGGAGATGCCGTCGACCGTCTCCGCGGAACCGAGGTCGAACGTCAGCACGTGCGGATACGCGGCGGCGTCAGTGCTCCAGCGGCTGTGCCAGAACGTCCCGGCGTTGCCGTCGAGCATGTTCGCCGCCGTGCCGTCCTCACCCGCGGTCTCCTCGGAGCTCGCGGTCGCGGTGATCTGCGCGTTCGGGATGCGGGCGCGGGACGCGACAGTGGCCTCCTGCGCGGTCTGCACGGTCCGCACGTCGCAGTCGACGAGGTAGGTGGCGGCGATGCCGATGCTCACCGGCGAGCCCGCGGCCGACGCCGGTGCCGTCAGCAGCCAGTCCGTCGTCACGCTCTCGCCGGGGGCGACCTTCGTGAACAGGTTCGAGGAGCCGTCCGCGACCTCGACGGTGTAGCCCCCCGGGAGGTCGAGCTGCACGCCGACGTTCTCCGCCAGGATGTCCTCGCTGTTGGTGAAGGTCGTGGTGAAGGGTGTCTGCGCCCCGGGGCTCAGGGTCACGGCCTCGCCGGCGACGGTGGCGCACGGGGTGCCTCCGTCCGTCGGGCCGAGGTCCGTCACCGTAAAATCGTCGAGGACGAAGTCGACGTCGGGCCCGCCGACGCGCTCCAGACCGACCCAGGTGTAGTCGCCGCAGCCCACGATCACGTCCTCGCGGAACGCGGTGGTCTCCAGCGCCTGCACGACAGGGGTGCGACGCAGGGTCGTCGAGGAGATCTCCCCGTCGATCACGGCGTCCGTACCGGTCAGCCAGCGGTACGCTCCGCTCGCTCCGGCCTGGTAGTCGAACCCGATGCGATAGGTGTGCCCGGCCTGCAGCGGGACGAGCGTGGGGTCGGTCCGGTAGACGACGCCGGAGTTCTCGGAGTGCGACATCAGCGAGTGCTCACCGGTGAGGGTGGAGTCCACCGCGAGGCCCGCGGTGGCTCCGGTGTCGAACGGCTTGGCCGTGTTGCGCCAGTCGCTGCTCGTGTACGGGTCGTGCCGACGCGAGATGCTCGTACGCGGGTCGTCGATGCCGTTGGCGTCACCCTTCACGAACGGGCCCCACCCGGGCTGGTTGCCCTCGAAGTCGTTCGAGTACACGGTACCCGCGGCGGTCGGCGCCGTCGTGTCCGCCATCACCCTGGCGTTGTCGACTCGCACCGCCGCGTCACCGGCGACCGCCGAGACCGAGACGGTCACTTCGCCGGAGGCCGGGGCGAGGAACGACACCGATCCGCGCTGGTAGTACTGCCCGGCCTTGGAGTCGGCACGCATGTAGTTGTATGTCGGCGAGAGGTTCCAGGTGCGGCTGACGACGCCGGCGCCGGTGTCGACCGCGACGCTCACGTCGCGCGTGGCCGTCGGATCGATCTGCACCTGCGCGGAGAACGCGTAGCGCTTCCCGGGGGTGAGGCCGGTGACGGTCTGCGAGATCGCGGACGCGGATGAGCCGAACACCGCGATGTTGTCGCCCCGTGAGGCGTTCTTCGCCGCGCCGAGGTCCGTGCGCTCGATGGTCACGTCGCCCCGCGGATTCCAGCCGTCCAGCGACCCCGAGTTGAACCCGGGATCGGTCAGGCCGGCGTCGCGGTACTCGATCGCCGCCCGCTGCGCCCCACCCTGGGGCACGACGACGTAAGCCGCCCCCTTCTCGCCGGAGAGCGTCAGCTTCCCGTCGACCGCGGTGACGGTGTCCACCTTCTCGCGCCCCTGGTCGCCGAGCGCGAACACGTCGAAGGTCGTGTTGCCGCGGAAGGCATCCGTGAGCCCGAAGGTCTTCTCACCGCCGGAGGCCGTGAAGAAGTACATCTTGTCCGCGTCGACGGGCGAACCCGACTCGGCGCTCGACTCCAGCGACTGCCACGGCAGCAGGTAGGAGTCGCCCCGCAGGACGGTCGCGCCGTCCATCGTGACGACCCGCGTGCCGCCGTCGATCCGCGCCGCCACGTCGTCGGTGAACGTCGCCTCGACCCCCGACTCGTACGTCTGCAGGTCGAAGTGCTGCAGGAACTTCGTCGGCAGGCTCTGCGACCAGATGTTGCCGATGAAGCCGTCCCAGTTGCGGTTGCCCACCCAGCCCTCGGCATCGACGAGACGCTGCTGGCCCAGCAGGGCGTCGTCGTTCCAGACGTCCGCCTGCGCGTTCTGGATGAACCGCACCATGGTGGAGTTGATGCCCTTGTTGTCCTTGCCGCCGTAGGCGAGGTCGTTCGGCCAGTGCGACCAGACCGTGCTGTCGACGAACTTGTCGCCCCACTCGGTCGCGACCTCGAGGTCCATGGCGTTCAGCTCGTCCGCGAGCTCCTCGGCCACCCAGCCGTTGGAGTAGTACACGTCGATGTAGACGCCGCTGAGCCCCGGCACCTCGTCCCGCAGCTGCTGGAAGCGGTCGAGCACGCGTCCGGTGCCGAGATCGGTCTGCTGATCGATGTAGTACGACTGGTCGAGCCAGTTCCAGCCGGGCTTGTACGGCGGTGTGCCGTCGAGGATCGCCGCGTCGAACGCGTCCGCCTGCGGATAGATCTCGGTGGCGTTGACGTGCACGCTCATGTCGGCGTTGAGCTTCGCCCCCTCGTCGACGAGACGGTTGAGGTCGGCGAGGCCGCCCGCGCGCTCGTTGTAGTTCCCGCCGTAGTCGGTGTTCGCGGAGTCGTGTCCTTCGCTGCCGAAGCCCTTGTTGAGCACCCACTGCCCGAGGCCGTCGGTCTGGTTCGCGATGCGCTTGGTGTTGTCGAGCACGAGGTCGAAGTAGTTCGTGGCGCTCGAGGCGAAGTTGAACGGGATGCGGCTGATCACGCGGTCGGCGACCCGGTCGGCACCGAGGCGCGGGGCGTCGACCTCCCGGTAGCGGATCGCGGCGTCCTGCCAGTCCACGGTCTCGTCGCCGTTGCGATCGGCGGTGAGGAGCACCGTGACCTTAGGAAGGGCGTAGGTCGTCACCCGGCTGTCGACGGCGGTGGTCGGATGGATGAGCCAGGTGTTCGAGCCGATCTCCGCGGTCCGGCCGTCGGCCGCGGTCACCCGCGTCGTGAGCCGGGTGTTCCATGAGGCGGTGCCGCCGGAGGCCTGCGTCGTCGCGTTCGTGATCACGCTGCCGGCGAGGGTCCCGTCGCCGAGGAAGGCGAAGGCCGCGCCCTTCGTCCCGGTGGCGGTCGCGGGCCCCACAGCGATGTGCTCATCGGCGTTCGTCGTGCTGTTCGGGCTGATCACGGTGCGGTCGAGGACGGCGCCGTCCGCGGCCGTCGCGGAGAGGAAGGCGTTGTCGGGGAGCGCCAGGGTGTTCACCGCAGCGGAGCCGTCGACTCCGGTCACGGCGAACTCGACCGTGCCGTTCGCCGCGACGCGGATGCTGCTGCGCACCGTGACGTCGATGCCGGTCAGGGTCGAGACGTAGTCGACGCCGGTCGCCGTCGCCGTGGAGGTGGTGGTCGACGCATAGGCGGTGCCGTTGACCGCCCAGGTGCGCGGGGAGCCCTTCTGGCCGCCGAGGCGCTCATCGCCCACGCGGTAGCCGAGGATCTGCGGGAACGCGGAGGAGACGGCGGCCGTGGTGCCGCCCGCGGCGATCTCGACGGTGTCCCCGGGCTCGGGCTGCTCCGGCGTCTCCGGCTCGGTCACGATCGGCGGGAGCTCCTCGTCGGAGAGCACCTGGATCTCGCCGGCGCCGCCGCCCGTGGTGCCCTGCGCGTCGATGATGAGGAGGGCGACGTACCGGCCGTCCTTCGCGGTCTCCAGCGTGATGCGCTGCTTCTCGTCGTTCGCGGTGGGCGCGTGCAGCGTCGCGGCCGCGGCGGCGGCGCCCCATCCCCGTCGGCGGGCGAGGTGCGCGCGGCGTCGGCGTCATCCGTGACGTACACCTCGACGGTCTTCGCCGCGACGCTCTGCCCGCGCTTGACCGAATAGTCCAGCGCCTTCACCGAGAGGGGCCGCTGCAGATCGAGCGCGATCCAGTGCGGGAAGGGGGCGTTGGCCGAGTACCGCGACGTCCACTGGGTCGAGTAGTCGCCGTCGAAGGCGCCGAGAGCCGTGCCGTCGAGCGAAGGCGGCGCCGGATACGGATCGGCTTCGCTGGACACCGCGTGCAGCCGGTAGTCCGCGTGCGGGACGGGGACGAGATCGGCGGCCTGCGCCGCGGTCGCAGGGAGGAGCGCTCCGCCGAGCGCGAGAGCCGTCGCCAGCAGGGAACTGACAGCGACGGCGGTGCGCGGCGGTCGGGAAGATGTCGACACGTCTTGCCTCTCGAACGGTGCGACGGCCGGAGGAAGGGACGCCCCGGTGCGTCGCAGATGGATCATCGATCGAAACCGATGTTTGCGCTATCACCGTAGAGCGAGCTTGTAGCTTAAGACAAGAGTCAAACGTCAAGTATGCGCAAACATTGGCCGAAGGTCACCACCCGAGGCCCGAGTGCGGCTCAGGAGCCGATGAACTCCTCGGTCTCCCCGAAGGACGGCGCCTCCCGGATCTCCACGGTCGCACCGAGGCCGTCGGTGTCGAGCACCACGATCTCGTTGCGCCCGGTACGCCACAACGGCGCGGGGGCGTAGAGCGTCTCCTGCGGGCCCACGCTCCAGTAGCGTCCGAGCAGGAATCCGTTCAGCCACACCAGGCCCTTGCCGCCACCGGGGAAGGCGAGCCACGCGTCCAGGGGTTCGGCGACGTCCAGCGCGGCGACGGCGAGGCCGTCCACCCCGCCCACGGCAGCGGCGTCCACCGCCGGTGCCGTCTGCGGCAGGAGGCGATGCGTCCAGCCGTTCACGAGACGGCGGCCGATCATCACGCCGCGCATGATGCCCTTGCCCTCGCCGGTGTACGGCCCGTAGTTGATGCGCCCGAGGCTCTCGACGACGAGCGCCAGCCGACCGGAACCGCCGTCCACCGGGAGAGCGAGGGACGTCTCGCCGTCCCGCTCGAGCACACCGAGGCGGCGGTCGTCGAGGAAGACGACCGCACGATCGTGCAGGCCGTCGACGGTCAGTGTCGCCTCGTCCGGGAACGACACGTCGGCCTCGTAGGCCACGAGGCCGTCCTCCGCTCCGAGCTGCTCGAAGGTCAGCGGGCGCGGCGAGAGCCCGCCCGCGGCAGGGGTCGCCCGGACCACGTCGAGCAGGCTCGCTCGCCGCTCCAGAGGCGCGGAGGTCGCGGACTGCCGCCGCGGCTGGTCGGGCACGGGCGGCAGTCCGTCGGCGTGGAAGGGGGCGAAGAGCGCGCGAAGCGCATGGAACTTCTCCCCGAGCGTGCCGTCCTCGCCGATCGGGGCATCGGAGTCGTAACTGGTCACCGTGGGCTGCAGCACGAGGTCGTGGTTCGCACCGTTCCACAGGCCGAAGTTGGTGCCCCCGTGCGCCATGTAGAGGCTGACCGAGCCGCCCTCGTCGAGGAGCTCCCGGATCGTCCCGCCCATGCTCTCCGCCGAACGCACGTGGTGCCGCTCGCCCCAGTGGTCGAACCAGCCGCCCCAGAGCTCGCTGCACATGAGCGCCTCCCCGTGCCGACGCAGGGAGGCCGCCACCGGCACCCCGGTGCCGAACGTGAACGTCGTCATCGCACCCGGCACGCTCCCGTGCGCGATCATGTCCGGAGTGATCCCGTCCGCGGTCGTCAGCATCTCCACCATGCCCCGTCGCCGGAGCCCGTCACGCAGGTGGGCGAGGTAGGCGGCGTCGCTGCCGAACGATCCATACTCGTTCTCGATCTGGATCGCCACGATCGGCCCGCCGTAGGCCGCCTGCAGGGGCACGAGCCGCGGGAGCAGCGCGTCGTACCAGGCGTCGACGGCGGCGAGGAACGCGGGATCGCTCGTCCGCAGCGCCGAGACCCTGCCGGTGAGCCAGAAGGGCAGCCCGCCGTTGGACCACTCCGCGCAGATGTAGGGGCTCGGTCGGAGGAAGACGTCGAGGCCGACCTCGCCGGCCAGCCGCACGAAGCGCTCGACGTCGCGCCAGCCGTCGAAGCGGATGTCACCCTCGACCCGCTCGTGGAAGTTCCAGGCGACGTAGGTGTCGACCGTGTTCGCGCCCATCGCGGCGAGCCGGCGCAGGCGGTCCTCCCACTGGTCGGGGTGGACGCGGAAGTAGTGGATCGAGCCCGACAGGATGCGGTGGGGCACACCGTCGCGGAGGATCTCCCCCTCGCGCCAGGACAGGGCGGGAGCGCCGGAGGCAGCGGCGTCTGCCGGCGCGGCGACGGCGGTGGTCGAGCCGTCGGAAGCCGCGGCGAGAAGGTCGGACATTGCACTCCCAGCTAAATTGTTTGCGTTCACATTATCGCATCGCCGAGGTCCGTGCTCCCTGGTTTTCCGCCGATGGATCGCTACCATTGGGGCATGTCCCCTCGCCGCCCGAAAGACGACCGCGCCCCCAGCCAGGTCGACGTCGCCCGCCTCGCCGGCGTCTCCACGCAGACCGTCTCGCGCGTCATGTCCGGGCAGGACAACGTCCGCCCCGACACCGCGCGACGGGTGCTGGCCGCCGTCGAGGAACTCGGTTACCGGGTGCACGCCGCAGCCGCGTCGCTCGCATCGGGACGCACGCGCGTGCTCGGCGTGATCGTCGTCTCGACGGACCGCTACTCCTCCGCCGCGCTCGGCGTCGGCATCCAACAGGCCGCGGCGGCGAACGGCTACACCGTGACCACCGCCGCGGTGGCAGACCACGCCTCGGACGACGCCTTCCTCGAGGCCTTCGACCGCCTGGAGCGGCAGGGTGCGGAGGGCATCATCCTCGGCGTGCCCATCGCCCTGGACACCCCGGCGATGCGGGCGCGCACCGAACGGACGCCCGCCACCCGCAGCGAGCGCACCTCCCTGGAGGAGGACGCCCCGCTCGCGGTCGACCAGCGCGCGATCGCCCGGCTCGCCGTGGAGCACCTCCTCGACCTCGGCCACGAGACCGTGTGGCACGTCTCGGGCGACGACTACTGGACGGAGACGCAGCAGCGCAGCGAGGCCTGGGAGCAGACGCTCCGCGAGCGCGGCATCGTCCCGCCGCCGGTGATCCCGGCGGACTGGACCCCGGAGTCCGGGTACCGGGCCGGGCGCACCATCGCCGCGATCCCTGAGGCGACCGCGGTCTTCGTCAGCAGCGACGAGATGGCGTTCGGCCTCATCCGCGCCCTGCACGAGGCCGGGCGCAGCGTGCCGGAGGACATCTCCGTCGTGAGCGTCGACGACATCGCCCTCGCCGCCTACGCCTCCCCCGCCCTGACCACCGTCCGTCAGCCGTTCGAGGCCATGGGCCGCGCCGCCGCGCTGCGGCTCATCACCCAGATCGAGGGCCACGACCCGGTCGGCGAGATGCCCTCCACCGACCCGCAGCTCATCGTGCGCTCCTCGACCGCGCCGCCTCGCGTCACGACGCGAGAAAGCTCATAGCCCCTGCGGCAACGATGAGCATCGGTGCCAGAGTACCTGCGAGTCGGTCGGCACGTGTCCGCGGCCGAGCGATCAGCGTCACCAACAGCACGCCGAGCCATGCACTCCACAAGACAGAGAGACCCACGACGACGACGACCTCGTTTGTCGGTTTTGCCGGTCCGAGATAGTAGTACGTTGCGAACGCGATGTAAGCCAGTGCGAGCGCGAGCATCGCCCATCTCCGCACCCTCGCTGGCGCGACTCCCACATCTTCACGCGTTGAGAGAACCGATTGCGTCATGAGTCCTCCGTCGTCACTAACGACTGACATTTCACATGTCACCATACAGCGCAGAGGAACGCCAGGCTGCCCGCTTTTCGGAGGACAGCGCATCCGATCGTACTGGCGCAGCCGCGCCGCACCGACGAGCACTCTGACAGCGATCGTCACCAGCGGCCGTGACGCCGCTCCCACTCGTCCTCGATCGTGCGGCGGCGACCGGCGATGATCCCCGCGGGCACCGAGACGACCAGCACCCCCGCCACCACGAGAAGCGGCACCTGCCACCCGCCGCTGGTGTCGTGGAGAAGGCCGACGAGGAGCGGGAACACCGCCGCGATCGCGTAGCCGATGCTCTGCACGAAGCCGCTGAGGGCGACGGCGCTCTCCGGCGTACGGGCGCGGATGCTCAGGAGCACGAGGCTCAGCGGGAACATGATCGCGGTGAGCCCGAAGATCGCGACCCACAGCGGCAGCGCGACGGTCGGGAAGAGCAGCAGGCCGCCGAGCCCGACGAGACCGGCGACCACTGCCACGAAGAAGAGCGGGCGGGTGGCCTGGAACCGCACGACCAGCACCGGCACGAGCATGGAGCAGGGCAGCCCGACGAGAGCGAACAGCGAGAGCAGGAAGCCGGCCGTCGCCGGGGTCACGCCGCCGAGGTCGACGAGGATGGTCGGCAGCCAGGCGAAGGCGACGTAGGCCATGGTCGACGACGTGCCGAACACGAGGGCGAGCGCCCACGCCAGCGGCAGTCGCCAGAGCCGGCCGAAGACGCGGGGGCTCGCCGACTGGGTCGTGATCGGCCCCGTCGAGGCGGCGACCGCGTCGCGCACATCGTCCACGCCGTCGGTGGGGTCGGGGACCAGGAGCTCCGTCGGCACCGGGCGGTCGTCGCCGCGGGAGCGCATCAGGAGCGTGACCCACGGCACGAGGGCGAGTGCGGCCACCACGCCCCACATGCCCAGCGAGATCCGCCACCCGAGCGAGTCGGCGACGGGGACGGCGACCAGCGGCGGCAGGAAGGTCGAGACCGCGAGCGTCGTGGAGTACGCCGTCATCATGACGCCGAGCCGGTCGGCGAAGTACTTCTTGACCAGCGGCGGCAGCAGGACGTTGCCCGACCCCACGCCGGCGAACACGACCGCGGTCGCCGCGAGCAGACTCCAGGAGTCGGGGGCGAGGCCGCGCAGCAGCATGCCCGCCGCCATCAGCACGATCGCCGCGACCGCCATCCGCTCCAGCCCGAACCGGCGCTCGAACAGCGGGGTCAGCAGCCCGAACAGCGCGAAGCACACGGGCGGAGCGGCGCCGATCAACCCCACGATCACGGGGGCCACCGGGAAGTCCTCGGCGACGTGGTCCAGGACCGGAGAGAGCGAGGCGACGGCCGACCGCAGCGAGAACGCGACCAGCACGATCCCGATCAACGCGAGGGTGCGCCCCTGCCAGAGGGGTCGGCCCTGCGGCGAGCTCAGGGACCCGGACATCAAGAGGTCTGCGACCCCTCCACCCAGGCGAGGTACTCGTCGGTGACGGTGCCGGTGACGTAGCGGCCGTCGAAGCAGCTCATGTCGAGGTCTTCCAGCGCGGAGCCCTCGGTGATCGCGGCCTTCAGGTCGTCGACCTCCTGGTACACGAGGTGGTCGCAGCCCAGCTCCTCCGCGATCTCCGGGATCGTGCGGCCATGGGCGATGAGCTCGTGCCGCGACGGCATGTTGATGCCGTACACGTGCGGGTGCCGGACCGGCGGGGCGGCGGAGGCGAACGTCACCGAGGCGGCTCCGGCATCCCGGGCCATCTGGATGATCTCCTTCGAGGTGGTGCCGCGCACGATGGAGTCGTCGATCAGGAGCACGTTCTTGCCCTGGAACTCCGTCGACATGGCGTTGAGCTTCTGGCGGACGCTCTTCTTGCGCACCGCCTGCCCCGGCATGATGAAGGTGCGGCCGACGTAGCGGTTCTTGTAGAAGCCCTCGCGGTACTCGATGCCGAGCTTGCGGGCGACCTCCATGGCCGCGGGACGGGACGAGTCGGGGATCGGCATGACCACGTCGATCTTGTCCATCGGCACGTGCTTCGCGATCGTGTCGGCGAGCTTGTCGCCCATCCGCAGGCGCGACTCGTACACCGAGATGCCGTTCATGACCGAGTCCGGACGGGCGAGGTAGACGTACTCGAACGCACAGGGTGCGAGCGTCGCGGCGGTGGCGCACTGCTGGGAGAACAGCTCGCCGTCGTTCGTGATGAAGACGGCCTCTCCGGGCTCGACCTCGCGCACGACCTCGTAGTCGCCGTTCTCGAGCACGAGCGACTCGCTCGCCACGACCCACTCGTCCTTGCCCTCAGCGCCGACGACGGTCGAAGGACGACGACCCAGGATCAGCGGACGGATGCCGAACGGATCCCGGAACGCGAGCAGGCCGTAGTTGGCGATCACGGCGATCACGGCGTACGCGCCCTCGATGCGGTCATGCGTGCGGGCGACGGCCTCGAAGATCCGGTCGGGGTCGAGGTCGACCGTGGAGGTCGTGGCCTGCAGCTCACCGGCGAGCACGTTGAGCAGCAGCTCGGTGTCGCTCGACGAGTTCAGGTGCCGGCGGTCGCGCTGTGCCATGTCGGCGGCGAGCTCGCGCGTGTTCGTGAGGTTGCCGTTGTGGATGAGGATGATGCCGTAGGGCGCGTTCACGTAGAACGGCTGCATCTCCTCTTCGCTGGACGCGGTGCCCTTGGTGGCGTAGCGGACGTGGCCGAGGCCGACGTTGCCCAGCAGCCCGCGCATGTCACGGGTGCGGAACGCCTCGCGCACCATCCCCTGAGCCTTGGCGTTGTGCATGACGCCGTTCGCCTCGGCGGTCGCGATGCCCGTCGCGTCCTGCCCGCGATGCTGCAGCAGCAGGAGGGCGTCGTAGATGTCCTGATTGACCGGGGCAGAGCCCACCATTCCGACGATGCCGCACATGGGCTCTTACTTCGCTCCGTCCGCGTAGGCGCCGACGAGGCGCACCGCTCCACCATCGACGCCCTTGGCGCCCTGTTCGAATTCGCCGGCAGGACGCGGGCCGAAGCCCACCGTGCCGACCTGCCAGGAGGGCATGCCCTCGGCGTTCAGCGCCGCGATTGCAGCGTCCTTCTTGTCCGCCGCCACCACGGCGAGGAATCCGATGCCGAGGTTCCAGGTGCCCTCGGCGGACTCGAGCGTGGAACCGGCGATGTCGCTCAGCACACGGAAGACCGGGCTCGGCGACCACGTGCTGCGGTCGACCTCGACCCAGCTTCCCTGCGGCAGCACGCGGGCGAGGTTGGCGGCGATGCCCCCGCCGGTGACGTGGCTCAGGGCGTGGACTCCTCCGGAGGCCTCGATCAGGCGCAGCAGCGGAAGCGTGTAGAGCCGGGTCGGCTCGAGGAGGGCCTCGCCCCAGGTCGAGCCGAAGTCCGCGGCGTTGTCACCGTAGGAGATCCCGGCGCGGGTGATGATGTGACGCACGAGAGAGTAGCCGTTGGAGTGCAGGCCGCTGGAGGCGACCGCGATGACCGCATCGCCGTCCTGCACGCGCTCGGCGCCGAGGATGGCGTCGGCCTCGACCACGCCCGTCGCCGCCCCGGCGACGTCGTAGTCGCGCGGACCGAGGAGGCCGGGATGCTCCGCCGTCTCACCTCCGACGAGGGCGGTGCCCGTCGCCGCGCACGCCTCCGCGATGCCGCGCACGATGTCCGCGATGCGCTCGGGGACGACCTTGCCACAGGCCATGTAGTCGGTCATGAAGAGCGGCTTCGCGCCCACGACCACGATGTCGTCGACGACCATGCCGACGAGGTCCTGGCCGATCGTGTCGTGCTTGTCGATGGCCTGCGCGATGGCGACCTTCGTGCCGACGCCGTCGGTGCTGGTCGCGAGCAGCGGACGACGGAAGTCCCGCAGTGCGCTGGCGTCGAACAGGCCGGCGAATCCGCCGACACCGCCGAGCACCTCGGGGCCGTGCGTGGCACGGACGGAGGACTTCATCAGTTCGACGGCGAGGTCACCCGCCGCGGTGTCGACGCCGGCTTCGGAATAGGGGTTGGTGGGGGAGGCAGCCACTCGAACAGCCTACCGCCCGCGGCCGACCACTCGGCTCGCCGCCTCCTTCCCGGCTCACCCGCCGCGATCTGCACATATCAGTCCTCATATGTGGCGTAATCATCTGCGCATGTGAGAGTCTATCGCCGAAGCAGGCGGGTCCGGTGTCCGGGGTTCCCGGAAAGAACAGGAGAGGTGGACAGTGCGCGCGCAGAAGAGGAGAACGCAGCGACGACAGGGGAGGAGCGTTGTCGGCGTGAGCAGCACCATCGCCCTCCTTGCGCTGGTCGGGCTCGCCGTGCCGCCGACGGCGCACGCCGCGGAGTGGGACGCCATCACCTCGGCGACGGTGGTGGAGCCGACAGGTGAGGTGCACCTGTACGACACCCTCCGCCTCGAGGCCACGTGGGCCGTCCCCGACAGCGCGCAGCCCGGAGACACTTTCTCGCTCAGCTTTCCGACGACGCCCCGCTTCGTCGGTGTCACCTCGTCCTTCCCGCTGCGAGCCCCGGACGGCGCCACCGTCGGCACGTGCACCGTCGCGGCGACCGCCATCACGTGCACGCTGAGCGACTACGTCCTCACGCACGACAACGTCCGCGGCACCCTGTTCTTCCAGATGAAGGCGGAGGAGACCACGGAAGACGACACCGTGACCTTCACCACCGGTGACGGAGGCCTGATCACCGTGGAGATCCCCGGTGGCGGCGTCGGTCCGCAGCGCTCCGAGCCGGCCCCGACGGACGCGACCAAGTCGGGCGTGCAGACCGCCGACGGGACGATCGAGTGGTACATCTGGGTGCCGGGACGCCTGCTCAGCGGCGAGCGCCCGACCCTCTCCGACACCGCGACCCCGGGGCTGAGCGTGTTGCCGAGCACCGTGGCGATCGGTTCGGTCGCCGTGGACGCCTGGAACGGCGGCCTGTTCGATGCCGCAGACTTCCGCACCCTCACAGCCGGGTCGGACTATGCCTTCACCCCGGACACTGACAGCTCCTCGTTCACAGTGGTCTTCGCCGCGCCGGCGGAGCCTGACCGCCTCTATCGCGTCTCGTACCAGACGCGCCTGCCCGCAGACGCGCACACCGGACAGGTGTTCAGCAACACCGTCTCCGGGTCGAGTTTCACGACCACCACGGCGTCCGTCACCGCGAGCCTGGCCGGAGGCGACGGCGAAGGCGACGGTCTCGGCGGCTTCTCGGTCGCGAAGCGGATCACGGGCGCGGCCGCACCCCTCGTCCCGGCCGGCGCGACATTCGCCGTCGACTACTCGTACCCCGGAGCAGACGGCCCCGTCACCGGTACCCTCACGCTGCCCGTGGACGGCACCGACCGAAGCGTCGGGCGGATTCCCGTCGGCACGGTCGTGACGCTGTCCGAGCACACCGCGGATGCCATCCCCGGCGTCGTGTGGGGAACTCCGCAGTTCCGCGGCGACGGCGTGACCACGACGGACGAAGGAGCACAGCTCACGATCGGCGCAGGGTCGGTCGTGGCTGTCGAGCTGACCAACCCGGCCACGCTCTCCCCGCCGTCCCCGAGCACGCCGCCGACCACGACGGAACCGCCGTCACCCTCGACGCCGCCGGCACCGCCCTCGCCGCCGACCACGGGCCTCGCGGCCACCGGCGGCGACCCCGGCGGTCTGATCGGACTCGCCACCGGGGCGGTGCTGGCTCTCGCAACGGGGATCCTGCTCAGCCGTCGGTCCGCCACCCACGCGGACTCCGCACCCGGAAGCATCGGCATCGAGAACTGACGCTCGCCCGCGACGCGAAGGGCCCGGTCCGACGGATCGGACCGGGCCCTCGTGCAACGGGGTTCCGTGCGGTCAGCTCTGGCCTGCGACGTTGTCGCGAGCGTCCTGAGCGCTGCCCTTCACCTCGTCGACGGCGTGGGTCGCGTCGTCACGGACGTGGGCTGCGGCGCCGGCGGCCTCATCCTTGACGGCGGCGAAGGCCTCCTGCGCCGGCTCCTTGAGGTCCTGTCCGATCGTCTTGGCGACGTCGGTCGCCTCATCGACGAGAGGCTGGGCCTTCTCCTTGATGTCCTCGGCCAGTTCCTTCTCCTTCGAGGAGGCGGGGATGACGGCGGCCACGACGAGGCCGGCGGCGAAAGCCATGAGGCCCACCGCCAGCGGATTCCCCTGGGCCTTGGCGACGGTGTGCCGCCCGGCATCGGCGACCGAGGAGGAGGCGTCCCCCAGCCGGTCCCCGGCGTCATCGGCGGCGCCCATCACCCGGTCGACGGCCGAGCGCACCGCGCCCTTCATCTTCTGCGTCTGCCGGTGCACGACCTTCGAGGGGGTGACCTTGTCGGCGAGAGCGTCGACGTCCCTGCCGAACTCTGCTCGGGTCCGCTCGATGTCGGCGCGGATCGCGTCGGGTGAATCGCTCATTTGTTCTCCTCATTCCTCTTCACCGCATCAGGGATGCGCTTGAGGGTGTCCACGGTGCGCGGAGCCCCTTCGATGCTCTTCAACTGCTTGCGCCCCATCACGAACAGGACGAGGGCGATCACCGCCCAGATGACGGCGACGATCACGGCCGACCAGCCGAGACCGGTGACATAGGCGCCGAGGGCCCACCAGAGGGCCACCGACAGGAAGAACACGGCCATGAGCGCGCCGTATCCGGCCCCGCCGAGCATGCCCGCCCCCCGGCCGGCGCGCGTGGCCGATTGCTTGAGCTCGGCCTTCGCCAGCTCCAGCTCCTGCCGCATCAGGGTCGACAGATCAGTGGTGACCTCGCTGAGCAGATCGCCGAGAGATGTGGTCTCGGCCTTCTGCTCCGAAGGTGTGGGGATGGGGTCGGTCATGGTCGCCCCTCTTCATCGGAGCCGCGGGTGGCGGCATCCGTCCGGTCGTAGAGCGGAGTGTCCCCGTCATCCACCGTCTCGCCGTGCGGCGTGACGCCCCACGGCGCGGTGCCGGCGTCGATACCGCTCATCCCGTCCGGCGCTCCGGGGACCGTGCCATCGGTCGGCAGCGGCGGCTGACCGAGGGTGGTGTTCTCGGCGACTCCCGCGCCTCCGGCGACACCGGCCGCGCCCGCACCACCGGGAACCGCCCCGGGCGTGGTCGCCGCGGGGACGACGGGACGCGGCGGAACGGCGGCTGCCGTCGCCCCTGCGGCCGACGAAGAGCCGGACCGGGCGGAACCCGACCCCGAGGAGGCCGACTCGGCAGCGCCCTCGGAGAGCGCTCTGGTCAGCCGGCCGGCGACGAGACCGGCGAGTGCCGCCACGGCGATGAACGTGCCGGGCTTCGCCCGTGCGTACGACTTCACCTCCGTGAGCAGCGAACCGGGGTCGCGGTCGCCGATCCAGCCCGCGATGCCCTGGATCCGGGTGGACGCCTGGCGCACGAGGTCGGCGGCGACACCGCCGTCCGAGCGCTCAGCCATCGTGCCGAGCTCCCCGCCCACGGACCGGAGCCCGTCCGCGACACGGCGCTGCTGCACCGCCGCCTGCTCCGACAGCTCGGTCTTCGTCTGGTGGTACAGGTCGCGAACCTGGTCCTTGGCCTCATGGGCGACGGCACCGGCCTCGGCCTTCGCGGTCTCGACGACGCCCGCCGCCTGACTCTTCGCCTCGTCGGCGACGCCTGCGGCCTCGTGCGCGGCGGTCCGGACGGTGCCCGGAGACTCGGTCGTACCGCTGCCCGCGGCACCTTCTGCATTGCTCTGCGACATCGTTCTTCCTCTCGACTCCCGCCGACGGCCGCCGACGTGTCAGCAGGTCTACCCCTGGATCCGGCGATCACAGCGAGGGTTGACGCGGCTCTCCGCGGGCATTACCGTGCCGGGGCTCCGCGCGCTGCTGCACCCGCCTACGATGGGGCCATGGCCGACAAGCCGCAGTGGCTCATCCGCGAAGACGCGAGCGTCCCCGTGCTCGTCGCGCTCGCCCTGCGCCAGCTGCTGGGCATCCGGGCACCCCTGGATCTGCCGTCCCTCCGCGACCTGTCAGTCCGCGCACCCGACGCGGTGGACGCCCCGCCCGAGGTCGAGGCGCAGTGGCAGGGCTACTGGGACATGACCGTGGAGCCGCGGGCTCATCACTCGGGCGTCCCGCTGGAGTTGATCGACGGTTTCGACACGCTGGTGGCCCTCCCGGCGACCGGCGCCGAGGCGCTCTCGTCGGCGATCCGACCGCATGCCGGCACCGCGCTCCGCTATGCCACCGCCGCACACGACCGGTACGTGGGGTCGATGAAGAGCCACACCGGCGGGGACGCCTACCGGGCGTACGCGAGCGCGATCGCCGAGTTCGAGCGCGACATCGGGCGCCGTGCGCACTCCTTCGAGCTCAACGTGCAGGTGCTGCCTCTGTCGCAGCGCGGGATCTGGTGGATCGGCGACCTCACGGTCGCGGTGACGGACGGGCTCCGCCGGGACGTCGTGGCGTTCGACTCCGCGATCCGCCCCGTGATCGCCGAGCTCGCCTAGTCGCGGTCCGTGGTGCCGTCGTCGACGACGGTCTCCCGGTCGACGGTCACGACGCGGTCGTGGCGGCGGGCGAGACGCTCGAGCACCAGACCGGCCACGCCGCCGAGCGCGAGACCGATCGGCACGGTCCAGAGCAGGAGGAAGCCGAAGACCTGACCGGGCGGATAGACGACGTCGAGCGCCTGCGACTGCTCGAAGCTGCCGACCATCGTGAGGATGCCGGCGGCGATGACGCCCAGCACGACCCCGATGCCCATGAGCACGCCGTACCGCGGCACGCGGCGCACGGTCGCTTCGACGGTCTGATGGGTGTCGTGGGAGGGCATGCCTCCATTGTCCCACCCTCCGCAGCCGTGCGCAGCCGCATGCGAGACCGCCCTCCCCGGATGACCGGGGAGGGCGGTTCCGCTAGCCGCCGGTCTCAGACCTCGGTCGTCGTCTCGGCCGGCTCCCCCCTCCGGGTGCGACGCACGATCAGCACCCCGCCCGTCGCGGCGAGCGCGACGACGACCAGACCGCCCACGATCCAGGGCCACACCGGGGCCTCGTCCGAGGCGACCGGCGCGCTGATCGCGGTCACCGCCGCATCGGCTTCGGCCTCCGGCTCGGACTCCTCCTCCGCAGGAGCGCCGCACGCATCGTCGACCGGGATCACGGCGGAGACCGGGTCGAGCCCCTCGCCCGCCTGATACGTGCCGAACGCGGAGGCACCGGCCGCGGTCAGTGTCGTGGGTACGTCGTCGAGGGTCAGCGCACCGTCGGTGACGGCGGCGTCCGTGAGGGCGAACTCCGCGAGACGCACCCCCTGCTGCGCCACGGCCTCTCCGTCCTGGGTGGTCCCGGTGACATCGAAGACGAGGTACCCGGTGTCGCCCGCGAGCTCGACCCGCGCGTTCGCCAGCGTCGTGTTCAGCGCCCCGTCGTGGCCCGTGAAGGCGATGCTGCCGCCGTACGTGACCAGCCCCGCGCGCGCCTCGTCGTCCAGCGAACCGGTGCCGCTCGACCACACGAAGGCGGGATACTCGTACGTCACGTCGGTCAGCGTCCAGCCACCCCGCGCGATGCCCTCGATGTAGGTCCGGAACGACTCCTTGTAGCCCCAGTGCAGGGTCGCTCCCTCCACCGTGCACACCCCGAGCTCCGTGGTCGCTCTGGCGAGGGTGAACGAGAGGCCGCGATCGACGGAGCCCTGGAAGGTGAGCGTGTGGTCGCCGTCCGCGAGCGTCGCCGGGAGGGAACCCGACCACGTCGCGACACCCGACGCATCCGCCGTCACGGTGCCGAGCAGCACCGGAGTCGAGTACACGACCACCGTGATGCCCTTTTCGTTCGCACGGAACCCGGAGGCGGAGACCGTGGCCGGCTTCCCGGCGGCGAGCGCGGCGAGGTTCTCCTCGTCGACCTCGATGCCGGTGGACGTCGGCGCGGTCGCCGGGAGCGTGGCCTTCGGCGCGACCGCGGCCGCCGCGACCGTTCCCGTCGTGCCCGAGGGCGCGGCGGCGACGGAGCCGATCGTGAACGAGACGGGGTTGAGCGTGGTGCCGTATCCCGAGAGGACGCGGTCGCGCCCGGCGTCCGTGAGGGCGGCGGGTGCCGCCGTGTAGGTGACGGCGCCGCCGGCCGCCGTGCGGACCGCGCGGGAGAGGTCGAGAGTCGCGAACGGCACCTGCGCACCCCCGCTCGTCACGAACAGCGTGGCGGAGGACGCCGAGGTGATCCGGATCATCGGATCGGCGACGGTGACGTCGAGCACCCCGTGGTGGCCGGTGAAGCGCACCGCGCCGCGGTAGACCACGCTGCCTCGCCCGGACGTCGCGTCGAAATCGCCGCCGACGGTCTGCCCGAACTGGAACTGACCGCCGGATCGGGTGGCGCCACCGGATACGGCGATCGCACCCTGGGCGATCGGGCCGGTGATGTAGTTCGTGAACGAGGACGAGATGGCCCAGCGCAGCGACCCGCCGGGGACGGTCGCAGCCGGCTTCGTCGGCGTCACCGGGGGTTTCGGCGTGACCGGGGGCTTCGGCTCGGTCGGCTTCTCGCCGAGCAGTGCGCGCCACTGCGCATCGGTGATCGTGATCGCGCCTCGCGCGTGGATGGTGTCGGCGGTCGGCATCGTGTGCTGCCGCCACACGATCACCTCGTACGTCTTCGACCGGTCGAGGTCCTTCGCCGCCGCGTTCAGGTCGACCGCGAAGGCTCCGAAGCCGATGTTCCGGACGTACTGCATGGCGAGGAAGCCGCCGCCGGCCGTCACGTCAGCCTCGGTCCCCGTCTCGATGAGCGCCACGTAGGCGCCGGTGACCGCGCCGAGGTCGGCGGCGGTGACCTTCACCGTGAGCCCGTCCGCGGCCGAGGCTCCCGTGACGGCGGCGGTGACCGACGGCCCGGGGGACGGCAGCAGGGCGTTCCACTGCGCGTCGGTGACGGTGACGGTGGAGCGCGCGTAGATCGTGTTCGCATTCGGCATGGTGTGCTGCTGCCAGACGATCACCTCATAGGCCTTCGACCGGTCCAGCGCTGTCGCCGCAGCGGTCAGGTCGACGCTGAAGCCGCCACCGGTGATGCCGCGCACGTACTGCATCGCGAGGAAGCCGCCTCCGGCCGTGACGTCGGCCTCCGTGCCCTTCTCGATCAGTGCCGCGTAGGCGCCCGAGACGGCGCCGAGCTTCGTCGCCGCTGCCGTGACCGTGAGGCCGTCATCGGCCGTCGCCGCCTTCACGGTGGTCGTGAGCCCCGAGGCGACGCGGTAGTCCAGAGCGACGCGGCGCTCCTGGTCGGCGTTGACGACGCCGCCTGCCGGGTAGGTGTACACGCCGTAGGAGCCGGGCGTCGCCGGAGTGTCCTTCAGCGTGAGCGTGACCTGGAACGAGCCCTCGGGGGTGATGTCCACCCACTGTGCGCGGATCGCGCCCTGGTACTGCGCCGGGACCTGGGTCAGCACGCCTTCGGCGAGCGCCCAGGCCTGTGCACCGACCGAACGCGCCGAGGACGGCGCCCCCTGCGAGGGCTGCCACGTCGCGGCGAAGTTGCCGAAGACCACATAGGTGCCCTGGGGCAGGTTCGACGGGATCGGGACGCCGCGCCCGCCGACGTTCGCGGTCGGGTCGTATCCGGTGCCCTTGACGACGATCTCGTCACCCGCCTGGAGGCGAGCACCCGCAGCGGGCGTGGTGCCGTCGGCGAGGAACACGTCGATGGCGGCTTCGGCGGGCGCCGGCTCGGTCTCGCCCGGGGCCGTCTCCCCCGGCTCCGTCTCGCCCGGCTCCATCTCGCCCGGAGTCGTCTCCCCCGGCTCCGTCTCGCCCGGCTCGACGGGCGTCGTTCCGAAGACCGTGTCCCACTGCGCAGGCGTCACCGTGACGTCGCCGCGGCCGTAGATCGTGGCGGCTGTCGGCGCGGAGTGCTGCTGCCAGACGAGCACCTCGTACGTCTTCGTGCGGTCCAGAGACGCGACGGGCGCCTGCAGCGTGAAGGAGGCGGCCCCCTGCTGCACGCTCGGGAAGGGCAGCGCGAACGCGGCGTAGCCACCACCGGCGGAGACGCCGCTCTCGGTGCCCGACACGATCAGTGCGGCATAGACGCCCGTCACGTCCGGCAGACCCTCGGCCCGCACCTGCACGGTGACGCCGGTGGTGTCGGCGGACGACACCGTCGCGGCGACGGTCGCCGCGGCAGCGTGCGCCGGCGGGCTGGCCATCCCCCCGGCGGCGACGAGGACGAAGGAGACGAGGGCGGCGAGCACGACACGCAGGCGTGTGCTCACTGAGGGGGTATGTGCTGTGGCGTTCACGGTTCTCCGCGGCCCGCGGGGCGCGATCGATCGTGCGCTCCCGGCGGTACCGCACGGCAGTCGGGCGAAGTGGACTTTGGTTAGGCTTGGCTAAGCAAGCCGCCGATCCCGAGCGTAGAGGGGCGTCGGCGAGGACGTCAAGTTTTAGGATAGCCTTGCCTAATGCGACGCGCCTCTGCCCTGCTCCTCGCCGCCGCGCTGGCTCTCGGACTGGCCGCCTGTGCCGGACCGGATTCCGACCCCGCGTCGACACCTCCCGTCGACGCGGCGTGCCCGCAGGCGTCGACTCCTCTCGCCGATCTCGACCTGGTCGCCGATGTGCGCGCGGCCACGGGTCCCTCGACCGCGTGCCTCGCGAGTCACGCGGTCGTCCCCGTCGATGACGACACCGCCCCGGCGCTCCCGGTGGCCGTGACCGACAGCGAAGGCCGCGAGGTCGAGATCACGGACGTCGATCGCATCCTCCCGATCGACATCTCCGGCACGATCGCCGCCACCGTGTTCGCGCTCGGGCTCGGCGATCAGGTCGTCGGGCGCGACGCGTCCACGCAGTTCCCCGGCACCGAGGACCTTCCGGTCGTCACCAAGACCGGGCACACGCTCAACCCGGAGGCGATCCTCGAACTGGCCCCGACCGTCGTGCTCACCGACACCACGATCGGCCCGAAGGAGGTCCGCCAGCAGCTGCGGGACGCCGGAATCGCGGTCGTCGTCATCTCCAGCGACCGACGGATCGACACCACCGACGCGCTCGTGACGGAGATCGCCACGGCCCTCGGCGTCCCGACGCGCGGTGCGGCGCTCATCGCCCGCCTCGACGCCGAGCTCGACGCCGCCATCGCGGAGATCGCCGCCGTCACCCCGCCCGCCGAGGCGGACAGGGCCCGCATGCTGTTCCTGTACGTGCGCGGGAGCGCCAACGTGTACTACATCTTCGGCGAGGACTCGGGGGCGGACTCCCTCATCGACGCGGTCGGCGGGGTCGACGTCGCCGAGGAGATCGGCTGGGAGGGCATGAAGCCGATGACCGCGGAAGCGCTCGTCGCCGCGCAGCCCGACGTGCTCGTGATGATGACGGACGGGTTGGAATCGGTCGGCGGCGTCGACGGACTCATCGAACGCATCCCCGCCATCGCCGAGACCCCGGCGGGCGCACATCGCCGGGTGATCGACATGGCGGACGCCGAGATCCTCAGCTTCGGCCCCCGGTCGGCCGACGTGATCAGCGCCCTCGCGCGCGCCCTGTACGCGCCGGAACCCGCCTCGTGACCGGCGAGGTCGTCACCCCGACGCCGACCCGGCATCGGGGACTGCGCTTCGCGGCGGTCGTCGTGGCCCTCGTCGTGGCCCTCCTCGTCACCTGCGTCGCGTCGATCACGAGCGGGCAGTACGACCTGTCGCCGACCGCGCTCGTCGGCGTCCTCCTGCGCGGTCTCGGCATCGACACCACGGGGGCTGCGGCTGCGGCGACCGACGACGGCGTGATCTTCAACCTCCGCCTCCCGCGGCTGGTCCTCGGCCTGCTCGTCGGCGCCGCGCTCGCGGTCTCCGGCGTGCTCATGCAGGCCATCTTCGGCAATCCGCTCGCCGACGCGGGCGTCGTCGGCGTCTCGTCCGGCGCGGCGCTCGGAGCGGCGGCGAGCATCACGTTCGGCCTGGCCACCTTCGGCATGTGGACCACGCCCGCCTTCGCCTTCCTCGGCGGCCTCGTGGCCGTCTTTTCGGTGTACCTGCTGAGCCGCTCCGGCGGCCGCACCGAAGTGGTCACCCTGCTGCTCACCGGCATCGCGATCAACGCCATCGCCGGCGCCGGCATGGCCTTCCTCACCTTCCTCGGCACGACCTCGACGCGCGAGCAGATCGTGTTCTGGCAGCTCGGCTCGCTGAACGGCGCGCTCTGGTCGAACATCCAGCTCGTCGCGCCGCTCGTGGCGATCGGGATCGTCGTCGCCCTGATCGTGGCGCCGGGCCTGGACCTCTTCGCCCTCGGCGAGCGCACCGCCCGGCATCTCGGCGTCCCGGTCGAGCTGCTGCGGATGGTCGTCATCGTCACCGTGGCGCTGCTCGTCTGCGCGGCGGTGGCCTTCGCGGGGATCATCGGCTTCGCCGGACTCGTCGTCCCCCACCTCATGCGCATGCTGATCGGCCCGGCGCACCTGCCGCTCGTGATCGCCTCCGCCCTCGGCGGCGCCCTCCTCATCGCGGTCGCCGACCTCGTGGCCCGCACCGCGGTGCCGCTCGCGGACCTCCCGATCGGCATGATCACCTCGCTCGTGGGCGGCCCGTTCTTCCTCTGGCTCCTCGTGCGGACGCGGCGGCGGTCGGGAGGGTGGGCGTGAGCCTCCGGCTGCAGGGCCGCGGGCTCACGGTGCGCGTCGGGGACGGACGCGCCATCCTCGCCGACGCGGCCATCGACATCCACGCCGGGGAGGTGCATGCCCTCGTCGGGCCGAACGGCGCGGGCAAGTCCACCCTGTTCGGCGTGCTCTCCGGCGACATCGCTCCGGTCTCGGGCACCGTCCTCCTCGACGGCCGTCCGGTGGCGGCGACCCGCCCCCGCGACCTCGCCCGGCACCGGGCCGTGCTGCTGCAGGAGAACACCGTCACCTTCCCCTTCACGGTCGAGCAGGTCGTGCGGATGGGACGCACCCCGTGGGCGCGGACCCCGGCCGCCGCCGAGGACGACAGCGCCGTGGCCACGGCGATGGCGACGACCGAGGTCGCGGCGCTGCGGGAGCGGTCCGTCCCCTCGCTCTCCGGCGGTGAGCGCGCGCGGGTGGCGCTCGCCCGCGTGCTCGCCCAGAGCACCGGGATCCTGCTGCTCGACGAGCCCACGGCGGCGCTGGACCTCAAGCATCACGAAGACGTGATGCGCGTGGTCCGCACCCAGGCGGAGGCCGGGGTCGCGGTCGCGATCGTGCTGCACGATCTGAACGCCGCGCTCGCGCATGCCGACCGCGTCACCCTGCTCGCCGACGGGCGGGTCGCCGCCACCGGCACGCCGGACGAGGTCCTCACGGCCGCGCGGATCGAGGAGGTCTACGGGCAGCCCGTCGACGTCTTCCCGCACCCGCGCACCGGGGTGCCGCTCGTCGTCGCCCGCCGCTAGGGACGCAATGGGAGCACGCCGGTGAGGTCAGCGCGCGTGCCCGAGGCGTGGATGCGCCCGGCCGTCGCGGCGTCCGCCCACGGTTCGGCGCCGGTGGCGACCGCGATCCAGGTGGCCGCGTCCATCTCCACGACGTTCGGCGGCGTGCCGCGCGTGTGCCGCGGCCCCTGGATCACCTGCACGGCTCCGAACGGCGGGACCCGCACCTCGACGCTGTTGCCAGGGGCCTTCTCGTCGAGCAGCTGCAGCAGGTAGCGCACCGCGGTCGCGAGTTCCGCACGCGCCGGCTTCGTCCCCGCGGCTTCCGCGTCGCGAACGGCACCGAGCGCCGCGCGCCCGTCGACGATGTCGATCTTCCTGGCCATCCCCCCACCCTAGATCCGCCGCCCCGGACCGGGTCATAAGCTCGAGGACATGAGCATGCATCCGCAGGGCGCCCGGGCCGAGCTGCTCGCCGCCGCGGCCGACCACTCCTGGAGCGTGCCGATCCCTCCGCTCGCGGACCCGGGCGGCGCCCACGACGCCTCCGTGCTCATCCTCTTCGGCGTCCTCGACCACATCCCCGCACCGACCGTGGACGCGGCGGTCGCACGCGATCTCGACGTCCTGCTGCAGCGTCGCGCTCCGACGCTCTCCTCGCATCCGGGCCAGGTCTCCTTCCCCGGCGGACGCGCCGAAGCGGCCGACGCCGACGCGGTCGCCACGGCGCTGCGGGAGGCCGAGGAGGAGACCGGCCTCGACCCTGCCGGCGTGGAGGTGCTCGCGACGCTCCCCGTCATCCCCCTCGCTGCCAGCAACCACCTCGTCACCCCCGTGCTCGCCTGGTGGCAGTCGCCGTCCCGCGTCGTCGCCGTCGACCACGCGGAGACCGTCGAGGTGTTCCGCGTCCCCGTCGCCCAGCTCCTCGACCCGGCGACCCGTTTCACCTCGACCCTGTCCCGTGCCGGCCGCACGTTCCGCGGACCCGCCTTCGACGTGGACGGCACGATCGTGTGGGGCTTCACCGCCATGGTTCTCGACGCGCTGTTCGACGCGACCGGCTGGACCGTGCCCTGGGATACCGCGGACGAGCGCCCGATCGTGCTCTGACCCTCCCGACCTCCGTGCACAGCTCAGGAGAACCGCGGCGGATCGGTCCGGATATGCCGTCGGATCCCGGCTGCCGCGCCGATCGTCCTGAGTTGTGAACGCGGGACCGGCCGAAACCCCGCGCACGTGCCTCGATAGGCTGGACGCGTGAAGATCCTCGTCCTCGGTTCCGGTGCCCGTGAGCACGCGATCATCCTGGCGCTGCGCGCCGAGTCCACCGCGCACGAGATCCTCGTCGCCCCCGGCAACGCCGGCATCGCGCAGGACGCGACCCCCGTCGCCCTCGACCCGCTGGACGGCGCCGCGGTCACGGCCTTCGCGAACGAGCACGCGATCGACCTCGTCGTCATCGGCCCGGAGGCTCCGCTCGTGGCAGGCGTCGCGGACGAGCTCCGCGGCCGCGGCATCCCCGTCTTCGGACCCGGCAAGGCCGCCGCGCAGCTCGAGGGCTCCAAGGCCTTCGCCAAGCGCGTCATGGACGCCGCCGGTGTGCCGACCGGCCGCGCGGTCCGCGCTGCCACGGTCGCCGACGTCGAAGCCGCGTTCGAGGAGCTCGGCGCCCCGCACGTGGTCAAGGCCGATGGACTCGCCGCGGGCAAGGGGGTCATCGTCACCTCCGACCGCGCCGAGGCCCTGGCCCACGCGGAGCAGTACCTCCCGGCCGGCCCCGTCCTGGTCGAGGAGTTCCTGTCCGGCCCCGAGGTCTCGCTGTTCTTCCTCAGCGACGGCGACACGGTACGCGCCCTCAGCCCGGCACAGGACTTCAAGCGTGCCCTCGACGGCGACGCCGGCCCCAACACCGGAGGCATGGGAGCGTACTCCCCGCTGCCCTGGCTCGCGGAGCAGTTCGGCAGCGAGCAGGCGTTCGTCGAGGAGGTCACCCGCGACGTCGCGCTCCCGGTCGTCCGACAGCTCGATGCCGAGGGGACCCCGTTCATCGGGCTCCTCTACGCCGGCCTCATCCTCACCCCGCAGGGCGTGCGCGTGATCGAGTTCAACGCGCGCTTCGGCGACCCGGAGACCCAGGTCGTGCTGCCGCGGCTGGAGACCCCGCTGTCCCAGCTCCTCTTCGCCGCCGCGTCCGGCACGCTCGAGGACCAGCCGGAGCCCGTGTTCCGCGATGAGGTCGCGATCACCGTGGTCCTGGCGAGCGAGGGATATCCCGAGGCGCCGCAGACCGGGCGTCCGATCGAGGGCCTGACCGACGCCGCCGCGGTCGAGGGCGTCCGTCTGGTGCACGCTGCGACCGCCAGCCCCGACGCACCCGGGGGCTCGCTCATCGCGACGGGCGGCCGTGTGCTGAACGTCGTCGCTGTGGCCCCGGACTTCCGCACCGCCCGCGCCCGCGCCTACGACGCCATCGGCCGCATCCGCCTCGAGGGCTCCCACCACCGCACCGACATCGCTGCCCGCGTCGCCCGCTGACCCGCTTCACGTAGCGAATGGCTGCATCCCGAGCGGAAATGCAGCCATTCAAACGATTCGAAGGTCGGGGTCAGAGCACCTTGGACAGGAAGTCCTGGAGGCGTTCGTTCTTCGGGGCGCCGAACAGGTCGGCGGGGGTGCCCTCCTCGACCACGACGCCGCCGTCCATGAAGACCGTGCGGTCGGACACCTCGCGCGCGAAGCCCATCTCGTGGGTCACGAGCACCATGGTCATGCCGCCCTCGGCAAGATCGCGGATGACCTGCAGCACCTCGCCGACCATTTCCGGGTCGAGGGCACTGGTGGCCTCGTCGAACAGCATGATCTCCGGGTCCATCGCGAGCGCACGGGCGATGGCCACGCGCTGCTTCTGACCGCCGGAGAGCGACGCGGGCTTCGCGTCCGCCTTCTCCGACAGGCCGACGCGCTCGAGCAGCGAGCGGGCGCGGTCGCGGGCCTCGGCCTTCGTCATGCGGCCCAGCTCGACCGGGGCGAGCGTGATGTTCTCCAGCACGGTCATGTGCGGGAACAGGTTGAAGTGCTGGAACACCATGCCGATGTGCTGCCGCACCTCGTCCAGCTTCACGCTCTTGTCGGTGAGGTCGACACCGTCGATGATCACGTGCCCCGACGTCGGCTCCTCGAGCTTGTTGAGGCAGCGCAGCAGCGTCGACTTGCCCGAGCCGGACGGGCCGATCACCGCGATGACCTCGCCGTCCTCGACCGTGAGATCGATGCCTTTGAGCACCTCGTTGTCGCCGAAGGACTTGTGCAGGTCCCTGACCTCGATCTTGCTCATGCGTTGGCCTTCCTCTCCAGGCGGTTCGCGAGCAGCGTCAGCAGCGTGATCACGACGAAGTAGATGATGGCGACGATCGTCAGCACCTGCGCCGAGAGATACGTCGAGGCGATGATCTGTCGCGAGACGAACGTCAGCTCGGCGAGACCGATGACGCTGATGAGCGAGGTGTCCTTCAGAGTGATGATGCCCTGGTTCACGAACGACGGGATCATGATCCGGAACGCCTGCGGCAGCACGACCTTGCGCATCGTCTTCCAGTGGCTGAGGCCGAGCGAGCGCGACGCCTCCGCCTGACCGGGGTCGACGGCCTGGATGCCGCCGCGGATGATCTCCGTCATGTACGCACCGGTGTTCAGCGACAGGGTGATCGCACCGGCCACGAACGGGTCGAACTTGAGGTCCGGAATGAGCTGCGGAATGGCGAAGAACACGAAGAACGCCTGGATCAGGATCGGGGTCCCGCGGAAGACGTAGACGTAGGCGGTCGCGATCCAGCGGAACGGCGCGAACTTCGACAGGCGCCCGAAGCCGAAGATGATCCCGAGGATGAAGGCTGCGATCACCGCGACGATCGTGGCGAGGATCGTGAGCCACAGACCCTGCATCAGGGCCGGCCAGTACTTCACCGCGACCGAGATGATGTCGGTGGGCTGCGCCTCCTGCGCGTCGTCACCCGTCGCGAGGTAGGTGTCCACGATCTCGTCGTACGCGCCGGAGTCCTGCAGGTTGGCGAGGCCGGCGTTGAACATCTCCAGGAGCTCGGCGTTCTCGCCCTTGTTCACCGCGAAGCCGTACTCGCCACCGAGCGCCGGCTCGCCGACGAGGCGGAAGCCGGACCCCTGCTGGATGCCGTAGGCGAGCACGGGGAAGTCCTCGAAGTAGCCGACGGCCTGACCCGCCTTGACCGCGTCGACCATGTCGGTCGTGTCCTGATAGGGCGTGATGCGGAAGCCGTACTCGTCGGCGTTCTCCTCGGCGAAGGTCTGCCCCTGGGTGCCGGTCTTCACCGCGACGGTCTTGCCGTCGAGGTCGTCGAGGGACTCGATGTCGCTGGACTCGAGCACGCCCAGCTGCACGCCGCTCGTGAAGTACGGGTCGCTGAAGTCGAAGGTCTGCTGGCGCTCCTCGGTGATCGACATCCCGGCCATGACGGCATCGACCTGGTTCGACTGCAGCGCCTGCACCGCGGCGTCGAAACCGAGCTGGCGGATCTCCACGTCGAAGCCCTGGTCCTCCGCGATCGCGCGCAGGAGATCCATGTCGATGCCGACAAGGTCGCCGGACTCGTTCGTGAACTCGAACGGCGCGAAGGTCGTGTCGGTGCCGATGACGTAGGTCTCGCCGTCGTCGGCCGCGGTGGCGGGCGCGGCTCCGGCGAGCAGCGCCCCGGCGGCGACGAGCGCGGCGAGAGCGGTCGCGCCGGCGGTGCGGCCGAACCGCCGCAGACGGCTCGGCGGAGAGGATGGATGGCGGCTCACGTCGAGTGCTCCTCGGGGGTTCGGAAGGGCGGCCCGGCGGCCGCCGACCATCCACCCTAACCCTGCACCTCCCGCGCACCGGAATCTCGGAGAGACGCCCGACACTGCCGGAAGCCGCGTGGATACCGGCGTGTCGGGGTCATCGCGGTCACGCCGGAGGGGTTGTGGCGACGGGCTCGTCCTTGCGGTCGTGTCCGCGGAGGAACAGCGAGGCGACGAGGGCGATGAGGATCACGCCGGCGGGCAGCAGGAGGGTCTGGGACATGCCCGCAGCGAAGCCCTCGGCGACCTGCGGCGGCAGTGCGCCGCTGCCCGTGCCGGCCGGGGCGTCGGCCAGACCGGGGAGGTTCGCCTCCAGCCGCGACTGCATGAACGCGGCGATCGACGCGGAGCCGATGACCGACCCGATGGTGCGCGTGGTGTTGTAGATGCCCGCGCCGGCACCGGCCTGCCGCGGCGGCAGCTTGCGCGTGGCCGTGGTCGCCAGCGGCCCCCACATGCCCGCGTTGCCGATGCCCATCAGGGCGGACGGCAGCAGGAACATCAGGATGGGGGTGTCCATCGTGGTCAGGGCGGAGTACCAGACCAGGGCAGCCGCGACGCAGATCAGGCCGGGGACGAGGATGATACGCGGGTCGACACGGTCCAGGATCTTCCCGGCGACCGGGGCGAGCACGCCCGACAGCACGGCCATCGGGATCAGCAGCATCGCCGCCTCGGTCGGGGTGAGGCCGCGCGCCGTCTGCAGGAAGAACATCATCGGCAGCGACATGCTCGTGACGGTGAAGCCGACCGCGGCGATCGCCACGTTCGCGCCGGAGAAGTTCCGGTCGCGGAAGAGCGCGAGCGGCACGAGGGGTTCGCTGCGGGTGCGCGCCTGCTGCACGATGAAGAGCGCGAGCACCACGACGCCCGCGATGATGAGCCCCCAGACCGAGATCGGCCCCACGATGGTCCCCCAGTCGTACTTCTCGCCCTCCTGCAGCCCGAAGACGATGAGGAAGAGCGCGACGGCGCTGAGCACGACGCCGACCACGTCGAACCGGTGCGGGTGGGTCTTCAGCTTCGGCACGAGGATCCAGGCGAGCACGAAGGCGATGACGCCGACGGGGAGGTTGACGAAGAAGATCCACCGCCACCCGAAGCCGTCGACGAGCAGACCGCCGGCGAGGGGGCCGACGAGAGTGGCGACGCCGGCCGTGGCGCCCCAGAGGCCCATCGCCGCGCCGCGGCGGTTGGGCGGGAACGTGCGGGTGATCACGGCCATGGTCTGCGGCGTCATGAATGCGGCGCCGAGCCCCTGGACCGCGCGGGCAGCGATCAGGCCCTCGAGCGTGGTGGACAGTCCGCACCAGAGCGAGGCGAGGGTGAAGACCGCGAGCCCGATGAGGTAGATGTTCTTCGGCCCGAAGCGGTCGCCGAGTCGTCCGGTGATCAGCAGCGGGACGGCGTAGGCGAGCAGGTAGGCGCTGGTGACCCACACGACGTTGTCGAGGTTGTTCGTGTCGGGGTCGAGGGCGGCCTTGATCGCCGGGTTCGCGACGGAGACGATCGTGGTGTCGACGAGGATCATGAAGAACCCGATGACGAGCGCCCAGAGCGCCGGCCACGGACTCTTCGGTGCGTGACCGGCGGCGAAGGGCCCGGTCTCGGGTCCCGAGGTCTGACGGGAATCGGTCATTGCTGTGCAGCCTTTCGCTGGGCGCGGTAGCGGTCGGTGTCGTCGAAGGCGTCGGGGCCCCAGCGGAGCTCGTCGCCGTCGAGGCGGGTGAGGAGGGAGTCGAGCCAGCGGAGCTCGGCGTCGAGCAGCGCCTCCTGCCGTTCGATCTCGACGAGGACCTGCGGCGGGACGCCCTTGGCGCGGGCGGCGGCGAGGCCGTCGTGGTGGAGCGCGTACGAGGCGACGAGGGCCTCACGCCGTTCCTGCAGCAGCGCGACGGCGTCGTCCCGGTCGAGGTTGTGCGACTCGGCGAGCGCGACGCGGGCGTCGGTCTCGCGGTCGATGCGGGGAAGGGAGCGCCGCACCCAGGCGACCACCGCCTCCCGTCCGGCGTCGGTGAGGGTGTAGGTCGTCCGCTCAGGTCGGTTGCCCTCGCGATCCGTGCCGACCTCGTCGAGCAGACCGGCCCGCTGGAGTCGGGCGACGGTGTGGTACAGCGTGCCGTTGGTGACGGTGATGAGCCGGTCGTCGTGACGCGCGCGGAGCAGGCGCACCATCTCGTACGGGTGCATGTCGCTCTCGCGGAGCAGTGCCAGCACCATGACGCCGAGCGGCGTGAGCGCCGCCACCACATCCCTGCTCTTCCCCACGCCTCTCCCCCTCATGCCCTGTCCCCTGCCCCGCACGAATAGTCCACATGGACTATACACCCGCCCCTCCTCCGCCGAGACCCCGTCTTTCCGGCGAGACCCCGGGGTCCCGGCGCGCTCACCCCGGGGTCTCGACGCGAACGCGGGGTCTCGGCGCGGAAGAGCACGCATCACCGGGATAATGGGCGGGTGAGCACACCGTCCGCAGGAAACGCGCAGGCCATCCCCGGATGGCGACACCTCTACTCCGGAAAGGTCCGCGACCTCTACGCCTCCGAGGACCCGGGAGACACCCGCATCCTCGTCGTCGCGTCCGACCGGGTGAGCGCGTTCGACGTCGTGCTCTCTCCCGGCATCACCGACAAGGGCGCCCTGCTGACCCGCCTCAGCCGCTGGTGGTTCGCCCAGCTGGACGTGCCGAATCACCTCACGGACGGCGACCTGCCGGAGGAGGTGGCCGATCGCGCCATGCTCGCCCAGTCGCTCGAGATGCTGCCGATCGAGTGCGTGGTGCGCGGGTACATCACCGGCTCCGGCTGGGCCGAGTACCAGGAGCACGGCACCGTGTGCGGCATCGCCCTGCCGACAGGGCTGCAGAACGGCGACCGCCTGCCCGAGCCGCTGTTCACCCCGGCCTACAAGGCGCCGATGGGTGAGCACGACGAGAACATCACGTTCGACCGCGTCGTCGAGCTCGTCGGGGCGGACCGGGCGGCCGAGCTCCGCGACGCCTCGCTCGCGATCTACCGTCGGGCCGCGGCCATCGCCGAGGAGAAGGGCCTCATCCTCGCCGACACGAAGTTCGAGTTCGGGACCGACGCCGACGGCACCCTCCGCCTCGCGGACGAGGTCCTCACGAGCGACTCCTCCCGGTACTGGGACGCCGAGGCCTGGCGCACGGGGTCGACGCCTGCCGAGCGAATGGCGAGCTTCGACAAGCAGATCGTGCGTGACTGGCTCGCGGCGAACTGGGACAAGCAGGGCGAGCCCCCCGTGCTGCCCGACGAGGTCGTCGCCCGGACGGCCGCCCGGTACCGCGAGCTCATCGACCGCCTCGGCGCCTGACACCGCGCTCCGCGCGACCGCAGAGCGCACAGGGAAAACTCAGGAATCGGTAGTGTTGCTCCAGCACTCCGCCCCCGATCCCGAAACCTGAGGAGCCCGCATGGCTTTGTGGAAGCTGCACGGAAACGGCCGCACCGTCGAGCCCGGCGCCGTCGTCACCCCCGAGGAACGTCTGTCCTGGCCCGCGACCATCGCCATCGGCGCGCAGCACGTCGTCGCGATGTTCGGCGCCACGTTCCTCGTGCCGACGCTCACCGGCTTCCCGGTGTCGACGACCCTGCTCTTCAGCGGCATCGGCACGCTGCTCTTCCTCCTCATCACGAAGAACCAGCTGCCCAGCTACCTCGGCTCCTCGTTCGCCTTCATCGCCCCCATCACCGCGGCCGTCGCGGCGGGCGGCACCGGCTCGGCCCTCGCGGGCGTGGTCGCGGTGGGCGTGCTCCTCGCGGTCGTGGGCCTCGTCGTGCAGTTCGTCGGCCTGCGCTGGGTCGACGCCCTGATGCCCCCGGTCGTCGCCGGCGCCATCGTCGCGCTCATCGGCTTCAACCTCGCCCCCACCGCCTGGAGCAACTTCGCGCTCGACCCGGTGACCGCCACGATCACCCTCGTCGCGATCATCCTCTTCGCCGTGCTCTTCCGGGGCTTCCTCGGACGGATCTCGATCTTCCTCGGCGTCGCCGTCGGCTTCATCTGGGCCGCGTTCAACGGCTCGTTCGAGGTGCCCAACCCGCTCCGCGGCGACAAGACCCCCGCCGAGCTCATCGCGGACGCCCCCTGGATCGGCCTCCCGCACTTCCAGTTCCCGGACTTCGTCGAGCCGGGCACCTGGTCGACCATCGCGATGTTCCTGCCCGTCGTGCTCGTGCTCATCGCGGAGAACGTCGGCCACGTGCGCGGTGTCGCGACCATGACCGAGGACCCCGCCATCAACCGTCACACCGGCCGCGCGCTCATCGCCGACGGCGTCGCCACGACCATCGCGGGTGGCTTCGGCGGCTCGGGCACCACGACCTATGGCGAGAACATCGGCGTCATGGCCGCGACCCGCGTGTACTCCACCGCCGTGTACTGGGTGGCGGGTCTGTTCGCGATCCTCCTCGCCTTCTCCCCGAAGGTCGGCGAGGTGTTCAACTCGATCCCCGCGGGCGTGCTCGGCGGGGCGACGACCGCGCTCTACGGCCTCATCGGCATCATCGGCATCAAGATCTGGGTGGACAGCCGCGTCGACTTCTCCCGGCCGGTCAACCAGTACACCGCCGCGGTGTCCCTCGTGATCGGCATCGCCGGGTTCACGATGCAGCTCGGTGACTTCGCCTTCGGCGGGATCGTGCTCGGGACGGTCGCGGCGCTGCTCATCTACCACCTGGGCAACCTCATCGCCCGGGCACGCAAGACCGGTGCCGACGACCCGAAGCCCCTCGAGCCCGTCGGCCCCCTCGGCGGCGACCCCGCGTAACGCCCCGCTCCGGGGTGCGTGCGGGACGGGTTTCGCCCCTCCCGCACCCCTCGAAAGCCCGTTTTCGCACTCGCATCGGTTTGCGGGGTGGAGCCCGGACGGAAAACGCCCCTTCCTCACACGAGGAGGGGGCGTTTTCGCACTCCCGACGGGCCATGCCGGCGGGATCGATAACGGGCGTCGGAGCGACGCGGGAGGGACGTATTCGCACTCCGCATGCCCGGACGGGACAGGACGGGACGGGACGGGACGGGACGGGACCGGGGTCAGGCGATCGTGGCGAGGAGGGCGTCGGCGGAGAGGGTCGCGCCGGTGTCCGCGCGAGGGGTGAGGGTGCCGGCGCGGTGCGCGGTGACCGTCGTCTCCATCTTCATCGCGTCGAGCACGGCCACCGGGTCTCCCTCGGCCACCTCGGCCCCGTCGTCGACGAGCCACCGCACGAGCGTGCCCGGCGCGGGAGCCCGGAGCTCGGAGGGGTCCGCCGCAGACACGGGTGCAGCGGCCTCTCCCGCCGGACGGCCGATGCCGGCCAGCAGCTCCGCGGGCAGACCGAGCATCACGCGGCGGCCGTCGATCTCCACCGGGAAGCGCTGCAGTCCGGAGACCGGGGCGACCGCGGGGCGCGGCTGCGACTCCAGCGCCGGGAGCAGCACGGTCTCGATCCACTGGGTGTGCACGGCGAAGGTCGCGGTCGCGAACGCGGGGTCGTCGATGGCGCAGAGGTCGAACGGGATCACGGTCGCCGGACCCTCGACGGCGAGCTCCCGCAGCGCTCGACGCGCGCGCACGAGCGCCGCGTCCCGGGTCTCCGCGTGCACGATGAGCTTCGCGATCATCGAGTCGAACGCGGGCTGCACGGTGTCGCCGGCCTCGATGCCGCTGTCCCACCGCACGCCGGGTCCGCCGGGGATGCGCAGGGCGTCCACCCGTCCGGGGCTGGGCAGGAATCCGCGGCCGGGGTCTTCGGCGTTGATGCGGAACTCGAACGCATGCCCGGTCGGAGCCGGGGTGTCGGTGAAGGACGGCCCCTCGCCGAACGCGATCCGGAACTGCTCGCGGACGAGGTCGGTCCCGGTGACCTCCTCGGTCACGGGGTGCTCGACCTGCAGCCGGGTGTTCACCTCGAGGAACGAGATCGTGCCGTCCGCGGCGAGGAGGAACTCGACCGTGCCGGCGCCGCGGTACTGCACCTCGGCGCAGATCGCCCGCGCCGCGTCATGGAACGCCGCCCGCTGCGCCTCCGTCAGGCCGGGCGCGGGAGCCTCTTCGATGAGCTTCTGATTGCGCCGCTGCATGGAGCAGTCGCGGTCGCCCACGACGACGACGCCGCCGCGCCCGTCGCCGAGCACCTGCACCTCGATGTGTCGCGGGCTCTCCAGGAAGCGCTCCACGAAGCACTCCCCGCGGCCGAATGCCGCGGTCGCCTCACGGGTGGCCGCGTCGAACGCGTCGGCGACCTCGGACAGCTCGCGGACGACCTTGAGCCCTCGGCCGCCGCCACCGAACGCGGCCTTGATCGCGATCGGGAGGCCGTGCTCCTCGGCGAACGCCACCGCCTCCTGCGGTCCGGACAACGGCTGATCCGTGCCGGCGGCGAGCGGGGCGCCCACGCGCTGGGCGATCCGACGCGCGGTCATCTTGTCACCGAGTGCGTCGATGCTCTCCGGCGAGGGTCCGATCCAGACGAGTCCGGCGTCCTCGACGGCTCGCGCGAACGCGGCGCTCTCGGAGAGGAAGCCGTAGCCGGGGTGCACGGCATCGACACCGCTGCGGCGGGCCGCGTCGATCAGCGCCTCGACCGACAGGTACGTCGTCGCCGCGGTGTCGCCGCCCAGGCCGATCGCCTCGTCTGCGAGCCGCACGTGCAGGGCGTCGGCGTCCTGGTCGGCGTAGACGGCGACCGACGTGTAGCCGGCCTCGGCGCACGCGCGGATCACGCGGACCGCGATCTCGCCGCGGTTGGCGATCAGCACAGAGGTCATGAGGTCTCCTTGACGGTGAAGCGCACCCGCACACCCGGCGGGAGCTGGGCGGCGAGGTCGAGGCTGCGATCGGTGAGGGCACCGATGATGGGGTAGCCGCCGGTGAGCGGATGATCGGGGAGGAAGAGCACGGGCTGCCCGTCCGGCGGCACCTGGATGGCCCCGGTCACGGCGCCTTCGCTCGGCAGCTCGCCGCCGACCGCCCGTTCCAGGGGCACGTCGCCCTGCAGTCGGATGCCCACGCGGTCCGAGCGCGGCGTGACCGTCCACTCCTGCCCGGTGAGCGCGTCGACGCCGGCGGCGGTGAACCAGTCGTCGCGCGGCCCGAGGGTGATCTCGAGCGCGACCAGCTCCCCGGCCGCGGGAAGCGCGCGCGGCACCGGATCCGGCTCGACGGCGGCCACGGCGGCATCTCCGATCGGGAGGAGGTCGCCGACGGACAGCGGCGCGGGGCCCAGCCCGGCGAGCGTGTCGGTCGCGCGACTGTCGAGCGCCGCGGCCGGAGCGAGCCCTCCGCGGACCGCGATCACGGACCGGAGTCCGCGGTCGGGGTGGCCCAGCGTGAGCTCATCGCCGTCGACGGTCGCGAAGGGCACCCCGGGGAGGAGCGTGCGCTCGGTGCCATCGGCGTCGGTGAGCGTGAGCGGGCCCGTGGCGCCGGTGACCGCGGCCACTCCCGCACCGTGGAAGCGCAGCACGGCTCCGCCGACACTCTCCAGCACGGCCGCGGCGGGGGTGTTGCCCACCGCCCGGTTCGCCGCGTGCATCGCGACACGATCGGCGACGCCGGAGGCCGAGACGCCCAGGGCCGCGAAGCCGGGGCGACCCGCGTCCTGCACGAGGAGCTGCAGCGAGGATCGCACGACCTCGACCGCCGGACCGCCCGCACGGCGGTCGACACGCGTCGCGTCGGCCACCCCCATAGGCGACGCCGCCACGGTCTCCCGCTCCGCACGCACGAAGCGCACGCGTCGACCCGGCGCGAGCAGGGCCGGCGGGTCGCGGTCGATGTCCCACATCTCCAGGGCGGTCCGGCCGATGAGCTGCCAGCCGCCCGGGCTCTCCCGCGGATACACGCCACTGAACGCCCCGGCGAGCGCGACGGAGCCGGCGGGCACCCGGGTGCGCGGCGACGACCGCCGCGGCACGTCGAAGAGGGGGTCGCCGCTCACGGCGTAGCCGAAGCCGGGAGCGAAACCCGAGAAGGCCACTCTCCAGTCCGCGGCGAGGTGACGAGCCACCAGCTCCTCCGCCGAGACGTCGAGGAGCGCGGCGGCCTCGTCGAGATCGTCCCCGTCGTAGCGGACCGGGATGCTGACCTCCCCCGCATCGGGCAGGGCCGCCGCGTCGACCTCGGTCGCGGCGAGCGCCTCCGCGAGCGCGGCAGCCGAGGTGCGGTGCGGATCGAACCGCACGAGCACGGTGCGGGCGCCGGGGATGCGCTCGAGCACACCGGGCATGTCGCTCCACGTCAGATTCAGCCGCATGGCCTGCTCGAGGTCGTCCGCCTCGACGAGCAGCGCGCTGTCGGAGGCCGTGAGGATGCGCATCAGACCCGGTACTCCGCATCCGGAACATCGGTGACGAACATGTACCCCGGGGCGTGGGTGACGGCGAACGGCGGCTTCGACGCCATGATCGCCGCCTGCGGGGTCACACCGCACGCCCAGAACACGGGGATCTCGCCGGGGCGGATCTCGGGGGCGTCGCCGAAGTCGGGCGCCATCACATCGGCGATGCCGAGCGACGCCGGATCGCCGATGTGCACCGGCGCGCCGTGCACAGCCGGGGTGCGCCCGGAGATCTGCACGGCGTCGGCCACGCGGTCCGCGGGGATCGGACGCATCGAGACCACCATCTCGCCGCGGAGGCGCCCGGCTGGCGTGCAGTCCACCGCCGTGCGGTACATCGGCACGTTGCGTCCGAGCTCCTGATGACGGATCGGGATCCCGGCCTCGACGAGCCCCGTCTCGAACGTGAAGCTGCAGCCGATGAGGAACGCGACGAGGTCGGGATGCTCGGCCCACGCCGCCGTCGCGTCGGACACCTCCTCGACGAGCTCGCCGTCCCGCCAGATGCGGTAGCGCCCGATGTCGGTGCGGATGTCGCTGCCCGGCGCGAGCCGCGACTCCACCTCGCCCTGCTCGATCACCTCGAGGACGGGGCAGGGCTTCGGGTTGCGCTGCGCGTAGAGGAGGGTCTCGAAGGCCCAGTCCGCGGGCACGGCGATGAGGTTCGCCTGGGTCAGCCCCGGGGCGACGCCGCTGGTAGGCGCGGCGTGACCGGCGCGGTGCGCCGCACGGGCGGCCCGGGCGTCGGCGAGCTGGGCGGGAGTCGCGAGCACCGCCATGTCAGACTCCGGCGAACGGGGCGATGGTGATGCCCTCCGCCTGCAGCAGGCGCTTCGTCTCCGCGGCCATCGCGACGGATCCCGGGCTGTCGCCGTGCACGCAGATCGACTGCGCGGACACGGCGACGTCGGTGCCGTCGATCGCCCGGATCACACCCTCAGCGGCCAGGCGCACCATCCGCTCCGCCACCGCGGTGGGGTCGTGCAGCACGGCCCCCTCCTCGGTGCGCGAGACGAGCTGACCGTCCGGCTGATAGGCGCGATCGGCGAAGGCCTCCGCCGCGACTGCCAGCCCCGCCCGTTCGGCGACGTCGAGCACGACGCCGCCGGCGAGACCGAGCAGCACGAGCGAGGGGTCGATCGCCGTGATGGCCGCCACCACGTCCTTCGACTGCCGCTCGTCGCGGGCGATGGTGTTGTAGAGGGCCCCGTGCGGCTTGACGTAGGAGACCCGCCCGCCGACCGCCGCGGTGAGCCCGAGGAGGGCACCGAGCTGGTACTCGACATGTGCCTGCAGCGTGGCCGAGTCGATGTCGACCTTCGTGCGCCCGAAGTTCTCGTAGTCGCGGTACCCGGGGTGCGCACCGATCACGACGCCGCCGGCGACCGCCGCCGCGAGGGTCTCGCGGATGCCCTCCGGGCTCCCGGCGTGGAATCCGCACGACACGTTCGCACTCGTGACGATCTCGAGCATGCTCGCGTCGTCGCTGACGATCCGGTCGGGGACGTTCTCGCCGAGGTCCGAGTTCAGGTCGATGGTCGCCATGTCATGCTCCGATTCCGAGGAAGGCGAAGATGGGGCCGATCGAGACGGCGCCCATGTACCAGGTGAGCGCGGTCACGACGGTGCCCGCGATGAGCAGCCACATCGGGTACTTCCGGTCGCCGAGGAGGTCGCGGCGGAACCAGCCGATGTACATGAACACCGTCAGGCCGATGGGCAGGATCAGGCCGTTGAAGCCGCCGACGAACACGAGGATCGCGGCCGGGGCCGTGCCGATCGCGAGGTAGACGCCGAGGGAGACGACGATGAACGCGACCGTGGCGAGCTGCAGCGGCCAGCCGCCGCGGAGCTTGGCGGTGAACGTCGAGAGGAAGGTCGCCGAGGTGTAGGCGGCACCGATGACCGAGCTGATCGCGGCGGCCCAGAAGATCGCGCCGAAGATCCGCAGACCCGCGTCGCCGAGCACCGCGCCGAACGCCTGGCCGGCCGGGTTGGCGGCCTGCGAGGAGAGGTCGAGCGCCACGCCGGAGGCGACCACGCCGAGGATCGCGAGGAACAGCACGTAGCGCATGATGCCGGTCACGATGATGCCGTTGGCGGCGGCCCGCATGACGGGCTTCGCGTACTGCGGGCCCACGTGGCCGGAATCGAGGTAGCGGTGGGCGCCGGAGTAGGTGATGTAGCCGCCGACCGTGCCACCGACGATCGTGGTGATGGTGGCGAAGTTGAGCTGGTCGGGCACGAAGGTCTGGCGCAGGGCGTCGCCGACCGGTGGTTGGGCGATGAACGCGACGACGAGCGTCATCACGATCATCGCGATGCCCAGGACGATGAGCACGATGTCCATCACCTTCCCGGCCTTCTTCACGAGGAAGATGATGATGGCGAGGGCCGCGGTGAGCGCGCCGCCGATCTTCGGGTCGATCCCGAGCAGCGCGTTGAGGCCGAGGCCGCCACCGGCGATGTTGCCGATGTTGAACGCGAGCCCGCCGATGACGACGAGCACGGCGATCACATGGCCGGAGAAGGGGATGGCGCTGTTGGCGAGCTCGCCGGCGCGCTTGCCGGACGAGGTGATCATGCGCCAGATGTTCAGCTGCACCGCGATGTCGACGAGGATCGACACGAGGATGGCGAACGCGAAGGCGGCTCCCATCTGGGCGGTGAACGTCGCGGTCTGGGTGATGAACCCCGGACCGATGGCGCTCGTGGCCATGAGGAAGATGGCGCCGATGACGGCACTGCGGCCGGCGCGCTTCTTCGCGTGGGCGGCGCGGGCTTCGTCCTCGGGGGTGAGGGCGGGGGCGGACTGCTCGGACATAGGGGGGTCCCATCGTCGTTGGTGGGTGTCGGGTGACCCCCAGTGTAGAACGGACAGAACCAGATTGTTCAACAATCATGTTTCCGTCGTGCTACAGCGCGGTTGCTTTCGTGTGATCATCGCTCGGAGACGGCCCCTACGATGAAGGCATGAACCAGCAGGGCCCGCTCGCCGACGTGCTCCGTCAGCGCATCATCGACGGCGACGTCGCCCCGGGCTCCCGGCTGTCCGAGTCGGCGCTGTCGGAGAGCTTCGACGTGTCCCGCAACACCCTGCGCGAGGCGTTCCGGGTGCTCGCGGAACAGGGACTCGTCGAGCACATCCCGCACCGCGGCGTCTCCGTGGCTTCACCCTCGATCGCCGACGTCATCGACATCTACCGGGCTCGCCGGGTCATCGAGTGCACGGCTCTCCGGCAGTCCGAACCGGAGCATCCCGCCGTCCAGCGCATGACCGATGCGGTCGCCGCGGCCGAGGCCGCCGTGGCCGGGGTCTCCCCCGACGACACGTCCGCCTGGCGCGCGGTCGGCAGTGCCAACATGGCGTTCCACGTCGCGCTGGTCGACCTCGCCGACAGCCCGCGCCTCGCCCGCACCTACCGGAACGTCGCGGCGGAGCTGCGCCTCGCCTTCCTCAAGATCGACGACCCCCGCGCCCTGCACGAGCCGTTCGTCCGGAAGAACCGCGCCGTGCTCGATACCTTCCTGACCCGCGGTGCCGAGGCCGGAGCGGCGGAGCTGGAGCGGTACCTCGTGCAGTCCGAGCGGGTCGTGCTCGGCGCCTTCGCGCGGATGCAGCTCGGCTGAGCGGGGTCCGCGGCTCAGGTGGTGTCGGTCCGGAGCGCCGCGGTCGCGCGGGGGCGGGGCTCCTCCCCCCGGTATGACGCCGGCACGCCCGGCAGCGCAGCGTCCGGCTCCGGGAGCCCGTACCGGCGGTGCAGCCAGCGCCGCGCGTCCTCGAGCGGATACGTGTCGCCGAAGACGCAGTACTTCACGAACACCCCCTCCAGGGTGCTGCGGAGCATGACCTCCTCCAGGGCCGGGTCCTCGGCACCTCGGGCGCGGAAGACGGCGCGCACGGCGTCCTCCGCGGCCGTCGCACCGTCGGCATAGCGCTGCTCCGATTCCGCGAACAGGCGATGCGTCAGCGGCTGCTGCTGCATGGCGAGCACCGCGCGCTGCAAGGGCATCGCGAAGGCCGTCGCACCGATCGCCCCGTCGATGATGGCGGCGAGCATCTCGTCTGGCGTGCCCTCGACCTGCGCGAAGGCGAGGACCGTCTCGAACCAGCGGTCGATCACCGCGGCGACGAGCTGGTCCTTGCCGCCGAAGTGATAGTTCACCAGCCCCTGGGCCACTCCGGCGCGACGGGTGATCTCGGCGATGCCCGCCCCGGCGACGCCCCGTTCGCTGAAGACCTCGATCGCCGCCTGGAGGATGTTCTCCCTGGCGCGTTCGCGGGCCAGACGATTCTGCTCATCCGATCGCGCCATACGGCATCCACCTTTCGGGTCCGGCGGAATTCCCTCACGGGCCGTCTCGGGATAGATTAATCACTGAATGCTCGTTCAACCTATGGAGGGTGCGAGCACTCGCGGCGCGGGGGTTCGCCGCAGCAGCCACGGACGCGTCTCCAGCCGATGGAGGGGGAGGCGGAGATGCGTCCGTGGCCCTCCTCGACCTCCGGCATACGACGACGGACCGAGGACCAGGCCCGGTCGTCGACCACCGGTGCCGACGTCCGGCCGAGCGCCGACGGGACCTTCGACGGTGACCCATCGGGCGGATTCCTGACCTGAGTGCAGAAAGCGCACGACGGGCCGTGTCGCGCCTTGACCCCGTCGAAACGGCGCGGTTAGCGTGAGCGGGCTTCGGCCCCTCGGTGGCAGCGATGCTCACCGTCCGGACCGGAGACCGCTCGCCCACCGGACGCGCGGCACCGCTCAGATCGAAGAGGATCTTCCATGCGATTCACCAAGAAACTCGCGCTCGCCGCCACCGCGGCGGCCGCGCTCAGCCTCAGCGCGGTCATCCCCGCCACGGCCGCGTCGCCCGACGACTCCGCGCCCTCGTACCAGGAGTTCGCGTCGTCCACCTATCGGGACGTGGACGGCGCCTACGTCGTCAACGGCGACGAGGTGATCTCCGGAAAGAAGGAGCTGCGCGCCTTCTACGACCGGCTGATCGGCCCCGAGACCCGCAACGACGGCCTCATCGTCAACACGGTCAACAACATCGACGACAAGTGGTCGGCGTCGCAGGTGGCCAACCTCACCTACTGCGTGAGCACGAAGTTCGGCAGCCGTCACGCCGACGTCGTCCGGGCGATGGAGGGCGGCGCCGCGCTCTGGGAGTCCGCGTCCTCGAAGATCGACTTCCGGTACGTGAGCAGCGCGGACGCCAACTGCACCACGCGGAACAACGCCGTCGTGTTCTCCGTCGAGCCGGTGGCCACGACGCAGTACATCGCCCGTGCGTTCTTCCCCAGCACGCCGGCCCGGCAGCAGAACGTGCTCATCGACGACTCGATCTGGAGCGCCGGAGCGTGGACGCCGACGAACGTGCTCGGCCATGAGCTCGGCCACGTGCTCGGCTTCCGCCACGAGCACACCCGTCCGGAGGCCGGCACCTGCTTCGAGGACAACAACTGGCGTCCGCTCACCCCGTACGACTCGTCGTCGATCATGCACTACCCGCAGTGCAACGGCAGCTCGGACGACCTCTCGATGACCACCGCCGACCGCACCGGGGTCGTCTCCCTCTACGGGAACTGACCCTCTCGTCGGACTCGCTCCGGCACCACCGAGGCCCGGTCGTCCGCGATCGGGCCTCACCCGTGTCCGGGGTCGACGCGGCTCAGGCGGAACCGCGGACGACGAGCTCCGTCGGCAGGATCGTGGTTCGCGGCGGATCCTCTCCCGCGAGCCGGGAGAGCAGCACCTGCGTCATCGCCTCGCCCTGGGCGTACATGGGCTGGCGCATGGTCGTCAGCGGCGGATCGGTGGTCAGCGCCACCGACGAGTCGTCGAAGCCGACGAGCGCGATGTCCTCCGGCACCCGCACCCCGGCGCCCCGCAGCGCCGTCAGCGCCCCTCGGGCCATGAGGTCGCTGGCGACGAAGATCGCATCCGGCCGCCCTTCCGCGAGCAGCCGGCGGGCGGCGTCGGCTCCGCTCGCCTCGCTGTAGTCGCCCTCCTCCTCCGCGAAGGGGGTGAGACCGGCGGCGGCGAGCGCGGCGCGGAACCCCTGCACGCGGTCGGTCGACGAGGGCATCGTGAGCGGGCCGGAGATCGTGGCGATGCGGGTGCGTCCGATGTCGACGAGGCGCTGCGTGGCTTCGCGCGCTCCCGCGACGTTGTCGACGTCGACCACGTAGTCCCCCTCGGCGCGGCGCACCGGGCGGCCGCCGTAGACGACGGGGACCGCATCGGCGATCCGGTCGACGAAGGCGTCACTCGTGTGGTGCGACACGATGAGAGCACCGTCGACGCCACCGTTGCGCACGAAGCTGGTCATCTTGTCGCCGGGGTCGTCGCTCGCGATCAGCAGGTTCAGGAGGTAGTCGGAGCTGCGGAGGGCGCCGGTGATGCCGGCCACGATCGCTGCGAAGAACGGGTCGCCGAAGAAGCGCGACGTGTCCTCGGGGACGATGAGGGCGATCGCGTGCGTCTGCCGGGAGGCGAGGGAGCGCGCGGCCCGGTTCGGCACGTAGTTGAGCTCGTCGATCGCGGCGCGCACGGCGGCGAGCGCTTCCGGGCTGACCGCCGTCGACCCGTTGACGACCCGCGACACGGTCGACCGGGACACGCCGGCGGCCGTCGCGACCTCCTCGATGGTCGCCCGGGGCGACATCATCGCTTGCTCTCTTCCATCGCCCCATTCTCATCCACCCGGACCCCGCCCGTGAAAATCCCCGCTTCGAATCGCCCGATTGGTCCCATCTCTGCCGCGGATGGAGCCAATCGGGCGATTCGAACGGGTCAGAGGGAGCGCGCGGCGATGATCCGGGCGTACTCGCGGCCGGAATCCTTGACCGTCCGCTCCTGGGTGTCGTAGTCCACGCGGACGATCCCGAAGCGCTTGTCGTACCCCCACGCCCACTCGAAGTTGTCGAACAGGGACCAGTAGAAGTAGCCGCGCACGTCCACACCGCTGTCCCTGGCGTCCAGCACGGCGTCGAGGTGCGCGCGCAGGAACGCGGTGCGGTCGGCATCGGGCACCCGGGTCTCCCCGTCCGCCACCACGACCGTGTCGTCATAGGCCGCGCCGTTCTCCGTCACCGAGAGCACGACTCCCGCGGGCTCGGCGTACTCGGTCCACAACCGCTGCAGCAGTCTCGTGAGTCCCTCCGGCTGGACCTCCCAGCCCTGGGCGGTGCGGGGCAGCCCGCGCTCGACCGCGTGGATGCCCTCGTGCGAGGGGTACGGGGTCCGGGTCACGTGTGCCGTCTCCGGGCCGCTGGAGACCGGGGCGTCGTCGGGCCCCGTGCCGGCCACGAGGTCGCCGTGGTAGTAGTTCACGCCCTGCGTGTCGATGGGCTGCGCGATCGTGTCGAGGTCGCCCTCGTGCACGGCCGCCTCGAACCGCGCGACCGCGTCGGGGTCCACCGCGCGGATGTCCTCCACGGTGTCGGCGGGATACGCGCCGCGGTAGATCGGGTCGAGGAACCAGCGGTTGAACTGGCCGTCCAGCCGCCGGGCGGCGTCCACGTCCGCGGGGTTCTGCGGGTCGGCGGGATCGGCGACCGTGTGGTTCAGCGTGATGCCGAGGTTGAGGGAGGCATCGCGACCGCGGAGCTCGCGCACCGTCGCACCGTGCGCGAGGAGCAGGTGGTGCGAGGCCAGCAGTCCCTCGGCGATGCTCGTGTGCCCCGGGGCGTGCTCGCCCCCGGTGTAGGAGAGGAAGGACGAGCACCACGGCTCGTTGAGGGTCGTCCACACGTTCACGCGGTCGCCGAGGGCGTCGTGCATGGTGCCCGCGTACTCCAGGAAGCGGTCGACGGCGTCACGGTTCGTCCAGCCGCCGACCTCCTGGAGGGCCTGCGGCATGTCCCAGTGGTAGAGCGTGAGCCAGGGCAGGATGTCGGCCGCGAGGAGCTCATCGACCAGACGGCTGTAGAAGTCGACCCCCGCCTGGTTGACCGCGCCGCCGTCCGGGCGCACCCGCGACCACGAGGTGGAGAAGCGGTAGGTCTGCAGCCCGAGCTGCTTCATCAACGCCACGTCCTGCGGATACCGATGGTAGTGGTCGCACGCCACATCCCCGTCGTCGCCGCCGACCACGGCCCCGGGCACCCGGCAGAAGGCGTCCCAGATGGATGCCGTCCGTCCGTCCTCGAAGGCGGCGCCCTCGATCTGGTAGGCCGCGGTCGCCGCGCCGAAGAGGAAGTCCGAGGGGAAGGCACGCGTCATAGGGGTCATCCTTTCACCGCGCCCGCCATGATGCCACTGACCAGCTGCCGCCCCGCGATCACGAAGAGCACGAGGAGCGGAAGGGTCGCGAGCACCGCGCCGGTGAGCACGATCGAGTAGTCGATGTAATAGCCGGACTGCAGCTGGCTGAGCGCCGTCTGCAGCGTCGGGTTCTGGGGGGAGAGAACGATCAGGGGCCAGAGGTAGTCGGTCCAGGCGGTCATGAACGTGAACAGTCCGAGGATCGCCATGGCCGGCCGCGCCGCGGGCACCCCGACGGTGAGGAACGTGCGGAACTGGTTCGCGCCGTCGACCCTGGCGGCCTCGATGAGCTCGTCCGGGATGACGTCCACGAGGTACTGCCGCATGAAGAACACCCCGAACGCCGTCACGAGGGTCGGCACGATCACCGCGCCGATCGTCCCCGTCCAGCCGAGCTCGCGCATGAGCATGAACAGCGGGATGATGCCGAGCTGCGTGGGGATGGCCATGGTCGCGATCACGAACACCATGAGGCCGTCCCGCCCGCGGAAGCGCAGCTTCGCGAACGCATAGCCGGCGAGGGTCGAGAACGTGACGACGGAGACCGTGATGATCGTCGAGATGAGGAACGAGTTGCCGAGCGCGAGCCAGAACGGGATCGCATCGAACACCTTCGCCGCGTTCGCGAGGAAGTTGCCGCCGGGGATGAGGGGCAGGGTCTCACCGCGGGTCGCGTTGGTCCCGCTCGCCACGACGAACGACCACCACAGCGGGTAGGCGCCGCCGATGACGAAGGCCGCGAGGAGCCCGTAGGTGAGGAAGCCGGGGCGGCTGCCGAGGCCGGCGCTCCCGCTCGCGGCGCCGCGCCGGCGACGGATCCGCTCCGGCACGCTGAGGGCCTGGGTGGCGGTCATCGCGCCTCCTCCTTTCCGGTCGGGCGGATGCGGCGTCGGGCCGCGCGGTTCTTCGGGGCGTCTCCGGTGGCGATGCGCCGGGAGATCAGGAAGTTGATGAGGCCGATCGCGACGATGAGGAGGAACAGCAGGATCGCGACGGCCGAGGCCTCGCCGAGGTTCCGGCGGAAGAACGCCAGCTCCCAGAGGAACAGCACCGTGGTCTGGAACTGCCGATCGCTGCCGCCGATGCCGCCCGCGGTGGAGACGTCGAACAGACGCGGTTCGGCGAAGATCTGCAGGCCGCCGATGGTCGCCGTGATGATGACGAAGATCAGCGTCGGACGGATGGTGGGGATCGTGATGGCGAAGAACCGCCGCACGGCCCCGGCACCGTCCAGGGCGGCCGATTCGTAGAGGTCGCGCGGCACGGCCTGCATCGCGGCGAGCAGGATGAGGGCGTTGTAGCCGGTCCAGCGGAAGTTCACCATGACCGCGATCGCGATGTGCGACAGGAACGTGTCGTGCTTCCACTGCTGATCGGCGATGCCGACGAGGTTGAGGAGGTTGTTGGCCAGCCCGTCCGCCTCGTTGAAGATGCTCGAGAAGATGATCGCCACGGCGACCGGCGTCACCACGAAGGGGATGAGGACGCTCATCCGCCAGAACGTCGGCGTCCGCAGTCCGCGGTCCAGCAGGTACGCGATCACCAGGGCGACGGCGAGCTGCGGGATGGCGGAGAGCAGGAAGATGCTCAGCGTGTTCCGGATGGAGTTCCAGAACATGCCGTCGCCGAGGATCGCCGCGAAGTTGCCGAAGCCGACGAACGGCCCCTCCCCCTTCAACAGATCCCACTCGTGCACCGCGACCCACACCGTGTACAGCAGCGGGAAGAGGCCGATGAGCCCGAAGAGGAGGAAGAACGGGGAGATGTAGAAGTACGGCGAGGCGCGGTGGTCGAAACGGGAGACGCGGGTGCGCCAGGAGCGTCGCGGCGGAGCGTCCGCCGCCACGGGGGCGGCGGCCTGCGGCTCCGCCGGCGGGGCGGTGAGGGTCATGGGCGTGTCCTTTGCCGGGCTTCGACAGGCTCAGCCACCCACTCGGGGCGCTGGGCGTCCACTCGGGGCGCTGGGCGTCCACTCGGGGCGCTGGGCGTCCACTCTGGGTCGCTGAGCCTGTCGAAGCGAGATGATCAGCCGACGAGGTCGTTCAGCAGGCCGATCGCCTGGTCCCAGGCCCCCTGCGTGTCGGTCTCACCGCGGTCGAGTGCGCTCAGCGCCGGGCCGAAGACGTTCTCCTGGATCACCGAGTCGTCGGCGCCCTTGAACTGCGCGACGACGCCCTTGGCACGCTCGGCGAGGATGGCGCCGGTCGGCGCGTCGTTGAAGAACGCGTTGGGCGTGGCTTCGTCGGCGAGGGACTCCTGCGCCTTGATGGTCGAGGGGAAGTTGCCCGCGGCGGCGGACTGCTTCACCTGCTGCTCGGGCTGCGTCAGCCAGTCGGCGAGCTCGGCCGCGGCCTCCTTGTGCTCCGAGGACTCCGGGATCGACAGGAACGCGCCGCCCCAGTTGGCCGCGCCGCCGGGGAACACGTCCGCGAAGTCCCAGCCGGTCGACGCGTCGCCGCCGCCGGCCTCGACCTGACCCTGCACGACGCCGAGCATCCAGCCGGGGCAGACGAAGGTGGCGAAGGTGCCGTCGACGAACGACTTGCCGCCGTTCCAGTCCCACGCGGTCTGCGCTGCGGACTGACCGCCCTCGGTCGCGGCGCCGAGGAGCTCGAAGCGCTCCTGGAGCTCGTCGTTGCCCTCGACGTTCAGCTCACCGTCGGCGGTGTAGTAGCCCTCGTCGAGCTGGTTGACCATGGCGTTCCAGACGAAGCCGGAGTGGTCGTACCAGGCCTTGCCGGTCTTCTCGGTGTAGTCGGCACCGACCTGGAAGTAGTTCTCCCAGTCGCCGTTGAGCAGTTCGGCGACGGACTCGCGGTCGCTGGGCAGGCCGGCGGCCTCGAAGGCGGCGCCGTTGTAGCAGATGCCGCTCGGGCCGATGTCGGTGCCGTAGCCGATGACGCGGCCCTCGGCGTCGGTGGCCTGACCGTACTTCCAGTCGACCCAGTCGTCCTTGCGGTCCTCGATGCCGTAATCGCGCAGGTCGACGAAGGTGTCGGAGACGTCCATGATGGCGCCGAGCCAGCCCTCCTCGATCGCGACGATGTCGCTGAGGCCGGAGCCGGCGGCGATCTTGGTGAAGGCGTCGGTGCGGGCGTTGCCGCCGGTGTCGATGTTGGTGGCCTCGATCGTCACGTTCGGGTGCGCCTTCTCGTACTCCTCGTAGAGGTCGTCGTAGCCGAAGGTGCCGAAGGTGGTGACGGTCAGTGTGACCTTCTCGTCGGCGCTGCCGCCGGTGTCGCCGTCGCCGCCGGTGCTGCCGGAGCAGCCGGCCAGGGCGAGAGCGGAGACGGATGCCACGGCGGCTGTCGCCAGGATCCGGGTGCGGGCACGTGAGTTCACGGTTCACTCCTTTGTGGGTTCGTGCGGGTGGTGGTGCGTGGGTGAGTTGTGGGAGCGCTCCCACAGACTTCCGTGAACTCTATGGGAGCGCTCCCACGATGTCAAGGGTGCGGGGGGCCGCCGGTCCCCGTTCACAACTCAGGAGAATCCGGATCCGATGCCGCCGTTCGAGCGCCGCCGGCCCGGAGCCCGCGAATTCTCCGGAGTTGTGAACGCGGCGTACCCTTGTCCGGTGCCCGAAGCCACCCTCTCCCCCGCCCTCACCCGCGCCGAATCCCTGATCCGCAGCATCCCGGACTACCCGGAGCCCGGCATCATCTTCCGCGACATCACGCCGCTCCTCGCCGACGCCGAGGCCCTCCGCGTGACGACCGAGGCGATCATCGAGCCCTTCGCGGGGCAGTTCGACGTGGTGGCCGGCATCGAGGCTCGCGGCTTCATCCTCGCCGGGGCGGCCGCCATCGCTGCAGGCGTCGGACTGATCCCGATCCGCAAGGCCGGCAAACTCCCCCGGCCCGCGGCGTCCGTCGACTACGCCCTCGAGTACGGCACCGCGACCATCGAGATGCACGACGATCTGCCCGCGGGCTCCCGCGTCCTCCTCATCGACGACGTGCTCGCTACCGGGGGCACTCTGGCCGCCGGTCGCGAGCTCGTCGAGCGCCTCGGCAGCCACGTCGCCGGCATCTCGGTGCTCTTCGAGATCGACGGCCTCGGCGGCCGCGAGGCGATCGGCGACCTCCACACCGTCTTCCACTCCTGACCCCCCCTAATCCCGAGACCCCGGTTTCCCGCCGACACCCCGATGTAGCGGCGGGCGCAGGGCGGGGTCTGGACGGGAGCCCGGGGTCTCGGCGGAGCATCGGCGAGCCGGTAGACTGAAACCGCCCGTCCGCCCGCGACTCTTGGAGCCGTCATGCCCACCATCGTCGTCGACGTCATGCCCAAGCCCGAACTGCTCGACCCGCAGGGCAAGGCCGTCTCCGGCGCCTTCGCCCGCCTCGGCGTCGAGGGCTTCACCGACGTCCGCATCGGCAAGCGCTTCGAGCTCACGGTCGAGGGCGAGGTCACCGACGAGGTCCTCGCCGAGGCCCGTCGCCTCGCCGACGAGGTCCTGTCGAACTCCGTGATCGAAGACGTCGTGGGCGTCGAGGTGGCGGAGTGACCGTCCGCATCGGCGTCGTCACCTTCCCCGGCTCGCTGGACGACGTCGACGCGCAGCGCGCCGTCCGCATCGCGGGAGCCGAGCCGGTCGCCCTGTGGCACGGCTCGCACGACCTCGAGGGCGTCGACGCCCTCGTCCTCCCCGGCGGTTTCAGCTACGGCGACTACCTGCGCGCCGGCGCCATCGCCGCGCTCTCGCCCATCATGAGCGAGGTCAAGGACGCTGCCGCGAAGGGCATGCCCGTCCTCGGCATCTGCAACGGCTTCCAGATGCTCGTCGAGGCGCACCTGCTCCCCGGCGGCCTGATCCGCAACGGGCACCAGCACTTCGTCCGCCGCGACCAGAAGCTCACGGTCGAGAACGCCGACACCGCGTGGACCAACGCCTTCCGCACCGGCCAGGAGATCATCATCCCGCTGAAGAACGCGGACGGCGGCTACATCGCCGACGAGCAGACGCTCGACCGCATCGAGGGCGAGGGTCTCGTGGCGTTCCGCTATGCCGGCGTGAACCCGAACGGCTCCCTGCGCGACATCGCGGGGCTGACGAACGAGGCCGGCAACGTCGTGGGACTGATGCCGCACCCCGAGCACGCCACGGAGCCCGGTTTCGGTCCGGACACCGCCGTCGCGATGCGCAGCGGGGTGGACGGTCTCGACTTCTTCACGAGCGCGATCGCCGCCGTCGCCCGCGTCGCCGCCTGACCCCTCCGTCGACCCACCCCTCTGCGAGCGTCCCACCCCTTTGCGGGCGCACTGACGAGGCCGGGTCGACCGCAAGGGGCCGGGTCGACGGACGAGGTTAGGGGAGACGGAAGGGGTTGTCGCCCACGGCCGCGAGCAGGTACCAGGCCGTCGTGCCGGTGTGCAGGCTCGCGTAGTAGAGGTCGCCGAAGCCGGAGTCGAGTCCGTCGGTCGAGGTCGCCACGATGCCCTTGCCGTCGCCGTTCGCCGCGTCGCGCTGCACCAGTCGGATGTCGGCCAGCAGCTCCTCCGCGCGCGCCTGGTCACCAGGGGCCCCGCGTTCCTGCAGCGCGAGGGCGAGGTGTCCGCTGCCCTCGAACCAGACCTTGGACACGTCCACGTCACTGATCGACGGGCCTCGGTAGGGACCGTCCTGGGCCACGAGGTGCGCGAGCGTCCAGTCGACGGCCGCTCCGTACCGGGCGTCCCCGGTGCCGAGGAGGCTCCACGTCTGCGCGTCGAGCGGGATCGGGCGGGTGTTGATCGTGCTGCCGTCCAGCAGTGTCCCGGTGTCCACGTGCACGTCGGCGCTCTGCATCGCCGCGACGAAGCCTGCGGCCACCGCCGCCCGCTCCGCCCACACCGCGTCGCCCGTGAGCTGGGCGAGCTGCGTGAAGAACCCGGCGATGTCGCTGTTGTGCTCGGTGGACTTCCACTCCAGCGGCACCCCGGCATCGGTCTGCCCACCGGTGTAGCCGTAGGGCGCGCGGGTCATGTCGGCGGTGTTGTCCTGGATCCACTCCCCGATGCGCACCGCGCCGTCGAGATACCGCGTCTCGCCGGTGGCGTGGAAGAGGCGGGCGAGCGCCATACCCACCCAGGCCTGGTTGCCGGTGAAGGTGCCGGGCCCGGTGATCTCCATGCGGCCCTGACGGATGCCGTGCGGCTCGTACGAGGTGCGGACGCGGCCGTCGCCGATGGGGTCGTTCTCCTGCACGAAGAGGAGGGTGTCCGCGACAGCTTGCGCGCGGCGCAGGTCGTCCGGCAGACCGCGGGCGGTGTAGGCGATGACGACAAGGGCGTCGTCGTAGACGAAGGAGGGCGTGAAGTCCCAGGACGGCGTGGTGAAGAACCCGCCCTCGTAGCTGCGCGGCAGGCAGCGGCCCTCGCCGTCGCAGAACTCGTCGACCCGGGCGTCGAGGAACTCGTAGGCGAGCGCGACCGAAGCGGCGGGGTCGTTCACCGGGTCGGCCGGGGGCTGCACGCGCGTGCCGAACGCATCGGACACGGCGGGGGCGGCACCGACGAGCACGGCGCCGACGACGAGAGCGGCGACGACCGCCCAGGGCGCGGATCGGCGGGCGGAAGCGGACATCACGACCTCTCGACGGCAGGACCCCCGGGGGACATGCCGCGAGCGACACGGGGGCATGTTCGCCACCCTGTCATGACAGGAGGCTCGAGGGGAAGTGTCTTTCGGCCACATGCGCGTGTACCAAAGCGACCGGACGCGTGCAAGGCGTTTGCCGGACCCGGAGCGCGAGGCGCACGATGGTCCTCCCGTCCCCGACCTCCCGGAAAGGACACCCCATGTCCCGCGACCAGTACACCTTCACCAACCCGGTCGAGCTCTACGCCGACATCCAGCCGCAGAAGCAGCACATGCGCGAGCCCGGTCTCGACGCGGACCTCACCCCGAAGGCCGACCTCGGCGAGGAGTCGTACCGCGGCACCGGACGACTGACCGGACGCAAGGCGCTCATCACAGGCGGCGACTCCGGCATCGGCGCGGCCACCGCCATCGCGTTCGCTCGCGAGGGGGCCGACGTCGCGATCTCCTACCTCCCTGAAGAGGAGGAGGACGCCAGCCGCATCGCCGGGATCCTCCGCGAGGCGGGTGCCACCGTGGCCACCATCCCCGGTGACCTGCGCGACCCGGAGTACTGCCGGACACTGGTGGCCGAGGCCGTCGCGGCGCTCGGCGGACTCGACATCCTCGTCAACAACGGCGGCAAGCAGGTCTTTCAGGAGTCCCTCACCGACGTGACGGACGAGCAGTTCGACGACACGTTCAAGACCAACGTGTATGCGATGTTCTGGATCACGAAGGCCGCCCTGCCGCACCTCCCCGCGGGGTCGACGATCATCAACACGACCTCCATCCAGGCCTACTCGCCGTCGGACATCCTCGTCGACTACGCGTCGACCAAGTCGACCATCAACGCGTTCACGAAGGGCCTCGCCCAGCAGCTCGCACCCAAGGGCATCCGCGTGAACGCCGTGGCGCCCGGACCGATCTGGACCCCGCTGCAGCCGAGTGACGGGCAGCCGCAGGAGAAGATCGACCAGTTCGGCCAGGACACTCCGCTCGGCCGGATGGGTCAGCCCGCGGAGCTCGCCCCCGCGTACGTCTTCCTCGCCTCCCCGGAGTCGAGCTACGTGCTCGGCGAGACCCTGAACGTCAACGGCGGCATGCCGACCCCCTGACTCTCATCCCCTGTCGACCCACCCCCTTCCGTTCCTCCCGGCCCCTTCCGGCCGTCCGCAAGGGGGTGGGTCGGACGGAAAGGGGTGGGTCGGCGGAGAGGGCGTAAGGGATCACCGAACCGTTTCGATACCTGTGGTGGCGGGACTGTAAGCGTTTGCAGTAGCCTGATCGCATGGCACAGCTCGAACAGATCGCAGCCCCCGGTTCCGAGTGGTGGCGCAGCGCCGTCATCTACCAGATCTACCCCCGCTCCTTCGCGGACGCGTCGGGCGACGGCATCGGCGACCTCCCCGGCATCACGAGTCGCCTCGACTCGCTGCAGGAGCTCGGCGTCGACGCGATCTGGCTCAGCCCGTTCATGACGAGCCCGCAGCGCGACGCCGGCTACGACGTGGCCGACTACCGCGACGTCGACCCGCTGTTCGGCACGCTCGCCGACTTCGACCTCATGCTCGCCGAGGCCCACGCCCGCGACATCCGCGTGATCGTCGATCTCGTCCCGAACCACTCGTCCGACCAGCACCCCTGGTTCCAGGAGGCGCTCAAGGCCGCGCCGGGCAGCCCGGAGCGCGCACGCTACATCTTCCGCGACGGCCGCGGTGAGAACGGCGAACTGCCCCCGAACAACTGGGAGTCGGTGTTCGGCGGCGGCATGTGGCAGCGCGTCACCGAGGCCGACGGCACGCCGGGTCAGTGGTACCTGCACATCTTCGACGCCACGCAGCCCGACTTCGACTGGAACAACGAGGAGGTGCAGGAGGAGTTCCGCTCGATCCTGCGCTTCTGGCTCGACCGCGGTGTCGACGGCTTCCGGGTCGATGTGGCCCACGGCATGATCAAGACCGAGGGCCTCCCCGACTACACACCGCCCACCGACGCGGACTCCATGGGCGGCGGCGAGTCGAACGTGCCGTACTGGGGCCAGGACGGCGTGCACGAGATCTACCGCGACTGGCACAAGGTGCTCGCGGAGTACGACGGCGACCGCGCGCTCTGCGGCGAGGCCTGGATGCCGACGCTGAAGGAGACCGCGCTCTGGGTGCGTCCGGACGAGATGCACCAGACCTTCAACTTCCCGTACCTGATGACGGCGTGGGACGCGAAGGCGCTCGGCGACGTGATCCGTGAGTCGCTGGACGCCTTCGGCGCGGTCGGTGCACCGAGCACCTGGGTGCTGTCGAACCACGACGTCGTGCGGCACGCCACGCGCCTGGCGCTCACGATCGACAACCCGCAGGGCGAGGGCATCGGCCCGAACACCCCGGACAAGCCGGACACGGCCATCGGCCTCGCCCGCGCCCGCGCGGCCACCACGCTGATGCTCGCGCTCCCCGGCTCCGCCTACCTCTACCAGGGTGAAGAGCTCGGACTGCCCGAGGCCATGGAGATCCCGGACGAGTACCGTCAGGACCCGACCTGGTTCCGCACGAACGGCGAGCGCTACGGCCGCGATGGCTGCCGTGTGCCGCTGCCGTGGGAGGCGGAGGCCCCGGCGTTCGACTTCAACGACACCGGACTCTCGTGGCTCCCGCAGCCCGCGGACTGGGCGGCCTACGCCCGGGACGTCGAGGAGGTCGACCCGGCGTCGACCCTGGCCCTGTACAAGCGCCTGCTCGCCGGTCGTCGCGAGTTCGGATTCGGCACCGGGTCGCTGGTGTGGGAGGACGCCGGCCCCGACGCCGTGGCCTTCCGTCGCGGTGAGGTCCACGTGCTGGCGAACCTCGGCACGGCTCCGCTCGACCTTCCGGAAGGCGCGGTCGTCCTGCTCCGCAGCCAGCCGTTCGACGGCGCCCAGGTCCCGGTCGACACCGCCGTCTGGTACACCACGGCCTGACACCGCGGCGCCCGTGGCGCGCTCCACCCGGGGCGCGGCACGGGCGTCTCCGATCCGAAGGAACGACGATGGCGAGCATCGACGAGGTCGCCCGGCTCGCCGGCGTCTCCACCGCGACGGTCTCGCGCGCGCTGAGCGGCCGCGGGCACGTGTCGGAGTCGGCGCGCGAGCGCGTGCAGGCCGCCGCCGCCTCGCTCGGATACGTGGTCTCCTCCCGCGCCTCGAGCCTCGCGTCGGGGCGCACCCGCAACATCGGAGTCGTGGTGCCGTTCCTCGACCGCTGGTTCTTCAGCACCGTGCTGTCCGGGGTCTCCGCGGCCCTGATGCGGGCCGGCTACGACATCACGCTCTACAACATCACCGCCGACAAGGACGTGCGCCGCCACGTGTTCGACACGTTCCTGCGCCGCCAGCGGGTCGACGCCGTGATCGCCGTGTCCATCGAGCTGGACGAGGACGAGACCCAGCAGCTCCTCGACCTCGGTCTGCCCGTCATCGCGATCGGCGGCCCCAATCCGAAGCTCGACACGCTCACAGTCGACGACGTCGCCGTGGCGCAGCTCGCGACGGAGCACCTGCTCGGCCTCGGCCACACCGAGATCGCCCACATCGGCGCGAACCCCGAGTTCGACATCGACTTCCACATCCCCACGAACCGACGACTCGGGTTCGAGCGGGCACTGGCCACGGCCGGCATCCCCCTGAACCCCGCGTTCCTGGAGCCCGCGGACTTCACGGTGGAGGGCGGCTACCGCGCCGCGAAGCAGCTCCTCGGGCGTCCGGGGCCGCGTCCCACCGCGGTGTTCGCCGCGTCGGACGAGATGGCGATCGGGGCGCTCCTCGCCGCGCGCGACCTCGGCTTCGCGGTGCCGGGCGACCTGTCCATCGTGGGCATCGACGGCCATGAGCTCGGCGAGTTCTTCCGCCTCACCACGGTCGACCAGTTCCCGCTCGGACAGGGCGAACGGGCGGCCGACGCGGTCCTCGCGAAGCTCACCGACCCGGAAGCCGTGCGCCCGCCCGCCGCCCTGCCGTACGAGCTCAACGTCCGCGGCACGACCGCCCGGCTCGTCTGAGCCGGGCGGCGTTCACAACTCAGGAGTACGGCGCGCGGAGACCGCGGTTCCGGCCCTGACGGGCGCAGGTGCGCCGGTTCTCCTGAGTTGTGAACGCGTCGAGATCAGGAGCCCGCGGTCGCGTCCCGCCAGGTGCGGTAGCCGCCGTCGAGATTGCGCACCTCGCGCCCGTGCTGCCGCAGCAGCCGGGTGGCGATGTGCCCCCGCAGGCCGACCTGGCAGTGCACCACGAGGGGCCCGTCCGGCAGCTCGTCGAGGCGGTCGCGCAGCTCGTCGAGCGGGATGTTCCGCGCGCCGGGGATGGCGCCGTTCGCATACTCGCCCGCGTAGCGGACGTCGATGAGGGCTGCGCCCGCCTGCACGGCGTCGTCGAGCTCGTGCCACTGGAGGGTCGGCGTGGTGCCGCTGCGGGTGTTCTCGGCGACGTAGCCGAGGATGTTCACGGCGTCCTTCGCCGAGCCGAACTGCGGGGCATACGCGAGCTCGAGGTGCGCGAGACCGGCGGCCGTGACGCCCGCCTGCAGCGCGGTCGCGATGACGTCGATCCGCTTGTCCACGCCGTCACGACCCACGATCTGCGCCCCGAGGATGCGGTCGGTGGCGGGGTCGGCAAGGAGCTTCATCGAGAGGGTCTCCGCGCCCGGGTAGTAGCCGGCGTGCGACGCCGGATGCACATGCACGGCGTAGAAGTCGCGACCCGCGGCACGGAGCTGCTTCTCGCTCCATCCGGTCTTCGCGGCGGCCAGGCCGAACACCTGCACGATGCCGGTGCCGAGCGCGGGGCGCGCTGACTCCTCCCGCCCCGCGATGACGTCAGCGACCATCCGGCCGTGGCGGTTGGCGAGACCGGCCATGGTCACGAGTGCCGCACCACCGCCGATGAGGTCGGCCTTCTCGACGCCGTCGCCGACCGCGAAGACGTCGGGCGCACTGGTGCGGCAGGCCTCGTCGACGGCGATTCCGCCGGTCTCGCCAAGACGGATCCCGGCGGTGCGGGCGAGTCCGACCTCGGGCACGACCCCGGAGGCGTCGACGAGGAACTCCGCAGGGAGGGTGGCACCGTCGCTCAGGGTCACGGAATCCGCGGCCGTGGCCACGACCTCGACGCCGAGTCGCACGTCGACTCCGCGGCGCCGGACCTCGGCCGCGAGGGGCGCGGCCATCTCCGGATCCAGCGGCCCGAGCAGTTGGGCACCGCGCTGCACCAGGGTCACCGCGGCGCCCCGGGCGACGAGGTTCTCGACGGCCTCGAGTCCCGTGTATCCGCCGCCGACGACGACCACCGGCAGTCCGGGGCGGAGGGCGGCCTCGATCGCATCGGCATCCGCCACGGTCCGCAGGCTCCGCGCGGGGAGGGCTCCGGTCGGCTCGTCGCCGCGGGGCCGGGCACCGGTGGCGAGCACGAGGCGGTCGTACGGGTGCGTGCTCCGGCGGCCGCTGTCGAGATCGACGACCTCGACCGTCTTGCGCTCGGTGTCGATGCCGACGACGTCGTGACGGACGCGGACGTCCAGCCGGAAGCGGCGGTGCAGCGACTCCGGGGTCTGCAGCAGGAGGGCGTCGCGCTCCTCGATCACGCCGCCCACGTAGTAGGGCAGACCGCAGTTGGCGTAGGAGACCTCGGGCCCGCACTCGAAGACGACGATGTCCGCGGACTCGTCGAGGCGTCGGAGCCGGGTCGCCGCCGACATGCCGCCGGCGACCCCGCCGACGATGACGACGCGGAGCGGCGCGCTCATCGGCCGAACAGCCGGGCCAGGAGACCGCCCTTGGCCTCGTCCTTCGGATGGCCCGCGCACCAGTCCGACGCCGGCACGGTGCGGCGGACGGCGTCGACGTGCTGACCACACCCCGCCCAGGTGGTCTTCCCGCAGGTACGGCAACGGACTGCTCGACACATGTGTTCTCTCCTCACTCGATACCCCGGTGGGTATGCAGACACTATACCCCCGGGGGTATAGTGGAGCGCACAGCCGGCCTTCAGGGAGAGACCATGACCACCGTCGACATCGACACGCAGCGCAAGATCGCCAACCGCCTCAAGCGCGCACAGGGACAGCTCGGCGCCGTGATCGCCGCGGTCGAGAGCGGCGGTGACTGCCGGGCCGTCGTCACGCAGCTCGCCGCCGTGACCTCCGCCCTTGACAAGGCGGGGTTCCAGATCATCGCCTCCGCCATGAAGACCTGCCTCGAGGACCCCGCGCAGGACGACGCCGTCCCGCTCCCCGACCTGGAGAAGCTCTTCCTCACCCTCGCCTGAACGCGACCCGGCCCCTTGCGGCCACCCCGGCCCGGTGCGGACGATCGCAACGGGCCGGGGCGCACGCAAGGGGCCGGGTCGGCGAAGAGGGGGTCAGGGGACGAGGAGACCCGCGGTCGCGGTGCGCGCCGTCTCGAAGCGGCGCTGCACGTCGGGCCAGTTCACGAGGTTCCAGAACGCCTTGACGTAGTCCGCCCGCACGTTGAGGTAGTCGAGGTAGTAGGCGTGCTCCCACACGTCGAGCTGCAGCAGCGGGATGACGCCGAGCGGCGCGTTGCCCTGCTGGTCGAACAGCTGGAAGATCACCGGGCGGGCTCCCACCGAGTCCCAGGCGAGCACGGCCCACCCGGAGCCCTGCACGCCGAGGGCCGTCGCGGTGAAGTGCGCGCGGAAGCCGTCGATCGACCCGAAGGAGTCCGCCAGGGCCGCCGAGAGCTCGCCCTCCGGAGCCCCTCCGCCCTCCGGCGAGAGGTTCTGCCAGAACACGGAGTGGTTGATGTGGCCGCCGAGGTTGAACGCGAGGTCCTTCTCGAGCTTGTTCACCGCTCCGAGGTCGCCGCTGTCCCGGGCCGCCGCGAGCTGCTCCAGCGCCGTGTTCGCGCCGGTCACGTAGGCCTGGTGGTGCTTGGAGTGGTGGAGCTCCATGATCTTGCCGGAGATGTGCGGCTCCAGCGCGGAGTAGTCGTAGGGCAGCTCGGGGAGTGTGTACGGAGTGGACATGGTTGTTCCTTTCGTGACGGGATCAGAGGGCGGTGTCGTGGGACAGGGCGTGGAATCGGCGGTCGATGTAGACGAGCGGGCGGGCGGGGCGGCCCGCGAGCACCTCGAGCACCTCGGCGATCACCACGGTCGACGAGCCGACGGGCACGGTCTGGATCGCTCGGCAGCGCAACGCGACCCTGGCCTCCGCCAGGTGCGGCTCCCCGGTCGGCAGCGTCGTCCAGCCCTGCTCGGGCGTGAAGCGCTCGGAACCGCTCACCGCGAAGCTCTGGGCGAGCGCGGAGTGCTCGTCGTCGATGAGATGCACGACGAAGGTCTCCGCGCCGAGGATGGCCCCGGCGCTTCCGGTCGCCCTGGTCACCGAGAACACGATGGCCGCCGGATCGACCGCGACCGACGACACGCTCGACGCCGTGAGGCCGACGGGGCCGTCCGGACCCTGCGCCGTGATGATGGCGACACCGGCGGGGTGGGTGCGGAACGCCGCCTTGAGCCCCTCTCCGACCGGCGTGGGCACCGGAGCGGCGGGGTGCGGGGTGGTGTGCGGGTCGCGGGTCATCGGGTGCTCTCCTCGAGAGGGATGGGGGTGGGGGTCGCGTGGGCGCGCATGGCCGCGCGGTCGACGAGCTTCGTGCGCTCCCGGCCGCGGACGGCTCCGGCGCGGCGCTCGGCCTCGTCGATGCGCAACCAACCCTCCCAGTCCACCACGCCGGGGAGGTCCAGGGGCGGGTCCCGGTCGATGCGGGCGGACGGAGTGGCAGCGAGGTCCTCGACGAGATGCTGCACGGTCTGCGCGGCGTCGGACTTGGTCGAGCCGATGAGTCCGATCGGCCCGCGCTTGATCCAGCCGGTGGCGTAGAGGCCGGGGACGGGCGTGCCGTCGGCATCGAGCACCCGCCCCTCCGCATTCGGCACGATGCCCCGTGCCGCGTCGAACGGCACACCGGGCACGGGCGAGGAGAGGTAGCCGATCGCCCGGTAGACGGCGCCGACCTCGTAGCGCACGAGCTCGCCGGTGCCGACCATGCGTCCGAGCGGATCGGACGCGGTGCGCTCGAACTCGATGCCCTCCACGCGGTCCGCACCGAGGACGCGGACGGGTCGATGCCGGAAGTGCAGGTGGATGCGCCGGGAGGCCCCGGCGGACGGACGCTGCGCCCACTCCGTGAGGGTGCGCACGATGATGCGGCGCTGGGAGAACTGCTCCAGCATGCGGGCGGCGTGGTCGTCGAGCTCGAGATCGGCGGGATCGACGATCACCTCCACGTCGTGCTGCTCGCCCAGCTCGCGCAGCTCCAGGGCCGAGAAGCGCACATCGGCCGGGCCACGGCGGGCGAAGAGGTGCACGTCGCGGATCCGACTCGCGGCGAGCGCGTCGAGGATGTGGTCGGGGGTGTCGGTCGACTCCAGCGCCGCGGCGTGCTTCGCAAGGATGCGCGTGACGTCGAGCGCGACGTTGCCTGCGCCGAGCACGGCCACGGACTCCGCCTCCAGACCCCAGCCCTGGGCGACGTCGGGGTGCGCGTCGTACCAGGCCACGAACTCCGCGGCGCCGTACGATCCGGGAAGGTCGGCTCCCGGCACGTCGAACGCCACGTCGCGGTCGGCTCCGGTCGCGATGACGACGCCGTCGTACGCCCGGCAGAGCTCGTCGACCGTCACATCGACGCCGACCTCGACGTTGCCGCGCAGCCGGATGCCGGGCTGGAGGAGTACGTCGTGCAGCGCATCGATGATCTTGCGGATGCGCGGGTGGTCGGGGGCGACGCCGTAGCGGACGAGGCCGTACGGGGCGGGAAGCTTCTCGTACAGGTCGATGGCCGCCTCCGGCACCTGCGCCCGGAGGAGGTCGGCGGCGTAGATGCCCGCGGGGCCCGCGCCGACGATGGCGATGCGCGGGGTCACTCGTGCACCTCCTGCGGTGGGAGCGCGGCGATGAGGGGGTGGTCGTGCCGGATGAGTCCGGTGCGGGCGGCGCCGCCGGGCGAGCCGATCTCGTCGAAGAATTCGACGTTGGCCTTGTAGTAGTCCTGCCACTCGTCGGGGAGGTCGTCCTCGTAGTAGATCGCCTCGACGGGGCACACCGGCTCGCACGCCCCGCAGTCCACGCACTCGTCCGGGTGGATGTAGAGCGACCGTTCGCCCTCGTAGATGCAGTCGACGGGGCACTCGTCGATGCAGGCCTTGTCCTTGAGGTCGACGCACGGCAGCGCGATCACGTACGTCATCGCGACTTCTTCTCTGTCCCACTCACGCCCTCCACCGTAAAACCTCAAGTGCACTTGAGGTCAAATCGAGGCGCCGAGACCCCGGCCTCGCGCCGAGACCCCGCCGCCGCCGCGCGGATACGACGGGGTCTCGGCGGGGAAGCGGGGTCTCGGGATCAGGACGGGGAGATCTCGAAGGGGGCGGGGAGGAGGTGCTCCTCGCGGGAGCTGGGGCCGACCAGGAGCGTGAAGGCACCGAGCTCCACGGTGCGGACACCGGCGGCGGTCACGATCGTGCAGTCCGCGACGGGGACCTCGAGCCGCACGCGGGCGCTCTCCCCCGGCGCGAGCTCGACCTGCCGGAAGGACTTCAGTTCACGGTCGGTCCAGCTCACGCTCGTCACCTCGTCCCGCACGTAGGCCTGCACGGTCTCGCGGACGGGCCGGTCCCCCGTGTTCGTCACGGTCACGTGCCCCACCACGGTGTCGCCGAGGCGCAGCTCCGTCTGCTCCAGCTCCAGGTCCGCGTACGCCACGGTCGTGTACGACCGGCCCTCGCCGAAGGCCCACGCGGGCGCCTGGGTGAGGTCGGCGTAGCGGTCGCCGTGCTGGCCGCGGATCTGGTTGTAGTAGGTCGGCTGCTGTCCGACGTGCCGCGCGAACGAGATCGGCAGCCGGCCCGAGGGCTCCACGGCACCCGTGACGATGTCGGCGAACGCCCGTCCGCCCTGCATGCCCGGGTTGGCCGCCCAGATCACGGCCGCCGCGCGCTGCACCGAAGACGGGAGCACGAGAGGCTTGGACGCCAGCAGCACCACGACGACGGGCTTCCCGGTCTCGATGAGCGCATCGAGCAGGGCGTTCTGACCGCCGATGAGCTCCAGCGTGGCCGTGGACCGTCCCTCGCCCACGAGCTCGATGCGATCGCCCACCACCGCGACCACGACGTCCGCGGCCTCGGCGGCGGCCACCGCCTCCGCGATCAGCGCGGGATCCGGCGGGCACGGCTGCACCACCGGAGGACGCGGCTGGTTGTCCGGGAAGTGCGTGCCGCGGGGGTCGTCGGCGAGCGTGAGGATGTCGGCGCCGCGCGTGTGCGTGACCGTCCACGCGTCCACCGCGCGGAGGCCGTCGAGCACGGTCGTGATCATCTCGCGGGGCTGTCCGTCGAGCCAGCCCGCCTGGCCCGAGCCGCCCGCCCAGTCGCCGAGCTGCGTCTGCGCGTCGTCCGCGAGCGGCCCGGTCACCGCCACCCGCAGCGGCTCCGCGGAGTCCAGCGGCAGCAGGCCGTCGTTCTCGAGGAGCACGAGCGAGCGGCGCGCGATCTCGAGGTTGAGCTCCGCATGCGCGGCGCTGCCGACCACGGCGGACACGTCGTCGCGGGGCAGCCGGGGGTCTTCGAAGAGTCCGAGCTCGAACTTCAGCGTGAGGATACGGGAGACCGCGTCGTCGAACGCGTCCTCCGGCAGCAGCCCCCTGGCGACCGCGTCCAGCGCCCCCTCGAAGAACCCGGGCGTGGTCATCACCATGTCGTTCCCTGCGCGCACCGCGGCGGCCGCCGCATGCGTGAGGTCGGGCTGCACCCGCTGCTCCCACACCATCCGGCCCACGTTGTCCCAGTCGGTGATGAGCGTGCCGGTGTAGCCCCACTCGCCACGGAGCACGTCGCTGAGCAGCCACTCGTTCAGCGTGATGGGCACCCCGTCCGTCGTCTGGTAGCCGAGCATGAACGTCCGGCAGCCCTCGCGGGCGACCCGCTCGAACGGCGGCAGGAACCAGGAGCGCAGCTTGCGCGGGGAGATGTCCGCCTCGCTCGCGTCGCGTCCACCCTGCGTCTCCGAGTAGCCGGCGAAGTGCTTGGCCGTGGCGAGGATCGCGGTGGGGTCGTCGAGCCCGTCACCCTGATAGCCGCGCACCATGGCCGAAGCCAGCTCCCCGATGAGGAACGGGTCCTCCCCGAAGGTCTCCCCCACCCGCCCCCAGCGCAGGTCGCGGGCGATGCAGAGCACCGGCGAGAACGTCCAGTGGATGCCGGTGACGGCGACCTCCTCGGCCGTCGCCCGCGCCACGCGCTCGACAAGCGCCGGGTCCCACGAGGCCGCCATACCGAGCTGCGTCGGGTAGATCGTGCCCCCGGGGAAGAAGGAGTGACCGTGGATGCAGTCCTCGCCCACGAGCAGCGGGATACCGAGTCGGGTCTGCGCGACCAGGACGGCAGCCCGCCGCAGACGCTCGTCCGAGGCGTGCAGGATCGAGCCCGCGTGCCGCCGGAGCACGTGGTCGTCGATGTCGTCGCGAGCGTCGAGCTGGAGCATCTGCCCGACCTTCTCCTCGAGCGTCATGCGACTGAGGAGGTCGGCCACGCGCTCGGGGATGGAGAGAGCGGGGTCCTGGTACGGGAGCTGCGTGGTCAGAGTCTGAGAGGTCATCACTTCGTGTTCTGGTTCGTGTGCGGTGTCGCGGTGTTCGAGGAGTCGGTGGTGCCGGAAGCGCCCGGCGAAGTCGCCGACGATACGGGATCGGGGCTCTTCTCCGGCAGGGGCACGCTGCGGACGGCCGTGACGGCGTCGTTCACGTTGAGCCCCTTCTTCTTCATCGCCCTGGCCCGCTCTCCCGCCGAGCGCAGGCGCGGGTTGACGTACTCGTCGATGCCGAAGTTGATGAGCGAGAGCGCGACGCCGATGATCGCGATGCAGAGCCCGGCCGGCACATACCACCACCACAGCCGCGGGAACGCGCCGTTCTGCTGGGCCCAGAACAGGATCGTCCCCCAGTTCAGGTTGCTCACCGGGATCACGCCGATGAACGCCAGGGTCGTGAGCCCGAGGATCGCGGCGGTCACGGTACCGACGAAGCTCGAGGCGATGAGCGCGAGGAGGTTCGGCAGCATCTCCACCGTGATGATGCGACGCAGCGGCTCGCCGTTGGCGCGCGCCGCCTGGATGAAGTCGCGGTTGCGCAGCGACATGGTCTGGGCGCGCAGCACGCGGGCTCCCCACGCCCACCCGGTCAGCCCGAGCACCGCGGCGATCACGATGAGCGGCGGGTTCTCGAACTGGGAGGCGATGATGATGATGAGCGGGATGCCGGGGATGACGAGGAACACGTTCGTCAGCGCCGACAGCGACTCGCTCCGCCACCCGCGCACGTAGCCCGCGATGACGCCGATGGTGATCGCGATCGCCGTGGCGATGAAGGCGGCGAGGAAGCCGACGACGATGACCCCGCGCGTGCCGTAGATGATCTGGCTCAGGACGTCCTCGCCCATGTGCGTGGTGCCGAGCCAGTGCTCCCAGGACGGCGACTGCCGGAGCGCGGAGCGGTCCTTCTGCGTCGGGCCGTACGGGGCGATCCAGGGGGCGAAGACGGCGATGAGCACGAACGCCCCGAGGATGATCAGCCCCGCGATGGACTTCGGGTTGCGGAACATCGCGAACGCCTGGGCGAGCTGCGATCGGAACGTCCGGCGCGCCGGCGCGCGGTCGGCGGGCGTGCGCAGGGTGGCGGTCTCCGGCATGCCGGAGGGGACGCGCGAGCCGTCGGGGGCGGTGGTGGGGGGAACGGTCATGTCAGGACTCCGTCTGGCGGGTACGCGGGTCGAGGTAGGCGTAGACGACATCGGCGAGGATGTTGGCCACGAGCACGGAGAGGGTGATGACGAGGAACACGCCCTGCATGAGCGCGAAGTCCTTCGCGTTGGTCGCGTCGAGCAGCAGCTTGCCGACACCCGGATAGCTGAACACCATCTCCATCACGATCGTGCCGCCCACGATGAAGCCGATCGACAGCGCGAAGCTCTGGATCTGCGGGAGCACGGCGTTGCGGGCCGCATACGCCCAGAGCACGCGTCGGTTGGGCATGCCCTTGGCCTGGGCGACGGTGATGTAGTCGTCGTCGAGCACGGTCAGCATCATGTTGCGCATCCCCAGCACCCAACCGCCGAGCGAGGCGACCACGATCGTCAGCGCCGGGAGGGTGCCGTGCGCGATCACCTGCCCGATGAAGTCGAGACTCCATTCCGGCGACTGCCCCTTGTCGTAGGCATGCGAGGAGGGGAACCACTTCAGCGTCGAGGAGAAGATGGCGATCGCGATGAGGCCGAGCCAGAAGTACGGGATGGTGTTGAAGAACGTCGTCACCGGGATGATCGCGTCGAGCTTGCTCCCGCGCTTCCAGCCGACGATGGCGCCGGCGACGGTGCCGAGCGCGAACGAGATGATCGTCGCGATGCCCACCAGCCCCAGTGTCCAGGGCAACGCCGCCCCCAGCACCTCGGCCACCGGCCGCAGCCCGTGCAGGGTCGAGATGCCGAGGTCGCCGCGGAGCAGCATGCCCCAGTACTCGAGGTACTGCTGCCAGAGGCTCTTGTCGGTGTCGATCCCCAGCAGGATGCGCAGGGCGTCGGCGGCCTCCGGGCTCACCGTGCGGTTGCGGGCGAGGTAGGACGTCACCGCGTCGCCCTTCATCAGCCGCGGCAGGAAGAAGTTGATGGTGATCGCGGCCCAGAGCGTGAAGAGGTAGAACGCGGCGCGTCCGGCGAAGAAGCGCCAGGGCACGCGCCGGGTCCCGCGGTCCACCGTCGTCGCGGTCGTCCCCGCCTCCCGTGCGCTCTGCGCGATGAGGTCGTTGTCGTCGAGCTGCGGAAAAGCCGTGCTCACCGCGCACCTCCGTTCGATGCCGCCGACGCGAAGTGCTTCTCCGGGTCGGGCGATGCGGCGCGCAGAGCGCGGGTGTAGGGGTCCTGTGGATCGAGGATCACGTCGTCCGCCGTGCCGTACTCGACGACCCGGCCCTGGTTGAGGACCATGATCTCGTCGCTGAAGTGGCGTGCGGTGGCGAGGTCGTGGGTGATGTAGAGCACGCCGAGCCCTTCCTCACGCTGCAGATCGGCGAGGAGGGTGAGCACCCCGAGCCGGATGGAGACGTCCAGCATGGAGACGGGCTCGTCGGCGACGAGGAGCGACGGCCGGGAGGCGAGCGCCCGCGCGATGGCGACACGCTGACGCTGCCCGCCGGAGAGCTCGTGCGGTCGGCGGTCGATCACCGCATCCGGGTCGAGGCGCACGCGCTCCAGGAGCCGGCGCACCTCGGCCTCCGTCTCCGCTCTGGACACGACGTCGTCGAGACGGAGGGGCCGCTCCAGGTGGTACCGGATGGAGTGCGAGGGGTTGAGGGAGGCGAACGGGTCCTGGAAGACCATCCGCAGCTGCTGCCGATATCTCCGCAGTCCGCGGCCGCGGCGCGGGACCGGCGCGCCGTCCAGCAGCAGGTCGCCGGCAGTCGGGGTCTCGAGCTGGGTGAGGATCTTCGCGATCGTGGACTTGCCGCTGCCGGACTGTCCGACCAGGCCGATCGTCTGCCCGGATGTCAGCGTGAAGCTCACGTCGTCGAGGGCTTTGATCTGGCCGGCGCCTCGGACGTTGTACGCCTTCGTGACGTGACGGAATTCGAGGGTGGTCATCGCACCAGCACTCCTCTCTCCCCGGTCAGCCGGGGGAACGACGACAGCAGGGTCTTCGTGTACTCGTGCTCGGGCTGCGTCCAGATGCGCTCTGCCGTATCGAGCTCGATGATCTCTCCCTCGCGCATGATCGCGATCCGGTCGCTGATCTCCAGCAGGAGGGGGAGGTCGTGCGTGATGAAGACGACCGAGAACCCGAACTCGTGCCGCAGCTGCGAGATCTGCGTGAGGATCTCCCGCTGCACGAGGACGTCGAGCGCCGTGGTGGGCTCGTCCATCACCATGAGCTGCGGCCGCAGCGCCAGGGCCATCGCGATCATGACGCGCTGCCGCATGCCTCCGGACAGCTCGTGCGGGAAGGAGCGAGCACGCTCACGCCCGACCTTCACGATCTCGAGCAGCTCCTCCGCCTCGGCTCGGCGCTGCTTCCGGGTCATGTCGGGTCGGTGGATCTCGAACACGTCCTCCAGCTGCGATCCGACCGTCGCCACCGGATTGAGGGCGTTCATCGCCCCCTGGAACACCATCGACACCTTGTCCCAGCGGAATCGCTGCATCGCGTCGACGTCCAGCGCGTTGATGTCGATGTCGACACCGGTCACGTCGTGGAAGGTGACGCTGCCGCTCGTGATCACGGCGGGCGCGCGCAGCAGCCGCTGGACGCCGTACGCGAGCGTCGTCTTGCCGCAGCCGCTCTCGCCGGCGAGGCCGAGGATCTCGCCGCGCTGCAGTTCGAGGGTCACGTTCTTCACCGCCGCGACGGGCGGGTCGACGTCGTACACGACGGAGAAGTCGCGCACGGTGAGCAGGGGATCTGACATGGTGCTCCTAAGTGGGGGCGGGCCCTTCGACAGGCTCAGGGACCCAGATGGGTGGCTGAGCCTGTCGAAGCCCCGCCGTGGGTGGCTGAGCCTGTCGAAGCCCCGCCGTGGGTGGCTGAGCCTGTCGAAGCCCCGCCGTGGGTGGCTGAGCCTGTCGAAGCCCTAGTCGGCGAGTTCCAGCTTGGTGAGGATCTGCACGATGTTCTGCTGGGTCGGATCGGCCGAGGCGTACGGGTCCTCCTCGGAGGGCCAGCCCACGTAGTTCCGGGTGTTGAACTCCCCCAGCAGCGGGTGCGCGCCGAGCGGGATGGCGGGCACCTGCTCGACGAAGATCTCCTGCAGCGTGGTGAGGGCGGTGGTGCGCTCCTCGTCCGACGACGCGTTGGCGTAGCCGTTCAGCGCCGCCGTGGCCTCCGGGTCCTCGAAGCGGCCGAAGTTGAACCCGGCGATGCCCTCCGGGGAGATCCAGCGGGGGTCCATGGTCGAGGTGTAGAGGCCGTAAGCGGTGCCGCTGTCCTCCAGCCAGTGGATGATCGCGGAGAACGTGCCCTCGTCACGCGGGACTTGCCAGCCGCCCCAGTCGGGCATGTCGATCTTCACCTCGGCACCGATGGCCTCGGTCACATCCTCCGCGATGAGCTCCTGTGCCGTGTTCCAGTCGCTCCAGCCCGAGGGCACCGACAGCGTGAACGAGACGGGGGTGCCGTCCGGATCGATCAGCGCGTCGTCCTTCCAGGTGTACCCGGCTGACTCCAGCAGATCCCGCGCCTTCTCGGCGTCGACGGCGTACTCCTGGCCCTCGAACTCGGGCTGGATCTCGTCGTCCAGGATCGACGACAGTCCGGTCACCGACCAGACCGGCTCGCTGGCGCCCTCCCGGGCGATGTCCACGTAGGCGTCGCGATCGATGACCCAGGCGAGAGCCTGGCGGAACGTCGGGTCGTCGAACGGCTTCTGCTGCAGGTTCATGAAGAGCGTCGCCGAGCCGGTGGTCGGGGCGGCCCAGAACTTGTTGTGCTCGGGGTCGGCGTCGAGGAACTGCTCCTGGATCTGCGGGATGAACGCCTGCGCCCAGTCCGCCTCGCCCTGGGCGAGGGCCGTGGTCAGCGCGGTGTTGTCGCCGTAGGAGACGTAGTGCAGCTCGGGCACGGCGAGGTCGCCGCCCCAGTAGTCGTCGCGCGCGGTGAGCGTGACCGACTCGGTGGACCAGTTGGAGAGGGCGTAGGGGCCGGTGCCGACGAGGTCGTCGCCCTTGACGGGATCGGTGGCGGGGTCGTCGAGGTTCTCCCAGATGTGCTTCGGAACGATCGGCACGTGCAGGACGCGCGCCTGGTTGACGTACTTCGACTCGCCGAACGTCAGGGTGACCGCGTCGCCGTCGACGGTGGCGCCCTCGAACTTCAGACCGGCCGTGTCCAGCGCGGGCGTGGAGACGAGCTCGTACGAGTAGACGATGTCGTCGGCGGTGAACGGCTCCCCGTCGCTCCAGGTGACGTCGGGGCGGGGCACGACGGTCACGGCGGTGTAGTCGTCGTTCCACTCGATGCTCTCCGCGAGCCAGGGGGTGACCCCGCGGTCTCCGGTCTGGTTGACGAGGCCAAGGGTCTCGAAGACGACCTTTCCGTAGCCGTACTTCGAGGCGGACGAGTCTCCGACGTACGGGTTGTTCGACTCGGTGGTGATGGCGCCGTCCGGCTTGGCGATGGTGAGGGCGACGGCCTCGCCCGCGGCGGCGTCGTCGCCCCCTCCGGACGAGCATCCGGCGAGCGCGGAGACGCCGAGGACGGCGACCGCGCTGGCGGCGATCAGGGTTTTCGTGAGCTTCATTGCTTCTCCTTGGGCACGGGTCCTTGTGCGGCGACGCGGCCGACGGATCGCCTCCGACCGCGCTTTTGCTTACTGTCGAGAAAGTAAGCTGTGGAGAGGTTACCGAGGAGTAAGTTGGTTGGCAAGCAGAGTGCGACGAGGGGAGGTGGGCTCATGACGGACGACGTACACACGGTCCGGGTGCGCCCGGCCACGCGGGAGAAGCGCGAGCAGATCCTCAAGGCTGCGGTGGAGATCTTCGGCAACAAGGGCTCCACGAACGGCACCCTCGCCGATGTCGCCGAACAGGTCGGCATCACCCACGCGGGCGTCCTTCACCACTTCGGCTCGAAGCAGAAGCTCCTCCTCGAAGTGCTCGCCTACCGGGATCAGGCCGACGTGGCCGACCTCGCCGAGAAGCACATCCCCGACGGGCCGGAGCTCTTCCTCCACCTCGTCCGCACGGCGTTCGCCAACGAGAAGCGGCCGGGCATCGTGCAGGCCTACACGGTCCTGTCCTCCGAGTCGGTGACCGACGACCACCCCGGCCGCGAGTACTTCGAGGATCGCTACACGACCCTGCGCCGGGAGGTGACGGCGGCGTTCGGCGAGCTCTGCGCTCAGGAGGGCGTGACCGAACCCGCGACCATCGCCGCCGCCTCGGCCGCCATCCTCGCCGTGATGGACGGCCTGCAGCTCCAGTGGCTCCTGCACCCCGGAGTGGTCCCCCTCGGCGCCGCGAGCGAGTTCGCGATCCGCGCGATCGTGAACGGCGTGCTGCATCCGGGACCGGCACTGGAGTCCTACGCGCGGCCCTGACCTCCCGGCTAGGCTCGGGCGCATGGCCATCGACCTCGAAGCGCTCTACATCGATCTGCACCAGCACCCGGAGCTGTCGTTCCAGGAGACCAGGACCGCGGGCATCGCCGCCCAGCACCTGCGCGACCTGGGGCTCGAGGTCGAGGAGGGGGTCGGCGTGACCGGCGTGGTCGGCGTGCTGCGCAACCCTTCGACAGGCCCTTCGACGAACTCAGGGACCCAGGATGGCCCTTCGACGAGCTCAGGGACCCAGGAGGAGGACTTCCCGCGGCCGGTCGTGTGGGTACGCGCCGACATGGACGCGCTGCCGGTCGAGGAGCAGACGGGTCTGGCGTACGCGAGCACCGCGAAGGGCGTCGATCCGGCCGGCACCACCGTGCCCGTGATGCACGCCTGCGGCCACGACATGCACGTCACCGCGATGATCGGGGCCGTGGAGAAGCTGGTCGCCGAGCGCGCGGAGTGGTCGGGCACCCTCGTCGTGCTCATCCAGCCCGCGGAGGAGTACGGCGCCGGCGCCAGGGCCATGCTCGACGACGGCCTGCTCGCCCGCTACCCGAAGCCCGACGTGGTGCTCGGTCAGCACGTCACCCCGCTCCCGGCGGGCATCATCGGCGTGCGCAGCGGCACCCAGATGGCCGCCTCCGACGGCCTCACCGTCACCCTGCACGGCCGCGGCGGCCACGGCTCCCGCCCGCACGCCACGATCGACCCGGTCGTGATGGCGGCCGCGACCGTGATGCGCCTGCAGACGATCGCCTCCCGCGAGATCGACCCGCAGGGCGTGGCCGTGGTGACCGTCGGATCGATCCACGCCGGACTCAAGAACAACATCATCCCGGCCGAGGCGAAGCTGGAGCTCAGCCTCCGCTATCCGAACGAGGACGCGCGCGAGAAGGTGCTGAAGAGCGTCGAACGGATCGTGCGCGCCGAGGCCATGGCGTCCGGTGCCGAGCGCGAGCCCGAGATCCACACGCAGCACACGCTGCCCGCCACGATCAACGACGAGGAGGCGACGGCGCGGGTCTCCTCGGCGCTGCGTCGCGCGCTCGGGGACTCGGCCGTCGTCGACCCCGGCATGTTCACGGGCAGCGAGGACGTCTCCTGGTTCGCGCGCGACGCCGAGGTCCCGCTCGTGTTCTGGTTCTGGGGCGGCGTCGACCCCGCCCGATTCGCCGAGGCTCTTGCGGCGGGGACCGTGGAGAAGGACATCCCCACCAACCATTCGCCCTTCTTCGCGCCGGAGATCCATCCGACGATCGAGGTCGGGGTCACCGCGATGTCCGCGGCCGCCCGCGAGTTCCTCGCCTGAGGCGGGGCGCTCAGACCTCGACGACGCGCGGCGCAGGCGGAGGAGGCGGGGCGAGCTGTCGCTGCGGCACGCCGTGCGCCTCGCGGTGCAGCCGCTCCATGCGGGTGTCGAGCTCGGCGGCGGCATCGGCGGCATCGCTGAGGCTGTCGACGAGGTGCGCGGGCACCTGGTTGGAGAACTTGTAGTAGATCTTGTGCTCCAGGCTCGCCCAGAAGTCCATCGCGATGGTGCGGAACTGCACCTCGACCGGTACGGCCAGCGCCCCGGTCGAGAGGAAGACAGGGACCTCGATGATGGCGTGCAGGCTCTTGTACCCGTTCGGCTTCGGATTCGCGATGTAGTCCTTGACCGTGCGGACGGTCACGTCGTCCTGCGCGGTCAGCAGATCGAACAGGCGGTAGACGTCGGCGACGAAGCTGCACGTCACCCGCACGCCGGCAATGTCGGTGATCTCCGTGCGGATGCGATCGAAGTCCGGGTCGTCGATGCCCTTCCTGGCGATCTTCTCGACGATGCTGTCCGGCGACTTGAGCCGGCTCTTGACGTGCTCGATGGGGTTGTACGCGTGGTCGTGGGTGAACTCGTCGCGGAGGATCGAGATCTTCGTCTCCACCTCGCGCATCCCGAACTCGTACTCGCGGAGGAAGCGCTGCAGCTGGTCGCGGAGCTCCTTCGCCTCGGAGATCAGGTGCTCGTCGACCGGGATCACGCTCATGAGGACGACGTTATCGATCCGTGATCGGAAACCCCTGTGGATTCGAGATGCCGTCAGAGGTCGTAGACGTCCCGCCGGTGGGCGACGCGGACCACGGTGACGAGCACCCGCTCGTCCACGACCTCGTAGAGCACACGGTAGTCGCCGATCCGCACGCGCCAGGCGTTGTCGAACCCGGCGAGCTTGCGGACGCCGTGCGGACGAGGCTCCCGTTCGAGGTCGGAGATCCCGGCGAGGATGCGCCGACGGAGCGGAGGATCCAGCTTGCGGACCTCCTTCGCCGCTGCGGTGGTGAACTCGACGCGGTACCGCGTCACGGGAGTTCCGCACGGAGGTCATCGAGCGAGACTCGACCCCCGTCGTCCGCCGCCTTCGCCGCTCCGAACTCCGCCGCATCTCGCGCAGCCTCGAGCTCTTCCAGGAGCTCGAGATCGTCGACGCCGATCACGACCGCGGTGAGCTTGCCGTGACGCGTCACCCCCACCCGCTCCGCCCCGTACGCGACACCGCCGAGAACGTCGGCGAGCTGATCGCGCAGGTCCTTCGACGGCACGCTGCGGCTGAGAGTGTTCATGAGTACAGAATACCTCTTATGTACATAATGGGCTCAACTCTTCGCGGTGACGCGGGCGTCCTCGAGGTGCTGGCCGGAGAGCAGGCCGGGAAGCCCACGACCCTGGCGGGTGGTGAACAGCAGCACGATCGCGACGAGGATCAGCAGCGAGGACAGCGCGTCGAACACCCCGCCGAGCATCCCGAGAGCCGTGAGTCCGCCGATGCCGCCCGCCCAGCGCAGCAGCCGGGCGAGCGCCGCCGGCAGTCGCGACCCGGTGTAGCGCAGCTGCACGGCGAGGTCTCCCACCGAGCGGCCGGTGACGAGGATGATCACGAGCCACAGGGCACAGGCGGTCGCTGTGCTCACCGTGCCGGCGAGCGTGCCGTCGAGCACGGCCTGGCGGTCCTGCACGACGTACTCGAGCCACAGCTGCACCGCGACGCCCCCGGCGAGGACGACGAAGCCGTTCGCGAGCCCGTCGCAGAGCATCGCCAGCGCGCGACGACCGCGCGTGACGGGACGGGGCTCATCGGCGTCGGTACGGGCCTGAACTCCGCGCAGCGACCGTGGCACCACGAGCGCGAGGACGGAGCCGACGACCGCTCCGGTCGTGTTCGTCATCAGGTCGCCCACGTCGAAGAAGCGGTAGGCGCACGGGTACAGCCCCCAGACCCCGGTGAGCTGGGTGGTCTCCACCAGCAGGGACAGACCGAACCCGACCACGAGGGCGGTGGGGAGGCCGCGGCCGCCCAGCACGCGGAGGAACGCTCCGAGCGGGACGAACAGCAGCACGTTGAACACGAGTTGGAGCAGGGCGGGCTGGCGCAGCGGGTTGCCCGGAGCGGCGAACGCCTTCCGCACGTCGCGCACGACGGACATCGGGTCGGTGATCGCCCCCACGCAGCGGATGGTGTCCGGGTCGGGAAGCGGCAGCAGCGTGTACGTCCAGATGGCCCAGAAGTAGACGAGCGCCGCGAGCCAGAGCAGCGTGCGTCCGAGCGAGAGGCGTCCGCGGCGGCGGTAGCTGATCGCGACGAAGGGCACGAAGAGCACGACGCCCACGGCGAGGCCGATCGCCACGGCGATGACCCCCAGAACCACCTGATCCCCCACTGACGCAAGGATACCGGGAGGCCGTGAGGATTCCGTGAGGGAGCGCCACCGCGCCGTAGGGATTCCGTGAGGATCGCGTGAGGGCGGCTGCGGTCGGCGTAGTGTCGCCGGACGTGTCAGAACAAACGAGGCCGACCCCGGACGCGCCGCCGCGCGCCAAGCGCATCCTGCTCGGCGACCCGCTCACGAGCGCCCAGGTCGACGAGCAGCTCCTCCCCAAGCGCATGGCGCTGCCGATCTTCGCCTCGGACGCGCTGAGCTCGGTGGCCTACGCCCCGCAGGAGCTCGTGATGATCCTGCTCATCGGCGGTCTCACGTTCCTGTCGTTCACCCCACTCGTCGCGGCGGCGGTCGTCGTGCTGCTGCTCGTGGTGGTGCTGAGCTACCGGCAGCTCATCAAGGCGTACCCCTCCGGCGGCGGAGACTACGAGGTCGCGTCGAAGAACCTCGGCGAGGTCCCCGGGGTGATCGTGGCCGCAGCGCTCCTCGTCGACTACGTGCTGACGGTGGCGGTGTCGGTCGCCTCCGGGGTGGACAACATCATCTCGGCGGTGCCGGGTCTCGATCCTCTTCGCGTGGAGCTCGCCGTCGGCTTCGTCGTGCTCATCATCATCGTGAACCTCCGCGGGGTGCGCGAGGCCTCGCTCGTGTTCGCCATCCCCACGTACGTGTTCATCGGCTCGGTCGGCGTCATGATCGTCACCGGGCTCGTCCGGACGGCCCTCGGCGACGCCCCGGTCGCCTCCAGCGCGGAGTTCGCCGTCCAGGCCGAGAGCCTCAGCCAGGCGGCCGTACTGCTGCTCATCCTCCGCGCGTTCTCCAGCGGCTGCTCCGCGCTGACCGGGGTCGAGGCCGTGTCGAACGGCGTCCCCGCGTTCCGGGCCCCGAAGGTGCGCAACGCCCAGTCGACGCTGGTGCTCATGGGCACCATCGCGATCTGCCTGTTCTCCGGCCTCACCGCCCTCGCCCTCATCGCCGGCGTGCACTACGCCGAGAACCCCTGCGACCTCATCGGCTTCGACTGCACGACCCCGCAGCCGAGCCTGATGGCGCAGATCGCGGCGGCGACGTTCGGCGGCGGCAGCATCCCGTTCTTCATCGTGCAGGCGGCCACGGCCTGCGTGCTGCTCCTCGCGGCGAACACCGCCTTCAACGGCTTCCCCCTGCTCGGCGCCGTGCTCGCCCGCGACGGCTACGCCCCGAAGTCGCTGAACACCCGCGGCGACCGGCTCGTGTTCTCCAACGGCATGATCCTCCTCGGGATCGCCGCGATCGCCGTGCTCGTGGTGTTCCAGGCGCGGCTGACGACGCTGATCCAGCTGTACATCATCGGCGTCTTCGTCTCCTTCTCCCTGGGCCAGATCGGCATGGTGCGGCACTGGCGACGGCTGCTGCGCGCACCCGTCCCCCCGAGCGGCGACGGCGCCGCGGACCGGCGTTCCGCGCGGGTGGGGCTGCTCATCAACTCCGCCGGGGCGACGCTGACGGTGCTCGTGCTCGTCATCGTCACGATCACGAAGTTCACGCACGGCGCCTATCTCGTGTTCTTCGCCATCCCGGTGCTGGCGTTCCTGATGATCGGCGTCAAGCGCTACTACCGGGATGTCGAGCACGAGATCGCGATCGACGACACCACCCGGTTCGGCGCCTCGGGCGACGTCGCCATCGTCCTCGTGAACCATCTGCAGAAGCCGGTCATGAAGGCCATCGACTACGCGATCGCCGCCAAGCACGACAAGACCCTCGCGGTGCACGTGGCCGTCTCCCAGGAGGACGCCGCGCGCCTGCAGCAGGAGTGGGCGGACCACCTCGTGCCGGTGCCGCTCGTGATCGTCGAGTCGCCGTACCGCTCGTTCGCACAGCCCGTGACGCAGTTCATCCGGCAGTATCGCGAGAAGCACGGCTCCTCCGTCGTCACGGTCTACCTGCCGCAGTACATCGTGGGGCACTGGTGGGAGAACTTCCTGCACAACCGGCGCGCCCGTCGCCTCGCGAACCAGCTCATGCTCGTGCACGGGGTGTCGATCACCCTGGTGCCGTGGCTGCTCGACTCGTCCGAGCTCATCTACGGCCGGCGCTCGCGTCCATTGCCCGGTCAGGAGAGGGCGGGGCGGCCCGTCGTGGTGGCCGGGCGCCGGGCGCACCGCCCTGCCGGGCCGCCGTCCGAGTCCTGAGCCTTCGAGGCGGTCAGGATCCGGCGAGGACCGCGCCGAGGATCGCCGCAGCCTCGGGGAAGCGGGACGGGTCGGCGCTCGCGTAGTTGAGCCGTACGTACGCCCCCGACGGCTCGGCGGGGAACCACTCACTCCCCGGCGCGATGACCAGGCCGCGCGCCGCGCACTCGCGGACGACCGCGGCGGCGTCGGTGCCGTCCGGCAGCCGCAGCCAGAGGTTCAGCCCGCCGACCGGCACGGCCTCCACCAGCGCGGTCGGCGCCTGCGCGGCCAGGCACGACAGCAGGAGATCGCGCCGCGAACGCAGCTGCTCGCGGAAGCCGCGGAGGTGCGTGCGCCAGGCCGGCTGGGTCACCACGTCGAGCGCGGCCGCCTGCAGGAGGCCGCTGACGTACATCGACTCCGCCGCGCGATCGGCGAGGATGCGGTCCCTGGCGGGACCGCGCGCGATCACCGCTGCCACCCGCAGGGACGGCGACACGCTCTTCGTCAGCGAGCGCAGGTAGACCACGTGACCGTCGTGGTCGGAGGCCGCCACGGGACGGGGCTCGGCGTCGATGCCCAGGTCGTGCGCCCAATCGTCCTCGATGAGGAAGGCCCCGTGGCGACGGACCGCGTCGAGGACGGCCTCCCCGGTCGCCGCCGGCCACTGCGCACCGGTGGGGTTCGCGAACGTGGGCTGCGCGTAGAACGCCCGGGCTCCGGTCTCGGCGAGCGCCCTGTCGACCGCGTCCGGATCCGGACCCTGCGGACCGGAGGGGACGGGAACGAGCACGACCCCCGCCTGCTCCGCCGCGAGCAGGGCACCCCAGTACGTCGGCGACTCGATGAGCAGCGGCCGGCCGACACCGACGACCGCCCGGAAGATGGAACTCAGTCCGCTCTGACTCCCGGAGATGATGACGGCGTCGCGGGCGGTCGGCACCGTGATCCCGGCCGGGGCCGCCGCGGCCAGCTCCGCCGCGAACCACTCCTGCAGTCCGGGCTCGCCGGCCGCGGGCGAGCGGGTGAGAGCGGACGCGGTCCGGGAGGCGCGCACCAGGGCCTGCCGTACCAGCCGCTCGGGGAGGAGATCCGGAGCGGGATACCCGGAGTGCAACCCGATCGCGTCCGGCGAGGTCGGGCGCTGCGCCGAGGAGAGACCGTCGAGGCGCACGGCGGCCGCGCCCAGCGCCCCGGCCTGCCAGCCGTAGTCCGCCGGCAGGACCGTGCGCGCCGCGCGGACGAAGGTGCCGACCCCGGGTCGCGCCTCGACGAGCCCGAGGCGGACGAGCTGCTGCACCGCCTTCTGCACGGTCACGGGGCTCGCGGCGTACTCCGCCGTCAGCGCGCGGTTGGAGGGGAGGCGGGCCCCGGGAGCGGCCGTGGCGATCCACGCCCGCAGGCCCGCCACGATCCGCGCGGTGCTATCCTGACTCATGAAAGAACACAGTAGCGTTATCCGTCCGAACGGAACACTGCTATCCCGCGCCGCCGGTCCCGGTTGGGGGCTGCTGGGCGTCGTCGCCTTCTCGTTCACGCTCCCGTTCACGCGGATCGCCCTCGGCGGCGGACTCTCGCCGCTGTTCATCGGCTCCGCGCGCGCGGTCGTCGCCGCCGTGCTCGCCGCGGTCGCCCTCCTCGTCACGCGTCAGCAGCCGCCGAGCCCGGTCCAGTGGGCACGACTCGCGATCGTCGCCCTCGGAGTGGTCGCGGGCTTCCCGCTGTTGACCTCGTTCGCGATGACCACGACGCCGGCGAGCCACGGGGCGGTCGTGATCGGCCTCCTCCCCGCCGCGACCGCCGTGGCCGTCGTGCTGCGCACCCGCGAGCGCCCGTCCCCCTCGTTCTGGGTCTTCGCGCTCCTCGGGTCCGCGGCGGCCCTCGTCTTCGCGACCCTGCAGAACGGCACGCCCGGCGCGCTCCGCCCCGCCGACGTCCAGCTGTTCGGGGCCGTGATCGCCGCGGCCGTCGGCTACGCGGAGGGCGGCCTGCTCGCGCGCGAGCTCGGTGCCTGGCAGACGATCTCCTGGGCACTCGTGCTCGCCGCCCCCGTCATGCTCGCGGTGGCCATCGCCGCCGGGGTCGCCGCACCGCCCGTCGCCACCCCCACCGCCTGGCTCGCGTTCGCCTACCTGGCCGCGGTCAGCATGTTCCTCGGATTCGTCGCCTGGTACCGCGGCCTCGCGATCGGCCCCATGGCACAGGTGAGCCAGATCCAGCTCGTGCAGCCCGTCATGGGCATCACCTGGGCAGCCTTCCTCTTCCACGAGGACGTCGGCCTGGCCACGGTGCTCGGCGGACTCGCGGTCGTCGTGTGCGCCGGACTCGCCGTCCGCACCCGCAGTTCTCCCCCCACCCCCACCCCCACCCGACAGGAGGCGCCATGCGTCACACCCCCCGCTACCTCATGACCGACCCGGAGGAGGTCAAGCGCCTCATCCGCGCGCACCCGTGGGCGACGTTCGTCTCGCCGACCTCCACCGGTCTCGTCGCCTCGCACTACCCCGTTCTGCTCGACGAGGACGAGGACGGCATCGTGCTCGTGACCCACTTCGGACGCCCCGACGACGAGCTCCACGAGCTCGGACGACACGAGGTCCTGGTGATCATCCAGGGGCCGCACGACTACGTGTCCTCGAGTCTGTACGCGCCGGGAGACCTCGTCCCGACCTGGAACCACGTCACCGCGCACCTCTCCGGCGCCCCCGAGATCCTGACCGCGGAGGAGAACTACGCCATGCTCACCCGGCTCACCGACCACTTCGAGGGTGGGCAGCCCCACGGGCGGAGCCTCGCGGAGGACGAGGCGGGCACCCGACGAGCCGCGAAGGGCACAGTGGGCCTGCGGCTCCGGGTCACCCGGTTCGACGCCCGCGCCAAGCTCAGCCAGAACAAGGCCCCCGAGGTGCGCGAGCGCATCGCCGCCCGCTTCGACGCCGCCCACCCCGCCCTGGCCGCCGAGATGCGTCGCGTCTGACCCCCGTTCGAATCGCGCACTGTGCTCCATCTCGGCCGGATGTGCAGCAGAGCGCGCGATTCGAAACGGGGTCAGAGGACGAGCGTGGCCAGGACGACGGTGGGCACCGCGGCGACGGCCCCCCAGAGGGCGAAGCGGCCCCAGCGGATCTCCACCCCGAGCGCCGTCACGCGATGGTGCCAGAGGAGCGTCGCGAGCGAGGCCCACGGCGTGACGAGCGGACCGAGGTTCACGCCGATCAGCAGGGCCATCAGGGCGACCGGGTCCCCTGCCGCGGGTTCGAGCACGAGGTAGGCGGGGAGGTTGTTGATCGCGTTCGCGCTCACGGCCCCGAGCGCGGCGAGCCGGAACAGGTCGCCGGGAGAGTCGCCGTTCGCGGTCGCCGAGGTCAGGAAGTCGAGCAGCCCCTGCGCGTGCGCGGTCTCGACCAGCACGAACAGCGACGCGGCGAGCGCGAGCGCCTGCCACGGGACGAGCGAGAGCCGCAGGGCCCGGCGACGACGGACGGCGAAGAGCGCGATCAAGGCGAGAGCCGCGACCGAGGCGGGGATCCACACGTCGGGGGTCAGCGCGAGCAGCGGCATCAGCACCACGAGGATGCCGGTCGCGCTCCAGAACAGCAGGGGGTCGGCGGGGCGCCGCGCCACGGGCGTCTCGTACGCGCCGAAGACCGTGCGCCGATGCAGGACCGTGAGGATCGCGACGGGCACCAGTATCCCCACGAGCGTGGGCGCCCAGCTCAGCGCGATGAACGCCCCGGGGCCGTCCCCCATCGCGGGCGCGGCGAGCAGGTTGGTGAGGTTTGAGACCGGCAGCGCGAGGGACGCGGTGTTGGCGAGCCAGACGGTGGCCAGGGCGAACGGCAGCGGCGAGACACCGATGCTCTGCGCCAGGACCACCACGACCGGGGTGACGATCACGGCGGTCGTGTCGAGCGAGAGGAACACGGTGCTCACCACGGCGAGCACGACCACCAGCGCCCACAGCACCACCACGCGGCCGCGCCCCCAGCGCGCGAGGCGCTGCGAGACGACGTCGAACACCGCCGCATCACGGGCGAGCTCGGCGACGATCGTGATCGCGACGACGAACCCCAGCACGGGCGCGATCCGCGCCCCGAGCGCACCGGCATCCGTGCGCGGCAGGAAGCCCGTGAGCCCGCACACGAGCGCGATCACGACGAGCCCGGCGACGATCCCTGCGCCGACGCCGACCCGCATCCGTCCGATCCCCACCTCGTGAGCATAGGGCCGGCGCCACCTTTTCGAATCGCGCACCTGGCTGCATCGGCGGCGGGTCGGGGACCAGGTGCGCGATTCGAAGGCAGGAGGTGTGAGCAACCCGCATGCATCCGGGGGACGGGCGTAGGGGAACCGTGAGGATCGATGGATGCGGCCGGGCGGCGCAGTTGGATCGAGGACGTGCTCGACATCATCTACCTCGCGCTGACCCTGGCGCTGTTCGCCCTCGTGTCCCTCATCGCCAAGGCGGTGGACCGCGCATGATCGTCTTCGAGATCCTCGCCGCCGTCCTCGCCGTCGCCGCGGTCGTCTACCTGGTCGTGGCGCTCGTCGCCCCGGAGCGATTCTGATGGACGCGACGGTCCTGTACGGCGTCCTCCAGATCACGGCCGTCGTGGTCGTACTCGTGCTCCTCTACCGCCCCCTCGGCGACTACATCGCGCACGTCTACACCTCCGGGCGCGACCTCCGCCTCGAGCGCGGGCTGTACCGGGTGATCGGGGTCGACCCCCGCTCCGAGCAGACCTGGCGAGCCTACGCCCGCAGCGTGCTGCTGTTCTCCCTCGTCGGGCTCCTGCTCGTGTACGGGCTGCAGCGGCTCCAGGCCTTCCTCCCCGCCTCGCTGGGCCTGCCCGCCGTGCCGGAGGGACTCGCGTTCAACACCGCCGCGTCCTTCGTCGCGAACACCAACTGGCAGTCGTACTCGCCCGAGCAGACCATGGGCTACACGGTGCAACTCGCGGGCCTCACGGTGCAGAACTTCGTCTCCGCCGCCGTCGGCCTCACCATCGCCATCGCTCTCGTCCGCGGGCTCGCGCGCCGCGGCTCCGCGACGATCGGCAACTTCTGGGTCGACCTCACCCGCGGCCTGGGGCGGCTGCTCCTCCCGCTCGCCCTGATCGGCGCGGTGGCCCTGCTCGCGGGCGGCGTGATCCAGAACGTGAACGGCTTCACCGACGTCGCCACGGTCTCCGGCGGCACGCAGACGATCCCCGGCGGTCCGGTCGCGTCGCAGGAGGCCATCAAGCTGCTCGGCACCAACGGCGGCGGCTTCTTCAACGCGAACTCCGCCCACCCCTTCGAGAACCCGACCGGGTGGACGAACCTCCTCGAGGTGCTGCTGATCCTGGTGATCCCGTTCGCCCTCCCCCGCGCGTTCGGCCGACTGGTCGGCGACCACCGGCAGGGCTACGCGATCGTCGCGGTCATGGGCACCCTGTTCCTCGCCTCGCTCGCCGCGCTCTCGGCGCTGGAGCTGGCGGGACGCGGTTCCGCCCCCGAGCTCGCCGGGGCGGCGATGGAGGGCAAGGAGCAGCGCTTCGGCATGCTCGGCTCGACCCTCTTCGGCAGCGCGAGCACCCTCACCTCGACCGGGGCCGTGAACTCGATGCACGACTCGTACACCGCGCTCGGCGGCATGATGCCGATGCTGAACATGATGCTCGGCGAGGTCGCTCCGGGCGGCGTCGGCTCCGGTCTGTACGGGATGCTCGTGCTCGCGATCGTCGCGGTCTTCGTCGGCGGGCTGCTCGTCGGCCGCACCCCGGAGTGGCTCGGGAAGCGCATCGGACCGCGGGAGATGACCCTCGCGAGCCTCTACATCCTCGTGGTCCCGGTGCTCGTCCTCGGCGGCACGGCCCTGAGCTTCGCGATCCCCGGGATCCGGGAGGACGTGGAGTCCACGAGCATCCTCAACCCGGGGGTGCACGGCATGAGCGAGGTGCTCTACGCGTTCACCTCCGCCGCGAACAACAACGGCTCCGCGTTCGCGGGGCTCACCGCGAACACTCCGTGGTTCAACACCGCCCTGGGCGTCGCGATGCTGCTCGGGCGATTCCTCCCGATCGTGCTCGTGCTGGCTCTCGCCGGGTCGTTCGCCGCGCAGGAGCGGGTGCCGGCCACGACCGGCACGCTCCCCACCCACCGGCCGCAGTTCGTCGGCCTGCTCCTCACCGTGACCGTCGTCGTGACGGCCCTCACCTACTTCCCCGTGCTCGCACTGGGACAGCTCGCCGAAGGACTCTGACCATGACCCTCCTCACCACCCCTCCGGAACAGCAGGACGCCCCTGCCGTCCCCGCCCGTCCGCCGCGCTCCTTCGGCGGCGCCCAGCTCGTGCAGGCGCTCCCCGGTGCCGTCCGGAAGCTCAACCCCGCGACGCTCGTCCGCAACCCCGTGATGCTCCTCGTCTGGGTCGGCGCCGCGTTCACGACCGTCCTCGCGATCGCGGAGCCCTTCCTCGGCGGGCCCGCCTCCTCCGGCGGCACCCCCGTCCCGGCGGCGTTCACCTGGGGCATCGCGCTCTGGCTCTGGCTGACCGTGTTCTTCGCGAACGTCGCGGAGTCGGTCGCCGAAGGGCGCGGCAAGGCCCAGGCCGCGAGCCTGCGGAACACCCGCACCCAGACGATGGCGCGGCGGGTGGTGGGCCCTTCGACAGGCTCAGGGACCCAGAACATCGGCTCGGGGACCCAGGGTGCGGGCTCAGGGACCCAGCGTGGCGCCGGGTGGGTCGCTGAGCTCGTCGAAGCGCCGACGGAGACGGTGTCGTCGGCGGAGCTGCAGCGCGACGACCTCGTGATCGTCTCCGCGGGCGAACTGATCCCGGGCGACGGCGACATCGTCGCGGGCATCGCGACGGTCGACGAGTCGGCCATCACCGGCGAGAGCGCCCCCGTCGTCCGCGAGTCCGGCGGCGACCGCAGTGCTGTCACCGGCGGCACCCGGGTGCTGTCGGACCGGATCGTCGTGCGCATCACGTCGAAGCCCGGCGAGACGTTCGTCGACCGCATGATCGCCCTCGTCGAGGGGGCGAGCCGACAGCGCACCCCGAACGAGATCGCGCTGAACATCCTCCTCGCGAGCCTGTCGATCGTCTTCGTCGTCGTGGTCCTCGCGCTGAACCCGATCGCGTCGTACGCCGCGTCGCCCGTGAGCATCCCCGTCCTCATCGCCCTGCTCGTCTGCCTCATCCCGACCACCATCGGCGCGCTCCTCTCCGCTATCGGCATCGCGGGCATGGACCGGCTCGTGCAGCGGAACGTGCTGGCGATGTCGGGGCGGGCGGTGGAGGCCGCGGGCGACGTCACCACGCTGCTCCTCGACAAGACCGGCACGATCACCCACGGCAACCGCCGCGCCCACGCCGTGCTGCCGCTCACCGGGGTGGACGCCGAGGAGCTGCTGCGCACCGCCGCCCTCTCCTCGCTCGCCGACCCGACGCCGGAGGGCGCATCGATCGTCGAACTCGCCGCCGCCCGCGGGATCCGGGTGGAGGCCCCGGCGGACGCCGTCGTCGTCCCGTTCACGGCGCAGACGCGCATGAGTGGTCTCGACCTCGCCGACGGCACGCAGATCCGCAAGGGTGCCGCCTCGGCCGTGGCGGCCTGGCTGGGGCAGACCCCCGGCCCCGAGCTCGCGACCCTCACCGACGACGTCGCCTCGGGCGGCGGCACGCCCCTCGTCGTCGCGGTGCAGGGCCCTTCGACAGGCTCAGGCCCTTCGACAGGCTCAGGGACCCAGCCGGACTCAGGCCCTTCGACAGGCTCAGGGACCCAGCCGGACTCAGGCCCTTCGACAGGCTCAGGGACCCAGGCTGTGGACGCGCGGATCCTCGGGGTCGTGCACCTCAAGGACATCGTCAAGGACGGCCTCCGAGAGCGGTTCGACGAGCTGCGCAGCATGGGCATCCGCACGGTCATGATCACCGGAGACAACCCCCTCACCGCGAAGGCCATCGCGGCCGAGGCCGGCGTCGACGACTACCTCGCCGAGGCCACCCCGGAGGACAAGCTCGACCTCATCCGCCGGGAACAGGAGGGCGGACGTCTCGTCGCGATGACCGGGGACGGCACCAACGACGCTCCCGCGCTCGCCCAGGCCGACGTCGGCGTCGCGATGAACACGGGCACCTCGGCGGCCAAGGAAGCCGGCAATATGGTCGACCTCGACTCCGACCCGACCAAGCTCATCGACATCGTCCGCATCGGGAAGCAGCTGCTCATCACCCGCGGCGCGCTGACGACGTTCTCGCTCGCGAACGACATCGCGAAGTACTTCGCCATCATCCCGGCGATGTTCATGGGGGTGTTCCCCGGACTCGCGGCACTGAACATCATGCAGCTGCATTCCCCGGCCTCCGCGGTCACGAGCGCGATCATCTTCAACGCCATCGTGATCGTGTTCCTCATCCCGCTCGCGCTGCGCGGCGTGAAGTACCGGCCGGCGAGCGCCTCGCAGATCCTGCAGCGGAACCTGCTCGTCTACGGCCTCGGCGGCGTCATCGCCCCGTTCCTCGGCATCAAGCTCATCGACCTCCTCGTCAGCCTCCTCCCCGGCTTCTGACCGGGCTCGAAAGGAACGCCATGTCGTCCACCACCCGCACCACGATGCGCACCGCCGGTGTCGCCGTCCGCGCGATGCTCGTCCTCACCCTCGTCCTCGGCGTCGGGTACACGCTGCTCGTCACCGGCATCGGCCAGCTCCTCCTCCCCGCACAGGCGAACGGCTCGATGCTCCCCGGCGACCGGGGCAGCGCGCTCCTCGGCCAGTCCTTCACAGATGCCGACGGCGAAGCCCTGCCCGAGTACTTCCAGTCCCGCCCCTCGGCGGCCGGCGACGGGTACGACGGGGCGTCGTCCGGCGGCAGCAACCTCGGGCCGGAGAACCCCGACCTCGTCGCCGCCATCGCCGCGCGGAAGGCCGAGGTCGCCGCCAGAGTGGGCATCGATCCGTCCGCGGTCCCCGCGGATGCCGTGACCGCGTCCGGCTCCGGCCTCGACCCGCACATCAGCGTCGCGTACGCCCTGCTCCAGGTGCCGCGGGTGGCCGCCGCCCGCGACCTGTCCGAAGACGAGGTGCGGGCCCTCGTGGAGTCTAGGATTCAAGGGCGGGACCTGGGGTTCCTCGGCGAGGAGCGCATCAACGTCGCGGAGCTGAATCTCGCACTCGACGACCGGGAGGGTGCATGAGCGCAGAGCGGCCGCCGCGCCCCGCGACGGACCGGAACCGCCGCGGACGACTGCGCGTCCTCCTCGGCGCCGCGCCGGGCGTCGGGAAGACCTTCGAGATGCTCGCCGAGGGTCGGCGGCTCCGCGACGAAGGCCGCGACGTGGTCATCGCGATCGTGGAGACCCACGGCCGTGCGGCCACGGCCGCCCTCACCTCCGGGCTTCCCGAGGTGCCGCGGCGCGAGGACGCCCATCGCGGGGTCACCCTCTCCGAGCTCGACCTCGATGCGGTGCTCTCCCTCGCCCCGGAGATCGCTCTGGTGGACGAGTTCGCGCACACGAACGCCCCCGGCTCGCGGAACCCCAAGCGCTGGCAGGACGTCGAGGAGCTGCTGGACGCGGGGATCGACGTCGTCACCACCGTGAACGTGCAGCACATCGAGTCGCTGAACGCGGTCGTGGAGAAGATCACCGGGATCGCCCAGCGCGAGACCATCCCGGACGCGGTCGTCCGCGCCGCCGACGAGATCGAGGTCGTCGACCTCGCACCGCAGACGCTCCGCGACCGGCTCGCCGCAGGTCTCGTCTACCCCGCTGAGCGGGTCGACGCCGCCCTCTCGCACTACTTCCGGCTCGGCAACCTCACCGCCCTGCGGGAGCTCGCCCTGCTGTGGCTCGCCGACGAGGTCGACAGCGCGCTCCGCAGCTATCGCGCGGAACAGGGCATCGCGGGAGCCTGGCAGGCGCGCGAGCGGGTGGTCGTCGCCCTCACCGGCGGCCCGGAGGGCGAGACGCTGCTGCGCCGCGGGGCCCGCATCGCCGCACGCTCCGCCGGCGGGGAGCTGCTCGCCGTGCACGTGACCGCCCAGGACGGACTGCGCGACGAGACCCCCGGCGCCCTCGCCGCGCAGCGCTCCCTCGTCGAGTCCCTCGGCGGCACGTACCACCAGGTGGTCGGGGACGACATCCCGGCGACGCTCGTCGAGTTCGCGCAGGGTGCCGACGCCACGCAGCTCGTGATCGGGGTGAGCCGGCGCGGCCGCCTCGCCGCCGCCCTCACCGGGCCGGGGATCGGCGCCGAGGTCATCCGCCGCTCGGGCGACATCGACGTGCACATCGTGACCCACGCCGCGGCGGGCGGCCGGCTCGCCCTCCCCCGCATCACCGGCGGTGCGCTCGGCTGGCGTCGGCAGGCGCTGGGCTTCGGCGTGGCCCTCGTGTTCGGCCCGCTGCTGTCCTGGCTGATGTTCACCGTCCGCAGCCCCGAGTCGATCACGGCGGAGGTGCTCGCCTACCAGCTGCTCGTCGTGGTGGTCGCCCTCATCGGCGGCATCCGTCCCGCCGTGTTCGCGGCGGTGCTCTCCGGCATCACCCTCGACTTCCTCTTCGTCGCCCCGCTGTTCACGATCACGATCGCGCACCCGCTGCACGTGCTCGCGCTCACCCTCTACGTGATCATCGCGATCCTCGTGAGCCTCATCGTCGACCAGGCCGCCCGCCGGGCGCGGACCGCGCAGCGGGCGACCGCCGAGGCGGAGCTCCTCGCGGCCGTCGCCGGGAACGTGCTCCGCGGCGACAACGCCGTGCTCGCCCTCGTCAGCCGCACGCGGGAGGCGTTCGGCCTGAGCGGGGTGCGGCTGCTCACCCCCTCCGGCGAGGTGCTGGCCAGGGACGGCGAGCCGGTACCGGACGGCCGCGCCACGACCATCCCGGTCGGAGTCGCGTCCGGTGGGGGCCCGCGCGCCGTGCTGGAGCTCAACGGCGAGCCGATCGCCGGTCCGGAGCGCCGGCTGCTCGACGCGATCGTCGCCCAGCTCGCCGCCGCCATCGAGCACACCGATCTCCGCGCGACCGCACGGGAGGCGGAAGCCCTCGCCGAGACCGACCAGGTCCGCAGCGCCCTGCTCTCCGCCGTCAGTCACGATCTGCGTCGGCCGCTGGCCTCGGCGGTCGCCGCGATCGGCGGGCTCCGCGGCGCGCACGGGCTGTCCGCCGAGGACCGCGCGGAGCTGCTGGAGACCGCGGACGAGAGCCTCGCGACCCTCTCCGCCCTCGTCACCGATCTCCTCGACGTGAGCCGCGTGGAGGCGGGGGTGCTCGCGGTCTCGGCCCAGCGGATCGACGCGGCCGGCCCCGTGCTCGCCGCGGTGGACGAGCTCGGTCTCGGCCCCGCCGACGTCGAGCTCGCCCTGGACCCCGACCTCCCGCCGCTGCACGCCGACCCGGTGCTGCTCCAGCGCGTGCTCGTGAATGTGCTCGCCAACGCCCACCGGCACGCGCCGGCGGGCAGCCGTGTGCTCGTGTCGAGCAGCCGGCTGGGCGATCGGGCGGAGATCCGGATCGTCGACCGCGGCGAGGGGATCGCCCCCGAGCGGCGCGATGCGATCTTCCAGCCGTTCCAGCGCTTCGGCGACACCGACAACACGACCGGGCTGGGGCTCGGGCTCGCCCTCTCCCGCGGATTCACCGAGGGCATGGGCGGTAGCCTGACACCGGAGGACACCCCCGGGGGCGGACTCACCATGGTCATCTCCCTGCCGCTCGCCGCAGGGTCTTCCGACACGGAGGGGACGGAGTGAAGCTCCTCATCGCCGACGACGACCCGCAGATGGTGCGGGCGCTGCGGATCACCCTCGCGGCGCACGGCTACGAGGTCGTCGTGGCCGCCGACGGCGCCGCCGCGATCGCCGCCGCAGCGCAGAGCCATCCCGACCTCATCATGCTCGACCTCGGCATGCCCCGCCTCGACGGCATCGAGGTGATCCAGGCGCTCCGCGGCTGGACGAGCGTGCCCATCATCGTCGTGTCGGGGCGGACGGGCTCCGCCGACAAGGTGGAGGCGCTGGACGCCGGGGCGGACGACTTCGTCACGAAGCCCTTCCAGGTCGACGAGCTGCTGGCCCGGCTGCGGGCGCTCTCCCGCCGCGCGGTCGCCGCGAACGGTGAGTCCGTGGTCGCGTTCGGGGACGTCGTCGTCGACCTCGCCACGAAGACCGTGACCCGCGCCGGCACCCGGGTGCACCTCACGCCGACCGAGTGGCGGATGCTCGAGCACCTCGCGCGGCATCCGGGCGCGCTGGTGACCCGGCAGGATCTCCTCAAGGAGATCTGGGGCAGTGCCCAGGTGTCCGACTCCGGCTACCTGCGGCTCTACATGTCCCAGCTCCGCAAGAAGCTGGAGCGCGAGCCTTCGACGCCCGTCCACCTGCTGACGGAGTCAGGAATGGGCTACCGGCTGGTCCTCTAGCGACCGAGCGGCGCGCGGTCGTGCGTGCCCGCGACGCGACGCCGACGGAGGACCGCCACGACACCGACGACGACGAGCAGGACGGCCACGATGATCGCGGTAACGGCGGTGGGCGTGCTCTCCGGCTCGCCCGTGAGACGCCCGACCGCGAGCCAGCTCAGACCCCAGGCGGTCGCGAGCGCCGGCGCGAGGCGTCCGGTGAACCAGGCCGATGCGGCGCCGATCACCAGCACGACCACGAGCACGGCGACGGCCCAAGCGTCGGGGGCACCCGCTCCGATCTCCGGGACCGTCTGGGTGAGCCAGGCGGCGGTGTTGGCGACCGTCGCGATGGTGACCCAGCCGAAGTGCAGGCCGTTGGCCCCGTCGGTGAGGAGGCGATCAGCGAGATTGCGGGCGGGGAACCGGCCGAGGAGCACGATGACGCGGGCGAGCGTCGCGAGCAGGAGCGCGATCACGAGCACGGTCAGCCACAGCGTCAGGTAGCGCGCGGTCACGAGCCAGAGGCCGTTGAGCACCATCGAGAGGGCGATCCAGCCGCCGACCGCCTGCTGTCGCTCGTCGCGGCGCTGCGCGGGGAGCGCCTGCCACACGGTGTAGGCGAGGAGTCCCACATAGATGAGCGACCAGATCGAGAAGGCCGGTCCGGCGGGGGCGAGGTACGAGCCTTGGGCCGAGAGCGCGCCGTTCTGCAGCTCATCGACGGAGTCACCGCCGAAGGCGCCGGCGCCGATGGCCGCGGCGATCAGCATGAACACGGCGGCGGCGATCACGAGGCTCTGGCGGGCGATGCCCTTCGTCGAGGTCTCCATGCCCGCACCCTACGCCGGACGGGGACGGAAGGGAGTGGCCTTGACAGCGCCCCTTCGTTTCGCTAACCAGGTTAGCGAATGGGCATCAGGCCGGAGCGAGGGCGGCGTCGATCAGGACCTCGGCGGCGCGGCGTGCGTGCACGGCGGCCTCCGGGTCGGCGCCGATGGCCGCGGTGCTCTGCGCGCCCTCCGCGAGGAGAGAGAGCTGGGCGGCCAGGCCCACCGGGGCGCCGGTCGCCGCGACGAGCTCCGCCATGTACTGCTGGAACGACGCCTTGTGCGCGCGGACGATGCCGGCGACCTCGGGACTCGTGCCCCCGAGCTCGCCGAATGCGTTGATGAAGGCGCAGCCCCGGAACCCGTCGCTGCAGAACCAGTCCTCCAGGTAGCCGTAGACCGCGAGGAGGCGGGCGCGCGGGTCGTCGCCGCTCTGCGCCACGGCGGCGGTGAGCCCCTGCTCCCACTCGGCGTGCTTCCGCGTCAGCACCGCCGCGACGATGTCCGTCTTCGCCGGAAACAGCGAATAGAGGCGCCGCAGCGACACCCCGGCGGCGGACCGGAGCTCGTCCATGCCGACCGCCGCATAGCCCTTGCGGTAGTAGAGCTCCTCCGCGGCGGAGAGGATGCGTTCGCGCGCCTCGTCTTCGGTCATGTCCAGAAGTCTACTTGACATGAGAACGAACGTTCTCTAGATTGATCACATCAGGCGAGAACGATCGTTCTCACCGGCATCGGAAGGAACACATCATGGGTTACATCACCGTCGGCACCGAGAACACCACCCCGATCGAGCTCTACTACGAAGACCAGGGCAGCGGTCAGCCCGTCGTGCTGATCCACGGCTACCCGCTCAACGGGCACAGCTGGGAGCGCCAGACCCGCGAGCTCCTCGCCCAGGGGTACCGCGTCATCACCTACGACCGCCGCGGCTTCGGACAGTCCTCCAAGGTCGGCTCCGGCTACGACTACGACACCTTCGCCGCCGATCTGAACACCGTGCTCGAGACCCTCGACCTCCGCGACGTCGTGCTCGTCGGCTTCTCCATGGGCACCGGCGAGCTCGCCCGCTACGTCGGCCGCTACGGCCACGAGCGCGTCGCGAAGCTCGCCTTCCTCGCGTCGCTCGAGCCCTTCCTCGTGCAGCGCGACGACAACCCCGAGGGCGTGCCGCAGGGGGTCTTCGACGGGATCGAGGCCGCCGCCAAGGGCGACCGCTACGCGTGGTTCACCCAGTTCTACAAGGACTTCTACAACCTCGACGAGAACCTCGGCACGCGCATCAGCCAGCAGGTCGTCGACGCGAACTGGAACCTCTCCGTCACCAGCGCCCCGGTCGCCGCCTACGCCGTGGTCCCGACCTGGATCGAGGACTTCCGCGACGACGTGAAGGCCGTGGCCGCCGCTGCCAAGCCCACGCTGATCCTGCACGGCACCAAGGACAACATCCTGCCGATCGACGCGACCGCCCGCCGCTTCCACCAGGCCGTCCCCGAGGCCGAGTACGTCGAGGTCGAGGGCGCCCCGCACGGCCTCCTCTGGACCCACGCCGACGAGGTCAACGCCGCCCTGACGCAGTTCCTGGCCCGGTAACCCTCGTTCGAATCGCCCGAATGGCCCCATTTCCTCTGGAGATGGGGCCATTCGGGCGATTCGAAGCGGGTCAGCGGGAGCGCCAGAGCAGCCAGACGAAGTACGGGGCACCGATCAGCGCGACCACGAGACCCGCCGGAAGCTGCGCGGGGGCGATCACCGTCCGGCCGATCGTGTCCGCGATGCCCACGAGCAGCCCGCCGAGGAGCACCGCCGTCGGGATCACTCGCGAGTGCCGCGCGCCCACCAGGGCCCGCGCCGCGTGCGGCGCCACGAGCCCCACGAAGCCGATGACCCCGATCGCCGTCACGCTCAGCGCCGCGAGGACGGCCGCCACCAGCAGCAGCGTCAACCGGACGGGCTCCAGCCGGATGCCGACCAGTCGCGGGGTGTCCTCATCGAGCGACAGCACGTCGAGCTCCCGGCGACTCATCACCACGAACGGCACCGCGATCACGAGGACGATCGCCAGCGGGATGACCTGCTCCCACACCCGCCCGTACGTCGTCCCGGAGAGCCAGGTGTAGATCTTCGGGGTGTCCCACGGGTTCGAGCGCAGCAGGAAGAAGGTCGTGAGGGAGACCGTGAAGTACGAGACCCCGATGCCGATGAGCAGGAAACGGTCCGCGTTCAGGCCGCCCCGCCACGACAGCAGGTAGACGAGGGCGAAGGCGAGCAGCGAGCCGGTGACGGCTCCCGCGATCATCCCGCCCGTCGACGACGTGATGCTCGTGATCACCAGCACCGCGCCGAGCCCGCCGCCGCCGGTGACGCCGAGGATGCCCGGGTCGGCGAGCGGGTTGCGGCTCACCCCCTGGATCACGGCGCCGGAGAGCGCGAGCGCGGCGCCGGCGACCACGGCGGCCACGATCCGCGGCGCGCGCTCGTCGAGGGCGAAGGCGATGGGCGCGGGAGCCTGCCCCTGCAGCCATAGCGCGATGTCGCCGGTGAGCAGCCAGGTGTGCCCGGCGAGCAGTCCGAGCAGCAGCACCCCGACCACGCCGAGGGCGACGAGGGCGAGGGTGATCCGGAAGCGCAGGCGGCTGCGCACCCCGAAGCGCACCCGCGGAGGCTCGCGCGTGGGACCGGCGTCGCGGAGGCGTCGGGCCATGAGCACGAGCACGATCGCGCCGAGCAGCGTCGTCGCGACGCCGGTCGGGATGAGGATCGCGGCCTCCGCGCCGATCAGCGCGCGCAGGAGGGCGTCGGAGAGGATGACGACGAGGGCGCCGAGGAGCCCCGACGCGGGGATCAGCAGCAGATGGCGGTTCAGGCTTGGCACCACCCGCGTCAGCAGCCGCGCGAGCACCGTCGCACACAGCCCGACGAAGCCCATCGGCCCGGCGAGCGTCACCGCGACCGCCGTGAGGGTGACCGCGAGGAGGATCCCGATGGTCCTGGTCGACCGGATCGGCACGCCGAGCGACGAGGCGGTGTCGTCGCCCAGGGACAGGATGTCGAGGCGCCGCGCGAGCACGAGGGCCAGCACCGTGACGACCACGACGACCGGAGCCGCCTGCAGGAACGCGGTGAGTCCAAGCTGCGACAGGCTCCCGCTCCCCCAGGCGAGCAGTCCCTTGGTCTCCTCGTCGAACAGGATGAGCAGGGTCGAGGTCGCGGCCTGGAAGGCGAGCGCCAGCGCAGAGCCCGCGAGGATGAGGCGGGTCGTGGACGACCCCGCCCCTCCGGCGAGTCCGAGCACGATGCCCGCGGCGACGATGCCGCCCGCGAACGCCACCGCCCCGGAGGCCCACACCGGCACGGCGATCCCGAACGCGGCGAGCGCCGTGACGGCGAGGTAGGCCCCGGCGGTCACGCCGAGCGTGTCGGGTGACGCGAGGGCATTGCGGGCGAGGGACTGCAGCAGGATGCCGGCGACGCCGAGGGCCACGCCCACCGCGACGCCGGCGGCGAGCCGCGGCACCCGCGATCCCCAGAGGACGTCGGCGTCGGCGAACACCGCGCCGCTCGTGCCCTGCGTGAGGTGCCAGCAGGCGACCGCCACCAGCACGACGGCGAGAGCGACGAGCACGCCGACGCCCGTCCACACCGCGGGCTTCCGACCCTCCGCCCCCACGCGGACGGCGGACGCCGGGGCGTCAGGCTCCGCGGTCGCCGTCGCGTCGTCGAGGCGGAGGGTCTCCGTCACTTCGAGAGCACCTCGAGGTAGCCGTCGATGATCTGCGCGGTCGAGCGCGGGCCGCCGAAGGTCCAGATACCTGCCGGGAACGCGGTCAGGCGGTCCTCCGCCACCGCGGGGAGCGAGGTCCACGCGGGGTTGTCCGCGAGGGCGTCGACGAAGCTCTCGGAATCCGGGTCCGCGGTGCCGGTGTAGAACAGGTTCGCGTCGCCGACCGTCGTCATGCCCTCGACATCGGTCTGCCCGAGGCCGTACACGGGGTCGACCTCGCCGGTCCAGGCGTTCGTCAGCCCGAGCTCCTCGCCCACCTCGCCGACGAGCGAGCCCTGGCCGAACGGACGCAGCGCCACGTTGCCGCCGTCGACCCAGCCGTCGAAGAACACGAAGTCGGTGGTGGCGAGGTCGCGGTCGGCGAGCTCGGCCTTCGCGGTGTCGAGGTGCTCCTGGAACTCCTCGGTGACGACGTCGGCCCGCTCCCCGCGGCCGGTGACCTGGGCGATGAGGTCGAAGGTGTTCAGCATCTTGGCGATCGGGTCCTTCGCATCGGCGCCGATCGTCGCGAGCACGGGCACGTCGTAGGCCTCGAGCTGCGCGACGATGGGGTCGTCCGCGGCACTGACCTCGACGATCACGAGGTCGGGGTCGGTGCCGAACAGCGTCTCCAGGTTCGGCTCCTGGCGGGTGCCCACGTCGACGACGCCCTCCGGCAGCTCCTCCGCGGTGACCCAGGTGCTGTACCCCTCGGCGTCGGCCACCGCGACCGGCGTCACGCACAGCGACAGGGCGTCCTCGATCTGCTGCCACTCGAGCACCGCGATCCGCTCGGCCGGCGTGTCGAGCTCGACCGTGCGGCCGAGGTCGTCGGTGACGGAGACCGCCCCGGTCGAGGTGCTCGTGGTGTCGTCCGTGCAGCCCGCGCTCGTCGAGGTCGGGGCGTCCGATCCCTCGGCGGACGGCGTCTGCGTGGTGCCGCAGCCGGCGAGCGCGAGGGTGAGGGCGCCGCCGAGGGCGAGCACGGCGAGGGAGGTCTTCTTCATCGGTGGTTCCTTCAGGGGTCGGGATCAGGAGGCGGAGGGGGCGCGGAGGCGACCGTGGTGGCGACCGCGCGGACGCACCCGCACCAGCCCGGTCTCCTCGTCGAGGGCGGTGTCGATGCGCAGGCCGTACACGTGCGAGAGGTTCTCGCCGGTGAGCACTTCGGCGGGCGCCCCCGCCGCGTGGACCCGGCCGCGGTGCATCAGCACGACGTCGTCGGCGACCGAGGCGGCGTGGTCGAGGTCGTGCAGCACGACGCCGAGCGCGGTGCCGTGGTCGTCGGCGAGCTCCCGCACCAGGTCGAGGGTCTCCACCTGGTAGCGCAGGTCGAGGTGGTTGGTCGGCTCGTCGAGCAGCAGCACCCCGGTGTCCTGGGCGAGTGCGGTCGCCAGCCAGACGCGCTGCAGCTCGCCGCCGGAGAGCTGGTCGACCGGACGGGCGGCCATGGCGGAGAGGCCGGTGAGGGCGAGGGCGCGCGCCACGGCCGCTCGGTCGGCGTCGCTCACGCCGGAGAACCGTCCGCGGTGCGGGTGGCGGCCGTAGGCGACGACGTCGGAGACCTCGATCCCGGACGGGTGCGGCCGGGACTGCGACAGCATCGCGACGGTCTTCGCGAACTCCTTGGCGGAGAGGGCGGCGGCGTCGCGCGACTCCGCGCCGCCGACGCGCACGGTCCCCGCCTCGATGCGGTGCAGCCGCGCGAGAGCGCGGAGGACGGTCGACTTGCCGCTGCCGTTCGGTCCGATCAGCGTGGTCACCCGGCCCGGCGCGAGGCGCAGGGATACGTCGTGCACGACCCGGGTGCGGCCGTAGCCGAGGACGAGGGACTCCCCCTCCAGGCTGTGGCGATCGATGGCCTCGGTCATCTCAGCCCCGCATCGCGACGCCGCGGCGCCAGTAGCCCATGAACGCGACCTGTGCGCGGTCGACGCCGAGGTCCTTCACGAGGTGCCGACGCAGCGTCGTCACGACACCGCTCTCGCCCGCGATCCAGAAGTAGCGGCCGGCGCGGTCGTCCTCACGGGGGATCTCCTCCCCCAGGCTCGAGTACTCGGGGGTCTCCCACAGGAGGTCCTCCCCCTCGATGTCGGTGACGCGGATCTCGTCCCCGGCGTCGTCGTCCCCCAGATACTCGAGCACCGCGGGGATGAGGCGAAGGCCGTGCGGCTCGCCGATGTCGCGCGGGAGCCAGTGCACGTCGACCCCGGCCGGCACGTCGATCGCGAGCACGTCGGCGGGCGACGGCACCTCGATGAACGCGACGCCGCGGAGGTCACGCGGGGCGTCCTCCAGGATGCGGGCGATGGCGGGGGCCGCGGTCTCATCGCCGACGAGGACCACCGAGGTCGCCGCCCCCGGCGCGTACTCCGCGCCGCCGTGCGCGACGACGCCGCGGCGCGGGCCGACCAGCCACAGCTCCTGACCCACCGCGGCGGTGCTCGCCCACCGCGAGGCCGGACCGGTGAGCCCCGGCTCCAGGTGCAGCACGAAGTCGATGTCGACCTCGGTGCGGCCGTCGTCGTCGACCCGCAGCTCGCGCACGGAGTAGGTGCGCATCGAGCCGCGCTCCTCCTCCGGGACGGACAGGTACGAGCCCCACCAGTCGTACGTCGACCGGTCGATCTCGGCGAGCACGCCGGACGCGGGCGGGAAGACGAGCTTGACCCGGCTGTCGTACACCTCCCCCGGCGTCCCCAGCTCGCTGAGCTCCTCGCCGCCGAGCGTCACCCGCACGAACGACGGGGAGACGCGGTCGACGCCGCGCACCTCGGCGCGGGTGAGGATGTAGGTCGGGCGCTCGGTCGTGGTGGATTCAGCGGACATGATGCCTTCCGATGGGGGTGACCATCGGCTTGCCGGAGACCGGGTCGATGGTGATCTGGTTGGGGAGGCCGAAGACCTCCTGCACGAGTTCGGCGGTGACGATCTCCTGCGGGGCGCCGATCGCGTGCACGCGACCGTCCTTCATGGCGACCAGCTCGTCGGCGTAGCGCGCCGCGAGGTTGAGGTCGTGCAGCACCATGACGATCGTGGTGCCGCGCGCGACGCTGAGGTCGGTGAGCAGGTCGAGCACCTCGACCTGGTGGGCGACGTCGAGGAACGTCGTCGGCTCGTCCAGCAGCAGGATGTCGGTCTCCTGCGCGAGGGCCATCGCGATCCAGACGCGCTGCCTCTGACCGCCGGAGAGCTCGTCCACGCTGCGGTCGGCGAGGTCGCTGATCCCGGTCGCGTCCAGGGCGTCGGCGACGACCTCGTAGTCGTGCGCGCTCCACCGCGACAGCGCCCGCTGGTGGGGATGACGTCCGCGACCGACGAGGTCGGCGACGGCGATGCCCTCGGGGGCCACGGGCGACTGCGGCAGCAGGCCGAGGATGCGCGCGACCTCCTTCGTGGGGCGGGCGTGGATGGACTTCCCGTCGAGCACGACCTCCCCGTCCCCCGGCGACAACAGGCGGGCGAGGGCGCGCAGCAGCGTCGACTTGCCGCAGCCGTTGGCGCCGACGATCGTGGTGATCTTCCCCGGCGCGATCTGCAGGTCGAGGCCCTCGACCACGGTGCGGTCGCCGTAGGAGAGGGTGACCCCCTCGGCGGACAGGCGGTGGGCGGCGGTCACAGCGAGCCTCCGGTGCGGTTGGTGCGGATGAGCAGGTAGATGAGGTACGGCGCGCCGACGACGCCGGTGACCACGCCGACCGGGTACCGCGCGCCGAGCGCGAACTGGGCGATGAGGTCGCCGCCGAGCACGAGCACCGCGCCGACGAGGCCGCTGGGCAGCAGCAGCGTGGCACCGGGACCGGTGAGCCGCGCGGCGATGGGTCCCGCCATGAACGCGACGAACGCGATCGGCCCGGTGGCGGCGGTCGCGAAGGCGAGGAGGGCCACGGCGCCGAGGATGAAGACGAGGCGCGTGGCGGTGACCCGCACGCCGAGCCCCGCGGCGGACTCGTCCCCGAGCTGGAGCGTGCCCAGCGCCCGGCCCTGCGAGAGCAGCAGCGGCACGAGGATCGCGGCGGCGATCGCCATCGGCAGCACCCGCTCCCACGACGCGTTGTTGAGGCTGCCGGTGAGCCACTGCATCGCGGTCTGGATGTCCCAGTTCGCGGCCCGGGACAGCAGGTAGGAGATGACGCTCTGCAGCATCGCCGCGACGCCGATCCCGATGAGGATGAGGCGGGTGCCCGCGAAGCCGCCCTTGATGGCGAGGAGGTAGATCGCCAGCGCGGTGACGAGGGCACCGACGAGCGCGAGCAGTGAGACGGCGGGGCCGTTGAGCGAGAGCACGACGATGCCGAACACCGCGGCGGCGCCGGCCCCGTTCGAGATGCCGATGATGTCCGGCGAGGCGAGCGGGTTGCGCAGCATGGTCTGGAACGTCACGCCCGCCATACCGAACGCGAGGCCGGTGAGGACGGCGAGGACGGCGCGCGGCAGGCGCAGGTCGCCGACCGTGAACGAGGCGCCGGGCACCGTCTCGCCGAGGATCACGCGGACGACCTCGTCGAGCGGGTAGAACGTGTTGCCGACCATGAGCGCCACCGTGAAGAGCACGACCACGACGGCCCCGAGCGCGACGGTGACCACGGCATGACGGCGGTGGCGTGCCCGGCGGCCGGCGATGACACGCGCGGTGCGGGCGGCGGCGGACTCGTCGCCGCGGACGAGGGTGTGCTCGGTCGTGCTCACAGCTCCCGCACCTTCTGTCGGCGGACGATCCAGATGAAGAACGGCGCCCCGATGATCGCCGTGATGATACCCACCTGGATCTCCTCGGAGGACGGCGAGATCACGCGTCCGACGATGTCGCTCGCGGTGAGCAGCGCGGCGCCGGCGAGGGCCGAGAACGGCAGCAGCCAGCGGTGGTCTGTGCCCACGAGCATCCGGCACATGTGGGGGACGATGAGCCCGACGAACCCGATCGGCCCCGCGATCGCCGTCGCCGCGCCGGCCAGGATGACCGCGCCGAGGGCCGACAGCATCCGGGTGCGCAGCACGTGCTCGCCGAGCCCCTTGGCCATGTCGTCGCCGAGGGCGAGGGAGTTCATGCCCCGTGCGCACAGGAAGCAGATGAGGGCGCCGACCGCGAGGACCGGCGCGGTGATCGCGATCCGCGGCCACTCCGCCCCGCCGACGCCGCCGATCTGCCACGACTGGAACGTCTGCAGCAGGTCGACCCGCGGCAGCATGACCGCGCTGATGAGCGAGGCGAACGCGGCGGAGGTCGCCGCCCCCGCGAGGGCCAGCTTGAGCGGGGTGGCCCCGCCACGGCCGAGGGAGCCGACGGTGTAGACGAACACGGCGGCCGCCGCGGCGCCGACGATCGCGAAGGCCATCTGCCCGTAGGGATTGCTGAGCCCGAAGAACGCGATGCCGAGGACGACCGCGAACGAGGCGCCGTTCGAGACCCCCAGGATGCCGGGGTCGGCGACGGGGTTGCGCGTGACGGCCTGCATGGTCGCCCCGGCGAGGGCGAGGGCCGCCCCCACGAGGAGCGCGAGCACCGTGCGGGGGATGCGCTTGACGACCGCGGCCTGAGCGATCGTGTCCGACTGCCCGGAGAGCGCCGCGAGGATGTCGTCGAGGGTGACCGCCCGCACCCCGAACGACACCGAGAGCACGACGAGCACGAGGATCACACCGACCCCGGCGAGCAGCCAGAGGGTGCGCACCACCGCCGGACGCCGCAGGGTGGCGGCGTCCGGCGCGAGGACGGGTGCTGAGATCACGACGACTCTCCGCTGGGGGGCGGACGCGGGGCTTACTTCGCGAGCGGCGCGGCGAGGATCGCCAGGTAGTCCTCGAGACCCCACGGGATCGACAGCGCCGACGGGTTCGCCGATGCGGCGATGGGGGTGGCGTCCGGGAGGATCGCGACGCGGCCCTCCGCGATGGCCGGGATCTTCGACAGCAGCGGGTCGGCCTGCAGCGTGGCGAGGGTGGAGTCGTCGCCGTAGGTCACGAGCACGTCGACGTCGTCGAACTTCTGCGCCTCCTCGGCGCTCACCTCGAGGTAGAACTGCTCGCTGTCCTTGTTCTCCTCCACGATGGCGGGGAACGGCAGGCCGAGATCGTGCAGGTAGCCGGGGCGCGTGTCGGCCGCGGTGTAGTAGGTGATGACGCTCAGGTCACTCGGGTCGAAGAACGCGAAGATGACCTTCTTGCCCTCGAGCGCGCTGTTGGCCGCGAGGGCGGCGTCGGCGTCGGCGTGCAGGTCCTCGATCAGGGCCTCGCCCTCAGCCTCGAGCCCCAGGGCCTTGGAGTTCATCTCGACCATGTCGTCGACGGACGTGCCCCACGCGACGTCGGGGTAGGCGACGACCGGGGCGATCTTGGAGAGCGTGTCGTACTCCTCCTGCGTGAGGCCGGAGTAGGCGGCGAGGATGACATCGGGCTCGGTGTCGGCCACGGCCTCGTAGTCGATGCCGTCGGTCTCGTCGAAGAGCACCGGGGTCTCGCCGCCGAGCTCGTCGAGCTTCTCCTCCACCCAGGGCAGGATGCCGTTGTCGTCGTCGTCGCCCCAGGTGGCCTTGCTCATGCCGACCGGGATGATGCCGAGGGCCAGGGGCACCTCGTGGTTCGCCCACGCGATGGTCGCCACGCGCTCGGGCTTCTCGTCGATGGTCGTCTCGCCGTAGACGTGCTCGATGGTGACCGGGAACGCGTCGTCGGAGGCCGGGTTGCTCCCGGCGGACGCGGTCGACTCCGGCGCGGAGGACGAGCAGGCGGAGAGCGTCACGGCGAGCGCGGCGGCCGCGCCGAGGGCGAGAAGTCGAGAGGTGCGCACAGGCGTTCCCTTCGGGATGGGAGATGGGGTGTCGACGCGAGAGCGTCCGGCCTTTGGTAAGCCTCGCCTAATCTAACACGGAGGTTAGGGCTGCCTCACTCCCGTTTCGAATCGCTCACCTTGTCCCATCCGGCGCCCGGATGCCGCAAAGTGGGCGATTCGAAGGTGTCGGGGCAACGAAAAAGCCGGCCGGACCCGTACGGATCCGGCCGGCTTCAGGAAGTCAGCGCACGCTCAGAGAGCGCGGATGTTCGCCGCCTGCATGCCCTTGGGGCCACGCTCAGCGTCGAATTCGACCTTCTGGTTCTCGCGGAGCTCCTTGAAACCGGAGCCGGCGATAGCCGAGTAGTGGGCGAAGAGGTCTTCGGTGCCGTCATCGGGAGCGATGAAGCCGAAGCCCTTCTCTGCGTTGAACCATTTCACAGTGCCAGTGGCCATGTGTTTTCTACTTTCTGTTGACCGGCCGCTCGCGCGGCCTGCATCATGCCGATGATCCGACATGCATGCTCGGTCACGCTACCACGGCCGACTGACCGGATGCCGCCTCTTCGGCCGTGCGATGGGCGAGTGCCGCCTCGGTGCGCGTGCTGACACCGAGTTTGCGCAGCACCGCCGAGACGTGCACGCTGACGGTCTTCACACTGATGAACAGGCGCTCCCCGATCTGGCGGTTGCTCAGGCCCTCAGCGATCAGGGCGAGTACCTGCCGCTCCCTGGCCGTCAGCTGCTCCGCGTCAGCCTCGCGGGGTCCGGTCGGACGTACCCCGGACGCATCGCCGAACCGTGTCAGTGCCTTCTGCAGCGGCACGTGGCCGAGGCGCTCAGCGATCGCCGTCGCCGCTGCCAGCACGGCAGCCGCCTCGGCGCGCTCCCCGGCGGCGACGTGCAGCCGGGCCCGCTCGAGCCGGAGCACCACCCGGAACGTCACCGGAACGTCGTCCCCGTCCGCACACACCAGCGCCTCGTCGACCACCGCCGGCTCCGGTTCGAGCAGGGCGTGCAGCACCGTCGACCACGCGTCGTCCTGGAGTTCCGGCGGCTGTACCTCCCACGCCGTCCGCACCGCCGCGACCGCCGCCTCGACGTCCGCGCCGCCCGCACGCAGCGCCGTCACGAGGGCCCCCGCCTCCAGGAGCAGCCGCCGCTGATGCAGCAACGCCGGACGCTCGTCCTCCAGCATCGCCAGGATCACGTCGAGCGCTCCGCGGAGGTCGCCCTGACTCTCGGCGACGGCGACCTGCATCGTGATCCGGTCGTACCAGATCTGCCGCTCCGAGACCCCCGTCTCCTCGAACGCCGGCAGCCACTCCCGCAGGGTCTCCGCGGCCTCCGCGGCCCGGCCCCGCCAGGCGAGCACCCGCACCCGGGTCATGCTCACGTACATCCGGAACACGCGCAGCGTGCCCTGCAGGAAATCGCGGGCCAGCATGTCCTCGACCTGGTCGATCTCCCCGAGCTCCAGCAGCGGCACGATCATGTTCTGCGCCATGATCGAGCCCGAGGTGCGCTCGACGCGGAGCTCACGGGCTCGCCGCAGACCCTCCTCCGCGACGGCGACCGCCTCCCGATAGCGGCCCAGCAGCGTCAGCAGGTCGGAGTAGTTGACGCGGTAACGCATCTCGGCCGTCGATCCGGCGGCGAGGTCGCGTGCCCGTCGGTACTCGCGCACCCCCTCCGCGACCCGTCCGAGGTGCGCCAGCGACCCGCCACGGACGTTCGCGGCGATCGAGAGCTGGTCCGTCGTCGGGGCGCCCGCCGCCCGGCGCTCCGCCTCGTCGGCGAGGCGGATGGCCTCCTCCCGGTCACCCGCGATCATGCGACGACTCGCGAGCTGATTCAGCAGTTCCGCACGGAACACGTCGTCGTCGACCCGCTCGGCGAGCGCCAGCGCCTCCTGAAGCAACGGGACGGCTCCGAGACGCCCGAGGTTGACGAGGTACAGCGCCTTGTTGCGCAGCAGTCGGGCGTGCAGTCGCGGGTCGACCGTCGCTGCGTCGACCTCGCTCAGCGCGACGTTGGCGACCGCGAGCGCACGCTCCCCGTCGCCGGCGTTGCGCAGGACCGACCCGAGCACGTGGAGGAGGTCGAGACGCGCGAAGCCCGTCGCCTCCGCCGCGTCCGGCACGAGCGGCCAGAGCTCGAGGATGAGCTCGCCGAACCGCGCCGCGCTGGCGAAGGCGTACTGGGCCTTCGCCTGCCGCATGGCGTCGGCGGCGGCCGCGATCGCACGACGATCGTCCTGCGCGAGCTGCCAGTGGTAGGCCGACGCCGCCGCGTCGTCGCCCCCGCCCTCCTCCAACGCCTCGGCGTAGGCCCGGTGCAGCCGCGCCCTCTCGCCGGGGAGCAGATCGCCGTGCACAGCCTCCCGCAGCAGTGCGTGGCGGAACCGGTAGTCGTCTTCGCCCACGACGATGATGCCGCTGCGCACGGCCTCACGGACGGCGTCTTCGACACGATCCTCCGGAAGGTCGACGAGGCGCAGCAGCAGCGGATCCGTGAGCGGCCGCTCGGCGCCGGACATCACCTGCACCACCCGGCGCGCGTCGTCGCCGAGGCGGTCGAAGCGGGCGAGCAGCAGGTCGCGCAGGCTCTCCGGCAGGGGGCCCTGGGCGCACCCGGCGATCTCCTCGACGAAGAAGGGGACGCCCTCCGCGCGCACCTGCAGCCGCTCCAGCGCCGTCGCGGTCGGCGCGCGTCCCGTGATCTGTGCGACCAGCTCGCCGACCGCATGGTCGTCGAGGCGCGGCACGGTCATCCGTTCGAGCAGCCGCGCCCTCGTGGCCTCGCCGATGAACCGGCTCACCGCGTCGCCTCGGCGCACATCGTCGGTGCGGCAGGTGATGAGCAGCAGGAGGCGGCCACGGTCGAGCGTGCGCAGCAGGAAGGAGAGGATCGCGAGGGTCGAGTCGTCGGCCCAGTGCAGGTCTTCGACGACGATGACCTGCGGCGCCAGCTCCGTGGCGGCCTCGATGAGGGAGGCGATCGCGTCGCGCAGGCGTTCGGGGCTGGTGCGGTCGCGAGCGGCGGGAGCGTCGACGAGCTCGGGCAGCAGCATGCCGAGAGCCTCGACGCCCACGCCGACCGCCTCGCGCACACGCTCCGCGCCCAGCCGCTCCACGAGCGAGCGGAGGATGCCGGCGAGCGGGCCGAACGGGGCGCGCGAGGTGCCGAGGTCGAGACACCAGCCCCCGTGCACGTCGGCCGCGGTCGCGATCTCGGCGCTGAACTCCCGCACCAGCCGGGACTTGCCGATACCCGCCTCGCCCTCCACGAGCAGCGCGGCGGGCACACCCTGGCGCACGCCGTCGAACAGGCGGCGCATCCCGGCGAGCTCGGCATCACGCCCGACCATCGCGGCGGTGGGGGCTGGGGCCATGGACCCATCGTGCCACTGCCCGCGGACATCCGGAGGGCCGGGGAAGGACAGGACGACGCCGTCCGTCATCGGGCGACGGCCGGATCGCACGCCGCTGTGCGCGGAGCCTGCGGCGCCGACGCTCGCCCGCGTCCGAGGCGCAGCAGCCGGCGCAGCGGACCCGCAGGACGCGGCACGATCTGGTCCGCGTGCTCGATGAGCATCCGGCGCCGGGCGACCGCGCGCTCGATCTGCTCCTGCTCGAAGACGGTGACCTGATGGATGAGGGAGGGGTGCTCGAACATGATGTCTCCTCGACGGTTCGGTGTATCCCTACACTCCGCTCTGAGGTGCCCCCTCGACATCGGACGGATGCCCTATCTTCCGCGCCCTCTTCCCGCCCACCTCCCTACGCCGACGCAGGCCCCCGCGCCGCATCAGGCTCCTGGTCCACCCACCCGCCTGAGCCCGCGCGAACGCCCGCCCTCCCAGAGCGAGGGCCGCGCGGACGGACGGGTCCCCTCCGGCACGACGATCGCGAGCACCCGCACGAGCGTCGTCATCCACAGCAGTCCGAGCCCGACGACGACCGCCTCCACCGCGGTCACCGGGAAGAAGCCGAGCGGCCACCACAGCAGCACGGCCCCGACCACGAGCACCCCGACGGCGACGGAGGTCACCACGAGGGCCAGGGGCCGACCGGGGACGATCAAAGTCGTCGCCGCGGCAGCCCCGAGGAAGAGGAGCAGTGCCGCGACGGCTGCGATGTCGTGCGGCACGGGGGCTCGATACAGCGGCAGGACCCCGACCGCGGCGAGAGCGAGTCCGGCCGCCGCCCACAGCACGACCACGGTCGCGATCCGGGACAGCGCGTGGTCCCCGAGCAGCCGATGCAGATCGCGACCGATGTACGAGCCCACGGTGGCGACCAGCAGCCCGGCGACGACGAGGGTGCCGTTGAACGCCCACCCCACCCCGAGCTGCGAGAAGTTCTCCTCCCACCACCGGGGGTCGACGGCGGTCACCATCGCGAACAGCGTGCCGATCACGAGGAACCCGAACAGGAGCCCGGCGAGGTCCGCGGTCCGGAGCCCGATTCCCGCACCGAAGGCGAGTCGTCCGCCGACCGCGGACGCGACCCCCGTGAGCAGCCCGCCGCCGATGGCTCCGAGCGCGAGGCCGCGCAGGCCCGCCGCGAGCACCTCGGCCGTGAGCAGCACACCCATCGCCGTCACCGCCCCGAACGCGACGGTGAGGGCGGCGGCCGAGAGGCGCGACACGACCCGTTGCCAGCGCGGCATCGCGGCTGCCTCATCGCGACGGTGCAGGAGAGCGCTGACGACGAAGGCCAGGGCCGCGACACCGCCGGCGACCCCCGCAGCGGGCAGCGCCAGTCCTCCCTCACCCGTCAGCGGTCGCGGCGGGCCGGCGAGGAGCAGCGCCCCGGCGAGAGCTCCCCCGACGAAGCAGACCACGGTCGCGAGCACGGCACGCCCCTCGCCGCGCAGACGCTCCCTCGTGTCCATGCGCCCATGCAAGCACGCCCCTCCGACGCCCGCAGCCCTCACACGCGACGAGGCCCGGGCCGCGCGCAGCGGTCCGGGCCTCGAAGAGGATGCGTCAGGCGTCCACGTCACCGCGCCAGGCGCCGGTCTCGACGCCACGGCCCTCGATGAACTCCTTGAAGTTCTTCAGGTCCTTCTTCACCGCGTGGGATCCGGCGCCGACCAGGGCACCGACCTTCTCCAGGAGTCCCTCCGGCGCCCAGTCGAGCTGGACGGTCACACGCGTGGTGTTCTCGTCGATCTTGTGGAACGTCACGACGCCCGCGTGCTCGGTCTCGCCGCCGACGCTGTTCCACGCGACGCGCTCATCCGGGTGCTGCTCGGTGATCTCGGCGTCGAACTCACGCTCCGCGCCCCCCACGTTCACCTTCCAGTGCGTGTGGGTCGCGTCGATCTGCGTGATGGAGACGACCTCGTCGAGGAACTTCGGGAAGCTCTCGAACTGCGTCCACTGGTTGTACGCCGTGCGGACGGGAACGTCGACGTCGATGGTCTCGATGATCTGCACCATGGGGATGCTCCTCACTTGTTCGTCGTTCGTGTGCTTCCATTCAGCCCGCTGCGGGCGAGATCGGCGATGGGGTTGACATCGGCGCGACTACCGTGGAGGTCATGCGCATCCCCGCCGCGATCCGCGCCTCCCAGCGCTCCCCCCTGCTGCAGGTGGTGAAGTCGGCCGCGGCGACCATCGCCGCGTGGCTGATCGCGGGCTTGGTCTTCCCCGGGCAGCTGCCGGTGTTCGCCGCGATCGCCGCGCTGCTGGTCGTGCAGCCCAGCGTCAACCAGTCGCTGTCGAAGGCGCTGGAGCGCAGCATCGGCGTGATCGTCGGCGTGGTGATCGCCGTCGGCCTCGGCCTGCTCCTCGGCTCGCCGAGCTGGATCGTGCTGCTCGCGATCGTCGTCGCGATGCTCGTGGCATGGATCTTCCGGGCGTCCCCCGGCACCGGCAACCAGGTCGCGATCTCGGCGATGCTCGTGCTGGCGCTCGGGTCGTCGAGTCCGGAGTACGCGATCGCCCGGATCGGGGAGACCCTCATCGGGGTGGTGATCGGCATCGTCGTGAATGCGCTGATCGTGCCGCCGGTGCTCGTCGAGCCGGCGCGGCGGGATGTGGGGCTGCTCGGACGGGAGCTCGCCGCGAGCCTCGACCGCCTCGCGGACGCCCTGCCCGCCCCGCAGACTCCGGCGCGGCTGCAGGAGCTCATGCTCGAGGTGCGGCTGCTGCGACCCATGAAGGACGCCGCCGAAGCCGCGATCGCCGCCGGGGAGGAGTCGCTCACGCTGAACCCCCGGCGCTCGACCCATCGCGCCGACCTGCAGGAGCTGAGGGCGCTGCTCGACCGGCTCTCGCCCATCGTCACGCAGACCATCGGCATGACCCGGGCCTACTTCGACCACTACGACGACCGGCTCGGCGAAGAGCCCGCGGTCGCCGCGATCGCCGAGCAACTCCGCCGGGCCGGACACGACGTGCGCCTCGCGGTGCAGACCACAGCGCCCTCTCCGGAGCCCGAGACGCTGACCTCCGCCATCCCCGCTCTGACCGCTCCCCTCGTGATCCGTCCGCCCTCCTCGCAGCACTGGATCCTCATCGGCTCCCTCATGGAAGACCTCCGTCGCATCCGCGGCGAGCTCCTCGAGGAAGACTGAGTACCGACCCACCCCCTTTCGCACCTCCCGGCCCCCTCTGTGCGTTCGCAACGGGCCGGGACGCACCGAAAGGGGTGGGTCGGCGGGGTTACCCTGGCGGGATGACAGTCGAGGAGGCGCTGGCGGAGCTCGCGGCACTGGAGGACCCGAAGCAGCGCGCGGCGAACGAGAAGCGCGGCGACGACCACGGCATCAACCTGAGCCGCATGCGCGCCCTCGCGAAGCGCATCAAGACGGACCAGGCCCTGGCGCGGGAGCTGTGGGCGACCGGCGAGACGTCCGCCCGGCTCCTGGCCCTGCTCGTGTGCCGTCCGGCCGACTTCACCGCCGACGAGCTCGACACGATGCTGCGCGAGACGCGGCCGCCCAAGGTGAACGACTGGTTCGTGAACTACGTCCTCAAGAAGTCGCCTCTCGCCGAGGAGCTGCGCCGGCGCTGGTTCGACGACGCCGATCCCACCGTCGCCGCCGCCGCGTGGTCGCTCACGACGGTCCGCGTGACGAAGGACGCCGACGGCCTCGACCTGCCGCACCTGCTCGACCTGATCGACCGCGACCTGCAGCAGGCCCCGCCGCGCCTGCAGTGGGCCATGAACGAGACCCTCGCGAACATCGGCATCTTCCATCCGGACCTGCGGGGACGGGCGGTGGAGATCGGAGAACGGCTCCAGGTGTTGGCCGACTACCCCACCGCCCCCGGCTGCACCTCGCCCTTCGCGCCCCTCTGGATCGGGGAGATCGTCCGGCGTCGCGAGGGCTGAGTACGCTGAGCGGATGAGCACCCACATCGCCGCGGAACCCGGTCAGATCGCCCCCGTCGTCCTGTTCCCCGGCGATCCGCTGCGGGCGAAGTGGATTGCCGAGACCTTCCTCGACGACGCCGAGCTGTACTCGGAGACGCGCGGCATGCTGGGCTTCACCGGCACCTGGGAGGGGCATCGGGTCTCCGTCCAGGGCTCGGGGATGGGGCAGCCGTCGATGGCGATCTACGCGACGGAACTGTTCACGGAGTACGACGTGCAGACGATCGTCCGGGTCGGATCCTGCGGCGCGCTGACCGAGAAGCTCGCGGTCCGCGACATCATCATCGCCAACGGCGCGAGCACCGACTCCGGGATCAACCGCGTGCGCTTCCACGGCCTCGACTACGCCCCGCTCGCCGACTTCGCCCTGCTGCGCGCGGCGGTGGAGGCGAGCGAGTCGGAGCCGGTGTCGTCCACGGTGCACGTGGGGCCGCTGTTCTCGAGCGACCAGTTCTACAGCACCCGGCCGGAGCTCACGGAGCCCTTCGTGCGGCACGGCATCCTCGGCGTCGAGATGGAGGCGGCAGGGCTCTACACGCTCGCCGCGTTCCACGGGCGCCGCGCCCTCGCGATCTGCACGGTCAGCGACCACATCGTCACCGGCGAGGAGACCACGGCCCAGGAGCGCGAGCAGACGTTCGGCGACATGGTCCGCATCGCCCTCCGCGCAGCGACTTCGGTCTGAGACTGGCCCCCTCGTCGAGTAACGTTATACACTTCACAGGTCGCGCGGCGCCGGGGACGACCGCACAGGGCGGTCGCTGCTGCGCGCGATGAAGACGACTGGGGAGAACCATGGCCACGCAAGATCAGCTCAACACGCTTCTGGCGGACATCGAGCGCGACATCAACGGATTCATCGGGGCGTCGATCGTCGACCTCGAATCAGCGCTGCCGCTCGCCTCGAGCTCCGTCCGTCCGGACTTCGACCTCGAGGTCGCGAGCGCGTTCAACAGCGAGATCGTGAAGAACAAGAAGCGCACGATCGATGCCCTCGGCATCGATGGCGAGCTCGAGGACATGCTGCTGACGCTGAACACGCAGCTGCACCTGCTCAAGATGCTCGACGACGATCTGTTCATCTACCTGGCCGCCGATCGGCAGGCCACGAACCTCGCCCTGCTGCGCTCCTCGGTGAACCGCCGGGTCGCCGCCCTCGGCGCGTGATCCATGAGGCCGTGGGGAGCGGCCTCGGGAGAGGGCGACAGCGAAAGACCGGTCCCGGGGAGCGGACGATGAGGCGCCCCCGGCGCCGACGGACCGACCTGCCTCAGCGGTACCGGGTGATCTTCGCCGGTCCGGTGGGCGCGGGCAAGACGACTGCGGTCCGCGCTCTGAGCGACGTCGCGCCGGTGGACACCGACGTGCCGATGTCGTTCGCGAGCGGTGACGGCAAGACCACCACGACGGTCGGGCTCGACTACGGGACCTGGCGGCCGACGCCCGAGGTCTCCATCGCGCTCATCGGCATCCCGGGGCAGCAGCGCTTCGCGTCGGCACGGCAGCGCGTCTCGATCCCGGGCACCCGGGTGCTGCTCTGGCTGCGCGGCGACCGCGACACCCTCGTCGCCGACGCCGACGAGTGGCTGGACGTTCTCGCGGGCGAGGAGCATCGCGTCGTGATCGCCGTCAGCCACACCGCCGGACGAGCGATCGGCGATATCCGGCGCGCGCTCGCCGCCCCCCTCGCGCGACACGGCATCCCCGCCTCGCGCGTCCTCGCGGCCGACGCGCGCGACCGCGACAGCGTGATGCGTGTCGCCGGCGCCGCTCTCGATCTTCCGGAGGAGAAGCCATGACCGGACCCGCCCGGCGGCACGACGCCGCCGCGACGCCCGATCCGTCCCGCATGCACCCCGACGTCGCCGGCAACTGGGCCCTGTGGTCGCGCATCGTCGGCCCGTCGGCGCAGACCCGTCTGCAGCAGTTGGAGGAGCGCTTCCCGGAGCTGACGACCGCGGTCCTCGGCACGGCCGACGGCCTACACATCGCCTCGCTCGGCGTCGACCAGGACGGCGGCGAGCAGCTCGCGGCGATGAACGGCTCCCTGTTCGGGGTCGCGCGGGCCGAAGCCGAGATCATCGCCGGCGGGACGGAGCCAACCCTGTCGGCCATCGTGTCGCTGTCCATCGGAGAGAACCAGATGGCCCTGCTGAGCTTCATCCTCGCGCCGTATGGCCAGCTCCTGCTCTCGGTGTCGGCCTCGTCGTCGCAGCTCGGGACCGTGATCGTGCACGCGCGCTCCACGGCGTACGAGCTGCTCACCGCGCTCGGGGTCGCGGGATCGGCGACATGACGCAGATGGGATGATCGAAGCACCATGAATCCCACGCCGCGGCTCGAACCCTCTCTCGTTCCCGACGCGGCGGACCCCGACGCGGTCTACCTGACGTTCGTGGAATGGGCGGAGTCGACCGGCATCCGCCTCTACCCCGCGCAGGACGAGGCGCTCATCGAGATCGTCTCCGGCGCGAACGTCATCCTGTCCACGCCGACGGGCACCGGAAAGTCGCTCGTCGCGGTCGGAGCCCACTTCGCGGCGATAGTCGGCGGCCGCCGCAGCTACTACACGGCGCCGATCAAGGCCCTCGTCAGCGAGAAGTTCTTCGCGCTGGCAGAGGTGTTCGGCGCCGAGAACGTGGGGATGGTGACGGGAGACTCCGCCGTGAACGCGGACGCCCCCATCATCTGCTGCACCGCCGAGATCCTCGCGAACCTGGCCCTGCGGCAGGGTGATGCCGCCGACGTGGGCCTCGTCGTCATGGACGAGTTCCACTTCTACGGCGACCCGGACCGCGGGTGGGCCTGGCAGGTGCCGCTCCTCGAGCTCCCACAGGCCCAGTTCGTGCTGATGACCGCCACCCTCGGCGACGTCACCACCCTCGCCGCCGACCTGACGCGTCGCACAGGACGGGAGACCGCCTCGGTCACCGGAGTGGAGCGCCCGGTCCCGCTGCACTTCTTCTACGAGACGACGCCCATCCACGAGACCATCGACGACCTGCTGAACACGGGACAGGCCCCGGTCTACATCGTGCACTTCTCGCAGGCGGCCGCCATGGAGCGGGCCCAGGCCCTGTCGAGCACGAAGGTCGCGACGCGTGAGCAGCGGGACGAGATCGCCGCCCTCATCGGCGGCTTCCGCTTCACGACGGCGTTCGGCAAGACGCTCTCCCGCTTCCTCCGGGCCGGCATCGGCGTGCACCACGCCGGCATGCTGCCCAAGTACCGCCGACTCGTGGAACAGCTCGCCCAGCGCGGTCTCCTCCGGGTCATCTGCGGCACCGACACCCTGGGCGTGGGCATCAACGTCCCCATCCGGACCGTGCTGCTCACCGCGCTGACGAAGTTCGACGGCACGCGGATGCGCCAGCTCAACGCGCGGGAGTTCCACCAGATCGCGGGCCGGGCCGGACGCGCGGGCTACGACACCGCTGGTACCGTCGTCGCCCAGGCCCCGGAGCACGAGACCGAGAACCTCGCCGCGATCCGCAAGGCCGGCGACGACCCGAAGAAGAAGCGGAAGATCATCCGCAAGAAGGCCCCGGACGGGTTCGTGTCGTGGGGAGAGCCGTCGTTCCGGAAGCTCATCGATGCGACGCCCGAGACCCTGACCTCGCACATGCAGATCACCAGCGCGATGCTGCTCAACGTCATCGCCCGGGGCGGCGATGTGTTCGGGAACGTCCGCCGGCTCGTCTTCGACAACCATGAGCCGCGCGCCCGGCAGCGTGCGCTCGCCCTCCGCGCCCTCGCGATCTTCCGGACGCTCCGGGAATCGGGCGTCGTGGAGACGTTCGACACGGGCGTGCCCGGAGCACCGAAGGGGGTCAGGCTCACGGTCGACCTGCAGCCCAACTTCGCGCTCAACCAGCCGCTGTCCCCCTTCGCCCTCGCGGCGTTCGATCTGCTGGACCCTTCGACGGGCTCAGGGACCCAGGAAGGCTCAGGGACCCACCCTTCGACAGGCTCAGGGACCCAGGAAGGCTCAGGGACCCACCCTTCGACGGGCTCAGGGACCCAGGTGGGGACGGGGTCGTACGCGCTGGACATGATCTCGATCGTCGAGGCGACGCTGGACGATCCGCGCGCCGTACTCAGCCAGCAGGAGTTCCTCGCGCGGGGCGAGGCGGTCGCCGCGATGAAGCGCGAGGGCATCGAGTACGACGAGCGCATGGAGCTCCTCGAGGCGATCAGCCACCCGAAGCCCCTGGAGGAGCTCCTCGACGCGGCCTTCGAGACCTTCAGCGCGGCGCAACCGTGGATCCGTGACTTCGCCCTGCACCCGAAGTCCGTCGTCCGTGACATGTACGAGCGGGCCATGTCGTTCGGCGAGTACGTCGCGTTCTACAAGATCGCCCGCTCCGAGGGCGTCGTCCTGCGGTATCTGTCGGACGCGTACCGCGCCGCCTCCCAGACGATCCCCGAGGAGCGGAAGGACGAGGACCTCCACGACCTCATCGCCTGGCTCGGCGAGCTCGTGCGCCAGATCGACTCCAGCCTGCTCGACGAGTGGAGCGAGCTGACCGCAGGGACCGCCGCCCGCGGCGAGACCGACGAGCCGATCGTCCCGCCCGCACCGAAGCGCCTCACGAGCAACACCCGCGCCTTCCGCACGCTCGTCCGCAACGAACTCTTCCGGCGCGTGCAGCTCGCCGCGCGTGAGGACGTGGATGCGCTGGCCGAGCTCGACCCGTCGTTCGGCGCCGCCGCCTGGTCGGACGCGCTGGATGCGTACTTCGCCGAGCACGACGACATCGGCACCGGACCGGACGCCCGCAGCTCCCGCATGCTGCTGCTCACCGAGGGTCCGACCGCCTGGACGGCGCGGCAGATCATCGACGACCCGGTCGGCGACCACGACTGGGGCATCAGCGCCACCGTCGACCTCGCCGCGTCGGACGAGGCCGGCGAGGCGGTCGTGACGGTGACGGCGGTCGACCGGCTGTGAGCGAGGCGGGCCCCGTCAGGCCTGCATGACAGCGAGCACGTTCCCCGCCGGGTCGCGGAACCACGCGATGTCCGGCCCATGCCCGTTCCCGCGGACGATGCCGCGGGAGTCCGACGGGAACTCGTCGTCGCCGTAGATCTTCGTCTGCACGCCGCGCTCGTTGAGCTCCTCGACCGCGGCGTCGACGTCCGCCACCGGGAAGTTCAGGATCGTGAAGCTCGCCGGGGTGTGGTTCGGTTTCGCGTAGACGAGGATCGACCCGCCGCGGGGCAGGCGCAGATCGAGGAACCCCATCGCGTTGACCTCGACGTCGAGCCCGAGGGTCGTGCCGTAGAACTCTTTCGCCGCGTCGATGTCATCGACGCTGAAACCGCTGAACGCGTTCTCCGCTGTGAAGGCTGCCATGCCCCCAGCATCCGCCTCCGCACGCGCCGTGTCGAGCCCCTCTCACACGGCCGCTCGGACGAGCCTGCCCACGAGGTCGACGTAGTCCACCCCGGCCGCCGCGAACATCCGCGGCACCTGGGAGGCGGCGGTCAGCCCCGGCATCGTGTTCACCTCGTTGAGCACAGGGCCCTCGTCCGTGAGGAAGAAGTCCATCCGGGCGACGCCGTCGCACCCCAGGGCATCGAACATCGCGATCGCCGCGCGCTTGAGCGCCGTCGTGGCGGCTGTATCGAGCTGCGCGGGAACCGTGAAGCGGGCCGTGCCGTCGTACTTCGTCGCGGTGTCGAAGAGCCCGGGCGCGTGGATCTCCAGGGGCGGGGCGGCCCACCGCACCCCGCCCTTCTCCCGCAGCACGGCGACGTCGATCTCCCGTGCGTGCACGACCTCCTCGACCAGGATCCGCCGGTCGAACCGCGCTGCTCCCCGCAGCGCCGTGAGCAGGTCGCCCTCCTCCGTCACCAGGCTCACGCCGTGGCTTGAGCCGGCCGTGACCGGCTTGACCACGACCGCGCCGTCGAACTCCACATCGCCGATCTCCTCCGCGGCGACCAGTCGCCCCCTGGCGGTCCGCAGCCCCACGGCCTGGGCCACCAGCTTCGTGGCCCATTTGTCCATGCCGATCGCCCCCGCCCCCAGCGCGGATCCGACCACGGGGACCCCGGCGAGCGCGCACAGCGCCGCGAGGGCGCCGTCCTCCCCGAGCGCCCCGTGCACGGCCGGGAACACGACGTCGCTCGCCGCGAGCAGCGGCAGGGCCTGCTGCAACGATGCCGCCGGACTCACGCCGGGCGGGATGCCGTCCGCGCGCCACACGCCGTCGCGGTCGATCGTCACGGTCGTGACGGCGTGTCCCCCCAACCGCAGCGCCGCGGCGACCGCCGCCGCCGACGCGAGCGATACCTCGTGCTCCGGGTTCTGTCCCCCTCCGATGACCAGGACCTTCATCGTCATGCCACGCTCCTTCTCACTCGCGGGCCGATGCCCGTGACGATGGTGTGCGGGATCGTGCCCGCCCACCGCGCCCACTCCTGCACCGACGGCACTGCGCCGCCGTCCGGCCCGAACACCGTCGCGACCGCTCCCCGCGGGAACGCCCTCCCCCCGGTGTCGACGACGATCTGATCCATCGACACCCTCCCGACGATCAGGTGCCGTTCCCCTCCGATCTCCACCCCCGCACCCGGCCCGACCTCCCGCGGGATGCCGTCCGCGTACCCGACGCCCACGACGCTCAGGTGCGTGGCCGTCGCCGTCGTGTGCGTGCCCCCGTAGCCCACGACGGTTCCGGCCGGCACGGCGGCGCTGTGCACCACGGGCGTGGTGAACCGGGAGGCCCCGACCAACGACACCGTCTCGGACGGGTCGATCCCCACGAGGGCGGCCCCCACCCGCACCATGTCGAAGTGCGTGGCGGGGTCCGTGAGAGCCCCCGACGTCGCCGCGAGGTGCACGAGCAGCGGTCCGAACCCGGCGCGCAGGACCGCGTCCCTCCCCTGGCGCATCCGCAGCACCGCGGCCGCGTTCGCCCGCGGATCCGCGGCGTCCGCGCAGGGGAGGTGCCCCATCACCCCGACGACATCGATCCGTCCGCGGGCCGCCCTCGCCGTGCGCAGCAGAGTGTCCCAGTCCTCCACGGGGCACCCTCCGCGCGCCATCCCGGTGTCGAGGTGCAGGTGCACCCGCACGGAAGCTGTGGCATCGGCCGCGAGCTGGCGCAGCTCCTCGACGGAGCCGACGGCCACGTCGACCCCCGCAGCGGCCGCGAGCGGCGCGTCGATGCCCGCCGGATGCAACCAGGCGAGGATCGGCACCCGCAGGCCGGCCTCGCGCAGCGCGACCCCCTCGGCGACGTCGGTGACCCCGAGCCACTCGGCTCCCGCGGCCACGGCGGCGGTCGCCACCGCCACCATGCCGTGACCGTAGGCGTCGGCCTTGACCACGGCCATGACGGGAACCGCAGCGGCGGCCCGCACGCGGCCGAGGTTCTCGGCGACGGCGCCCGGAAGGGTGGACAGGGTCGGTGCGTGCCGGCGGGACAGGGTCGCCCCCTCCGCGAGCACCGCGGTCATCGCTGCATCCTCGGGTCTTCGGTGGCATCGGCGTACTGTGCGGGGCAGCCGTCCTCGACAGCCTCCGGTCGCAGCTCGTAGTGCCAGGACTCGTTGGCGTAGGTCTGGCAGAGCCCGTAGCGCCAGCCGCGCTGGGCGAGCCAATCGAGGGTGGGGAGCGGACCGAGGTCGGCCGCGTCGCCGGAGACGTGCGCCGAGGTCTCGGCGGTCGCCACCCAGCGGCGCGCCTCCTCCTCCGAGCCGTAGTCGTCGATCGCGTCGCGGAGCAACTGCTCCTGCAGCGTGGCCGACCGCCATCCGCTGTTCACGACGAAGGTGACCCCGTCGGCCTCGGCATCGGAGGCGGCACGCTGGAGGGCGTCGAGCAGCGCGGGGTCGAGGTTGCCGACGGCGATCCTGTCGACGTCGAAGACCGTCGGCTGATCGCCGTCGCGGATCACGCCGTCCGCCTCGCTCGGGGCGAGCACCGATCCGGTGGTCGGCGGATGCGGATCGGTGTCGGAGCCGGAGGAGCCGGTGGTGGCGGGCGTGACGATCGGGGCGGTCTCGGCGAACGCGGCCGACAGCGACTGCTGCACGGCGACGGCGGCGACCACCGCGAGTGCCAGCACGGAGGCCGTGGTGGCGATCCGCCGACGGCGCCGTGCCCGGACGGCTCGGGGGGTGTGGAGGTCGTTCATGCTTCCAGTGAAGAGAGGACGCGGTTGCCGGGGCGTATGGCGTTTTCCATACACCGCCGATATGCCGCACTGCGTAGGATCGCTGCCATGCGTGTGCTGATCGTCGAGGACGAGCCCTACCTCGCCGAGGCGGTCCGCGACGGGCTGCGGCTCGAGGCGATCGCGGCCGACATCGCCGGCGACGGCGACACCGCGCTCGAGCTCCTGAGCATCAACGCGTACGACATCGCGATCCTCGACCGCGACGTGCCGGGGCCGTCCGGCGATGACATCGCGCGCTGGATCGTCGCCTCGGGCAGCGGCATCCCCATCCTCATGCTCACGGCCGCCGACCGGCTGGACGACAAGGCCTCCGGGTTCGAGCTCGGCGCCGACGACTACCTCACCAAGCCGTTCGAACTGCGGGAGCTGGTGCTGCGGCTGCGCGCCCTCGATCGCCGCCGCCAGCGCGCGCGACCGCCGGTGCTGGAGATCGCCGGTCTTCGTCTCGACCCGTTCCGCCGCGAGGTCTACCGCGACGGCCGGTACGTCGCCCTCACCCGCAAGCAGTTCGCCGTGCTGGAGGTGCTCGTCGACGCCGAGGGCGGGGTGGTCAGCGCCGAGGAGCTGCTGGAACGGGCGTGGGACGAGAACGCCGACCCGTTCACGAACGCCGTCCGCATCACCGTCTCCTCGCTGCGCAAGCGCCTCGGCGAGCCGTGGCTGATCCTCACGGTGCCCGGCGTCGGCTACCGGATCGGGGCCGACCCGGATGCGTAGGCGGCGGGGGATGAGCGTCCGCCTCAAGCTGACGCTGAGCTACGCGGGCATCGTCGTCGTCTCCGGCCTCCTGCTGCTCGGCGCCGTGGCGCTCTACCTCCTGCGGTACGTCCCGGATGTGCAGATCCCCGTCGTCGAGTTCTTCGTCCCCAACCGCTCGGACCTGATCCGGGCGTTCGTGCCCGTCGCCGCGATGGTGATGGTCGCCCTGCTCGCGATCGGTCTCGGCGGCGGGTGGCTGCTCGCCGGCCGGATGCTGGCCCCGCTCGACCGCATCGGCGACGCGGCCCGGCTCGCGGCCCAGGGCTCGCTGTCGCACCGGATCCGCATGGAGGGCCCGAGCGACGAGTTCCGCGACCTCGCCGACGTCTTCGACACCATGCTGGAGCAGCTGGAGGCGCACGTCTCCGAGCAGCAGCGCTTCGCCGCGAACGCCTCGCACGAGCTGCGGACCCCCTTGGCCATCTCGCAGACGCTCCTCGACGTGGCCCGCACCGATCCCGACCGCGACGTCGACGCCCTCATCGACCGGCTCCGCGAGGTGAACACGCGTGCGATCGACCTCACCGAGGCGCTGCTGCTGCTGAGCAGGGCGGATCAGCGCACCTTCCCGCGGACCCTCGTCGACCTGTCGCTCCTGGCCGAGGAGTCCGTCGAGGCCCTCCTCCCGCTCGCCGACCGCCGCGGGGTCGAGGTCGAGGTCTCCGGCGTCCCGGCGACCGTGCTCGGCTCCTCCGCCCTGCTGCCGCAACTCGTCATGAACCTCGTCGCCAACGCGATCGTCCACAACCGGGGCGACGGCGGCGGCTCCGTCGCGGTGCGCACGCACTCCCTCCCGGACGCGGTGGCCCTCGTCGTGGAGAACACCGGTGCGGAGCTCCCCGCCTCCCAGGTCGCCACGCTCGTCGAACCCTTCCAGCGCGGCACCGAGCGCACGCGGGGAGCGGAGCACGCCGGGGTGGGCCTCGGCCTCGCGATCGTCCAGCGCATCACCCAGACACACGGCGGAACCCTCGTGCTGACCCCCCGCACCGGCGGAGGCCTCATCGTGACCGTCTGGTTCCCGCACCCCTATCCCGGCTGACCCGGCTTTCGAATCGCGCGATTCGCCCTGTTTCGGCTCCGGATAGAACCATTCAGGCGATTCGAACGGAGTCGAACGGGCGTCACCAGGGGCTGGGCTCGTAGTCCTTGAGGAAGACGCCGTGGATGTCCTCGCCGGCCTCGCCGCGCACGATCGGGTCGTACACGCGGGCGGCGCCGTCGACCAGGTCGAGCGGGGCGTGAAAGCCCTCCTCCGCGAGCCGGACCTTCGTGTAGTGCGGGCGCTCGTCGGTGATCCAGCCGGTGTCGACGGCGGTCATGAGGATGCCGTCCGTCTCCAGCATCTCCCCCGCGCTCGTACGGGTCAGCATGTTCAGCGCGGCCTTCGCCATGTTCGTGTGCGGGTGGCCTGGACCCTTGTAGCGCCGGGAGAACTGTCCCTCCATCGCGGAGACGTTCACGACGTACTTCCGGCGCGACGGCGACGCGGCCATCGACGCCCGCAGCCGGCTGATGAGCAGGAACGGCGCGGTCGTGTTGGCGAGCTGCACCTCGAGCATCTCCAGCGGATCGACCTGATCCACGGACTGCACCCAGCTGTTGACGCGGTTCACGTCCGGCACGAGTCCGCCCGCGTCGATCGCCGTGCCGTCCGCGTGCTTCTCCAGCGAGGACGAGCCCGGTGCCATCGCGAGCCGTGCGAGGTCTTCCGCGGTGAGCGCCTGTCCCCCCTGCTCTGCGACCGTGCCCCCGAGCGCGGCCACCGACAGCAGCGGGTGCGAATCGACCGAGGCCTGCAGCGCCTGCGGGTGCGGGTCGACGGTGTGCCCGAAGGTCTCCATCTCCGGCAGCGGCCCGTCCGGCAGCGGCTGGAGCTCCGCGTCGGCGAGCAGCGAATAGGCTCCCGGCGAGCGGCGGACCGTCTGGGCGGCGTTGTTGATGAGGATGTCGAGGGGCCCCTGCGCGGCGACCGAGTCGGCGAGCCCGATCACCTGGGCCGGGTCGCGGAGGTCGATGCCGACCACGCGCAGCCGGTGCAGCCAGTCGCCCGCATCCGGCAGGGCCGAGAACCGGCGCACCGCGTCGCGCGGGAACCGGGTGGTGATCGTGGTGTGCGCGCCGTCGCGGAGGAGGCGCAGCGCGATGTGCATGCCGATCTTCGCGCGGCCGCCGGTGAGCAGAGCGCGCTTGCCGGTGAGGTCCGTGCGGGCGGTGCGCTTGCCGTGGCTGAAGCGCGCGCAGTCAGGGCAGAGCTGGTGGTAGAACGCGTCGACGAGCGTGTACGGCTGCTTGCAGATGTAGCAGTTGCGGGGTTTGAGGAGCTCGCCGGCGATGGGCGCGCCCACCACGCTCGTGGCGAGATCGTTGCCGCGCGTCTCGTCGTCGATGCGGTCGGGAGCGCCGGTGGCGGTGCGAGCGACGACGGCCTTGTCCGCCTCGGCGATCGCGTCCCGGATCTCCTTGCGCCGCACGCGCTTGACCGCCTTGAACATCGCCGCGGTCGCGTGGCGCACGGCCACGAAGTCGGGGTGCTCGTTGTCGATCGTGTGCAGCTCGGCGAGGACGCGCAGCGTGGTGGCGAGGTCGTCGGGGTCGATGCCGGGGCCCAGGTCGGGAGTGGCGTCGGGCGCGTCGGTCATTAGGCCGATTTTACGCGACAGTCCTGGGGGTCTCCTGCCGTGTGGGGTGCCGGGCGCCGCGCGGCTACGCTGGGTCCGGACGGAAGGGATGAGATGAGGAAGGCCGGCACGCTGAGGATCGTCGCTTTCGTGTGCCTCGCTCTCGCCGTCATCGGGACGGTCGCATCCTTCTCGGTCGTCCGGGCGGGCGGCGCCGACGGCGCCGTGTACCTCGGCGTGAACATCCTGCTGGCGGTGCTGGGAATCGTGCTGCTCATCGTCGGGGCACGTCGCCGACCCGGCGCCTCCCCTGGCGAATCCGGCGACTAGCACTCGCACGGCCACCGCCGCCATGGCTCCCGCCGTCCTCGAGGAACGGCAGCGGGTCTCCTGCTCTGTCCGATCCCCGGCGTAGGGTCGACGCATGAGCAGCGCAGAATCCTTCCCGCACCCCGGCGTCGTCCCCTCCTACCTGCTCGCGCGCCTGGCCGAGTCGGGTCGCTTCCCCAAGGCCGCGGCCGCCGCCCGGCAGACGCTCACCGCCGGGCGCCCGCCCTTCCGCGCCCGCATCGACCTCTCCATCGACGAGAACGGCGACCTCGTCGCGCAGCTCTCCGATGCGCCGAACCGCACGATCAGCGACGCCGGCAACACGCAGCAGCTCCCGGGGGCCGTGGTCCGCACGGAAGACGACGAGCCGGTCGCCGACACCGCCGTCAACGAGGCGTTCGACGGCCTGGGCGCGACGTTCGAGATGCTGCTCTCCGCGTTCGGCCGCAACTCGCTCGACGACGCCGGCGCTCCCCTCGACGCGACCGTCCATTACGGCGTCGACTACGACAACGCGTTCTGGGACGGCGAGCGCATGGTGTTCGGCGACGGCGACGGCGAGGTGTTCCAGCACTTCACCGGCTCGCTCACCGTGATCGGGCATGAGCTCGCCCACGGCGTCGTGCAGCACACGGCGAACCTGGAGTATCAGGGCCAGCCGGGCGCACTGAACGAGTCCGTCGCCGACGTGTTCGGCGCCCTCACCGAGCAGTACGCGCTGGGGCAGTCCGCCGACCAGGCGAGCTGGCTCATCGGGGCGGAGATCTTCACCGACGCCGTGGAGGGGTCGGCTCTGCGCTCCATGATCGCGCCGGGCACGGCCTACGACGACGATGAACTCGGGAAAGACCCGCAGCCCGACCACATGAGCGGGTTCGTGCGCACGACCGAAGACAACGGAGGCGTGCACATCAACTCCGGCATCCCGAACCGCGCCTTTGCCCTCTTCGCCCTCGACCTCGGCGGCAACGCCTGGGAGCGCGCCGGCACGGTCTGGTACCGGGCGCTCACCGGCGGCCTGTCGAGCACCGCGAACTTCACGGACTTCGCCGACGCCACGGTCGCCGCAGCGGCCACGGTCGATCAGGAGACGGTCGCCGCGGCTCGACGTGCCTGGACGACCGTGGGAGTCTATGAGGATGACCGAGGACCCGACGCCGCCTGACGCCCCCGTCGTCATCGCCGTCGTGCGCTCGGGAGGCCTCGCCGGCATCCGTCGCCAGTGGCGCGTGGAGGCCGAGCCGCCGGACGCCGAGGAGTGGATCGGCCTCATCGACAGCTGCCCCTGGGACGACGACGTCGACACGGAGCCGGGGGCCGACCGGTTCGTGTGGAGCATCCGCGCCCGCACCCCGTCCGAGCGCCGGGAGCGGGAGCTGCCCGACTCCGCCGTGGACGGTCCGTGGCGCGCCCTCGTCGATGCCGTGCGGGAGGCCGCTCGCGACGCGTGAGCCCGCGGTCGCAGATTCGCACTCCCGTCGCAGGAGCCCGCCGGATCCCTGCGACCTCGGTGGGAAACGGCGACCTCGGGCCGACCGGGGGTCACAATGGACGCATGGGACTCTTCCAGCAGCGACCCGAGGAAGAAGAGAAGCAGTGGGGCCTCCCCTCTGAGCCTCTCGAGACCTCGGCCGCAGACACGCTCGACACCGCGCCGGCGCTCGACCCGCTGACCCTCGGCCTCGACACCCCCTCCTCGGTGAGCTCGATCGTGTTCCCGGTCGCCCCGCCCGCTCCCGAGGCCGAGAGCACCGAGAACGCCGACCCCGAGGACTGACCCCGCACGGCGTCGCACTCTCCCACTCCCGTCGCAGGTTCCCGGGGATTCCGTGCGACCTCGGCGCGAAAGTCCGTCCGCGGCCAGCGATACGGTGGACGGATGACCATCACCGCCGCCGCAGACGGCTCCGCCCTGGGCAACCCCGGCCCGAACGGCTGGGCCTGGTACATCGACGACGCGAACTGGGCCGCCGGCGGCTCCCCGCACGGCACGAACAACCAGGGCGAGCTCCGCGCTGTCCTCGAGCTGCTCCAGGCGACGGCCGGCACCGACGAGAAGCTGCTGATCGAGTGCGACAGCCGCTACGTGATCGACTCCGTGACGAAGTGGATGCCCGGCTGGAAGCGTCGCGGCTGGCGGAAGTCCGATGGCGGGCCCGTGCTGAACCGCGACCTCCTCGAGGGGATCGACGAGGCCATGCGCGGTCGCGACGTCGAGTTCTCCTGGGTCAAGGGCCACGCCGGTCACCCCCTGAACGAGGCCGCCGACGAGCGCGCGAACGCCGCCGCCAAGGCCTATCAGCAGAAGCAGGAGCCGCGGCGAGGCCCCGGGTTCACCCGCGCGACCGACGCCGGAGCCGCCGTCGCGGCCTCCGCCCCGGTCGCCGCTGCAGCCGCTGCACCGTCGCCCACTTCCGCGGCCCCGTCCCGCACCCCGGCGCCCGTCGCGGAGGCGGAGTTCGCTCAGCCGCTGTGGGCCGAGACCTCAGACCTCCTCGACGGACTCGACCTCGCCCAGGACGACCCCATCGTGCTCCAGGTCCCGCTGTCCCCCGACGAGCACGCCCGCCTCCGGGACCGCGCCGAAGCGCAGGGCATCACCCTGGAAGAAGCGCTCCGCCGCCTGATCTGACGGAGAGCGCGGGGCGTACACTCGCACCATGTCGACTCCCCGCACCATCGGCCGGATCTTCCTCGGCGCCTCGCTCGTGTTCGCCGGCGTCTCCCACCTCACGTTCGCCCGAGGGGAGTTCCAGGCGCAGGTGCCGGAATCGCTGCCGCTCGATCCGGACACCACGGTGCTCGCGTCCGGCGTCGCCGAGGTCGCACTCGGCTCCGCTCTCCTTCTCGCCCGACGCCGCCGTCGCTCGGTCGGCACCGTCGCCGCTACCTTCTTCGCCGCGGTGTTCCCCGGCAACGTGGCCCAGTGGATGCATCATCGCGACGGCTTCGGCCTCGACACCGATATGAAGCGCTTCGTGCGTCTGTTCTTCCAGCCGGCCCTCATCGCGCTGGCTCTGTGGTCCACGCGCGCCCCGCGGCGCTGACCGACCCCGCGAGAACAGGCATTCCCGCGAGAACCGGCCCCCACACTCACCCGCGCCTGAACCCGCGCGGGGGCCTGATGCGGCGTCACCCCGGGTCGGCTCCGTAGACTCGGCGGATGGCGGAAAGGACGAGGCGACGGTGAGCAGGCGCACCGTCTTCGGCCTGCTCCGGCTCACCGCCGCCGCCGTCTGCCTCATCGCGCTGATCCACCGCCTCGCGTGGGGACTCGCGTCGAACACCATCGCGAGCCAGAACTTCTTCGCGTACCTGACGAACCAGTCGAACATCGCCTTCGTCGTCCTCCTCACCATCGCCGGGGTCCTCGCGCTGCGTCGGGCCCGCGACCCGCGGTGGCTCACGGTGGCGCTCGCCCTCGTGCTCACCTGGACGATCACGGCGGGTCTCGTGTTCGCGATCCTCGTCTGGCAGGCCGGAGTCCGGGGGATCCGCATCGACGTGCCGTGGTCGGATCAGGTGCTGCACTTCTGGCTGCCCGCGGTGACCGTCGCGGCCTGGGCCCTGGCACCGGGGCATCGGGCGGTGCCGTGGCGCGTGATCCCGGTGACCCTCGCCTATCCGGTGCTGTGGGGCGTCGCCACGCTCATCCGCGGACCGCTGATCGGCTGGTACCCGTACTACTTCCTCGACCCGCGGCAGGTGAGCGGCCCCGTCGAGTTCACGGTCTCCTGCGCGATCGCGCTGGCCGTCTTCGCCGCCGTGGCGACCGCGCTCGTGCTCATCAGCCGCCTGCCGGACCCGTGGGACCGCGCTCGTACGGAGCCGCCGCCCGAGGACAGCGCCCCGGCCGAGGCCGCACGTGAGACGGTTCAGGCGTAGAGCGCCAGCGATCCGAGCGCCGCCTCGACGGCCTCGGCCTCCCCGAGCTCCGCGAAGTCCCGCGCGGCCGCACCGCCCACGATCCCGACGAGCACGTTCTCGCCGGTCGAGGGGCGGAGGTTGATCCACGTGGGGATCGCGATGTCCTCGCCGACCGCGTGCCAGATCGCCTCGTCGCCCTCCCAGAATGGCTCGTCCCACCGCAGCCACACCGTCTCGATGGCGCCCATGCCGAGCGCGGAGACGGCGCCGCGGTTGTCGAACGGCAGCGGCGGATCGAACTCGATGGCCTGCTCCTGCAGCACCCCGAGCGGCACCGTCAGCAGCACCCGGTCGAAGGAGAGGGCCTCCCCGGTGCCGAGGCGCACGCTCACGCCGGTGTCGTCCCACGCGAGACGGGTGACCGGCGAGCTGAGCCCGACCTTCACCCCGTCCAGGGTGCTCTCGATGAACGGGGTCAGGTCGTCGCCGACGCCCTGCAGCGCTGCGTCGGGGAGCGGCGGGGCGAACCAGCTCGACAGGTCGGCGGCGTCGGCGCCCGTGCGTGCGGCGAGGAGTGCGAGGAGCGCGGCGGTCGCGGGATCCTCCGGGTCGATGCCGGCTGCCACCAGGGCGTCCGCCACCGAGGAGTCCTGCGGGGCGGACTGCGCCGTGGTCACCGCGGCCTCCACCGGCTGCGGATCCACGGGGTCGACATCGCCCTCGGCCGAGCGCCACCGCGCCCCGTCGAGGTCGACGAGGTCCATGTCCCCCTCGTCGATCGTCTCGAGAAGCTCCGCGTCGGCGTCGCCGAACAGCCACGCGCCGAGCTGCACCGGAACCGGCCAGTCGTCGCCCGTGCGGGAGAGGATCCGGCCGCCGACGCGGTCGCGCGCTTCGAACACCGTCACCTGCAGGCCGTCCTCCGCGAGCTGCGCGGCGGAGGTCGCCCCGGCGATCCCGGCGCCGATCACGGCCACCCGCTCGCCGTCCTCCGCAGCGACGGTGAGCTCCCGAGCGGCACGGCGGCCCGACCGCAGGGCGCCGCGGACGGTACCCGGCGCCTCGTCGTCGGTCGCCTCGCCCGCGAAGAAGAGCCGGTCGTCGACGGGCTGCGCGAGCGCCGTGCGGGTCGCGGCGAGCACCCCCACGGGAGTGAAGCTCGCGGCGCCCCGGGCGAACGGGTCGGTGGTCCAGGTGCTGCGGATACTGCCGCTCGGAGCGGGGACACCGGGCGGCGGCTCCGGTTCGCGCGTGCGAGTGGGGGTCGGCGTCGGTTCCGGCTCCGGCGTGCAGGAGGCGAGAAGCACCGAGACGGCACCGGCACCGGCGCCGAGGAGCAGGGTACGGCGCGTGATCCTCATCGTGCCGCCACTTTATCCCGCTTTCGCACAGGCAGAAGCGCCGGAACAGGCGGCTCTCCATGAGAACCGCCTGTTCCGGCGCGAGTGCCGGGGCGTCAGACGGACAGCAGCTCCCGCTCCAGCCGCGCGAACGAGGCCTCCATGCCGTCGGCCATGCCGGTGGCGAGGATCATGTCCCGCGTCTCCTTGTCGGGGTACTCGATGAGCACCGTGACGAGGGTCGCGCCGTCCTCCTCGTACAGGTTGAGGTCGTTGAGCGTCTCGGTCGGCATGCCCTGCATCCGCTCGGTGGTGACGGCGCGCTTCGGGGCGTCGATCAGCAGCGCCTCCCCCTCGAATCCGAACGGCTCACCCTCCGTGTCGCCCACGGGCGCCCAGGAGTTCCGGTACGACTGGCCGACCTCGGTCGCCGACACGCACTCGGTCATCTCCCACCCGTCCGGGCCGAGCATCCACTGCCGGATGAGCTCGGGCTCGAAGTGGGCGCGCCACACCAGCTCGCGCGGACCCTCGACGAGGCGGGTGATGCGCACGTGCGTGTCGTCCAGCAGCTCCACCCGCGTGCCCTTGCCCTGCGCGTAGTCGCGGAGGTCCTGCAGCACGGCGTCGAGCTGGGCCATGGCCATCCGGGTGCCCTCCACGGCGCCCATCGCGACGACCTGCTCGAGAGCCTCGGCCGAGGTGAAGTGGCTCGTGTTGACCATGCGCGTGCCCTCGGCCGTCGGCTCGAACGTGAAGGTCATGCGCATGGAGGGGAGGTTCGCGTCCGGCGTGCCGTCCTCGTCGGCGAACGAGTCGAGCACCGTGAAGCTGCGCGGCGCGTCGATCTCCAGGAACTCCCACGTGCCGGAGGCCTTCTCCCCGCGGGGACCGTTCATCGTGTAGACGGCTCGGCCACCGACGGTGTGGTCCCACTGCGTGAAGGTGGCCGGCCAGCCGGGAGGACCCCAGAACCGCTCGAGCTGCTGCGGGTCGGTGTAGGCGGCCCAGACGCGCTCGACGGGCGCGGCGAGGTCGGCGACGACGGTCATGGTGAGGTTCTCGGCATCCGTGATGATGTCCGTGACAGGCATGTCAGTCTCCTTGCGATTCGGTGCGTTGACTGCTGGTGGGGTCGGTGGGGGCCGGCTTCCCCGCGGGTGGGGACGGCTCGGCCAGGAGATCGTCGAGCCGGGCGATGCGCGACCGCCACAGCTCTTCGTATCGGGCGAGGAGCGCCCTGGCGCGGGCGATCATCTCGGGGTTCGCGCGGACGAGCCGCTCGCGTCCCTCGGCGCGCTTGACGATGAGGTTCGCGGCCTCGAGCACGGCCACGTGCTTCTGGACCGCGGCGAACGACATCTCGTACTCGGAGGCGAGGGTCGAGACGGACTGCTCCCGCTCGATCGTCCGGCGCAGGATGTCCCGCCGGGTCGACGTCGCCAGTGCGTGGAACACACGGTCGACCTCCGCTTCGCTCAACTCCGTTTGTGCAACCATTTGGTTGTACGTTAGACCTGCGTCGAGAGCGTGTCAAGAGTGCTCCGCGGCACTCACCCCCCACGGCCGCCCGGCACCCACCCGGTCACCCGCGCCCAGGCCTCCATCTCCCCCTGCGCCCGGCCGAACCAGTGGTCCTTCGCCCGCGCGTAGTCGTCGAAGTCACGGTCGCCCCGGTGCGCGGAGGCCAGCGCGGTCTTGAGCGCCGCATACTCGTCGCGCGCCTCCGGGTCCGCCCGCAGCCAGTCTCGGAACAGGAGGGCGTATCGCCAGTGCGACGCCCCGACGCGTCGCACATGCACGATCGCCCGGGCCCTGGCGTCCACGCTCGCGAACAGGCGTTTCGACCACTCGTCCGGATCGCCGCCCGTCCGCGCGTTGTCCCGGGAGACGCCCGGCGCGTCCGGCACGATGCGCTGCACGTTCACGAAGCCGGCGTCCCCGAGGCGCTGCTCCGCGGCAGCCGCGTCCGCGAGGTCGCGCACCCCCACCTGGAGGTCGATGATCGGCTTGGCGCGCAGCCCGGGCACGGCCGTCGAGCCGATGTGATCGACGCGCACCGGGACACCGTCGAATGCCGCGGCGATCCGAGCGCCGAGGCGGGCCGCATCCACCGCCCAGCGCGGCGACCAGGACTCGAGGATCGGCGGCGTGTCCGGAGGGAGTCGCCGAGCCCTCCGGCGCTCCTCGACCTCCGCCGCTCGGGCGAGGAAGCGGGGCAGGCCGTCCTCGTCGCCCTCCGCGATAACCGCGTCGCACCACGCGCCGGCGGTCACTTCGCCGATGCCGAGCACGAGATGCGCCGTCGCGGAGGCGTGCGCCACGGTGGCCGCATCGACGGGCCCGAGACCCGTCACGACCGCATCCGGCCGCGCCGCACGCAGACTGCGCACGACCACGCCGTCACGCAGGCGGGCGAGCATTTCCATTCACGTGAATCCACACCGGTATTCCGGGCGTAGGCTGGAGGGAAGGACGGACCGTCCGAGAAGATCTCCCGGCACCGCGCCCGCCCGGGAAGGAGCCCGAAAGTGGCTCAGTACGACGTCTCGAACCGCTCGGCGATCGTGACAGGAGCGGGTAGCGGCATCGGCCGCGCGGTCGCCCTGCTGCTGGCGCAGAACGGCGCGGCAGTGGTGGTCAACGACCTGAACGCGGAGCACGCGAACGCGGTCGTCGAGGAGATCCGCGCCGCCGGCGGCACCGCGGAGGCGTCGGTCGGCGACGCGACGGACCCGGCCTGGATCGCCTCGTCGGTCGAGCTCGCCAACTCGCTCGCCCCGCTCCGCATCGGCGTCAACAACGCCGGCATCGGCGGCGCCACCGCGCCCACCGCGGACTACGAGGAAGACGCGTGGGACAAGGTGATCGCCATCAACCTCAACGCGGTCTTCCGCAACATGAAGGCGCAGATCCCGTCGATCCTCGCCAACGGCGGCGGCTCGGTCGTGAACATCGCCTCGATCCTCGGCAGCGTCGGCTTCGCAGGCTCCCCCGCCTACGTCACCGCCAAGCACGGCGTCGTCGGAATGACGAAGACCGCCGCTCTGGAGTACTCGGCGCAGGGCGTCCGCGTGAACTCGGTCGGCCCCGGCTTCATCGACACCCCGCTCCTGGCGAACATGGGCGACGAGGCGAAGGACTTCCTCGTGTCGAAGCACCCGATCGGTCGCCTCGGCCAGGCGGACGAGGTGGCGAACCTCGTGGTGTTCCTCGCGAGCGACGCGGCCAGCTTCATCACCGGCAGCTACCACCTGGTCGACGGCGGCTACACCGCCCTCTGACGAAGAAACGGCATCCGGCTGCCGGGAACCCGAATCCCGGCGGCCGGATGCCGCGGTCGGCGATCCAGAGCCCCCGCTCCGTTCTCGCCGTAGCCGTCACCGTCCGGGAATCCGAGAGCCCTTGAAGAGGATCCCGAGGCGATGAGGCAGGTTGTGCACCCCTCCGTTATCAGGCGGACATCGCGTGCAGTTCGCGCGACATCGCATCGAGCGAGAGCTCGGGGTCGGTGAGGTCGAGTCCGCCGGTCGAGCCCGCGGCCTGCATGAGGCGGGCCAGCAGCGGCCGCTGGAGGGTGACCGACGTCTCGATGACGAAGCGGATCGGAATGGACGCGTGGATCCACAGCGTCTCGGTGCGGTCGGCGCCGGTCTGCACCGTGAGCGCGAACGGCTCGTTGCGCCGCAGCTTGGTCACGGTGGCGGCGCGAAGGTGGGCGAGCAGCTCGTCGTCGATCTCGATCGGGTCGGCGAGGTTCGCGTAGGTGAGGGTTCCCATGTTCTTCTCCTCGTGGCAGAAAACCTGGACGAGGATAGTTTACTAGTTTAACTAGTTAAATCAAATCGATCAGGGAAGGTCGCCGAGTTCGTCGGTGAGACGGCGCAGGAAGCGGGAGATCACCGCGGCCTCCTCCGGGGAGAACTCCTCCTCCAGGGCGGCGACCCGCTGGGTGAGCTCATCCCCGTGACCGTGCAGATCACGGAGCGAAGGACGGAGAACTTTGGACCGGGCATCCAGGGGGTGCGGGGCGACGACGATCTGCCCCCGCTCGGACATCCGTCGCACGACACTCGTGACGGCGGCGGTGCTGATGCCGAGGTACGTGGCGAGATCGCGGGGAGTGACCGGCTTCTCGACGGGCGCCGTGCTGATGAAGTGCATCGCCGCGCGGTCGGTATCGTTGGGCTCGCGGCGGGCGGCGAGACGGCGGTTCAACTGCGCGTCGGCGCGACGGAAATCGTCGACATCGCGCGCGAGCGCCGAGGTCGTGACGTCGGTACTGATGTTCCCCATGCAGAGATCCTCCTTCCCCGCTTCCCATGGTACCTCGACTGACTGACAGTAAGGCTGACTAGCGATATTCGGGGGCGACCAGGACTTCCGGAGATGCGAAGATGGAAGTCTGCCCCCGAAAGGATGCCATGCCGGAGCGACTGAGTCTCGAGGAGGCGTCGTACATCCGCTACGCCGATCTGCTCGCCCGTCTGGAGGAACTCTTCCCCTCCGTCTCGCGACGCCGGATCGAGCAGATCATCAGCGCCGAGACCGACGCGATCACGGGCGGGCTCCTGCGCATCGTCCCCGCAGAGGTCGAGACCGGCGCGATGGAGATGCTCGAGCGGGAGGCCGGTTCCAGCGACGAAGGAGAGGTCGCGTGACCGACAGCACCGGCGAGTTCCACGCCTCCGGGTACTGGTACCCCGACAGCGAGCGCGCCACCACGGTCGATGTGCTCAACATGCTGCGGCGCTACCGCAGCGCCGAGACGGCGATGCGCGCCCGCACGCGCTCGTCCATGGGGATGAACGAGACCGACCTCGTCGCCCTCCGGTTCCTGCTGCGCGAGCAGAAGGCGGGACGCATCGTGCGCCCGATCGACCTGGCCCGCACGCTGGACATCTCCACGGCGTCGACGACCACACTCATCGACCGGCTGGAGAAGGGCGGGCACGCGCGCCGCGAACCCCACCCCACCGACCGTCGCGCCGGCATCGTCGTGCCGACCGTGAGCAGCGACGACGAGGTGCGGGCGACGCTCGGGGCGATGCACCGCCGGATGCTCTCCCTCGTGGACGACCTCTCCGACGACGAGCGCGTGGTCGTGATGCGGTTCCTCGTCGGGATGACCGCCGCGATCCAGGAGGCCGCCGAGGCGGACGCCGTGCACAGCGGCGCCGACCTCGTGGACGAGCCGGCCTAGTCCGACGCGTTCCGCGGGCGCCGCTTGTCCAGGAAGCCGGCGAGCAGCACCGCCACGAGCGCCGCGACCGGCGCCACCACGAGCCCTGCGCGAAGGCTCTGCGTCTCCGCCAGCCATCCGACGAACGGCGGCGACAGCAGGAAGCCGAGCCGGAGCAGCCAGGACACCACGGTGAGCCCGACACCGGGCCGCAGCCCCGGGAGCTCATCGGCGGCATGCATCGCGGCGGGGATGAGGGTGGCGATGCCGAAGCCGACAGCCGCGAACCCGAGGATCGTGCCGGGCACGCTCGGGAACAGCAGAGCGAGGGTCATCCCGAGGGCGGCGATGAGGCCGCCGACCCGCGCCACCCAGCGCTGTCCGAAGCGGTCGGTCATCGGATCGCCGAGCAGACGCCCGACGAACTGCGCGCCGACGAGGGCGATGAACCCGAGCGGCGCGACCGCGGCTGCCGCCCCCAGGGAGTCGCCGAGGTAGAGCGTGGCCCACGAGTTGCCGGCGTCTTCGGCGATGGCGCCGGCCATCGCGATGAGGGTCAGGGCGATCACGGCCACGACCGTCCGCGCCGGGATGCCGCGACGGACAGCGCCGGAGATCTCCTCCGGTTCCGCCACGGCGTCCTCCTCCGTCTCGTCGTCGCGGCCGGGCAGGCAGAAGCGGAGGGCGATGAGGGCGACCGTGGCGAACACCGCGGTCGACATCCCCAGGTGGACGGCGAGCGGGAGCTGCAGCGCGATCGCGCCCGCCGCCATCACTCCGCCGAGCACCGCGCCGATGGACCAGATGGCGTGGAAGGAGTTGATGATGGAGCGCCCGTACCGCCGTTGCACGCGCAGGCCGTGGGCGTTCTGCGCGACATCGGTGATGGCGTCGGAGGCACCGCCGACGAAGAGCGCGATCGCGAAGAGGACGCCGGTCGGGGACAGCGCCGCCGACAGCAGACCGAGGCTCGTGAGGACGGTGCCGATGACCGCGATGCGCGCCGACCCGAAGCGACGGATCAGCGTGGCCGCCAGGAGTCCGGCCGCGATCGCGCCGGCGGGGAAGGCGGCGAGAGCGAGACCGTAGCCGAGGTTGTCGAGGCCGAGGGCGGCCTTGATCTCGGGGTACCGCGGCAGGATGTTCGCGAACAGGGCGCCGTTCGTGAGGAACAGCGCCGAGACGGCGATGCGCGCCCGACGGGTGGCGACGTCCGCGGGTGCTCGTCGAATCGATTCGATTGAAGTCACGGATACGACCGTACCGTGTCTCCGGGGTGCTCGCGAGCGTGTCGTCACGGCGCGATGCTGGGGGCGCAAGCCCGTTCCGCGTGTCGGCCCCGGGATCTACGCTCGGAGCATGAGCGAGCTCACCCAGCCCACCGGTCGCGAGGACGCCCTGCGGGCGATCGCGCGCGGCGACGGCTCCGCGCCGCGCGCGCTCGTGCTCGGCGCCACCGGCTACATCGGCGGCCGCCTGACACCGCGCCTGCTGAACGCCGGCTACCGGGTCCGGGTCCTCGCGCGCGATGCCGCTCGTGCCGCCTCCTTCGGCTGGGGCGAGGAGTGCGAGATCTTCGAGGGGTCCGCCGACGACGAGCACGCCGTGGCCTCCGCGATGGACGACGTCGACGTCGTGTACTACCTCATCCACTCCATGTCGGCCGGCACGGGCTTCGAGGAGAGCGACGAGCGCGCGGCGACCACCGTCGCCACGGCGGCTGCCCGAGCCGGGGTCCGGCGGATCGTCTACCTCGGCGGCCTGCACCCGGACGACGTGAAGCTCTCCCCGCACCTCCGCTCCCGGGTCCACGTCGGGGAGATCTTCCTGGAGTCCGGGGTGCCCACCCTCGTCCTGCAGGCGGGCGTGGTGATCGGCTCCGGCTCGGCGTCCTTCGAGATGATCCGGCACCTCACCGACGTGCTGCCGTACATGCCGGCGCCGAAGTGGGTGCGCAACCGGATCCAGCCGATCGCCGTCCGCGACGTGCTGCACTATCTACTCGGCGCGGCGCGGGTCGACGCGGGTGTCAATCGCGCCGTCGACATCGGCGGACCGGATGTGCTGCGCTACGGCCAGATGATGAACGGGTACGCGGTGGAGGCCGGTCTGCGGCAGCGCGCCATCGCGGCACTCCCGGTGCTGACGCCGGAGCTCGCGTCGCACTGGGTGAACCTCGTCACGCCGGTGCCGCGCTCCATCGCCCGGCCCCTGGTGGCCTCGCTGCAGAACGAGTGCATCATGAAGGATCATGCCGTCGACGCACTCATCCCGCGGCCCGAGGGCGGCCTCACGCCGTATCGCCGGTCTGTGGCGCTGGCCCTCGGCCGGGTGGACGCGGACGCCGTGGAGACGAGCTGGCAGGACGCCGAGGTGTCCGGAGCGCCGAGCGACCCGCTGCCGAGCGACCCCGACTGGGCGGGACGGACCGTCTTCACGGATAAGCGGTCGGTCGCGACGCGCGCATCCGTCGCGGAGCTGTGGCGCGTCATCCTCGGGATCGGCGGGGAGAACGGGTGGTACTCGTCGCCGCTGCTCTGGGCGGTGCGGGGGCTCATGGACCGCGTGGTCGGCGGCGTGGGCCTCAGCCGCGGACGCCGCAGCCGTACCGCCGCCCGGGTCGGGGATGCGATCGACTTCTGGCGCGTGGAGGCGGTGGAGCAGACCGAGGAAGGCCATCTGCTGCGGCTCCGCGCGGAGATGAAGGTGCCGGGCGAGGCCTGGCTCGAACTGCGCGCGGTGCCCGACGGCGAGGGCGCCCGCTACGAACAGCGCGCCGTGTTCTTCCCCCGCGGCCTCCTCGGCCGGCTGTACTGGCTCGCCGTGCTGCCCTTCCACGGACTCATCTTCTCCGGCATGGCCGCACGGATCACCGCGGCCGCCGAGTCAGGCGATCACGCCGGTTCAGGCGCCTTCCGTGCGGAAGTGCCTGACCCGGCGTGAGCGCCTGAGCTCCCGCGCTCAGTCCTTGTCGGCGGGGGCGTCCATCGCGGCCTCGACGGCGGCGTCCACCTCGGCCGGCGGGATGATGTCGATCGCCTCGGTCGCGGCCTCGTACACCTCGGCGAGCGTGTCGTCGACGGTATCCTCGTCGATCCAGGCGAGGTCGTCCTCCGAGTGGTCGTACTCGACGGGCACGAGGGCGAAGTCGTCGCCGTACTCCTCGAGCCCGGCCATGACGCTGTGCCGGACGGCGGCGCGAGCATACCGGTCGCGCAGGATCAGCGGATCGCGCCGCAGATCCTTCATGAACGCGATCATCATGAAGGCCATGATGATCGCGAACGGCAGCGCCGCGATGATCGTCGCGTTCTGCAGCGACTGCAGTCCGCTGCCCTCGGCCCCGCTGACGAGCAGCACCGCCGCGATGACGCCCACGAGCACACCCCAGACGACGGCGACCCAGCGCGACGGCTCCGGGCGGCCCTGCTGCGACAGCGTGCCCATGACGAGCGAGGCGGAGTCGGCGCCGGTGATGAAGAAGATCGCGATGAGGATGATCAGGACGATGCTGGTCACGAGCGGGAACGGGAGGTTCTCCAGTACCCCGAACAGCACTTCCTCCGGCGGGTCGACCACGAGGCCCGCGCCGTCCATCTGCTGCTGGATGGCCGTGGTGCCGAAGATCGCGAACCACACGAGCGAGATCGCGGAGGGCACCACGATGACGACCGACACGAACTGACGGAGCGTGCGGCCGCGCGAGATCTTCGCGATGAACATCCCGACGAAGGGCGACCACGAGATCCACCACGCCCAGTAGAAGATCGTCCAGCTCGACAGGAAGGCCTGCGCGGCCTCACCCTGCGAGGCGGAGCGGCCGATCATGGTCGGCAGGTCACCGAGGAACTGGACCGCGACCGACGGGATGACATTGAGGATCAGCAGCGTCGGACCGACGAAGAAGACGAAGAACGCCAGCAGGATGGCGACGACGGCGTTGATGTTCGACAGCGCGCGGATGCCCTTGGAGACGCCCGACACGGCGGAGGCGATGAAGCACGCCGTGAGCACGGCGATGACCGCGATGAGGATGCCGTTGCCGAGGGGTCCGGCTCCGCTGATGATCTCGACGCCGTGGCCGATCTGCAGCGCCCCGAGGCCGAGCGAGGCGGCCGTGCCGAACAGCGTCACGATGATGGAGAAGATGTCGATCGTGCGGCCGACCGGACCCGTCGTGCGGTTCTCGCCCAGCAGCGGGGCGAAGATCGACGAGATCAGCGGCGTACGACCGCGGCGGTAGGCGCCGTAGGCGATGGCTCCACCGACGAGCGCGTAGAACGCCCAGGCCTGCGGGCCCCAGTGGTACAGCACCTGGGTCTGCGCGGTGTGCATGGCCTCGAGGGTGTTCGCCTCGACGGTGCCGGGCGGCGGGTTCTCGAAGAACGTCAGCGGCTCGGCGGCGCCCCAGAACACCAGGCCGATGCCCATGCCCGCCGCGAAGAGCATCGAGATCCACGAGAACATCGAGAACTCGGGCTCCTCGTCGTCGCGGCCGAGGGGGATGCGCCCGTACTTGCTGAACCCGACGAACAGCATGAAGACGAGGATGATCGTGGCGATCGTCGTGAAGAAGAAGCCGAAGTACTCGACCACCCAGGCCAGCACCGTGCTGGTCGTGCCGGCGAGGTTGTCCCCCGCGAACACGCCCCAGGCGATGAAGGCGAGGGCGAACGCGGCGGCGACGCCGAAGACCAGCGGGTCCGTGCGGTAGGTGCGCCCCGTCTCCTCGACCGAGACCCCGGGGACGAGCGCCGGGTGCACGCTGCGCGGCGGGACCGTCGTGATGTCGCGGACGATCTTGCGCGCGGTCTCGGAGGCCTTCGCGGCCTGGCGGTGCGTCCCGGTCACGACGGCGTCGGTGCGCGGACGGGTCGATCCTGCGGAGCGTTCGGTGGGCTTCTCGTCAGGCGTGTCCATGAGAGACCATCTTTCCACCTGCGCGGGCTCAGGCGAACGCGGGAGATCAGGCGCTCCCGCACGAGAGCGCCTGATCCCGCGCGAGCGCCTGTTCTCGCGGGGCCGTCGGGCGGGTCAGCGCGGGGTCAGCGCGGGGTCAGCGGGGGCGGCGGCGACCCAGGAAGAGGGCGCCCAGCAGCGGCAGCACCGACACCCACAGCAGCGTGATGCCCAACGGTGGGAGCGGATCGACGAGCAGCGCCCCACCCACGAGCATCGCCGCGAACAGGACCCCGGAGGCGATCCGTCGCGCGATGCCCTCCAGCCGGTCGAGCCGCCGCTCCAGGCGGGAGGTGTCGAAGGACACATTGCCGTCGTCGACGCGGGTGATGATGTCGTCGATGCGCTTCGGGAGCCGCCAGGTCGAGGCCGCGTTCGCCATCGCCTGTTCCGCCATGTCCTGCATGAGGGTGCCGGACTCGTCCCGGAGCAGCCGCGCGGCATACGGCTCGGCCGCGTCCCACACGTTGAACGCCGGGTTCAGGGCGCTGCACATGCCGGAGGTGAGGGACACGGCCCGGATGAGGAGCAGCATGTCCTCGGGGAGCTGCAGCGGGAGCCGGCGCACCATGTCGCCGAACTCCTCGGCGAAGTCGGTGAACTCCCGCGGGTCCACGCGGCTCAGCTCCGCGAAGCCCATCCCCCCGAAGCGCGCGAAGAGGGCGGTCAGCGCCCGCTCCAGCTCGCCGGTGTCGGCGGTCGGCAGGAGTACGCCGATCTCCTTCGCGGCGCGGACCAGGCCCCGGCTGTCCCGCGCGGTCACCGCGATGAGCAGCGTCCGCAGTCCCTGCCGGAGGTTGTCGGAGACCTCGGCCATCATGCCGAAGTCGATGAACGTGAGCCGGAAGCCCCCCTGAGCTCTTGAGCCGCCCTGGGCCCCTGAGCTCGTCGAAGGGACGGGCGTGACGAAGATGTTGCCGGGGTGCGGGTCGGCATGCACGAACCGGTGCGTGAAGACCTGGTCGAACATGACCTCGGCGAAGGCATCCGCGACCGCGGAGGGGTCGATGCCTGCCGCTCGGAGAGCCGCGGTGTCGTTGATCTTGATCGCGGTCACGTCGGACAGCGTGAGCACCCGGCGGGTCGTACGCTCCCAGACGATCTCGGGGGCGGCCACACGCGGGTCGTCGGCGAAGTTCTCGCGGAACCGCTCGGCGCTGCGGGCCTCGTGGAGGTAGTCGATCTCCTCGAGGCTCGTCACGGCGAACTCCTCGACGAGGGCGGGGGCGTCCACCCGGTCGGCGACGATCCGGACCCGGGTCAACCACCGCGCGACCCGGCGGAGGGCGGCGAGGTCGACGGCGACGATCTCGTCGATGCCAGGGCGCTGCACCTTGACCACGACCTCGTCGAGCCCGGTGTCCTCGGCATCGAGCGACGAGAGGCGGGCGCGGTGCACCTGGCCGAGGGATGCGGCCGCAACCGGGGTGTCGTCGAACCAGGTGTACACACGCTCGAGCGGCATGCCCAGCTCGGCCTCCGCGAGCGCCCGGATCTGCGGCGTGGGCACGGCGGGAACCTCGTCCTGCAGCCCCTCCAGCTCCGCCGTGATCTCGGGCGGCAGCACGTCGAGGCGCGAGGACATGAACTGCCCGACCTTGATCATGAGGCCGCCGAGATCGACGGCGAGCGCATGGAACCGCCGCGCGAACCGCTGCATGCGGCGGGCGCGGGTACGCTCGGCGACACCACGCAGCCCGAACCGCGGAAGGACGAGCTCGAACCACCAGATCGCCACGAACTCACGGCTCGCGAACGACAGGATGCGGCGGTACCGGGCTCGGTGAGGACCCTGTGCCGCCGCTGCCGTCATCGCGTCATCCTTCCGCCGTTCCGCGCCGGACGCCGCACGACGTGGTCAGTCCTGGGCGAGGATCGTGTACAGCCTACGGCGGGCCTCGTCGAGCACCTCGATGGCCTGCTGCACCTGCTCCGGCGAGCCGCTGCGCCCGACCTGCGCGGCCGCGGCGGCGAGGTCGACCCCGGCCTTGGGCAGGGCGCTGTAGCGGGCGTCGCGGCTGCGGTCCTTGTCGGAGGACGGCACCCACGGCGGGGTCTCGGTGCTCTCCGCGGCGACGGCACGGCCGGCCTCGGTGAGAGCGTAGGTCTTGCGGCCGTTCTGCTCCTCGGCCTCGATCAGGCCCTCGTCGGCGAGGAGCTGGAGCGTCGGGTAGACGGAACCGGCGCTCGGCTTCCAGGTGCCGCCGCTGCGCTCGGCGATCTCGTTGATGATCTGGTAGCCGTGCATCGGTCGCTCGACGAGGAGCGAGAGGACGGCGGCGCGCACGTCGCCGCGGGCCATGCGGGATCCGCCGGAGGGGCGCGACTCGAACGACTTGCGCAGCTGGTCCATCGCCTCGAACAGCGCTCCGGCCGGACCCTGCGAGCCGCCGAAGAGATTGCCGAGGCCGCCGACGAAATCGCCGCTGTTGCTGCCGTTGCTGTTTCCGCCGAACGGGGTGGAGGGGAATGCGTTGTTCATGATGACCTCCCAGTCGTGAACGATACTCAACGATATATCGTTAACGCTGAACGCGGGGTGGGAATCCGGATTCAGACCGGCGCGAGCACCGCAGCCCCGGTGACGGTCGCATCGATCCCGAGCTCCGCGGGTCGCACGCGGGCTGCCGTCGGGCCCGGCATCGCCGCCGCCCGGTAGGCGCGGGCGACCTCGGCGAGATAGCGCTCCCCGATGGCCGCCACACCGCCGCCGACCGCGATGACCTCGACGTCGAGAAGCGCCTGCGCCCCGGCCAGCGCGCGACCGAGGAACCGCGCCCCCTCCGCGATCACCTCCTCGGCGACCGCGTCACCGGCGCGAGCGGCCGCGTCCACCTCCCGCAGCGTGAGCGCCGTGCCCGTGCGCTCCCGGTACGTCTGCTCCAGCCCGGGGCCGGAGGCGACGGCTTCGACGTGTCCGACTCCTCCGCAGCCGCAGCGACGCCCGGCCAGCTCCGGAGGGAGGGCCAGTTCGGTGTGCCCGACCGACCCCGCCGTGCCGGTCACGCCCGCGCGGAGACCGTCCGGGAGCACGACGGCTCCGCCGATGCCGGTGCCGACGGTGACCATCAACAGCCCGCACGCTCCCCGACCCGCCCCTGCCGCGGCCTCCGCGACCGCCGCCGCGTGCACGTCGTTCACGACCGCCACCGGCACATCGAGGGCGGGGATGAGCGCCGCGCGCAGCGGGAAGCCCGCCCAGCCGCTGATCGCATCGGTCGCCGAGGTGATGCCGCCGTCCTGATCGACGACCCCGGCGGTGCCCACACCGACCGCCGCGACTTGCTCCGCACCGCGGACCATGTCGATCGCATCGACGACCGCCCGCACGATGGCCTCGCCGCCCTCCCTGGCCGGAGTGGACAGGGTGCGCACGGCGGTGACGCGACGGCGCCCGCCGTCCGGCTCCTGCCGGAACCCGGCGACGGCGATCTTCGTGCCGCCGATGTCGACCCCGACGATCACGCCCGCTCCGTGGCGGCCGGCGTCGCGGCGACGAAGCGGCGGGTGAGGGCGATGGGATCGGTGATCGCCCCGCCCACGACGACGGCGAAGGCTCCGGCATCGAAGGCCGCTCGTACCTGCGCAGGGGTCTGGTAGCGCCCCTCGGCGATGGCCGGGATCCCCGCGGCGGCGAGCGCGGCCACGAGGTCGAGGTCCGGTTCGTCCTGGCGCGGCGAGTGCGGGGTGTAGCCGGACAGGGTCGTGCCGACGACCGCTGCCCCCGCCGCCCACGCGCGCTCGCCCTCCGCGACCGTCGACACGTCGGCCATCACCGGTCGCCCCGTCGCCGCGGCGATCTCCCCGATGAGCCGGAAGTCCGTGCCGAGCTGCTCCGTCGTGGCGTCCACCGCGATGATGTCGGCTCCAGCTTCTGCGAGTCCCGTGGCGAGCGCGAGCTCCGGGGTGATGACGTTGCGGACGCCGTTCCAGATCTTGTGGAGTCCGATGATCGGCGCGTCGGTGACCGGACGCACCCGGCGGATGTCGTCCGGCCCGTTGAGCCGCAGACCGCTCGCGCCGCCGAGGAGCGCAGACTCGGCGAGCGCACCGATGACGTGGGTGTCCCTGGCGGGGGCGCCCGTGGACGCCTGGACCGAGGCGACGAGCCGGCCGCGGAGGAGAGCGAGGGAATCGTGGGTCACTTGAGGGCTCCTGCACTGGCGCCGCCGATGAAGAACTTCTGACCGAGGAGGAAGATCGCCACGGCCGGGAGCGTGAACATCACGCACGCGGCCATGAGCGGCCCCCAGGCCACGTCGTTCTCCCCGAAGAAGGCGTACAGACCGATCGACAGCGTGTACGTCGACTGGTCGTTGAGGTAGATGAGGGGATTGAGGAAGTCGGTCCACGCCCAGACGAACTGGAAGATCGCGGCGGTCACGATGGCCGGACGCGCCAGGGGAAGGACGATCGTCGCGTAGGTGCGGAACTCCGAGGCGCCGTCGAGACGGGCGGCCTCGATGAGCTCGTCCGGTACCGCGAGGAGGAACTGCCGGATCATGAAGATGAAGAACGGCGTGCCCAGGAACGCGGGGACGATGAGCGGGAGGTAGGTGTTCGTCGCCTCCAGCCCGTTCCACACGAGGAACAGCGGGATCAGCGTGACCTGCGGCGGCAGCATCATCGTGGCGAGCACGAGGATCAGGAGCGGCCGGGCACCGCGCCACTTCACCTTCGCGAGGGCGTAGGCGACGAGCGGACACGAGATGACCGTGCCGAGGATGCTCATGCCCGAGACGAAGAGCGTGTTGGCGAGGTAGCGCCACACCGGGATCTGCGCGAACGCCTCGACGAAGTTGGCCGTGGTCCACTCGGCGGGCAGCAGGGTGGGCGGCGAGGAGAACACGTCGCCGGGCGTCTTGAACGCCGTCGACAGCATCACCAGCAACGGGAACAGGAACAGCAGCGCGAGCAGCGTCACCGCGATCTGCTGCCGGACGCGGCGGAGGGTGCGGCGGGTGCGACGGGGGCGGCGCACCGGAGCGGAGATGTCAGCGTGCGCCATCGTGGACCCACTTCCTCGAGGTCGCGAGCACGATGAGGCTCACGACGAGCGTGACGATGAACAGCGTCCACGCCATGGCGGAGGCGTAGCCCATCTTCAGGAACACGAAGGCGTTCTGGTACAGGTACATCGCGTACGAGAGCATCGACTGCCCCGGGCCCGACCCCGCCTGATTCAGGCGCTCCTGCGACAGGATGTAGGGCTGCGTGAAGATCTGCAGGAACCCGATGATGCTCACGATCACCTGGAACAGGGTGACCGGGGAGACCGTGGGCCAGGTGACGTTGGTGAAGCGGCGCCAGGCGCCTGCGCCGTCGAGCTCGGCCGCCTCGTACAGCTCCTTCGGCACCTCCTGCAGGGCGGCGAGGTAGATGATCATGGTCCCGCCCACGGTCCACAGCGACATGAGGATGATGGCGGGCTTCGTCCACTCCGGCTGCTGCAGCCAGGCCGGTCCCTCGATGCCGAACCACGAGAGGAAGTGGTTGATGAAGCCGTACTGGGCGTTCAGGAGCCAGCGCCACAGGTAGCCGCCGACGACGACCGGCACGATCGACGGGAGATACACGAGCGCGCGATACAGCGGCTGGCCCCGCACCGGGGTGTTCAGCAGGTGCGCACCGGCCAGGGCGATGCCGATCGCGAGCGGTACGCCGAACACTGTGAGCACGGCCGTGTTGGCGAGGGACTTCCAGAACACCCCGTCGGCGAACATCTGGGTGTAGTTGTCCAGTCCCACCCACTCGGGCGCCTGGAACAGGTTGAAGTCGGTGAAGCTGTAGTACGCCGACGCCGCGATCGGATAGGCGAACAGGAACAGGAAGCCGACGATGAACGGCGACGCGAAAGCCAGGCCGATCATCGTGGTCCGGCGGCTGCGGCGCCGCCGGACGGGAGCGCCGGGTCCGGCAGGAGCGTTCTCCTGCCGGACCCGGGGTGCTGTTGCCGTGGTCACGAGGACCGGCTCACTTCGAGGTGTAGGAGGCCATGCGCTCCTCGACGGTCGCGATCGCCTCCTCCGGGGTGGCGGTCAGCCGCACGACCTCGTCGAACGCGGTCGCGAGGTCCGTCGCGTACTCGGCGCTGTACGGACGGCTGGCCAGGGACTTCGCGTTCGGGGAGGACGCGGCCTCCGCCCAGACACCGAAGTCCTGCAGCTCGTCGAACGCGGCGCTGCCGGCGAGGGAGGAGCGGCCCGGGAGGTTGCCGAGGGCGACGGCGAACTTCTCCATGGGCTCGTCGCTCACGAGGTAGGCGAGGAAGGTGGCCGCCTCCTCCTTGTGCTTCGAGTTCGCGGGGATGAACAGGGTGCTCGCCGTGACCTGCGTGCTGTTCTCCAGGTCCGGCGAGGCGGCGGGGATCGCGGTCACGCCCCACTCGAAGTCGGGGGCGATCTTGGCGGCGCTGGCCGACCGCCACTCGCCGTCGATGATCATGGCGACCTGGCCGCTGAAGAACGGGTCCTGTGCGGAGAGGTACTCGCCCTGTCCGGATACGAACGTGGCCATGGCATCGGCGCCGACCGGTTCGATCACGTTGTCCTGGTACCACTGCAGGGCCTCGAGGTTCCCGTCCTCCGCGGGGGTCGGGCCGTCCTCGCCGTCCCAGCTGCCGCCGAACGCGTAGCCGAGGGTCGTGAGGGTGGTGCTGTCGTTCGCCGAGCCGAGACCGAGCTGCGTGATCTTGCCGGAGGCGTCCTTCTTGGTGAGCTTCGGGATGGCGGCGGCGAGCTCGTCCATCGTCGTCGGCGGGGTGACCCCGGCCTCCTCCAGCAGCTGCGGGTTGTAGAGGAGCTGGAAGCTGTGGATCGCGATCGGCAGCGAGTAGATCGTGCCGTCGTAGGTCATCTGCTCCATGGCGCTCGGGACGAAGTCGTCGACGTCGATGTCCTCGGCGGCGATCGCGTCGTCGAGCGGCGCGAGGATGCCCTTCGAAGCCCAGGCGCCGACGGTGTTGCCGAAGTTGTCGGAGATGTCGAAGGAGCCGTTCGACGACGACATCGACGTGAGCTGCTTCTGGGTGTCGGGGCTGGAGACGCCCTTGACGACGATGTCGTCCTGGCTGGCGTTGAAGTCGGCGATGATCGCCTCCAGCGCCTTCGCCTCCTCCCCGCCCCACAGGTACGAGAACGTGATCTCGGTGGGGCCGTCCGCGTCGCCGCCGCCGCCGGCGCAGCCGCTCAGGGCGACGATCGTCGCCGTGCCCAGCGCCCCGGCGACCAGGACGCGTCGGCGCATGTTGTGCTTCACGTGCATGGGGATTCTCCGCTCATCGTTGACCGTGCAAAGGATTGGAATAGACCAATTAAGAACCACTGAGAGGAGACATTGACACAAACCGGCGTGATCGTCAATATTGGGTTAGTCCAAACGAGGGGGAATCATGTCGGCGATCGAGGGCGTCACGAAGCACGAACGCGTGCGGCGGCATCTGGAGCAGGTCATCGACCAGGGCCTCGCACCCCACGAGAAGCTGCCCACGGAGCGCGAGCTCGCGGAGTCGCTCGAGGTGAACCGGCAGACCGTGCGTCGCGCCCTCGACGAGCTCGAACGGGACGGACTGGTGTATCGGCTGCAGGGGGCGGGCACGTTCGTGAGCGCCTCGCGGATCAGCAAGGCCTTCGAGCTGACCTCGTTCTCGGAGGACATGCTCGCCCGGAACATGCGACCGGGCTCCCTCTCCGTCGACGTCGGCACCGCGGCGGCCGGGCAGACCGCAGGGTACGCCCTGAACCTCAGCCCGCAGTCCCCCGTCGTGCGGATCCGCCGCGTCCGGACCGCCGACGACATCCCGATCTGCCTGGAGGTGTGCTCGATCGCGGCCGACGCCGTGCCGGGCCTGGAGGACGGCATCGTGGGCGACTCGCTCTACGACGACCTGCGCACCCGGTTCGGCATCACCGCCGTGCGCGCCGACCAGGAGATCCATGCGGTCGTGCTCGACGAGGAGCAGGCCGCCGCGCTGCAGACGCCGCCGTTCTCCCCCGCGTTCCTCGTGAAGCGCACAACCTATGACGCCCGCAGCCGCCCGATCGAGTACGCCGAGTCGGTGTACCGCGGCGACCGCTACTCGTACCTCGTCTCCATCGCCCGCCCCTGATCCCCGACGACTCCCGACCTGCGATCCCCTTCACCGACGAAAGGCTCCTCGTGTCCGACCCGACCCTCCGCCCGCGCATCGCGTTGCTCCCCCTCGACGATCGGCCGGTGAACGTCAAGCTCCCGGGCGACGTCGCGGCCGTCGCCGGAGTGATCCTCGACGTCCCGCCCGCCGAGATCCTCCCCTCGTACCGGACCGCGGGCGACGCCGACGCGTTGGGCGGGTGGCTGCGGGAGCGGGCGGCCGACCCCGCGACGGTGCACCTGGTCGTCTCGGTGGACATGCTCCTCTACGGCGGTCTGATCGCGAGCCGCACGAGCGACGACACCACCCGCGACGTGCTGGCGCGCCTCGACGTGCTGCGCGAGGTGCGGCGGCTGCGGCCCGACCTGCCGATCTCAGCGGTGTCGCTCGTGACCCGGGCGAGCAACTCGTACTCCGCCGCCGAGGAGCCGACCTACTGGACGGAGCACGGCAAGGAGATCCACGCACTCGGCGGCGACGCGCACCGACTGCTCGGCGAGATCGAGGTGCTGCCGCTGGACGACCTGACTCCGGTGCCCGCCGAGGTCGTCTCCGACTACTCGTCTCGACGGCTGCGCAACCACATCGTGAACCTCTCCACGCTGGGACTCCTGGAGGACGAGACCCTCGACTTCCTGGCGATCACCGCCGACGACACCGCTCCCTTCGCGGCGGGCAGCGCGGAGCAGGTGTGGCTCCGGCACTGGATGCGGATGCTGCCGTCGGGCCGGCGTGTGCTGATGTACCCGGGGGCCGACGAGGTGGGCGCCGCGCTCGTCGCCCGGGCCCTGGCGGCGAACGCCGGGGTGACCGCCTCGTTCTCGGTGGCGTGCGCGGACGCCGACGGCATGGAGCGCGTCCCGCCGTACGAGAACATGTCGCTCGCAGCGTCGGCGAGCCGGCAGATCCGCGCGGCCGGCGCCGAGGAGGTCGCCACCGGAGGCGACGTCACCCTCGTGCTGCACGCCCCCGACCCCGACCGGCACGACATGTTCCGCGGGCGGCCCGAGATCGTCGATGCGGAGGCCGTCGCGGGGACGGTCGCTCTCGTGCGGGAGCGTCTGGACGCCGGGGAGCACGTCGCCCTGGCGGATGTGCGGTACCCGAACGGCGCGGACGAGGCGCTCGTACGCGCGCTCGCCGAGGCCGGAGTGCTCGACCGCCTGGAGGCGTTCGGTGGGTGGAACACCGCCGGGAACACGCTCGGCAGCGTCGTCGCGGTGGCCGCCGCCGGCGTCGTCGGTCGGGCCTCGGGCTCCTTCGACGACCGCGCCGCGCGGATCGCCCTGCTGACCCGCCTGCTCGACGACTTCGCCTACCAGGCCGTGGTGCGCACGGATGCGGGGCCGTCCCTCTTCCCTGACATCTATCCGATGGCCGACGATGCGCAGGTGGCGACGGCCGAGCGGGTCATCCGCGCCGAGCTGACGGGCCTGCTGGAGTCGATGCTGCCCGCCGACGACGTGCGGATCGAGGAGCTGACCCTCCCCTGGCGGCGCTCGTTCGAGATCGGTCTCACCCTGCGCTGACTCCTCCGCGGCGCCGGCATACACCCGCGACCGCCGCGAGCCTGGCGCGCTCCACAGGAAGGGATGGTTGGCTGGAACCTCCGGCGGGGGAGATTCGAGCCGGGTACGACCACAGGGGGGACGGCGTCCATGAGCAGTACGACCGGGCACGAGGCGGCGGGCAGCCGAGTGCGGGTGAGTGTGGTGGTGCCGGTGTTCCGGCCGAAGGCGTCGTTCGACGACCTCATCGCCTCGCTCGACGCCCAGACGCTGGATCGGGAGGCCTTCGAGGTCCTGCTCTGCGACGACGGCTCCGGGGAGGAGACGGCCGCGCGGCTGGAGAGCATCGCGAAGGATCGCCCTCATGTACGGGTGCTGTCGCTGCCGCACTCCGGCTGGCCCGGCACTCCGCGCAACCGCGGCGTCGAAGAGGCCAGAGGGACGTACGTGCAGTTCGTCGACCAGGACGACTGGCTGTACCCGCGCGCACTCGAGCGGCTATGCGACTACGCCGATGAGCACGGGTCGGACGTCGTGGTCGGCAAGGAGGTGGGCATCGGACGGAAGCTGCCCGCCAAGATCTTCCAGCGCGACATCCCGCACGCGGTGCTCGGCGAGGACCCGATCCTGGAGATGCTGACGCCGCACAAGATGTTCCGGACGGCGTTCCTCCGCGAGCACGGCATCCGCTTCCCTGATGGCAAGGTGCGACTCGAGGACCACCTGTTCGTGATGCAGGCGTACTTCGCCGCCGACACGATCTCGGTGCTCGCCAGCGAGCCCTGCTACGCGTGGGTGAAGGAGCCCGGGAGTGCGAGCTCGTCGCGCATCGACCCCGAGTCGTACTTTCCGCACCTGGAGACCGTGCTCGATGTCGTCGAGGCGAACACGGAGCCCGGGAAGGTGCGCGACCGGCTGCTGCGGCACTGGTTCCGCGGCAAGATCCTCAACCGGATCGCCGCACGACGGATGGTGAAGTACCCGACGGAGTACCGCGACCGCCTGCTGGACGTGGTGGTGCCGCTCGCGCAGCGTCGATTCGGCCCCGGCGTGGATGCGGGGCTGTCGTTCCCGCAGCGCATCCGGGCGGCTCTGCTGCGCGCCGACCGCCGGGATGACCTGCTCGCCTTCGCCGCGTTCGAGGCGGACACGACCTGCACGGCCACCGTGACCGCGGCGCGCTGGTCGCGCGGCGGGTTGCAGCTCACCGTGCGCGTCCGTCTGCTCCGGGACGGCGAGGAAGCGTTCGTGTTCGAGACCGTCGGTTCCGGCGACCGGCTGGTCTCCCTGCCCCCGTCGGCGACCGAAGACCTTCCCTCCGGGGTGCTCAACGCCCGCAAGGAGCGTCGCGCTGACCGCGTCGACCTCGTCGCGCGGGATACGCCGACCCCCGGACAGGCGCCGGAGTCGACGGCAGGCTCGGAGCGCAAGATCGGCGGCCGACGCCCGAAGCGCCTCGACGCGGTGCCGATCGCCCTGGACCCGATGAAGGCGTTCCGTGAGGACGGCGCTCGCGACGCCGACCTCACCGTCGCCGTCCGCTACGCCGGGTGGATGTTCACCGCCCCGCTGACAGCGGCGCCCGACGTGACGGCACACCTCGGCAGGTCCCCGCTTCTCGCGGGCCGTCGGGTCGAGCTCGTACGGAACGAGGACGGCAGCCTGCGGCTGCGCCGCGAGTGGCCGGGCGGCGCCTGGCGCGACGCCCTCGCGCGTGCCGCCCGCCGCGTCCGCTCCCGACTTCGCCGCTGACAGCGCGAGCACAGCGCACCCCTCCCCTTCGGGCGCCGGCCGCCCGAGACCCCGACGCCCGGGCATCGCGAACAGCCGCCATCCACTCAGGCCGCGACATCGAAGCGTGCCCGTCCGCCCAGCCGCGGCGTGCGCTCCGGGTCGACCCACCGCGGCGGAATAAACCACGGCCGGCCGCTCACACCGGCGCCCTCGATGACGATCTCCCACCCGTTGTCGTGGATGCGGTGGTGACAGGTCTCGCAGAGCAGGATCCCGTTCGAGAGATCGGTCGGACCTCGGTCGCGCTGCCACCAGCGGAGGTGATGAGCCTTCGTCATCCCCGGCGGGAGCCCGCACATGGCGCACCCGCCATCCCGCTCGGCGAGCGCCAGGCGTTGGGCTCGTGTGAAGAGGCGCTTCTCGCGACCCCAGTCGAGCACTTCGCTCGCCCCGCCGAGGACGCAGGGGATGACGCCGCCGCTGGCAGCCATCCGCCGCGCGGCGCCGATGTCGATCACCTGGTCTAGGCCGTCGATCGTCGCCGACCCGGCTCCCGCCTGCAGATCGTCCAGCGATACCCGGACGATCACCGTCGCCCCCGCGAGCGGCACCCGATCACCCTCGCACCCGAGCACGTGCCCGCAGAAGAGGGCCAGCGCATCGGCCTGGATCATCGCGGCAGTCCGCCGATCCGCGTCCGGCGCACCGGTGTCCGGGGCGTCGAGGCGGGCGGCGAACACGGCGGACACGTGCCCCCGGATCGCAGTGACGACCGGCGCCGCGGTCTCGGCATCGAGTTGCGCGTGCAGGTGCACCATTCCGTCACGTTCGAAGATGCGCAGTCCGCGCCGAGCGCGCTGCTCCTCCGCCCGCGGCGCCACGCCCTCGGGGTCGAGCCACGCTTCGGCGCGGAGGACGAGCTTGCGCACCGCATCGAGCTCGAGACCTTCGGCTGCACCGATCAGCACACGCTCCGCCTCGGCGATGCGCTCCGCCCCGGCGGCCACACGGCAGCGATCCAGCAGCGCGACGAGGAGACCAGCCGCCGGCGCCCCGAGCGCACCCGACGCGAGCGCTTCCCGGAGGAGCGGGTACCGCGCGGGCAGCGGCGCACCGAGCAGATCGCTCCGCGGGGCCGTCGCCTCTCCCACCTTCACCAGACGCTGTGCCTCCCCCGTCGAGATACCCGTCACCGCGGCGATGAGCTTCGCCGCCGTCCGGTAGCCGCGTTGCTTCGCCAGGCTGTCGGCGCCGAGCTCGGCGCGCGACTCCCGGGCGATGCCGGCGGCCACGTCGACGTGCAGTGCATCGAGCCGGCGCTGCAGGAGTCCGATCGCGTTGGCGACGTCGACGAGTTGCGCGCGGGAGAGCTCCGGGGCATCGCCCGCAGACCCCCACGCCTCGTCGAGGCGATCCATCGCCTCGCGCAACCCGGACATTTTCGACATGCTTCATTTTATCTCCGGAGCGCCCGACGTTCGAAGCTTTGTTCTAATGAATGCCGGCATTTCGCCCCGGCCGACAGGGCACCTCGCCCCAGGTCCGACGCAGGGCCCCCACCCGTTCACCTCATCGCATCCTCATGTTCACGCCGCGCGCCTATCTTGAGTGCGGACGCGCGACCGCGCTCACGAAACCAGACAATCTTTGTGCCTTCACCACAAGAACCGGTAGTGTCGCATCGACACACCTCGAAGGCGAGAAAGGGACGAACATGGCCGACAGGCAGCAGAGGCGCTGGGCGCTCATCGGATTGACGGCCGCGGCGGCGATCGCGCTTACCGGATGCACGGCGGGCGGCGACGGAGACGCGGGCGACGGCGGCGGCAGCGACGGCGGCTCCGGCGACACCCTCATCGTCTACACGAACTCGAACAGCGACGGCCGCGGTGAGTGGATCACCGAGAAGGCGGCGGACGCGGGCATCGACATCGAGATCGTGGGCCTCGGCGGCGCCGACCTGACGAACCGCATCATCGCGGAGAAGAACAACCCGGTCGGCGACGTGGTCTTCGGCCTGAACAACATGTTCTTCGAGCAGCTCAAGACCGAGGAAGCCATCACGGCCTACGAGCCGAGCTGGAGCGGCGAGGTCCCCGCGGACGCCGGCGACCCGAAGGACGGCGCGTTCTGGCCGCTCGTGGAGCAGGCGATCGTCACGGTCTACGACGAGAACCGCATCAGCGACGCCCCCACCGACCCCGACGACCTGTACACCGACGAGGAGTACGCCGGCCGCTACGAGGTCAACCCCGCGCTCGGCCAGGCCACCCCGCAGCTCGTGCTCGCCAGCATGCTCACCCGTCACCTCGACGAGGACGGCGACCTCGGCGTGAGCGACGAGGGCTGGGACCTGGTGAAGTCGTACTATGCCAACGGCTCCCCCGCTGTGGAGGGCACCGACCTCTACGCCCGCATCACCCGCGACGAGGTGGACTACGGCGTGCTGCCGTCGAGCGGCATCTCCGCCCGCGACGAGGAGTACGGCACCAGCACGGGCATGATCGTTCCCGAGTACGGCGTCCCCTATGTGACCGAGCAGATCGCTCAGATCAACGGCACGGACAACGAGGAGAAGGCGCAGGAGTTCATCGACTGGTTCGGCAGCGCCGAGGTGCAGGGCGAGTTCGCCGCGGAGTTCAACGCCATGCCGGTGAACGAGGGCGCGGTCGAGAAGGCCAACCCCGAGGTCGTCGAGCTCATGGGCACGCTCGACCGTCAGGACATCGACTTCGGCTTCGTGAGCGAGAACCTCGGCGCCTGGGTCGAGAAGGTCACGCTCGAGTACATCGGCTGAGCCGAGCCGTCCCGCCGCTCCGGCAGAGAGAGAAGACGATGATCCGTTTCGACGACGTCGAGGTCGTGTTCGGCGACCACCGTGCGGTCTCGCACCTCGATCTGGAGATCCAGGAGGGTGAGTTCTTCACCCTCCTGGGTCCGTCCGGATGCGGCAAGACCACCGCCCTGCGCACGCTCGCGGGGTTCATCGAGCCCACCGGTGGCCGCATCCACATCGCCGGTCGCGACGTGACCCGGGTGCTGAGCGAGAAGCGCGGCGTGGGCATGGTGTTCCAGAACTACGCCCTGTTCCCGAGCATGAATGTGCGGGAGAACATTGCGTTCGGCCTCTCGGTGCAGAAGGTGTCGAAGGCCGAGCAGCGGCGGCGCGTGGACGAGGTCGCCGACCGCACCGGGCTCGCCGCGTCGCAGCTCGAGAAGAACGTGGCGGAACTGTCCGGCGGCCAGCAGCAGCGCGTCGCCATCGCCCGGGCGCTCGCGCTCACCCCCAGCATCCTGCTGCTCGACGAGCCGCTGTCGAACCTCGACGCCAAGCTCCGCGTGCAGCTGCGCGAACAGCTCAAGGAGCTGCAGCACGAGGTCGGCGTGACCACCGTGTACGTCACGCATGATCAGGAGGAGGCGCTCACTCTCAGCGACCGGATCGCCGTGCTCGACGCCGGGACGCTGCAGCAGGTGGGCACGCCGGAGGAGATCTACGACCGCAGCGCGACGCCGTTCGTCTGCCGGTTCATCGGCGAGAACAACCGCCTCACGCCCGCGCAGCTCATCGCGATCGGCGCTGGCCTCGATGCTACGGCCGAGAGCTACGTGCGGCCGGAGAAGCTGCACCTGGCGTCGCCGTCCGAGGCCACCGCCGGCGGCACGGCGTCGCTCGACGGCACCGTCGCCGAGCGCACGTACCACGGCAGCCACAGCGTCTATACGGTGTCGGCTGCCGACGCGACGCTCCGGGTGAGCGTGCCGGCCGCGGCGAGCGCGGACCGCTGGGACGTCGGCGATGCCGTGCGCATCGACGTCGACCCGCGGTGGATCCTGCAGTACCCGGCGGCGTGACATGAGCGACCCGCAGAACGACTCCCGCCCGGTGCCGCCGCCGTCCGCGGCGATGACCGACACCCCCGGCGCGCTGACGACCGAGGCGGCCGAGGCGGGCACCGCGACGAAGCCCCGCCTCCGCCGCGGACGGCCGGGCAGCGTGCGCGCGATGCTCCGCTCGCCGCTCGCCTGGGTGACCGGCATTGTCGTGATCTGGTTCGCCGCCGCCTTCCTCGTGCTGCCGAACGCCGAGCTGCTCGCCGCGACCTTCTTCCCGGACGGGCAGTTCAGCATCCGCGCCGTCGAGAAGCTGCTCGGCAGCGAGCGCGCGCTGAAGACGCTCGGCAACAGCTTCCTCCTCGCGATCACGCTGTCGGTCACGGTGAACGTCGTCGGGGTGTTCATCGTGCTGGTGACGCAGTACTTCCAGGTGCGCGGCGCGAAACTCCTCTGGCTCGGCTACGCCACCACCCTGATCTACGGCGGCATCGTGCTCGCGGCCGGCTACAACTTCATCTACGGCAAGTTCGGCTTCATCACGAATCTGATGGTGAACATCTGGCCGGACATGAACCGGGACTGGTTCTCCGGCTACTTCGCGGTCGTGTTCGTGATGACGTTCGCGACGACGACGAACCACATGCTGTTCCTGTCCTCGTCGCTCGGCAAGGTGGACTACGCGTCGATCGAGGCCGCGAAGCTCATGGGTGCCTCGACATGGACGATCCTGCGCCGCATCGTGCTGCCGGTCATGAAGCCGATGCTCTTCGCCGTCACGGTGCTGACGTTCCTCATCGGCCTCGGGGCCCTGACCGCGCCGCTCGTGCTCGGCGGGCCGGACTTCCAGACCGTCGCGCCCCTCATCATCGACCTGTCGCGGAGTCCGATCACCCGTGACATCGCGGCGCTGCTGGCGATCGTGCTCGGTGTCGCGACGATCATCCTGCTCGCGATCATGAACCGCGCCGAGAAGTCGGGGGTGTACTTCTCGGTGGCGAAGGTGGCGACGCCGATCCAGAAGCAGCGGATCCGCAACCCGTTCGCGAATGCCGTCGTGCACGTGGTCGCCTACCTGCTCTGGGTGATGTACCTCATCCCGGTCGTGCTCATCGTGATCTTCTCGTTCGTGGACGCGCGGAGCATCCTCGCCGGATCCATCACGCTCGACAGCTTCACGCTCGACAACTACATCACCGTGTTCTCCAGCGCGGCGGCCCTCCGGCCGTTCATCGTGAGCGTCGTCTACAGCGCCCTCGCCGCGGTCATCGTCGTGGGCGGCCTGCTCTTCGTGGCGCGGATGATGCAGAAGCACCGCAACCTGCTGACCACGGCCATCGAGTACGTGCTGCACATCCCGTGGATCCTGCCGATCGTGCTGATCGCACTGGCCTTCGTGATGGCGTTCGACGCCCCGCAGCCGCTCGTCGGCAACATCGTGCTCACGGGGACGCCGGTGCTGCTGCTCGTCGCGTACATCTGCGTGAAGATCCCGTTCACGCTGCGGCTGCTCAAGGCCGGGTTCGCGTCCGTGCCGGACTCCCTGGAAGACGCCTCGCGCATCCTCGGAGCCCGCTCGCTGACCACGTTCCGGCGCGTGCTCATCCCGCTCGTGCTGCCGACCGCGGCCGCGATCACGGCGCTGAACTTCAACAGCCTGCTCGACGATTACGACGCCGCGATCTTCCTCTACCACCCGCTGTACAAGCCGCTCGGGGTCGCGATCCAGGAGAGCACGCGCGGGGAGAACAACCTCGACGCGATGCCCATCACGTTCGTCTACACCGTGCTGCTCATGATCATCATGGGTGTCACCATGTATCTCGTGTATGGACGAGGTTCGCGCGCCGGAGCGCCCCGCCGACGGAAGCAGCGCGCATGAGCGGGACGGAGGCCGGGACGCCCGCCCTGCGGGTCACGATCAGCGACGTCGCCGCGGCGGCCGGGGTGTCCCGCGCGACGGCGACCAGGGCACTGAAGGGCGAGGGGCGGTTCGCGCCGGAGACGCAGGAGCGCATCCTGGAAGCGGCCGAGCGGCTCGGGTACGTGCGCAACACGATGGCCGCCGAGCTCGCCGCCGGACGCACCGGCACCGTCGGCCTCATGCTGCGCGACGCGAGCAACCCCGCGTACGGTCTGCTCTTCTCCCGGTTGCAGGAGGAGGCGCATCAGCGCGGCCTCGACCTCGTGACCGTCACGATCGGCGCCGACGAGCAGGGCGCCAAGCAGGTGAATGCGCTGCACCGGCTGCTCGGCATGCGGGTCGCGGGACTCATCGTCGCCACCGGCGGCATCTCCGCGGCGCAGCTCGAGCCGTTCGCCGACCAGGTGCCGATCCTGCGTGCCGGGCGCGTGGAGTCGGCGGGCCGCATCCACACCGCCCACTACGACGACGAGGGGCACGGACGTCTGCTCGCGGAGCACATCGTGGCGCTCGGCCACCGGACCGTCGTCGTGCTCGCCGGAAGCCCCGAGGCCTCGTACCCCGAGCACCTCCGCGCGCTCGCGATGCAGGAAGTGCTGACGGGGGCCGGCGTCGCCGTGACGATGATCTCGGCCGGCGCGCGTCCCGAGGACGGCGTCGACGAAGCCCTCGCCGCCGTGCGAGCCGGGGCGACTGCCGTCATGTGCGCCTCGGACTACCGGCAGCTCGCCGTCATGCGCGCCGCCCGCGCGGCCGAGCTCCGCGTGCCGGAGGACGTGAGCGTGACCGGGTGCGACGGCATCCTGCCCGGCGCCGATCTGCTCGGGCTCACCACGCTGCGGATCCCCGTGGAGGCGGTGGCGTCGGCCGCCGTCGAGACCATGCAGCAGCTGCTCACCGCGGACGAGCCGGAGACGCTCGTGCGCCGCTCGTTCACGGGAGCACTCGTCCCCGGCTCCACGGCCGCCGCCGTCTGACATCTGCCCCGACCTGCCTCCGTCCGCCGACCAGGAAGAGACATGATCCTCACCGAACACCCTCGCCCGTCGCACACCTTCGTGCACATCTCCGACACGCACCTGCCCGGTGAACGGTCGCCGCTGTACGGCAGCGGGGCCGACGCCGACGCGAACCTGGCGGAGATGCTCGACCGGCTCGTCGCCTCGGGACTCCGTCCCGACGCGCTGCTGTTCACGGGAGACCTGACGGACCGGGGCGATGCCGCCGCGTACGGGCGCCTGCGCGAGTTCGTGACGCCCGCTGCCGCGGCGCTCGGGTGCGAGGTCGTGTGGGCGGCCGGCAACCATGACGACCGCCGTGCCATGCGATCGGAGCTCGGACTCGCGGGGGCGGGTGACGAGCCGATCGTCGAGGTGCGGTGGTTCGGGGGGATGCGCGTCATCGTCGTCGATTCGACGGTGCCCGGCGCGCATTGGGGGGAGGTGCCGTCGTCGCAGCTGGATCGGCTGGAGGGAGAGCTGTCGACGGCGGCACCGCAGGGCACGCTGCTGCTCATCCACCATCCGCCCCTGCCGACGGTGCTCGACCTCGCCGTGACGGTCGAGTTGCGGGATCAGGACGCGCTGGCCGCGGTGCTGCGGGGGTCGGACGTGCGGGGCATCCTGTCCGGGCACGTGCACCATCCGTCCTTCGGCACGTTCGCCGGGATCCCCGTCGCCGTCGCCTCGTCGAGCGCGTACGGTCAGGACCTCGCGCAGCCCGTGGGTGCCACCCGCGGACAGGACGCCGCGCAGGGCTACAACCTCGTGCACGTGTACGCCGACACCATCGTGCACTCCGCCGTCTCGCTCGAGCGCGGGGCGGACGTCGGAGAGCCGGTCGCCGCCGACGAGGCCGGGCGACGGATCGCCGGCGTCGGGATCGACTGGCGGGACTAAACCGTCACGAGGCGGTCATCGGCGTCACCTCGACGTCGATCGAGCCGAACGGGAACGGGCTGACGACGCTCCAGGAGTCGCCGGTGAACTGCTCGATCGGGATCAGCGCGAACCACACGTGCGAAACGACGATCGCGACCACCACGAGCAGCCCGACTCCTCGCAGGGTCCACTCCAGGGTGCGAAGCGCCGCGCGCTCGTCGGTCGCCTTCATCACGCGACCGAGCGCGAGCAGCACGATGACGGCGATGCCGACGTAGACGAGGGGGCTCGGCGCGAGCGTCAGCTGGATGCACTGCGGCGCCTCGCCCACCGGCTGGCCCGCGGAATCGATGAATCCGCCGTTCGCGTCGACGCCGCCAGGGTAGATGCCCTTGCTGGCGGTCATGAACACGGGGTAGAGGAACGCGGCGATCAGCGACCAGAGGAGGACGCGGCGGATCGCGGCGATGACCACGGCGCCGGGGAGCGCGGCGGATGCCGTGTCCGGGGACGTGGAGGGGGCGAGCGACGACATGCGAGGGCTCCTTCGGGGCGGTCGAGTTCATCCTGGCGGATGTATGGGGCGGGTGGAAGGGGCGCGGGGTGACGACGCCTACGGCGTGAGCACTCTCGTCTTCGACTCGTCGTAGAGATAGTTCTTATCTGATTCGATCTCGACCAGGGCGCCTCGCGTATCGCGGAACCACCACGCTCCCGCCGAGTCGCAGAACGTGAACTCCACATACGGCGCGAGCTTCCGCGCGGGGCCCTTGGCCCAGGTGAGCCAGCGCTCGAGCCCCCGCTCGGTGAGCCGGACCTCCATCGGATTCCGCCCGCTCGGCGGAACCACTCGCGTCTTCGCCGCGTAGGAGCAGACGCTGCCGAGCTGTATGCCGAGCGTCACCTCGTACACCGGCGCGGAACCGAGATTCTGGACCCGGAGCTCGACGTAGCTCTCGCCGTCCTCCCCCTGCTGGATCACGGTCCACGCGGAGACCATTTCGGCCTGCTGACGTCTCATCGCCGCTGACGCGCGATCCTCGCGGGCACGCTCGAGCCTGTACGCGCGCCAAGCGGCCCATCCCGCGAAGAACGCGGCCACTGCCGCGAGCACCGTCATCATCGCCGCGAACGAGTCCGGATTCCAACCCCACTGCATGCTGAACGCTCCTCCGATTACGTAGCCGCCCGTTTCGAGGCTAGCGACGGTGGCGCGGAGGGCTTGCATCGGAGCGATATCTCAGGGTCGTCGACGCGCACATGAGTAGAGACGCCACACCCCCAGACGAGACGAGACGCCCGACAATCCGCGAGTCGATCGGCTCGACTACTCAAGACGCGGCACGTCAGACGTAGGCTGGAACGTCTGCCTCCTCTCTGAGGCGCCTTCCCCTGGAGCTCCATGACTGCAACGACGGTCGACGACCGCGCCCGCTATCGCGCCCACCCCTCGGTGCTCGATGCGCTGAAGAACCCGCGACTGCTGACTCGGGAGGTGCTGGCCGGGCTCGTCGTCGGACTCGCGCTCGTCCCGGAAGCGATCGCGTTCTCGGTGATCGCGGGGGTGGACCCGAAGGTCGGGCTGTTCTCGTCGTTCATCATGGCGGTATCGATCGCGTTCCTCGGCGGCCGACCGGCGATGGTGACGGCGGCGACCGGAGCCGTGGCGCTCGTGATCGCTCCCGTCGCGCCGACGTACGGGCTCGACTACTTCATCGCGACGGTCATCCTCGCCGGGATCTTCCAGGTGGTCCTCGGAGTGCTCGGCGTCGCGAAGCTCATGCGATTCATCCCCCGCAGCGTGATGGTCGGGTTCGTGAACGCGCTCGCGATCTTCGTGTTCAGCTCGCAGTTCCCGCAGCTGATCGACGTGCCGTGGCTGGTGTATCCGCTGGTGGCGCTCGGGATCGTCGTGATGCTGGTGATGCCGAAGCTCACCAAGATCGTGCCGGCGCCGCTCGTGTCGGTGATCATCGTGACGGGCGTGGTGCTCGCCTTCGGGATCACGGTGCCGACCGTCGGCGATCAGGGTGAGCTGCCGCGGAGTCTGCCGTCGCTGTTCATCCCGAACGTTCCGCTGACGTGGGAGACGTTCACGATCATCGCGCCGTTCGCCCTCGGGGTCGCGCTCGTCGGGCTGATGGAGTCGCTGCTCACCGCGAAGCTCGTCGACGAGATCACAGACACCCACTCGAACAAGACCCGCGAATCGTGGGGACAGGGCGTCGCGAACGTGCTGTCCGGGATGTTCGGCGGCATGGGCGGATGCGCGGTGATCGGTCAGACGATGATCAACGTGAAGGCGTCGGGCGCGCGGACCCGCATCTCGACGTTCTGCGCCGGTCTGTTTTTGTTCGTGTTGGTCGTGGTGTTCGGTGACTTCGTCGGGACGATCCCGATGGCGGCGCTCGTGGCCGTGATGATCATGGTCGCGATCGGGGCGTTCGACTGGCACAGCGTGCGGCCGTCGACGCTGAAGCGGATGCCGAAGAGTGAGACGTTCGTGATGGTGGCGACCGTTTCGTTGGTCCTGGTGACGCACAACCTGGCTGTCGGGGTTGTCGGCGGGGTGTTGGTCGCGTCGGTGCTGTTCGTGCGGCGGGTGGCGCACTTCGTTTCGGTTCGTCGAGTTCCGGGGCCGGGGGACGATGTGGTGACGTATGTCGTGGAGGGGGAGTTGTTCTTCGCGTCGAGCAATGACCTGACGACGTTGTTCTCGTATACCGAGGATCCGGATCGGGTTGTGGTGGATCTGTCCGGGTCGCACGTGTGGGATGCGTCGACCGTTGCGGCGTTGGATGCGATCGAGACGAAGTACGCGGGCCTGGGGAAGACGGTGGAGATCGTCGGGATGAATGAGAGTAGTTCGCGGATGCGCGGGCGCTCGACCCGTGCGTTCGGATAGGCGTAAGCGGACACACGAAGTACGACCCACATGCTGCGGCACTCGGAATCGGGGCATGATCGATTGCGCTTAGGCTCGCGGCATGAAAATCAATGATGTAATCGGCCTTATCGGGGGCGTGGCTGCCATAGCGGGTGCTGTCGTAGCTATTTGGCAGGCCATTGACGCCAGGCGGGCGCGGGATGAAGCCAAGCGCTCCAGCGTCGACGCGGCTTCGCTCGCCGAGCAGTCAAACGCCGCATGGCAGCGCATCGCTAGCGCCCAAGAGATCGTCGCCCAGGCACACCGACCGAAGGCGTGGGGCGTACCCAGGCTCGGGTTGGGGGATCTCTGGGCCATCCGGAACACATCTGAAAGGACAATCGTTGTCGACCGCATAGACGCCAAGCCGGAGGCAGCACAGCCACTGTTGCAGGTGCACGAGGCCCTCCCCCAAAAGTTCCGCGCAGGAGAGCTGCTGGAGTTCTACGCACGGGCGCGGCATTCGCTCGCTATACGAACAATTACCATCGTTTGGAGATTCGATGGCGAAGACCAAACGCACGACTCTGCCCGCACTCTTGACGGACGGCCTTCTCGCGGGCGCTAAAAAACTCAGCAACGACATCCGAGGTCCAAAACCCGGTCTAGCGGCTAACGCTCCCGGTCAAGATCCGAACCATTGGTGTAAAAACTACATAGGCGGCGAACTCAGATTGCTGGCCATAACCCCACCGATTGCCGGTACTCGGTGGCCTCGGCGTCCTCATTAAACTCAAGGATGTTTCCGACTTTACTCAACAGGACCTCGCGCACCTCCGATGGCGAGGCAAAAAAGAACTCCTTGCGCGCATTCGCTCGGTTAACCGCTCGGTCAGCGAAGTGCCGGTGCAAGTCCGCCTCGAGCGTGACAGCATCTTCGGAGAAGAACAGCGCATGCGTATCGAACCGAAAAGGGACGGACGCCCCGCCCAGCTCGAAGATTCGCTCGCGCGGTTCGAGCCGTCGAGTCAGCCCGATCTTCACGACATTCTTGCCGAACGCACCTTGGTTAGAAATGACATAGACATAGCCGGCACGGATGTTCGCCGCACGGAAGTCATTTTGAACAATCGCTTCATCAATCGCCGCCAGGCGCTCAACAAGGGCCTCGTCAGTGCCTCCGGCCTGTTGCAGCGCTGCGAGCGTATTGACGAGGTGTAGTCGCTCCTTGTCCAGGCGCGCCCGCTCCTCAGCAAGTTCGCGCTCGACTTGTTTCTCTTCGCGAAGCCGCGCGCGCTCCTCGCGCTCAGCTTCACGTTCCTGCTGCTTTTTGATCAGCCAATCGGCGGTCAGCTCGATCTCTCGCACTCGCAAGTCATGAAACTCCTCACTGATGTGCATCTCCATCAGTCGCCCAAGTTTCGCGATAGCTCGTCTAGAGGCATCCAGCCGCTTCATTGCCGTCACGACGTTGCCAGCGCGTAGGGTGCGGATGGCATTGTCGGCCTCAGCGTTATACGCCCTAAGCATGAGCTTCGCGAGGTCATCAGTCATGCGGCGCCCCTGCGAGAGCGAGTTGTCCAGGGTAAAGAGTTCGGAGCGCACAATCGCACGCCCCGAACTGATGACCTCGGCCACAACGCGCTCGAGATCGCGAAGTTCGTCTTGGTAGGCGGCAGCCGACTCGAGCGGGTGATGGTAGCGGTAGATACCGACGTCCTGGAGAACGCGAGCATCGTCAAGTTCCACGTACTCATGAGCTGTTGATGCATTGATCTGAGCGCGAAGCGAAGCATTCTCCGCTTCAAGGTACGCAAGCCGACTCGCCTCCGTATCTGCCGGAGCCGCTGGGAGACTGGAGCTTTTTGGCATGGATCGATGGGCGCTTGCTCTCGCTTCAGCACGAGTCCGAGCGGGCTCTACTTCAGTGGCATCGGGCGCGTGGACCGCAGCTGCGGTCGGCGCCTGAGGCACGAGAGTGTCCGACAGCCAGAGCTGCCAGTCCGCGGGTGGTTCTGGCCAAGACGGATCAGGAGTCCACCCTGCTGGAGGAGTCCATCCAGCAGGCGGCTTCGGCCACCCCGGCGGTGGATTGAACACTCGGGCCCGCTCAGTCATCGCGCGCGCCGCACCCCCCCGGCCGTTATCGGCGTCAAGCCATACGGGTTCTTCGATACCGCGGCTCCGAGGTGCTCGAGCGTTGCGAGCGGGACAACCGCAGACAGGTCGAGCTTCTCGAACTCTTCGCGGCTCGCCGCAACTGCGACGAACGGCACGTAGACGGGCTGCCCTGTCGCCGGACTAATCGTGTCCGTGCCGAGTTCGAGACTGATCGATTGAATCAGCGATCGACGGTCTGCTTCGAAAACCTCGTGGATGGATCTCAGCGCGATGTTGTTCACCAACAACGCGTATCGGTCCTTCGTCTCCTTTTGGGACGCCGCTACCGGCGCAATCTCATCCGAAGCCTTGACGTACTTGTAGTGCTTCGCGCCGGGCACGATCTCCGGGCCCGGGACGATCACCCACATTTTGAGTTCAGCGTCGCTCGGCTCGAAAGTCGCGCTGTGGGAGACGCTGAGCCACTCGGGATACACCGAGTTCGCGAGCACGATTGAGATGTACTCCTGGACCGCGTCGACGGTTCCGTACGCCAATCCCGCAATCAATTGATCAAGCTCTTCGTTCTGCTCCGCAGCTTCGCGCTCCCGCTCGGCAGATTCCTCCTTGTACTGCTCGACAGCCGCCGACAGTTCCGCCTGACGCTTTCGTTCCGCCTCTTCGTGCTGGGACTGTGCGGCAGCACGCTGCGCCGGGAGAGCATCGGAGATTGCCTTCCATGCCCAGTAGTCGGCCGCGTACTGCGCCTCAGCGGCCGCCGCTGCCTGCTCTTGCTTTTGCTTGCGGCCAAACAACCCCTTGGTGGCCTCGGGCTCCCGCTTTACGGGGAGCGGAGGATCAGGAATCGGAGCCGGCGGCGGGAGAGGATACTGAAGCTCCGGGCGATGGAACGGCGGATGCTGCGCGATGACGCGCAGCGACTCGAGGTCAACGAAGTCATCGACCGCGAGAGTGGCGGCAAGCAATCCATCCAGCTCCGCCAGCCTTGCGTGGAGGTCAGCCGTCATATCTTCCGCCTCGGCCAGGCGGGCAGCTGCGTAGGCCTGCGCAGCCTCCCGCTCAAGACGCTTCCTGTCTTGCTCTGAAGCGCGCTCTGCAGCGAGCTGCGCCCGCTCGGCCGCGCGTTGCGCAGCGGTCGCCTGCCGCATGGCTTGATCATGCTGGCGTTGCGCCGCCCGCTGACGCTGCTCTGACAGTTTCGCCTGGTGCTGCATCTCAGCGAAGAACCCTCTACGACGTGCCATGTTTCCCCCTTGAATCCTCCCGCATTCTAGCGATGTGGCGACCACCGGCGCTCTGCTGTTCTGCGGCACGCGCGCACGCACCACCTCCGCGCTCCGAAGGACGGCATGGGCTTACTCGACTCCACCCGCGAACAACTCGGCGACACACTTCCGCAACCGTCCCAGCGTCGTGTACCTACCCGGCGGGACGCAAGAATCTGACCTCGATAAAGCTGCTCGCCTCAATACGCTTCCGAGAGCAAGCTAACAGGCGGTGTCCTCGGGGCACCTACTGTGACCCTGCTAGCGTCGCATCATGCCGTCGCCGCAGACTCTCGCCGCCCTTCGTGCTTTCGTCGCGGAACGAGACTGGGACCAGTTCCACTCGCCAGAGAACCTCGCCAAGAGCATCGCGATCGAGGCCGGTGAGCTCCTCGAGTGCTTCCAATGGTCTCCTGACTTCGACCAAGAACACGTCGAAGAAGAGCTCGCGGATGTCATCACGTACTGCATCCATCTCGCGAACAAGATCGGCGTCGACCTCGATGAGATCGTCCTGAAGAAGCTGGAGTCTACGAAGGCGAAGTACCCCGTCGAGCTCGCCAAGGGCCGCATGACGAAGTACACCAAGCTCTCCGAGGCGGCGGAGTGACGGAGTTCAGCATCCAGCGCCTCCCGTTCCGTCGTGACGCTGTTGATACGTGGGCGCGTGACGACGCCCGGCACACAAACTGGCCGGTGGTGTACGTGATCGAGGGGGACGCCCGCCGCAGTTCGCCCGGACTCTACGTCGGTGAGACCGTGAGTGCGGCCACGCGGATGCGTCAACATCTCTCTGGGTCAAAACGGAACGAGTCCCTCAAGTCGATTCGCGTCGTCGTAAACCACAGGTTCAACAAGTCAGTGTGCCTCGACCTTGAATCGCATCTCATTCGGTGGTTCTCGGGCGACGGACGTTATCGCCTCCTCAATGGCAACGACGGCCTGACTGACGCGCAGTACTACGACCGCGATATCTACCGCGAGTCCTTCCGTGACGTGTTTGAGGCATTGCGAGCAGAGGGACTTTTCTCTCGGAGCATCCCACAGATCGAGAACTCGGACCTCTTCAAGCTGTCGCCGTTCAAAGCTCTCTCCGAGGACCAGGGCATCGCGATCATGGACATCCTGGAGGGGCTTCTCGAAGATCTCCAGGACCCGGGCGCTCGATCGACCCTCGTTGTGCAGGGCAACCCCGGAACGGGAAAGACGATCATCGCGATCTTTCTCATGAAGCTGCTCGCCGATATCCGTGACTACCGAGACCAGGACGGCATCGAGCCGGACTCGATGTTCTCGGAGTTCTTCGTCCCGGAGAATCGCGATCTGCTGAGGACACTTCGAATGGCCCTCGTGATCCCTCAACAGTCTCTGCGGATGTCGGTGAAGAAGGTCTTCAAGAAGACGCCCAAGCTCGACGCTTCGATGGTGATGTCGCCGTTCCAGCTGGGTGAATCGGACCAGCCATACGACCTCGTGCTCGTCGACGAGACCCATCGCCTCGGGCAGCGGGCCAACCAAGCATCGGGCGTGCAAAACAAGAAGTTCCGCGAAATCAACGAGGCGCTGTTCGGGAGCGACGATCCTCGATACACCCAGCTCGACTGGATCAAGGCTCGCAGCAAGCATGGGCTCCTGCTCGTCGACGGCGAGCAGAGCGTGCGGCCTCATGACCTTTCCCCGACAACGCTCAGCGCGGAGGTGTCCCGAGCGAAGGACGAGCACCGCTTCTTCCGTCTGACCACCCAGATGCGGGTCCAGGCTGGCGCAGATTATGTGGAATTTATCCGGGCCCTTCTTCGGAGCGAAGCGCCGTCGCTACCGGATCTCGGCGAGTACGAACTCCGCCTCTTCGACGACCTCGGAGAGATGCGCGAAGCCATCCGCCAGAAGGATGCTGAGGTCGGTCTTTCCCGACTTGTCGCCGGCTACGCGTGGGAATGGGTGTCGCGGAAGGACTCGGATGCCTTCGACATTCAACTCGATGGCGAGCAACTTCGGTGGAACGGAACCGACAAGGACTGGATCAACTCAAAAGACTCACTCGAAGAGGTCGGCTCGATCCACACGGTACAGGGATACGACCTCAACTACGCTGGCGTCATCATTGGGCCAGACCTACGCCTGGACCCTGCAACGGGTCGGATCGTCGCCTGTCGCGAGAGCTATCGCGACAGGAAGGGCAAGGAGAACACCGGGCACCTGAAGGATGAGTTCGGGGACGACGACCTGCTGACGTTTATCCGAAACATCTACGGGGTGCTGCTCACGCGCGGGATGCGTGGAACGTACATCTACGTGTGTGATCCGGCGCTGCGAGCTTACGTACGCGTCGCTCTGGGTAACTGACTCGGTCGGCTTAGTGACATAGGTGGCCGCGTCTGACACTGTATCGGCATGTGGGATTCGTTCATTCCTGACGTCCTTGTTGCCTGCATCGGGGCTCTGCTGACCGTATTCATAGCCCTGGCCACCTACTTGCTGAAGATTCGGCTAGATGAGAAACGCGCGATTCAATCGCTCATAGGTGAGCTTCATCGCCGGCGAGCAATCGCAGAAGGCCCCGAGCCGGTGATCCCTGGCGCTGAGCAGTTGGCCGATTTCGCTAGAGCCAACGCCAGCGTTTCGTCAATGCGATCGGAAATACGCGCAACCCGCGATCGAGTCCGGCAGGTGGAGTCCCTCCAGGTTCCGCTGTCCCAGATGACGCGGGCGTGCAACAGGTATCTCGAACTGAGCGCCGCGTCGCCCGATTTCTATGCGGTGTATCTGGGGGACCTCAGGCGAGAGCTCAGCCCCCTTATTGAGCGGCTCGCGACTGAGCGCAGGGGAGTCGTAGCCCTTGAGCCAGGGGCAGGAGCTTTTTGAATGCAGGAACCTCTCTCCGAGAGATGCGCTCAGGGAGGCCGAGTTTTCGGTTCATGGGCCTTCGCCAAACCGCTCGCCCGAGCTCACCTGCTGCGCCACCCGCCGCAACGCCAACAACAACGGCTCCACCAGCACCGACCCCAGCACCACGTAGCGGACCGCAGCCTCCGCAGACTCCCCCGGCACCCCCGCGATCTCCGCATCCGCTATCCGCCGCGCACTCGCGAGGTACTCCGCCATCACCGCCTCCGGCACCGTGAAGCCGACGCGCTCCAGCCCCTGTAACGCTCGCGCGACCGCATGCAGCACCGCGGGGTCGCATATCCCGGGCTTCCACCCGAGCCGGGCAGCGAGCGCCTCAGCGCCGGCGAGGTCCAACGCGTCATCGGCCGGCAGGGTGATCGCGGCGTGCGCGGTCCCCAGCAGCTCGTGCGGGTTCGCGGGCGGATCATCCAGCGCTGCGACCACCCGTCGCGTCTCAGCGATGCTCACGCCGGCGTCGAGCAGCGCCCGGATCACCCGTAACCGCTCGACGTGCTTCTCGCCGTACGCGGCCTGCGTCGCGGAGGTGCGCTCCCCCTCGGGCAGCAGCCCCTCGCGCAGGTAGTACTTGATCGTCGGCACGGTCACGCCGGTCTGCGCCGACAGTTCGGAAATCCTCATGGCCACCTCTTGACTTCGATAGTAGCGCTATCCATTATGGATAGCATCGCTATCCAGTTGAGGAGTCGCCATGTCGAAAGTCATCACGGGCCGCATGACCCACCACCACGAGGGCGAGCTCGTCGTGTTCCACATCGGGATGCAGATCAACCGGTGGTGGCGCCCCGACCTGTGGCTGCCGGCGTTCGTCGCCATGCCGCGCATGCTCCGCGAGCTCAGCACCGAGCCAGACTCCGGCCTGCTCGGCTACCAGCTCCTCCTCGGATCGGGCGGGCCCTACGTCGTGCAGTTCTGGTCGTCGGTCGACAAGCTGTACGCCTATGCGTCGAACCCGGACCAGCAGCACCGTCCGGCCTGGACAGCCTTCAACCGCGCCGCCCGCAAGGCTCCGGGAGCGGTCGGCGTGTGGCACGAGACATTCCTCGTCGACACCGCCGAGAGCGTGTACGTCTCGACGAAGCGCATGGGCCTCGCAGCCGCGACGGAGCACGTTCCCGTACCGCGACGCCACGACCGTGCGCAGGCGCGATTCACGGACGGAAAGACAGGGGCCCCCGCGGCAGCGCCCGCGCACAAGCCAACGGCGTGAGGCAGGTCGCGCTCAACGTCCGGACGGACGGCGAGGTGCGGATGGCATGCGCCCCCGGCCACGGCTCCGGCGACGCGCGATCATTCGCGCCGCCCCGCGCACGAGCACGAACGCGAGCACGAGGATCACGACCGCGACCGCTGCGGTGATGGCGAACCCGGTCCAGCTGAAGAACGACGCATCCATGCCTGGATCCTAGCGCTCTGCATGCTCCCGAGCGGGTCCCTCGAATATATTGCATACGCCGTCGTATGAGGTCTTAAATTGGTCACAGGCGGGCAATTGATCTGATCGGAGAGAACGTGCGCAAACACCTCATGCTCGCCAGCCTGCTCACCACTGCGATCGTCGGCTCATCATCCCTCGCAGCCGTCCCGGCGGCCTCCGCGGATACCGGTGCGGACGCAACTGACCTCACGACCGAGGAGATCGTCGCGCTGGTCACGGAGGTCGCGCCCGTGCCCATCGCCGCTGCCCAAACGACCGAGAGTTCCGGGCAAATCGTGGCCACCCTCGACGGCGGCGGAAAGGCCACGATTGCCGCGGTACCGGACGACGGGATCTCCGTCCTCTTGCCCGACGGCGAGGAAACGATGTCCGTGTCGCTTCCCGGCGCTGACCACCTTGATGACGCGAGCGTCGGAGAGGACGGGTCAGTGACCTATCTCGGCGACACGAACACGCCATCGATCAACGTCATCGCCGGCGAGGAGAAGATTCGCGCGAGCACGATCATCAGCGATGCCTCGCAGACCGAGCGCTTCGAGTACGACTTCGGCGGAGGGGTGTCGGTCGAGATCCAGGAGGACGGTAGCGCGATCGCGTATACGACGGAAGAGGTCACCGACCCGGACACGGGCGTGGCCACCCCGATCGAGAAGATCGTCGCCGACGTCGCGACGCCTTGGGCACGGGATGCGGACGGTATCGACGTGCCGACACGGTACAAGGCCTCCGGATCGACGCTGGTTCAGGTCGTCGAGCACCGCAGCGGCAACTGTACGTATCCGATCGTCGCGGACCCGACGTTCGACCGCCCCAACTTCTTCCAATACCGCATGCGATTCAACCGAGCGGAGACGGCCATCCTCTATGACAAAGGCCTTGGCGCACTCGGAGGGCTCGCGTGCGGGACCATGGCACCCGTCTGCCTCCTCGCCGCGGGATCACTGGTGTGGAACGCCGGCATCGCTGAGAAGTCCCGACCGAAGAAGTGTGTGCAGGTGACGGCGACCCAGCCCTATGTCGTCCCCGGTCTCGTCTGGTGGGTCGATACCTACCGCGGCGGACCTTGCCGGTGAGGAACAGACGATGAAGCCCACGTGGTTCTCAACGATCACACGCCCTCGAAGCCATCTCATCGCGACCCTGTGCGTATGGGGCTGGTTCCTTGCGGTGCTCGTGGGAGCGAACTCCGTGCCCCAGCTCGCTCCCGCGCTCGAAGCGACTGCGGCGACGGGCGCCGCGGTGTGGTTCGGCGCGATGATGAAGCGATACCACGACGCGCGCCAGGATGGCACGCCGCCCGGCCCCGCGCCGTGAGCCACGGCCGGGCTGCTGTACGAGAGCGCGACGCTGCCGCCGCACCGCCAACTTGGCCTGGGCAGCCACAAAGGGATCTACCGGGATCCGCGTAAGTGGCACATCCGTCTCCACCTATCGAGCGCCGCCAGCGCTGCGGCACGAAGGAACCCCAATGTTCGGAAACGTCTTCGCGGTCACCGTCATCCTTCTCTGGTTCGTCGTCGTCGGCGGCGTGGGGTACGCCATGTACTTCATGGGAATAGCGGCCTACCGCCAACTTCGGCACAACTCTCGTCACGATGTCGAGCAGGAGCGACGTGGGCGCCCGGATCTTCGTTGATGAGCCGCTCGGAGTCGACCGCTTGAGGTTCTCGGTGGTCTCGCAACGCCGTCAGAACCTCGTCGCCACGCTCAGCCTGTGGAGCATCTTCACACTGAGCCTCGTCGCGATCCTGACATCCTGCTCTCCCGAGGAAACGCCACGTTCGACCGCCTCGTTCGCACGGACATCCGCGACGATCGTCCAGCCGACCAACGCGACCTATCCGATCAACCTGATCTTCGTCGCCAAGCCCGACGACGCGATCTGGACCGACCTCACCGGCATCGTGCTCTCGGACGAGTTGTCGATCGCGCCGGGCGGCTTCACCGTCATCCGCGGAGACGGTGCCAACGGGGACACACTCGGGAACGTCACCTTCACTGTCGACGTTCCCGCCGCCGGGCTGTCGTTCCGTACGGTCGGCCTCGTCTTCGCGGGCTCGTCGACGATCACTCAGGTTCCCGTTGGCAGCTGGGCGCTGAGGGGCGCGCCGCCCGACGATTTCGCTTCCGAAGATGCCGGTGCGGACGTGGTCGGGATGCCGAGGTGCACCGCGGCCGACTTCCCCGTTCCTGATGCGGTGGCGTCGGTCCAGCGCTTCGACCCGGGCTCACCAGACGTCCACACAGACGAGGTCGCATTGGACACCCGGTCACGCACCGTCACAGCGGAACTTGCGTGTGAAGGGGACTTCGACTTCCGCGTCATGAGCCCGTCCATCGACTACACGGACGACAGTGGCAAGGCACGCACCACTCGCCTCGCGCCCGTGTCGATCGGCTTTCAGGATGTCACCGATGCGGACCTGCAGCGCATTCGGAGTCGTTGACGCATCACGAGGAGGGAACCAGGCTGTTCAGCCCCGCCCCGGAGCCGGATTTCAGTGCCTTGGGCGCGATCCGCCATTTTCCGGACCGGTGTCCTGCGGGCTGGTGGTCATCCGTCGTCTGGGTAAGTAGATGTAGAAAGACCTTGAGGAGAACACATGCGCTATGTACTTTTCATCTGCACAGACCCGACCGCTGAGCCCTATGTCGAGGCCGAGGACAACGCCGGGGAGTGGGTGGCGTCGCTGCAGGACAGCGGCTCCTACGTCTTGGGCGACCGTCTGCGGCCTGTCGAAGACGCCACGACCGTGCGCGTGCGAGCCGGCGAGCGGATCGTGGCCGACGGACCGTTCACCGAGAGCCGCGAATGGATCGCCGGGTTCGACGTGATCGACGCCGACGACCTCGACGCCGCGATCGAGATCGCCGCCGCACACCCGATGGCCCGGTTCGGCCTGGTGGAAGTGCGTCCCGTCTGGCCGCTCGGGTCGACGATGTGACCACACCGGAGGAGCCGCCGGGCGCGCTTCCGGATGCCATGGCCGCCGTGCGGCACGTGGCATCGATCGAGTACGGCCGCGTGGTCGCGAGCGTGATCGGCACCGTCCACGACTGGACTCTCGCCGAAGACGCCGTGCAGGACGCTCTGGCTCGAGCGGTCGAGCGGTGGCCAGGCGACGGGGTTCCGGCGAACCCCGCCGCCTGGGTCACGACCGTCGCGCGCCGACGCGCGATCGACCTCGTCCGGCACGCGGACGCCGAGCGCCGGGCGGTGGCTCGACTGGAGCACGAGCCGCACGGTGGCGTCGACAACACCCCGGAAACCGACGACCACGAGGACGCGTTCCCGCACGGGGACGAGCGGCTGAAGCTGATCTTCACCGCCTGCCACCCCGCGTTGACCTTGGAAGCCCGCGCGGCGCTGACACTCCGCACTGTCCTGAACGTGTCGATCGAACAGCTCGCCGGGATCTTCGCGGTCGCACCCGCGACGATGGAGAAGAGACTCGTGCGGGCGCGGGCCAAGATCGCGCACGCGAACATCCCGTACCGCGTTCCGGATGCCGCGCAGCTCGACAGTCGAAGCGCGAGCGTCTGCGAGGTCCTGTCCGCCCTGTTCACCATCGGCTACTCCGATCCGACGCTCCAGACTGATCCGAGCGCCGAGGCCATCCGCCTTGCTCGGCTCTGCCGGCAGCTGCTCCCCGCGGACTCCCCGGCTCGACTCGAGTTCACGGGGCTTCTCGCCCTCCTTCTTCTTCAGCACTCCCGGCGCGCAGCACGCACGACGCCCGACGGCCTGTCCGTGCCGTTCGACGAACAGGATCGCGAACTGTGGGATGTCTCCGAGATCGAGGAGGGGCTGCGGCTTCTCGATGACGCCGTCGAGGAGGCAGCACGGGCGGGCATCCACGGCGGACGGCACCTCATCCGCGCCACCGTCGCGGCCGAGTACGTCCGCCCCGACCCGGGCATGGAGATCGACCACGCCCGCATCGCCGACATGTACGGGGTGCTGGAGCAGGTGGATGCATCACCGTTCGTCCGCCTGAACCGTGCGGTCGCCGTCGCGAACGCGGGACGACCGGCCGAAGCCCTCGCGCTGACGGAGGCGCTCGAGAGCTCGCTGGGAGGACACCACCTCTACTCAGCGGTTCGGGGAGACCTCCTGCAACGCCTCAAGCGCGTCGAAGAAGCGAGCTCCGCGTTTCGCGCTGCCGCGCGTGCCGCTCCGACGGAACGCGAGCGACGGTCTTACTCCCAGCACGCGGACGACATCGCCTCGGCGTCGACGTGACCCGCGCCCCTTCCTGGTACGAGGGCAACGAGTTCCATACCCAGCTTCGGTCCCACGTCGGCATCGCCCCGTTCAAGTCGCCATGGAACCTCGACGCGTGGCGGCCTGACGTAAGGTACAGCGACGTCTTGGCCGCAGGATGCAACCCGTAGGAGCGATTGTGAAGCAACGAACGAGACGAGCAATGGTCAGCGTTGGATGCGTCGGTGCCGGCGTCATCGCCCTCGCCATCGTCATGGCGATTGCTGAGGGCTACATCTCAGACGCGGAGCACACGACCGGCAACCTCGCACCTGCTGCTCTGACCGGCCTGCTCGGCGCATGCCCCATGCTCCTCGGCTTCGGAAGCACCCTCCTCCGAAAAGAGTGACCAAGGGTCTACAGCTCTGCTCACTCGGCCCCGCTACCGGACACGGAGCGATCGGTGAGGTTGACGCCGACCGTAAAGGCAAGGAGCCCGATCACGAGGTACACCGGTAGCGCATCTCCGGCCGGGCTGTCGAGGTTGCCCGACGAGCCGAACCACGCAAGGACCCCGAACCACACCAGAACGGGAACGATGGCGAGAAGAGTGCCGAGCTTCCTGCCGACCCGCCCCACCAACGTCCCCCAGAGGAGAAGAGCTACGCCCACCGCGACAAAAAGCATGATGTCCACCTCTAGCAGTTCCTCACCCACGGCCACCACACACCCGCCGGCCCACCGACACCGACGACGTAGTGGATCGAGATGCATCGATTGCCCACCAGCTGCGACGCCCCGATCGCGGCGACTGTCGTACAGGAGACCTGGAGGAGCTTTGCGAACGGCACAGGAGACTTGCTCAACACTCCGGCACACGCTGCGTAGCCGCCGATCGCTGTGCGACTCTCAGCTTTGTTCAGGTGGACCTGAATGTACGGTCCGAAGAACTGCACCGTCGGATCCGCGACGACGGGGAAGCTCGCTCCAGTGGTGTCGACGATCTGCATGAGGGTTGAACCTGAGATCTCATAGTGCGTAGGTAGCGACCGACCCGCTGCATCGATGGCCCAAGGAGCTTCGATACCGCCCAAGAAGCCATCAGCATCCGAAACCGACACCGATCCGTCGTCGAGGAGCAGCAGCTGAGTGCCACTCTCGAAGGTCCACTCCGGAGACTTCGCCGGCGGAGCAGACAGGATTGCGGAGAATCTCGTTGCCCCTTCCTCAGGGAAGCTGACTGCGTAGGTGACGGAGTCGCCTTCGGCGATGGCGTATTGGTCCGCTACGGATATCTCTGCCCGCTCAGAGCCACCCAAAGTGACTTCCGAGTCGATTCCATTCAGAATGACCGATGCTTCAGCGCCATCCGCCTGCAGCATCGGCAACTCGACGTCCGACGGCGTCGGAGTTCCTACCGCAGCCGTCTCAGCGTCCTCGAGAACATCCGCCACGTCGCTCGACTCACCCGGGACGGCCGCCTGCGCAGTCGCCGGAAGAAGAGCGAGAAGAAGACTGAGTCCAGCCGCGAGGAGAATGCCACTGGATCGGATTTGCTGTGTCATGCGACACATGAAAGCATACATATGAGGTCACAACCGATATTCTCGACTTAGGGCATCCGACGAGTGCAGCATCGAGAACCGCGACCGTCGCGCCGCACAACAATCCAGCGAGAGACTCAGCTCGCCGCGATCCCCCGCAGCAACCGCACCACCGTCTCCTCCACCCGCTCCGCACTCAACGGCTGCCCGATCAGGGCGGAGTACGAGGCGATCGCGATGAACTCGTCCGCGACCGCGGCGGCATCCACGTCGGCCCGCACGTCGCCGTCCGCGCGCCCGCGAGAGACCCGCTCCGAGACCCATTCCCGAATCGGCGCCGCCAGCCGCTCGTTCAAGACGAGACCCAGCTCCGGGTCGGCCGCCGTCACCTCGATGAGCGCCCGCGCCAGCGACACACCCTCAGGCCGGGCGAGCCCCGCGGACACCGCTGTGAACCATGCACGCAGGTCCGCGCCGAGGTCGTCCGTCATCGGCACGACGACATCTGAACCAGGGACCGCCCCTTCGAGCAGCGCCTCGCCGAGGATCGCGGCCTTCGACGGCCACCAGCGGTAGATGGTCTGCTTCGACACCTCCGCCTCAGCCGCGAGACCCTCGATCGTCACGGCCTCGTACCCGTCTGCGGCGAGCGCGCGACGCATCGCCTCCAGCACGGACTGGCGGGCCTTTTCACTGCGAGGACGAGGCACCTTTCGAGCGTACAGAGGCGTACACTGGAACATAAGTAGACGCACCGTTGCGAAACCCGAGCAAGGAGAAAGAGCATGGCCCTCACCGCACACTCCACCATCGGCGACTGGATGAACGACCCCACCGGCGGCCCGCTCATCCGGGGCCTCTTCGAGCAGACGGGTGCCGACCCCGAACTCCTCACCCCCGTGCTCGGACTCCCCCTGCAGCAGCTCGTCGCCATGAGCCAGGGCCAGCTCCCGCAGTCGGTCGTCGACGACCTCGTGCGCGCCGCGAACCACGGCGAGATTCCCGAGGACGACGCCTCCGAGGGGTGGACCGAGAAGGTCACGGCGGGCCGCTTCGCCGGCAAGACCGTCATCGTCACGGGCGCCGCGTCCGGCATCGGCAAGGCCACCGCCTCGCGCATCGCCCGGGAAGGCGGACGCGTGATCGCCAGCGACATCGCGGCCGAGAAGCTCGACGCCCTCAAGGCCGAGCTCCCGGATGCCGACATCGTCACGGTCGCGGGCGACCTCACGAAGCAGGACGCGATCGACGCCGTGCTCGCCGCCGCGGGCGACCGCATCGACGGGCTCGCGAACGTCGCCGGTATCAACGACGACTTCTCCCCTGCGGGCGAGACCCCGGATGCCGTGTGGGACCGCGTCATCGCGATCAACCTCACCGCGCCGTTCAAGCTCATGCGCGCGGTCATCCCCGTCATGGAGAAGGCCGGTCGCGGCGCGATCCTCAACGTGTCGAGCGAGGCGGGTCTGCGCGGCAACGCCTCGGGCAACGCCTACACGGCCAGCAAGCACGGCATCATCGGGGTCACCAAGTCCGCCGCTTTCATGTACGGCCCGAAGGGTATCCGCGTGAACTCCGTCGCCCCTGGCGGCGTCGCCACCGGCATCCCGATGCCCCCGAACATGTCCGAGTACGGCTCCGGCCGCCTCGCCCCGTTCCAGCAGGCCATCCCGACCGTCGCGACCGCCGAGCACCTGGCCGCGTCGATCACCTTCCTGCTCTCGGATGACGCCGTGAACATCAACGGCGCCATCCTCGCCTCCGACGGAGGCTGGTCCGTGCAGTAACGCGACTCCATGGAACCGACGCCCCCGCCGACCCGAACGGCGGGGGCGTTCTCCGTCCGGGGTCAGCGCCTCTGCGTGAGGACCGTGGTGGCGAGGGCGGTGGCGATGATGCCGAGCGCGCCCACGCCGAGGAGCACGAGACCCGCGGGCCAGACCTCTCGCGTGAAGACGTCATAGCTTTCGTCGTACTCGACGATGTGCTCGACCGTCCCGACTCCCGTGAGACTGATGCCGACGATCAGGGCCACGACCGACACACCCCACGCGGCGATCCATCCGAAGCTGTTCACGGCCAGCCGTCGCCGCTCCGCGAGGTCGACCTCATCGGTCTCGGGCGCGGTCCCCGACCGCGCGTCGTCATCGGTCTCGGGCGTCACCTCGGATGTGGTCTCCATGGCCGCACCATACCGGACGGGACCGGTTCCGGCAGGACGCCGGTCACACCACTCCGACGAGCTCCTCGCGCACCCACGCTTGAAGGGTCTGTCCGATCTCACGAAAAGTGTCGGAGTCTCACGAGAACTGTCGGAGCGTCTCACGAAGGTGTCGGAATCTCACGACACGTGTCGGAAGCACGGCGTGTCGCCGAACCCCGCGGGGCACCGGACGTACTCTGCACGTGAGCCGATCTCGCTCACATCGCGGGGATCGTTCGTCAGGGCTCAGGACATAGGTCGGAACCGCTCCTCAGGAGAGAGGCTGGCTGCCGAATAGGACGTATCCGTCGATGTCGATTGGATCCCTATGGACCTGACCCAGCAGTGGCTTGCCCCGTCCGCCCGCGAAGTGGGTGTGACGCGAGCGCGCGTCGAGTACAGCCTTGATGGCGTGCAACTTGAACTTGATGCCGTCGATTGTGACGACGTGCCGTTCGAGCGAGGTGATCCTGTTCGGAGCTTCCCCAACTGGCGACTCAAGCGGCACTATGACGGGTACCACTGGATGGGGCTGCTAGGCAGGTCCATCGGTTTCGAGTCGCTGACCGAGCGGGGCTGCCTCATCGAACTGGACCGAACGCCCGGCGTCGTCGCTGTTGCGAGCCAGCCGATGTGGATTCGCTGGACCACACCTGACGGTTCGCGCGAGCACTACCCGGACTACTTCGTGCGTCTCGCCGACGGGCGGGCCGTGCTGATTGATGTCAAACCCGCGCACCGGATCGACGATGACGCCCGGGAACAGTTCGACATGACGGCCGTGTTTGCAGCGCAGCGCGGATGGCGCTACGTCATCTATGACGCGGAGTCGCAAGTCCGCGAGGCCAACTTGCGATTCCTTGCGCCATTCCGAGGCAGCGCAAGCACCGGATGGGTGCCGAAGCTCCCCAATGACGGGTTGCCGCTTGCCGAGGTGGCCGCGCTGTACGGCGTCGGAGCCGAAGGGTACGCGCATTGCTACGCGCACCTTTGGTCAGGTGTGCTCGAGTCAGATTTCGATCAACCGCTCAGCGTCAAGACGATCGTGCGGGAAAGGAGCGCGTGATGCGCGTAGCAGTTGGCGGGAAGCTGATGTGGCGTCAACGCCAGTACATGGTTCTACTCATCGGGAAGGACTCAGCGACGCTCCGAGACGACGACGGGGCCGAAGTCGAGATCGCCGTTGACGAACTTGGACGCGATGCGACACCTATGCCTTCGGACACTTCCGGTCTTCGGCACCTGTCGCCACAGGTGGAGGACATCGAGCCAGGCATGGATCCCTGGCTGCAGGCGTGCATCAGGATCGAAGGTTCCCGCGACGAGGTCGGTGTCGGAAAGGCGGTCGAAAGCGAGCGCGAGTGGTTGGAGCTTCGCCTCGGCACGCCCATCTCCACACGCGCCGTCGAGCGTCGGCTCAAAGCGTTCCGGGAGCAGGGGACGACCACCGCAGGTAAACGCTCACCGCGGAAGAGCAGGTGGGACCCGCGCCTCATCGAGGCTATGAACCACGTCTTGGCAGGGAAGAGCCGCACATCGACCGTGAGCCGGACGACGGCGATCGAGCAGATCACGCGACGCGTCGAAAGGCTCTACGGCGATTCGGTGAAGGTGCCTAGTCGATCGACGTTCTTCCGGCTTCTGGACGCGGAAGATCGAGGGCAGTTCACGTTCGGATCGGCAAAAACTCGCGAGTCAGTGGCGCTTCAACCCGACGGCACGTTCGGCACCCGCACGGCGCTGCGCCCGGGCGAACTTGTCGAGATGGACTCCACGCGCATCGATATCATGTTGCGCATCGATGAGGAGACGGTCGGGCGGCCCGAGCTCACGATTCTCATTGATGTGGCGACGCGTTCTATCCTCGCCGCGATGTTGCGGCCCGAGGGCACGAAGAGTGTTGATCTGGTAGCAGTTCTTGCGCGCGCACTGGTGCCGTACGGTCGGCGCATGGAAGGAGCGCGTGAGACTAGGCAACTGATCTCGAGTGCATGGGCTGACGACCAGCTGATCGATCAAGATCGGTTCGAGCGACAGCGTCGCGCCCAGCCGTACGTGTTCCCCGACACGATCACGACGGATCGCGGCCGCAACTACTTGTCTCGGCACTTTCGCGCTGCGTGCGAGACTCTGAAGATCTCGCTGATCACTTCGGCGCCGCACACCCCGACGGACAAGCCGCACGTCGAACGCGCATTTGGCTCGATCAACTCGATGTTGCTGCAGCACGCCAAAGGGTACGTTGGGCGCAGCGTCGAGCATCGGGGCCGGGACGTGGATGCTGACTCTGCCGAACTCTTGACGATCGCTCAGGCCCAGGAGTTGATCGAGGACTGGATTGCGGTGGAGTGGCAGAACCGTCCGCACGACGGCCTACGAGACCCGCTGCATCCTCGCATCAAGTTGTCGCCGAACGAGATGTGCCGAGCGTTCCGCGCATACGTGCTGGAGCTTCACGTGCCGCTGACGCGGGACGACTACATCGCACTGTTGCCCGTCCAGTATCGAGTGCTCAATCGCTACGGCGTGCGCATCGACCATCGCATCTACAATTCAGAACGACTCAAGGGTTTGTGGCGGCGCAAGTCTGACGACAAGGCGAGAAACGGACGATGGCCAATCCGCATGGACCCCTACAACCTGCATGTCGTATGGCTCGAATTGGATGGCGAGTTCATTCCGCTTCGATGGTCGAATCAAGTCCATGAGCTACCGATGCTCGGTGATGTATGGCGATATGCCCGTGCACAGCACAGCACGCGTGACGCAGCGATTGACGCCGAGAGGAGAGAGCTTGCGGACGCGATCAAGACGTTCGCCGCCCAAGGCAATCCGGTGCCTCGCAGTGCCAATCAGGCGAAAGTCGCGAGGCAACGCGCTCGGGCGAAAGCCGTGGCAGACGATCCGATGAACTTCACGAGCGTGAAGAGCGTTGAATCGGCGGAGTCCTCCGACCGAGTGCAGGCGGATGCGACTGAAGTCGAGGATCTCGAGGAATGGCCCAACACCGGCGGTTTCCCGTTCATCGGTGACTCACTGGAGGAGACACGGCGAAGGATCTCCGAATGACCGAGATCAGCACGAAAGAAGGTTGGCGGGAGCACGTCGATACGGTTTACGAGCGTCCGGCGCCAGTCACAGTGGACGAGCTTCGAGAGATGAGCTTTGGGGACCGTGCGTTGTACAACCAGGGCCGCGCCCAGTTCTCGCAGGCGGGCGCGTTCGTGCGAACCCCGCATTTCCAGGACTTCCAGGCTGCTGTACGCGACCGGGTCATGCTCAATGCCTACCGGCGGGTGGGGAAGCTGGGGCTGATCCTGTCGGGTGAGCCGGGGCAGGGCAAGAGCACGTCTCTCGTCGAGGTGGGCAAGGCTCATGAACGGCGTCGGCGAGAGACGAAGCATCCGTCCGCAGGTCGCGGCAAGATCCCTGTCGTGTACGTGGCAGTGCCGGCGCAATGCTCCGCGAAAGCCTTGATGCACGAGTTCGCTAGATTCCTTGGGCTACCGGTGCTCAACCGCATGACATATGGGGATCTGCTCGACATGGTCGCGAATGCATTGCGGCGGTGCTCCACTGAGCTGGTCTTGATAGATGACGTGCATCACCTGGACTTGAAGTACCGGCAGAACATTGAAGCGTCGGACATGCTCAAACAGCTCTCGGAACGATGCGGTGGCACGTTTGTGTATGCCGGAATCGCCGTAGAGACTACGGGCCTCTTGGACGGTGAGCGTGGCGGTCAGATCGGGAAGCGCTTCGAAATCCACGTCGCGGTCCCCTTCCCCTTGAACAACATCGAGGAGAAAGCCCGTTGGGGAGATCTGCTGCTCGCGTTGGAGAACTCGCTCTGTCTTGCCGAACAGCCCGCGGGGTCCATTCTTCCTGCTGCGGCCACACTCCACGCGTTGACCGGTGGGGAGATTGGTCTGCTCAAGGACCTCCTCCAATTCGCGGCGCTCAGGGCCATGGAGGATGGAACGGAGAAGCTCGATCTCACCTCGTTCGAACGCGGCCTCCGGCGACGCCAAGAACTAGCCAAAGTACTGGATCCCAAACCGCGACGACCGCGCGCTCGCGCGAAAACGACATGACCACGCTCTCGTCACTCCCGGTCCGTGTCAGTCTCTATTCCGGTGAGACGCCGGCCAGCTACTGGTCTCGACTCTGCGTGGCTAACGCGATCACCGAGAAGGATCTCTGGCTCTCATTGCGCAAGCGAGACCACGCGCTTCCCATCCGAGTGACTCCGCGAAGTGCACTTGCGCAGATAGAGGTTCTCGGTGGTCTTACGACTGGGGCCCTGCTCCGCGATACCGGTGGCCTTAAGTGCGGCCATGGCGGTGCGACTCGGCAGGTAGAGTGCCCAACCTGTAGGTTGATCCCTCCTGCTGTCGTATTGTGCACGCGTTGCGCTGCCGGCCACCGAATCGTCGTGTCGCGGATGCACGGGCCCGTCTGCCTGCGCCATCGGCGCTGGTGCGGTAGCCCTGACGACAAAGACACCATCGCGCGACCAGACCATTTGGCTGCGCAACGAGTTCTCAACGGTCCGCTCGCCCTACGCGGCGTGCACTATCGATCCCCGGAGGTGGGTGCGGCGGCGGAACTGCTCACCCTGCACAGTCCAGGCGACGATGTTGAGTACGTTCGGGAGGAAGAGGTTCGTTCTTTCTCTCAGCGCGTCAATCTAACGGTTCTGCTGACGGATTCCCGTCTCGTCGACATCTTGATGGTTCCGACAGTCGGCGGATATGCACTGGCAATGATCTTGGACCGGATCGTGACCGCGCACGCAATGGGGCGTCGAACCGCTGAGAGTGTGCTCGACGGGTTGCAGGTCCACGGGCGCGAACTCCGGATCGGGACGTGCGTAGTGCCCTCGCAGGGCGGCCGGGTACTCACACCATCCGCCCAGCGGATGCTCGGTCGAGCCAAGACAATCCGGGCGCACCTGCTTCACCATCGCGTGGAGACAGTCGCGAGATAGCGATGCGAAGCCTTCCGTGCCGTGTAGACCCAATCCCTGGTGAGACGCCGGCGGGCTTTCTCAACCGGCTCGCGGAATCCAATGCGCTGGAGATCGACACCTTCACGCGCCATGTCTGGCGCGAACTCAATGTAAGGATGATGGCTACTGCGGATCGTCGCTTCATAGCGGCCGTCGAATTTCTCGGTGGTCTGCGGTCTGGGTTCTTTGACCGCGAACGAGCGAAGTTTCGCCTCTATCGCAGATGTCACCATACGGGGTGGGCCCTGCGGCGTTGCGCCACTTGTGATGTCGTTGACCGTGCGCGCACTGCATGCCTGGTGTGCAGCGAGGGCAACCCCACTGAGGTGTTCAGCAGAGGAGGGCGATTTTGCGTCCGTCACCGTCGGTGGCATTACGGCAGTGAAGATGAAGTCGTGGCCGATTCCGACGGCTGCCTTCGCGCCGAGCAAGCGCTCTCGGGACTGCTCTGGAGTCGCGGGGTGACGTTGCACACCGGTGAGTTCGACCTCGCCACGCGGCTCATCCTTGATAGCTGGCAGGAGCAACCAGCTGCAGACCAGCACGTTGCCCGGCGCACATACGGCCCCATCGTGGAGCTTCTCGTGACGCTCACCTATCCGGACGTCGCCCTCACTATGGCAGCGCTTGCCGAAAGCCACCGTCGCCAGGTTGAGGGGCTGATCGGACTCGTCGTCGGTGCCGGGAACGGGAGCAGGACGCCAGAACTGGAAGACACAGCAAACCGTGTGATCAGGGTGCATCGCGCCGCGATGTATGAAGCGCTTCGGATGCCCAGTTCGAACGGGGCGACGATCACGACAGCACCTTTCGAGAAGGGGATTGCGGAAGCGTCGTACCGCGCCAAAGCAGTGTTACTCCGACACATCACGCGATCTGGGCGGCGAGATGAGTTCGGAGAGCGGGTGGTGAGCGCGGCACCCGCTTCCCGTGTCGTCTCTCGCCGTCTCGTTCCGGGCTGGGCTGACGACGCTCCATGGAACGCAGCGTCCGGCGGTGGTGTGTCAACGGCTACGCAGATCGGGCGGGGCGCCAGGGATCACGTCCACCAAGCCGACGCCGAGCACTTGGGTGAGTGCCAGGAGCGTGCGCAACGTGGGGTTAGCAGGATGCCCGGGGCGTGACTCGCCCTTCTCATACTTCTGATAGGTGTACCGAGTCAGGCCGGCACGATAGGCCACGTCTTCTTGACTAAGGCCAGCGCGATGGCGAGCGGTGCGCAGTGAAGTCGCGAAGCGCTGAGCAAAGGAGGCCCATTCGGCCTCGAGGTCATCGTCTCGCTGGCGCACCTAACAAGCGTCGAGACGTTCGTGTCAGCGTATGGCCTAATCCGTATGGCATATTTCGAAAGGCCATACGAGACGGAGGTCCAGGCGTAAGCCGAGTCTTTGATCACGCCCGGGTATTCGGCGAGCACTCAATCACCGCTCCCTCCTTCGTCAGCCTCGAACGCGCGCCAGAAGCTGCGTTCGAGATCGCTCATCGGTTCAGTGGGAAGGTCGGCGGCTTCCTCGCGCAGCCGTGCGAGCTCGGCTTCGATCAGGTCTCGATTCTGATCTCGCCACTCCCGAACGCTGGGGTCACGGAGCAGGCCTGTCTCGGCACTCCCTGCGTACTCGAGGAGCAACTCACAGTCGATGGCAGACGCCATGACTCGAGCGTTCACGGCGTTGTTGGGGCTGAGCTCGGAGAGATGGGTGGCGGCATCTGACTCCGACATCTCTATTCGATACCGCTGGATGTCGCCGTACTCGCTTGGCTGAGTGCTAACGTGCGTCACCGTGATCGTGCGACCGTTGATTGTGAGCTCGTTCATCTGCCCTCCTTGAGTCGAACAGGGCAGACTATCAGTGCTCATCCCCAGTCTGAGAGGGAAGACAGCCCGGTCGAATGACGTCGTCGTGACCGGGAATGAACGTAATCGCTCCGAGTCTCGACCAGTAGCTCACGAGCCAGCGCTGGAGCAGTTCGCGCTGCTCGAGTCGCTGAACGAGCGAGCGCCCGGGGTCGTCGATGATGCGTTCCCAATCAGGGCTGGAGTAGATCTCATCGAAGAGCTCGGCGGGGGAGGGTCCGGTGCCGTGGCGATCCCACCACGAAAGTGTCAGCTGGCCTGCGAGCTCGGCGGTTGAGCTGCCTTGGGGCTCTTCGATCGTGCCGATCAACGCACTGAGGTACGGATCGTCCACCGCCAAGGCGAACGGTTCATGCTCGATCGCCATCACTTCCATAGAGTGAAGGATGCCATACGGATTAGGCATGACGCCTCAGGTGAAGGCCATTGGTCGGAGGCTCCGTATTCGAGAGCAGGGTCTGTATCGGCGAACGGGCGAAGCCGATCGAGAACTTCGCCTTCAATCACGTCGGACAAGGCGCCGGATAGGAATGAAGCCAGGCCGATACCTACCGACTCGACCGGTCCCCACCCGATAAGGTCGGACTAGACCCAACGTCGCTGGGCGAGCTCCGGAGAGGCAGACATGACTGAGGCATGGCTTTCGGTCGAGGACATCGCCCAGCATCTCGGCGTGTCGAAGGACACCGTCTACACCTGGGTCGCGAACAAGGGGATGCCCGCCCACAAGGTTGGCCGTCTCTGGAAGTTCCAGCCGAGCGAAATTGATGACTGGGTCCGCAGTGGTGGCGCGGCAACACAGGAGAACGAAGGCTGATGTCACGACTCACAGATCTTCTGCGGCAGCTCCGCCGCGCCGACGCGCAACTTGCTGCTGACCTCGAGAAGGAGATCGCCGCACTGACCAAGCGACGCAGCTTCGGTCTCGTCTTCGAGCGACACCAGCCGGAGGCGGTCGACCTTCCCGGCCAGCCCGTTCGACGCGCCTCGAAAGTGCGCGTGCTGCCGCAGCGTGGAGACACGACCAAAGGCGATAAGCGCCTGTGGCGAGTCGAGTCGCTAGACGTCGAGGACGGCGTGCGCGTCGCGCGCCTGCTCGAGGCAAACAGCGATACTCCGGAGAGTGCGACCGCTGCCGTCGATGATCTCGTCGTCGTCGCGGAATTCGAAGACAGAATCTATCCCGGCCTGGTCGAGACCGGTCGCGTTGAGAACGGCGGCGACAAGCCGTTCCACACCGTGATCAACGCGGAGAACTTCCACGCGCTCGAGATGCTGACGTACACGCACCGGGGCAAGATCGACGCGATCTACATCGACCCGCCGTACAACACGGGTGCGCGCGACTGGAAGTACAACAACGACTACGTCGAGGGCGACGACGACTACCGCCACTCGAAGTGGCTTGCCTTCATGGAAAGGCGTCTACTTGTCGCGCGAGAGCTTCTGAACCCGGATGATTCGGTACTCATCGTAACCATCGATGAGAAGGAGTATCTCAGATTGGGCCTGCTGCTCGAGCAGACATTTCCCAGCGCACGAATCCAGATGGTCGCGGCGCAGATCGCACCCCAAGGGAATCCGCGCAATCAACAGTTCTATCGGACGGATGAGTACGTCTTCTTCCTCGGGTTTGGAGCTGCTAGCCCGGCACCGATGGCACTAGCCGACGAATGGCGAAGTGGAACCGGCGAGGCTCCCACCAAGAACATTAACTGGGCGTCGCTGTTGCGCACTGGAAGTGAACGTCGACGCGAAGATCGGCCTTCCATGTTCTATCCGATCTTCGTCGAGAACACCGACCGGGGCGCCAGAGTCCACAGCTTTGGTGCCCCGTACTACGGGGACAAATTCACAGATGTGGTGCCTCCAGCGGGTACGGCCGCTGTTTGGCCGATCGGCCGTGACGGAGAGATCAGGCGTTGGCAGGTCTCAGCCGAGAGCGCGGAAAAGCTGAGGACAGATGGCTTCCTCAAAGCCGGTCGCTGGAACGCTGAGCGCACGGCCGTTCAATACCTGGCGCGTTCAAATCAGCAGGGGATTCTGAGTGGCGCAATCGCCACCAACGGGAAGAGCTGGGATGGCTCCTACCTCGTCTCTGATGACCACACGCCGACTTTCGTGCCCGGGACTCTCTGGAAGGTCCCTTCACACGACGCAACTCGGTACGGCACACAGCTGATACCGAAGTTGCTACCGACACGGAAATTTCCGTTCCCGAAATCCCTTTACGCGGTCGAGGACGCTCTCCGCTTTTACCTGAAAGGTCGTAGGGATGCAGTCGTCCTCGACTTCTTCTCGGGCTCGGGGACGACGGCGCACGCAGTGATGCGACTAAATCGGCAGGACAACGGCCGAAGGCAGTGCATCTCGATCACCAACAACGAGGTGGGCGCAGATGAGCAGAACAGGCTGCGCAGCGCAGGACTCCGCCCTGGCGACCTTGAGTGGGAGCGTTGGGGCATCTGTGACTACATCACCAAGCCGCGCATCCGCGCGGCGATCACAGGCAGGACGCCGGAGGGTGACCCTGTCAAGGGAGATTACACGTTCACCGATGAGTTCCCCATGGCCGATGGTTTCGAAGAGAACGCCGCGTTCTTCACGTTGACGTACGAGACGCCGCTCTCGATCCGGCACAACCGTGCGTTCGAACGAATCGCACCGATGCTGTGGCTCAGGGCAGGCTCGATCGGCAGGATCATCAACGATCTCGGCGACCGAGGGTGGGACGTATCTGACGTTTACGCCGTCCTCGAGAACATCGACTCCTCCGATGCCTTCATCGAGGCCGTGCGCGGCACGGATTCGGTGCGAACAGTGTTCGTCGTGACGGACAACGACGCAGCATTCCAGATGGTATGCCGCGAGTTGCCGAGCGAGCTCCATGTTGTCCAGCTCTACGAGTCCTACTTGCAGAACTTCGAACTCAACCAGGGCCGGGGGTTCTGATGCGCTACACCCTCAAGGACTACCAGGCTGATGCCGTCGGGGCCGTGCTGCGCAACCTCGAGCAGGCCAAGGACATGTACCACCGGTACGGTTCACGGTCGCAGTTCTCGCTCTCCGCGGTCACTGGCGCGGGCAAGACGGTCATGGCGGCCGCTGTCATCGAGGCGCTCATCTTCGGTTCAGACGAGTTCGACTTCCCTGCAGATCCCGGAGCCGTCGTGCTGTGGTTCTCGGACGACCCATCGTTGAACGAGCAGTCGCTTGCCCGCATCCAAGCCGCAGCGAGCGAACTCGATTGGCGGTTGAAGCTCATCGGCAACAAGTTCCAAGAGCCTGCCTTCCGACCAGGGAATGTCTACTTCCTCAACACGCAGAAGCTGAGCAAGAGCTCGAACCTCGTGAAGGGCGCTGGGTCACGTCTTAACCCCAGCAGCATGCTTTCCAGCATGGAGCCGTCGCCTGACGAGATGCAGTCGAACATCTACGACACGATCATCAACACGATCGAGAACAAGGACCTGACGCTGTACCTCGTGCTCGATGAGGCGCACCGTGGCATGAAGCCGCAGCGCGATCGGGCAACGATTGTGCAAAGACTCATCAACGGCCAGGGCCTCGTGCCGGCCATTCCGGTGGTGTTCGGGATCTCTGCGACGGTCGAGCGGTTCGAGACCGCGATGAAGTCGGTCACGGGCCGCACCGCCTTGCCCAGCGTGCAGGTCGATAGCGCGCTGGTGCAGGCATCCGGACTTCTCAAGGACGACATCGTGCTGTCGATTCCTGCTGAGGCCGGCGCGTTCGATACGGCCCTTCTGCGGCGGGCAGTTGAGAAGACCAAAGCGGCAACCGTCGAATGGAACGCCTACACGCGTGAACAAGGCGAAGCCGACCCGGTCGTTCCGTTGCTCGTCGTTCAGATGGCCGACAAGCCGAGCGACGAAGTGCTCGTTCGCACCCTGGATACGATCTTCGAAGCATGGCCTGAGCTCGGCGGCGAAGGCATCGCCAACGTCTTCGGGGAGCATCAGGACCTGCAGATCAGCGGCTACGCCGTTCCGTACATCGAGCCCCAGCGGGTGCAGGACTCAACGCACGTGCGCGTGCTGCTCGCAAAGTCCGCGATCTCCACAGGATGGGACTGCCCGCGTGCTGAAGTGCTCGTCTCATTCAGGCCTGGAACTGACCCGACCCACATCACGCAGCTGCTCGGGCGAATGATCCGCACACCTCTTGCGCGGCGCATCCCCGGCAACGAACTGCTGAACTCGGTCGACTGCATGCTGCCGTACTTCGACCGCGAGACAGCAAAGCGTGTCGCCGAAATGCTGATGCAAGGCGCCACATCCAAGGATGACGAGGGCGAGAGCGGAGGTGGCGAAGGCCGGCGCGTGCTCTTCGATCCGGTTCCACTGCTTCCAAACGCAGCACTCCCGTCGGAGGTGTGGGAGAAGTTCGAGTCGCTGCCTACTGTGACGATCCCCAAGCAGCGCTCGAAGCCGATCAAGCGGTTCACGGCGCTGGCGGCAGCGCTGACGAAGGACAAGATCGTCGACCAGGCTGTGAAGCGTGCGAACGATGATATCTGCCGCGTCGTAGAGTCGCGTGCGACACAGTACAAGGAGCAGGTCGACGCGGCCCGTCAGGACGTGCTGACGCTGTCAGGAGAGGAGCTTCGCACGCGCCTCGGCGGCGGCCAGTTCGTCAGCTCGTCATTCGAACTCACAGCCGACACCCGCGCAATCATCGAAGCGTACAAGCTGGCCAGCCGGCACTTGAGCCCTGCGCTGTGCTCTGCCTACGTGGACTACATCGTTCCGGATGACGCCATCGAAGACGACCTTCTCGAGGCGTACATCGAGGTGGCTGCGATCGGTCTGGTTCCTGAAGTCGTCCAGAGCGTCGAGGCTGAGGCGGATCGGCTCGCGCAGAAGTGGCTGACCGACACCCGCGTTGATCGGAAGAACCTCTCGGACGAGCAACAGGCGGAGTACGACCGCCTCGAGGGGATGTCAACCGAGCCGGAGCGTGTGAGCCTGGTCAGTCCGAAGACCAGTCAGGCCGAGACAAAGCTGCGCGAGGCTGACGGGACTGAGACGCTGCTTCCGGTGGATACCGCTCACCTGATGGTTGCCGAAGATGGCACCTTCCCTCTCGACCTCAACAAGTGGGAGACCGATGTCCTGAACGCCGAGTCCAAACGTAACGGCTTCGTTGCGTGGTGGCGTAACCCCGACCGGGCGGTGAAGGAGTCGCTGGCGATCGCCTACACGGACGCATCCCAGAAGTGGAAGGCCTTGCGCCCTGACTTCGTGTTCTTCGCTCAAGGGCAGAACGGTATCGTCGTAGACCTCGTCGACCCGCACGGGCACCACCTGGCCGACGCGATGCCGAAGCTTCGCGGGCTCGCTCGGTTCACTGAGTCCTTCGGAGCTGAGTTCCGTCGCATCGAATCGGTCGCCGAGACGAATGGGACGTACCGGGTGCTCGATCTCAAGCGTAACCAGGTACGTGAAGCGATCAAGACGGCGCATGACGCGAGGGCGCTGTACGAGTCCGATCTCGCGAGCGACTACCTGTAAGCGTCATCATGGCGACCCCGCTCAGCGCGCACCAGGCGAAGTTCTATGCACACCAGCTCGAGCGCTCCTACGCGTCCGATCACGTCGGCAAGCTTGCCGGCCTGCTCTTCGATGCACAGGTCGAGCCGAAACCGCACCAGATCGACGCCGCGCTGTTCGCGCTCCAAGCTTCGACGTCGAGGGGCGTAGTCCTCGCGGACGAGGTCGGTCTCGGCAAGACCATCGAGGCCGGGATCGTTCTGTGCCAGTACTGGGCAGAGCGGAAGCGCCGGATCTTGATCATCGCGCCGTCATCTCTGCGTCAGCAGTGGCAACAGGAGCTCGACGAGAAGTTCGCGATTCCATCCAGGCTGCTCGATGCGAAGACGAAGGATGGGCTCCTCGCACCGCGCCCGGGCCTCTCGGCGCAGGTTCTCATCTGCTCCTACGAGTTCGCCCAGCGCAACACCGAGGATCTGTATCGGCACTGGGATCTCATCGTCGCTGACGAGGCACATCGCCTGCGCTCCTACTGGAAGGGCAACGCGAAGATCGCTGAGGCCGTTGCCACCGTCATGAGTTCGGCGACCAAGTCTCTGTTGCTCACCGCAACGCCACTGCAGAACCGCCTCGAGGAGCTGTTCGGCCTCGTGTCGGTGTTCGAACCAGACTTCTTCCACTCGATCGAAGGGTTCAAGGAGCGGTACGTCGACCGCCCTGACGACTACGGCAACGACGACCTGGCAATGCGTATGTCGCACATCGCGAAACGCACCCTGCGGCGCGACGCGCAGAAGTACATCCGATTCACCGAGCGCATGCCGATGACGTTCGGCTTCATGCCGTCGCCCGATGAACAGGCGTTGTACAGCATGGTGAACGCGTACCTCCAGCGACCGGAGTTGTACGCCTTCGCGAGTTCGCAACGCCATCTGTCAGCTCTCATCCTTCGCAAGAGGCTCGGTTCATCGACGTATGCGGTCGCCTCAACGCTCGAGAGAATCGCGTACCGGCTCGAGGCAGAACTGCGCTCAGGGTACCGTCGTGACAACAGCGGCACCCTCATCGATGAGGACATGACTGATGAGGAGATCGAGGCAACCGACGCCTTGCCGATCGGCGTCCCCGACTCGATTGCAGTCGAGGAGCGACGTCAGGAAGCGCTGGCTGAGGTCCAGGAACTCCGCGACTATGCAGAACTGGCGCGGTCGATCACGGTCAATCAGAAGGCCGTCAAGCTCCTCGACGCGCTCGACCAAGGATTCGCGAAGCTCGCAGAGATTGGGGCGCCGCAGAAGGCCATCATCTTCACGGACTCGACAAAGACGCAGGAGTATCTCGCCACCGCACTTCGCGAGGCTGGCCGCGGCGATGGACTCATTCTGTTCAACGGCAGCAACAATTCGGCGGAATCGACGCAGATCTACCGAGACTGGCTGAAGAAGAACCAGGGGTCAGACCTTGTGACGGGCATCCCGTCTGCCGATCGCCGGAAGTCTCTGGTCGACGAGTTCCGCGAACGTGGCACCATCATGATCGCGACCGAGGCCGCAGCTGAGGGCATCAACCTTCAGTTCTGTTCAATGCTGGTGAACTACGACCTGCCGTGGAACCCGCAACGCGTGGAACAGCGCATCGGCCGGGTGCACCGCTACGGGCAAGAGCACAACGTTATCGTGGTCAACTTCTCCAACCAAGGCAACCTTGCCGAGGAACGCATCCTCGAGCTGCTCACCGAAAAGTTCAACCTCTTCACGTCCGTGTTCGGCGCGTCTGACGAGGTTCTCGGAACCATTGAGGACGGACTCGACTTCGAGAAGTCAATCGCCGGTATCCTCGAGCGGTGTAAGACCGCAACCGAGATCAACGCTGCATTCGACGAGCTCGAAAGTCAGTACGCAGCTGAGATCAACGACGAGATGCAGAGGGCGCGAGCGCGCGTCTTCGACAACCTCGACCCCAACGTCCAAGACAAGCTCAAGAACTACGACACTCAGACAGATGTCATTCTCAACGCCTTCGAACGGCTCTTGATCAAGGTTACCCGGCATGAACTCGACACATTCGCCGAGTTCGACGACGACGGACGCACGTTCACGCTGCTGCACGCTCCGGACTCCGGCATCCAGACGGGGCGCTACTTCTTCAAGTCCGCCCCGGTCCCGGGCGCCCACCAGTATCGCTACAACAGCGAACTCGGTCAGTTCGTGATCAGGGCGGCGCTCGGTGAGCACACGCCGGTGCGTGAGTTGAAGTTCTCCATCGACGGCTCAGAGCGCGCGACGGCAGATGCACGTGCTCTCTCAGGCAGCAGCGGCATCCTGACCGTCGACCTCCTCACCTTCGAGATTCGCGCGGGCAACGACACCATCGTCGAGTCCTATCTGCTCGCAGCAGGGCTGATGGATGATGGTACAGCGCTCGATGCAGAGCAAATCGAGCATCTCCTCGATCTCGCGTGCGTCGAGAACAACGAGGCAACGATGCCCGATACAGCGGTGCTGAAGTCCGCGCTTGATGAGCAAGCGGCGGCGTTTGCAGGTGAAGTACAGACCCGAACCGCGCGCTTCAGCATTGAGCAGGGCGACCTCGTCGAGTCTCGGCTCAAGGACCACAAGGCCAAGTACGACGCCGAAGCCCGCAAGCTCGAACGCGCGCGAGAAGAGCTCAACGCGCGCGAACGCCGGGTAGATGACCTCACGGAGCGACTCAAGTTGCGGAAGGAAGCGCAGCGGCTCTCGCGCCGAGCCGATGATCTCTATAGCGACTATCGCGAGGAGAGGGACCGTCTGCGCGACAAGGCCGACGAGTACCTCGGCATGCTCGAGGATGCCCTCGGAGGCACGGAGCGCCGCGAACATGTCTTCACGATTCGGTGGGCCGTTGTCGGCTGACAATTGTGCTGGCAAGAACGCCGAGAGTGGATTCGTGCGTTGAGAGGAGACACTACGACGATGAGCGACGACGCGTCGACCACCCGACACCCCGGGGCTTCCGCTGTCATACTTCCTAGAATCCTGACTCCAGGTCAGGACATCGTCGTTCAGCTGGAGGGGTGGGCTGAGTTTGCGGGTTATGACGTCGATGTTCACATCGGGCTGACATCGCCAGCGGGATACCTGTCGTTTCGCCCGCTACGTACCCAGCTCGACGCTTCAGGTGCCGGATCAGTACGTATACCGCGAGGGATCGACGTCGAAAGGCTCTGGGGCCTTCATGTGGATCGTCTCACGTGTGCGGGGCGGGACTTGATCCCTGCTAGTAACCCCGCCTCGCTCGTCAATTGGGACGGTCCGGCGCTGACGGAGGAAGAGACTCAGCTGATATATGACGGACTCAGAGCTGAGTGCGATGCGCTCTTCGCCTCGCCGATTGGGGACTCCAGTGATCCAGCGAACCGGCTGCATCGCGTGGTGTCGATATTGACCGGAGTCCTAACGACCCAACATTGCGTCTACCCGGGGCTCATCACCCTCCCACTTGATGAGCGTCCGGTCGATAGTGAGCATCTCGACCTCGTGAACAGGTTTCTGGGGTCGCTCAAGCTGCCAGTCGTGGTGGATCCGGAGAAGTGGTCGTCATCGAAGTCGGATCGCCATCCAAGTACGGCGGTATTGCTCCCTCAAGTGTGGGCGCCCGATTTCGAGAGCGCGCACCGGCTGGCAGTCGAGCGGATTGAAAGACTTCAGTTGGTGCTGTCGGTCAATCGACTCGCGAAGGCTATGCCGATTGCGCTGATCGTCGAGCAACGGCAGATTGACGGCGCCAGCCGATCACGCGTCTACCCGCTCGGTACGCACTACGGCGGAAACTTGATGGGCGGCGTCATCGCTGGCGAGTCGCCCGAACTGCTCACGGCGGAGTTCGAGGGATTGGAGAGCGATCCAGTCGCCCGGCTTGGGGCTAGCCTCTTCGCTGAGGCGCTTGCCGAAACCGACGAGGACTTCCGTTTCTTCAAACACTGGTCGGCGCTTGAGGTGCTGTCAGAGCGCTACGGTGACGGTGGGGATATCACGCTCACCTCTGGCGAGCCATGGCCCGAAACAGTGGGACCGTTGGATCCCGGACCCAAGGTGTACTCGATGGTGGTCAAGGTGCTGTCCGCCATCAATGTGGCAGAGCGTGATTTCAGTACTCCGGCCGCTGACCTCTATGAACTTATACAAGTACTCAAGGCGAGACGGAACGCGACGGCGCACTATGGACGGTTCGATCCGGTCAATCCCGTTCAGCAGGGGCGGCGTTGGTACGCGGAAGCATTGAAGTCGTCAGGGTCGGAACAGGAATGGCTGCACGCTGCGCGGAACCTCAACGTGACGGTGCTCCATTTTGTCCTCGGGCGCGGCTCGTCGGGGTCGTGACATCGATGGCGACGTGACGGCACAACGAGGGGTCTGCGACTGTGCTGCCGGTCGCCTCAGAGACCGCTCCTCCCTCATCATGCACCACCGTTGCCACGCTCACCGTGCCCGGTGGCTGTCTCCTCTGATCTGACCGCTTGCGACTGGGATCGACGTGAACCGCCATCCGCTCCGCCACGCCGCCGGGATAGTGGCGTCCCGCATGCCACTTTCGATTTTCATAATTTTCGCTGCTACGATTCATGCATGGCTGGGACAATGGGAGCGCGGATTCGTGCTGCGCGGGAAGCGTCGGGAATGCTCGCGGCGGACCTTGCGGAGCGCGTCGGGTTGTCGGCGTCGGCGTATTCGTTGATCGAGAACGACAAGCGCAACGTCAAAGCGAACGAAGCGACCCGCATTGCGCGAGCGCTCGGGATTTCGGTGTTGTCGCTCCTTGAAGACGGCGCATCGACGTCTCTTGCGGCGGCCGCACGCTCGGTCACGACGATGCACGCGGCTGACAGTGCCCTGTTGGCGCGGGTCAATCAGATTCAGGACTTACGCCTGGCGCTTCCGGCGGACACACGGTACCGGCACGCCGTGTGGGAGGACGTCCCTCTGGTCGATGCACGCAATGAAGTGGCCGCAGCGCGTGTGCTTGCGGACTGGGTGCGATCGCGCATCGATGACCATGAGACGGGAGCCGGCCGATTCGTGGGGCTCGCGGAGGAGTTGGGTGTGCACTTCGGGATCGACACGATCGTGGAGTCGTTTCCGGGAGACGTTATCGGGGCGGCGCTGCTGAACCGGTCGTATCCGACGATCGTGGTCAATGCGACTCAACAGCGGCAACGGTCATTGTTCACGTTGGCACACGAACTCGGCCACCTTCTCGCGGGTGAGGACGGCGGAATCACCGTCGACGGGAGGGTGTCCTCGTCCAGCCCGGAGGAGCGGCGCGCGAACATGTTCGCTGCGGAGTTCCTCCTGCACCGCGACGATGTCGCTCGGATCGTTCAGGAATCGGAGAAGCGGATTGCGCCTGCGTTGGCGCGAATGATGGACGAGCTGGATGGGTCGTACAGGTCCTGCGTGTACCGGTTGCACAACCTCGGATACATCAACGCGGCCGGGCGAGACGCGCTGATCGACTTACGGCGCATGCGGTTCGTTGAGTCGTTGGAGGACGAGGGGCTCAAGGTGGTCCTGCAGTCTCGCAGCGATGAACTTTCGGAGCGGTGCGTGCTGCCCACGCAACTGTTGGGCACGTTGAAGCGGGCGTATCGGGACGGTCTGGTGAGTGCGGCGCCCATCGCGGGGCTGGTTGGTATGTCCGTCGATGACGTGATCATGATGCTCACCCAGACGGATCCGGTGCCGGACGTGCCGATCGAGTTCGGCGAGTTCGATCCCGTCGACGTGGAGGACGACGCGTTCTCCACGGGTTTCCCTGGCTGACTCGGCGCCTGCGATGTCGCTGATCCTGTTTGACACGGTCACGCTTGAGCATTTCGCTGCGACCGGACGGTTGGACGTGCTGGAGAAGACGTACGCGGACTTTGACGAGCCTCGGTGGGTGGAACAGGTACGCGAAGAAGTGTTAGTCGGTGCCGGGATGTCGAAAAGCCAGGCGTGGTGTCAGCCGGTGCTGGATCTGGAGTGGTTGGGCGACCCGGTCGAGGGTCCGCTGAAGGAAACCTTGCAACTGAAGATCCTCCTAGGTGGCACGGACGAGGATGATGAGCACCTCGGCGAAGCGGAGTCGATCGCGGTGGCAGCGCAGATCGGGGCCGTGTTCGTCACCGACGACACTGCCGCGTTCGACTTCGCCCGGCGTCAGGGGAGGCTCGGCCCTGCGAACGTGAAAGACGCCTGCTCGGTGCTGTGGGAGGCCTGCTCCGCCGGGCACGTCACGGACGACGAGATCACGCAGTTCCACCTGGACGTGTTCGACGCGCAGCGCACCATGCGTTGCCGGTGCTCACGGTGGCCTGGGGCGGACACGCTCGACGACCGCATTCGCCGTCTCAGACGCGGACAGTCATTCTGACCCACGCCGCCCTGGCTGACACAGCTCGCCATGCGGGACCGGCACCCTGTCGATGTCTCGGGAACTGCCAGGATGCCCTGTCGCCGACATCGTCCACGGTCGGAATCGATGAGAGCGATGTGCGCGGCCACGGCGGCTCGCCGACTGAGGGATCTTGGGGTGCTTGGTGACATCGTGGGAGCCGGCGGCGCCCTCCGCGGACCATCTTCTCGACGGTGTGCTCGCGTTGCACTAAGCGAACCGGTCCACGCTGGGTCCCTGAAGCGCCCTGAGTTTGTTGGAGGCTCCTGACCTTGGAAACGAGGATGGGGTTATGCCGAAAGAGCAGACATCAGGGAAGCCGACGACGCGTCGGTATTCGCCCGAGGAGAAAACCGCAGCGGTCCGTATGGTGCGGACCCTCCGGGCGGAACTCGGGACCGAGCATGGGACGGTGCATCGGGTCGCTGCGCAGCTCGGCTATGGCGTCGAGTCCGTCAGGATGTGGGTCAAGCAGGCCGACATCGACGACGGTCACGTCGCCGGGGTGAGCACCGCGGAAGCGCGTCGAGTGCGGGAGCTTGAGCAGGAGGTCCGGGAGTTGCGGCGGGCGAACGAGATCTTGAAGCGGGCCGCGTCTTTCTTCGGGGCGGAGCTCGACCGCCAACACCGGAAGTAGTCGCGTTCATCGACGCGAACAAGGACGACATCGTCGAGGGTCGCCCGCTCGGGGTCGAGCCCATCTGCAGCCTGTTGCAGGTGGCTCCGAGCACCTACTACGCCGCGAAAAGCCGCGCCCCGTCTAGGCGCGCGGTCAGCGACGCGGCCCTCATCCCGGAGCTGGTGACGCTCTGGAACGCGAACTACTGCGTCTACGGCGTCCGCAAGCTCTGGAAGACCGCCCGCCGTGCCGGGATCGACATCGGCCGGGACCAGACCGGTCGGCTCATGCGAGCCGCCGGCATCGAGGGCGCGACGCGTGCGAAGCGGGTCAAGACGACCAGGCCAGATCCAGCCGCGGCGCGGCATCCGGACCTGGTGAAGCGGGAGTTCACCGCGACCGCCCCGAACCGGCTCTGGGTCACCGATCTGACCTTCGTGCCGACCTGGGCCGGCGTCGCTTATGTCTGCTTCATCATCGACGTGTTCAGCCGGATGATCGTCGGGTGGCGGTGCGCGTCACATATGCGCACCGAGATGGTCCTCGACGCGATCGAGATGGCCCGCTGGGGCCGCGGCACCCGCCACGAGAACCTCCGCTGCCACAGCGACGCCGGCAGCCAAGGCGGATTCAACTGGTCGTCGCAACACCGCCTGTTTGCAGCAAGTGTAGGTGCTCGTCGAGTGCCTCAGCGGGGGTGCGCCAGCCGAGCCGCTTTCGGGGTCGCGTGTTGAGGGCGTGGGCGACGGCGGCGAGGTCGTCCGGGGTCCAGCGTGAGAGGTCGGTGCCCTTCGGGAAGTACTGCCGGAGTAGCCCGTTCGTGTTTTCGTTTGTGCCGCGCTGCCAGGGACTGTGGGGGTCGGCGAAGTAGACCGTCAGGCCGGTGTCGATCGCGAACTGAGCATGCGCGGACATCTCCTTCCCGCGGTCCCAGGTCAGGGAGCGCTTGAGCTCCGCGGGTATCGTGTTCATCGCTACTGCCAGCGCCCTGTTCATCGACAGCGCCCCGTAGCCGGACAGCGCCGGCCCGTTCTTGACGATCGGCTGTTCCCGCCATCCGTCCTCGCGGGGCAGGTGAACAAGCGTGGTGAACCCCGTCGTGCGTTCGACCACGGTGCCGATCGCGGACCGGTTGATGCCGATGATGAGGTCGCCCTCGTGGTGACCAGGGATCGCGCGATCCTCCGCCTCCGGGGGCCGCTCACTGATCAGGACGTCCGCGGTGACGTGAGCCCATGGAACCCGTTTGGACCTGGCTCGCGGCATGCGCAGCGCTCGCCCGGTGCGCAGACACAGGATGAGCTCCCGTTTCAGAGCGCCACGGCTCTCGATGAACAGCGCCTGGTAAATGGCCTCGTGGCTGATGCGCATGCTGTCATCATCGGGGAAGTCGAGCTTGATCCGATTCGCGATCTGCTCCGGACTCCACCCCGACACCCACCGGCGATCCTTCCGGTGAGGCTTGTTCCTCCCGATCCACTGCGGCGACACCGGCCCCCCGACAACGCTCCCGTCCGGTCGTCGGATCTGACCGGAAAGCCGCTCCTGAACATACGCACGCAGCTGAGGGTTCGCGGCGAGCTTGGCGACTTTCGGTCTTCGGGCGAACAGCTCGGCCTTCCACTGCGCGACCGAGGCGCGGTAGTCCAGCTTCCCGCCCCGCGTCGCGGCGTTGCGGCGCAGCTCCCTGGAGATGGTCGACGGGTTGCGTCCCAGTGCTCTGGCGATCGCGCGGACCCCGGCGCCTGTTGCCTTCAGGATCGCGATCTCTTCGCGTTCAGCCAACGACAGATACCGGCCCGACGGCGCCGGCCATGAATACGGTGACATACCGCCTGATTGTCGGAACCACCGCGACCCGACGACCGGCGCCACGCCGATCGCGACACCCGCCTCCGTTGGGAGCAGGCCGGTGCTGATCTGCGCCCAGAACTCACGCTCCCGCGCACGCGGATGCCCCGGGTGCCCAGGAGAGCGCATCGGCGCTCTTCCGGTCACTTCTCTCATCCATTCCGATGGTCGTCCCACAACACCCTCCGATCAGGTGTTGCTTCCACCGGTTGAGCCCAGTCAATTCACGTCGATCCGCTACGGCGAACGCCTCGCCGAGATCGGCGCGACGCCCTCGATCGGGACCGTCGGCGACAGCTACGACAACGCCCTGGCCGAGACCGTGAATGGCTACTACAAGACAGAACTCGTCCGCGGCCCTGCCCGTCCGGGCCCGTGGAAGACGGTCGAGGACCTCGAGCTCGCGACCCTCGGATGGGTGCATTGGCACAACACCCAGCGCCTCCACGGCTACCTCGGCGACATCCCACCCGCCGAGTTCGAGCAGAAGTTCTATGCTGACCAAACCGACCGCACTCAACTGGTCGGAATCAAATAGCGCGAGTCTCCATCAGACCCAGGGCGTTTCAGTACGCCGCTGAGACGCCGGAGCCGATACCGAATGCAGCGAATGCAGCGACGCCGAGGGCGCCGAGTCCGAAAGCGCCACGTCGAGTCACACTCAGCTTCCAGAATGAGTCGCGTTCGGCGGGCGTGGGTGCACACCCGCATTCTTCAGCCGCCTCCGTAGCAGCCGCGGAGACGCGTCGTTCGTTCACTGTGCCCTCTCCTCGAGTTCGGCTTCGTGGATTCTGCTGCCATGGGCGCGCCGATTGGCCATGCTCGCGTTGCCCGCTGTCTGGTCTATCGTCCGTTCGTGGGGGCCGAAGTCGCGCCGACTCGCCCGTGATCTCTGATCTGTGGCCCATATTTGACGCATCGAACTTGAGTTCGACTGTCCTGGCACGAGGCTCACTCTTTCGGGTCCGTGTGGACGTCGGCGCTCGACCGGTTGTGTTTTTTCTTCTTCACTTGCCGTACGACAACGGTGGCGGTGATCACCGCGGCACCGATGACAGCAACGGCGATGATGAGCGGGATCGCGATTGAAGCCACCTCGTTCTCGCCTGCAGATACCACCGGGGCAGGGGTGTCCGCTGCTGGCGGTTCGGTGGTTGGCGCGGTGGAGGGCGACGCCTTTGCCGGTTGGATCCGTGATTGTTCGTTCCCGCATGCTGGTTTGTCCCATCCCAGCCCTGGCTCGCTGCTGGTGGGAGCGTACGTGAACGTGAAGCTCTCGGAGATGGGGTGACCGTCGCTGGAGACGGCGTTCCACAGCACGGTGTAGACGCCCGGTTCTCCGAGTGCGACCGGGGTGGTGAGGATGTTGCGGTCGATGGTGGAGCAGCTGGATTCGTAGAAGAGGCCGTCGGGTCCTTGCACTTGGGCGAAGCTGGCCTGGCTGAAGTCAATGAGTTCCCCGCTGAACGTGAGAGCGACGTCGTCAAGTTGGGTGACGGTTTCGTCTGCCCCGGGCACGGTGTCCAGGAGGTTGTCGTGCGCGAGAGCTGCGGGGGCCGGTGCGGCCACGATTCCCAGTGTGATGAGAGCTAGAAGTGTGCTGGCGAGCCAGCGGGTGCGGTGGGTGGAGGTCACAGGTGCGGGTCCTTTCGTACGGCGGGCACGGGGGTGCTGTCGGTAGGTCGGTTGTTGCGTTTCGTGTGGAGGACGGAGAAGCCGGTGAGGATTGCGAGCATTCCCGCGATCACCAAGGTGGCGGCTCCGGCGAGGGCCTGGTCCTGGAGGGGGGTGGGTCCCCATGTCCGCCCCATGGCGCCAAACCATTCCGCGACGATGAGGTCGGAGCGAGTGATCGTGGCGATGCCGAAGAACGCTGCCACGCCTGTGAGCGCAGTGAGTGAGGCCACACGCCACCGCCCCTCGGGGGTTGTGGACGCGTTCAGGGAAAGCGATCGTATGAAAAGGCACCCGGTGACGAGGAGCTGGCTGATCATCCATTCCGCTCCGAGCTGGTCGTAGAGCGACCAGCGGAACAGGTCGGAGTAGTGGAACAACCACAGCGACGTGGCGAAAAGAGCCGCGGCGACGACGGGGCGCAGAGTAAATCTGGCCAGCGGGCTGTGGGCGGCCCAGAGAAGCCATTCCCGCGGTCCTCGGCTTCCATCGTCCCGTGGATGGATGACCAAGGCTGCGAGGGTGATCGGCGCCGCGAAGACAAGGAGCAAGGGGATCGCGAGGCTGAGGAGAGCGAAGGAGAGGAATCGCATACTGATGAGCGAGTCGTCGTAGGCGGCGAGCGGGCCACTGGTTGTCCACAGAAGCGCACCCATCCCCGCAATCCAGCTGACCGTCCGCCTGGCTGGCCACGGATACCCGCGGCGCCGTGCGCGTTGGACGCCGACGAGGTAGAAGACGATTCCGAAACCCGCGACGAGCACCCAGAGGAGGTCGGGGCTCCACGCCGTGAACCATCTCTGCAGGGTGAGTGCGATCGGGACGGGTGCGTCGGTGAGGATCTCCGCGGCGGTGTTCTGCGGCAGTGTGATCGTATCGGCGGGGGCGGCGGTGCGGGCGAGGGCGGCGGCCGCACCGCTCGCGATACCCATGAAACCGAGTTCGACGCTCACGATCATCCAGAAGGCGCCACGGCCCTCGCTGGCATTTGCGAGGAGTCGACGGCGGTAGGCGGCACCCAGGACGCCCATGACCAGAAGAGCGCCGATCTTTGTGAGAAGGATGAGGCCGTACGGTGAGGCCAAATCCTCCCACCGGCCGAGGGCAGTGAGCGCCCGCGCGTATCCCGAGACGGCGACACCGATGAACGCGATGAGCGCCACCGTCGAGTACCGGCGAAGCACGTTGTCGAGTTCGTGCGGAGAGCTGATCGGTCGCACGACGACGAGCAGGATGAGACCTCCGAGCCATATCGCTGCTGAAATGACGTGCAGGACGAGGGACATGACCGCGGGATCGTGGTTGGCGAGCTCACCCGAATGACCTTGGGTGGCCATGGGTATCAGGCTGATGATCGCAAGCATGGTTGTGATCAGCACCGCACCATAGCTGCGCACAGCGAATGCGAGGACTGTCACGACCGAGGCGAGGATCGCGGTGATAAGCCATGATCGTCCCAGTTCGGTGTCGAGGAGGAAGCGGCCCAGCTGCGCGCCGAACTCAGCGCTCAGGTTCACTTGCGGATTGAATGAGGACAGGAAGGTGAGGTAAGCCACCACCCCGCTTGTGATGGTGAGGGTCGCGGCGCCGGCGGAGGCTATATCGAGCGCGACGGTGAAGGGCTTCCCTGCCGAGGGGAGAGCGAACACCGCCAGTACCAGGGGCCCGAGCATCGCCGCACCGGAGAGATTGACGAACAGTTTCGCGGCCGGGAGTCCCCATCGCACGAGCGCTCCAGGGTCACTGGTGAGTCTTGGTGCAGCTCCTCCACCGATCGCGAGCCCGACGACCACAGCGATGAGTGCGGCGGCAACGAGGAGCGTCGGTCCAGCGATCCGGAGAACAACGGCATTCATGGAGTGGTATCCCCTGTCTCAGTGCCAGGAGCGTCCGGGTCTTCTGTCACAGGCGCCGTGCATTCACCGGTCTTGGTGAGCTGCTGGATCGCCCCGGCAAGAGATTCGAGAACCGCGTCCGCCGACAGGGTGGTGGTGTCCACGTACACCTGGGCAGCTGGCTCTCGGCCGTAGGTTGTGAGCCGCAGATTCGGGGTCTCCTCCTCGTCGACGATCCAATCGACGCCACCCAAGCTGACACATTGCAGGGTGGTGGGGGCCGGGGGCTCCAACCCGCAGGTGAGGAGCACGCTGCTGGGGGTACCCCATGCTGCGGTGGCCTGAGCGTCCGTCCAGACGCGAGCCTGGTCGCCAATTGAGTCCGGTAGTCGTACGGTGACCTCTGCGCACAGCGGGTCGTTCGCGTTTGCTGCGGGCTCGAGGTGGATGGTGGGTGCGCAGCTGGTGAGCACAAGCAGTGCGCACAGCGCCGCGACAGAGGTCAGAATCTTGAGCTTCACAACGTCATCCATCCGTCTTCCTGGGAGTCAGCACGAGTCCGTCGCGGTCGGATCGACATGACGAGCAGCGCTAGTACCGTTCCGATACTGAGCATCCAGTCGAGCCACGGCATCAGCACGACAGCGAGAGTCGTGCCGGTGCGGAGGGGGACCTCGGTGATCTTCGCCGCGGTCGTGTCCACCGCAACCTGCGCCAGCACCTTTCCATCGCGGCCGATGACTTGACTGGTCCCGGTGGTGGAGACGTTCACCGCAGTTCTCCCTGTTTCGAGCGCGCGCATGCGGGCGATGGCCAGCTGTTGGAGGTTCTCGTCGGTGCCTCTGAAGTCCGCGTTGTTGGTTTGAAACACGAACATTTGCGCGCCAGAGGCAGCGCTTTGGTGGATGACGTCGTCGTAGATGACGTCGAAACAGATCGCCAGACCGATGGGCACATCGTCAACGTTCATGAGGGGTGTGTTGGAGCCGGGCGTGTACTCGCGTTGTATCAATCCGATGAGGTCGGGGGCGATGGCTTCGTAGAACCAACGGTCCGGGACGTATTCGCCGAAAGGGACGGGGTTGACCTTGTCGTGGAGCTGCTGCGGCCCGGCGCTGGTCCACAGCATGGAGGTGTTGAACGTGTCGGCTCCGCGGGTGGTTGCCGCATTCACCAGTGCCGGAGTGCCGGCACTCTGCACGAGTCGATCAAGGCGGTCTGCGACGGCGGCATCGCGCAGGGGATCGGCGTCGACGGCCCCTTCTGGCCAGACGAGAAGGTCCATTTCACGCCCCAGGAGAGGAGATGTCGCTTCTTCCTGTGCGCGCAGGATGTCGCCTGGTGTCCTGGTGTCGAAGTAGCCGCTGGGTCCGTTGCCCTGTACCCATCCGACGCGCATCATTCCCGCTTGCTCGGTGGGGAACAGAGGGATGGCTATCGCGGCAACGACGATGACCACGGCCGTTGCTGCTGGCTCCCATCGGCGGAGGATGAGGGCTTCCACGACGCTCGCGCAGACGAGAACGGTCAGGAAGGACAGCCCCGTGGTTCCCACCCATGAAGCGGCTTCCGCGAGCGGGCTCTCGGCGAGGCTGAAACCGACGCGCGCCCATGGGAACCCGGTGTACGGCGTACTCCCCATCAGTGTTTCTCGCAGCATCCATACCCCGGCGACGAGCATGGGAGTGATCGCACGATACGCGTATCCCGCGCGGGTGGTGGTGACCCGATAGGCGAGTGCGATCAGCGCACCGCCGGCACCGAATAGCAGGGATTCCAAGCCAGCCAGCGCGACCCATGGGATGGGTCCCAGAAACCGGGTCACCCATACCAGGTGGGTGAAGTAGAAGGTCGCGCCGTAGACGAGGGAGATCAGGAACGCCCCGGGTAGAGAGCGTCCGCGGAGCGTCCACAGCCCGATGGTTACGCTCACGAACGTTGCGGGCCACCACCCGTTTGCGGGGTAGGCGAGATCCAGCATGCCTCCTGCGATGGCGGACGCGACGATCGCTACGGGAAACGGCACCCCAGCTGGTAGGCGCGCATCGTGCGCTCGGGGGTTCCCGCGCCGTGGTCGAACGGAGAGGGCGTGTCTCACCAATGGGTCAGCGGTCACGGTCATGAGAGCTCAGTTTTTTGAGGTAGGCGTTGTACATGTCGAGGTCGGTGTTCCCGTGCACGTCGGCGTACCGGTCGGCCGCGGCAGCCCGGGCGGTGTCGCTGCGGAACCAGCGATGCATCACGTAGATCAACATCAGCACGGTCGGGGCTTCACCGTAGGACCATGCCAGAGCGCCGGCTAGCTGCTGATCGGCGAGGGGATCGATGCCCAGTGCTTTGGTGGGGGCGACGAATGAGCCGACCAGGATCGTGCTGGCCATCATGAGGAACACCCCGAAGAACGCGTGGAGCGCGGCTTCAGCAAACACGTCCAGTGCACGGGCACCATGACCCAACCTGACCGGCAGCGGATCGGAGGACAGGATGGGGATGGTGAAGAGCATGCCGGCGAGGAGGAATCCGACCTCGAGTGCGACGTGGCCCCCGGGGAGAGCGAGGATGGCATCGGCAGCACCCGCAAGGTAGATGCCGTAGAACGCGAACAGGTACAGCGGGACAGTGGCCCACGGGCTGAGTATCCATTTCGCGGCCGGGCTTCGAAGAGCACTGTGGGCCGCTGTGAGGACTACCCGTCCCGCCCCATGGTGCGGTGTTGATCGCAGAAGAAGGGTTCCGGGTGAGCCGAGGACCAGTAGCGGCGGCACCATCATCATCAGAGTGAGCTGCTGGAACATGAAAACGGACACCAGCGCCTGGCCGTAGGTTTCAACACCCAGACCGGTGACCGCCGCGAGGAGAACGCACCCGAGCAGGAAGCTGACCGTGCGCCACACGGGCCAACGACGCCCGTGCGTCCACAACCGGATCGCGCCGACGAGATACAGCGCAGCGAGGATCCCCGCAACGATCGGTAGCACTGGAAGCGGAATGTCGGCCGGTGCGAGGAACGCCTGCAGAGATGGGGGGCTGTCGGGGATCTCGCCGCTCATACGCATGGTCGTGACAAGAAGATCGCGCAGTTCACTTCCGGATCACCTTGATCGTCGCCCCCGCTGCCAGGAACACCACGGCCGCGATGGGTTGTGCTGTGGTCCACACGACACCGGAGAAGGGGAAGGGCATCACCGGATTCCAGAGCACGGCAATGGCGAGGAAGACCGGGATCCACCACCAGTGGCGTGCCTGGAGCGCAAACCACGCGACGATCAGCCCGAAAATTGAGGCAATGAAGAGGACGAGCGGCGCCCAATTCGCCTGGAAGAGCGCCGGGGCCAGAAACAGGATCGCGGCGGCGACGAGGCTGGGGGCCAGGGCGTTCCGCTGGTAAGTGGAGGGGACGCGTTCTTTGGGACTCATGGGTGAACCGTTTCTTCGGCGGGTACAGGGTCGTCGGGGCGGGACGTGGGGTCTGGCCGGCGACGGCTCGTGCGCAGACCCGCGACGATGAGGAACACGGCACCGATGCCGAGAGCGATATCGGCGAGGTTGCCGATGAACAGGTTCCCGTAGGCGAGGAAATCGGTGACGTGCCCGATCCCGAACGCGGGCGGCGAGAATAAGCGATCGATGAGGTTCCCGATCGCACCGCCCACGATGAAACCGAAACCAACCGCCGACCACACGTTCCGGGCTCGGGTGGCGGCAACGATGAGGACCGCGGTGACAGCGACCCCGATGACGGTGATGACCCATGTGGAGCCTTCCCCGAGCGAGAAGATCGCCCCGGGGTTGAAGGCCAGTTGAAGACCGAGCCAGTCACCGATCAGCGGTATACGCGCATCCTGCCGCAACGTGTTCAGAGCAAGAGTCTTGGTGCCTTGATCGATCAGGATGACGATGGCGGCGACGATGAGCATCACGGCCGACCGGCGGACTCGATCACGCATCGGCGTCTTTCTCCTTAGCTGCAGCATCCTTGGCGGCCTGTGCGCGGTCGCGCTGGTGACGCTGGCGCCCGGCCATAACCACTCCCACAACGCCGATCCCCAGAATCAGTGCCAGACCCGAGAGGAAGAACAGGGGGAGCAGTTCGAAAGCACCGCCACCGGATGCCGTGCCACCGTATGTTTGCGCGGGTCGGGCCGGTTCCGGCTCCTCCGTTGGGGAGGTTTCAGGGGTGGGGCTTGTGGTCGGAGTGCTGGGTTCCGTGTCCGTCGCGGGCGTGACGGTGTACACATACTCCCCGTTGATCGGGTGTCCGTCGGCGGAGACGGTCTTCCAGCGGACGGTGAAGATGCCGGTTGCGGCGTCGGGGGAGAGGTGTTGAGTGATCGAGTCACCGCTCACCGTTGGCGGGTCGACGGCGACGTTTGCTCCGCTTTCATCGATAACCTCGACGACCGTTGCATCGTCACCACCGGTGAGGGCCCCGGTGAACATCAAAGAGATCTCGTCGGGGGAGCCGTTGATGGTCGAGTCGGCGGTGGGGTACGACGAAACGAAGTCGTCGTGAGCGGCCGCCGGAGATGCAGTCCCAAGGACGACGGATGCCGACAACAACAGGGTGGTGAGGACGGCAGCGGTGCGTGCCGAGAGGCGTTTATGCATGGGTGTCGTGCTCTCCGGGGTGGGATTCGGGTTCGATCTGAAAGGTGGAGTGTTCGATGCTCACGGCGAAATGTTCGCTGACGCATTGCTGAAGTGATGTCAGCAGTGCGGCGGAAGCTTCCATCGTGACGGTGTCATCGACCACGACATGGGCGGTGAGCGTGGGGAGGTCGGTCGAGACCTGGGTCGCGTGGAGGTCGTGCACAGCGACCACGTGCGGCAGGGCAAGGATGTGGCGGCGGACATCCTCGAGATCGAGGCCGGCAGGTGTGGACTCCATCAATACCCGGCCGGATGCTCGCAACAGGATGAGGGTGCGGGGGATGATGAGGAGCGCGATCAAGACGCCCGCGACGGCGTCCGCCTGATACCAACCGAAAACGGCGATGAGGATGGCGCTGGCGATGACGCCGACGGAACCGAGGGCATCGTTGACGACCTCGAGGAACGCGGCGCGCATGTTGAGGTTGCGTCCGCGGCCGCTGAACAATACGAGCATGGAGGCGATGTTGGCGACGAGACCGACGATGCCGAAGAACAGCAGACTTCCCGATGCGATCTCAGGGGGCTCGAACAGCCGCCGTACGCCTTCCACGAGCGCGAAGATACCCACCCCGAGCAGCAGAGCTGCTTGAGCGAGCGCACCGAGCACCTCCGTGCGTTGAAGACCGAAGGTGTACCTGGGAGTCGGGGGACGATTCATCAGATGCGCGGCGGTGACGGCCATCGCCAACCCGACGACATCGGTGAGCATGTGCGCCGCATCAACGAGCAGTGCGAGGCTGCCTGTGATAATCGCCCCGATCACTTCGACGATGAAGACCGAAGAGGTGATCGCGAACGCGATGACCAGGCGATTGCGAGGAGTGGCGTCACCAATACCGTGACTGTGCCCTGCTTCTGTCATGGTGCTCCTTACGGCCGTCCAACGATGAGTCGGGCGACGGTCGCCGCATCACGACCCGCCCCAACGAGGGTGTCCGCATCCGCCCGGGAGTAACGGGGCATGCCAACAGTGAACAGTCCCGGGATGCGTGCACTGACGTGCAAAGGCTGACCGGGCGGCTCCGAATCGGGCAGCCATGCGTCTGCCGGCCTGTACCCGGTCGCAAGGATCACGGAATGCGGCTTCACGGACGCCCCATCGGCGAACATCACGGTGTCTCCGTGAACCTCCGTCACGGCGACGGCATGAGTGACGTCTGTCGAAGCTACGCGGGGGCGTGCCTCGGAGAGCGCACCCTTACGTCGCAGCCTCGACCAGATAGGCCGCTCCGACACCCCTGAGGGTTCCGCTCGAGTGGAGAGGGTGACGTCGTGGGAGGACGCGAGCTCCTCAGCAATCTCCACTCCGCTGAATCCGCCGCCAACGATCAACACGTGGCCGGGAGGTATCTGGGCGGGGTAGAGGTACTGGCTGGAATGCAGCACAACACCGGGTACGGCCAATCCCGGGCGCCAGCCCAGTATGCGCGGCACCGCGGCAGCTCCCGTTGCACAGACCACATTTCGGGTTTGCACTTCCCCGGCGGAGGTCGACAGATGCAGCGTGGATCCGTCGCCCAACCGGTTGATTCCAAGAGCACGAGTGCCCCACACGGTCTTCACACCGAGGGCTTTCTCCACCGAAGACAGGTAATCGGACATCTCATCCACACTCGGATGACGGTCTCCATCGCCCGGGAAAGGGAACCCGCGGACGACACTGTGGCGTGCCGCGCTGCGCAGTTTCATCGACTGCCACCGTGTGGCCCAGCTTCGTCGACCGGGGGGTGCAGAATCGATGATCACGAAGTCTTTCTGTGGCTCAAGCCCAGAGGACCTGAGCGCGGCGGCTGTCGCCAATCCGGAGTGCCCGGCACCGACGATGATGACTCGACGGTGCGATAGCGAACGCGCCATCATTCAGCACCGTTCACGGCGGCTTCAATGCTGTCCTCCAGATCGGTCCACGTTTCCAGCACGACAGGCTCCCCATCGATGAAGAACGAGGGGGTACTGCTGACACCGAGCTGCTCACCCTCGTCGAGATCGAATTGAACCCGTTCCGCTGTCGCCGGATCAGCGACCGCATCATCGAACGCGGCCATGTCCAATCCGAGTTCCTCCGCAAACCCCCGGAACAGGTCCGCACGAGACTCTTGAGCCTCACCCCATTGAGACTGCGTCTCGAACAGGCGGTGATACATGTCTTCGAGCCGTCCCTGCTGCGCTGCGGCTTCGGCAGCGATTGCGGCGTTCTTTGAGTTGAGGTGACCAGGCAGCGGGAAGTAGCGGATCACGTAGGTGATCTCGCCATCGAACTTGCCGCGGAGATCCTCGACGAGGGGATAGAAAGCACCGCAGGCCTCGCACTCGAAATCGAGGAACTCGACCACCGTCACCGCCCCTTCTCCTCCGTCATCGAGGACGTGCGAGTTCTCACGGACGACTTGTGGACCGTCAGCGGTCCCCGTCTCGGGTGCGGCAGCTTGATTCTGATTAATCAGGACGAAGACCAGTGCGACGACCAGCAACACCACGGCGAGAGACACGGTGACAAGTACCGCTTTCACGGAAGATTTCATAACACTCCAGACACACACAACGAACGGGGACGACCAGTGGAGCGCCATCGAAGAGATGGCGCCGCCGGAGTCAGGTCCGCGACAGAGAAAGCTGTGTGAGAGAAGGAGGCAATGCGAACAGGCGCCCCGTCATAGCTGCCAGTGATGGTGCGCGCGGCAAACGTTCGCGAATGTGAGAAGAGGGGACGTGACGGCGGAAGTTCCGCGTGACGATGAGCACCAAGAAGCAGCAGATGATACCCAAGAGGCACCCGGCAACGCCGATCACGATGTCGTTCGCGCTATCCCCGGCCAGGAATTGTTCCGCGGTCGCGCCGACAACGCTTTCACCCGAACCCGCCGAAAAATGACCAGCAGAAGGCGTCCCTAGTGACGACGAGGATGTGGTGCTCAGATACGGAGTCGCATCTGTCGCATCACGATGGCCGCCCGGCCACGCTCCAACAACGAGAAGAAGCGCCAGCCCGAGGGCTGTAATGATCTTCGTTATCAGGAACTCGTCGGCTCGGCTAACGCATTTGTGAGCGCGACCGTGGACGACCATGACCTCAGGATGGTACCAGCCCGACCAATCAAGTCTTCTTGCGAGCCCCAGAGCCACGCACCCGCTCTACCGGCGAAGCGAGGAAGACTTGGGACGTCCGCTGAGCCAGCCCATCACCCATTCAACTGGGCCAGTTCCAACGAACCGCCACCACAACCAACCCACCACGATCATGCCCGGAACGATCACCAGCCAGCCCAAGTAGAAGTTCTCGGCAGGGCGGCCATACGCGTTACTCCAAAATGCGATGAGACTGCCGTGCAGCAAGTACAGAGACAACGCCACCTGACCGCAGGCGCACAAGGGAACAAAGACAGCACCCCAAAAACGTTCTGCGTGCTCCCGCCGCACCGTAGCCCCCAGCACAACGCAGACGTAGACGGCGAACACCAAGCCAATATCCCTCAGAGAGTCCAGGTAGTCCCCCGATAACACCGTGCCGAAGCGCTGCCCGAAACCCCAGGCAAGATACGCCAACAGCGCCACAGCCGCCATGATCCACAACAAGCGATCGCGTTTCAAGCCGTGACGGATCAACAGGGCACCGATGAGGAACACCGGCAACAGGTTGACCACCCGATACTGAGGGCCCAGGAACATCCAGGTCGTGACCTCACGCACGGGCGGCGGCGCGGTGTAGACCCAAATCCAGGTGCGTGCGACGCTCAGCAATGGCTGACTGGCCAGGACAAGGACCGCTGTCGCGGCAATCACGACCGAGCTGCGCAGGAGTAGAAGGGGCGCGCCGATGATGATCAGCAGCCCGAGATAGCTCAGGATGACCGCCAGCCAGGAGCCCCACGTGGCCATCCAAACACCCAGGACGATGAGGAACAGGCCACGCAGAGTCTGTTGCAGCAACGTCACCCCCACAGCGCCGCCGCGTCTCCACACAAGCTCCGCCGACATGCCCATGACAAGAGCGAAGAGCGGCGACGCGACACTACTGAAGTTCGCCGTGACGAATTGCACCGCCCACGGTGCGTTCGGCACGAAAGGAGCCGCGTGCGCGATGAGCATCGCGACAATCGCGAACCCGCGGAGCGCGTCCGGAACCAGAAGACGGCTCATGTCAGAGACGCGTCGAGCTCGCCTGTGCATTCTGGGCGGCAGCGTTCTTTCGGGCTCGAAGACCATGCCCTGAGGGCATTGGCTTGACCGCATAGGAAATAGGTCAGCGGAGACTGTATAGTTCAGCTTATGCTGACCATTGCTTCTCGTCTCGACGTCATGAACCGGCTCGGCCGCGCCATGGCTGATCCTACGCGTTCTCGGATTCTCATGACTCTGCTCGGTGGCCCGAGCTACCCCGCAGTCCTGTCCCGTGAGCTAGAGCTGACGCGCTCCAACGTGTCGAACCATCTCACCTGCCTGCGTGACTGCGGGATCGTTGTCGCCGAGCCTGAGGGCCGCCAAACCCGCTACGAGATCGCCGACCCGCATCTTGCGGCTGCGCTCGTCGCGCTCGTGGACGTGACACTGGCGGTCGATGAGCACGCGCCCTGCGTGGACTCAGCGTGCATGGTGGCTGGCTGCTGTGGGACGGGGGCTGACGCGTGAGCGAGGCGTGTGGCTGCGAGCACGAGCCTGCCGCGACGGCAGGCGAAGAGATCGAAGAGGCCGAGCGGCCCTGGTGGAGAGACCGCGGGGTCATGGTGCCGGTGTTCTCCGGCGTTGCGTTCCTGGCCGGTCTGATCTTCGAGTGGTCCGGGCTCGAGATCCCGGCACTGGTGCTGTTCTGGGTCGGACTGCTGCTGGGCGCATCGACGTTCACGCCCGGCGCGATCCGGAAACTGTTCAAGGGCAAGCTCGGCATCGGGCTGCTGATGACGATCAGCGCGATCGGTGCCGTCATCCTCGGGTACGTGGAGGAGGCTGCAGCTCTGGCGTTCTTGTACTCGATCGCGGAGGCGCTTGAGGACAAGGCGATGGACCGCGCCCGCGGCGGACTGAGGGCACTACTGAAGCTCGTGCCGGAAACAGCGACCGTGCTTCAGAGCGGTGTCTCCGCGCAGGTGCCGGCGAAAGAGTTGACGGTCGGCCAGGTCATGGTGGTCCGCCCGGGTGAGCGGATCGCGACTGATGGGGTCGTGCGTTCTGGTCGCTCCAGCCTGGATACCTCGGCGATCACCGGGGAGTCGATCCCGGTCGAAGTTGAGCCCGGGAATGCGGTGTCGGCCGGTGCGATCAACAGCGCCGGTGTCCTGGAAGTCGAGGCGACCGCTGCGGGCACCGATAACTCGCTCACGACGATCGTGGAGCTGGTAGAGAAAGCGCAGACCGAGAAGGGCGAGCGTGCCCGTCTGGCGGACAGGATCGCCCGCCCGCTCGTACCCGGAGTACTGATCCTCGCTGCGCTCGTCGCGATCATCGGGTCGCTGCTGGGCGACCCGGAGGTGTGGATCACTCGCGCACTCGTCGTGCTGGTCGCCGCTTCTCCGTGTGCGCTGGCAATCTCGGTTCCGCTGACGGTCGTCGCGGCGATCGGTGCGGCGAGCAAGTTCGGCGTGATCATCAAGTCCGGCGCCGTTTTCGAGCGCTTCGGCACGGTCCGCCACGTTGCCGTCGACAAGACCGGCACCCTCACCCGCAACGAACCGGCGGTCACCGCCGTGCTCACCACAGATGGCGTTACGGAGGCTCAGGCGCTGGCGTGGGCGGCCGCGTTGGAGCAGCACAGCACCCATCCTCTCGCCTCAGCGATCACTGCCGCAGCCCCGGGGACACCGGGAGCTGCAGATGTGACCGAGCAGGCCGGGCACGGCATCGACGGCACCGTCGACGGATCGAGAATCACCGTCGGCAGTCCCCGCTGGCTGAACGCCGGCGACCTCGCGGAGCGGGTCGGCGAGTTGGAAGAGCAGGGCATGACCGTCGTGATCGTCCACCGCGACGGGTCACCGGTCGCCGCGATCGGCGTTCGGGACGAGCTGCGCCCGGAAGTCCCCGAGGTCGTCCGGACACTCACCGGCCAGGGCGTCGGGGTGACGATGCTCACCGGCGACAACGCCCGGACCGCTCGTGCACTGGCGGCACAGGCAGGGATCAGCGACGTGCGCGCGGAGCTGCGCCCGGAGGACAAGGCGACCGCGATCGGGGAACTGTCGACGGCGGGACCGGTCGCGATGATCGGCGACGGCATTAACGATGCCCCGGCCCTCGCTGGCGCGGACATCGGTATCGCGATGGGCGCGACCGGCTCCGACGCAGCGATCGAATCCGCCGACGTGGCCTTCACCGGCCATGATCTGCGCCTCATCCCGCGGGCGTTCGACCACGCCCGGCGCGGTCGACGGATCATCAACCAGAACATCGTCCTGTCGCTGCTGATTATCACCGCACTGCTCCCGCTCGCGCTCTTTGGCGTGCTGGGGCTCGCCGCGGTCGTCCTGGTCCACGAGGTTGCGGAGGTCATCGTGATCCTCAATGGTCTGCGTGCCGCCCGCACCCGCACGCCACGGTTGGGAAGCTGATGCTCGCCACCATCGGTTCAGCGATCGGCCTGTTCGCGGCGACCAACATCGACGACATCGTCGTGCTTACCGTGCTGTTCCTCGCTTCCAGTCGAGGGAAGCCCCGGCCGTGGCAGATCGTCGCGGGCCAGTATCTCGGGTTCATCACCCTCGTCGTGATCAGCGTGATCGCCGCTCTCGGTCTCACCATCGTTCCGGACGAATGGGTCGGTTTCCTGGGTCTGATCCCGCTCGGCATCGGCATCTGGACGCTCATTCGCGGCCTGCGCCGTAACGGCGATGACGATGATGACGACTCCAAGATCACCGCGGTCGGACTATGGGGTGTCGCGGGTATCACGATCGCCAACGGGGCCGACAACATCTCCCTCTACACGCCGATCTTCCGCACCAGCGCCCCCAGCGACGTCGCGATCATGATCGTCGTGTTCCTGGTCCTCGTCGCGGTCTGGTGCGCGGCCGGCCGGCTGATCGGCACCAACAAGGCTGTCACCGAGGGGCTGGAGCGCGTCGAGCACTGGCTCGTACCGGCCGTGTTCATCGGCCTGGGCCTGTTCATCCTGATCGAATCTGGGGTCATCGTCCGTCTGATCGAGGTGCTCGCATGACCTCCTCCCAGGCAGAGGCTCATCCGCCCGCTGCGAGCAAGCTGTCGTCGACCCGGCGGCGGCAGCTCACTGGTGGAGCGCTCTTGATCGCCGTGGTCGTCGTGCTGATCGATCAGGGAACCAAGGTGTGGGCCGAAGCGACCCTCACCGAGCGTGAGCGCATCCCGCTGATCGGTGACCTGCTGGGTTTGCAGCTCGCCTATAACCCCGGAGCGGCATTCTCCTTCGGGGAAGGCTTCACCTGGGTGTTCGCACTGCTCGCTGTCGCAGCCACCATCACAGCGATCGTGTTCGCGTTCCGAGTGCAACGCGTGGGATGGGCGATCGTCATCGGCGCGCTCGGCGGCGCTGCCGCCTCACACGCAGGCGACCGCCTCTTCCGCGACCCCGGATTCGCCCGGGGGCACGTCGTAGACTTCCTCGCCTACGGCAACTGGTTCATCGGGAACATCGCCGACATCGTGATCTTCGCCGCAGCGATCACCGGAGCAGTTTTCATGATCCGCACAGGCGATGAGACCACCGAGTGAGATCCGTTGTGCGGTGGTGGGATATCCGTCAACTGGCTCTCTACATCGGCCGTCTCGCTATCGCTCAGCTTCGTTGTGATGTACTTCCTCACGTTTGCGATGATCAACGTCCTGGACGATCTCTTCCTCAACATCAGCAACCTCTACATGGCACTGATGATGGTCTTCCCCATGGGCATCATCATGGTCATCGTCATGTGGAAGATGTTCCCGAACAAGGCCGCGAACATCAGCTTGCTCGTAGGTTTCGCCGCGCTTTTCCTTGTCGCCTTCTTCATGGGACGCTCGGAAGCGTTCGTCGGTAACGACCAGTTCCTCCGTTCCATGATCCCGCATCACTCTCGAGCGATTCTGGTGTGTGAGCAATCAGACATCAGCGACCCGGAGATCCAAGATCTCTGTGAGCAGATCATCTCGTCACAGCAGGAAGAGATCGACCAGATGAATGAGATTCTCGACCGTCTCGACGATTAGTGGGGCGTCGGCACCACCCTTGCGACAAGTGGACCGGCTACCGCGCTCATGACGAGCGGACCGGATCACCGCCGTCGACAGGGTCCGGGTCGACCAGGCAACCTTACGCCTCAGCCTTACGCGAGAGCTGCCGAAAACGATCGTTTCCGGCAGCCCCCTCCCAGGCCGCCGGCCGACCACACGACACGCCGGCCGTGCGCCGACCGAAACCCCCTGCCGGAACCTGCCGCGCCGAAACCGTCCGCTCGACGTTTTAGGCAGGACGGGTTGAGACGCGATTACCGACAAGTTTCGTGAGACAACGGGCGCTTTCGGCGCCGCATCAGCCACCCGTCTTTCCGGGGCTGCTCTGTCTCACCAGCCGACAACTTTCGTGAGATCGGACAGGGTCGTCGGCGTCGTCGAGAGGACGGACCGCGGCTGCTCCGCCACGAAGCCGTCGCGGAGCCCGGTCGACATCCCGAGCACGGCCACGGCCATCGCCTCCGGCATCCCGGCGGCGCGGAGCCCCTGGCGCATCTCCTCGTCGTCGATGCGCTGCACGGTCACCTCTCGCCCGAGCTCGCGCGTCAGGATCGCGGCCACCTCGGCCCAGCTCAGATCCGCGGGTCCGTGCACGGCCTGCACCCGCCGCCCCCTCCACTCCCCGTTCAGCAGCGTGAGGGCGGCGACCTCCGCGATGTCGCGCGGCGCCACCCACGGCATCCGGAAGTCCAGCGGCAGCACGGTGGCGAGCGTCCCTCCCCGCAGTGACTCGACGTCGAGCAACAGGTTGGTGAAGAAGTAGCCGCAGCGCAGATGCGTCACGTCGATGTCGAGGGCGTCGAGCGCGACCTCCGTGCCGGCCAGGCCGTCGATCTCGCCGACGCCGTGCCGCTTCTCCGCCCCGACGCTGCTCTGGAACACCACCCGCCGGACGCCGTTCGCCCGGACGGCCTGCACCAGGGCCTCGGTCGCACGCGCGTAGTCGGCGAGCGGGTCGTCGGAGAACGCCGACGGATCCACCCAGTACAGGGCATCGACGGCTCGTGTCGCGGCGACGATCGCCTCGGGATCCTGCGAGTCGGCCTGCGCGATGTCGACGTACGGGCGGAGGTCGGCGGCGATGCGATCGGGGTCCCTGGTGAGCAGTAGGGGACGGACACCGGCGCGGATCAGCATCCGGGTGAGGTGGTGCCCGACGTGGCCGTTCGGGGTGGTGACAGCGATGCGCATGAGGGTCCTCTCGGTCGGTGTCGCTCCACGCTACGGACGGATACGGCCTGATTCCGGCCGCATCTCGCGCGATGATGGAGCCGTGGACGCCCCCTCGCACCGCACCCTCCATCTGCTGTCCCTCCTGCAGACCGGCGGCGAGTGGAGCGTGCCCGACCTCGCCGCCCGCCTCGCGGTGAGCCCGCGGACGGTCCGCCGTGATGCGCAGCGCCTGCGCGACCTCGGCTACGACGTGCGCTCCCGCCCCGGTCCCGGCGCGGCCTACCGCCTGCGACCGGGGACGCGCATTCCGCCGCTGCTCCTGGACGCCGACGACGTCACCACGATCATCACCGGGTTGCTCGTCCTCGAAGCGTGGAGCCCGGAGGACCCGGCCGCCGCCGTCGCCCGCGGGAAGATCGAACAGGTCCTCCCGCCGGGCCTCCGGCGACGGGCCGCGGCGACGGCGCTGTCCACGCAGATCCTGCGGGCCGAGCCGGCGCCCGCGGAGTGGGCTGCGGTCGGGACGCTGGCCGACGCGGTCGCTCAGGATGCTCGCGTCGCCTTCACCTATACCGACCAGCACGATCGCGCCTCGGAGCGGGTGATCGCGCCGCATCACCATATCCTCCGCGGAGGGCGGTGGTACGTGGTCGGCTTCGACATCGACCGCGACGACTGGCGGCTGTTCCGGCTCGACCGGATGCGGGAGGTGCGGGCGCTGCCGGGGGTGTTCGCGCCCCGTGAGTTCCCGTTCGCATCGGTCGAGGAGTGGCTCACGAGCGACTTCGGCCGTTCCGGAAGCTGATCGCACGCGGCGGCGCAAGCCCCTCCGCGGATGCCTTCGCTCGCCGTACCCTCGCCGCATGTTGAAGATCGTGTCGATCGTGATCCGCGTGGACGACCTCCCGGCCCAGACCGCGTTCTGGAAGGCCGCCCTCGACTACGTCGAACGAGACCCCGCGGAGGACGACTGGGTCGTGCTCAGACCCCGCGACGCCGACGCACCCTGCATCGCCCTCGACGCACACCACTCGGAGCGTGTGCTTCCGCCGCGCATCCACCTCGACATCTATGCGGAGGATCAGTCCGCGGAGGTGGAGCGCCTCGCCGGACTCGGAGCACGGGAGGTGCACTGGGACGGCCGCCCCGACGACGCGGACTACATCATCATGGAAGACCCCGAGGGGAACCGCTTCTGCGTCGTGGACCGTCCCGACTGGCGTGGGTGGAGCACCGCGTGAGTCCGGGGTGTTCGTGCGGCCCGTTCGTGCGGTCTCCCGCGGGTGCAGAGTGCGAAAACGTTCCGGGGCGGGTGGGGTCGGGGCCGTTTCTGATCCCGTATCGGCACTCAATGGGATGCACCCGGTGGGGAGTGCGAAACCGTTCCGGTCGAGGCGAGATCAGGATCAGGGATGCTTCTGCGCCCGCACCGGGCTCCCGGACGGGAACCCGTGCAGAGAAGGGCAGAAACGTGCCCGAGCCGGCGACGGGAGGAACGGTTCTGCGCCTGCACCGGGGCTTCAGCGACGACGCATGAGGCCGTCGAGGTCGCTGGAGGCGAAGGTCAGGGAGTATCCGGCGCGGTGGTGCGCTCGGCGGCAAGCGCGCGGCGATGCGCAGTCAGCGCCGCCCGGACCGCCGAGTAGATGATCAGCCACAGGAGCAGCAGCGCGAGAAGCGGGACGACCAGGTAGACGAGGAGGAAGAGGACGGAGGTACCGGCGAACATCGCTCCAGCGTAGGGGCGGTCGTGCTCCAGCGACGGTAGGTAGAGAGGATCGTCACCTCGTTGCGGTCAGAAGTGCAAGAACGCCCCGGATCCGGTGGCCGAAGGGACGTTCCTGCACTCTCACGCGAAAGGAGGGACGCGGCGTGGCTAGGGGCGCGGGAGGCGGGCGCGGGCGGCGCGGACGAGGGCGGCATTGCTCGGAGCCTCGGAGCCGTCCGGGAGGAGGAGTGTGTCCTCCAGGCCGATCCGCGTGTCGAGGCCGAGCTCCGCGGCCAGGTCGAGGGCGGGCCAGGTCGACAGCTCCTCCCCGTGCAGCAGGATCGGCAGGTCGGGCTCCTCGCGAGCCACGTGCGCGATCAGACCTTCAGCGTGCGAACGGACGACGTCGGCCGCCTCCGCCGGAAGCTCCACGAGCACGCGCAGGCAGTCGCCGCGGACCGGGGAGACCCGCCACGCCTCGAGTCCCGCCGCGTCCCAGATACCCGCCTCCACGCCGATGCCCCGTCGACCCAGCGCCACGGCCACATCGTCGGCCCCGTCTTCGTGCCAGTTCACGGAGGCATAGTCGGGGAGCTCCGTCCAGCCTCCGATGGCCTCGAGCCTTCGCGACACGTCGGGCTCGGCCCAGGCCCCGGTCGTCACGCCCACGGGCACTCCCGGCGCCGCGGCGCGGACGGCCCCGAGCCACCGCTGCACATCCTCGGGCGCGAGGGAGTCGCGGCCGGCGGCGTCCTTCGGGTGCACGTGGATCTCCGCAGCCCCGGCATCGACGGCCGCCGCGGCGTCTTGAGCGACCACAGTCTCGTCGGCGCTCAGCCACGGGTGCTCCGCGACGTCTCTGGCGCCGTTCACACAGGCATGCAGGATCATCCGCGCCTCACCACATGAGGTCGCGCGGGTGCGCTTCGTTCGGGGCCACGTCCTCCGACGGCCCCTCCTCCGTGCGGACGAAGTGCTGCACCTGGCGCGCGGTCGCCGCCCCGCGGCCGACCTTCACCGCCTCCTCCATCGACTCGAAGCTGCTGCCCAGCGTGTGCGACTCGCCCTGGATCCGGTTGAACCAGATGCCGTTGCGCGAGAACGTCTCGATGTCTCCTGCGGCCATGCCCTGCCTTTCGTCTCCCTCCTTTCTACGTGAGGCGACCGACAGCGAAGAGGCCCTTGACATGTCGTGTCGCGCGCCCGCGCCGACCCACCCCCTTCCGCGCAACCCGGCCCCCTGCGGACGGTCGCAAGGGGCCGGGTCGACCGCAAAGGACCGGTTCGGGCACAGGAGGCACGCCGCTCGTCGAGCCACCCCGTTCTGTGCATCCCGGCCCCTTGCGGACGACCGGAAGGGGCCGGGTCGACCGCACAGGGCCGGGTCGAGTGTCCGACGGGATCAGGCGACGTCGAGGACCCAGGTCACGCCGAAGCGGTCCGTGAGCATGCCGAAGCCGGCCGACCACGCGGAGGCGGCGAGGGGCTCGACCACCGTCGCGCCGTCGGCGAGGGCATCCCACACGGGCTGAAGCTCCGCGAGGGACTCCGCCCGCAGCGACTGGAAGAAGGAGCGGTCGGTGATCGTCATCCCGTTCTCGCGGCGGGTGGCTCCCGAGGGCGCAGCGGTGTCGTCCGCACCCGGGATGTCGTACGCCATCAGCCGCACGGGTCCGTCGAGCTGCCCGAACACGACCTTGTCGAACCCGGGAACCCCCTCCGGCATCCCGAACTGCCCGTAGGTCGCCGCGGTCACCTCGCCGCCGAAGACCGACCCGTAGAAGTCGAGCGCCTCCCGAGCCGTGCCGCGGAAGTTGAGGTGGGTGGTGGTCGTGAGAGTCATGGTGTCCTCCGTGTCCCGGCCCGCCGATCGGGCCGTGTGACCCCACCTTCACAGCAGTAGAGGTCTGTTTCTGTCCGCTTCTCCACACAGAATGGAGCCATGACCGGAAGCTCCTCGCGCATGCTCGCATTGCTGTCCCTGCTGCAGGCGACACGGGACTGGCCGGGCGGGGAACTCGCCGACCGTCTCGGCGTCACACCCAGGACGGTGCGCCGCGACGTCGATCGACTGCGCGCGCTCGGCTACCGCATCGGATCCAGCAAGGGCCCGTACGGCGGCTACCGCCTCGAAGCGGGATCGGATATGCCGCCGCTGCTGTTCGACGACGATCAGGCCGTGGCGATCGCCGTGGCCCTGCAGAGTGCGAGCGCGACCGGGGTCGAAGTCACCGAGGCCGCACATCGTGCACTCGCGACCGTGCGCCAGGTGATGCCCTCACGCCTGCGCCACCGGATCGACGGCATCCGCTTCACCGGCGCACCGGCCGAGATCCGCGTGGACCCGGCCGTGCTGGAGGCGGCGAGCGCGGCCGTGCGCGACCGACAGGTGCTCCGATTCGACTACGGCTCCGCACGGGACCGCCCGCCCCGGCGCACGGAGCCCCATGCCGTCGTGGCGCGGGAAGGCCGCTGGTACCTGCTGGCCTGGGACCTCGACGCGGCCGACTGGCGCACGTACCGCCTCGATCGACTGCGGCCCCGCACGCCGACCGGACCCTCCTTCACGCCGCGGCCTCTCCCCGCCGCGGACGCGCAGACACTCCTCGCCGCGCGCGCCAAGGGCTCGACGGCCGAGGACCGCTGGCCGTGCACGGGCGAGGTGGACCTCGACCTGCCCGCGCGGGAGGTGATGCCGTGGGTCGGCGACGGCGAGGTGGTGCCCCTGTCGGACGGCTCGTGCCGCCTTATGGTCGGCTCCTGGTCGTGGACGGGTGTGCTCGCCGCGGTGGCCCGGTTCGACGCACCGTTCACGGTGGTCGGGCCCGAGGCGCTGCGCGAGGCGGCGGGGATGCTGGCGCAGCGGTTCGCGGCAGCGCACTCCTCCTCCTGACGCTGCCCTGTGGGGGAGTTATCCAGAACGTTCGGGGAGCTCCGTCCGCCCGGCCTCGCAATGTCGCCGAGCGATGGTTCACTGGCCCCACGAATCCAAGAACTAGTAGTTCTACTACTTTGGATCTACCCTGAGGAGATGGGCACCGTGTCGAAGACCGAACTGAATCAGCAGACCGCGCGGGTGCTGGCGCGCGTCACCGCCGGCGAGCACCTGACGGTGACAGACCGCGGGCGCCCGATCGCCGAGTTGTCGCCGCCCGCCGAGACGGCCTGGACTCGCATGATCGCCAACGGGCGGGTGACGCTGCCCCGCGCGAGCGGTCCGCTCCGCCACGCCCCCGTGCCGGACTCGCTGTCCGCGACGGAGATCCTCGGCGAACTTCGGGCCGACCGGTCGTGATCTACCTCGACACCTCAGCGGCCGCGAAGGCACTCATCGAGGAAGAGGGGTCGGAAGCGGTCGTCCGCGCCTTCGCGAACGGCAGCGAGTTCGTCTCTTCGCGCCTCCTCGCCGTGGAACTGCACGCGATCGCAGACCGCCGTTCCCTCGACCGCGCAGCCGTCGTCGATCTCCTCGACCGCGTCGCGCTCGTCTCCGTCGACGACGAAACGCTGACCGCGGCCATCCAGGCAGGCTCAGGGCTCCGCACTCTGGATGCTCTCCACCTCGCCGCCGCGCTCGAACTCGGCGACGTGGTCACTGCGCTCCTCACCTTCGACCGTGAGCTGGCGGCCGCAGCACGCGCACAGGGCCTGAGCCTCGCCGAGCTGCCATGACGCCGCCGCCTTCCCACCCCGACGCCGTGCGACTGCGCGCACGAGAGAACGGCCCCGACCGCGCCGGTAGACTGAACACGCCCCGCCGGCCCCTTCCTTTGGAGTGCGCGTGACCACCGCCCCTGCACCTTCCCCCCAGCACGTCCCCGACTCCGTCGAGAACGCGATCGCGACGCCCGAGAAGGAGCAGCCGTACGGCGCCCTCGGGCTCAAGGACGACGAGTACGCGCGCATCAAGGAGATCCTCGGCCGCCGCCCCACCTCGGGCGAGCTGGCGATGTACTCGGTGATGTGGTCGGAGCACTGCTCCTACAAGTCGAGCAAGAACTACCTGCGCCGCTTCGGCCAGAAGGTCTCCGACGAGATGAAGGAACGCCTGATGGTCGGCATGGGCCAGAACGCGGGCGTCGTCGACGTCGGCGAGGGCTGGGCCGTCACCTTCAAGGCCGAGTCGCACAACCACCCGTCGTTCATCGAGCCCTTCCAGGGCGCGGCGACCGGTGTCGGCGGCATCGTCCGCGACATCATCTCGATGGGCGCCCGCCCCGTCGCGGTCATGGACGCCCTGCGCTTCGGCGCGATCGACCACCCGGACACCGCCCGCGTCGTGCACGGCGTGACCAGCGGCATCAGCTTCTACGGCAACTGCCTGGGCCTTCCGAACATCGGCGGCGAGACCGTCTTCGACAGCGTCTACCAGGCCAACCCGCTCGTGAACGCGCTCGCGGTGGGCGTGCTGCGCCACGAAGACCTCAAGCTCGCGAACGCCACCGGCGTCGGCAACAAGGTCGTCCTGTTCGGTGCCCGCACCGGCGGCGACGGCATCGGCGGCGCGAGCATCCTGGCCTCCGACACGTTCGCCGACGGCGGCCCCACGAAGCGCCCCGCGGTGCAGGTGGGAGACCCGTTCGCCGAGAAGGTGCTCATCGAGTGCTGCCTGGAGCTGTACCGCGGCGAGCTCGTCGAGGCGATCCAGGACCTCGGCGCCGCCGGCATCTCGTGCGCGACGAGCGAGCTCGCTGCCAACGGCAACAGCGGCATGAAGGTCTCCCTCGACAACGTGCTGCTGCGCGACCCCACGCTCACGGCCGAGGAGATCCTCATGTCGGAGTCGCAGGAGCGCATGATGGCGATCGTCGCCCCCGAGAAGCTCGACGCCTTCCTGGCCGTCGTGAACAAGTGGGAGGTCGAGACCTCCGTGCTCGGCGAGGTCACCGGCGACGGACGCCTCATCATCGACTGGCAGGGCGAGCGCATCGTCGACGTCGACCCCTCGACCGTCGCGGTCGACGGCCCCGTCTACGACCGTCCCGTCGCCTACCCGACGTGGATCGACGCCCTGCAGGCGGACGCCGCCGAGAACCTGCCGCGGGCAAACGACCCGGAGACGCTCCGCGAACAGTTCCTCGCCCTCGTCGCCTCCCCGAACCTCGCGGACACGAGCTGGATCACGAACCAGTACGACTACTACGTGCTCGGCAACACGGCCCTGAGCTTCCCCGACGACGCCGGCATGATCCGCGTGGACGAGGAATCCGGCCTGGGCTTCGCGGTCTCGACGGACGCCAATGGCCGCTACTGCCAGCTCGACCCCTATGCGGGCGCGCAGCTCGCGCTCGCCGAGGCCTACCGGAACGTCGCCGTCACCGGCGCCGTGCCGACCGCGATCACCGACTGCCTGAACTTCGGCTCCCCCGAGAACCCCGAGGTCATGTGGCAGTTCGGGCAGACCGTCGACGGCCTCGCGGACGGCTGCTACGAGCTGGGCACCCCGGTCACGGGCGGTAACGTCTCGTTCTACAACCAGACCGGCGACGTGCCGATCCACCCGACGCCGCTCGTCGGCGTGCTGGGCATCATCGACGACGTCTCCCGCCGCATCCCGTCCGGCTGGCAGGACGAGGGGCAGAACATCTACCTGCTCGGCACGACTTCGACCGAGCTCTCCGGCTCCGCGTGGGCCGACGTCGTGCACCAGCACCTCGGCGGCCGCCCGCCGAAGGTCGACCTCGCGGGCGAGAAGCGCCTGGCCGGACTACTCGCCGCGGCCCGTGACGAGTGGCTCATCTCCTCGGCGCACGACCTCTCGGAGGGTGGTCTCGCCCAGGCCCTGGCCGAGGGTGTCATGCGCTTCGGCGTCGGTGCCCGCGTCTGGCTGAATGAAATCATCGAACGCGATGGCGTGGACGCCGCGACCGCCCTGTTCTCCGAGTCGACCGGCCGCGTGCTCGTGACCGTCCCCCGCGAGGACGACGTGAAGTTCCGAGGTCTCTGCGAGGGCCGCGGCTACCCGGTCGCCCGCATCGGCGTCACGGACAGCGAGCCACAGCTCGAGGTGCAGGACGTCTTCACCGTCTCGGCCGCCGAGCTCCGCGAGCGCTCGCAGGCCACGCTGCCGTCGTACTTCGGTCCGACCGTCACGGAGCCGGTGGCCTGATGAGCGGCGACGGCCTCAGCGAGGACTACGGCGACCTCGGCGAGAAGCGCAACCGGCGCATCCGCATCATCGCGTGGACCGTCATCGTGGCACTGATCCTCGGTGGCGGCGGCGCGACCGTGCTCACCATCCTCCTCGGCTGACCTGGCGTTACGTCGCAGATTCGCACCCGGGTCGCAGGGATTCCAGGAACCCATGCGACCTCGTGCGGATCCGCGACCTCAGCGGGCGAAGAGGTAGCGGGTCAGGGCGACGACGGAACCCGGATCGTGGGCCTCGCGGCCGAGGGACTCCACGATGATGGCCCCGAGGATCGCGCGGCCGAGCTGCTCGACCGGGGCGTCCTCCGGCAGCTGACCGTCCCGGATGCCCCCGCGGAGGCGCTCCGACAGGTACTTCTCCACCCCGAGGCTCTCCCCGAGGTGCGCGCCGACCGAGGCGTCCTCGGTCGCCGCGGCCACGAGCGACCGCAGCAGCACCCCGCCCTGGGGTTTCTCGAGGATGGAGAGCACGCTCCGCAGCCAGGTCTCCACGTCGGCGGAGAGGTCTCCGGTGTCGGGAACGACGAAGTCCACGGGGATGAGTCGCCCCTCGGCCAGGCACTCCCCGATGAGCGCACCCCGCGACGGCCACCAGCGGTAGATGGTCTGCTTGCCGACCTTGGCCTCCTTGGCGATGCCCTCGATCGTGAGGCGGTCGTACCCCTGATTGTGGAAGAGCCGGGCCGTCGCGTCGAGGATCGCCTCGCGAGCCGCGGTGCTGCGCACGGGGCCGCTGCGATGCTCGTTCACCATGCGTTCAGGATAGCCACAGATCCCTAGACGAGACGTGCCGTATGCTCTTTTCGTCTGAAGGAGATCACGTGGCTTCACTGCTGTTCCGTCTGGGTTCTTTCGCTGCGCGCAAAGCATGGACGGTGATCGTCTCCTGGGTGCTCATCCTCGGGCTCGGCGTCGGCGCCTTCCTCACGTTCGGCGGCACGCTGAGCAACAGCTTCGACATCCCGGGCACCGCGTCCGGCGAGGTCACCGATCAGCTCGCCGACAAGCTGCCGGACACCGCCGGCGGTACCGGGACGGTCGTCTACCGGACGGACGACGGCGAGCCGTTCACCGACGAGCAGAAGCAGGAGATCTCCGACCTCGCCGCGAGCGCGGAGGACCTCGACGGCGTCGCCTCCGTCGTCGACCCGTTCGACGCCCAGCGGCAGCAGGACGAGCAGGCGAAGGAGCTGACAGACGGCCAGGCCCAGCTCGACGCCGGCCGCACCCAGCTCGACGCCGGCCAGGCCCAGCTCGACGACGGCCGCGCCCAGCTCGAGACCGGGATCGCCCAGCTCGAAGGAGCGCGGGCTCAGGCCGACGCCGCCGGTGCACCGCCCGAGCAGACCGCCGCGCTCGACGCGCAGCTCGCGGAGCTGAACGCCCAGCTCGCGCAGCTCGAGGCCCAGCAGGCCACCATCGACACGAACCGCGACGAGCTCGCCGACAGTGCGGAGCAGCTGGAGCTCGGAGCGACCCTCCTCGACCTCTCGGAGGGCATCGGCGTCGTCTCGGAGGACGGCTCCACGGCGATCGTCAACGTCTCCTTCGTCGACCCGCGCCTGGAACTCGCCGAAGAGACCAAGCAGAGCACCATCGCCCACTTCCAGGACGAGGAGATCGACGGCGTCACGGTCGACTTCGGCACCGACATCGCCCAGGGTGTGCCGGAGATCTTCGGCGTCGGCGAAGCCATCGGTCTCGCGTTCGCCGCGGTCGTGCTCATCGTCATGCTCGGCTCGCTGATCGGTGCGGCCCTTCCGATCGTCACGGCCGTGGTCGGCGTCGGCGTGGGCGTCACGGCGTCCCTCGCGTTCTCCGGCGTCGTCGACATGGCCTCGGTCACCCCCGTCCTCGGCGTGATGCTGGGGCTCGCGGTCGGCATCGACTACTCCCTCTTCATCGTGAACCGGCACCGCAAGCAGCTGCTGGCCGGGTCGCCCGTGCGTGAGTCCATCGGCCTGGCCACCGGCACCTCCGGGACCGCGGTGGTGTTCGCGGGGACCACGGTCATCGTCGCACTCCTCGCCCTCAACGTGACGGGCGTGCCGTTCCTCGGCCTCATGGGCACGGTAGGCGCGGTCTGCGTCGCCGTCGCCGTGCTCGTGGCCGTGACCCTCGCCCCGGCGATCCTCGGCCTCGTCGGCACCCGCCTGCTCGGCCGCAAGGCGCGGGCGACCATCGGCCAGGAGCACGCGGCCGGAAAGCCCGTGCGCCGGATGTCGACGCTGCGCGCGGTCGTCACCGCCCTCGTCAGCGTCGTCGCGCTGCTCGTGATCGCGATCCCCGCGATGTCGATGCGCCTCGGCCTCCCGGACGGGTCGAGCGAGCCCGCCGACTCCACCAGCTACCGCGCGTTCCAGACCGTCGATGAGCAGTTCGGCGAGGGCGCGAACGGGCCGCTCCTGGTGACCGCGACCCTCGACGACGCCGTGAGCGACGACGACCTGCTGGCCACCCAGGTGACCGTGGCCGAGAAGATCGCGGAGCAGGACGACGTGGTCGCGGTCGCTCCCATCGCGACGTCGGACGACAACACGCTCCTCGCCTTCCAGGTGCTGCCCGCCGAGGGCCCGAACAGCGCCTCCACCGAGAAGCTCGTGCAGGATCTGCGGGGCCTCCCCGAGATCGACGGCGGCATCACCCTCGGCGTCGCCGGGCAGGCTGCCACGAACATCGACATCTCCGAGGCCCTGGCGAGCGTGCTCCCGCTGTACCTCGTGGTCGTCGTGGGCCTGTCGCTGCTCATCATGATCGTCGTGTTCCGCTCGCTGCTCGTGCCGCTCATCGCCACGGGAGGCTTCGTGCTGTCGCTGTTCGCGACGTACGGGCTCATCGTCGCGGTGTTCCAGTGGGGATGGGGCGCCGACCTCATCGGGTTGCACAGCACCGGTCCGATCCTGAGCTTCCTGCCGGTGATCCTCGTCGGCATCCTGTTCGGGCTCGCGATGGACTACCAGCTCTTCCTCGCGTCGGGGATGCGGGAGGCCTATGTGCACGGCGCCTCCGCGCGCGATGCCGTGGCGCAGGGCTTCCGGGCCGGGCGCTCGGTGGTCATCGCGGCCGCGCTCATCATGGTGTCGGTGTTCGGCGGGTTCGTGTTCTCGGAGTCGACCATCATCCGGTCCATCGGGTTCGGCCTCGCGTTCGGCGTGCTGCTCGACGCGTTTGTCGTGCGGATGCTGCTGATGCCCGCGCTCATGCACCTGCTCGGACGCTCGGCCTGGTGGCTGCCGAAGTGGCTCGACCGCATCATCCCGAACGTCGACATGGAGGGCGCGGCGCTGGAGCGGGACCACCCCAGCGTGCACACCGACTCCGTGCCCACCGTGGAGGCTCCGCGCACCCGCGGCTGAGTCGCGGTCACGCGCGGGTTCAGGCGTTCGCGCGGGTTCAGGCACCTGCTGCTGGTGTCGCCTGATGCCGCGCGGATGCCTGACCCTGCGCGCGCCGTCGCGGGCGCAGGCGTTCAGGAGAGGACAGGCAGGCGCGGGAGTTCAGGCGCCTGCTGCCCGTGTCGCCTGATTCCGCGCGGGCGCCTGAATCCGCGCGGACGCCTGGACCCGCGACGACGTGAGTGTCGCCGGGCCTAGAGTGGGCGGATGGATCTGCGAGCGCTGTTGGAAGAGCGTCGCGCCGAGGCCGCGGCTCGCGTCACGGCGACGGCGGCCACCCTCGCCGAGCTCATGCACGACCGTGAGGGCTCGAACGACGACGACGAGCACGACCCGGAAGGGGTGACGCTCTCGTCGGAGTGGTCCCGGCTGTCGGGGCTCGCCGAGGCGGCGCAGGCGGAGCTTCGCCAGGTGGACGAGGCGCTGATGCGGATGGACGCCGGGACCTACGGCATCTGCGTGCACTGCGGCAAGCCCATCCCGCCGGAGCGCCTGGAGGTACGGCCGTTCGCGGAATACTGCGTGGCCTGCGCCGAGAAGCTCGGTCGTTGACGCCGGAGTAGCATCGCGGGCATGGCCATCGCCCTCGAGAACATCGGGATCGCCGTGCGCGACCTCGACGCCACCATCGCCTTCTTCACCGACCTGGGGCTGTCCGTGGTCGGACGGGACGAGGTCAGCGGCGAGTGGGCGTCCACCGCGGTCGGACTCGACGGGAACCACGCGCGGATCGCCGTGCTGCAGACCCCGGACGGGCGCGGGCAGATCGAGCTCTTCGAGTACATCCATCCGGACGCGATCGAGACGGAGCCGACGAGGCCGCACGAGATCGGCATGCACCGGATCGCCTTCTCCGTCGACGACATCGACGCCTCCCTCGCCATCGCCGCGCGGCACGGGTTCCATCCCCTGCGCGGCGTCGCGAAGTACCGGGACATCTACCGACTGACCTACCTCCGCGGCCCCAGCGGCATCATCCTCATGCTCGCGCAGGACCTCACGCAGGCCTGAACCCGCGTCGGCCGGGCACAGCTTCGGAGACCGCAGGCGACACGCCGTCGAACGGAACCTGTCGACGGCGTGTCGGCCCGGATCTCCGAAGCTGTGCCTCTCGGGACCGCGCGTGGGTCGCCGTCAGACCACCATGCCGCGCCAGATCACCTCGATGGCGGCGCGCAGGCGAGCCACGACGGCCGGGTCGCTGATGCGGTCGCCGCGGACGACCAGCTGGTAGTACGCGACACCGGCCACCGCGTCGAAGCAGGCCTCGACGTCGAGATCCGCCCGGAGCTCGCCGCGCACAACACCGGCGCGCAGCGCGTTCTGCAGCGGAACCCGACGGCGGGAGACGTGCGACTCCCAGTAGGCCTTCTGCAGACCCCGATCGGACATGACGAGACGGATGCGCTGACGGAACCGCTCCTCGGAATAGCCGGGCGCGGACGGGGCCACGCCCTCCGCGCCGAGCCCGAGGCCGGTGAGGAGGATCTCGCGCAGGTCGGCATCGATCGGGTACTCCGGCGGAACCTCCCGGCCCACGTCGAGCGCCGCAGCGATCAGCGTCGTGAGTGACGGCCAGCGCCGGTACAGCGCCGCCCGGCTCACGCCGCTCCGGGCGACGACCCGCGCGACCGTCACATCCTCGCCCGCATCGATGATGTCCAGCGTGGCAGCGACGATCTGTGCATCGATGTCCTCGTCGCGCGGACGGCCGGGGCGGCGGCGCCCCACGCCCGAAGGCGTCACGACGGTCATGCCCCGAGCGCCCGCTCGCGCAACCGGACGATGGTCGCGTCGGACAGCCCGGCCGCGCGGAGCGGGGCCAGCGGGTCGCCGTGCTGAGCCCGGAGCGTGTCGAGGAGGCTGCGCATGGACACGTCCATCGATCCCTCCAGCAGCGCCGACGACGCGTCCCGCGCGTCGAGGTCGAAGCCGAGCGCTTTCCACATCGCCCCCATGACCGGAGCGGTGCGGGCCATGATCGCGACCATGTTGTCGCCGGTGCGCGCGTAGTCGGCCACGATGTCGTCGTCCCCAGCCCCGAGGGCGAGCAGCAGCATCGCTGCGAGGACTCCCGTGCGGTCGCGCCCCGCCGCACAGTGGAACGCCGTCGCTCCCGGGGTGTGCGCGATGACGTTGAGCGCGGTCACGAGCTGCGGCGCGGCGCCCTCCACCATGCGCAGGTACATCAGCCCCATGGCCTCGTGCGTCAGCGCCGGGTGCTCCCGATCCATCGATGCGCCGACATCGGCGATCAGCGGGAGGTGGTGGTACGCGACCGGGTGCTCGCCGAGCGGACCGCGGCCGGTGACCGCGACCTCGAGCGGCGAGCGCAGGTCGATGATGGCCGTCAGCCCGCCTGCGAGGAGCTCGTCCGCGACCTCCGCGGTCACATAGGCGAGGTCGTCGGTACGGATGGCCAGACCCGGACGGAGCACCCCGCCGTCGATGGCGATGCCGCCGAGGTCGCGCAGGTTGACCGGCGCGCTGAGGATGAGACCGGTGTCGATCGTGGTCATGTGATTCTCCTTCGGATGAGGGCACTGCCCTGGTCGATCAGCGTGACGAGCACGATGATGCAGAGGATGATGGCGCTGAGGTGGCCGTAGTCGTACATGCGCATGGCGGTCGTCAGCTCCAGGCCGATGCCGCCGGCGCCGACGAGACCGAGGATCGTCGCGCCGCGGACGTTCCCCTCGAACAGCAGCAGCGTGTACGAGGTGAGCAGGGGTGCGGCCTGGGGGAGCACCGCGTATTGGATCACCTGACGCTTCGAGGCGCCGACCGCCTCCATCGCGACGACGGGACCGCGGTCGACCTGTTCCATGGCCTCCGCGAAGATCTTGCCGATCGACCCGATGGAGCCGAGCGTCATGGCGAGGATGCCGGCGAAGGGCCCCAGTCCGACCGCCGAGACGAACATCAGGGCGAAGACGAGGTCGGGCACGGAGCGGATGATGTTCATGATCCAGCGCGTCGGGTAGTACAGCCACCGTGGTGCGAGGGTGGACGTCGCCCCGAACGCGACGATCAGGGACAGCACCGCACCGAGGACCGTGCCGACGACGGCCATCTGGAACGTCTCCAGCAGCAGCGCGAGGATGGTGCCGATCTTCGAGAAGTCTGGCGGGAACAGCCGGGACAGGAACTCCCCCATGTTGACGGCCCCGTCGCCGAGCTTCACGAAGTCGAAACCCGCCCCGGCGAAGGACCAGATCAGCAGAAGGGCCGCGACCGGGATGCCGAGAAGGAAGCGGGCGCGGGGGACGCGGAAGGCGCTCTCGAGCCGGGCGCGCTCCGCCGGTTCGAGCTGGGGGCGTACGGTCCGGTCCTGGCGCTCAACGGTCGTGGTCATCGGCGTGCTCCTCGTCGTCGTACAGGGCCTCCAGTGCGGCCACGTCCAGCTGCGACGTGACGCCGGAGACGAGCATCTCTCCGTGCCGCAGACCGACGATGCGGTCGCTGTGCGCGAGGGCGAGCGGCAGCACGTGCAGGCTCACGAGCACCGGGATCCCGTCCTGCACCGCGATCTCGCGGAGCAGTCCGAGCACGGAGTCGGCGAGCTTCGGGTCGAGCGAGGCGACCGGCTCGTCGGCGAGGATCAGCTTCGGGCGCTGCATGAGCGCGCGGGCGATCGCCACGCGCTGCTGCTGGCCGCCGGACAGCGACCGCGCCGGCGCCGCCGCCTTGTGCGCGATCCCGACACGGTCGAGCAGGTCGAGGGCCCGGCGGCGATCCGCGCTCGTGAATCCGCCGACGAGATTGAGCGGTCCCGCGGTGTGCAGCGCCCCGGTCAGCACGTTGGTGAGGACGCTGAGGCGCGAGATGAGGTTGAACTGCTGGAAGACCTGCCCCACCTCGGACCGCAGCGTGCGCAGCTCGCCGCGCACCAGATTCGTGACGTCGTGTCCGGCGACCCGCGCGGAGCCCGCGGCGATGGGCGCGAATCCGGTGAGGCTCCTCATCAGCGTCGACTTCCCTGAGCCCGACGCTCCCAGCAGCGCGACCATCTCGCCGGGGAAGAGGTCGAGATCGACGCGGTCGAGCACCGTCGTGGTGTCGTAGGCGACGCGCAGACCGCGGACGCTGACGAGCGGCAGCGCCTGGCGCACCTCGGCCGTCGGCGTGCGCCCGTCGTCCTGGTGCCGGGCAGCCACGGCGACGCTCATGCCCGTCACTGGAGGTCCTTCAGCTCGACGCCCGCGACGGCCGCGATCTCGGCGAAGGACTCGAACGCGCTGTCGTCCGGGTCGACCGTCTGCGGGGCGGCTGCGAACGACCCGAAGGCGCCCAGCTTCTCAGCGTTCTCGGGGGTGAACACGGCGGCGATACCGTCCTGGATGGCCTTGCGTGTCGCGGCGTCGAGCGAGGGACGACCGAGGACGGCGCCGGCGACGTCCATGGCCGGGCTCTCGCCGACCGCGCGCCACTCGCCGTCCGCGAAGGGGAACATCGGCGCGCCGAGCTCGGTGAGCATGACGGCGGTGCACGCGGCATCCACCTGCCCCTGCTCCAGGGCCGCGAAGCTGCCCTCATGGCCGCCCGCGAAGATGGCCTCGTAGTCGTCGCCCTGCTCCAACCCGGCCTCGTGCAGCATGTAGACCGGCATGAAGTATCCGGAGCTGGAGGCCTGATCCGCGAAGGCGACGGTCTTCCCCGCGAGGTCCTCGAGCGTCTGCACGGGCGAGTCCGCGAGCACGACGCAGGTGGACACGGGCTTGCCGTCGCCCTCGAACGCGACGAGGGCATCGACCTCGCCGGTGTTCACGGCGAGCGCGGACGGGAATCCACTCATGATCCCGATGTCGACGTGGTCGGCGCGGATGGCCTCCACCACGCTGAGGTAGTCGGGCACGTCGGTGATCTCGACCTCGCGGCCCGTGGCCTCCTCCAGCAGCGCGCCGAACACCTCGATGGGGTTCTCGGCCGTAGGGTCGTCGCCGACGGGGATGGTCGCGATCGTGATCGGGGCGTCCGGGTCGGCGGGGGCCGCATCGGCGGTGGGGGTCTGGCATCCGGTGAGGGCGAGGGCGGCCACGCCCAGGAGGCCGACGACGGGCAGGGTGAAGCGGCGCATGATGACCTTTCGGGAGGTGAGGCCCCGGGATTCCGAGACCATCGGTATTCCAACTCCCGAAGGTGACGGGGAATTACGAGACCGCCGTACCCGTATCCGAACGCTTCGTGAACGGATGGTGTCGCCGCCCGGGTCAGCGGGAGGCGAGGACCTCGGCGATCTGGTCGAGCACGGCGATCGGAGCGCGCATCTCGGACGCGGGAACCGGGGGCTCACCGGTCTCGAGCATCCGGGCGAAGGCACGGACGCCGGGCTGCACGTACCCGGGGCCGATCGGGATCTCCCGGCTGGCGATGCCCCGTCGGCCGACGACGGTCGCCCGGAACGGCACCTGACGGTCGCCGTCCGGCCGCACGAACTCCAGCGTGACGGGCACCCCGCCGACCCGGTAGCGGGCGACGACACCCGCGGGCAGGAACTGCACCTCGACGTCCTCCGCGATGCCGGGCCGCAGAACCTGGGCGAGATCGGCGATGTGGATGCCGTAGAAGAAGATGCCGCTGTACGGGCTGTCCGGATCGGCAGGCCCTGTGACGGTGACCGCCTGGACCTCCCCGATGCGGCCGGCCTCCGCCACGAGCTCCGCGGTGTCGGCGAGCCAGCGGAGCGTGGACGATGAGGTGACGGGCGCCCGCCCACCCTGCGCGGCGGCGAGGATCGCGTCGGCATCGGCGACCGCTGCTGCGAGGGGCTTGTCGACCCAGACCGGCACCCCGGCTTCCAGGAAGGGGACGGCGATGGCGCGATGATCGGCACCGTCGCGGGCGGTCACGATGAGCGCATCCACCGTGCCGAGGAGCGCGCCCGCCTCGTCGACGACGCGTTCGATGCCGCCGAGCGCGGCCAGTTCCCGCGTGCGCTCCGGCTCCCCGGCCACGAGGGCCGTGATCCGCACGGGCACGTCCGGGGCCTCGACGTTGAGGAAGCGGACGATCTCCGTGGCGTGGCTGTTCTCGATCCCGACGATGCCGACGCTCTTCATGCGGCCGCCCTCCCTCTCGTGCGGGCCCCCGGCGACCCGCCGTCGCGCAGTAGGCTGAACCCATCATGGACGAGTTCATCCGGGGCTTCTGGAACTTCGCGGGTGACTACTGGTGGCTCATCTTCCCGATCATGGGCATGGCCGGCGGCGCCGCCAAGGCCTGGGAGCGCAGCTCCAAGCGTCGGCACGAGCGCCGGCTGGAGACGCTGCGTATGAAGGCGCAGCTGAAGACGGCCGAGATCGAGGCGCGCGCGGCCGGACGGCAGGCGAAGCGCCAGGGTCCGACCGTGGTCGACACGACCGCGTCGGTGGCGCCCGACGACCTGCTCGCCCGCCTCTTCGCCGAGCACGACGAGATCACCGCGCGCTGGCTCGACTACGAGCTCGACGTCGCCAAGCTGATCGCCTTCCCCGCGATGAGCGACGGCCGCCAGCCGCTGACGGCCGCCTTCCTCCGCGCGAAGAAGACCGCGGACGCGCTGCGTCCGGCCTCCGCCGACGCGACGCTCTCGGAGCAGCAGATCGCGGAGTACCTGCAGGCCGTCGGCGACTACGCCGTCGCGTTCGAGATCGCGGAGAAGGACGCCCGCCGGCTGCGCGACTCGACGTTCACCGAGGCCGAGCGCAAGCGCCTCGACCGTGCGCAGCAGCTCCTCAAGGTCGCCGTGGACGAGTCGGCGACGCAGTCCGAGCGGAACATCGCGTACAAGCGGGTGCGCGAGGAGCTCGACGGCCTCATCCTGCTCTCCGACGAGGCCGTGACCGTGCTCGAGAAGCAGGTGGCGAAGGAGCTTCCGTCCGCCCGTGCCGCAGCGGCAGATCATGCGGATGCCGTTCCGGAGCCGCTGCCCGTGACCGACCCGCGGCGGACGGCGGAGGGCGCATGACTCCCGAGAACGTGACCGGCCCGGTCGCCGTCCACGCGGAAGCCCCGGTCTGGTGGCCCGGGTGGGGCGGGCTGCGCTGGGTCGACGGAGACGCGGGCGACCTGCTCACCCTCCGCGGCGACGATATCGTCCGCCAGCACGTCGACGACGAGTACCTCGCGTTCTTCCGTCCGCGGACGTCCGGCGGCTTCGTGGCGGTGGGCGCGCGTACCCTGTACCTCGCCGACGGCCCCGACGCGGAGGCCCGTCCCGCCGCGACCCTCCTCGACGACGGCGCGGTGCGCATGAACGACGGCTGCTGCGACCCGCGAGGACGACTCCTGGCCGGATCGATGTCCACGGACTCCACCGAAGGTGCAGGGACCGTGCTGCGCATCGACGCCGCGCTCGACGTGACCACGGTGCTCCCCCGCGTGACCTCGTCCAACGGGGTCAGCTACTCCCCGGACGGCCGCCGCGTCTACTACGTGGACACCGACACCGGCCGGATCGACGTGTTCGACGTGGCCGAGGGCGACCTCCGCGGACGCCGGGTGTTCGCGCACATCCCCGAAGACGACGGCGTGCCCGACGGCCTCACGGTCGCCGCGGACGGCAGTGTCTGGGTCGCGCTGTGGGGCGGGAGCCGTGTGCGGGGGTTCGAGCCGTCCGGGGCCGTGCGCGAGGACATCGTGCTGCCGGTGCCCCAGGTCAGTGCCTGCACGTTCGGCGGCGACGACCTCGGCACGCTCTTCATCACGACCTCCGCGCAGGGCCTGCCGCCCGATCACGGCACCGCCGCGGGGTCTGTCTTCGCGGTGCGTCCCGGGGTGCACGGCCTCCCGGTCCTCCCCTTCGCCGGCTGACCCTCGCGCGGGTTCAGGCGCTCGCGCGACATCAGGCACCTTTCCCCTCCACTCGCCTGAGCCGGCGCGGATGCCTGTGGCCGCGGGGCCTGGGAGAGGCCTCTACCCGGGACACGGTTGCACTCAGCGAAAGGAACCGTGCCCCGGGCACAGGCCTCACCCGAGCCGGACCCGCTCCGTGCGCTGGTGCTGACGGCCGAGCCGCTCGATCTCGATGGTCATCTCGTCGCCGTCCTGCAGATAGGGGAAGCGCCCGGACAGCGCGACGCCCTGCGGGGTGCCGGTGTTGATGACGTCTCCTGGTTCGAGCACGAGGTAGTGGCTGAGCTCGTGCACGAGCTGCAGCACGGGGAAGATCATGTCGGCGGTGGAGGAGTCCTGCCGCGGCTCGCCGTTCACGAAGGACCGCAGGCGCAGCGCCTGGGGGTCGACCTCGTCGGCGGGCACCAGCACGGGGCCGAGGGGGTTGAACGTCTCGGAGCACTTCCCCTTCGACCACTGTCCGCCGGAGACCTCGAGCTGATACGCCCGCTCGGACACGTCGTTCGAGATGGTGTAGCCGGCGATCACGTCGCGCGCGGCCTCGACGGAGGGCAGATACCGCGCCGTGCGGCCGATGACGACCGCGAGCTCGACCTCCCAGTCGACCTTCTCGGCGCCCGGCGGCAGGAGCACGACGTCGTCCGGGCCCACGACCGTGTTCGGGTGCTTGAAGAACACCACGGGGCGCGCGGGCGGCTCGGCGCCGGACTCCGCCGCGTGCGCCGCGTAGTTCTGTCCGATGCAGATCACGGCGGTCGGCCGCGCCACAGGGGCGCCGACGCGCAGTCCCGTCGTCTCCGCTTGCGGCAGCGAGCCGTCCGCGAGCGCCGCCCGCACGCGGGCGATGCCGTCCGCGGCGAGGAAGGCGCCGTCGATGTCGCGGGTCAGGGATCCGAGATCGCGCACCACACCCTCGTCATCGCGGACGTAGGGGCGCTCGTGGCCGATCTCGCCGAGTCGCAGCAGTTCCATGGGAGTCCTCTCAGCGCGCGGCGGCGAAGCTCGGGTTGACGATGGGCACGGCCTCGCCGGCGAGCGAGCGGATCACGTTCTCGGCGGCGTGCACGGGAAGGTCCGCCAGAGCCTCCGGGGAGTACCAGGCGGCGTGCGGCGTGAGCAGCACGGTGTCGAGCGCCCGCAGCGGGGAGGTCGCGGGGAGGGGCTCCTCCGCGAAGACGTCGAGGGCGGCACCGGCGAGCCGCCCGTCGCGGAGCGCCGCGGCCAGGGCGTCCTCGTCGATGAGCGGGCCGCGGCAGGTGTTCACGATCACGGCGTCGCGCTTCATCGTCGCCAGGGCCGCGGCGTCGATCAGGTGGCGGGTCTCGTCCGTCAGCGGCACGTGCAGCGTGAGGATGTCGGCGCGGGCGATCGCCGAGGGGATGTCGACGGGCTCGCAGCCCGCGTCGCGCACGGCGTCGTCGGGAGCGTACGGGTCGGCGACGAGCACGCGGAAGCCGAGCGCCCGGCACCCGCGGGCGACGATCGATCCGATGCGCCCGAACCCGAGCACCGACACGGTGGTGGAGGACGGCCTCACGGCGAGCGGCCGGGCGTCGACGGCCTTCCAGACGCCGTCGCGCACGGCCCGGTCGTAGGCGGAGAGGCCGCGGGCCTGGGTCATGATCATCGCGACGGTGTGCGCGGCGACCTCTTCGATGCAGTAGCTCGGCGTGTTCGCGACGGCGATGCCGCGGGCCGTGGCGGCCTCGACGTCGATCATGTCGTAGCCGATGCCGACCCGGCTGATGAAACGGAGGTTCGGCAGGCGGTCCATCAGGGGGCCGTCGATGCGCGCCCACTGCACGACCAGCGCCTCGGCGTCGGCTCCGGCGGCGGCGATGTCGTCCGGACTCCCGGAGGCGGCCCGTTCGGCACGGAGGCCGGCGGCCCGGAGGGTGTCTTCGATGACGATTCCCGGGAGGTCGCAGTCGGTGACGAGGATGAGCGGCGCGGTCATGGATGCGATGCTATAGCATCTAGCAAGCTCGCGTACAGCCGCTGTCGCGAGACCGCTTCTTGCTATAGCGTTTAGGCATGACTGTTCGCCGCGCACTCGTCACGGGCGCCAGTTCCGGCATCGGAACCGCCGCCGCCCTCGAACTCGCCCGCGAGGGCGTCGCCCTCTGGATCACCTACGCCGGACGCGAGGCCGAAGCCGTCCGCGTGGCTGAGGAGTGCCGTGCCGCCGGTTCCCCGGACGTCCACGTGTCGCGCCTCGACCTCCGCGAACCGGACTCCATCGCCGCCCTCATCGCCGAGGTCACGGACGCCTGGGGCGACCTGCACGTCCTCGTCAACAACGGCGGGGTGTGCCCGTACACCCCGTATCCCGAGATCGACATCGAGGAGTGGGACTTCGTCCTGGAGACGAACGCCCGCGGGACCTTCCTGCTCACCCGCGCGGCGCTCCCCCTGCTCCGGGCTGCCGACGGCGACCGCTCGGTCATCAACATCGCCTCGATCGCCGGGCAGGTCGGCGCACTGCAGACGGGCATCCACTACGCGGCCAGCAAGGGGGCGATCCTCGCGATCACCCGCAGCTTCGCCCGGCATTTCGCCGCCGAGGGCATCCGCGTCAACGCCGTCACCCCCGGACCGGTCGCCAGCGCGATCACCGATCAGCTCCAGGGTGAAGGCCGCGCGAAGCTCGAGTCGGGCATCCCCCTCGGCGCCTTCGGTCAGCCGGAGGACGTCGCCTGGATCATCGCCTCGCTCGCCTCGGAGCGCGCCCGCTTCATCACCGGAGCCACCTACGACGTCAACGGAGGAGTTCGCATTGACTGACCGCACCACCCTCGACCGTTCCGCTCTCGACACCGTGCAGGCGCAGCTGGACGCCTTCAACGCGCACGACCTCGACGCCTTCGTCGCGACATATGCCGACGATGCCGTGGTCACCGGGGTCGCGCCGGAACCCCTCGTCGGCTCGGCCGCGATCCGTGCCTTCTACGAGCCGCGGCTGCAGAACCCGGAGCTCTCCTGCGTGATCGACACGAGCGTCCTGTTCGGCTCCCGCTGGGTCGTCGCGCAGGAGCAGGTCATCAACGCCGGCGTCGCCACGGAGACCATCGCGACCTTCGACGTGGTCGACGGCGTGATCTCGCGGGCGTCGATGCTCAAGGCCTGACCCGCTTCGAATCGCCCGATCGGCTGTATTTCCGGTCGAAATGGGACCATTCAGGCGATTCGAAAGAGGGTCAGTGGTGCTCCGGGAGCACCGGGGACGACCAACCGGGGTCGCGGCCGAGGTGGGCGGCGCGGGAGACCGAGGCGGAGCCGTAGCGGTCACGGAGTGTGTCGAGCACGGTATCGAGGCGGGACTCGTCGCCCCAGTCGATCGGCAGCTCGGGCGGGACGCTGTCCGCGGCATCGAGCTGGGTGAACGAGAGGCCGAGCAGGGTGAGCCCGCGACCGCTGATCTCGGGCTGCGCCGCGGCGAGGAGCGTGCGGGCGACGGCGAGCAGCAGGGCGGTGCGGTCGGTCGGCGCCCGAAGCGACCGCGAGCGGGTGGCCTTCGTGAAGTCGCCGAAGCGCAGCCGCAGCACGACCGTCCGGCACACGCGGCCGCCGTCGCGGAGACGCCGCGCGAGCCGGTCGACGATCTGGGTGAGGATGACGTCGAGCTCGTCGGCCGACCGGGGACGGGTCCCGAGCGCGCGCTGCGACCCGATCGACCCGCGGCGCCGCGTCGTGTCCACGGGGCGCGGATCCCGCAGGCGGGCGAGAGCATGGACGTGCGCTCCGGTCGCCTTCCCGAGCATCCGCTCCGCCGTCGCCGCCTCGATCTCCGCGAGCTGGCCGACCGTGCGGATGCCGTACCGGTGCAGCTTCTCCGCCGTCACGGCGCCGACGCCCCACAGCCGCTCGACGGGAAGCGGCAGCAGGAACTCCTCCTCCCGGTCGGGCTCGACGATGAGGAGTCCGTCGGGCTTGCTGACCGCACTCGCGACCTTGGCGAGGAACTTCGTGCGGGCGACGCCGACCGAGATGGCCAGGCCCGCCTCGGCGCGCACCCGCTCCCGCAGCCGGACGGCGATGGCCTCGGGAGTGCCGGCGATGCGACGCAGACCGCCGACCTCGAGGAACGCCTCGTCGATCGAGAGACCCTCCACGAGCGGGGTGGTGTCGCGGAAGATGCGGAAGACCTCCTTGCTGGCGGCGGAGTAGGCCTCCATCCGCGGCGGCACGACGACGGCGTCGGGGCACAGCTCTCGTGCCCGCCGTCCGCCCATCGCCGTGCGGACGCCGCGTGCCTTCGCCTCATAGCTCGCGGCCAGCACGACCCCGCCGCCGACGATCACCGGACGCCCGCGGAGCTCCGGCGCATCACGCTGCTCGACCGAGGCGTAGAACGCATCGAGGTCGGCATGCAGAACCGTCGCTTCCCCGCGCATCCCGTTCTCCCGTCGACGAGCGGATCGTCGCACGGACCGGGGACATCGGCGTGGCAGGGGCTCAGGAAGCCGGCGGCGCCGCGAACCGCTCCCGCAGCGCGGGGTCGAGCGCGATGTCCCCGAACGACGCCGTCCAGGCTCCGTCGACGGCGATGGACTGGCCGGAGAGGTAGGGGGCCTCGTCGGAGAGGAGGAACGCCGTCACCGCGGCGACCTCCTCCGCGCGGGCGATGCGTCTCATCGGCGGGCCCTCCGCGAGCAGCCGCTCCTCCGCCTCGGGGTCGGCGGCCCTGGCGATCTGTGCCTCCAGATGGGGAGTGCGCACCCCGCCCGGCGCGACGGTGTTCGCCCGTATGCCCACTCCGCCATATGTCACGGCGACGCTGCGGCTCAGGGCGTCGATGCCGCCCTTCGTGAACTCGTAGGCCGCGTGGTCCACGAAGCTCGATCGACCGTGGATCGACCCGATGTTCACGATCGCGCCCGCCACGCCCTGATCGAGGAACGCGGACACGGCCGTCGAGCAGCCCCAGAGGTAGCCGAAGCCGTTGATGTCGACGATCTCGCGCACGACCGTCTCGTCGAGCTCGTGCAGCGGCGTGCGCTTCGTGATGCCGGCGTTGTTGACCCAGCCGGCCAGCGGAGCCCTGGCGCGCGCCGCGGCGGCCGCCTGCTGATGAGCCGTGCGGTCGGAGGCGTCGCCGAGCACCACCTCGGCGACGATGCCGTCCTCGACGGTGCCGGAGCCGGGCGAGCGTTCGAGCCCGACCACGATCCAGCCGTCGGCGGTGAGCCGCTCGGCGACCGCGCGCCCGATGCCCTTGCCGCTGCCGGTCACCACGACGCTACGCGGGGAAGGTGTCATGTCAGTCCCTCTCGAATCGGAAGACGGCAGGATCGAGGCCGAAGCCGAGCCCGGGAGCTGCAGGCGGCGTCACGGTCCCGGCGAACTCCGGACCGCCCGTCACGAACGAGGGCGCGGGGTCGTAGGGGTTCACCCCGCGGGCGAAGGTCTCCACCTGGATGCCGAGGTGCGCCGTGACCTCGGGGTATACGTGTCCGGACACCGGGACGCCGCGCTCTGCCGCCCAGGAGATGAGTTCCCTGGCGGGCGTGATGCCGCCGATCGCGACGACGTCGAGGCGGAGGGCGTCGACCTCGCCGACCTCCACGAGAGCCCGGAGCACGGCGGGGTCCGTCACCTCGTCGCCCACCGCCACCGGCAATCCGGTCTCCCGGCGGATCCGGGCCACGCCGGCCGCGTCCTCGGGGAGCAGCGGGTCCTCCAGCCAGGCCAGGCGCGGGTCGCCCCACTGCGCGACCTCCGCCACTGCAGCCTCCGCATCGGGCCACCCGAAGCCGACGTCCACGACGAGACCGGTCGCGGACGGCAGCTCGGCGCCGAGGATCGCGAGCAGTTCGCGCATGTATGCCGGATCGGGAATGCGGGAGATCTTCACCTGCGCCCAGCCGTCCGCCTGCGCGAGCACCTCATCGGCGACCTCCCGCGGCGTCCGCTGCGGAGAGGGATACGCGGCGACGAGCATCCCCTCCCGCGGGGCGTCACCGGTGCCGAGCAGGGTCCACAGCGGCACGCCGGCACGACGGGCCGCGATGTCCCACAGGGCGATGTCGACGAGACCGATCGCCCGCCGCACGAGCCCCACCCGTCCGACGATCGCACTGCCGCGGAGCATACGGTCCCACGCGGCCGCCGGGTCGTCGGCGTCGAGCCCCACTGCGTGCGGAGCCACCAGGCGCTCGACGATCTCCGCCATCGGGGCCTCGCGCGATAGGCAGTAGGCGACCCCGGTGGTGCCGTCGTCCGCCGTCACCTGCACCGCGGAATACTCCCGTCGCGTGACCGTCATCGCGCCGAGCTGCAGCGGTGCCGGAAGGGGGAGGACCGCCGTGGCCGTGTCGATCCGGGCGACGGTGGTCATTCGGGCTTCTTCGCGAGGGGCACGCCGTAGTCCACCATGAAGCCGCCGTCGACGTACAGCGTCTGACCGTTCATGTAGCGCGACTGGTCCGACACGAGGAAGCTCACCGCCGCGGCGATCTCACTCGCGTCGGCCAGGCGCTTCGCGGGGATGCGGGACAGGATCGTGTCGAGACTCAGCGTCCCCTGCTCGACGCCCTGCCGGAACACCCCGGTGTCGACGTAGCCGGGCGCCACGGCGTTGACGCGCACGCCCCGCGACGCCCACTCCGCTCCGGCCGTGGAGGTGAGGCCGATGACGGCGGCCTTGGTCGTGGCATACGGCGCCCGCCCCGCGGAGCCTCGCGAGGAGATGGACGAGATGTTGACGATGCGGCCCTCGCCCCGGTCGAGCATCCGCTTCCCTGCAGCTTGGAGCGCGGAGAACACCCCGTGCAGGTTCACGTCGACGACCGCGGACCACTCATCCCACGTGAGGTCTTCGATCCCGCGGTGCCGCTGGATGCCGGCGTTGTTCACGAGCACCTCGATGGGGCCGAGCTCCGCCTCGATCTCGCCGAAGACCCGGTCGACGGCGGCGTGGTCGGTGACGTCGAGCTCCCGCCACAGGATCCCGGCGGGGTTCTCACCCGCGGTGAGCCCGGGGACGCGGTCGGTCGCGACGACGAGGTAGCCGTCCGCGGAGAGCCGCTGTCCGATCTCCCAGCCGATGCCGGCCGAGCCTCCGGTGACGATGGCGACGGGGCGCGCGGTCATGTCTCTCCTCTGCCTCGGGGATTTGCTATAGCAACTCTATCCCGTTCGAATCGCGCAACTGGTTCGATTTCGGCCGGAAATGGAGCAAAGTGGGCGATTCGAAAGGGGGCTACCCCCGCAGCCCGGCCACGACCGACACGGCGTGGGCCTCCAGGAGCTCCAGGGCACCGGGGGCCAGGGGCGTCTGCCAGGACTGATAGGCACCGCGGTCGTAGGCCTCGCGGGTCGGGAGGTACACGAAGCCCGGACCGTTCGTGAGGTTCATCACCACGATCGGCGTCTCCGGGAACCGCTCCCGCAGTGTCGTCTGCAGCCGGGAATACGCCTCGCCCGGATGCCCCAGGATCACGGCGTCACCGAGCCGCCAGGCCCACACCGGATGCGACACGGTCGGGCCGTCGATGTACCCGTCGCGGAGGTTCCGCGCCCGTCCGAGACGTTCCTCCCGGGACCGGGGATCGATGTCCTTCCACTCCTCGGCGAGCTCGTCCAGGGTGGGCAGGTCGCGCAGCGGCAGCTCAACCGCCGAGACGACTCCCGCCGCCTCCTCGCCGCCGTCCGCCGGGGTGCCGGTCCAGATAGCGAGCGGAGCACCCGACTCCACGACACCGTCCAGCGTCAGCTCCTCGCCCGGCACCGGAAGCCCGTCCAGCGCCGCGAGCACCGCGTGCCCGAGCGAACGTCCATGCCGGTCGGCCACCGCGGCGTCGCCGGTGTACTGCTCCCGCGGGGCCAGCTCGCCCGAGGCTCCCTGCACGAACAGGCACGGTGCACCGGTGGCCGCCTCCACGACCTCGCGCATCGCGCCGACGTAGTCCGGCGACACCTCGCGGTTCTGCCAGGCCAGGGTCGTCGGATGGCAGGCGTAGTTCACCAGCGTCGCCCGCACCTCCCCGTCGATGCTGATCCGGCCGATCGTCACGGTGTCGTCGGCGGTGCCCTGAGGGTTGTAGCCGACGAGAGCGCGGCCGTCGAGGTCGAGCTCCCGCTCCGCCGCGAGGGTGCAGGTGCCCGTGGTCCACTCGATCAGTCCCGGTCGCGCGGTCTCCAGCGCTTCCCGCCCTGCCGCGATTCCCGCGGCGGACAGCGCCTCCAGGTACCCGCGGATGAGCTCGCCGCCCGGCAGATGCGCGTCCGCGGCGCACAGCACGGCCCCCGCGTGGGTGTGCGAGAGGGAGAGCATGAGCTGATCGGGCTCGAGGCCCAGACCGTCGAGGATCGCCCCGCGCACGCCCTGCTCATCGGCGACCCGGCGCCACCACGTGCCGTCCACCGCGAGCAGCACCCGCGGCCGCTCGTCCGAGGCGACCACGGCGAGCGCGGTCAGCTCGAACGGCCGGTGCGCCCCCTCGGAGCGCTCCCAGTCGGCCGGTCCCCAGTTCTTGGCGCGGATGCCGACGGGCGGCGTGATGTCGCGCCGGGCGACCCCGATGCGCGCCTGCGTGCGGGGGATGCGGATGCGGTCTCCGAGGTGCGTCGCCGCTGCCGTGTCGTTCACGCGTGGTCCTCCCTGATGTCCATGATGCCGTCCGTCACGCGCTCGTCAGCACGTCGGCGATGACGACGCGCGGTCCGGCCTCCGGCAGTGCGGTCTCGACGCCGCGCTCGACGGTGTCGCTGTAGAGCAGCGTCGACGGCTCGGCGAAACCGTTCGCCAGCCGCAGTCGTCCGCCGACGAACTGGCTGCCGGTGACGCGGGCGTGATTGACGCCCGCGCCGATGTCGAGGTGGGCAACGCCCTTCGGCACCGTCGAGGTCACCCCGCTCACTCGCCAGGTGACGACGCCGGCGCCTGCGGCCCTGCTGAGCAGAGCCCCGTCCGCGCGCTCCGTGGACAGCTCGACCCCGTCCAGAGCGATGAGCTGATCCCGCACCGCTGTCGCGGTCAGGCGCACGTCGCGCACGGATCCGCCGCGGATCGTCACCTTCGATGCGCCGACCTCGAACGGGGCGCCGGCCGCCGGGCCGCTGAGACGACAGTCCACGAACTCGACCGGCCCAGACCCGCGCGCCTTGACCCCGTCGATCCCGGTGATCGTGCAGTCCACGAAGCGGACGGGAGCCGTGACCGGGGTCTGCACGAGCACCTGATCCTTGGGCAGCGCAAAGGTGGAGTCCTGGATGACGGTCGGCCGCGATGAGCGCTGCGACCGCTGTCCGATCGCCAGAAGTCCCGCGGTGCACCCTCGCACCTGCGCACCGTCGGCGTTGATGGTCATGGTCGCCTGCGGATCGAAGGTCGAGCGGCCGATCACGCGTACGTTCTCCAGCGTCAGATCGCTGATCTTCGTCCCGGCGACGAACCAGGAGCAGACGTGATCGCGCACCGTGATGCGCTTGGCGGCCGTGCCCCACTGCGCGCCGGAGTTGGCGATGTCCATCAGCCCCGAGTTGCCGATGAAGGTGAGGTCGTGCTCGTACTGGCCGTGCGTGGTGAAGGGATTGCCGCCCTGGTCGTCGCCGTCGCCATGACAGTTCTCGACGAGGCAGTAGGCGCTGGCGGTGAGGTCGTTCAGGTGCCGGGCGTTCGACGACGTGCAGTCGCTCACCCGGCCGTAGAGGCTGTAGATCTGCTGCGTCAGGTACCCCGCACCGCCGTAGAACACGGTCGGCGGGTTCTCGACCGAGCAGCGCTCCGTCGTGAAGTGCGTGTTCCAGCGCCGCATGATCACGGGCCACCAGGTGCGGCTCGCGTGCACGTCGGCGACGTCGCAGTGGATCGCGTAGTCGAACGCGATGGGGTGGGAGCCGGTGAGCTCGCGAGAGTCGGGGAAGGAGCCATCGGTGGGACCGTCGAAGGGACCGGCCCCGAGGAACCGCATGTTCGCGATCCGCACGCCCGCGACCGGTGCCATCTGCCGCCAGATGAGCTTCCGCCCCGTGTCGAGCGGCCAGCCGTTGAGGTAATCGATGCGGATGTGGGTGCCGTCGATCTGCTGCGTCACCTGCACGAACCGTTGCAGCTCGCGCTCATCCGCCCCTCCTCCGGCGACGGGGTCGCACTGCACCGCCCACCACGAGTCCACGGGGAACCGGGACGCGTCCGGCACGGCGACCGCGTCGGTCAACTCCGGCCAGGCCTCGGCCAGCGCGTGCTCGACCGTGACGTCCTTCGGCACTCCGGTGAAGAACATCACGGCGCCGAACGGGTTGTCGTGGGTGTTCTTCTCGATGCCGTCCGTCGTGATGACGTGTCCGCCGAAGTCGATCTCGACGTACGACCGGGTGAAGCGATGCCGGCGCCGGAACAGGAGGTCGGTGCTCGCCTCGATCCGGCGGATGCGGGGATCGTTCACCATCGCCGCGAGCGCATCGTCGGCCGGCTTCTCCGGTCCCGTGATGCCGAAGACCCGGAAGTCGACGGTGCCGTCGTGCTGCAGGACCCAGCGGGTGTCGTGCTTCCCCGCGATCACGGTGCCGCCGTTGACCTTGGTCTTCGCGTTCTCGCTGCCCACGTACACGAGCAGTCCGGCGTCGCCGGGCTTCCGGTACCCGGCGACGACCGCCACCTCGCCGTCGCGGGCGCGGAGACGGGCCAGGTCGGCGACGGACTCCGCTCGCGTGACGTCCTTGGCGCCGGCGGCGACCGGCGCGGCCTGCGCCGGTGCGGTGCTCGCGAGAACGCCCGCCGTGCCGAGCGCGACCGCGCCGAGCCCGGCCATGAGCGCGCGGCGGCCGGTCGACCGCACCGCCGCGCCGGCGCCCGCGGCGTCCGTCGAGGGCCCCGTCTCCTGATCCATGGTGGTCATCGTCGTCCTCCTCGTCCTGCGAGCGCGGCAGGGACCGCGCCCGTCTGCCCGCCCTGGGCCTGCCAGAGCGCCGCGGCCTCCGCGCGCCGTCGGCGCTCGAGGACCGGGTCGGCGATGGGGATCGCCGCCATGAGCCCGCGCGTGTACTCGTGCTGCGGGTTCGCGAAGAGCGCGTCGCGCGCCCCGATCTCGACGATGCGGCCCTGCTGCATCACGGCGACCGTCGAGGACATGTACCGGATCACCGCCAGGTCGTGGCTGATGAAGAGGTAGGTGAGGCCGAGCTCCGCCTGCAGCTCCCGCAGCAGATTGAGAACCTGCGCCTGGATCGACACGTCGAGCGCCGACACCGATTCGTCGAGCACGAGGAACTCCGGCTCGAGCACGAGCGACCGGGCGATGGACACGCGCTGGCACTGCCCGCCGGACATCGAGCGCGGCAGCCGGTGCGCGAACTCCTCGTCCAGACGCACGCGGTGCATGGTCTCGCGCACCTTCTCGGCGCGGGAGGCCCGGGTGCCGATGCCGTGGGCGCGCAGCGGCGCCTCGATGATCTGCGCGACGGTCTGCCGCCGGTTCAGGGCCGAGAACGGGTCCTGGAACACCATCTGCATGCGCTTGCGCAGCCGCCGCAGCTCCTCGCCGCGGAGGTCGTGCGGGCGCTGCCCGTCGAAGACGACCGTGCCTCCGTCGATGCCGCCGAGCGCGAGCACGGCCTTCGACACGGTCGACTTGCCGGAGCCCGACTCGCCGACGAGCCCGACCGTCTCGCCGCGCCGGATCTGGAACGACACGTCGTCGACCGCGGTCACCCGGCGCCCGGAGCCGAGCGTGAACACCTTCGAGACGCCCTGCACGTCCACCAGCACGTCGCCGGACTCCCGCGCCCGATCCACGGCGCTGATCGACCCGGCCTCGGCGAGCGGCTCCGTCCCGCGTTCGAGCACCTCCGCGGCGGTGCGGATGGGCTGCTGCACGTCCACCGTGAGGTCGACGACCGCGCCGAGCAGCGCCTGCGTGTACGGATGCTCCGGGGCCGTGTAGATGCGGTCGACCGGCCCCTCCTCGACCACGCGCCCGTGCCGCATCACGTGGATGCGCTCGCAGAACCCGGCGGCGACGCCGAGGTCGTGCGTGATGAGCACGACCGCGGTCCCGTGGTCCTCCGCGAGCCGGTCGAGGAGGTCGATGATCCGGGACTGGGTCGTCACGTCGAGGGCCGTGGTCGGCTCGTCCGCGATGAGCACGGCGGGCCGGGAGGACATGGCCATCGCGATCATGACGCGCTGCCGCATCCCGCCGGAGAACTCGTGCGGGTACTGGCCCAGACGCTCCTCGGGCAGCGACACCCCGACCTCGGTCAGCAGCTCGACGGCCCGCGCGCGGGCGGCCGCTGCCGAGACCCGGTCGTGCAGCCGGATCGCCTCCACGAGCTGGTGCCCGATCGTGCGGACCGGGTTCAGCGATGACATCGGGTCCTGGTAGACCATCGCGATCTCGCCTCCGCGCACGCGGGTCATCTCCCGCGGGCTCAGCGTGAGCAGTTCGCGGTCGCGCAGCCGGATGCTGCCGCCGAGGGTCGCCCCGTCGTTCAGCCGCATGATCGACAGCGCCGTGAGCGACTTGCCGGAGCCGGATTCGCCGACGAGGCCGATGCGCTCACCGGGCCGCACCGCGAACGTGATGCCCTGGACGGGCATGACGTCGCCGTAGGAGACGGTGAGATCCTGCACCTGCAGGACGGGCGTGAGGTCGGTCATCGGCCCCTCCCCTTCCGATCGCCGCCGAACTGGTCGGCGAGCACGTTGAGCAGCCAGATGGTGACGAAGATGAACAGGGCGGGGAACAGCACGTACCCGATGGACTGGTACATCTTCTGGTAGCCCTGCTGCACGAGCGTGCCCCAGGTGGCCTCGGGCGGCGCGATGCCGAGCCCGACGAAGCTCATCGACGCCTCCAGGAGGATCGCGTTGGCGGCGTTGATGGCCGCCTGCACGACGATCGGCCCCTTGGCGTTCGGCAGCACCTCGGCGAAGAGCAGACGGCGCCGGGTCGAGCCGAACGCCACAGCGGCCGTGAAGTAGTCCTCCTGCAGTTCGCTGAGCACCGACGACCGCACGAGCCGCGCGGTGGTCGGCGTGAGGAGCACCCCGATGATGACGGCGAGCTTGACGGGGTCGGCGCCGAACGCGGAGATGAAGACGAGCGCGAACAGGATCTGCGGGATCGCCATGACCGTGTCGGCGAGACGCATGAGGATCTCATCGACCCAGCCGCGTCCGAACGCCGCCGCCATACCCCAGGCGATCCCGAGGACCATGGCCACGAGCGTCGCGCCCCCGGCGATGAACACGGTGAGCTGGCCGCCGTAGAGCACGCGGCTGAAGAGGTCGCGGCCCAGCTCGTCGGTCCCGAAGAGGTGCGCGGCCGAGGGACCGGCGAACCGGTCGGACGACTGGGCCGCGGGGTCGTACGGGGCCAGGAGCGGGGCGAGCACGCAGGCGAGGACGATGATCGCCAGCAGCCCCAGCGGGATCCAGGAGGCGACGGCGAACCGCCGACGGGGGCGCGCGGAGCGCAGCGCGAGGGTGAGGGTGTCAGCCACGGCTGCTCCTTGCACGAAGACGCGGATCGAGCACCCCGTAGAGGAGGTCGACGATGAGCGTGGTGAGGATGAACATCGCGGAGATCAGCAGCACGACCGACTGCAGCACCGCGTAGTCCCGCTTGAAGACCGCGTCGATCGCGAGCGAGCCGAGTCCGGGGACGCCGAACACGTACTCCACGATCACCACGCCGCCCAGGGTGTAGCCGACGATCAGGCCGAGCATGGTGAGTCCGGGGATCAGGGCGTTGCGGAGCGCGTGGCCGAGCACGACGCCACTCGCCGACTGTCCCTTGCCCTTCGCGGTGCGGATGTAGGGGGCGTCCAGCACCTCGACCATCGAGGCCCGGAGGAAGCGCATGAGCAGCGGCGCCGCCGCGAAGGCGAGGGTGAGGCCGGGGAGGATCATGCGCACGAGGTTCTCGGCTGGGTCCTCCGCGAACGGCGTGTAGCCGCGGGCCGGCAGCACCTTGAGCTGCACGGCGAACACGACGATGAGCACGATGCCGATGAGGAACTGCGGAAGGGCCATGCCCGCGGTCGAGATCGCGGTGAGCACCCTGTCGACCAGGCCGAGCGGACGCAGTGAGGCGAACACGGCAGCCGGGGTGGCGATGAGCACGGCCAGCAGCACCCCGATGAGCGTGAGCTCCAGCGTCGCGGGCAGGCGCTGCGCGATGAGCTCCGTCACCGAGTACTGGTTGAAGTAGGACTGGCCGAAGTCGCCCGTGAAGACGCCGCCGATCCACCGCAGGTACTGCTCGATGACGGGGGCGTCGAGGCCGGCCTCCTCCCGGAGCCGGGCGATGGTCTCGGCATCCACGCCCGGCGTCGAGCCGAGGCGGGTGATGACGGGGTCGCCCGGCAGCAGCCGGAGCACGACGAAGACGAGGAGCGAGGTGGCGATCAGCATCGCGATGCTGATCGCCACCCGCCGGAGGACGGAGAGGACCACGTCAGCCCTTCAGCTGCGCGCCCTCGAGGTGCAGCTGTCCGCCGCCCTCGACCCACACACCGTCGACCGCCGTGCTGGCGGCGGTGACGACCGTCGACTGCAGCGGCACGATGAGCGGCACCTGCTCGTTGATGATGGTCTGCACCGTGCCCCACTTCTCGGCCCGCGCGGTCTCGTCCGGCTCGGCGACGGCGTCGGCGAACGCCGTCTGGAAGTCGGGGTCGACCCAGTTGCACTCGCACCGCCCCTCCAGGTAGAAGTTCAGCGAATAGGCCGGCTCGGGCGGGGTGGACTGGAAGTTCGGCACGATGTACCCGGGATAGCTCTTGCCCGCGGGGTAGAACGCGTCGACCCAGGTGCCGATGTCGTTGTTGTCGATCTTCAGCGTGATGCCGATCTCCTTCAGGCTCGCCTGCAGGATCTCGCCGCTCGTGTTCCACTCGGGGTACTGTCCGGCCACGCCCCACCAGGTGAGCGTGCTGCCCTCGGTCACCCCGGCCTCGGCGAACAGCTCCTTCGCCTTGTCCAGGTCGTAGGAGTAGTCGGTCAGCTCGCCCCCGAACCACGGGTTCACCTCGCCGAGCGCGTTGTTCGTCGGCGAGACCGTGCCCTGGCCGTAGTAGGCGGCGTCGAGGATGGCCTCGCGGTCGATCGCGTAGGCGAGGGCCTGCCGGGCGCGCACGTCGTCGAACGGCGGCGACGTCGTGTCGATCTCCCACGAGGGCCATTGGCTGGGGTTCTCGGGCTTCACCAGGGCGATGTCGCCGCCCTCCAGCCCCGCCACGTCACCCTGGGGCACCGACCACAGCACGTCGATGTCGCCGGAGCGGAGGCCGGTGACGGCGGCGGTGGACTCGGCGGCCTTCACGATCGTGATCTCGTCGAGCGCCGGCGCCTCGCCGAAGTACTCCGGGTTGGGGACGAGGGTGAGGCTGTCGTCCGGCGTGAAGGCGTCCACGACGTACGGACCGGTGCCGATGGGCTCCTTGTCGATCGTGTCGAGCGCGTCGACGTCGATCATCTTCACCCAGACGATGCCCGCGGGGAAGGTCGCGATGGGCTCGGACAGCGTCACCACGACGGTCTTCTCGTCCGGCGCGGCGACGTCGGTGACCATCGAGATCTTGTTCTTCTCCTGCGTCGCCGTCTCCGGGTCGAGGTAGTAGTCGAAGGCGGCCACGGCGTCGTCGGCGGTGAAGTCCTCACCGTTCGAGAACGTCACGCCGTCGCGGAGGGTGAACGTCCAGGTCTTCTGGTCATCGGAGGTCTCCCAGCTCTCGGCGAGATCGCCGACGACCTCGCCGGACTCGTCGGTCGTGGTGAGGCCGTTCCACAGCAGCGGGAACAGCACCTCCTCCCACGCGAACGTACGGATGGCGGGATTGAGCTGCGGGATGCCCTGCGCGGCGGCGACGGTGAGCGTGCCGCCCTCCTGCGCCTGGCCGTCGGGGGTGGATGAGGTGCTGCAACCAGCGGTGATGAGCGCGGCGGTCAGCAGCACTGCTGCTCCGCCGAGCCGAACACGACGACGCGACATGGGTGCCTCCAAGGTCGGGTGGTGCTTCGGGTAAGGGGGTTGCGCTATAGCATGTAGCAAAAGCGGAGAGGCGTCTAGAGCGAACCGGGCCGGCGGGGTCACGTTCTCGTCACGACCGCCGACCCGACCCGGTCATCGCCGGGCGGTGGACGCCTCGACGGCGAGGTCGGGCGCCGTCGTGAAGTCCGTGCGGCGGCTGAGCACGAAGGCGATCGTCGCCCCGAGCAGCGTGAGCCCCGAGATGAGGAGCAGGCCCCACACCGCCGACCCCGTGGTCTCGCTGATCCAGCCGATCGCGTAGGGTCCCGCGAAGCCGGCGAGGTTGCCGACCGAGTTGATGAAGGCGAGGCCGGCCGCGGCCGCCGTGCCGGTGAGCACCATGGGCGGCAGGCTCCAGAACAGCGGGGTGGTCGAGAAGAGCGCCGACATCCCGACGCACAGCGCCGCGAGCGCGAGCACCGGTGTGCCCTGCGCCGCGACCGCCGCGATGAGCGACAGGGCGGTGATGCTGAGCGTGATGCCGATCTGCAGCGGGATGTTGCCCTGCTTCCGGGCGGCGCGCTCCCACGGCAGCATCACGAGGGCGGCGCACAGGTTCGGCAGCGCCACGAGCCACCCGGTGGTCGAGTTCGAGAAGTCGCCCATGCTCTTCACGATGGTCGGCAGCCACATCCCCAGGCCGTAGGCACCGAACACGACACCAAAGAAGAGCACGATGAGCGTCCAGAGGCGCCCGTTGCGGAAGACCTCGCCGAGACGAAGACGTCCGTGCCGCTGCTCGGTCGCCTGGGTCTCGGCGGCGAGCATGTCGGTGATCCAGCGCTGCTCGGCGGGGTTCAACCAGCGCGCGTCCTGGGGGCGGTCGGGGAGCCAGAAGAACACGACGAACGCGAGCAGCACGGCCGGGACGCCCTGCAGCAGGAAGACGAGCTGCCAGCCCTCGAGCCCCCACAGCCCGTGCAGCTCCAGCATCCAGCCGGACAGCGGGGCGGCGACCGCGTTGGCGATCGGGTTCGAGAGCACGAAGACGGCGAGCACCTGCGTGCGGTACTGCCGCGGGAACCATAGCGTGAGGTAGAGCAGCACGCCGGGGAAGAACCCGGCCTCCGCGATGCCGAGGATGAAGCGCGCGATCGCGAACTGCGTCGCATCCTGCACGAAGGCGGTCAACGCGGCGACGATGCCCCACGAGATCATGATGCGCGCGATCCACTTGCGGGCGCCGAACTTCTCCAGCAGCAGGTTGCTCGGCACCTCGAACAGCAGGTAGCCGATGAAGAAGATGCCCGCCGCGAACCCGAAGGCAGCCTCAGTGATCTGGAGGGCGGCGGTCATCTCCAGCTTCGCGAAGCCCGCGTTGTTCCGGTCGATGTAGGCGACGAGGTAGAGCAGTCCGAGGAACGGACCCAGCCTCCAGATCGCCTTCTTCATGGCGGCGGCTCCCACCGCGTCCTCCGCGGCGCGCGCCTGCGCGAGCGTCTCTCTGCCGGACATGACAACTCCTTCGTCATCGGTTTCAGGTTTTGCTATAGCATCTAGCACCGCGCGGATCCTGTCCAGTCCCGGCCTCATGCCATAGCATCGACCGAGCGAAGGAGCCCCGCTCGACGAGCACCGGGCCGCGCGAGATCGAGAAGGGCCCCGGATGCGCAGCGTGTCGGATCAGAACATCGCCGAGCAGGTCACGGACGAGCTCCGGGCGGCGATCCACTCCGGAGAGCTCGCCCCGGGCGAGCGCCTCGTGGAGCGCAAGCTCGCCGACCGTCTCGGCGTCAGCCACATCCCCGTGCGCGAGGCCCTGACCCGGCTCGCCGAGGAGCGCCTCATCACCCGCGAACCCCGCCGCGGCGCCCGCGTCGCCCAGCTCAGCGCGCAGGACCTGGAGGAGATCTCGAGCCTGCGGATCGTGCTGGAGCAGTTCATGGCGATCCGGGTGCAGGAACGCTGGAACGACGAGTCGGCGGCCCGGCTGGAGGCCATCATCCAGGCGATGGCGGATGCGGCGCCGGGCGACGTCGCCGAGGTCCTGCGCCAGGACCGCCTCTTCCACGAGACCCTGGCCGACCTCGCCGAGCACCGGTTCCTCGACGAGCTCAGCGCCCAGCTCCGCGGCCGGATCGCCGGGTTCATCCAGGCGGCCAACTCCGCCCTCGACCCCGCCGAGCAGGAGGAGCACGTGCGCAGCCACCAGCAGATCGTCGACGCCATCGCGACCGGCGATCCGGAGCAGGCGCGCGCGGTGATCGCCGAGCACGTGACCAGGGCCGTGCGCCGCATCACTCCGTCGGCCGAGTGAGCGCCGCCGTGGCCGCGCGCACCATCGTCCTCACCGGAGCCTCGGACGGGATCGGCGCCGCCGCCGCCCGCCAGCTCGCCGGATCCCCGCACCGCCTGCTCCTCGTGGGCCGTTCACCCGACAAGATGCGGGCCGTGGCGGAGGAGGCCGGCGCGGAGTGGTTCACTGCCGACTTCGCGCGCCTCGACGACGTGCGCACCCTCGCCGCGCAGCTCGCGGACGCCGTGGGCGCGGCGGGCATCGACGTGCTGGCCAACAACGCCGGCGGCATCTTCGGCGACCGCACCCCCACCGTCGACGGGCACGAGAAGACCATGCAGGTGAACCACCTCGCCCCGTTCCTGCTGACGAACCTCCTGCTCCCGCAACTCCTCGCCGCGCGCGGCGCGGTCGTGAACACCTCCAGTGTCGCCCACCGCCTCTTCGGGCATCTCGACGTCGACGATCTCGACAACACCCGCCGATACTCCCCGAACAAGGCCTACGGCGACGCCAAGCTCGCCAACGTCCTGATGGCGAAGAGCCTGCACGAGAAGTTCCATGCGCAGGGGCTCAGCGCGGTGGCCTTCCACCCCGGCACCGTGGCGACGAACTTCGCCGCCGAGTCGTCGAGCATCCTGCGCCTCGTCTACCGCACCCCGCTGCGCCGCCTCGTCCTCATCGGCAGCGACCGCGGCGGCGCGACACTGCGCTGGTTCCTGGAGGGCACGCCCGGCGAGACCTGGATCTCCGGCCGGTACTACGACGAGCGGGTCCTCACCACCCGCGTGAACCCGCAGGTGAACGATCCCGCTCTCGCCGAGGCCCTCTGGCAGCGCAGCGCCGAGCTCGTGGGTGTGTCCGAGGCCTGAGGAGGTCAGTCCCGCTGAACCCGGACAGCCCCCGGCGCCGCCCGGGCACAACTCCGGAGAACCCCGGCGACACGCCGTAGGCGGGGCCGGGGAGGCGGCGGGTCGCGCCGCATCTCCGGAGTTATGCCCGGGGGATCAACTCACCCTGCCATGATGGTGCGCTTCCAGTCGGCCTGGACGACGGTGGGCGCCGGCGCGGCACTTGCCGCGACCACCACCCCCGTCGCGAGAACGACCGTGACCAACAGGCCCTTCATCGCGGCCCTCATCCGCCGAAGCATCCGGACAGCAGGACGCAACGCGACTGCTTGCCCCCGGAGCCATCGGCCGGAATCGGCTTCCAGACGGCCTGGACAGACTGGGGCGCCGGTCCGCCTGCTGCCGCCACCGTGGCACCCGTGGTGAGCACACCGGCGACAAGCAGCCCCACCGCTGCGCCGCCCGGGCACGACTTCGGAGACCCCCGGCGACACGCCGTAGGCGGGGCCGGGGAGGCGGCGGGTCGCGCCGCAGCTCCGAAGTCGTGCCCGGGGATCAGCCGACGACGAGGTTGGCGGTGTCGACGACCCGATCACCCTCGGCGGGGAACGCCGTGCCCGTGACACCGGCTTCGACGTTGCCGGTGTGCAGCAGTGTCGAGCCGGCCCCGAAGGCGTCGTCGCGGAGCTCCAGGGCGCCGCCCTCGAACCGGTTGCCGACCGCGCGGTACTGGGTCGCGCCGCTCGTCACGGCGACGTGCGTGGTCGCCCCCTCCGCCCGGAACGTGCTGTCGGAGAGCGTCAGATGAAGTTCGCCCGCGCCCGACCGCGACACCGTCGTCCCGCCCTTCGCCGACACCTCGGAACCCGCGATCTCGACGACCTGACGGTCCTTCGATGCTGCCGCGATGCGGGCGTTCCGGAGCGTGGAGCCCTCGACGCGCAGCTTGCCCGTCGCCGAGGCGATGGGGGCGGCATCGTTCGCCGCGGTGAGGGTCGAGCCGCGGAAGGTGACTGCACCCGGCCCGTTGATCTTCATGCCGCCGACGCGGTCGAGCACCGTGTCGACGAAGGTCACCGGCGTCTTCACCGTCGCATTGGTGAGCTCGCCGGGAGCGACGAACGTGAAGTGCGAGTCGGCGATCACGGTCGGGCGTGCGGAGTTGTCGGAGGCCTGGGTGATGACGAGCGTGTCCGACGCGGTGCAGCCCCGCAGCTGCGCGCCGTCCGCGTTGATCCACAGCATCCCGGAACCGGCGAGTGACGGCTTGCCGATCACCTGCACGTCCTCGAGCGTCAGGTCGGTGATGCGCACGCGCGCGACGAACCACGAGCACACGTGCTTGCGGACGGTGATGCGCTTGGCCGCCGATCCCCACGCGGCGCCGGAGTTCGCGAACGTCATGAGTCCGGAGTTGCCCGTGTAGGTGAGGTCGTGCTCGTACTGGCCGTGCGTGACGAAGGGTCCCTGGTCGTCGCCGTCGCCGTGGCAGTTCTCCACGAGGCAGTAGGCGCTGGCGGTGAAGTCGTTGAGGTGCCGGGCGTTGGCGGTGTGGCAGTTGGCGACGTACCCGTACAGGCAGTAGATCTGCTGCGTCAGGTAGCCGGCGCCACCCCACGTGACGGAGGTCGGGTTCTTCAGCGTGCAGCTCTCCGTGGTGAAGTAGGTGTTCCACCGGCGCTGGATCAGCGGCCAGAAGGTCGCCGTGCCGTCGATGTGGTCCACGTCGCAGCGCACCGCGTACTCGAAGGCCAGCGGGTGCGACCCGGTGTACTCGTCCGTCCCCTTGCCGAGGAACTTGAGGTTCGACACCGTCACGTCCTGCACCGGCTTCACATGCCGCCACGTCATCGTGCGGTCCTTGCCGAGCGGCCAGCCGTTCTTGTAGTTCACGCGGATGTGCCGACCGTCGACGATCTGGGTCACCTGCACCAGCCGCTGCAGCTCGCGCTCCCAGCGACCAGACAGCGCGTTGACCTCGGCGGCGTACCACTCCCCGACCGCGAAGAACGAGGAGTCGGCGACGGGGAAGATGTCGGCAAGGTCGGGCACGTCCTCCCCGAGCTTCGCCTCCTGCACTGCGTCGGTCACCTCGCCGCGGAAGAACATGACGGCCGCGAAGGGGTCGTCCTTCCCGGCGTTCTCGATACCCTCGGTCGTCATCAGGTGGTGCCCGAAGTCGAAGGCGATGTTCGACCGGGAGAACTTATGACGACGGACGAAGTTGAGGTCGGTGTGCGCCTCCACGCGCCGCACGCGGGCGTCGCCCACCATCGCGTCGAGCGCGTCGTCGGCGGGCGCGGAGGCGTCCATGATGCCGAACTTCCGGAAGTCGACCGTGCCGTCGTGCACGAGCACCCAGGCGCCGCCCTTCGGCCCCGCGAGCACCGTGCCGCCGTTGGCCGCGGGGGCGTCCTTCTTCACGAACCGGTAGAGCCCGTCGCCGCCGTCGCCAGGGGTCGCGTAGCCGCTCGTGCGCACGAGGTCGCCGTCCTTGGCCTTGCGCGTCGCGAGAGCGGTGGCGAGGCCTCCGTGGGCGACGTTCTTCGAGCCCGACGACTCCTGCGGCACGGCGGGCCCTGCGGCCTGAGCGGCGGCGGGAGCGCCGATCGCCGCGACCCCGCCGAGGGCGGCGGCGCCGAAACCGGCGAGCAGCATGCGTCGACTGCGCAGCGCCGCGGTCTCCGTGGTGGTGTCCAGCTGGGTCATGCTCATCCTCCTTGCGGCGTCCTCGCCGCGGTCAGGCGTCCGGCCCTCGGCCGGATCGCGGTCACCGATCAGTCCCCGATCCCCAGCGCTCTCCGAGCGGGTGCTCAGAAGTAGTCGCCCGCCGTGAAGTGGCGGATGCCGTCCACCCGGGCCTCGCGGCGCAGCGGCCGGATCATCCCGGTGCGGTCGTCCTGCCGCACGGCCGCCGGAGCGAACGCGCGGACGGCGCGTTCCTCCGCGGCGAGCGCGGGGACGGCCAGCTCGCAGGTGCGGACGCCCGCCGCGGCCCAGTCCTCGGCCACGGCGTCCAGCAGGGTGCGACGCACCGCGGCAGGATCGGCCACGGTGGGATCGGTCGCGCTCTCGTGCAGCAGCCCGACGCCGTCGCGCACCTCCGCCACCGCGTAGCCGACCGTCGTCTCCGCCTCGGCGAACCGGTACAGCGTCGCGCCCCGTAGCCGCACCTCCGCCATCGTCCAGTCGCGGTCGCCGCGCACCGGAGCGAGCACGACCGCACCGGTGCGGGAGCGCTCGTAGACCTCGCGCACCGGGCCGAGGACACCGAGTCCCACGGACTCGCGCCTGATCGAGATGGGCTCTGCGACCGTCGCCGACGCCGCCCACGGCCCGGCCATCGTGCGGGGCATCGAGATGGTCGCGAAGCCGCTCGACCGGTACACCTCGGGAGTGCCGGTGAACAGCAGAGCCCAGTCGGCGTCACCCGCCGCGTCCAGGGTGGCCGCCACGAGCCGGCGGGCCAGTCCCCGACCGCGAGCCCGCTCGGCGACCGCGACGCTGCCGATCGCGTGCACCTGCGCCACCCCGCCGTCCGACTCCCGCAGGCGCTTCGGCAGCCCGTAGATCGACCCGCACAGGCCGTCGTCGTCGTCGGCGACGATCGTGTGATCCAGCCGCTCGTCGTCCACCAGCCACTGGTCCGGCGCGAGGGGCGGCGTGAAGGCGGCCGCCCACAGTGCAGCGAGGGCGGACTGATCCTCCGCGCGCGCCGACCGCACGAGCACGGCGCTCATGCCATCGAGGAGAGCTGGTCGCGGTGGACGGCGTGTCCGAGGGGCTGCCCCGCGGCGAAGGCGTCGAGCTCGTCCGCCACGATCCGCCCCTGTCGCAGCCGCCCCTGCCTGGTCCCGGCCGCGCGGTGCGGGGTGAGCAGCACCCGCGGGGCCGAGCGGAAGGGACTCTCCACGGGCAACGGCTCCTCGTCGAACACGTCGATCGCGGCGCTCAACCGACCGCGCTGGAGTTCGGCGAGCAGGGCGGCCTCGTCGACCAGCCACGAGCGCGCCGTGTTCACCAGGCCCGCGCCATCCGGCATCAGGGCGAGTTCGCGCGCACCGATCAGGTGGTGCGTCTCCGGCAACGTCGGGGCGTGCACCGCGACGATCTGCGCGCGGCGAAGCGCGGCGTCGAGCCCCACGAGCTCCGCCCCGAGGGACGACGCCTCGGCCGCGTCGAGCGTGGGGTCGACGAGCAGCGGCTGCGCGCCGAGCGCCCGGATCAGCTCGAGGTACGCCCGCCCGGTCCGGGAGGCGCCGATGACCGCGATGGGCGCCCCGAGGATCTCTTGCTGCACCCCGACGGCCTCCGCGTCCCACCAGCCGTCGCCGACGCGCAGGGCGTCATGCATCTCCGGCACCCGGTGCAGCAGGGCGAGCGTGAACGTCAGCGACACCTCCGCCACCGACCGGGCCATCCCCGCCCCGGCCTGCGTCACCCGCACGCCACGGTCGAACAGCGCGTCGGTGGCGAAGGGCTTGATCGTGGCGCCGGTGTGCGCGATGAGCTCGAGCTTCGGGAGGGTGGCGAGCACGGTGTCGTCGAAAGGACCCACGCCCCAGCTCGTCACCACGACGCGCGCCTCGTCGAGCACTGCCTCCGCGAGGCGGTCCACCCGCACGAACGACCCCCCGAGCCGCGCCGCGATGGTCTCCAGGCGGGCCGCATCGTCCGTCGAGAAGAACTCCGCGAACAGCTCGGCGGAGACGACCGCGACCACGGTCGGTGCGCCCGTCCCCGCGGTCATCGCAGCCAGGCCTCGAGGTTCTCGGCGATGAACGCGTCGTCGTTGAGCTCCGGGTACGCCTGCCGGACACGGGCGATCTCCTCCGCCTGCCCCGGGGAGAGGCCCTCGGCCGGGTCGAGGCACCAGATGCCTTCGAGGAGGCCCTGCTGGCGGAGCATCTCGTGCACCCCGGCGATGACCCCGTGGAAGTCGTTGCCCGGATCGAAAACGGCCTGATTCACGTCCACCATGTCCGAGGCACGGCGTCCCACCTCCCGGTAGGCCTCCGCGTCTCCCGCGAGGGCTCGGTGCACACGCTCCAGCAGCGCGACGGCCGCATGCGTGCCGACGGCCCACTGGCCCAGCAGCCCGCCGACGAACCGGAGGGTGCGCCGCCCGGACGGGGAGTCGACATGGAACTCGGAGAGCAGGTCGGCGACGATCGCGTCGTCGTTGCCGGTGTACAGCGCGATCTCGTCGGCGCGTCCCGAGGCGGCCACGCCGCGCACGAGCTCCAGCGTGCGATAACGGTCGAAGGGCGCCGCCTTCACGGCGACGACGGACGGGATCGCGGCGAACTCCCGCCAGAACTCGCGGTCGAGCACGGGCCCGCCGATCGCGGTCTGCAGATAGAAGCCGACCAGCGGCAGCACCTCGCCGACGGCGCGGGCGCGGTCGAGCAGGGCACGCTCGTCCGCACCCGCGACGCGGGGACTCACCAGCACGGCGTCGTAGCCGAGGGAGCGGGCGAGCTCCGCCTCGGCGACCGCCTGCGCGGTGTCGCCCGCCACTCCGGCGATGCGCACGAGGGTCGCGTCGCCGCGGGCGTCCATCTCCTCCGCGGCCAGCGCGAGCACCGGCTCGAAGAGCGCGTGCTCCGGGTCGCGGATCTCGAACTGCGTCGTGTGCACGCCGACGGCGAGGCCGCCGGCCCCGGCGTCGAGGTAGTAGCGGGACAGCGCCCGCTGCCGCCGCTCGTCGAGCGTGCGCTCTGCGGTGAGGGCGAGCGGATGGGCCGGGATCACGGCGCCGCGGGCCAGGGTCGCAGCGGCCTCAGGGCGCAGCGACGGCACGGTCGCCGTGTGCGCAGCGGCGTCGGTCATCAGAACTTCCCGTCCCGGACGGCCCACTTGGTGGGCTTGGCGATCATCGGCAGCCCGTCGCGGATCCAGCCGGCCTGCATGCGGATGAGCTCCTCGGAGGAGACGGACGGGTAGCCGAACAGGGCCATGCAGCGCCGGGCGTCGCTGAGCAGCGCGGTCGGCATCGGCTCGTCGACGATCTCGACCTCCCGCTCGAACAGGGCGCCGAAACGGTGGGCGATCGAGGAGACGCTGAGCAGCTCCGGTCCCGTGAGGTTGATCACGAAGGGGTCGGTGGAGGCGTGCGCGAGGCTCCGCAGCACGACCTCGTTCGCGTAGCCCTGCCAGATCACGTTGACGTTGGCGGTGGCGACCGAGACCGGCTCCCCCGCGTGCACGGCGCTGCCGATGTCGGCGAGCACCCCGTAGCGGAGGTCGACGGCGTAGTTCAGGCGGATGATCGCGACCTTGGTGCCGCGCTCCTGCGCCCCGAACTCGAACACGCGCTCCCGTCCGAGGCAGGACTGCGCGTACTCGCCGATCGGCGCGGGCGTGGTCTCCTCGGCGGCGCCGCCGGAGGAGGCGGGGACGAACGGGTACACGTTCCCGGTGGAGAGCACCGAGATCGCGCTGTCGCGGTAGCGGCGGGCGATGCGGTCGGGCAGAGCCGCGTTGACCTCCCAGGCCCAGGAGGCGTTGGTCGCGGCGCCGAACTTCGCGCCCACCATGAACACCACGTTCGGGGCATCGGGGAGACCGGAGAGGTCGTCGTTCTCGATGAGGTCGAACGGCACGACGCGCACCCCCGCGGCCTCCAGGCGCTCGCGGATGGCGGCGTCGCCGAAGCGGGAGACCGCGTACACCGCGTCGTCGGTGCGGCCGGCGGCGTCCAGGCCGCGCCGGGCGAGCATCGCCAGGGTCGGGCCCATCTTGCCGCCGGCGCCGAGGATCACGAGGTCTCCGGAGCCCTGCGCGAGGTCGGCCACGAGCCCGTCGCTCGGGGTGGCGAGCGCCTCCTCGAGCTCGGCCTCGGAGGCGAATGCGTACTGCGTCATGGTGGTGCGGTTCCCTTCTTCTCAGCCCTTGATCCCGGTGCCGGTGACGCCCTCCTGCACGTACCGCTGAGCGATGAGGTACGCGAGGAAGATCGGCAGCAGCGCCACGACGGAGCCGGCGAGCATGGTGCTGAGCGGCACATCCTGCTGCTGCAGCGACGAGATGCCCACGGTGAGGGTGAACATCGAGTTGGACTTGGCGATGATGAGCGGCCAGAGGAAGTCGTTCCAGTGCCAGAGGAAGACGAAGATCCCGAGCGTCGCGAGGATCGGCTTGCACAGCGGCAGCACGATCCGCAGGAAGATGCGGAACTCGCCGGCGCCGTCGATGCGGGCGGCCTCGAACAGCTCGTCCGGCAGGCCCTGGATGAACTGGCGCATCAAGAACACGGCCTGCGCGTTCGCGAGCGTCGGCAGGATGAGTCCCCAGTACGTGTCGATGCCGCCGAGGTTCGCCATGAGGATGAACGTCGGGATCAGCGTCACGTGGAACGGCACCATGACCATCGCCAGGAACGACCAGAACATGACCTCCTTGCCACGGAAGCGCTTCTTGGCGAAGGCGTATCCGGCGAGCGCGGAGAGGAACAGCACCGCCACGACCGACACGAGCGAGTAGACGAGCGTGTTGAAGAGCCAGACGAGGATGTTCTGTCCGCCGAGCACCTGCTCGTACGCCTCGAAGGAGATGTCGTTCCAGGGGATCAGCGAGCCGGGCAGCTCGACGACCATGCCCGGCTTCAGGCTCAGCATGACCATCGCATAGAAGGGGAAGAAGCTGAGGATGCCGGCGAGACTCAGCCAGATCCAGCGGACGGCGATGCCCCAGCCGGTCGGCTCGAGCGCGCGGAACGAGCGGCGCTTGCGCGCGGCGGGACGCGTCGCGGGTGGCGTCGTCTGCGTCGGCGGCTGCAGGAGGGCGGTCATTTCTGCTTTCCGATCACGAGGCGCTGGATGAGGGCGACCACGAGGGTCATGATGAACAGGGCCACGCCCACCGCGGCCGCGTAGCCGTAGTCGAAGTAGCGGAAGCCCTGGTCGTAGAGCATGTAGACGAGCGAGTAGCTGGCGTTCGCCGGGCCGCCCTGGGTCATCACGTAGATGACGTCGAAGACCTGGAAGGCGGCCGTCGTCTCGATCACCGCGAGGAAGAAGAACGTCGGGCGCAGGTGCGGGAGGATGATCCACCGGAAGCGCTGCCAGGCGTTCGCGCCGTCGACCAGCGCCGCCTCCTCCAGCTCGCGCGGTACGTCCTGCAGGGCGGCGATGAGGATCATCATCCCGTAGCCGAACCGGGACCAGACGCCGACGACGACGATCGCGGGGATCACGAGCACCGTGCTGCCGAGCCAGGAGCCGCCGAGGCCGAGCGGGGTCATCAGGGCGGACCACGGACCGTTGGCGGAGAAGATCCAGACGAAGATCGAGCCGGCCAGCACGAGCGAGGTGATGACGGGGAGGAAGAAGATCGAGCGGAAGAACCGGGCCCCGCGGAAGGCCCGTCGCACGCCGAGGGCCATGATCGTCGACAGCACGAGCGCGATCGGCACCGCGAAGACCGTGTAGACGAGGGTGGTCCCCAGCGCCCGCCAGAACAGCGGGTCGGCGACGAGGCGCTGGAAGTGGTCGAGGCCGCGCCAGGCGATCTCGCCGGAGATGTCGTAGTCGAAGAAGCTCAGCGCCACACCCGCGATGCTCGGGCCGAAGCGGAAGGCGATGAACAGCAGGAAGGCGGGGAGCACGAACAGGAACGCGACGCGCGCTTCCCGTCGGGCGAGCACCCGGGCGACCCGTCCTGCGGGCTTCGGCGCCGTGGTGGCCGTCGTCATTGTCGATTCCTCACGTGGGGGGCGGAGAGAGGGGGCGTGCGGCGGGTACCCGCACGCCCCCGGGGTGTCACTTCTGCAGCAGCGGGGCTGCGGCGGCCGCGGCGTCCTTCAGGGCGTCGGCCGGGGACTTCTGGCCGAGCAGGGCGGCCTGGATCTCCGGCGAGAGCACGCCCATGAGCGCACGGGAGCTGGCGTCGAGCTCGCCCACCGTGGTGTCGGGGACGTACTTCTCGACCTCGCCGAGGAGCGGGTCGTCGGCGTACAGCGGCTCGGTCGTGCTGAGGGCCGAGAAGAACCCGGCGGCCTTGAGGTACGGCTCGACGACGTCGGCACCGGTCGCGAACTCGGCGAACGCGGCTGCAGCCTCGGGGGCCTTCGAGCCCTTGAGCACGGACAGCGAGCCGACGGTGCCGTAGGCGACGGACTCCTCATCGGTCAGCGGCGCGAGGACCTTGACGTTCTCCTCGCCCCAGAACGGCGCGACCTCGGTCACGGCGTTGTTCCAGGTGCAGGCGACCTTGCCCTGGGCGATGGCGGTCTGCTCCAGCGGGACGTTGGTCGTGAGCGCCTCCGGGTCGAGCGCGCCCTCCTCGGCCAGGTCGGTCAGGAAGGTGAGCGCCTCTTCGCCGGCCTTGCTGTCGAAGCCGACCTCGCCGTCCTCGGTGTAGACCTCCCCGCCGGCCTGCCAGAGCAGCGGGTAGTAGGTGAGGTTGAGGGTGTTCTCGGCCGACGCCGGGTAGTTGAGGGCGTACATGCCCTTGTCGACGAAGGCCGGGGCCATCTCGGCGATGTCGTCCCAGGTCTCCGGGTACTCGGTCACGCCGGCGGCCTCGAACGCGGCCGCGTTGCAGATGAGGGGCTGCGCGCTGGTGAGGATCGGGGCGCCGAGGATGTCGCCGCCGAGCGTGACCGACTCCTTGACGTTGGGGAGCAGGTCGCCCTGGCGCTCCTCGCTGAGCAGGTCGTTCAGCGGCGCGATCGACTTCTGGTACGCCGCGAGCTGGTCGGGGATGAGGTAGACGACGTCCGGTCCCTTGCCGGCGGCGATCGCGGTCTGCAGGGCCTCGTCGCGGTTCGCCCACGGGAAGATCTCGTACTTCACGTTGACGTTCTCGTTCTCCTTCTCGAACGCCTCGATGGTCGAGCCCCAGAAGTCCTTGTGCATCGCCTCGTCGGCGATGACGGGGTAGAGCCAGACCGTGATGTCCTGCTCGCCCTCTGCGGTGTTGCCTCCGCCGGCCGAACATCCGGCCAACAGGGTGGCGGCCGCGACTCCCGCGACGACGCCGGTGATCTTGCTGACGCGCATGGTGCTCCTTTGCGTAAACCGTGCTGAGTACGGTTCATTATGACATTGGCTTTGGATAATTCGTCAAGCACAAGTTCTCAGAGGCTTGTTTCGGCCGTGTTTCTCGGCCGTGAACAACAATCCCCGATCTGAGAATCGGGTGTGCTAATTTGATCGCACCAACGGCGGAGACGAAGGAGGGACCCGATGGGCGCGACCAGTCCGCTCTCGATCGTGGCGCGGTCCGCACTCCGGCTGCGGGACGCGGGGCCGGCGACCGTCAGCGACCTCTCCCGCTCGCTCGAGGTCTCTCGCACCTCGGTGGAGAACGCCGTGGCGGTGCTCTCCGACTCCGGACTCCTCGTCGACGCTCCCGCGCAGAACGGCGGCGGCGCGGGGCGCCCGGCCCGCCGCTACTCCTTCCACGCCACGGCCGGTGTGGTGGTGGGCGTGGACATCGGGGTTGCGAGCGTGCGGGTCGTCGTCGCGGATCTCGCGGGCGTGGTCATCGCCCAGCGGGCGTTCCCCGGCGTCGCGGAGCAGCCGGACGGCCCGGCCAAGCTCGCCGCGGTGATCGACGACGTCCGCGGCACTCTCGCCCCGCTCTCGCTGCCGCGGACCGGTCTGCGGGCGATCGGCGTCTCCCTGCCCGGCATCGTCGACGACGACGGACGGGTCACCACCTCGGTCGTCATCCCGGAGTGGTCCGGCATCGACATCGGCTCGCAGCTGCGTCAGGCGTTCGGCTGCCCCGTGGCCGTCGACAACGGCGTGCGACTCGCGGCCGTCGCGGAGCACCACCTCGGCGTCGCGCAGCTCGTCGACGACGTCATCTACCTGTCCGTCGGCAACCGCATCGCCATGGGCCTCATCCTCGGGGGCCGTCCCCGACGCGGCATCCACAACGCGGCGGGAGACATCGGCCGCCTGGCGTTCCGTGGCCTGAACACCGAGACCGGGCAGATCTCGTGGCGCACCGCCCCGACGGCCGCCGAGGTGTTCGCCCTGGCGCGCACCGGAGAGCAGGCCGCCCAGGAGGAGCTCGACGGCTTCATCGATGAACTCGCCCACGGGATCGCGACCCTGATCATGACGGTCGACCCCGCCATGGTCGTGATCGGCGGCGGACTCTCGGCCGCGCACGAACAGCTGCTCGACCCCCTGCGCGCCGCTCTGCCCGGCCACCTCGGACTGCCGTTCCAGGTGCCCGTCGCAGAGGCACGGCTGGGAGCGGAAGCCGCCGCCCACGGCGCCGTCGTGCACGCGTTCCAGCGGCATCCGGGCGACATCTACGGCATCGAGGACATGCCCGCCCCACCGATCACCCCCCTGCCGCACGACCCCGCGGCCGGCGACGACCCCGAGGAGAAGCAGTGAGCACGTTGAAGGTCGGACTCATCGGCGCGGGCGGGATCTCCCGCGTGCACGCCGACGCCTGGCGGGCGCTCGGCGTGCAGGGCTTCGTCACCTCGAAGGAGGGCGCCGAGGAGATCGCCGCCGAGTACGGCTTCGAGGTCGTGCCCGACGTCGACGCGCTCCTCGAGAAGGTCGACGTCGTCGACATCGTCACCCCCAGCAGCACCCACGCCGACTTCGCCCTGCGCGCGATCGCCCGCGGGCTCGACGTGATCTGCGAGAAGCCGCTCGCCGCGACCGCGGAGGCCGCCGCCGAGGTGACCGCCGCCGCAGCCGCCGCGGGAGTGCGGCTGTTCCCCGCGCACGTCGTCCGGTACATGGGGGAGTACGCCCGCATCAAGGCCGGCATCGACGCCGGGCCGATCGGCATCCCCGCCGTGCAGCGCTTCCGTCGCCTCGGCGCCGCGCCCCAGGCCCCGTGGTTCTTCTCGGAGCGCGCCGGGGGCGGCGTCATCCGCGACCTCATGATCCACGACATCGATCAGGCGCTGTGGTTCGCCGGCCCGGTCGACAGCGTCTACGCCGTGCAGAACCCGCCGACGGTCGACGACCGTGTGCCGGCCCCGGTCACGGCGCACGTCGTGCTCACTCACCGCAACGGGGTCATCAGCCACGTGCACGCGAGCTGGGTGCAGCCCGGCATGCCCTTCCGCACGAGCGTCGAGGTCGCCGGCTCCGAGGGGCGCCTGCGCTACGACAGCGCCGAGGACCACACGCTGCGCACCGACGCCGTGCTCGTCGAGGGTGCGACCGACTACCTGCCGCCGATGTCACCGGAGGAGAGCCCGTACTACGCGGAGATCGCCGACTTCGTGGCCGCCATCGCGGAGGGACGCGACGCCGCCGTCACCCCGGAGGACGGGATCCGGGCGGTCGCGGTCGCCGAGGCCGCCTACGCCTCGATCGCCTCCGGAGCCCCGGTCGCCCTCCCCGCTTCGTCCCCCGCCGTCGCCGTCGCCGAGGAGGCCACCCGATGACCGCTCCCCGCCCGCTGCGGATCGCCGTGCTGTCCTTCGCGCACACGCACGCCCTCAGCTACGTGCACGCGCTGCAGCAGATGCCCGACGTCGAGCTGATCGCCGCCGACCCCGACGGCGCCTCCGCCCCGGACGACGCTCCGCGCGGCGCCGCTCTGGCCGCGGAGCTCGGGGTCGCCTACGTCGAGACCTACGAGGACGCCTTCGCGTGGGGCCCCGACGCGGTCGTGGTGGCCGCCGAGAACTCCCGTCACCGCGCCCTCGTCGAGCAGGCCGCCGCGGCCGGCGTGCACGTGCTGTGCGAGAAGCCGCTCGCGACGACCGTCGAGGACGCGATCGCGATGCGCGACGCCTGCGACCGGGCGGGCGTGCTGCTCATGGTGGCGTACCCGGTGCGCTTCTCCCCCGCGGTGCGTGATGCGGTCGCCGAGCTGCGCAGCGGACGCCTCGGGGCGATCCTCGGCGTCACCGGCATCAACAACGGCAAGCTGCCGCAGGACCGGGCCTGGTTCACTGACCCCGAGCTCGCCGGCGGCGGTGCCCTGGTCGACCACGTCGTGCACTGCGCCGATCTCCTCGACGAGCTCCTGGGAGAGCGCGCGCAGACCGTCCGCGCGGTGTCGAACAGCATCCTGCACGGGGAGCGCGACCTCGCGGTCGAGACGGGGGGCCTCGTGACGATCCAGTATCCGAGCGGCGTGGTCGCCACGATCGACTGCTCGTGGAGCTGGCCGATGAGCTCGGCGACCTGGGGCGGCCTCACCCTCGAGGTCGTGGCAGAGCGCGGGACCGTGACCGTGAGCCCCTTCGCGAAGGGCGTGGCCGGGCACGATGCCCACGGAGAGACCTGGACCCCGGTCGGGGCCGACCTCGACGCCCTGCTGCTCGAGGAGTTCGTGCAGGCCGTCCGCGCGGGCCGTCAGCCCCAGCCCGACGCCGGTGTCGGCATCCGCACCGTCGAGATCGTGAAGGCCGCCCAGGAGTCCGCGTCCCGCGCCGGCACCCCCATCCCCCTCTAGCCCCGGGGCGTGCGCACGTGCGGGATCGAAAACGCCCCTCCCGCACGCGCCCCCGGCACGTTTCCCATCCCGCACCCACGGCGTCCCCCCGTGCGAGATCAAACCCGCGCCTTCCGCTCTGGTCCCCGGCCCGTTTCCCGTCCCGCACCTGACTCGGGACCCGCGGGTGCGCTTCTCGTCCCGCACGGAGACGGTGCGCGCATGGTCGAGTACCGCCTCTCCCGGACTGGGGTGCCGGCGGAGGGGCATGTATCCGGCACCGCGGGTGTTGCACCGGAGGCCGCAGCGACACGGAGGAGACATCATGCGCATCGACCTCGCCGGGAGAACCGCCCTCGTCACGGGTTCCACTCAGGGCATCGGACTCGCCATCGCCACGACCCTCGCCGACGCGGGAGCGCGGGTCGCGGTCAACGGCCGGAACCCCGAGACCGTGTCGTCGGTCATCGCCACGCTGCAGGAGGAGGATCCGGACCGGAACCTCGTCCCGGCCCCGGGCGACGTCACCACGGAGGACGGTGCCGCTGCGGTCCTCGCCGCCACCGGAGACGTGGACATCCTCGTCAACAACCTCGGCATCTTCGGAGCGACCCCCGCGCTCGACATCTCCGACGACGAGTGGCGGCGGTATTTCGAGGTGAACGTGCTCGCCGCCGTCCGGCTCATCCGCGCGACCCTGCCCGGTATGACCGAGCGCGGCTGGGGTCGGGTGCTCGACATCGCCAGCGACTCCGCGGTCGTGATCCCCGCCGAGATGATCCACTACGGGATGTCGAAGACCGCGCTGCTCGCGGTGTCCCGGGGTTTCGCGAAGGAGGCGGCCGGCACGGGCGTGACGGTGAACTCGGTGCTCGCGGGCCCGACCCACACCGGCGGCGTGGAGGACTTCGTGTACTCGCTCGTGGATCCGCAGCTGCCGTGGGAGGAGGCGCAGCGTGAGTTCATGCGCGTGCACCGCCCCCAGTCCCTGCTGCAGCGGCTCATCGAGCCGGAGGAGATCGCGAACATGGTCGCGTACCTCGCGTCCCCGCTCGCCTCGGCGACGACGGGCGCCGCGGTCCGCGTCGACGGCGGTTACATCGACGCCATCATCCCCTGATCCTTCGAATCGCGCACGTGGCGGCATCTCCGGTCGGAATGGGGCCATTCGGGCGATTCGAAACGGAGGGGTAAGCTGGACCCGGAGAAGCACGGAGAGGCGGTGATGGCGATGTCCGACGATAGTAACGACGCCGCCCTCGCTGCGTCGCGCTTCCCTGCATCTGCGCGTTGAGCTCCCGCTCCGCGTCCGTGCCTCTCGCCTCGCAGTCATCGGCGGCGTCTCCTGCCCCCTGACGAATCCGCACGCAGACCCTGGTCTGCGTGCACCCGCGAGAACGGAGCCGCATCATGGCGCTCATCGACAACGGCGTGTACGTCCACGGACGTCGCGTGGAGACCCCGAAGAACCTGGACGAGACCTACCGGATGCTGGATGCCGCCGGCGGGATCGCGTGGATCGGTCTGTATCGACCGAGTCCCGAGGAGGTCGCGTCCGTCGCTCGGGAGTTCGATCTGCATCCGCTCGCCGTCGAGGACGCGCTCTCGGGGCATCAGCGCTCGAAGGTGGAGCGCTACGGCGACACCCTCTTCGCCGTGCTGCGCCCCGCTCGGTACCGCGACAAGGAGGAGTCGATCGAGTTCGGGGAGCTGCACCTGTTCATCGGCCCCGACTTCGTGGTGACGATCCGCCACGCCGAGTCGCCGAACCTGGCCGCGGTCCGCCGCCGGATGGAGGCGAACCCGGAGCTGCTCGCGATGGGACCGGAGGCGGTGTTCTACGCGATCCTCGACGAGGTCGTGGACGAGTACGAGCCCGTCGTCGCCGGCCTCGAGAACGACATCGACGAGATCGAGGACCAGCTCTTCGGCGACAGCGACGACGACGCCCTCTCCCGCCGCATCTACGAGCTCTCCCGCGAGGTCATCAACTTCCAGCGCGCCGTGCACCCCCTGAGCGGCATGCTGGAGTGGCTGCGCCGCGGGTCGGAGAAGTACCGGATTGACGAGGAGCTGCAGCGCTCGCTCCGCGACGTGCTCGACCACACGATCCGCGTCAACGAGCGCGTGGACTCGTTCCGGGCGATCCTGGAGAACGCCCTCACGGTGCAGTCGGCCCTCGTCGCCCGGCGGCATTCGGAGGCGGGCTTGGCCCAGAACGACGAGATCAAGAAGATCTCCTCGTGGGCGGCCATCATCTTCGCACCCACGCTCGTCGGCACCGTCTACGGCATGAACTTCGACGTGATGCCCGAGCTGCACTGGGCGTTCGGCTATCCGATGGCGATCGGGGCGATGCTTGCCTTCGCCGTCGGCCTGTTCGGGGTGTTCAAGTACAAGAAGTGGTTGTGACGCGCAGGCTGTCACGCCGATTCAGGCCATCGCTTCCGAAAAGCGCCTGAACCGGCGTGACCGCCTGTCTCATCGAACAGCGATCACGGGGAACGCCGGGTCGTCGCCGGAGGTCGCGGGGATCTGCAGCTGGGCCTTCTGCGCCGAGTCCAGCGTGAGGGTCCACCGCAGCCCCCGAGCCGTCCGCTCGACCTCGCCCACCGGCGGCACGGGGACCTCGACATCCGCGAACGCCGTCAGATCGATGTCCACGACAGCCCGTCCTCCCACTGCCCCGGCGTTGGCGAGGTCCAGGACGATCAGCGTGTCCTGCGCGGCTCCCGGCTGCGGGGACAGCTCGACCGAGTAGCCGATCGCCGACTTCGTGTGCACCGAGAACCGGATCGGCGCGGTGGTGGCCGAGGTGTCGGTGCCCATGACCGTCCGGGCCACGACCTCGTAGGTCCCCTGCGTCAGCGGCGCGTCCACCGTCCAGGTGCCGTCGTCGCGCACGGTCACGAACCGCAGGAACGGCGTGAGCTCCCCGTCGCGCACGTGCACGCGGACGCGCGAGCCCGGGACGCCGGTACCCGAGATCGTCGTGGTGGTCGCCGCGACCGTGGTTCCGGCCTTCGGGGTGAGGATGGTCGGCGCAGCCGGAGAAGTGCGGATGACTATGGGCGCACGGGCCGCGCCGGCGGTCAGAGTGCTCACGCCCGCAGGGGCATCCGCCGGGATGGGGAACACGGTCGCGAACCGTCCCTGCCCGTCGGTCTGCACCGGCATGGTGGCCGTGCCCACGCGAAGCTCCACACGGCTCCGCGGCGGATACCCGCTGCCCGTCACCCGGAACGGCTGACCGGTGAGGGCGACACGGGAGTAGACGCCGACGGCGGGGACGGAGGCGCCGATGTCGGCGTCCATGAGGCCTGCGCCCATCCGGTCCGGCCCTTCGTCCGCGACCCCGTCGGCCGTTGCCGTGATACGGCGCGTGACCTCGTCCGGGGTGAGCGTCGGGTCGGCCGCGAGCAGCCGCGCGGCGAGCCCCGCGACGTGCGGGGAGGCCATGGAGGTGCCGGGGAACAGCGCGTAGATCGAGCCGTCGTCCTGACGGGTCACCGCAGACCAGACGACGCCGGGTGCGGTGACGGTGACCGTGCCCGCTCCGTAGTTGGAGAATCGGGCCATGACGACGGCGCCGCTGGTCTCGTCCTGGTCGGCGGCGGCGACCGAGATCACGTCGGGCAGCCCGGCCGGGGCCTTCAGGCACGACGAGTCGACCGGCCGCGGCTCGGGTGCACCGTCATTGGGGCTGACGACGTCGGTGGTCATGGTGGCGAGGTCCTGCGCCTCGTTGCCCACGGCGGCGACGCTGACGACGCCCTGCTCATGCGCGTACGCATACGTGCGCCGAAGGGCTTCGAGCGCGGCGGACTGCGTCTCGTCGCCGGCGCACCAGACGTACCAGGGGTCGACGTAGTAGCTGTGGTTCACGACCGGGATGTCGTGCCGGACCGCCCACATCGTGGCGCAGATGCTGGCCTCCGGGTAGATGTGCCCTGTCTGGTTGTCGACCTTGATGGCCGCGACGCGCGCGTCCGGGGCGATCCCCCGGATGCCGGCGCCGTCGGCAGCGCCCGCGATGCTGCCTGCCACGTGGGTTCCGTGGGCCCCGGAGAGTCCCGCTTCCGGAGCCCACGCCGCCGGTCGGGTGTCCGGGACGCCGTTGATGCCACAGCCGACCGAGAGAGCGGGGTCGATGCGGTCGGCGAGGTCGGGGTGCCCCGCATCGATGCCGTTGTCCGCGACCCCGACGACCACACCTGCGCCGCCCGGGGTCGTCGCGCCGACGGCGACCGTGTCCCACGCGGTGCCCTCGGCAGGCATCGCCTCGGGTTCCTCCGTGACGCCTGCCGCGGACTCGGCGGGGTCGGGGAGGCGGTCGGGCGTGGTCGACGTGCGGGTGGGACCGACGGACTGCACCCACGGGAGGTCGCGGAGCTGCGCGGCGAACCCGCCCTCGGGCGCCCGGACGACGGTGACCCCGATCTCCGGGTACGAGATCAGGAACGTCCCTCCCGCGTCGGCGATGGCCGCACGCAGCGTCTCCTCGCTCGGACCGCCGGGGGCGGTGTTCACGACCCAGTTCAGGGCGGGGGTGTCGGGGGCGACCTCCGCAGCCGCCGGGAGCGGGGATGACGGGATCGCGAGGGCGAGAACGGCACCGACGGCGAGCGCCACGCCGATGCCACGGGAGAGGGGACGGATCACAGCAGCCTGCCTTTCGAACGCGGCCCTGGGCCGTCGAGTCGGGATGGTCCAGTGAACAAGAGGCGCGAAGGGGTGTTCGATTACGCGCGACCCTGGGCCGAGGTCGCGGAAGAACCAGGGGCCACGGAAGGCAGGATGCGCGAGACTGGAAGCATGGCGCTCGAAATCCTCCTGTCCCGCATCGTCGAGAGCGGTCTGCTCGAAGACCCCGTCTCCGAGAACGGTCTCGTCTACGGACGGGCGAGCCTGGACGCCGCCGGCACCGTCGTGAACGTGAACGTGGATCCCGAGCTCGACGGCGACGAGAGCGCGGAGGACATGGATCCGGACGAGCTCGTGGCGGCCATCGCGCGCGTGCTCTCGATGAGCGAGAAGCGGTGGCGGGCGATCGTCGAGGAGGTCGCGCTCGACATCGAGGATGCGGTGGACGAGGAGCCGGTGGTCGAGCAGGTCGACCTGCGGGACGACCTCGAGGCCACGTCGGTCGTGGTGTTCGCGGACGCCGTGCTGCTCGCGTTCGTCGCCCCCCGGCAGTTCCCGGAGTCGCGCATCCTCGTGCAGCTCGATGAGGAGCTGGAGGTCGACGGCATCGAGGTGCGCGAGCCCGACGGCACCGAGGTCATCGACGTCGACACGCTCGACGAGCTGATGGACCTCATCAGCCGCGCCGACCGCGACTGACCCCGCCGACGCGCGGAAACAGGCGAACGCGCGAGCACAGGCCACCCCAGAGGAATGGGCCTGCACCCGCGCGTTCGCCTGAGTTCCGGCTAGCGCGCGCTGCCGTAGTAGGTGACGTTGGGGAAGGCGAAACCGTCGCCGTTCCCGTTCCAGACACCGGTGAAGGTGATCACGACCGTCTCACCCGAGGCGAGGGGTCCCTTCCAGTCGATGCTGTCGCCGCTCACGGTGACGGTGCCGCGGTTGGCCGTCACGCTCGACGGGTTCCAGCTGGAATCGTCGAGGATGCCCGCCAGCGTGTATGCGATCTCCGCGTTCGCCGAGTCGACGTTGCCGTTGTTGCCGAACTCCATCCGGTACGTCACGGCCTGGCCCGGCGTCGGGTCGGTCGGGTTCGAGTTGAACGTGTACTGGAAGAACTCGCGCTTGACGGTGTCGGTGTCGGTCGCGCAGACGTTCGCCGCGTTACCGGCGACCGCGCAGGCCTGGTTGGTCAGCGCCCCGGGAGGAGCCGACTGGTTGACCTTGGCGTTCACCTTCAGCGTGATCGACTGCCCTGCCTCGAGTGTGCCGAGGTTGGCGGTCACGGTGCGCCCGGAGGCGCTCATCGTCGCACCCGACGGGCCGCTGCCCGAGACGAAGTCGAGACCGGCCGGGAGCGGGTCGCTGACCACGACGTTCGTGGCCGCACCGTCGCCGGTGTTCCGCACGACGATGTCGTACGTCAGGTCCTGTCCGAGCTTCACATCACCCTGACCGTCGTCCTTGCTGATCGTCAGCACGGGCGTGGTCTTCTTGGTGATGGTGGTGTCGTCCCAGTCACAGGCCTGGTTCGTGGCGGTTCCCACGGCGCAGGCGTTGTTGCGCAGGTTCCCGATCGGCGTGGATGCCCCGACGGTCGCCTTCACGGTGATCGTCGAGGACGCGCCAGGAGCGAGCGATGGGATCGTGCCCTGGACGCGCTGCCCGGTGACCGACACCTGACCGGTCGTGCCAGCGGTGTACGAGGCGGTGATACCGGTGAGCCCGGCCGGCAGGTCGTCGCTGACGACGACGTTGCTCGCCGCAGCGGTGCCGGTGTTGCGCACCACGATGTCGTACGAGAGCTGGTCGCCGATCACGGCGCTGTCGCGGTGATCGTTCTTGTCCACCGTCAGCGCGGGCGCCGTCGGCTTGTCCACGTCGATGTCGATGCTGTGCAGGTCGCTCGGCACCTTCGTCCAGGTCGGCACGAGCCCGAGGAACGCGCCCTTCGAGCGCATGCTGAGCTGGAACTCCACCTTCGAGACCGTGCCGTTGACCTGCACCGTGCCGGTCTTGGCGGCGAAGGAGGTCGAGGTGATCGTGTTCGACGTCACGTCCAGGTTGCCGCTCACGGCGCTGAGGCTCACCCCGGAGGTCTTCAGCGTGTACTTCGCCGAGGACTGCACGACGCCGCCGATGGAGTACACGTCACCGCCGAGGTTGGCGAGGGTGATCTTCGGGTTCGTCACCTGCTGGCCGAAGTCGACCACGACGTTCCCGCGGACGCACTCGATGCCGTTCTTGCAGGGGTAGCCCTCGTTGAGGCCGATCACGTTGAGCCCGAGCTCCCCGCCGTCGCGCACGGTGGCGAGATTGACGACGTCACCGGAGCTCTTGATCTGCACCTTGTCGGTGGTGGTGATGCGGGCCGTCGCTCCGGCGGCCGACGCGGTGCGGGTGTCTCCCGATCCGCTCCAGCCGTTGACGTCGGCCGCCGAGGCGGCGGGGGCACCCGCGAGGGCGCCCGCCGCCAGAGCGGTGAGCACCCCCACGGTCAGCGCACCGCGAAGAAAGGATGTCTTCTTCACAGGTCTCTGTTCCTCCGTGTCTGTCCGGCGCCCGTCACCGGGTCGCCGAGGGACGACGACGCAGCGCGAACGCGCCGGCAGCTCCGACGGCGATCACACCGGCACCCGCGAGTCCGACGGCAGGATCGGCCACCGGCACCGGCGGACGCTCGGCGAAGGTGTGGCTGTAGTTGTAGGTGAAGCGGTGGTCGTCGGTGAAGACGCCACCGGTGTAGAGCACCTTGGCGCTGTTGGTGATCTGCGGACCCCAGTAGTCGGCGTCGACGGTGAACGTCGCCATCGGGGTGACGATGCTGGTGCCGCCGTCGTGCGTGACGTTGAACGTCCAGACGACGTTCCCACCGACGAGCTGACCGCCGCTGGTCGCCGACGCGAAGGTCGTGTGCGCCGGCACGGGCAGGATCACCTTGTAGACGCCGTCGATCTGCTCGTCGTTGACGAGCTGCACGATCGCGCCCTCCTTGATCTCCGACCCCGGCGTCACGCCCGTCGCGGCCGTCTGGGTGGCTCGACCCAGATAGCCGCGGGTCGAGGCCTGACCGTCGACGTCTTCCGTGCTGCGGACCGAGGAGATGCCGCCGCTCGATGCGCCGTCGGTGGAGTCGGGCTGGTCGGCGGCCATGGCCCCCTGCGCGCCGAGGAGCGAGCCCCCGACGATCAGCAGGCCGACACCGGCGCTGCACGCGGTCTTGAGGATGCTCTTCATGATGAGCCTCTTTCTTGATGTGGACACGACGAGCAGAGTGCTTCGCCGCGAATGAGACGGGGGGGACGGGGGTCGATTACGCCCGCGGACGGCGAGTATTCCGGCGCTGCGGGGCACGGACGCCGATGATCAGGAGCATGACGACGAGTCCGACGACGTACCCCAGGACGCCGACGAGGGAACCCACGAACACGTGGCTCACCTTGTAGCCCGGATCGAGACCCCAGGTCTGGGTGGCCCAGCCGATCAGGACGAGCCGCAGCATGTTGACGGCGAAGACGATGCCCCACATGGCTGCGAGCCCGCCGAACAGCCGGCTCCACCGCACGCGGGTGAAGGCGAGGATCACCGCGGCGACCACGGTGAGCGGGAGCCCGATCAGGAGTGCTGTGCACTCGACCGTGATCTGCAGAGCGATCAGGTCTCCGGTCGGGGTCCAGACGAGATAGTGCTCGCCGATCGCCGCGCGCTGGCCCTTGACGAACGGCGAGAGCAGCCACGTCGCGACGACCGCCTCGACGGCGCGGAAGGAGGTGTTGACCGCCAGGAGCGCTCCGCCCGCGGCGAGCATCAGCAGGGCCACGACCACCCGCGCGGCACGGTTCGGCGGCGACACCCGATCCAGTCGACGGGCGCGGAGGGCGGGCAGGGTTTCGGTGACGGTGGTCATCAGGCCTCCACGGCGACGGATCCGTTGACGACGACGTGGGCCTCCGCATTGCGGCGTGTCTTGGCCCATCCGTTCTTGCCCCGGACGATGCGCAGGAACGCCCGCGCGATGCAGATGTACATGTAATAGACGTAGAGCCACACCCCGAGCCCCCACCCCAGCGCCGTCAGCCAGCTCGCCTGGGGTTCGCAGCGGATCTTGTAGACGAACCCCCAGACGGCGAACGGGGCGACGGAGAAGGCGAACAGCAGCCCGAGGACGCCGAGGGTGTCGCCGAGCGCGACCTGGAAGAGCTCCGGCTGCTGCACCCAGTACCCGACCTGGGCGCCGAACAGGATGAGGAACGAGAGCCCTCCGAGCATCTGGAGGAAGGGCAGCACGAGGTAGTACACGGTCTCGATGACCCCGGCGTTGTCGACGTACGGCGACTTCACCACTTCGCGGATGTACTTGACGCACTGGATGTTCCCCTGCGCCCACCGGGTGCGCTGCGTGAGCAGACGGCGGATCGAGGGCAGCGCCTCCTGGTTCACGTGCGTGTCGTAGACGTGGCGGACCTGGTAGCCCGCCAGCACGACATGGACGCCCAGCTCGTAGTCCTCGAGCAGGGCGCCGTGCCACGGTTCGCCGAAGGTGTCGCCGATCGCATCGAGCACGGAGAGCCGGGTGAACTGGCCGTTGCCGCCCAGCCCCACGGTCCCGGTCTTCGCCCGGAGCGACTGCATCGCGGCGATGGTGGTGCGGAACTCGAGATCCTGCATCCGCAGCAGGAACCGCGCGAACGTGTTGGCGAACCGCCCGCCGTGCGGGTAGGGCTTCGGGTCGTCGCGGTTCTTCATCCAGACCGCGATCTGCGCCGCCCCCACGCTCTCGTCGCCGAAGATGTCGTCGGCGGCGCAGATCTCGAGGGCGTTGGGCTCCATCTCGCCGTCCGCGTCGATGACGACGACGACGATCCGATCGTGGTCGGCGTCTGCGGGGAGCCAAGCCAGGAGCTGATGATAGGCGGCGTTGAGTGCGTCGCCCTTGCCGGTCCGCGCCTCGGGGCGACGGCGCTGAACGAGATGCACATGCTCGTCGGCCTCGGCCCATCGGGTGACGATCGACGCCGTGGCGTCCTCGCTGTCGTCGTCGATCACCCAGACGTGGGCGCCGGGGAAGTCCCGCCGCGCCCGCGACACGGTCGTATCGATCACCGCCTCCTCGTCCCGGCACGGGATGAAGAAGTGCCATTCGAAGCTCGCCGGATCGCCCGGGGTGGTCTTCGGATAACGGAGATAGGGGATGAGGATGAACAGGACGTACGTGACGAACGCGACGCCGAGCAGGACCGTGAACGCGTTGAGCACCGGGAACATCAGGGTGTCCTCCCCGGCGCGGGGTCCTCTTCCGGCGCGACGGACCGACGGATCGGGCGGGGAGCCGGCGCCGACCGCCGCAGCAGGCGGGTGCGCAGGAGCAGCCCCGCCCCCACGGTCACCGCGATGCCCGCCGCCATGACCCAGGTGGTCATCGATTCCGGACCTGTGACGGCGAGGGCGCCGACCGTGGCGAGCGGGGTGGTCAGGGCGTTGCTGTACATCAGGACTCCTCAGTGCGGGTCGAGGCGACGGTGCTGCGGATGTGCGCCGCGATGCGCGCGGTGGCCTGCCCGTCGCCGAAGGGGGACGGCAGGGTGGCGAGTCGGGCGAGGGTCGGCTCCACCGCGCCGAGCAGGGCGGAGGCGGCCGGAGCGAGCTCCTGCGGGGTGACGAGCCGGGTGAAGGCGCCCAGCGCCTCAGGGCGCTCGGTCGAGTCCCGCACGACGAGGACGGGGCGGCCGATCACCGTCGCCTCCTCCTGGATGCCGCCGGAGTCGGAGACCAGCAGAGCGGCGTGGGCGGCGAGCGCCAGGAACCGCTCGTAGGGGAGCGGTTCCTCGGCGATCAGTGCGTCCAGGAGATGCGTGGCGTCCAGCGAGGTGAGCATCGCCCTGGTGCGTGGGTGCACGGGGAACACGACGGGCCACCCCGACGCCGCGATCGCGTTGAACGCGCGGAGGGTGGCCAGGAGGTTCTCCGGAGTGTCCACGTTCTCCTGACGGTGCAGGGTGGCGAGGACGAAGCCGGCAGGCGTCAATCCGAGCCGCGCGAGCTCGTCCGCATCGCCGGCCGCGCCCGCGCGCTGGGCGCGCACCGCCTCCACCACCGGATTGCCGGTGACGAGGATGCGCTCCTCGTCGATGCCCTCGGCAAGGAGGTTGGCACGGTTCGCCGCCGTCGCCGCGAACAGGTCGTCAGCGATGTGGTCGACCATCACCCGGTTGTGCTCCTCGGGCATCCGGCGATCGTGCGCCCGCAGTCCCGCCTCGACGTGCCCGAGGCGCACCCCTGCGGCATTCGCGGCGAGAGCGGCGGCGAACGTCGCGTTCGTGTCGCCCTGGACCACGACGTACCGCGGCTCGAAGCGGGTGATGGCCTCGGCGATCTGCTCGGCGGCGCGCCCGATCTGCGCCGCGCGCGGGAGACCGCCGACATGCAGCTGGAGATCGACGCGCTCGATCCCGCAGGACCGGAGGAACACCCGGGACATCCCCGGGTCGTAGTGCTGCCCGGTATGGACGACGAAGGCGGCATCTCCCAGTTCGCGGACGAGCGGAGCGAGCTTGATGATCTCGGGACGGGTCCCGAAGACGATCATGACGGAGCCTTTCGGCAGCGGAACGGACGAAGTGGACTGTGAGAAGTGCATTTCTGGGTACCTCGATCAGCCCCCGGAGGGAGGTCCCCCGTGGCTGACGCGATCAGTGGTTATCGGTGGGTCGCGCGACGCGCGGAGACGATGAGGAGCAGAGCTCCACCCGCCAGCAGCGCGATCGCGGGGAGGACGGAGAGCGGCGTGCCGCCCGTCTGCGCGAGCCCTGCAGCGGCAGGGGCACGGACGACGGTCGCCGCGCACGACCACTTCGCGTCGTCCGCGCAGGCGTGCGTCGCCGACAGCGGCGGCAGCGCGGGGAGGCCGGACAGGTCGTCCGGAACGGCGATCCCGGCCTGGACCGCCGCTGCCCGCAGGCCGGCGATCATCGACTCGTCATAGGCGACGGTGGCGCGGTTGACGACGGTGCCCTCGGCGTCTCGCGGCAGCTGCGCGCGGAGGGTCATCGTGGCCGACTCCGCGGGGCCGAGCTCCGGCACCACCCAGCCCACCCTGTCCTGCACGGCGACGCCCCCGGTCGAGGCGGCGATGAACCGCGCACCGTCGGGCAGGTCGTCGACGACGGGGATCTGCGTCGCGACACCGGGGCCGACGTTCGACACGGTGATCGTGTAGTCGAGGATGGACCCGGCCGGCGCGGCGGACTGCGCCACGGTCTTGTCGATCTCCAACGAGGCGAGCGGGGCCACCGCGGTCAGGGCGCATGCCTGCTGCGGGTCGTCAGGACACGGGGTGGTCACCGTCGGCGCGGGCGTCCCGTTCGGCGCAGCGGCGGAGTTCTGCACGGTGGCGCGGTTCACGAGCTGGGCCTCGTCGAGACCTCCCGGCGTCGTGCCGGTCACGTGCAGCACGACCTCGCCGCCGGCCGGGACCTCGGGGAGCGTCCAGTGGACGGCGCCGTCGGCGACCACGCCGCCCTGATCGGCCGAGACCGCGGTCAAGGCGGGCGGAAGGACATCGGTCACGGGGACATCGGTCGCCGGGGCCGTCCCGGCGTTGCCGACGACCAGGGTGTACGACAGCGCTTCGTCATGGCCGGCGACCTGCTTGTCGACGGTCTTCGCGAGGGACAACGCCGGCAGGGCGGCGACGACCGTGGAGGCGCAGGCGACACTCGCGTCGTCCGCACACGGCGTGGAGGACGTGGGCGCCGGCGTCTCGGCCGGGACACCGGCGGGGTTCTCCACCACGGCGCGGTTGACGAGGGTGGTGCCCGCGCCTGCGCGGTCGACGGTCCCGGAGACGTGCAGGGTGCTCGTGCCGCCGGCGGGAAGGGCGTCGATCGTCCAGGCGACCGCGCCGTCGGCGACCACGCCGCCTTGATCGGCCGTCGCATCGCGCAGCCCGGCGGGAAGCGTGTCGGTCACGGGCACCTGACGGGCCTCCGCCTCGCCGGTGTTCCGGACGGTGATGGTGTAGTCGAGGACGTCGCCCGGTGCGGCCGCGGCCTTGTCGACGACCTTGGCGATCGAGAGTCCGGCGACCTTCGGGTCCGGCGTGGCGGTGGCGGTCACCCCGAGGGCGTAGCCGTCCAGCGCTGCGGTCTGCGTGCCGCCGAGGGCGAAGCGGGCGACATCGAAGACGATCCGGGTGATCTTGGTGCCCGGGACGGTGAAGCTTCCGCAGCCCCCGGGGCGCGAGGCCGCGGTGCAGGAGATCCTCATGTCGCCGCGGGAGTAGCCGTCGCCTCCGTCCACGAAGGTGGCGCCGTCGGAGACGACCGCACGGGTCGCGCCGCCGTCGGCGGAGGCGAAGCGGATGCCGTCTGCGACCGAGATCCCGCCGAGTCCGGTACCGCCGGTCCCGGCGCCGAACTCGGCGATGTGGATCGCGGGATCGTCGACCGGGTGATCGAACGTGATCGTGAGCTGCCCCTCGCCGCAGCGCGCCGACGTCCCGCAGTTCGCGCTCGAGTGGACGTCGAGCGTCGCGAGGTCCTTCGCCGAGACACCGGCCGCGTACATGGCGTCCGTGCCGCTCCAGGAGCTCAGCGTCTTACCCTCGCCGCCGAAGATGCGGGAGCCGCCGGCGAGTGTGGCGGTGGCGATCGTGCCGTCCGGCAGCGTGAACCGGCCGGTGTTCGCGTCGACGATGGTCGCGGCTCCCGTCGCGGCGTCAGCGGGTGCCGCGGCAGCGACGGCGCCCAGGGCGAGCAGCAATCCGAGCACGAAGGCGCCCGATCGTTTCCTCATGGCGATGTGGTTCCAATCTCGATCTCTTCATCCGCTGGTATCCGGAGATGGCGGACTCCTACAGGACAGCGATCCGCGGGGGTGATTACGCGCGGTTCCGAAATCAATCCACGATGACCACCTCCGCGCTCGCCGCGCCGGAGATCCCGGCGATGTTGGACTGCGCGAAACTCAGGGTCACTGCGGTCCCGGCGGGCACCGGATAGGCGTCGACGCGGAAGCTCGCCTGCCATCGCTCGTTCGCCGCGCACGTCCCCGCCGCCAGGGTGGCGCCGTAGGCGGATACCGTGAGGTCGGCACCGACCTCGCACGCCACGGTCACGGACAGCAGCTCGGTGCGCGAGACCTGCCCTGGCACGTCGATGAGGACAGGAGCGCTCGGCACGCTCGCCTCGGGGACGGGTTCCGGCTCCGGCTCCGGCGGCGGCGCTGCCGGAGCGGACGGCTCCGGCGCGGCCGAGGGCGGAGGGCTCGCGACCGGCGTCGCCGCCGGGGCGGATGTCGCCTCCGGGGATGGGGCCGGGGTGGGTACGCTCCACGTCACGACCTCCGTGGCGGCGGGCGCCGCGACCACGGCGGTGCCCCCGACCACCGTGGCGGCGACGGTCGCCGCGAGGGTCGTCGCGGCGACCGCGGCCACGATACCGATGGTGGCCTTCGCCGCAGCGATACCCGCGACCGGAGCGGCGATCGCGGGCGGCAGCGGGGCGGCGCTGGCGGACAGTCCGGCAGATGTCAGCGACTGCCAGATCTGCGCACCGGCCCCCACCGTGATGCCGGCGGGGAAGAGGACGGACAGCATGCGCGAGCTGGCGTGACGCGCCTCCTCGGCCTTGGCGCGGCAGTCGGCGCACTCGTCGAGGTGGGCGTGCACACGGGCCGTGTCCCGGGGCGTGAGGCGCTGGCGGGCGTGCGCGCCCAGCTTCCCCATCGTCCACTGACACTCCCGGGAGGCCGGCGGGCGGGCCGCGACGTGCGCGGTGATCCAGGCCTGCCGGAGCCCCTCCCTGGCACGGAAGGCGAGGACCGCGGCCGCGCGCTCGCTGATGTCGAGGCGCTTGCCGATCTCGTGCATGGAGAGGTGCTCGACCTCGCCGAACCACAGCACATCCTGCCAGCGCTCCGGCAGGGCCAGGATGGCCTGCGAGACGAGCGAGGCGTCGAAATCGGCGTCGGCCGCGGCATCCGTGCTGTTCGGGTCCTCCACCGCCTCGATGTACTCGATGGGCACCTCGCGACGGGCGCGGCCCCAGCTGATGGCGAGATTGCGCATCGTGGCGAACAGGTACGGCTTGAACGCGGCCGTCGGCCCCTTCCCGGCCTGGATCGCCTGATAGATGCGGGTGAAGGACTCTGCGACGAGGTCGTCGGCATCGGCTGACCACCAGTAGCTGCGGGCCACGGCCGCCGCCGCGGGTGCGTAGCGCTCCCACAGCTCCGCATAGGCCTGCTCGTCACCCCCGCGGACCCGGTCCAGCAGGTCCGCGTCGCGTTCCCTCTCCTCGTCTCTGCGTTCGTCGCTCATGGTGTTCCCTTCCCCCGAGGGCCTGTGTCGGTGAGGTGACAGACCTCACCCGTGCGTTCTCGCGCCGACGCGGGGCACGGCCCGACGGATGTCGGCCGCACCCCGCCCGGCGCGTGCGATCAGCGGTTCCCGCGGCGTGCGCGTCGCGCGGCCGCCAGCGCACCTCCCATCCCCAGAAGCAGCACCCCGGCGAGCAGACCCGCTGTCGCGATCTCCCCGCCGGTCGTGGCCAGCGAGCCCCCGGCAGTGCCCGGCGGCGTCGCCGGCGTGCTCGGCGTGGCCGGCGTGCTCGGCGTCGCCGGCGTGCTCGGCGTGGCTGGAACGGGCGGCGGGGGCACGACGGCCACCGGGTTCTGCACGCTCACGGTGACGGTCTCGTCCCCCACCGTGAACCGCTCCGGGCTGATCACCGGCGTGCCCCAGGCGGTGCCGGCCACGGGCTCCGGCGCCCGCTCGCGGACCCTGACCTCCGCGCCGGCAGGCAGCGCCGGGCTCGTCACCGGCGATCCGGCCTCGAGATCGAGCACCCCCGAGCCCGCCGGGAAGCCCGGCCCCGCCGGGTACGTGTACTCCAGCACGTACCGGGTCCCGGCGGGGATCCGCTCGGTCGCGGCCGCCGGACCGCTGAGGGTCTTCAGCGCCGTGAAGCGCCCGACGCGCGTACCGTTCCCCGTCCCCGAGCCGCCGTGGCGGGTGACCTCCGACGTGACCGTCGACGATGTCTCGGTGCCGACCCGGATCTCGGCGGCGTTGCGGTAGGTGCCGGCCGCACCGTCGTCGGTCACCCGCGAGAGGTAGTGCACGTTGTAGAAGCCGCCCTCGACGGCGGTGAAGGTGACGGTGGTCCCGTCGGCGGAGACGGTGTAGTCGGCGGCAGCGACCTCGGTGACCGGCCCCGGGACGACGAGACCGCTGGGGAGGGTCTGCAGACCGGTGGCGACCCACAGCGACGGGTAGCGTTCCCCGGCGGCGGATTCGCGCAGGAGCTCCTGGTCGGAGCCGATGACGTCGGTGACGACGACTTCCTGACCCGCGGCCATGCCCTTCGCTCCCGCCCCGACGGCGACGTCCCACGCGATGGTGTCCGAGGTGTTCTGGTACTCCCCGCTCTTGAAGTCCGCGCGGCCTCGGAAGTCACAGTCGGTCGTGCAGATGAAGGGGTCCGGCTTCACATCGACGGAAGCGGTGACGTCACCGAAGTCGTAGGTGACCGTGGTGGTCTCGCTCACCTCGGTGGTCACCGTCGCCCAGAAGGAGAAGCCTCCGGAGAGACCGACGGGGTGCTCCTCGAGGTAAGCCCTGTCGATGTCGCAGACGAGCTGCGCGGCGGTCGTCACGCAGCGTCCCGCCTCAGCTCCCGCCGCGTCGAGCAACGGGAAGGTGTCCAGTAGCCCACGGAGGCCCTCGGGGAGCTCGACGACGAAACCGGCAGGTGCGACTGGGTTGTCCGGCAGGGACCAGGTGCCGGTCAGCTCGGCCTTCGTGCCGCTGGCGACGGCCGTCTCCGTGAAGGCCAGGGACTCGACCGTCGCGCCGGTCGTGTACGGCGGGGCCGCGGTCGCCGCGACGGGGACGAGCAGGGCTCCGACGAATCCGCCGACGATCATGGCGACGGCGGCGACGCGGCGGGCGATGCGGCTCCGTCCCGAGCGGGGTCGGACGGGTGGCGAATGGGTCAGCATGTGTTCCTCCGGTGACAGCCGCGCACACGCGACGTGGGCACGGTCGAAGATGAGACACGGCGGGGCCCGACGTACTACGCGCGTTCCGCAGGATTGCGGAACGCGACGATGCACGCCGCACGTGTCTCCACGCCGCGCGGCGTCGCACTCTCTCCGCCCGCGGCGATGCCGCGGAGCTCTCCCCCGGCCCGCAAGGTTCCCCTCCCTCGAACAGGCCGCCAACGACGGTACCCCTCATGCGGCGCATCGCAGGTGTTCGCAGCCGCGCGTATATCGGCGTTCCGGAATGGGCCGACGGAACGCCCCGAGACTCGGGGATGTGCGGCGGGCCGGGGGAGCAGCCCGCCGCACGAGGGACTCGATTTCTCCACGTCGTCGGGTTGGGGATTCGACGACGTCCTGGGCCACGGATCCCGTCCGCGCTCACATGCCCAGCCTCGCCCCTCGGCAAACAGGACGGGAACGGCCCCTGAGCATTACGCCGGATAAGCTCGGAAACGTGCCGATCGCCCCCTCCGCCTCCCCTGCCACCGCCGACGACGACCTCCGCCGCCTCGCCGACGCGCTCCGCGACCCGGCACCGCTGAACTGGGTCATCACCGGCGACTCGATCACCCACGGCCTGGTGCACACCCAGGGCGGGCGCAGCTACCAGGAGCACCTCCACGAGCTGATCAGGGGCGAGCTCGAGCGCGTCCGCGACATCGTGCTCAACACCGCGATCAGCGGCAACCGGATCGTCGACATCCTCGACGACTGGGAGCGTCGGGTCGCGGGCTGGCAGCCGGATGTCGTCACCCTCATGGTCGGCACCAACGACGCCTCGGACGGCGGGCCCCGACCGGTGATCTCGCCGGACGACTACGCCGCCTCCCTGCATGACTTCGTGAGCCGGGTGCGCGAAATCGGCGCCATCCCGGTGCTCCAGACGCCGCCCGCCATCGACGTCCGCAACGCGCCGGAGCGGGCGCGGATCGCCGACTTCGCCGAGGCCGTCCGTCGGGTCGCGTCCGCGGAGGACGTGATCCTCGTCGACCAGTACGCGCACTTCGCGGAGCTGGGCGGTGGCGGGATGCCGTGGGGCCTCATGAACGACCCCTTCCACCCCAGCGCCGCCGGACACGCCGCTCTCGCCCTGGAGCTCGCCCGCGTCCTCGGCATCGCGCCGGAGGGACCGCGCGCCCGCACAGCCGCCCTCCTGGAAGGCATGGTCGGCACGGCTCGCGTCTTCGGCTGAGAGGCGCGGATTCACCCGGCCAGGGTGACCGCTCTGGACGGCGGTGACGGCGCGACGCTAGGTTGAGCGCATTCACACTCGACAGTGAGGTGGGGGCATGTCGCACGTCGTCGCAACCGGGGCCGGCAAGGCCATGATGGAACGTCGGAACGATCCGATGTCGCCGTTGGCGCCGAACGCGCTGCTGCCCGCGGTCGGACGGAGGGTTCCGACCTGCACGTAGTTCTGCGGCGTGACGTTCTCGTCCCACGCGTAGAGGTTGATGGCGCCGTTCACCGTGCCGCTGGCGAAGTAGTAGACGCCCGTCACGGGGTGCACGGCGCCGCGCAGCACCGAGGAGTTCAGCGTGAACGTCGTCTGCGCCGTCGTGTCGGTGACGCGGTCGTGCTTGGCCAGCGTCTTGGTACCGGCGGCGTTGGTGACCGTGTAGGCGTACCGTCCGGTCGACGAGAGGCCGAGGGCGTTGTTGGAGTGGTTCGCGCCGAGGTTGATGGAGCTGAGCGTGCCGCCGTCGCCTGGCGCTCCGCCCTGCTCGTTCACGGCGAACTCGCGCACCTCGGTGGCGCTCTGCACGTACACCGCTCCCGGCGTGCAGAGGAACGGCTCTGCCGCGGCGGCAGGCGCGGCGGTCAGCGTCCCGCCGACGACGATCATCGACGACGCGACGAGCGCCGTGCTCACGGCACCGCCGATCAGCCTCTTCGTCCGGCCCCGCCAGCGGCTGCGCCGCTCCGGCGGAAGGCCATCGGACGTGCGGTCCTTGCGGGCAACACGGAATCCCATGACTGCTCTCCCCATTCATCGCGTTCCGGCACGCATCCGCGCACACGGAAGCCCCCGCCCCCTCAGGCGACCGCCGAGCACCCTTTCGGGCAGGGTGGACTCGGTCCGGGCCTCCGCCAGCCTGCCCGGCTGCCGCGGAGGCCCCCGACCGAACCGGGGGAATTCACCCCTCCTTTTCACCCCGGGACGGCACGCCGGAGGGCGCACCGGGATCCCGATGCGCCCTCCGGTGGTCGCGGGCCTACTCGCGAGAGCCGATCTCCTCGATCGGGCGGCGGCGCAGCGCGGCCCCTGTCGCGACCCGCAGCGCGACGAGGGCGAGCGCGCCCATGCCGCCGACGATCGCGAGGGAGCCGAGCACGGGCATCGCCGGGAGCGGCTGCCCGGAGATGCCGTAGCTCATCCCCATCAGCGGCGGGATCGCCACCAGCACGCCGAAGACCATCGCGAGGGCGGCGATCAGGATCGCCTCGGTGCGCATCGTGGCGCGCACCTGTCCCCGGGAGGCGCCGATGAGCTGCAGCAGGGCGAACTCCCGGGACCGCTCCCCCGTCGCCATGACGAGCGTGTTCACGACGGCGATCGCGATGTACCCGAGGATGACCAGCAGACCGATGAGGCTCACCCAGCCCTGCTGCGACACGGCCCCGGTCATGCTGGGCTTCTGACCCGAGCCGGGGGCCACCTGCAGACCGTCGGCGGCGAAGGCGTCGGCCGGCGCGTCACCGTCCACCGACACGAGGGCGAACGAGTCGAGCGCTGCGGAGGTGTGCGCGCGGACGTGGTCGACCGCCATGGTGAGATCGCCGAACCCGAGACCGCGCTCGTAGATGCCGACCACGGTCGCCTCCAGCGGCGCCCCGTCGCCGAGGACGCCCGTCACCGGGTCTCCGACGTCGAGGCCGAGCGTGTGCGCCGCATCGGCGCTCACCGCGATGGTCGCACCGCCGTCGAGGGCGGTGAGGGACCCCTCCTGCACCCGCAGGTCGAGCAGGCCGTCCGCGGTCGTCGGGTCCACGCCCTGGAGCACGTACTCCGTGCGCTCGATCTGACCTTCGATGTCGAGCGAGTCGAGCACCGCGGTGCTGACGACCACGCCGGTCGCTGCCGTCACCCCCGGCTCGTCGCGCAGCGCGCCGACGGCGTCGGGGGAGAGCCCGGCCGGAGCGGCCACACGCAGGTCGGCGGTGACCCCGGCCCGGGCCTGGGTCGCGGCCTCGTCCGCGACGATCGCCGGCCCGCCGATCTGCACGAGACCCAACCCGATGCCGAGGGCGATCGGGAGGATCGCGGCCGCCATCCGCCGACTGCCCGCGGTGGTGTGGGCGGCGGCGAGGAAGCCCGCGGCCGACGAACGACGCAGCACCGGCCCGACGAGGCGCACGCACAGGGCGACGAGCCACGGTCCCAGGAGCGCGAGCGCCACGATGAGCATGATCGCGGCACCGGCGGAGGCGCCGACCGCTGCGTCGCCGCGGAGCATCAGCGGGACGGTCGAGACCGAGACGCCGGCGGCGGCGAACACGATGCCGGTGATGATGCGGGGCAGGCCGATCGGGCCCTGGCCCGTCGAGGACTCGCGCAGCGCCTCGATCGGATCGAGGCGGGCGGGCCGCCGGGCCGCGATGCGCGCCGCTCCCCAGGCCGCTCCGAGCACCAGCACCAGTGCGCTCAGCGCCGGGAACGGGCTCAGCGCGAGGGCGAAGTCGCCGGGGATGACTCCTCCGGCCACGAACGCCGCCTGCAGTGCGGAGGACAGCAGGCACCCCGGGGCGATCCCGAGCAGCGCGGCGACGACGGCGACGGCGAGCGTCTCCCGCGCGATGAGGGCGTGCACCTGCGACGGGGTCGCCCCCACCGCGCGGAGCAGGGCATACTCGCGGCGACGCGCCTGGACCGACAGCGACAGCGTGCCGGCGACGATGAAGAGGGCGACGAGGATGCAGGTGCCGACGAACGCGCTGCCGATAGCGATGAGCAGGGTGCGCGCCGCCGCCGAGTCGAGGAACTCCACGTCTCCTCTGGCGTCTCCGGTCCGGGCGACCAGATCCGGGAACGCCTCGCGGATCGCGACCGCCGTGCGCTCGGGGTCCCCGTCGACGAACACGCCGAGCGCCTGCGGGGCCCCGTCGTGCGGGTCGAGGTCGCTGATGCGCTCGTCCGTCAGGAACACCGACACCGCGCGCTCCGGCAGGCTCTCCGCCGAGACCACACCGACGACCGTGTACGTCGCCGCGATGCCGCCGTGGGCGAGCGCAAGGGAGTCGCCCACGGCGTGCCCGGCTCCGGAGACCACCACGACCTCGTCGTCGGCGGCGGGCTCCCGCCCCTCCGCGAGCGTGAAGCCGGTGAGTGCCGTCGCGGACCAGGGGTGCGCCTCGACCACGGCAGGGGCCGTCCCGCCGGGCACCGACAGAGGCACGGTCACGTCGGCGACCACGGCCTCGACGCCCGGAAGCTCAGCGATCTCGCGCGCGGCGTCGGCGGGGACGGGAGCGCGCTCACGCAGCGGCACCGGCAGGTCCTCCGGCACGTCGACCTGCTGCACCGCCCCGACGACCACCTCGGCCGCCGTGTAGCGCTGCGGGGCGAGGCCGCCGCGGATGCCGGACTCGACGAGCACGCCGAGTCCGGTGACGAGCGCACTCGCGACGAAGATGGCGACGAAGACCCCGGCGAGACTGCGCCGATGATGACGGAGGTCGGCGCGGATGATCCGTCCGAGCCCGAGCGGCGCGGCCGACATCACCACTCCCCCAGCGTGCTCATGCGATCCGTGATCTGCTGCGGGGTGCCGCCGTCGAGATGTCCGGCGAACGCCCCGTCGGCGAGGAAGATCACCCGGTCGGCGTGGGACGCCACCACGGGATCGTGGGTGACGACGACCACGGTCTGATGCAGCTCCTTCGCGGTGTGCGCCAGGAGGTCGAGCACCTGCTTCCCGGTGCGGGAGTCCAGGGCCCCGGTGGGCTCGTCGCCGAACACGACGTGCGGGCGGGTGATGAGGGCTCTGGCGATCGCGACGCGCTGCTGCTGTCCGCCGGAGAGCTCTGCAGGGCGACGGTGGCGACGGTCGGTGAGCCCCACCGCGTCGAGCAGCGTCTCGAGCCGGCCGTGATCGAGGGGGCGGCGGCCGAGGCGCAGCGGGAGGGTGATGTTGTCCTCCACGCTCAGCGCCGGCAGCAGGTTGTAGGCCTGGAAGACGAAGCCCACATGGTCGCGGCGGAAGGCCGTGAGCTGCCGGGGCGTGAGCGCGGAGATCTCGGTGCCGCCCAGGTGCACCGTGCCACTGGTCGGGCGGTCGAGACCTGCGGCACTGTGCAGCAGTGTGCTCTTGCCGGAGCCGGACGGCCCCATGATCGCGGTGAACGAGCCCCGCGCGATGGCGAGGTCGATGCCTCGGAGTGCGGTCACCCGGGTGCTGCCGGAACCGTAGGTCTTGACGAGGCCGCTGAGGCGCAGGGCCTCGGCGGGGGCCGCTTCGACGAGCGGCGCAGAGGAGAGGGAGGTCATGCTTCGACGGTAGGAAAGCCGCGCGACGGCTCCCATCCCGCACGGTGCCGCATCGATGGTGGAGCTGGCTCTACCGCGGGCCGCGGGGCGCTCGGGCAGACTTGCAGGGTGAACGACGGATGGATGCGCCGCTGGCTGCGTGGATGGCTGCCCGATGCGCGGTTCCTCGCCGTCGAACTCGGGGCCTCCGTCGTGTCCCTCGCGCTGTTCTGCGTCATCCTCGTGCTGCTGCCGCTCATGCTCATCACGGGCGGGGTGCTGCTGCTCCCGCAGGTCGTGCAGGTGCTGCATGCCTGGAGCGACCGGGCGCGCCGCCGGATCGGACGCCGGCGCGGGGAGGACCTCCCCCCGCTCACGCGCACGCTGCCGGGCGGCGCGACGATCGACGAACGGCTCCGCTACGCCTTCTCCCGCGCCACCGCCCGAGACGCGCTGTGGCTCACGGTGCACGCCTTTCCGGTGATGTGGCTGTCGCTGCTGACGCTCGCGCTGCCCCTGTCCGCCGTCAACAGCCTCGCCGTCACCTGGTACTGGCAGTTCGCCCCCGCCGACGACCCGGTGGGCTCACCGTACCCGGTCACGTCGTGGGAGCTGGCGTGGACCATGCCGCTCGTCGCCCTCGCCTATGCGGTGGCCGCGCTGTTCCTCGTGCCGGTGGTCGCCCGGCTGGTGGCGTTCGTCTCGGCGAAGCTCCTCGCGACGCCGCAGAAGTCGCGCCTCGCCGCCCGCGTCGACGCGCTGACTCTCAGCCGCGCGGCCGCCCTCGACGCCCATGCCGCCGAGCTCCGTCGCATCGAGCGCGACCTGCACGACGGCGCCCAGAACCGCCTGGTGAACGTCGTGATGATGCTGGGGATCGCGGAGCGCGCCCAGGAGACGGGTGGCGACGTGCTCGAGCCGTTGCGGCGCGCGCAGGACGCGGCGACCGATGCCCTCGCCGGCCTCCGCCGCACGGTGCACGACATCTATCCGCCGATCCTCGACGAACTGGGTCTCGAGGGGGCGCTCGCCTCGCTCGCCGGGCGCAGCGTCGTCCCGTGCACGCTCGACGCCGCGGACGTCGGTCGGGTGCCGGCAGCGGTCGAGTCGGCCTCGTACTTCGTGGTCGCGGAGGCGCTGACCAACGTGAACAAGTACAGCGCCGCGACCCGCGCCACGGTGCGGGTCGAGCGAGAGGGCGAGCTGCTCCTCATCGCGGTGGAGGACGACGGGGTCGGCGGCGCGGTCGAGCGTCCGGGCGGGGGTCTCGCGGGGATCCGACGCCGGGTCGAGGCGTTCGAGGGCACGATGGACCTGTCGAGTCCCGCCGGGGGACCCACCATCCTGCGGACGGAGCTGCCATGCGGATCGTGATCGCGGAGGACGACACCCTGCTGCGGGAGGGCCTCGCGCTCCTGTTGCGCACTGAGGGCTTCGACGTGATCGGCGCCGTGCCGGACGCGGACGGGTTCCTCGCCCTGCTCGACGAGGCCGATGCGGCGGTGGTCGACGTGCGGATGCCGCCGACCTTCACCAGCGAGGGGCTCAAGGCCGCGGCCGAGGCGAGAGCCCGCCGCCCCGGCTTCCCGGTGCTCGTGCTCTCGGCGTACGTGGAGGACCGTTACGCGGGGGAGCTCCTCGCGGCGGGGGCGGACGGCCTCGGCTACCTGTTGAAGGAGCGCGTGGGCAAGGTCGCCGCGTTCGTCGACGCCCTGCGCCGGGTGGCCGCCGGGGGGACCGTGATGGACCCCGAGGTCATCTCGCAGCTCATGAGCCGGCGTCGCGCCGACGACCCCGTGCAGACCCTCACTCCGCGGGAGCGTGAGGTGCTCGGGCTGATGGCCGAGGGCCTCGACAACACCACCATCGCCGCACGCCTGTTCGTGACGGAGACCGCGGTGAGCAAGCACATCGGCAACATCTTCGCCAAGCTCGGGCTGGCCGCCAGTGACAGCGGCCACCGCCGCGTCCTCGCCGTCCTCGCCTATCTCCGCGGCTGACGCTTCCGCCCCCTCCCCTCTTTCGCTGAGACCCCGGGTTGTCGTCGACGCCCCGGGGTTCTCGCGTCTGCAGCCCGGGGTCTCGCCGCGTACCCGGGGTCTCGGCGAAGAGATTCAGTATTCGGTGTTGCTAAGTACCGGTACTCAGTGTTACTTTGTACCGGTACCCAGCAACACTGAGTACCGAACAGAAGACACAGGAACGAGAGGAGGGTACCGATGGGCAAGCAGATGACCGAGATGCTCAAGGGAACCCTGGAGGGCATCGTGCTGGCCCTCCTCGCCGAGCAGCCGGCCTACGGGTACGAGATCACGGCACGAATCCGAGACCACGGGTTCACCGACATCGCCGAGGGCACGATCTACGCACTCCTGGTGCGCATCGAGCAGAAGAACCTCGTCGACGTCGAGAAGGTGCCGAGCGAGAAGGGTCCACCCCGGAAGGTGTACACCCTGAACGCCCAGGGCCGACAGGAGCTCGAGGAGTTCTGGACCACCTGGAGCTTCCTCAAGACGCACATCGAACAGCTGGAAAAGCGCGACACCGAGAACAAGGAGAACTGAGCATGGCCGCGAAGTGGATCGAAGCGATCACCGGATCACTCGAAGAGAAGAAGCAGTACAAGCAGGCGCAGGCCCGCATCAACGCCCTCCCCGAACCGTACCGGGAGATGGCGAAGGCCCAGCAGCGCTACAACCTCTACTACGGGGGCCTCACCGACGGCGACACCATCGTGAAGATGTTCCTCGACATCGCCGACATGTGGGAGCGCGCCGCGATCGACGGCACCCCGGTCAGCGCGATCGTCGGCGACGACCCGGTCGAGTTCGCCGAGAACTACGCCGCGGCGTACGGCGGTCGCCAGTGGATCGACAAGGAGCGCGCACGCCTCATCAAGGCGTTCGACGACGCGAAGAAGAAGGAGGAGGAATCATGACGACGCCTGCGATCTCCGTCCGCGGCATCGAGAAGTCGTACAAGGACCTGCACGTGCTGCGCGGCGTCGACTTCGAGGCGGAGCGGGGATCGATCTTCGCCCTCCTCGGGTCGAACGGCGCGGGCAAGACCACGATGGTCCGGATCCTCTCCACGCTGCTGAAGGCGGATGCCGGCGCCGCGTCGGTGCAGGGCATCGACGTCGCGGCGGACCCGCTCGGCGTGCGGGAGAGGATCAGCCTCACCGGGCAGTTCGCCGCGGTCGACGAGATCCTCACCGGACGCGAGAACCTCGTGCTCGTCGCGAAGCTGCGGCACCTGCCCGACCCGGGTGCGGTGGCCGACCGGCTCCTCGCACGCTTCCGGCTCACCGAGGCCGGGGGCCGCAAGGTCGGCACGTACTCCGGCGGGATGCGACGCCGGCTCGACATCGCGATGAGCCTGGTCGGCGACCCCGAGGTCATCTACCTCGACGAGCCGACCACGGGCCTCGACCCCGAGTCGCGCATCGAGGTGTGGGACGTCGTGAAGGAACTCGCGAGCGGCGGCACGACCGTGCTGCTCACCACGCAGTACCTCGATGAGGCGGAGCAGCTCGCCGACCGCATCGCGATCCTGCACGAGGGCCGCATCATCGCGAACGACACCCTCGCCGGACTGAAGCGGCTCCTTCCGCCCGCGAAGGTCGAGTACGTCGAGAAGCAGCCCACCCTCGAGGAGATCTTCCTCACCCTCATCGGCCCTTCGACAGGCTCAGGGACCCACCCTTCGACGGGCTCAGGGACCCAGGTGAAGAAAGGAGATGCAGCATGACCACGCACTTCGCCGCCGACACGGCGACGCTCACCGGCCGCTCGATGCGGCACATCTTCCGCAGCCCCGACACGATCATCACCACCGCGGTCACCCCGATCGCCCTGATGCTCCTGTTCGTGTACGTCTTCGGCGGCGCGCTCCAGCAGAGCACCGGCGCCGAGAACTACGTGAACTACCTGCTGCCGGGCATCCTGCTCATCGCGATCGCGTCGGGCATCGCCTACACGGCGTTCCGGCTGTTCACCGATATGCAGAGCGGCATCTTCGAGCGGTTCCACTCCATGCCGATCGCCCGGTCGAGCGTCTTGTGGGCCCACGTGCTCACGTCCCTCACGGCGAACGCGATCACCCTCGCGATCATCTTCGGGGTCGGGTTCCTGATGGGCTTCCGCACCGGGGCGAGCGTCTGGGCCTGGCTCGGAGTGATCGGCATCCTGATGCTGTTCACCCTGGCGCTCACCTGGCTGGCGATCATCGCGGGCCTGAACGCCAAGACCGTCGACGGGGCCAGCGCCTTCTCGTATCCGCTGATCTTCCTCCCGTTCATCAGCTCGGCGTTCGTGCCGACCGACACCATGCCGGCTCCGGTGCAGTGGTTCGCGGAGAACCAGCCGGTGACCTCGATCGTCAACTCCATCCAGGCGTTGTTCGCGGGGGAGCCGGTCGGGTCCGACATCTGGGTCGCGCTCGCCTGGTGCGTCGGGATCCTCGTGGTCGCCTACGTCTTCGCGATCATCTCCTACCGGAAGAAGGTCAGCTGATCGACGTCCAGCGAGACGGAACGCTCCGACCGGGGACTCTCCCCGGCCGGGGCGTTTCGCCGCGCTCGGCGCGTGTTCTCCCGGCCGCGTTCCGTCGCGTCGGGTTGCGTAAGGTCGCAGATTCTCGCTGAGGTCGCAGCTTCGCCCGGAATCCGTGCGACCTCGTGCGGATCTGCGACCTCAGCGGAGGCCGACCGGACCGAGCACCACACGGCGACCCGTCCGGACCCAGATCGCGCCGTCGGCACGGTGCTCGGCGCGGGTCGTGAAGCGGTAGCGGTAGGACACGGCTCGCACCCACCGCGGCCGCTCGCCGTGGAAGGGGTCGACGCGCAGCATCCGCAGCGTCGGGGCATCAGCCTCCAGCAGCCGCACGAGGAACACGGAGAACCAGTCGTCCAGCGAGTGCCCGAGCGGCAGGAACCACATCAGCCAGTCCAGCCGCAGATGATACGGAGCGAACTGCCGCGGGATCCGCCGCACGTCCCCCGGCTTCCCCCGGAACTCGTACTCGCGCCAGTGCCGGCCCTCCTCGTCGTCCGACCCCTCCACGACGATCTCGATCCGCTCCCGCGTGACCGTGCCGAAGGCTCCGTAGGCGTTGGCGAGCTGCCAGCGGTTGAAGCTCGCGTTCATGAGCTGCCGTCGCGCGAAGAGGTTGCGCACCGCGGGCACGCTCAGCACGACGAAGAGCACCCCGACCGCCGAGGTCGCCACGACCCACCACAGCGGCATGCCCGACACCGTCCACGGCAGCGAGGTCTCCGGCGTCCGCTCCGGAGTCCCGATGCCGGGGAGGCCGATCGCGGAGAACCCGAGCACGATCGTCGCCCAGTTCAGCCACGCGAAGTTCCCGGTGAGCACGAGCCACAGCTGCGTCGCGATCACGATCCCCCCGGCGACGGCACCGACGATCTGCGGCACCGGACCAGGAAGCCAGAGGGACAGGATCGGCGCGAAGAGGAAGAACGGCACGACGAGCTGCGCGACGTGGTTGCCGACCACCTCGAGCTTGTGGAACCACCGCGGCAGCAGATGCGCCTGGCGGCTCAGCGGCCCGGGCATCGGCTGGGTCTCGTGGTGGAAGGTCATCGCGGTGAGGTCGCGCCACTCGCGTCCGCCGCGGATCTTGATCATCCCGGCGCCGAACTCCAGCCGGAACAGCAGCCACCAGAACAGCACGATCACCACAGTCGGCGGCGGCTGGTCGTTCGAGCCGAGGAAGGCCGCGAGGAACCCCGCCTCCAGCAGCAGCATCTCCCACCCGAACGAGTAGAACGTCTGCCCCACGCTCACCACCGACATGTAGCCGAACCACAGGGCGAGGAACGCGAGCATCGGCACCCACGGCGGTCCGAGCTGCGGCACCCCGACGACGAGCAGCGCGGCGACGACGATCCCCGCCCAGGACAGGGCCACCAGGCGCCGGTCCGTGTAGCGGACGCGGGTGAAGAGCGTGGGGTGCAGCAGCTTCCGGCGCTCGCGCTTCTGCGTCACCCAGTCGAGCAGCACGGGCGCGGGCAGGAGCCCGTGCTCGCCGAGGAGCGCGCGGAACTGGTTGAGCGTCGAGACGAACGCCACGAGGTACAGCGCCGCGATGCCCCGCTGCAGGACCTCGCGGGCGAACCCGAAGTCGACCGCCGCGAACCCGTCCACGGCCACAGGCTACGCCGCGACCCGCCGGCCGATGAGGGGGTTGCGCGTTCCGGAGATCAGTTCTGCATCGCGATCTGCTGGCCCTTCACGAGCGGATACGCCGCGAGCTCGGAGCCGTCGAGATCCTCCTTGTGCATGTCCACACCCGTGATCTGGCTGTTCTCGTAGGTCGTGTAGTAGTACACGCCGGTCGCGGTGTTGGCGCACGACGAGTAGATCGTGATCTCGTACTTGTCCTCATCGCCGACCTGCACGCACCCGCGCTGCTGGGCGACCGAGCCGAGGATCTGGAAGAACTGGCTGATCGACTCCGACTCCGACGTCCCGCACACCGAGTTCATGCGTGTGAACACCGCCTTCACGAACCGCGACGACGACGACAGGTCGCCCGGCAGGCCGATCCCGCCCATGCCCCGGCTGTAGAGGTCCATCGGGACGTCCGAGGCGAAGGTGTTCTCCGGCTGCCGCTTCGAGAGGTGCTGATAGTCGTTGAGCCGGAAGCTCTGGATGTCGAACGTGGGATTGTTCGTGAGCACGCCCCACGGGTTGTCATACACCTTGAGGCCGCCGCGCACGCTCTCGACCGTGATCGACGCGCTCTTGTCGGCGATGATCCAGTGCAGCGGCGACAGCGGGAACTCCGGGCTGAAGTTGATGTCCACGAGACTCACCGACCGCAGGGCCTCTTTCACCTCGGCCACGGTCTCGAACTGTCCGAGAACCCAGGGGATGAACTCGAACGGCGTGACCTCGGTGTCCCCCGACCCCGGTGCCGGATAGTGCGCGTTGTCCGGGAAGTTGAGCCCGGCCATGCCGAGCCCCTTCTCGTTGACGGCGTCGTAGTAGAGCGGGTAGCCGTCGGCGATCGTGGCGATCCCGATGATCGCGTGATGCGTCGGCAACGACGGCAGCCGGTGGAACGGGAACGGGAAGTTCCGCGGCGTGACGGTCACCGTCTCGTTGTAGGAGAACTCCAGATCGAGGTTCCTCCCGAAGTAGTGGTCGGCGGTCGTGAAGCTCAGTCCTGTGCACATCGGTCTCTTCCCCCCTCCGCGACCCGGGCGGGTCGGCGAGTGCGGGCCATGCTTCCACCTTCCGGGCATGAGCATAAGGGGGGCTCACCCACGACGAAGGAGGGCCTCCCGCTGCGGGAGACCCTCCTTCGAGACGTGCGACGGGTGTCAGATCTCGCTACCGGCTCCTCCCGACGACCGGACGATAGCTCCGATCCACAATGCGACGTTCACTCCCGCGACGATGCAGAGGATCAGCGGCACCCACCCCGCAGCACTCGCTCCATCGACGAAGACCAGCAGAGCGAGGAGGGCGACTTCTGAGAGCATGAGCCCCCACAGCGTTACGTGCACCACTCGTATACGGCGAAGGTCGGTCGACATCAAGGCGCCCGTGGACAAAACCATCAGCGCCGCTAACAACATATTGGTCATGGTTTTCTCCACCGCAGGAGACCCTTTCACGCTAATTGGGCACGCAGAAGTAGCCGGACCGCATCACCGGTGGGGGCGAAGGGCAGAACTCCAGTCACCCAGGTGTGCCCTACCCAAACACCACGGCTCTTGATGTTGCAGACATTAAGGAGTGCCGCACCGAAGCCAAGGAGCGCGCCTGCCAAGGATGTGACGTTAACCGCCACCCTGATGGTGATCGACGACCTGGACGAGCTTGCTGCCGGAGACTTCGTAGTGCGTCGCGATGCGCTGGCCTCTCGCATCCGTAGCCCACGGTGTGCCAATCCTTCCGATCATTGCGGTGAGTACCTCAGTGCCGTCGTCCACGGCAGTTCTGCTCAATGAAGCCGAGCCGTCCTCGTTGATCGCGATATCCACATCGTCGGGCAGCGCATACGACAAGCGTCCGGGCGCATCCGGGCCGGTGATGACCGTGCTAATGCGCAAACCACCCTCAAGTGCCTGAATCACCCCGGTCACCTCTGACCCCTCGCCCACCGCGCTCCCGTCCTGTGCAACGGACACCTCAGCGCCTTTGAACCTGCTCAGGCAGACCGATCGTGAGGCCCGTCAGCTCCCCTCCCCACATACCGGCCGGCGAGATTTCAATCGGGTCCGAGAAGGCGCGAGGCACGGATACGGTTGCGTCCTCCCCGGCTGAGACGAGCGCTCCGTTCAGAGGCTGCAACGGCACCTGCGTCACTTCATCTGCCTGCGGATGGATCTCCGCGGCGGACGAGACGACATCCACGGCTTCCTCCGTACCGTCGATTTCAAACGCGTTCGCTGCCACACCCCCGGAGGAAGCGAGCATGGCGACTATCACGACGCTCGCGATACCGACGCGCGGGAATCGGTTCTGTCGATTCATCAGATACCTCTTCTTGTATCGAGTTCAACATCCCGCCTGTACAGGACAGTACCCGGGCTGTCGTAGGCGCGCTGTCCCCCCTTCGGGGGACAGCGCGATCAGACCGGACGATCGGAATAGCTGAGCGCGACCATGACCGTGACCGCGAGCGAAAAGGGTCGCCCACGACGAAGGAGGGCCTCCCGCTGCGGGAGACCCTCCTTCGAGAGGTGCGACGGGTGTCAGCTGGTGACGGTCCAGTCGAACTGGTCGCCGTACTCCTCGAGCCACGCGTCGACCGCGTCGGCTTCCTTGCCCTCGCCGTACTCGTTGACCACGAGGTCTTCGAGCGCGCCGTACTGCTCGTCGTCCAGCTTGATCTTCTTGATCAGCTCGGCCGCCTCGGGGAACTCGTCCGCGAAGCCCGTGGTGCCCAGGAAGTGCAGGCCCTCGGCCTCGCCCATGGCACCCTTCGGGTCCTCGAGGTCCTTCACGGGGAAGGCGTCGTTGGCCCAGAACGGACGCCACAGCGTGACGACGATGTCCTCCTTCTTGTCGGTCGCGGTCTTCAGCTCGGTGAGCATCGCCGCGGTCGACGAGGTGACGAGCTCGTACTCGCCGTCGAGGCCGTACTCGGGCATCATCTTCTGGGTCTGGGCGGTCAGGCCCGCACCCGGCTCGATGCCGTAGATCTTGCCGTCGAAGTCGGCGCCCTTGCCCGCGAGGTCCTCGATCGAGGTGAGCTCGGAGTACTCCGGCACCGCGAGGGTCAGCTTGGCGTTCTCGTAGTAGGTGCCGAGGTCTTCGATGTCGTCGCCGTAGGTGTCCATGTAGGAGGCGTGGGTGAGTTCCGGCCACGCCGACGGGTACATGTCGACGTCGCCCTGCGCGAGTCCGGTGTAGAGCGGGCCGGCCTCGGTGAGCGTCTTCATCTCGACCGTGTAGCCGATCTTCTCGAGCTGGTCCTGCAGGAGGTAGGCGGTGCTGAGGCCGTCGGTCCAGGAGGGCAGGAACCCGAGGGTGATGGTGCCCTTGTCCTCGGCACCGTCGCCGCCGCCGCTCGTGCCGCCGGCGCCGTCGCCGCTGCATCCGGCGAGGGTGAGCGCTGCGGCTGCACCGAGGGCGGTGATGGTCAGGATCTTCTTCTTCATGTGACTCTCTCTCTTGCGTTCCGTATGTGATTCAGGAGGTGCGGACGAGGCCGCGGGACAGCTGTGCCGGGATCGAAACCGTGCCGGGAGCCGCGCCCCGGCGCCCGTTTTCCATCCCGCACCGGACGAAAGGGGGTGGGGGACGGAAACGGGGGCGCGGGACAGGGGCGCTCAGGCGCGGGCGAGCTCGGACTCGGTCGGGGCGGAGTCGGCGGGCGCGGAGGCAGCGGGCTCCGACGCCACGGGGGCGGAAGGCCGGGACGAACCGCGACGCTTCAGCATGCCGAGGAGCGAGGAGCGGTTCTCGCCGGGCGCGCCCAGAGCGGCGGTCACCCGGTCGAGGAACACGGCGATGAGCACGACGCCCAGTCCCGCCTCGACACCCTTGGGGATGTTGATCGTCGAGATCGCCTCGACGACCATCTTCCCGAGCCCGTCGGCTCCGGCCATACCGGCGATGACCGCCATCGACAGCGCGAGCATGATGACCTGGTTCACGCCGGCCATGATGGTCGGCATCGCGAGCGGCAGCTGGATCCCGCGGAGGATCTGACTCGGCGTCGCTCCGAAGGCGTGTCCTGCCTCGACGGTCTCGGCGTCGACACCGCGGATGCCCAGCTCGGTCAGGCGCACGCCGGGAGGCAGCGCGAAGATCACGGTGGCGACGAGTCCGGGCACCACACCGATGCCGAAGAACACGATCGCCGGGATCAGGTACACGAAGGCCGGCATGGTCTGCATGAAGTCGAGCACCGGCTTCAACGTCGCGCGCACCGTCGCGTTGCGCGCCGACCAGATGCCCAGTGGCACCGCGATCAGCACGGCCACGACGGCGGCGACGAGGACCAGCGCGAGCGTCTGCATCGCCGGGACCCAGAGGTCCATGGCGACGATGAGCCCGAACGACAGGATCGTGCCGATCGCGAGCTGCCACGACCGCACGACCCAGGCGATCAGCGCGGCGATCACGATGATGACCGCGAAGTGCGGGGTGAGGAGCAGGCGCGTGAGGCCGTCGACGAGGAAGCTCACCACGAACGAGACCGCGTCGAGCAGGCCGTCGAGGTTGGCGGTGATCCAGTCGACGCCGGCGGCGACCCAGTCGCCCACGGGGATGCGGAAACCGTCCATCAGCGCACCTCCTCCGTGTCGACCTGGGCCTCTGAGCCGAACCCACCCTGGGTCCCTGAGCTCGTCGAAGGGCCGGGCTCGGCCGTCCATCCGTCGTCGAGCACGGCGTCGATCTCGGCCTGGGGCATGGGGGTCAGCGGCAGCAGGATCTCCTCGGTCGCTCCGGGCCCTGGACCGAGCGCCGCGAGCAGGGTGACGCGCGGGATCACGCCCGCGAGGCGGCCGTCGGCATCCGTCACCGCGAGGGGCAGCGGCGACTCGACGGCGGGGACGAACAGGTTCATGAGGACGTCGTCCTCGCGGACGCTCTGCAGCACCGGCTTGATGATCGAGTCGAGGCGCGTGGCGCCCTGACGGACGAGCTTCACGGCGTCGCGGTCGGTGACGACGCCGACCAGCTGGCGATCCTTGCCGACCACGTAGGTCGCCGACATGTAGGCGTCCCGCATCTGGCGGAGCGCGGTGCGGGGACCGGCCGACTCGGCGACGACGGGGCGCGGACGCTCCATGACGTTCGCGGCGGTGAGCACGCGCGCGCGGTCGACGTCCTGCACGAACTGCTCGACGTAGTCGTTCGCCGGGTCCATGAGGATGTCCTCCGGCGTGCCGATCTGCACGATGCGCCCGTCGCGCATGACGGCGATGCGGTCGCCGAGGAACATGGCCTCGTTGAGGTCGTGCGTGATGAAGACGATGGTCTTCTGGAGCTTCTGCTGCAGCTCCAGAAGCTGCTCCTGCATCTCGCGGCGGATCAGCGGGTCGAGCGCGCTGAAGGCCTCGTCCATGAGCAGGATGTCGCTGTCGGCGGCCAGGGCGCGGGCGATACCGACGCGCTGCTGCATACCGCCGGACAGCTCGGAGGGCAGCTTGTCGCCCTGGCCTTCGAGCCCGACGAGGGCGAGGATCTCCTCGGCCTTGGCCTGGCGCTCGGCCTTGCCGACCCCCTTGAGCTCGAGCGGGTAGGCGACGTTCGCGGCGACCGTACGGTGCGGCAGCAGCGCGAAGTGCTGGAACACCATCGAGATGCGGTCGCGGCGGATCTCGCGCAGGCGCGCAGCCGGGATCCCCGTGATCGGGTCGCCCCCCACGGTGACGGTGCCGGCGGTGATGTCGTGCAGGCCGTTGAGCATGCGGATGATGGTCGACTTGCCCGATCCGGACAGGCCCATGATGACGAAGATCTCACCGCGGTTGACGGTGAAGCTGGCGTCGATGACCGCGGCGGTCCCCGCGTCGGCGACGGCCGTGCGGCTCTCCCCGGCCTTCAGTCGGCGGACGGCGGCGCTCGGATTCCTCCCGAACACCTTGTACAGATGGCGCGCTTCGAGTGCTGTTTCGGACACGTTTCCCCTGCGGCTCGGCCTTCGGGTGGCTGAGCCTGCTTCGGTTACGCCCGGGTGATCCTCACGAGGCCGTTCGACGTCTTCGCTGTGGCGGCACAGGCGGCGGATTTCGGATCCGCCGCAGAGGGGATCGACCGTACGCCCACGCCTCTTCGCCGCACAGCTCATCGAAGGAAGGACGTGACCGCGGACTGGTCTATGGGCCGTCAGGCCCGCAGACCAACGTAACGAAATGGCCGGTCAGCGGCAAATCCTGCTCCACGGACGTACCCGGGTTTCCGCCGCTGACCGGGGGATAGTACGAGCGTCTAGCAATCTCGGTGCGGCGTACTCACGGGCGCCGGACGGTGCGCGTCACGGTGAACTTCGGGGTGCGCCGGAGCTGGTCGGTGGGGCCGATCAGACGGCTCATCTCGGCCCGGTGGCCGAGGCTCGAGTTGTACACCGTGAACAGCTCCCCGTCCGGTCGGAGCAGACGCGCGGCGGCCTCGAACAGGCGGGTCGCGGCGCCGGTGTGCACGCTGGCGCCGAGGTGGAACGGCGGATTCAAGAGCACCGTGTCGAAGCTCCCCGCGGCGAGCGCCGAACCCGCGTCGTCGTGCGTGACCTCGACCCGGCCGGCCACGCCGTTCGCCGACGCGGTGGCACGGGCGGAGGCGACGGCGGCGGCCGAGCGGTCTGTGGCGACGACGCGGTCCCGCGGGTGGGCGAGCGCCCAGGACACGGCGAGCGCTCCGGTCCCGCAGCCGAGGTCGAGCACGCGGCGTCCGCCGTTCACAACTCCGGAAGAACGGCTGCTCTCGCCGCCGTTCCGCTCGTTCTCGGCGCGTGTCACCTCTGTTCTCCTGAGTTGTGAACCGTCGAGGTCGAGCACCTCGAGCAGGACCCGGGTGCCGATATCGAGGCGGGACCCGGCGAAGGCGCCGCCGTGGGCCACGAGGACGAGGTCGCCGTGCCGCGCGGTGACCGGGAACGGCGGCGACTCGGGCACCGGGAGCGGCTCGGAGGCGACGAGCAGCCGCGACTTCCGCTCGGCGCGCTGCGCCTGTACCCGGGCGAAGCTCCGCCCCAGTACCTCGTTCTGCGCCAGAGTCATGTGCTTCACCCGACCGCCGGCGACGAGCACCGCGTCAGGCGCAGCCCACCGGGCGACCGCATCCGCGATCTCCTCCAGTTCGGCGAGGGCCTTCGGGAGCTGCAGCAGCACCAGTTGCGCACCGGCGAGCAGGCTCTCGTCGAGTTCGTGCGGGGTGAACCCACCGATCCCGAGCTCCTCCGCATTGCGGGCGAGCGCGCGGCGTCCGGTCGCGAGATCCTGGTGCACACGGATCCCGCGCCGCCCGGCCGCCGTGAGAGCGAGCGTGATCGCGCCGTACTCGTCTCCGATCACGACCGTCCCGGACCCTGGCACGTCGAGGGCGAGCGCCCGTTCCACGAGCAGCAGATCGGTCGCATCGTGGGCCTGGAGGTTGTCCGCCTCGACGTCGGGCCAGCGACGCAGACGACTGTAGGGGAACTCCGGCACCAGCCCACTGTACGCGGCCGCCTCACCCTCTCCCCGTCCACAGCTTCGGAGCTGACGGCCGGCACGCCGCCCGGACCGCCCGTCAGGCGGCGTGTCGACCGAGATCTCCGAAGCTGTGCCTGCCCGCGAAGGAGAGGGTTGACACGGAACCGGGTCCCATGGTTACTTAGTCAAGTAAGTAACCCAGCAACCACGGAGGACTCGTGATCGAAGAAGGCAAGCCGCTCTTCCTCCAGATCGCCGAGCAGATCGAGGACTCCATCCTCGACGGCTCGCTGGCCGAGGAGGCGCAGGCCCCTTCGACGAACGAGCTCGCCGCGTTCTACCGCATCAACCCCGCCACCGCTGCGAAGGGAGTCGCCATGCTCACCGACAAGGGAGTGCTCCACAAGCGCCGAGGCATCGGCATGTTCGTCTCGGAAGGCGCCAGGGAACTGCTCCTCGGCGAGCGCCGCGCGGCCTTCGCCGACCGCTACATCGACCCGCTCCTCGCGGAGGCCCGCACGCTGGGTCTCGGCGCGGAAGACCTCGCGGACCTGCTCCGGCAGCGCGCCGCATCCGCCCCCACCCCAGAAGGGAAGAACCCCGCATGACCGCCGTCATCGAGGTGCAGAACCTCACCAAGCGCTACAAGGAGAAGAGGGCGCTCGACAACGTGTCGCTCTCGCTCGAGGGAGGCTCGATCTACGGGCTCCTCGGCCGCAACGGTGCCGGGAAGACGACACTCATGTCGATCCTCACGGCGCAGAACTTCGAGTCCTCCGGCACTGTGAAGGTGTTCGGCGAGCACCCGTACGAGAACGCCCACGTGCTCGGCCGGATCTGCTTCGTCCGGGAGAGCCAGAAGTACCCGGACGACGCGACCCCGCGGCACGCGTTCGCCGCCGCGCGCCTGTTCTTCCCGCACTGGGACCAGGACCTCGCGGACGAGCTCATCGCGGAGTTCCAGCTGCCGATGAAGCAGACCATCAAGAAGCTCTCCCGCGGGCAGCTCTCCGCGGTCGGCGTCATCATCGGCCTGGCCTCCCGCGCCGAGATCACGTTCTTCGACGAGCCCTACCTGGGGCTCGACGCCGTCGCCCGGCAGATCTTCTACGACCGGCTCGTGGAGGACTACGCGGAGCACCCGCGCACGATCATCCTCTCCTCGCACCTGATCGACGAGGTCGCGAACCTCATCGAGAAGGTCATCGTGATCGACAACGGCCAGATCCTCCTGAACGAGGACACCGATGCCGTCCGCGACCGCGCCGTGACCGTCGTCGGCGACGCCGCCAAGGTCGACGCCTGGACCGCCGGCCGCGAGGTGCTGCACCGGGATGAGCTCGGCCGCGTCGCCTCGGTCACCGTGCTCGGCACCCTCACCGCCGACGACCGCGCCGATGTGCGGGCCGCGGGTCTCGACCTCGCCCCCGTCTCGCTGCAGCAGCTCATCGTCCGCCTCACCCAGAAGGCCGAGAGCCGCGGCGCCACGAGAGCCGATGCCACCACGGAAGGAGTCCGCTGATGCGACGCACACTCAACGTCATCCGGCTGCAGCTCATCAACCGGCAGACCTTCGTCTGGGTCCCGCTGATCATCCTCGGCTCCGCCGTCGTGATCTCGGTCCTCATCTACGCGATGATCCCGGGCGATGCCCCCAAGTACGGCGGAGGCGGCCAGGCGCCGCTGTGGTACTTCTTCGCGATCGGCCTGTCGGCCATGACGCTGACCTTCCCGTTCTCGCAGGCCATGAGCGTCACCCGGCGCGAGTTCTTCATCGGGACGCTGCTGACCGCGATCCTCGGGAGCGCACTGCTCGGGGTGCTGTTCCTCCTGGGCGGTGCGATCGAGCTCGCCACCAACGGCTACGGCGTGAACGGCTGGGTGTTCCACCTGCCGTGGCTGTGGGAGGCCGGCCCGCTCGGCGCCTTCGTCGTCTACTTCACCCTCGCCCTGTTCTTCTTCGTGGTCGGGTTCACCGGCGCGACCATCTACAAGAGCTGGGGTCCGATGGTCCTCACCATCGTCGGCGTCGCCCTGGCGCTCCTCCTCGTGGGGGTCGTGTACCTGGTGACACGGCTCGAGCTGTGGGGCGACGTGTGGCTCGGCATCCTCGACCTCGGCGCCGTGGGCCTCGCGCTCTGGGGGCTCGTGGTCGTGGCCGTCCTCAGCGTCATCTCGTTCCTCGCGTTCCGTCGGGCCACGCCCTGACGTGAGGATCCGAATCCGCTGATGCCGCGACTGCGCACCCCGCGCGGTCGCGGCATCCGCGTCCTACCGCCTCTACCCAGCGGCCCGAGCCGGGGCAACCCGGTGGCCGCAGGCGGCCCTCGGCCCTATCCTCGCCAGAGAGGACCACCCGACCGCCGCGAGGAGAGGATGACGTGACGCCTGACCTTTCGCGCCTGCGCGTCCGCGAGCGCCGCTCGTACCTCGCCCGCACCATTCGCGAGGCGGTCCGCCCCGCCCGCCTGCTCCTCGTCGTCAAGACGGCGCTCGCCGTCGGGCTCGCGTGGACCATCGCGCCGCACATGCCGGGAGTCACCGACGAGTATCCGTACTACGCACCCCTCGGCGCGCTCGTGAGCATGTATCCGACGCTCATGGGGTCCATGCGGTCGAGCCTGCAGACCCTGTTCGGCCTGGCCACCGGTATCGGTCTGGCCGCGGTGATCGTGCTCACCGTCGGACCGACGTGGTGGACGATCCCCCTCGTCGTCGGCCTCGGCGTCCTCGTCTCCGGCACCGGCTGGTTCGGCGTCGGGAAGGAGTACGTCCCGATGGCGGCGCTGTTCGTGCTCATCATCGGCGGTCAGAACGCGGACGACTACTCCGTCGGCTACCTGGCCCAGATGGGGGTCGGAGTCGTGATCGGCCTGGTGGTGAACCTTCTCTTCGCACCCGCACCGCTCATCGGATCGGCGGAGGCGCGGGTGGAGCAGTTCCGACGACAGCTCGCGGGACACCTGCACGACATCGGCTCCGCGGTCTCCGAATCCTGGCCGCCGGAGACCGCGCAGTGGGCGGACGACGCCGCCGCGCTCGCCGAGACCACTGCCGACCTCCGTGCGGCCCTGGCCGAAGCCGACGAGAGCGTGCGCTACAACCCCCGAGCGCGCCGTCGGCACGCGGGAACCGCCCACATCCACGAGCAGCTCTCCACCCTGGACCGGATCGCGCACCTCATCCGCGACATCGCCGACGCGACGGCCGACACGATCTGGGAGCGCCCCGCCGGCATGCCCCTCGACCCCGCGCTGCCCGAGCCGTTGTCCGCGGCCTGCCACGCCGTCGCCGACGTCATCGCCGAGGACGACCCCGCCTCGAGCGCGGCGCACCGCCGTCGCGGCGAGGCGGCGCGGGCGATCCGGCTCCTGCTGGAGCGCGTCGACGACCGCACGTTCGACGTCCGCAGTTCGATGGGACCGGGCGTGCTGACGGCGATGCACCTCCGCCGCATCCTCATCCTCAGCGGCGAGCGCCCCGACGACGACGACGAGTGACTCAGATGGTGTCGTCGGCGACGACGATGTCCATCTGCCAGTAACGGCCGGTCGGGTCGGTGTCGTCGTGCGCGGCGTCGGCGGCGGAGAGCACGTCGTTGATGTTGTGCATCACGTCGTCGAACTCGGCCTCCGTGAGGCGGATGGTGCGCTGCACGAATGACGCGTGCACCTCGGCCGTGCGGCCGGAAACGTACTCCGGCGTCCAGGCCATCACCCGCCGCACGAGGTCCTGGTGGTCTTCGGCGAGCGCCGCCACGACGGCCCCGCCGAGCGCCTCGTCGGGCACGGGGTTCTCCGGACCGCCGACGTTGAGGGCCCCTTTGCGGCCCGTCCACACGCGGTCGCGGCGGTCTCTGGCCTGCTCCGGCGCCTCCTCGATGAGCCCCGCCTCGGCGAGCACTCGCAGGTGGAAGCTGGCGCTGTTGGCGGGCACATCGAGCTCGCCCGCGATGTCCGCCGCGCGCAGGAATCCCCGCCGGGCGATCAGGCGGAGGATCTGTCGGCGCAACGGGTGCGAGTAGGCCTTGAGCATGGCCGACGTCATGAAGGCGGCGTCCTCCCGGGAGGTCGTTTCCGCGTCGTCGGCCATTCCCCGATCCTAGTCACGCAATTCCGCACGAATAGTTGCGCAATTAGTCTTGCGCAACTATCGTCGAGCCATGACGATGACGCCCACCCCCCACCGCCTGTCGCGGAACACGCGTTACCTCACCTGGCTCATCAGCGACACGAGCAAAGGCCTGGCGTCTGCCCTGTTCGGATTCGCCGTGCCGCTGCTCGCGCTGATCATCACGAACGACCCCGCGCAGGCCGGCGTCATCGCAGGTGCGGGCATGGTGGCCCGCCTGCTGCTCACGCTGGTCGGCGGCATCCTGGCGGACCGGCACCGGCGCATCGTGCTCATGCTCGTCGGCTCGATCCTGGGGATCGTGATGGCCGGGGCTTTCACGCTCCTCGCCCTCGGCGGCTCCCTCACCTTCGCGACCCTCCTCGTGATCGACGTGCTGCTCGCCGCTCGCAGCGGCCTCTTCGACGTCGCCGGCGAGAGCGCATTGAAGGAGATCGTCCCGGATGACGCGATGGGGCGGGCGCAGGCCGCGAACCAGGGGCGCGACGCCGCCCTCCAGCTCGCAGGAGGGCCGCTGGGCGGGCTGTTGCTCGGCGTGGGCGGCTGGCTGGTCGGCGTCGTCATGACCGCCTGCCACCTCGTCGCGGCCGTGACCGCCGGGTTGCTCGGCCGTCAGACCAGGCGAGCGGGCATCGCCGACACCGGTGCCGAGGAGGACGCGGACCTCGACGCGCCCACCACCCGCCCGAACGCCTGGCGGGAGTTCCGGGAGGGATTCGGCTGGCTGCTGTCCCGCCCCGACCTCGGCGGCGTCATGCTCATCATGACGATCATCAACCTCGGCTTCAACGCCGCGATCACCACCGTCGTCTACGCCCTGCAGCAGGCGGGGCACTCCGAACTGCTCATCGGCACGGTCAGCGCGGCGATCGGCGCCGTGATGCTCATCGGCGCGGTCGTCGCCCCGTTCCTCGTGCCCCGGATCCCGGCGGGGGTGCTGATGATCGGCGGCCTCACGGTCGTCGCCCTCTGCGCCGTGGTGCTGTCGTTCGTGTCCGCGCCGTGGGCCGTCGCGGTCGTCCTCGGTGCCTCCGTGCTCCTCCTCCCCGCCCTGAACGCGGGGATGATGGGCTACTTCATGGTGGCCACGCCCTCCCGACTGCTGGGGCGCGCGAACAGCGCCATCGGCGTGCTTGCGATGGGAGCCATGCCGCTCGCCCCCCTCATCGCCGGCTTCGGCCTCGCGTGGGCGGGACGCCAGGGCACCATCCTGATCTGCGCAGCCCTCTGCGTGCTGGCCGCCGCCCTCGCGATCGGGAATCGCGCCCTCCGCAGCCTCCCCGTCGAGTCTCGGTGGGCCGCGCACGCCGCCCAGTACGAGGCGGACTGAGGCGGAGACAGTGCGCTAGGGCGCGACCGCCAGCACGGTGATCCCCGCCGCCGCGGAGGCTACGGCGAGCACCAGCGCGATCGCGATGAGGATGACGTGCACGCGGAGGAACGGGGTGGCCTTGCCGTTCTCGTCCCTGGCGCGCGGATCGTTCGCGACCCGCTTGTAGAACCGCGGCCAGACGAGCACGTTGAAGCCGGCATTGAGGAACAGCACGACGACGAGAGCGATCACCCCTCCACGCTATCGAGGGTGTCGTCGCCCCACGGATTCGGGCGTCGGAATTCTTGGACCGCGACATGTATCACCGAGCCCTTGCCGTGCTCCTGGTAGGTGTGATCACAATGGGCTTCATGATCGACGGTGCCCCCGGCGCCGCCTTCGATCCGGCATCCGACGACGGGCGCGCACGCTGGGAACGTGCCGCGGACCTGTTCGATGCGTGGCGCGATGGCGACGGCCGCTCGATGGACGACCTGGTGCGGCTGATGACGCCGGTGCTGTGGCACGTCGTGCGCGCCTACGGCCTCGAACGCACCCTCGCGGAAGACGTCGTGCAGACGACCTGGCTCCAGCTCGTGCGCGGCCACGGTGCCATCGCCGACCCGCGGGCCGTCTCCGCGTGGCTCACGACCACCGCCCGCCGCGAGGCCTGGAAGGTCGGCAAGGCGAACGGTCGCGTCGACACCGCGGAATCCGACGACCTGGACGCCCTCCTTCCGGAGCAGGCGTCCGCCGAGGAGCACGCCACGCTGGACGACGAGAACCGACGGCTCTGGGCCGCGGTCCGCCGCCTCGCCGAGCGCTGCCAGCGTCTCCTCCGGGTGATCGCCTTCGAGGACCGCCCTGACTACGCGCGCCTCGCCCGCGACCTGTCCATGCCGGTCGGCAGCATCGGGCCGACCCGCAGCCGCTGCCTCGCGAAGCTCCGCGACCTCCTCGACGCCCCGGCCCGTCGGACGGAGGGACGATCATGAGCGATGAGGACGACGCCCGGCTCTTCGCCCGCCTGCGCAGCCTCTGGGGAGAGGTCGATCCGGTCCCTGCCGGGCTGATCGACCGGATGGTCGCCGCGGTCGCGGCGGATGGCCTCAACCGCGAGTACGCGCTGCTCACCCTCGTGGAGGGCCAGCTCGGCACGGTCCGCGGCGAGACCGACGCCCTCACCCTCCAGTTCAGCGACGGCAGCACGAGCATCCTCCTCCACGTCACGACGACCGCGTCCGGACGACGAAGGATCGACGGCTGGGTGGACACCGCCGCTGCGGAGATCGTGTTGCTGCAGGGCGAGCGCGGGCGCCGCACGACCCCGGCGGAGACCGGCCGATTCGTGTTCGACGAGGTGCCGTCGGGGCTCAGCCGCGTGCGCCTGACCGCGACGGTCGGCGACGAGACCCGCACCCTGGAGACCCCGCAGTTCGAGTTGTGACCCCGCATCGCCGGCGCCGTCGCCGTCGATGCCCACGGAGAGGATGACCGATGGAGCAGCCCCAGGGATGGACCTGGCAGGACCGCGCGGAGGGATCGATCCGCCGCGGGACCGCCCTCGACCCCAGCACCGAACCGGTGGACGGGATCCGAGCGTTCCCCACCGCGTACCTGCCGGAGCGCCTGCTGATCACGCGTGCCCTCGACGAGCAGGAGGCGTACGACCGCGAGCTGCGCGCCCTGAGGGATGCCGCCGACTCCTTCGGCTGGCGGCTGGAGCTGGAGTCGCCGGAGCGGGAGATCGGGAACGGCGAGCTCGTGCCGGGTGTCGCGGGGTTCCTGCGGGCGCGCTTGACCACGCCGGATGAGCCGACCAGGGGCGAGTCCCCTGTGGCACCCGATGCCTGGCGGGTGCTGCAACGCGCGCGTCGTCTGTCGCGCTCGACGATGCCGCGGACCAGCCTCGAGCACGTGCTCTCGATCGATCCGGTCGGGCTCAACCCGTTCACCCGCACGAACCCGTTCACGCGGACGAACCCGTTCACCCGGACGAACCCCGTCCGCGGTGCGGCACCCGGCGGAGGCGGTAGCGACGACTACCTGGAGCCCGGACGCGGGGCGCGGCAGCCGGTCACCTGGCTCGGTCCCGCCCCGGCCCGCGCCGCCGCTCCGAAGCGCGGACGACGGCCGGTCGTGGCGATCCTCGACACCGGGTGCGGGGAGCACGCCTGGCTGCCGTCCGACATCGTCACCCGGCACGTGGAGCTCGACGGCGTCCCCGTGGGCTTCACGGACGACGCCGACCCGGAGCGCTACCCCGACCTCTACGGGCAGCTCGACGGCGAGATCGACGCGGTGGCCGGGCACGGCACCTTCATCGCGGGCCTCGTGCGTCAGGCCGCTCCGGACGCCGACATCCTGTCGATCCGTGTCGCCGGCGCGCTCGGGGTGGTGGACGAGAGCACGCTCCTCGAGACCGTGGCGCAGGTCGTGGAGCTGCTCCGGCGGCATCGGGAGGATCCGACGACGGGCTTCCCGATCGACGTGCTGAACCTCTCCCTCAGCTACTACCACGAGACCCCGACCGACGGGCTCTTCAGCACGACGCTGTACGAGCTGCTCGCGAAGGCCAGGGAACTCGGCTGCGTGGTCGTCTGCTCGGCCGGCAACGACGCGATCGACCGCCCCTCCTTCCCCGCGTCGCTGTGGCCGTGGCCCGGCGCCGACAACGGGCTGCGGTCCGACCACGGGGCTCCGCACGTCTCCGTCGGCGCCCTGAACCCATCGGCGCACTCCGTGGCCCTGTTCTCGAACGTCGGCCCGTGGGTGCAGGTGTACGCCCCGGGCGCCGCGGTGGTCAGCACCTCGCCGGCCTTCGTCGGCGGCGCGCAGGCCGCGACCCGCGCAGACGTCGACGGGCTGCCGCGCGAGACGCTCGACCCGGACGACTACCGAGGCGGCTTCGCGGTGTGGAGCGGCACCTCCTTCGCGGCTCCGTACATCGCCGGACGGGTCGCCGCCCAGCTCGGCGCCGTCCCCGCCCAGGGCGTGAAGCCCGCCGTCGCCGCGAAGGCCGTCGCCGCCGTCCTGACCTCGCTGCCGACGCCGCACGAGAGGTCCTGACGCCTCGCGCCCTTCCGCACGACCACCCCGGCACGGCATCCTGGACGGATGCCCCTGTCCGCGAGCGCGCTGCACCGACGCGGCGTCGAGGCGGCCAACGCCCGGCAGTTCACCCGTGCCCGGCGGGAGCTGGAGAAAGCCGCCGCCCGCACGGACGACGTCGACCTCCGCGCGCGGATCGACGGCACGACGGCGTATGTGCTCGCGCAGACCGGTGAGCCCGCGGCGGCGGAGGCGCTGTGCCGGGAGGCCCTGGCCAGGGACGGACTGCAGGCCGAGACGGTCGCCCTCCTCGGCGGGCAGCTCGGCGCCCTCCTCATGCACGGCGGACGGATGGAGGAGGCCGAGGCGAGCCTGACCGCCGCGATCGACGCCCTCACCGCTGCCGGTGCCGAGACGCCGGCCCTCGCGAACTGTCTGATGAACCGGTCGGTGGTGCGGATGCAACGCCATCAGCTGGACACCTGCATGGCCGACCTCCGACGTGCGATCGGGATCTACGAGGCGCACGACGAACGGGACTCCCTCGCCGAGGCCACGCACAACCTCGGCTATGCCGCGCTGCTCGGCGGTGACCTCGTGTCGGCGCTGCGCCTGATGGCCGCGTCCCGGCCGACGTTCGCGGCCACCAGCGCCCTGGCCACCGCCATCAGCGACCTCGACCGCGCCGAGGTGCTCCGCGACGCGGGCCTGACGACCGAGGCGGAGGCGCTGCTCGGCCGCGTGGCCGTGCAGTTCGGTGCGCAGCGGATGCGGCAGGCCCGTGGTGAGGCCGAATTCCACCTCGCCCGCTCGCTCGTCCGGCACGACCCTCGGGCGGCCGAGCGCGCCGCCCGCACCGCCGCCCGACGCTTCACCGCCCTCGGCAGCAGCGGCTGGGCGGCCAGAGCCGCCGCGGTGCAGCTGGAGGCGCGGCAGCGGATCCGGCCCGACCGCCCCCTCGATGCCGACGCGTGGGAACGCGTGGCGCAGGAGCTCGACCGGAGCGGCTTCCGCACCGAAGCCACGGCCCTGCGGCTGAGCGCCCGCCGCGACGGCACCGGCCGCCTCCCCCGCGTCCCCGCTTCGGCCCCGACGCCGCTGCGGCTCCGTGCGCAGGAGGTCCGCGCGGCCCGCGCCGCCGGACGCGGCCGTGACGGGGAGGCGCTGCGCGCCGCGGCCGCCGGGCTCGACCTGCTGTCGGCGTGGCAGCGGTCGTTCGGCGCCCTCGACCTGCAGGCCTCCGTCGCCATGCACGCCAGCGACCTCGTGTTCACCGGGCTCGCCGCCGCCGTCCGCCGCCGCGACCCTGCGACGCTCTTCGAGTGGTCCGAGCGCGCCCGGCACCTCAGCCAACAGGTCGCCCCCGTCCGCCCCCCGCACGACGACGCCCTCGCCGCCGACCTCGCAGAACTGCGGATGCTGCGCGCCGACCTCGCGGGGGCGGACTGGACGACCGACCCCACCGTCCGCGCGCTCCGCGACCGGGTGCGGGAGCGGCAGTGGTCCGCCACCGGCTCGGGAGCGACGAGGGAGCGCCGGACGCTCGCCGAGACCTCCGCGCTCCTGCCGTCCGATACGGCGGTGCTGGCCTACGTCTACACCGGCACCGGCCTGCACGGGGTGGTGGTGCGGCCGGCCGGCGCGACCGTCGTCGACCTGTCGTGGTCGCGGGTACGGACCGCTCTCGACGGCCTGCGCGCCGACCTCGACATGGCCGCGCTCACGCGGGGCGGCGCGATGGGGCCGGTGACCGCGCGCGCTCTGACGGCACGCCTCGCAGTCCTGGACGACGAGCTGCTCGGGCCGATGCGCCGGGCCGCCGCGGGCGCCGAGCGGTTCGTCGTCACCGTTCCCGGAATCCTCGGCGGGGTGCCGTGGGCCATGCTCCCCGGCATGCACGGCGTGCCGTTCACCCTCGCGACCTCGGTCTCGCGCTGGTTTCACGGCACGACGGCCGCCGCCTCGACCCCGAGCGTGGGCTTCGCGGCGGGACCACGGGTACCGCGGGCGGCGGAAGAGGTCCGGCGCGCGGCGGATTCATGGACGACGCGGGGGGCGACCCGCCTGCTGCAGGGCACCGAGGCGACCGTGACCGCCGCCACGGCACTGGCCGGTTCCGTCGATGTGCTCCACATCGCCGCGCACGGACGCCATGCGGTCGACAATCCTCTGTTCTCCGGCTTCGAGCTCGCCGACGGGGTGCTCTTCGGCTACGACGTCGACCTCATCCCCCGGGTGCCGCGGACCGTGATCCTCTCGGCGTGCGAGCTGGGGCGCTCCTCCGTGCGCTGGGGAGAGGAGGCCCTGGGCATGACGCGGGTCTGGCTGCACGCGGGCGCGGATTCGGTCATCGCGGCCCCGGTCACGGTGCCGGACGACGACGCCTGCGAGCTCCTCACCGCGGTCCACGACGGCCTCTCGACCGGTGCTTCTCCCGCCGACGCCCTGGCGAGCGCCGCGCTGACGACGGGGGTTTCCGCCCCATTCCAGTGTCACGGCAACGGATTCTGACTTTTTTGCCGGACCGAGGTATCAGAATCGCACCCACCCTCTCCTGTTCTTCGGAAGGTGTCGAGCGACAGGCCTCGAAGGGAGAGGCCCGAGGGAGGCGCCGTCGGTTCTGGGGAAACGCCGCTAGGGAGCGGGAAGACGAGACGGACACCATCTGCTCGGGAGCGTCACGGTATGCAGCCGCGACGCTCCCGCAGGGCCTCGGCGATCTGGGGACGCCGAGGCCCTCGGGGTGTCCGCGGGCGGCCGGAGCACCTCAGGCGAGGAGGACGCTGTACCCCGCGGCGCGCAGCGCATCGACCGCGGCGCCGTCGGCTCCTCGATCCGTGATGACGGTGGCGAAGAGCTCCGACCCGCCTACCGTGGAGAACGCCTCGACCCCGAGCTTGCTGCCGTCGGTCACGACGACGGCCCGCCGCGCCCGCTCCGCCATCATCCGGTTCACCGCCGCCTCGCGCTCGTCCTGCGTGGTCGCCCCGGCTGCCGCGTCCATCCCGTTCACGCCGATGAACGCGAGGTCCAGCCGCACCCCGCGGAGAAGCTGCTCGACGAACGGGCCCACGAGCTCGTACGTGCGCGAGTGGATGACACCGCCCGTGACGACCACCTTGATCTCCGGCCGGGTGGCGAGCTGAGCGGCGATGTTCACGGCGTTCGTGACCACCGTGATCCCGCCCTCCGCTGCCAGGTCCTCGCGGGCGGCGAGCGCGGCCGCGATGGCCGTGGTCGTCGTGCCGCCGGAGAGGCCGACCACCATACCGGGGGTGACGAGCGCCGCCGCGGTCTGTGCGATGCTCTCCTTCTCGTGCGTGCGGAGATGGCTCTTGTAGCGGAGGGGCAGTTCGTAGGCGACGGTCTGGGCAACGGCTCCGCCGTGCGTGCGGGTGAGCAGCCGCTGCTCGGCGAGGGAGTCGAGGTCGCGGCGGGTGGTGGCCGGAGAGGCTCCGAACCGCTCCACCAGCTCCTCCACCGTCACCTCCCCGTCCGCCGCGAGGAGGTCGAGGATCGCGTGCAGTCGGGCCGCGCGCTTCACCGGTCGTCGTTCCGCGTCGAGGTCGCAGCTGTGCCGGGAACCTCTGCGACCGGAGCGGGATTCTGCGACGGCAGCAGGGCGAACAGTCGCAGCATCCGGGCGGCCTCGTCCGCGAGGGCGGCGCGGGCGGGAGCGAGGTACTTGCGGGAGTCGACGAGACGCTCGTCGGCGGCGAGCACCTCGCGGACCGCGCGCGTGAAGAAGCCGTTGAGGTGGGTGGAGACGTTGACCTTCGTCATCCCGGCGCGCACGGCGTCGGCGATCACGGCGTCGGCAACCCCGGAGGAGCCGTGCAGCACCAGAGGCACGTCGGTCCCGTCGGAGGCAGCACCGCGGAGGGCCGCCCGCAGGCGGGCGATGAGGTCGAGGTCGAGGGAGGCGGTGCGGTCGGTCATGGCGTGCGACGACCCCACGGCCACGGCGAGCGCGTCCACCCCGGTCGCGGCGACGAACGCCCGCGCCTCGTCCGGATCGGTGCGCACGCCGGGGGCATGGGCGCCGTCTTTCCCGCCCACCTCGCCGAGCTCGCCCTCCACGTAGACCCCTGCCGCGCGCGCCCTGGCGGCGACCTCGGCGGTCACCGCCACGTTCTCGTCGTAGGGCAGCGCGCCGCCGTCGAACATGACCGAGCCGAAGCCGAGGGCCACCGCCTCGTCGACGAGCTCCGGTCGCTCCGCGTGGTCGAGGTGCACTGCCACCGGGGTCTCCGCGCGTCGTGCCGCGGCGAGCGTCGCGACGGCGATCGGCTCCAGACCGCCGTGATAGTCGGCGCAGTTCTGCGAGATCTGCAGGATCACGGGGAGCTGTGCGAGTGCGGAGGCCCGCACGAGGCCCTCCGCGGTCTCCAGGTGGATGACGTTGAAGGCACCGATGCCGGTGCCGGCGGTGGCAGCCGCGGAGACGAGCTCCCGGGCGGAGACGAGGGTCACGAAGGGTCCTTCCGGAAGGAGGCGGGGTCGGGGCGGGACACGCGGAGCTGCTCCTCGAGCGCGCGCCAGCGGGGAGAGATGTCGCCGGCGAGCGGCATGAGCACGGCGGCCGCCGACCACGCGGTCGCGCGACGGAGGATGACCTCGGGATCACGCTCGCCCTCCGCGGAGAGCACGGCGCAGGCCGCGACCGCGGCGTCTCCCGCACCGGTCGGGTTGCCGGAGAGCGGCTCGTCGAGTCGGGCGTGCAGGAGATCGGTCGCGGTCACCGCGAGCATGCCGTCGGCCCCGAGCGACAGGAGCACGAGCTCGGCGCCCCGGGCCAGCAGCGACCGGGCCCCCTCGACGGGGTCGTCGATGCCGGTGGCCTCGGCGAGCTCCGCGGCATTGGGCTTGAGCACGGTGGCTCCGGCGTCGGCGGCGCGCAGGAGGGCCGGGCCCGAGGTGTCCACGATCACCGGGACCCGGGCGTCGGCGCCCACCGCGACGAGCATCGGCACGAGCGATTCCGGCGCTCCCGGGGGGAGGCTCCCGGAGACGACGAGGACCCCGGCGCCGGGAAGCCGGTCGACGATCTCCGCGAGGAGCCCGCCCCACTCGGCATCGGTGGGGTTCACCCCTCGTTCGTTGACGATCGTGGTGTCGCCCGCGGCCTCGTCGACGAGGGCGATGCTGCGACGGGTGTCGGCCGCGACGGGCACGAGCACATGGGGCACGCCGCTGGCCGTGAGCTCCGCGGCGAACTCCGCGCCGACCGGACCGCCGGCCGTGGTCAGCGCGAGGACGGACGCCCCCTCGGCGTGCGCGACCCGAGCGACGTTGAGGCCCTTGCCGCCGGCGCGGGACGCCCCGGTGTCCGTGCGGTGTGTCCCGCCTGCGACGAGGCGATCGACCCGCCAGGTGAGGTCCAGAGCCGGGTTCGGGGTGACGGTGAGGATCATGCGAGCTCCCTGGCGCGGAGGGCGGCGCCGATCAGTCCCGCGTTGCCGGACAGCTCGGCGGGGACGAGCGCGGGCAGGCGGTGGAAGCTGAGACGCGCCGCGAGGCGGGTCCGCAGCTCGTCGAAGAGCGCGCCGCCCGCCCGCGACAGTCCGCCGCCGATCACCACGGCCTCGGGGGCGACCACGGCGGTCAGCTGCGCGAGCGACAGGGTGAGCGCGTCCAGCGCCGAGTCCCAGATGTCGGCGGCGACCCGGTCCCCGGCGGCCGCGCGGGCGATGACGTCCTTGGCACCGTCCGGGGTCGTCCCCGTGGCCTCCCGGTAGCGGCGCGCGATGGCGCCCGCTGAGGCCACGGCCTCCAGACAGCCACGGGCACCGCACGGGCACACCGGTCCGTCGGCGATCGGGGAGTGCCCGATCTCGCCGGCGTAGCCTCCGGCCGTGTAGGGGTGGCCGCCGACGAGCAGGGCCCCGGCGATGCCGGTGCCGATCACGAGGATCACCGCGTCGTCGTAGGCCCGCGCGCCGCCCAGCTCGTGCTCGGCCCAACTCGCGGCGCGCACGTCGTGGTCGAACGCGACGGGGAGGCCGAGTCGCTCGGCGGCGAGCGCGCGCAGCGGTGCGTCCCGCCAGCCCATGTTGCTCGCGAACACTCCGATCCCGGCGGCCGCGTCGACGATCCCCGGCACCACGAGCCCGGCGGCGCGCGGCGTCACGTCGGGATGCTCATCGCGGAGCTGCGCGGCGAGCACCTGCAGCCGGTCGAGCAGCGCGGGGGTGCGGTCGCCGTCGGCCGTGGGGGTGGGCGTGCGGCGGAGACCGAGCGCCCGCCCGTCCGCATCGAACAGCGCCGACTTGATGTCCGTCCCTCCGACGTCGAAGGCCAGGACGGGCGACCCGGCGCCGAGCGTGCGCACCGCGGCGAGCTTCTCGCCGGCCTCGTCCCTCGCGACGTCGGGGATCGCGTCCGCGGCGTCGTTCGGGGTCATCGCTCGGCTCCGGGGATCGCTGGCGTCATGCATCCAGGATGACGGATCGCGTGAGGTTGCGCGGCTGGTCGGGGTCGAGCCCGCGGGCCACGGCACGGTCGAGGGCTGTCCGGTGCAGGCGCACGAGATCGGCGAGCGGGTCGATCGCGCGGTGCTCGAAACGGGCGCCCGTGCCGCGCACCTCCGCGGCCAGTCCTTCCGGTGCCTCTCCGAACTGCCACGTCACCCGGCCCGGGGCGGCGATGGCGATCGGACCGTGACGGTAGTCCATCGACGGATACGCCTCGGTCCACGACTGCGACGACTCGCGCAGCTTCAGCGCGGCCTCGTGGGCCAGGCCGATCGTCCAGCCCCGCCCGAGGAACGTGTACTGCTCGGCATCGCGCAGCTCGATGTCGTCCCCGTCTTCGGCGAGCACGGCCGACGCGTCGGCGATGGCTCCGGAGAGGTCCTCACCCAGCGACGCCCGGAAGAGGGCGAGCGCGGTCGTGGCGAAGCGCGTCTGCACCACCGACTGCTCGTCGGCGAACGGCAGCAGCACGGCATCGTCGACGAGGGAGACGAGCGGGGAGTCGGGGTCACCGATCACGCCGATCGTGCGGGTGCGCCCCTTGATGCGGTCGACGAGCTCCAGCACCTCGGTGGTGGTGCCGGAGCGGGTGAGGGCGACGACGGCGTCGTAGCCGCGGTCGACGAAGGCCTCGGAGGCCGCGAACGCGTCGGTCTCGCCGTGGCCGGACGACTCGCGCAGCGCGGCGTAGGACTGCGCCATGAACCACGAGGTGCCGCAGCCGACGACCGCGACCCGTGCACCCCGGGCCGGCAGCAGAGCCTGCTCGGCGGTGAGTTCGGCGGCGGTGGCCCACATCTCCGGCTGGGAGCGGAGCTCTGCGCGCATGTGTGCGCCGGGCAGCGAAGCGGTCATGAAGAGGCCTTTCGGACGAGATGTTGCGTACTTGTGATTGTTTCGGGCGTTATCCGATCATAGTATTTCGTCCCAGGAGAGCAACATCTTGATTTGTTTGTTTGCCTGACAAATAATCAGGACGAGTTCCCCCGAGCCCCCGCTCGGACGATCACGACCGCGCAGGCGGCGCGATCATCACGCACCGTCGCGTGGAGTGTTCTGCGACTGTGCACCACCCCCCTCTCCGGAGAGCGGATCCCGCCCGCTGGAGCAGCACCCACAGTGAGGAATGCAATGCCCATGAACAAGTCACGGCGATACGGGGCCGCAGCGGTCGCGGCCGTCGCCACGCTGTCGCTCGCATCCTGCGGTTTCGGTGGATCGGGAGGAGACAGCGGCGGCGGCGACGACGCCAGTACGCTCGACCTGCTCGTCCCCAGCTACTCCGACGCCACGAAGGGTCTCTGGGAAGACGTCATCGACGGGTTCACCTCAGAGAACCCCGACATCAAGGTCAACCTCGAGGTGCAGTCGTGGGACAACCTCGAGAAGGTCATCTCCACGAAGGTCCAGGCCGGCGAGGCGCCCGACATCTACAACGGCGGCCCCTTCGCGGGCTTCGTCGAGGACGAGCTGCTCTACCCCGTCGAGGAGGTCGTGTCCGACGACGTCTACTCCGACTTCCAGGACTCCTTCCTCGCCAACGCCGAGGTCGACGGCACCGCCTACGCGCTGCCGATGATCGCCTCCGCGCGCGCCCTGTTCGTCAACAACGACCTCCTCTCCCAGGCGGGCGTCGAGGCGCCGACCGACTGGGATTCCCTGCTCGACGCGGCGACCAAGGTGTCCGGGCTCGGCGGTGGTGTCGCGGGCTACGGCATGCCGCTCGGTTCGGAGGAGGCACAGGCCGAGGCCGCCGTGTGGCTCTGGGGCGGCGGGGGATCCTTCGGCGACGCGTCGGAGATCACCATCGACACCCCGGAGAACCTGGTCGGCGCCGAGCAGATCAAGAAGATGATCGACGCCGGAGCGACCCAGGCCGACCCCGGCTCCACGCAGCGCTCCCCGCTGATGGACATCTTCATCCAGGGCAAGATCGGCATGCAGGTCGGCCTGCCGCCGACGGTCGGTCAGATCGCCGAGAACAACCCGGAGCTCGACTACTCCATCGTCCCGATCCCGACGAAGGACGGCTCGCCGTTCACCCTCGGCGTCATGGACCAGCTGATGGCGTTCGAGAACGACGGCGACAAGCAGGAGGCGATCACGAAGTTCCTCGACTACTTCTACTCGCCTGAGGTCTACGTGCCGTGGGTGCAGGCGGAGGGCTTCCTCCCCGTCACGAAGTCCGGCGCCGAGGAGCTGTCCGGCGAGGAGGCCCTCAAGCCGTTCCTCGACGTGCTGCCCGACGCGCAGTTCTACCCGTCGACCAACCCGAAGTGGTCGGCCGCGGACGGCGCCTTCAAGTCGCTGTTCGGACAGATCCAGGACCAGCCGGCGGCCGATGTGCTGAAGCAGATCCAGGACCAGGTGGACGCGGGCTGACCCGCGGAACGGAGAGGTTCGGGAATCCCCCATGAGCCAGACGACAGAATCCTCGAACCTCGCGGGGGCGGCCACCGGCCGCCCCCGCACCCCGGACGCCGGGACGGCCGGGCGCGGTCGCCCCGGCGGGCGGGACCTCCTCCAGGCGCTGCCCTGGATCGCCCCCGCACTGGTGCTCATCATCGGCGTGGTGCTGTTCCCCGCCGGCGTCATGTTCTTCAACTCCACGCGGGACATCTCGCTCTCGGGTCTGGACAAGGGCTCGGCCGGCTTCGACAACTTCGTGACCGTCTTCACGTTCCCGGAGTTCTGGCCGATCTTCGTCCGCACGATCGTCTGGGTCGTGTCGGTGGTGCTGTTCACGGTCGTCATCTCGCTCGGCCTCGCGCAGATCCTCAACAAGGCGTTCCCGGGTCGCCAGCTCGTGCGGATGGCGGTCATCGTGCCGTGGGCCGCGTCGGTGGTGATGACCACGATGGTCTTCTACTACAGCCTCGAACCGTACTTCGGGGTGTTCAACAAGTTCCTCTACGACATCGGGCTCTCCGACGACGCGGTGGGCTACGGCTGGACGAAGAACCCGACGACGGCGTTCGTCTGGTCCATCGTCATCGCGGTGTTCGTGTCGCTGCCCTTCACGACCTACACGATCCTCGCGGGGCTGCAGGCGGTCCCCGCCGACGCGATCGAGGCCGCGAAGATGGACGGCGCCGGCGCCGCCAGGACCTACTGGTCGATCGTCCTGCCGCAGCTGCGCAGCGCGCTCGCCGTGGCGATCCTCATCAACATCATCAACGTCTTCAACTCGCTGCCGATCCTCAAGGTGATGACCGGGTCGATCCCGGGCTACGGCGCCGACACGATCATGACCCTGATCTTCAAGTACATCGAGCTGCAGAAGAAGGTCGACGTCGCGAGCGCGCTGTCGGTCGTCGCCTTCCTCATCGTGATCGCGATCGTCGCGGCCTACGTCAAGATCGTCAAGCCCATGAAGGAGGTCTGATCATGACCGTGACCGAGACCGCCCTCGTGACCACCGCCGACTCCCGCGGACGACGCACCCCGCCGATCCCCGGCCGTCGGCGCCGCTACACCGCCGACCAGGTGACTCTGCCCCGGGTGATCCTGCGCACCGCCGCCGGATTCCTCGTGCTCGCGATCTTCGTGCTGCCGTACCTCATCATGTTCTTCGGATCGGTGAAGACGAAGGCGCAGATCCGCTCGGTCGACCCGACCTACCTCCCGGTGGAGTGGCACTGGGAGAACTACCTCACGATGTGGTCGACGCCCGAGACGCCGCTGCCGTACAACCTCGTCTCGACCATCGTCATCTCCGTGTTCGCGACCCTCCTCGTGCTGCTCGTGTCGCTCCCCGCGGCCTACTACACGGCCCGGTTCCGGTTCCCCGGGCGCATGGTGTTCCTGTTCCTCGTGATCGTGACGCAGATGCTGCAGCCGGCGGTGCTCACGTCGGGCCTGTTCCGTCAGTTCACCGTCCTCGGCCTCGGCGACACCTGGACCGCGATGATCTTCATCAACGCGGCCTTCAACCTCTCGTTCGCGGTGTGGATCATGCACTCCTTCTTCGCCGGCATCCCGAAGGAGGTCGACGAGGCCGCGCAGATCGACGGCGCCGGGCGCCTCACGGTCCTGTTCCGGATCAACCTCCCGCTCGTCTGGCCAGGCATCGTCACCGCGATCGTGTTCACGTTCGTGGCCTGCTGGAACGAGTTCGCCGCCTCGCTGGTGATCCTGTCGACGGACAAGAACCAGCCGCTGTCGGTCGCGCTCACGAAGTTCGTCGGTCAGTACGAGACGAGCTGGCAGTACGTGTTCGGCGTCTCGATCGTCGCGATCCTGCCCGTCATCATCCTGTTCATGCTCATCGAGAAGCGTCTCGTCGGCGGCCTCACCGCCGGCAGCGTGAAGTAACCCACCCGGCTTCCGGTCCACCCCCCGGGTTCCCGTCCGGCACACCTGCACGACCGCGGCGCGCGTGCAGGGGTTCCGGACGGATCCGGTCGTGCGAACGTACCCGGGTCGTGCAGCCGGAACATCCGCCGGCAGAGGTCAGGGGCGGGTTCAGGGGCGCGGGCCGCCGGCGCGGAGCTGCTCGGGGCTCCATCGCACGCCGAGGACCGCGGTGAGGGCGGCCTGCGCGGGACCGGCGGAAGGAGCGACGCGGGGATCGGCGTAGCGGATCGGCACGTCGGCGGTGCCGCGGGCGGGATAGCCGCTCTCGGCGCGGACACGTTCCAGGAACCGGGGGCCGAGCTCCGTCGCGGGACCGCCGATGACGACCTCGATGGGATCGAGCAGCGCCCCGATGAGCTTGATGGCACGGGCCAGGGCCCGCGCGCCGTCGTCGATCAGCGTCTGATCCGCACGGGAGACGAGGGTGCGGACGGCCGGCACGTCCAGCGCGTCCGAGAACTCCTCCCCCAGCATCGGTCCCATCGCGGCCGCCGACTCCAGACAGCCGCGGCGTCCGCAGCGGCACGGACGCGCGGCCTCGCCGAACACCACCTGCACATGCCCGATCTCCCCCGCACGGTCGCGGGGCCCCGGCGCGAGCTCCCCGTCGAGGGTGACCGCGGCGCCGATGCCTCCGCCGCTGTGGATGAACAGCCGGTAACCCGAGGGTGCGGCGTCCAGACCGGCCTCCGCGATGGCCTCGGCATCGACGTCGTTGACGAGGAGGACCGGGACGCCCGCGATGCTCTCGAAGCGCTCGGCCAGCGGCACCTCGTGCCACTCCAGCTGCACGCTCTCCAGCACCGTGCGCCCGTCGGTCGTTCCCGGGACCTGCACGCCGACCGCGAGCAGCCGCGCGCCGTAGGCGGCCACCACCTCGGCGACGGTCTCGTCCAGCACCCGGTCGCGGGTCTGCGTCGTGTAGGAGACGCTGCGGCGGGCGACCTCGGAGCCGTCGAGAGCGACGAGCGCCAGGTACGCACTGGTCGGCTGCACGACGAGCACGAGGATCAGATGATGCTCCGCGTCGATGCTGAGCGTGGTCGCGCGTTTGCCCCCCGTGCTCACCGCCTGCTCGCCCTCCGCGATGAGCCGGTGCTCGATGAGTTCCGCGACGAGGGACGACGCGGTCGCCGCTGTGAGGCCGGTCGCCCGCGCGATACCGGCGCGCGTCTGCGAACCGGACGCCTGGAAGACGAGTTGGAGCGCCCGCCGCAGGTTCGCTCGCCGAACCGCCGCCTGGGTGTCCAGCGCGTCGTCGTGGGTGAACATCTGCGAGTTCCTTCTCGGGGCCGAGGTCCGTCGATTGACAGCGCGCGTACCGCTCCGTACGCTCGGTCCGTTAGTTTATTCATTGAACTTAGTCAGCCCGAGCGTCGATCGGGAGGAGCATCATGCGCTACCCCCAGATCCTAGAGCGCGCCGCCGATCGGACACGAGACGCGCAGACGTCGTCGAACGGCCACGCTCGCGGCATCCGGGAACGCAACCGCGCCCTCGTCCTGCGCACGCTCATGGAGCAGTCGGCTCTCAGCCGCGCGGATCTCTCCCGGCTCACCGGTCTCGCCCGCCCCACCGTGTCGGACGTCGTGCGCGATCTGCTCGCCGACGGCGTGATCAGGGAGAGCGGGCCCAGTCAGGAGTCCCGGCCGGGAAAGCCCGCCGTGATGCTCGAGTTCGACCAGCGCGCCGTGCAGGTCATCGCGCTCGACCTCTCCGTGCCCGGTGAGGTCATCGGGGCGCTGGCCTCGCCCGACGGCCGCCTCTCGCACCGCCTCCACCGGCCGCGCACCCCGGACGCCGCGGAAGCCGTCGCCGGTCTCGTCGCGGAGCTGCGGAGCCTCGCCGACGGTCCCGCGCTCGGCATCGGCATCGGTGTGCCCACCGGCTCCTCCGCGCTGCTCGGTCTCGGACCGCGACTCGCGGAGATCCTCGACGCCCCCGTGCACCTCTTCGACGACGCCGATCTCGTGGCCGACGCCGAGCAGCGGTTCGGCTCCGTCGGCACCGACTTCCTCCTCGTCCGCCTCGGCACCCGCATCGGCACCGCGATCCGCGTCGTCGGCGACGACGGCGCCCCGGTCGAACGATCCATCGGTGCCCGCGAGCTCGCGCACGTCGGTGCCGGCGGCGACCCCGGCGAGGCCTGTCTGTGCGGCCGCGAGGGCTGCGTCCACGCGTGGGCCGCGGCTCCCGCCATCGCCCGGCGCCTGGACGCCTCGGGAGCGGACCGCCCGCAGGTGCTCGCCGCCGCGGGTGCGCGGCTCGGCACGTCGCTCTCGGTCATCGCCGCCGCCGTCGACCTGCCGACGATCGTGCTGAGCGGTCCCGACGAGATCGTCGGAGCCGCACTGGTCGACGCGACGGCCACCGCGGTCCGAGCCGCCTCGCACCCCTCTCTCGGGCCCACCGTGGTGCCGAGCGCGGTCGACGATGCCGTCCTGCTCGGCGCGGCGACCCGCGTGGTGGCCGCCGAGTTCAGCCCGCGCTGACGGACGCGCCCGTCATCCGTCCCCTCCCGCCCGGAAGGGATGGGAGACTCGATCCCGCGAGGCGGCCGTCCGTCGTCTCGATCCGTCCTGGGAGGGAACCCGCATGAAGGTACTCGTGATCGGCGCGACCGGCAGCATCGGCGGGGTGGTCGCCGCCACCCTCGACGTGCGGGGACACGAGGTCGTGCGGGCGTCCCGCTCCGGCGAGCAGAACGTGGACGTGACCGACCCCGCCTCCATCCGCAGCCTCTTCGAGCGGGTCGGCCCGGTCGACGCCGTCGTGGTCGCCGTGGGCTCCGTGCCCTTCAAGCCGCTCACCGATCTCGACCGCGACGACTATCTCGCCGCCTTCACCGGGAAGACCCTCGCGCAGCTCGACGTCGTGCGGGTCGCCCTCGACCACGTGACCGACGGCGGCTCCCTCACCCTCACCAGCGGCGTGCTCGCGCGGGAGCCGATCGCGACGGGAGCGGCGGCGGCGATGGCCAACGGCGCCCTGGAGTCGTTCGTGATCACGGCGGCGGCCGAGGCCCCGCGGGGGATCCGCATCAATGCGGTCTCCCCCGACGTGCTGGCGAACTCCCCCGGGTACTTCTCGGCCTTCCCCGGCCACCGCCCTGTCACCGACGACGAGGTCGGCCAAGCGTACGTGCGCGCGGTCGAGGGCATCGTCTCGGGGCGGGTGCTCCCCGTCTGATGGCGCTCTCCCTCACTCCCGTCCCCACCCTGACCACCGAGCGGCTGGACCTCGTGCCGCTCGGACCGGAGCATCTCGACGGCACCTGGGCGGCCCTGCAGGAGCCCGAGGTGCTGCGGCTGACCGGCACCCACGCGCGCTTCACCCGCGAGGGCGTCGAGACCTGGCTCCGGTCGCTCGCCGACCGGGACGACCGGGCGGATTGGGCGATCCTCCGTCGCGACGACGGCGCGCACATCGGCGAGGTGGTCCTCAGCGACCTGGACGAGGACAACGGCTCGGCCGGTTTCCGCATCGCCCTCGCCGGCCCGCGGTGGTTCGGCGCCGGATACGGGACGGAGGCCACGCGCGCGGTGCTCCGTCACGCCTTCGACGCGGTGGGGCTGCATCGTGTGGAGCTCGAGGTGTACGCGTTCAACCCGCGGGCACAGCGCGCCTACGAGAAGGCCGGGTTCGTCGTCGAAGGCCGGCGCCGGGAGGCGCTGCGCTGGGACGGCGAATGGGTCGACGCGATCGTCATGGGCATGCTCGCGGACGGGTGACTGCCGCCGAACGGCGGTGAGCGCAAGGGGGAGGCGGAGCACAGGTCCGTGTCGGAGGATGAGGGTATGACCGACGCGCCGCTGTCCTCCCGTCCCTGGCTCCGCTCCTATGCCGAGGGCGTGCCGGCCGACATCGAGGAGCCGACGCAGACGCTGCCGGAGATGCTGGCCGCCGGCATCCGGCAGTACGCGCGGCGGCCCGCCCTCGAGTTCTTCGGCGCCGTCACGAGCTACCGGGACCTCGGTGAGCAGATCGACCGCGCTGCGGAAGGACTCCGCCACCTCGGGGTCACGAAGGGCGACCGGGTGGCGCTGGTGCTGCCGAACTGCCCGCAGCATGTCGTCGCCTTCTACGCGGTCCTGCGTCTCGGCGCGATCGTCGTCGAGCACAACCCGCTCTACACGGCGCGAGAGCTGCGCCACCAGTTCGAGGACCACGGGGCCCGGGTCGCGATCGTGTGGGACAAGGTCGCCGACACCGTGGCGGGATTCCCGGACGATCTCCGGGTCGACCACATCGTGAGCGTCGACCTCACGGCGGCGATGCCCCTGTCGAAGCGCCTCCTGCTGCGACTCCCGGTCCCGAAGGCCCGGGCGTCCCGGGCGAAGCTGACCGGCACGCCGCGCGCGCGGCACCTGACGCCGTGGAAGAAGCTCGTGTCCCACCGGCGGCTTCCCCGACGGACGCCCGCGCCGTCGCTCGGCGACACCGCCGTCCTGCAGTACACGAGCGGCACGACAGGGATTCCCAAGGGGGCCATCCTCACCCATGCGAACCTGCGGGCCAACGCGATGCAGGGGCGGGCCTGGGTGCCCGGGCTCCGCGACGGCGAGGAGACCTTCTACGCCGTGCTTCCGCTCTTCCACGCGTACGGCCTCACCCTGTGTCTCACGTTCGCCCTGAGCATCGGGGCCAAGGTCGTGCTGTTCCCGACGTTCGACCTGGGCCTCGTGACCGACGCCGCCCGCACGAGCCCGCCGACCTTCCTCCCCGCCGTCCCGCCGATCTACGATCAGCTGGCGCGGGCGGCGGGACGCGGCACCGTCGACCTCTCGAGCGTCCGGTTCGCGATCTCCGGGGCCATGAGCCTCCCCGTCGAGACCGTGCGGCGCTGGGAGGAGGCGACCGGAGGGCTGCTCGTCGAAGGCTATGGGATGACCGAGGCCTCCCCCGTCGCGCTCGGCAACCCGATGGGTCCGACCCGGCGGCCCGGCACGGTGGGAGTGCCGTTCCCGAGCACCGAGATCCGCGTCGTCGATCCCGACGACCCCGACGTCGACGTGCCCACGGGCGAGCCCGGCGAGCTGCTGCTGCGCGGACCGCAGGTTTTCCAGGGCTACTGGGGTCGGCCGGGGGAGACGGCCGAGGCCCTGTTGCCGGACGGCTGGCTCCGTACCGGCGACATCGCGGAGGTCTCACCGGACGGATTCGTCACCATCGTCGACCGCCGGAAGGAGCTCATCATCACCGGCGGCTTCAACGTCGCGCCCAGCGAGGTGGAGAACGCGCTCGAAGCCCACCCGGACGTCGTGGCGGCGGCCGTCGTCGGGCTGCCCCGGTCGAGCGGCGGCGAAGAGGTCGCGGCGGCCGTGGTGCTCCGTGAGGGCGCCGCCGAGGACATGGAGGGGCTCCGCGACTTCTGCCGTACGCGGCTGACCGCCTACAAGGTGCCGCGGCGCATCACCGCCGTCGACGACCTCCCGCGGTCGCTCATCGGCAAGGTGCCGCGGCGCGAGGTGCGCGATCGGCTGCTCGCGGCGCGCGGGGCCTGACGAGCGGAGTCAGCGTCCCTCGGCGGCCTCGGTGTGGTGCCGGATGACCTCGGCGACGACGAAGTTGAACCACTTCTCCGCGAACTCCGGGTCGAGGTGGGCGTCTTCGGCGAGCGCCCGGAGCCGGGCGACCTGCTGCTCCTCGCGGTTCGGGTCGGACGGCGGCATCGCGTGCTCGGCCTTCAGGTGTCCCACCTGCTGTGTGGCGCGGAACCGCTCCGCGAGCAGGAAGATCAGGGCCGCGTCGATGTTGTCGATGCTCGCACGCAGCCGGAGCAGTTCGGCCTTCGGATCCTCAGCGGCAGTCATGCCCCTACTCTAGAGCCGCAGATCACCCTGCCCCCGACGAGGGGCACCGCTATCGTGTGCTCATGAGCAACGACCAGTCGCCGGCCTCCGCTCCGCAGGATGACCAGGGCAGCCGCGCCCCGGAATCCGCCCCCTCCTCCGTCGATGCCGCGCTCGTCGGCGCCGCGGTGGAGGCGCCGGGAAACACGCCGATGGCGCCCAGCCCGCCCCGGCCCGTGGTGATCGAGCCGACCACGCCGAGCCGCTCGTTCTGGACGCGGATCGATCGGCCGTTCGTCTTCGGGTTCCTCGTGACGCTCGGCGGCCTCGGGGCGCTCGTGATCGGCAGCGCGCTCTACAACCTCTCCACCGTGCTCATCTACATCGCGCTCGCGCTGTTCGCCGCGCTCGGCCTCGACCCGGCCGTCCGCTTCCTGGAACGCCGCGGGCTGTCCCGCGCGCTCTCCGTCGTGGTGACGATCCTCGCCCTCATCGTCGTCGTCGGCCTCGTCCTCTGGATGATCGTTCCCATCGTCGTCGAGCAGATCGCGGGCTTCGTGAAGTCGGTCCCCGGCATGATCCGGGACTTCACGAAGTCCGACATCTACGCCACCCTCAACGACCAGTTCGGCGACCAGTTCCAGGACCTCGTATCGGAGGTGGAGAAGTTCCTGTCGGACTTCGGCAACCTCGCGACGATCGGCGGAGGCGCGCTGCAGGTCGGTGCGTCCATCGCGAGCGGCATCTCGGGCGCGATCGTCGTGCTCGTACTGACCCTGTACTTCGTCGCGACGCTCCCGGCCATGCGCCAGGGGCTGCTGCGCCTCGTCCCGGCCCGCGACCGCGGCCGCGCGGACGACATCTCCCAGCAGATCACCGACTCCGTGGGTGGTTACGTGATGGGGATGGTGGTCCTCGCCTTCTGCAACGCGACCCTCGCCCTCATCCTCTACACGGTCCTCGGTCTGCCGTTCCCGCCGCTCATGGCCGCCATCGCCTTCTGCGTCACGCTCATCCCGCTGGTCGGCTCGGTGCTGTTCTGGATGATCGGCACCATCCTCGCGCTGTTCACGAACCCGATCGCCGCCCTGATCTTCGCCGCGATCTACCTCGTCTACATGCAGATCGAGGCGTATGTGCTCACGCCGCGGGTCATGAACAAGGCCGTCGCGGTGCCGGGCTCGCTCGTCGTCATCGGCGCTCTCGCCGGCGGCACGCTCCTCGGCCTGCTCGGCGCCCTGGTGGCCGTGCCCGTCACCGCCTCGATCCTCATCATCGTCAAGCAGGTGGTCGTGCCGAAGCAGGACTCTCGCACCTGACCCCGCCCCGTGCACAACTCCGGAGATTCGGGACGACACACCGTCAGCCGGGAGTACTCCGCGGCGTGTCGGGCGACATCTCCGGAGTTGTGCACGCGGGCGGGCGAGAACGACGAAGCGCCCGGACCCTGAGGGCCGGGCGCTTCGCGGGAAGACGACTCAGATGAGGTCGTTGTCCGTGAGCCACTGCTTCGCGATGTCCTCCGCCGACTTCTGGTCGACCGTGCTCTGCACGTTGAGGGCGACGAGCTCCTCGGCGGTCAGCTTGGCGCTGATGCCGTTGATGACGTCGGCGATCTCGTCGGCCACGTCGCTGGACGCGATCGGCACGACGTTGGAGGCCAGGATGATGTTCTCCGGGTCCTCCAGCGCCACGATGTCCTCGGTCTGGAATGCGGGGTCGGCGGAGTAGATGTCCGCCACCTGGATCTCTCCGGCGAGCAGCGACTCCAGCGTCGTGGGACCGGTGGCCGAGAACGCCAGGTCGACGCCGTAGACCTCCTTGGCCGCAGCCGGACCGTACGGGCGCTGCTCGAACTCGGGCGCCGCACCGATCGTGACCGGGGTGGTCACGTCCGCGAGGTCGGCGATCGAGGTGAGGTCGTTCTCCTCGGCGAAGCTCTTGAGCACCGTGTAGGTGTCCTGGTCGGACGCCTCGGCGTAGTCGAGCGCGGTGAGGCCGTCCGGGAGCGCGTCCTTCAGCGCGGCGTAGACGTCGTCCGGGCTCGTGGCGGTCGCATCCTTGTCCAGGTACTCGAGCAGGTTGCCCGTGTACTCCGGGAACAGGTCGATCGCCCCGGACTCGACGTCCGGCATATAGGCGTCGCGCTGGCCGATGCTGAACTGACGGTCGACGTCGAAGTCGGCGGCCTCGAGCGCCTGCGCGTAGATCTCGGCGATGATCTCGTTCGAGTAGTAGGCCTGCGAGCCGATGACGATGGTGTCGCTGCCCCCACCGTCGCCGGAGTCGTCGGTGGGCGCGTCCAGGGGGTTGCTGTTGGCGCAGCCGGAGAGGGCGAGGGCGGCGGCGAGCGCGACGCCGCCGGCAAGGGCGAGGCGGGACTTTCGTGCGGTGAACATGGACTTCCTCTTCTCTGGGGGACGATGCTGTGGGTCAGGCGGGTGCGGCCGCGGGGGCGGTCGCCCGAGCGCGGCGGCGTTGCGGACGGGTGCGCACACCGCGGGGCACCGCGGCGTGCTGGGCGAGCGCGAGCAGGAGGTCGACGAGGAGCGCGAGCACCGCGACGAGGATCGCGCCGCCGAGCACCTGGTCGAAACGGCGGAGCGGGATGCCCTGGATGATCGGCCAGCCGAGGCCGCCGAGGTTCACGTAGGCCGCGATCGTCACCGTGGCGATGACCTGCAGCAGCGCCGAACGGAGGCCGCCGACGAGCAGCGGCATGCCGAGCGGCACCTCGACCTTCCAGAACACCTGCCAGCCGGTCATCCCCATCGCCCGCGCCGCATCGATGGTTCGGCGATCGACTGCCTCCAGGCCCGTGTAGGCGCCGGCCAGCAGGGACGGGATCGCCAGGACGACGAAGGTGATGATCGCCGCCAGCGGCGTGCGCAGCACGCCCAGCAGAAGCACCAGGAGGACCATGAGTCCGAAGGACGGGATGGCGCGGGCCGCTCCGGAGACGGCGACCGCGGTCTCCCGCCCCTTCCCGGTGTGCCCGATGAGCCAGCCGAGCGGTACGGCGATCACCGCGGCGATCAGCACGGAGACCACCGTGTAGAAGACATGCTGGCCGAACAGGACGGGGAGGGAGTACGTCCCGACCCAGCGGTCGGGGGAGAACAGCCAGGCGAAGGCCTCGGTGAACACGTTCATGCGGCCGTCCTCAACGTGATCGTCCGACGCGCGGCGGCGGGGGTGGCCGCCGCCCGCGTCCACGGCATGAGGGCACGCCCGAGGAGCACGAGCAGGAGGTCGATGACCAGAGCGATGACGACGACGGCGACGATGCCGGTGAAGACCTCGGCGAGGATGCGGCGCTGGAGGCCGTTCGTGAACAGGTAGCCGAGGTTCGTGACGCCGACGAGGATGCCGACCGTCGCGAGCGAGATGGTGCTCACCGCCGCCACGCGGAGGCCCGCGAGGATGACCGGCCCGGCGAGCGGGAAGTCGACCGTCCAGAAGCGGCGGAACCCGCCGTAGCCCATCGCGACCGCGGACTGCCGGATCGCGGGGTCGACCGAGTCCAGGCCGTCGGACACCGCGCGCACGAGGATCGCGATCGCGTAGATGGTGAGACCGATGACGAGGTTGGCCGGGCTGCGCGCCGGGTAGCCCGCCACAGACGGCAGCAAGATCAGGAGGGCGAGGGACGGGATCGTGTACAGCAGTCCGGTCAGGACGATGACCGGACCCTTCACGAGTTGATATCGCCAGGCCACCCACCCCAGTGGGAGCGCCAGCACGAACCCGAGCACGATGGCGATCGCGCTCTGCTGCAGATGAACGCCAGTGAGCTCGAGGATCAGCCCGAGGTTGTCGCCGACCCAGTTCACGGGGCCGCCTTCATCGCATCTGCTCCGTCGACCACGCCCTCCGGCGCATCGACGATCGCTCCCTGCGTGCGGCCCTCGGAGTCGACGACCACGGTCCCGCGCGGGGTCTGCTTGAGGTGCAGCGCGCGACGGCCGCGGTCGGCTCCGATGAACGAGGAGACGAAGTCGTCGGCCGGGTTCTCGATGATCTCGCTCGGGCTGCCGACCTGCACGATCCGGGCGCCCTTGTCGAGGATGACGACCTGGTCGCCGAGGAGGAACGCCTCGTCGATGTCGTGCGTGACGAACACGACCGTCTTGTCGAGCTCGTGCTGCAGCCGCAGGGTCTCCTGCTGGAGGTCGGCGCGCACGATGGGGTCGACCGCTCCGAACGGCTCGTCCATGAGGAGGATGTTCGGATCGGCGGCGAGCCCGCGGGCCACCCCGACGCGCTGCTGCTGACCGCCTGACAACTGGCTCGGGTACCTCTCGGCGAGCGCCTGGTCGAGGCCGACGGTCGTGAGCAGCTCGCGAGCACGCTCATGCGCCTGTGTGCGCTTCACCCCGTTCAGCCGCAGCACGGTGGCCACGTTGTCGATGACGGTGAAGTGCGGCATGAGCCCGGAGTTCTGCATCACATAGCCGATGCGCCGGCGCAGGGCGACCGGGTCGCCCGAGAGCACGCTCTCCCCGTCGATCTCGACCTCCCCCGACGTCGGCTCGACCATGCGGTTGATCATCCGCAGCAGGGTGGTCTTCCCGCAGCCGGAGGATCCGACGAACACGGTGGTCTTGCGGGAGGGCAGCACGAGGCTGAAGTCGTCCACGGCGAGCGTCCCGTCGGGGAAGCGCTTCGTGACGTTGCGGAACTCGATCATGAGGGTGTCTCTCCGACGGTCGTTCGGACGTGCGGTCGTGCGTCGTGCGGGACTAGGCCGAGACCTCGACGCCAGGGGCGAAGGCGACGTAGCCGGAGAAGTCCTTGCCGACCCGGTCGAACGCCGACGGGTACGGATGCGGGTATGACCACGCGAGATCCTTGTGCAGCTCTCCGCCGACCTGGACGGAGTAGTACTGGCACTCGCCCTTCCACGGACACGTGTACGGAGTGGGGCTCTCGACGAGGGCGTCCGGCGCCACGGATGCCGGCGGGAAGTACCAGTTCCCCTCGATGCGGATGAGGTCGTCCTGGTCGGCCTCGGCGATGACGTTTCCTGCGAGTACAGCCTTCATGGTCCTGCCTCCTCGGATGTGGGTTCGAGCGTATAAGACGGGTGCGACATCCGGCACCGGGTTGCGCGCGGGGTCGTCAATCTGGGACATATTGCGCGTTCTGTTCGTCACGCGTCCGGAATCGGATTGCCCGGATCAGGCCGAGTCGCGGCCGTAGCCCTCCAGCAGCCGCAGCCAGATCTCGCTGATCGTGGGGTAGGAGGGCACCGCGTGCCAGAGTCGGGCGATCGGGACCTCCCCGACGATCGCGATGGTCGCGGCGTGGACGAGCTCGGCGACCTCCGGGCCGACGAAGGTCGCCCCGATCACGACGTCGCGGTCGGTGTCGACGACCAGGCGCGCCTGCCCGGCGAAGCCGTCCTCGTACAGGCTCGCGCCCGCCACCCAGCCGAGGTCGTAGTCGACGGCCCGGACGGCGGTGCCGGCCTCGCGGGCCGCCGCCTCGGTGAGTCCGACCGATCCGACCTCCGGGATCGAGAAGGTGACCTGGGGCACCGCGGCGTGATCGGCCGTGGCGGCGTGACGCCCCCAGGGGGCGTCGTCGACGGCGTCGCCCTTCGCGCGGGCGGCGATGACGTCGCCCGCCGCGCGCGCCTGGTACTTGCCCTGGTGGGTCAGCAGCACACGGCCGTTGACGTCGCCCACGGCGTAGAGCCAGTCGTGTCCGGGGACGCGGAGGGTGTCGTCGGTCTCGATCCAGCGGCCCGGTTCGAGTCCGACAACGTCGAGGCCGATGTCGGCGCTGCGCGGAGAGCGTCCGGTCGCCACGAGCACCTCGGCGGCGGTCACGGTCTCCCCGCCGTCGAGCGTGATCGTCACCCGGTCGCCGTCGCGGTGCACTGCGGTCGTGCCGGTGTCGGTGCGGACGTCGACGCCGAGCTCACGCAGGCCGTCGCCCACCCGCTCCCCGGCGAAGGGCTCCATCCCGCCCAGCAGCCCGCTGCGCGCGAGGAGCGTCACCGACGAGCCCAGCGCGGCGTACGCGGTGGCCATCTCGACCGCGACCACGCCGCCGCCGATCACGGCGAGGCTCTCGGGCAGCTCCTCGGCACTGGTCGCCTCGCGACTCGTCCACGGCGAAGCCTCTCGCAGACCCTCGATCGGCGGGATGACCGCGTCCGAGCCGGTGCTGATGGCGACCGCGTGACGGGCGCGCAGCACGCGGGTGCCGCCGTCCTGGTCGGTCACGGTCACCTCGCGCTCCCCGGTCAGCCGGCCGTGGCCTCGGGCGAGGTCGATGTGGGCGGACTCGAGCCACTTCACCTGTCCGTCGTCGGACCAGTTGCTCGTGAAGGAGTCGCGGCGCTCGAACACCGCCCGCACGTCGAGGGTGCCGGTGACGGCCTGCGCGGCGCCGGCGACGTGCTGCGCGGCACGGAGCGCCTGGGCCGAACGGAGCAGGGCCTTCGACGGCATGCAGGCCCAGTACGAGCACTCCCCGCCGACGAGCTCGCTCTCCACGATGATCGCACTGAGACCGCCCTGCACGGCACGGTCCGCCACGTTCTCCCCGACCGGACCACCGCCCAGCACGATGAGGTCGTATTCGTCGATCTTCTCGGCAGCAGTCATGCTCGCCCCTCTCGTGGCCGCATCGGTCCGTGGCCCAGTCTCGCTCATGAGGAACGTCGAGTCACGGGTGAGTTGTTCCCGTCGGCCGATATGCCCGTCTTCCCCGGGGGGTCCCCGTCCCGGATGCACGACGTTCCTTCCGACGACGTTCCGGGTGCACGACCCGAGTGCGGCTGCGCGACTCGGACGGGACCGATCCGCCGGCAGACGCGACCTGGTCGTGCATCCGGACCAGGAACCAGGGACTCGTCCCGGCGGGCTGCGGGACCGGACCCGGGTCGGCGAGCCGGGTCCGAGGTTCCGGATGCACGACGTGGGGACGGTCGCACAGGCCGGACGGGGCGATCCGCCGGCAGACGTGCCACGGTCGTGCATCTGGAACAGGACGGACGGAGTCGACGGAACGGACGGAGTCGACGGAACCGGACGGAGTCGACGGGACGGACGGAGTCGACGGTACCGGAAAGGACGGCCCGAGAGTCAGGCGACGACGGAGGGGACGCGGCGGGTGTCGGCGAAGGCCCGGGGATAGGCGCGACGGAGGGCCACGACGATGAGGGTGGCCGCGGTCACCTTGATGAGGTCGCCGGGAAGGAAGGCCAGGGTCGAGAGGGCCGTGAGGTCGAGCGGGACGCCGGTGACGAGGGCCTGCACGGGGATGCCGAAGGCGTAGACGACGAGGACGCCGCCGACGAACGCCGCGATCGCGGCGCGCCACCAGGTCGGGCGGCCGGTGCGCATCAGGAGTCCGATGACGACGACACCGGCGACCCACCCGAGCAGATATCCCGCCGTGGGGCCGACGAAGACCCCGAGTCCGCCACGCCCGCCCGCGAGCACCGGGAGACCGATCGCCGCGAGCACGAGGACGAGTGCGACCGACCACGGCGCGACACGCGGTCCGAGGACGAGACCCGCCAGCATGACGGCGAGCGTCTGTCCGGTGATGGGCACCCCGCCGGGCAGCGGGACGACGACCGTGCCGAGCACGATGATGAGCGCGGCGAAGACGGCGACGCGGCCGAGGGTCGCCGAGGTGTCGCGGGTCGTGGGGGTCATCGATCCATCCTTCCTGAACGGTGTTCACCTGAACACCGTTCATCAGCTAGAGGGCGGGCCACGCGGGGCGCAAATCACCCCGCGGCGGCCGGGTCGACACCCCTCGTCCGCGGAGCGAGGACGGCCGCTCCCGCCCCGACCACGGCGGCGAGGGCGAACACCCCGACGAAGGGATCCGCCCCTGCCGCAGCCCCGAGGGCGACGAAGAGCGAGCCCGTGACGGCGAGGGCGAGCGCACTGCCGAACGAGTCGGCCACGGTCATGGCGCCACTGTTGAACCCCTGTTCCGCGGGGGACGACATCGCCAGGACGAGAGCGCTCGTGCGCGGGCTCATCAACCCCATCCCGGCGCCGGCGACGATCCAGGCGAACGCGGCGAGCAGCGCGGGCGCCTGCATCACGGTGATCACCAGGACGAGCGCGATCCCGACGACCACGAGGATCGTCCCCACCCGCACGGCCGTCACGCTCGACAGGCGCTCGCCCATCCGCCCTTGGACGGTCGCCGCCGCCGACCAGGCGAGCGCACCCCCGGTCAGCGCGAGCCCGGCGAGGGTCGGCGACAGCAGGTATCGATCCGTGAGCAGGTACGGCAGGTAGATCTGCGCCCCGAAGAACGCCGCCGCCCCCAGACCGCGGACCAGGATCACCGACGGCAGCCCGCGACGGGCGACGAGGGTGCCCCGAGGAACGAGTGGGCGCACCGCCGCGACCGCGACCACCAGCGCCACCGCCGACAGGAATGGACCGGCGACCGGGACCTCTCCCACGAGGTCGAGGGCGAGCACCGCGACGGCGGCGAGCACCGACCATCCCAGCCGTCCGAGCGCCCAGGGCGTGTTCGCGTCCCCGCTGCGGGCGAGTCCCCGGAGAGCCGGGACGACCATCAGCAGTGCCAGCACGACGAGGACCACGACCCCGAGGAAGACCCAGTGCCAGCTCCACACCTCCGTGACCGCTCCTGCGATCGTCGGACCGATGAGGGAGGGGATGACCCACGCGGCGGCGAACCCCGCGAAGATCGCCGGGTGCAGCGACGTCGGATACACCCGGGCGACAACGACGTAGAGCGCCACCATGAGCCCGCCGTTGCCGAGCCCCTGGGCGAAGCGCCCGGCGACGAGCATCTCCATGCTCGACGCGAGCCCCGCGACGAGCAGCCCTACCGTGAACAGGACGACGGACGCATACAACGGCACCACGGGACCCCGCCGGTCCGACCAGTTTCCGGCCACGACCATGCCGATCACGCTCGTCGCGAGCGGCCCGGCGAAGGCGAGCGCGTACAGCCGCTCTCCGTCGAGGTCAGCGCTGACCGCGGGCATCACCGTGGTGACCGCCAGTGATTCGAAGGCGCCGAGGAACACGAGGGCGCACGCGCCGATCGTGATCCAGACGTACTCGCCACCGAGGATGCGGGGCGGGGTGGGCGTGGACGGCGCAGCGCGCCCGGTCTCGGTCGTCATGAGGACGACGCTAGAACCTCAAGAATGGTTGAGGTCAAGCCCGGGGTACGCGGAGCCCCGCACAGGCTCAGCGGAGCGGGAGGATGCTCGTCGGTGCGGGAGCCTGCGCCTCGTGCCGAACTCCGAGCGGGGCTCCCGTGCGGTCATCGAGGTCGAGCAGCGTCACGGTGTCGGAACGTTGCCCGGCGACGAGGAGCTTGCCCTGGTAGACGAGGTGATGCCGCGGCCAGTCGACACCGGAATCGGCGAGCGCGACCGGCTCCAGAGCCTCGCCGCTGCCACGCACCCGCAGCGCCGCGATGGTGTTGCTGCCGCGCAGAGCGGTGTAGAGGAACTGACCGTCCTTGGTGCGGGCGAGCTCGGCGGGGAAGTCCACGCCGACCTGTGCGATGGGGCTCGCCGGAGCCGAGGAGACGACGCTCCAGGTACCGTCGGCGGCCGCTACGAGCGTGAAGACCTCGCACGAGTACTCCGTCACGATGTGCAGGTGGCCACTCGGATGCACGACCATGTGCCGCGGGCCGGTGCCGCGCGGGAGCACGACCTCCTGATCGAGGGCGAGCCCACCACCCTGCAGGCGCCAGAACCGGACGAGATCGAACCCGAGATCGGTCGTCACCACGCGGCCGTCCGGGAGGAAGGCGGCGGCGTGCGCGTGGGATGCGCGGTCCGCGGCGCCGTACGGATCGACCGCGGCGATGCCATCGCCGGCGGGAGTGACGGGAGCCGCGTCCGGATCGCCGTCGCCGAACAGGGCGGCACGCAGGGCCGCGGCTGCATCCTCCTTCGCCGCGACAAGCTGGCCATCGGCGGCGAGCCCGAAGCGGACGACCCGCCCGTCGCCGTAACAGCTGGCGACGAGCGTCTGGCCGTTCGGCGACACCGCGAGATGGCAGACGCCGTCCCCCGTCGGCACCGGATCGCCCAGCGGGGACAGCGCCATCTCGCCCGTGCGCACGAACGCCTGCACCGCGGCAACGCCCTCCAGCGCCGCGTACACGACGTCGAGGGACGGATGCGCCGCCAACCACGACGGCGACGGCGTCTGCGTCACGGGTCCGCGGTAGGCGAGCGTCGTGGCCTCACGGCCCTCGTCACCGGCCAGCACGCCGATCCCCTCGGCGGAGCCTTCCATCGCCGGGCCGTAGCCCCCGAGCCAGAACCGTGTCATGCCGATCAGTCGAGCAGGTCGTGGCGCACGATCACCTGATCGCGCTCCGGGCCGACGCCGATCACCGAGATACGGGTGTTGCTCATCTCCTCCAGCGCGAGCACGTAGTCCTGCGCCGTCTGCGGAAGATCCTCGAAGGTGCGCGCGGTCGAGATGTCCTCGCTCCACCCGGGGAAGTACTCCAGGATCGGCTTCGCGTGGTGGAAGTCGGTCTGGTTCACCGGCACCTCGTCGAAGCGCTCCCCGTCGACGTCGTAGGCCACGCACACCGGGATCTTCTCGAGCCCGGTGAGGATGTCGAGCTTGGTCAGCACGAGGTCGGTGATGCCGTTGATGCGCGTGGCGTAGCGGGTGATGGGTGCGTCGTACCAGCCGACGCGGCGCGGGCGCCCGGTCGTGGTGCCGAACTCGAAGCCCTGCTTGCGCAGCCAGTCGCCCTGCTCGTCGAACAGCTCGGTCGGGAACGGGCCGGAGCCGACGCGGGTCGTGTAGGCCTTGACGATGCCGACGATGCGGTCGAGTGCGCCGGGGCCGACGCCGGACCCGGTCGAGGCGCCGCCGGCCGTGGCCGAGGACGACGTGACGAACGGGTAGGTGCCGTGGTCGATGTCGAGCATCGTGGCCTGGCCACCCTCGAACACGACGACCTCGCCGCGGCTCAGTGCCTGGTCGATGAGGTAGCCGGTGTCGGCGACCATCGGACGCAGACGCTCGGCGTAGGAGAGCAGGTCGTCGACGATCTCGTCGCAAGTGACGGCGCGGCGGTTGAAGACCTTCACCAGGAGGTGGTTCTTCTGGTCGAGGGCGCCCTCGACCTTCTGGCGCAGGATGTTCTCGTCGAAGAGGTCCTGAACGCGGATGCCGACGCGGTTGATCTTGTCGGCGTAGGCCGGGCCGATGCCGCGGCCCGTAGTGCCGATGTTGCGCTTGCCGAGGAAGCGCTCCGTGACCTTGTCGAGCGTGCGGTGGTACTGGGTGATGATGTGCGCATTGGCGCTGACCTTGAGCCGCGAGACGTCGATGCCGCGGGCGGACAGGGCCTCCAGCTCGGAGAAGAGCACCTCGAGGTCGATGACCACGCCGTTGCCGATGACCGGGTTCACGCCGGGCGACAGGATGCCGGAGGGCAGGAGGTGCAGGGCGTACTTCTCGTCGCCCACGACGACGGTGTGCCCGGCGTTGTTGCCGCCGTTGAACTTCACCACCCAGTCGGTGCGCTCACCGAGCAGATCGGTGGCCTTGCCCTTTCCTTCGTCGCCCCACTGCACGCCGACGATCACGATTCCTGGCATGGGTAACCCCCTGGATGATGCCTCTCGCCGGGATTCCACCGGCGGATGAGCTGGCCCGATCGGGCTCTCCCATCCTATCGGCAGGCCTCCGACAGCCCTCGGAAGCGCGATACGGGACGGAATACACACCGGCCCGGGGCCCTGGAGGCACGGTTTCGATCCCGCACCGGGCGGCGGCGCACATTCGTCGACGAAGGCTCACCGAGGACCGGCCCCCGTTCACGAGGAAGGGACTCGTAGCGATTCCGGCACGACCTTCGCCTGTGCGATCCCACGGGGACCGCCTGGTGTGGTGTGGACCGAGCCCACGAGATCGGGTGGCGGCCATGTGGTGCTGAGCCCCCGGCGTATCGCGTCTGCCCTTGCCGGTGTGGTGGACCATCGGTGCATGAGCCCCTCCGGGAACTCCTGGATCTCGCCACCTCGGAGACGAGGCCGGACCAGCGTGGAGTACTCCGCGTCGTACCAGGTGGCCCACTGAGGGTCCACCGGCAGCCCTCCCCACGCTCCGTCGAAACCGCGCGGACGCGCCGTCGCGAACCGAGTGTCGTTGAGCTCGGCGAAGGCGAAGAAGCTGCCGACGCGACGTGCCACATCCAGGAGGAACCCCGCGACTGCGCCTAACGCGTCCGACTCCACCAAGTGGTCGAGCTCGAAATCGATCGAGATCGTCTGATAGTCGCCACCGATCGGGGTCCACAGTCACCGGACCTTGACGAAGTAGTCCGATGACAGGAGCGCGATGGGCATCTCGCTCGCGCGAGCCGTCGATTTGCGGTGATTGTCAGGATCCGCCTGAACAGGAACGAACTCGGAGGGGACCCAGGCCCCCGGCTCCGTCCATGAAGCGCTGACGCTCGTCGCGGGCATGTTCGAGCGATAGAGCATGCCGCCGCTCAGCTCGCGATGCGCACCCGCGGTCAGATGCGGGCGGACGAGGTCGGCGTACTCCGTGGAGAACCAGCTCAGCCACGGAGGGCTCTGCGGCAGCCCCGGCCACTCACCCCATTGCGGCAGCGCCATCGTCGGTGAGAAGCGGGACTGCGTGACCTCGGCGTACGAGAAGAAGCTGCTCGAACGCTGTGCGAAATCGACGAAGAAGCTCTCGAAGGCGCTGACGAATCGAGGCTTGGAGAGCGCCGCCGCGTCGAAGAGTAGGTGTGCGGACTGGTGTTCAGCGACGAACTGATCGGACCACGAATCCATGAATCCCGAGATGAGGGGCTTTCGCCCCCGGAGGACCAGTCTGCTTTGGTGACTATCTTCGCGGTAGATGCGGTCGGCCCCTTCCACCCCGTCCTCGGCGAGCTTTCCTCGTAGTGGCTCGCTGACCCCGAACACGGTGGGCAGTGCGGCCGGAAGATGCTCCTTCGCTGACTCGAGATACATCTGAGCAAGCGAAGGGCTTTCCTCGTCGAAGCACCGGAACCACTCGACGTGCAGGAACTTCTCGCGGCTGGGTCCGGTCCTCCGTGACACGTATCGAGGGTCGGACGTCTCCTCCACGACGACCTGTGGATCGTGCACGACCCCTCCCACCGCCCCGGCAAGCTCATCCGCGAAACGCAGCGCGTGTCCGATATGCGGCTGCGCAGAACCTTCGACGACGACTCTGTACCGGAAGCGCACGTTGTCGGGGAGGCCGGTGGGAACACTGTCCATGTCTTCGCCGCCGACGTCGTGCGGCCCGTCGACGATGAAGCAGTACTCCCCTGAATCATGAGTGAAGGCCTGAACGAGCGCCTCGCCAGCGATCTCGCTCGCTGTGACTGAACCCGTCCCGGTCTGTACCTCGGACGGTGCGAGCCGGAGCCTTCCATACACTTCGATGTCGTACGACATGACTACCTCCGGGGGGTCCGTGGCCTTCGTGACGCCATCTCGACCATCATTGCCGAAGCTTGTCCGCCGGGGAAGCGCGATACGGGACGGAATACGCTCCTCCCCGAGTCGCCGGAGGCACGGTTTCGATCCCACACCCGGGGCGGAGGCACGGTTTCGATCCCGCTACAGTGGCGACGGAGGTGGCGATGACGCGGTGGTGGCCTTACATCCGACTCGCGGCGGCGGCGCTCGTGGTGGCGGCGATCGTCGCGCAGCTCGTGCGCACCCTGGAGATCGCCCTCACCGCAGACACCGCGTGGGGCGCGCATCTGCCCACCGTGTTCGCGAACTTCTTCAGCTTCTTCACGATCCTCTCCAACGTGCTTGCAGCGGTGGTGCTGGCCGTCGGCGGGGTCTGGGGGCTGACGCACCGCGACGCGAGAGTCGAACCGACGTGGCTGGCGACGCTGCTCGTGTGCGCGAGCACCTACATGATCGTCACGGGCGTCGTCTACAACACGCTGCTCCGCGGGATCGCGCTGCCGCAGGGGGCCACGGTCGCCTGGTCCAACGAGGTGCTGCACGTCGTCATCCCGCTCGTCCTGCTCGCCGACGTGCTGTTCGCGCCGCGTCGTCGTGCCCTCGGCTGGGGCACCGTGGGGATCGCCGCGATCTTCCCGATCGTGTGGGTCGTCTACACCCTGCTCCGCGCGAACCTCGTGACCGCACCCGCGACCGGGAACCCGTGGTGGGTACCCGTACCCCTTCCTCGATCCCTCGTTGAACGGCGGCTACGGCGGTGTCGCACTCTGGGTGCTCCTCATCGCCGCGATCATCCTCGCCACCGCGGCGCTCGTCGTGGGGATCGGGCGGCCTCGGGCCAGACCGTGACCCACCCCTTTCCGTGCGCCCCACCCCCTTGCGAACGTGCGAAAAGGGGTGGGACGGCCGGAACGGGGTGGGTCGGCGATCAGACGAGGAGCGCGTCGGCCTCGAGGTAGCGCTCGAGCGAGTCGTCGAGCTCGTCCAGCCACGGCGTGTGGTGCGCGGCGGCGAGCGTCCCGGTCATCACCGAGGGGTACACGCGGTCGCGGTAGCCCATGATGTCGGCCTTCTTGTCGTGCTTCCAGGCGAGGAAGATCTCCACGACGCGATCGAGGTCGAATGCCGGGTAGTCGGTGCACTCCAGCAGGTCGCGGATGTAGTCGGCCTGGAAGCGGATCTCCGTCGCCGCCGAGTCGATCTCCGCGAACCGCTTCCGCCACGCGGCGATGGACGCGGCACGCTCGGCCTGGTCGGGGAGGGCGATCCGGCCGAGGATGACGTCGCGCACGAACCAGGCCTGCGCGTCGAACATGTTGAACGTGAACCACTGGTCCTGCGCGCCGAGGTAGGCCAGGCGCGGGTTGCCCTGCCAGAGCACGCCCCGGTACAGCCCGTCGGGGTAGACGTTGTTCGGCGAGGACAGGGCGAGCTCCGCGGGCAGGAACGGGTACTTGTGCAGGTAGCCGGTGCAGAGGATGACCGCGTCGACCTCCTTCGAGGTGCCGTCGGCGAAGTGCACGGTGCGTCCCTCGAAGCGCTCGACGCACGGACGCTCCTCGAAGCCCTCCGGCCAGTCGTAGCCCATCGGCGCGGTCCGGTAGCTCGCGGTGACCGAACGGGCGCCCATCTTGAAGGCCTGGCTGCCGATGTCCTCCGCCGAGTAGCTCGACCCGATCACGAGCACGTCCCGCCCGGCGAGGGCTTCCGCGCCCCGGAAGTCGTGCGCGTGGGCGACGGATCCGGGGAAGGTCTCGATGCCGTCGAAATGCGGCACGTTCGGGAAGGAGAAGTGTCCGCTGGCCACGACGACACGGTCGAACTCCTCCGTGGTCGTGCGCCCGGTCGGCAGGTGCTCGCTGGTGAGACGGAACACCTCACGCTCCTCGTCGAACTCCACCCAGCGCACCGCCGTCTCGAAGCGGATGAGGTCGCGCACCTGGGTCTTCGCGAGACGCCCCGCGATGTAGTCCCACAGCACCGGACGCGGCGGGTACGACGAGATCGGCCGTCCGAAGTGCTCGTCGAAGGTGTAGTCGGCGAACTCCAGGGCCTCCTTCGGCCCGTTCGACCACAGGTTGCGGTACATGCTGGAGTGCACGGGCTCGCCGTACTCGTCCAGCCCGGTGCGCCAGGTGTAGTTCCATTGGCCGCCCCAGTCGGCCTGCTTCTCGAAGCAGACCAGTTCGGGGATCTCCGCCCCCGCACGGGCTGCGGACTCGAAGGCCCGCAGCTGCGCCATCCCCGAGGGGCCGGCGCCGATGATCGCTACTCGTTCACTGTTCGTCACGTATCGTCCTCAAACTCTTCCGTCATGTATCGGGCGCAGCCGTATCCGGGAGAGGAGGACAGTTCTTCCCCGGTGGGAGCGGAACGCTCGACCCGCCCGGACAGTGGCTGCTCTTCGACGTTAGCAGTGCCTCGCGGCGACGCTGGCGGGAATGCGACGACGACTGTCGCTTCCCCGCATCGCCGATGTCGGCGGCCGGTGCCAGGATCGGACGGTGCGACAGGACATCAGAGCGTCAGAGCGGCTCGACCCACAGGGCTCGCCGGCGCGATCGCGCGGCGCCCTCGTGCTGCTCGCAGCCGGCGTGACCGTCGTACTCTGGGCCTCGGCCTTCATCGGGATCCGTGGCGCGGGGCCGCACTACGACCCCGGGGCCTTGGCGCTGCTGCGCATGGCGGTGGGCACCCTCGTGCTGACGATCATCGCGCTGCGGCACGGCATCAGGCTCCCGGAGCGCCGCCACTGGCTGCTGATCGCCGTGTGGGGCGTCGGATGGTTCTGCATCTACAACCTGGCCCTCAACAGCGCCGAACGCACCCTCGACGCCGGGACCGCCGCGATGGTCGTGAACCTGGCGCCGCTCATGGTCGTCGTCTTCAGCGGTCTCTTCCTCCGGGAGGGATTCCCCCGACCCCTCGTGATCGGCGCTCCCATCGCCTTCCTCGGGGTGGTCCTCATCGGCATGAACTCCACCAGCAGCACCGGCCCCGACCTCACGGGCCTTTTGCTGGCCCTTCTCGCCGCGGTCATGTACGCGGGGTGCACCCTGCTGCAGAAACACCTGCTCACCTCGGGGGTCGACGCCACCACGCTGACCTGGCTCGGGGCGGCCGCCGGGACGATCGCCCTGCTTCCCTGGCTCGGCGCCCTGATCGCCGACGTGCAGACGGCGCCCCTCGACGCAACGCTATGGGTGGTCTACCTCGGTATCTTCCCCACCGCGATCGCCTTCACCAGCTGGGCGTACGTGCTGCAGCGCAGCACCGCGGGGAAGACCTCCGCGACGACGTACGTGGTCCCGGCCCTCGCGATCCTGCTGTCCTGGCTGATCCTCGGGGAGGTGCCCACCCCGCTCATGTTCGTGGGCGGCGCGCTGTGCCTGCTCGGCGTGCTCATCACGCGTCTGCGATGGCACCCGCGGACAGGGGAAGCGGTTCGACCTGGTCGAACTCGCTCCTCCGGGGAATAGCTCCGACCGCCCTGGAGAGCGCAGCGGCCACCGCCGTCCCCGCGAGGATGGCGAGAGGCACCCCGACCGCAAGGTAGTAACCGGCGTACTCCAGAAGCGCTCCGGCCAGCAGAGGCGCGGCACCGCCGGCGAGCGCTCCGAGCAAGGACGAAAGCGACAGCACGCGACCGCGGATCTGGTCGGGGATGATCAACGCGAGGTACGACCCCTGCACGGCGTTGAGAGGTATCAACGGCATCGAGGCGACGAAGCCGATGACCGCCACAGCGGGAACGCTCTGAGTAACGAGAAGAGCGGTGAACGCCAGAGTGATCATGCAGATCGATAGGCGCACGATCGCGCGCCCGCTGTATCGGCGGAGTATCCATCCCGCGACGGCTCCACCTGCGAGCACGCCTGCGCCCTGCATGGTCTGGATGGTTCCGATCTGCCACGCGGGGGTGCCTGTCTGTTGCTGGCTGAGCACGATGGTCATTCCACAGGCACCCAGGCAGAAGTTGACCAGCACGATCAGACCGATGAGGGTTCGCGGTTGACGCCACACCGCCAGCCAACGACGACCTGCGGCGAGCGATCGCACCCCCGCTTCGTCACCGAGGCCCTCGGGGCTGAGGTCCTTGCGTATCGCGAGGGCGGATCCGACTTCTCCGAGCCGAGCGACCGCCGAGACGATCAGCGGCAACGAAGGGTGCACACCGAAGAGCAGCCCCGATACCGGTGCCGCCGCAAGCCGGATGGCTGCGTCGCGAGACTGGTTGGCTGCGGATGCCTCGGCCAGGAATCGCTTCCCGACGATGCGCGGGAGCGCGACGTCCGTGACCGTGAAGAAGAGCCCCACGACGAGCCCCTCTCCTGCCGCGATCACGATGAGCGCAGCTGCCGTCAGCGTGCCCGTGACGTACATCGCCGACAGCCCTGCGTAGATTGCGAACGCGGACGCGCCCGACCAGATCATCAGCCTTCGGGCGTCGAACCTGTCGGCGAGAACGCCACCAGGAAGGGTCGACACCGCCCGCGCGACGGCCGAGACAGTGCCGATCAGCCCTGCGAGAAAGGCGTCGGATGTGACGTAGTAGCCGAGAAGAGTGAAGGCGAAGGCCCCGATGCTCAGGCCGACTTGGGTGAGCGTGTCACCGGCGAACCACGCCCGATAGTCGCGGACGCGCCAGAGACCCAGCCGAGGCGGATTCACAGCGGGTCGGCATCGAAGATGTAGTCGAACTGGGAGTCGCCCGATCCGCACGTCGGGCAGCCCGGGTGTCGATCCCAGTTCATGATGATGCGGAGCGCTCCTGAGATGTAGTTCACCTCGACCTGTCGGCCGAGACCCAAAGGGGCCGCGTATCCGGTGATCAGGCGCATCGCCTCGTCCACGCCGAAGGATGTGAGCCTCTGAATGTGCGGCGCAATCGCCGCGGTCGCCGCGTCTCTCGCCGGCGACATCAGTGCATGGAACTGCCGCAGGAAGCCATCCGTGTTGAGTTCGTCGAAGATGTGCAAGCAATCGAGGCAGCCGGACTCTCGCGGAACCACCGAGAAGAAGCGGCCGCTGGTGTGCTGAGTGAGCATGATGACGACGGGGATTCCGAGTCGCACCGCCGCGGCGTTCGCACGGCGTTGGGCAATGAACCGAGGCTCATCGATGGCGCAGATGATGACGTCGGCTCCCCGCGCGACCCGAACGATGTCGTCCACCGAGGCGACCTTCAGATCGAACACCTCGACATCGACGTCCGGAGCGAACGCTCGACAATACTCTGCGCTTACGTCGGTCTTCTTCCGCCCGATATCACTCGTCCGGAACAGAGTCTGCCGGTTGAGGTTGCTCTCATCTACGACGTCGTAGTCCAGGATGGTGAGCTTACGGAGGCCGCACGCCAGAAGCTGCGGGAGGCTTGCGCTTCCGCCCCCTCCGAGCCCGAGCAGAACGACATGAGACTCGCGGAGAACGTGCTGGGCACGATTCGCCGCTGCCTGCGTATTCTCGGCGGCGGCCGCAAAGAACGTCTGATTGGCCTCCAGCCGAACGGGCAGGCTGTCGTAAGAGCACGCGTCCTCGATGAGGCCGCTTGCGTCGAGATACTGGATCCCCTCGCGCACGTCGTCTTCAGACAGGTCGCCGAGGGCTTGGCACGCCTCTCGAAGGACGTCGCGGTACTCACGCCTGCCGTCGAGCAGCGGTAACAGGACGCGCAATTGGCCCTGCGGGTCGGTGAGCTCCTTCGTGATCCCCTGCTGCGCGCCGATGCGGACGACATCGTCAGCGAGCCAATAGATGGGTAGCGCTCTTTTGATCTGCGGTCGCATGAAGTTCCTTCCGGCCCCGTATCGCTCGACCGAGGAGGCCGAGCGATACGGGGTGGCGTGCGCGTTCTCAGAGAACACCCCAGCTGATGTCACGTTCCTTGGTTGCCCGAACTGTGAACGACATAGCTCCTCCTCTCGCATAGTCGGGTCGGTATCGAACGAGCCAAGTATCAGCGGGTAAAACGTTGCATGTCAATGGAGGCGTTGGAGCAGACTCATCCGGCCGCTTAGCGGCGACCTCCGCGCAGGTTGCGATTACGCTGGTCGGCGGAGGGGCGCGCCGTGCGGGCCCGCGTGTGACCGAGGGAGACGAAGACCGATGACCGACGCCGACGCGCCGACCCCGCCGACGATCTCCGCATCCCCGCCGCCCCCCGCGTCCGCCGCGCCAACCGCCGCCCCGGCACCCGCCGCTGCTTCCGCCGCTCCGACCGACGCCGAGATGGCGCGCGCCGGTTCCGTGCTGCAGACGATCTCCGACGCGTACTCCGCGAAGATGGTGGGCCAGGAGCGCCTGCGCACCAGCCTGCTCGTGGCGCTCATCGCCGGCGGTCACATCCTCCTCGAGAGCGTGCCCGGCCTCGCCAAGACCACTGCCGCCAGCACGCTCGCCGACACCGTGAAGGCGAAGTTCAAGCGCATCCAGTGCACGCCCGACCTCCTGCCGAGCGACATCACGGGCAACCAGATCTACGACGCCGCGACGGGCAGCTTCCGGACGGTGCTCGGCCCCGTGCACGCGAACTTCGTGCTGCTCGACGAGATCAACCGCTCCAGCGCCAAGACCCAGAGCGCCATGCTCGAGGCGATGCAGGAGCACCAGACCACCATCGGCGGCGAGATCCACCCGCTGCCGAAGCCGTTCCTCGTGATCGCGACGCAGAACCCCATCGAGCAGGAGGGCACGTACGAGCTGCCCGAGGCGCAGATGGACCGGTTCCTCCTCAAGGAGATCGTGGAGTACCCGAGCCCGGCGGAGGAGTTCGAGATCCTCAGCCGCATCGACTCGGGCGTGCTCGACCCCGACCGGCACGTGCACAGCGCCGTCACGCTGGACGACGTGCACCTGCTGCAGGACGTCGCGAGCCGCATCTACGTCGACCCCGCGATCCGCAACTACATCGTGTCGATCGCGTACGTGACCCGGAATCCCGCGCCGTACATCGGGGAGGAGCGTGCGCGCTTCATCAAGTACGGCGCGAGCCCGCGGGCGAGCATCGCGTTCCTCCAGGCCTCCCGCGCCCTCGCCCTCCTCAGCGGCCGGACCCACGTCCTTCCCGAGGACATCCGCGCCCTGCGCCACCTCGTGCTGCGCCACCGCGTACTGCTGACGTTCGAGGCCGACGCCGAGGGCATCCGCAGCGAGGAGATCATCGACCAGATCTTCGCCGCCGTGCCCACGCCCTGACCCCTCGACACGTTCAGGGACCCCGCGCCAGATGCCCAGCCTCATCACGCAGGTGAAGAGCAAGCTCTTCATCCACTCGAACCGCAAGTCGCTGCACGCGCTCGACGGCGCCTATGCGTCGCTGCTGCACGGGCGGAGCCTCGACTTCGAGGACCTGCGCAAGTACGAGTACGGCGACCAGGTGCGTGACATCGACTGGCGCGCGACCGCCCGCCTCGGCACGCCGTTGGTCAAGCGGTCACGGGCCACGCGCATGCACACCGTGATGTTCGTCGTCGACACGGGGCGCTCCATGACCGCTCTCGCCGCGGACGAGCGCTCGAAGAAGGACCTGGCGATCCTGGCGACCGGAGCGCTCGGCGTGCTGACGCTCCGGCACGGCGACGACTTCACCGTCGTCTACGGCGATTCCTCGCGCGTCCGTCGCCTGGCGCCGGGGCGCAGCGAAGGCGCCCTGGAACACGCGTTGCGGACGATCGACCGCGCGGTCGACGACGCGGCCGCCCCCAGCGATCGCGACGCCCTGCTCTCCTTCGTCACGCGGACGATCGCGCGGCGCATGATCGTCGTCGTCGTCACCGACGAGGCCCCGGTGACGACGGAGACCGAGCGGCTGCTGCGCCGACTGCGCGTGCAGCACGACGTGCTCTGGCTCACGCTGCGCGACGCCGAACCGGTGCTCGATCACCGGTCCGCGCGGCTGCGCGCCGACGTCGACAGCCTCTGGCAGGTTCCCGATTTCATCCAGGGCGACCGCACGATCGTGAACGAGCTCAGCGCGCAGCGGGCGGCGGATGCCGCCCGGCTCGCCGACCTGCTCACACGGATGGAGATCAGCCAGGCCGCGCTCGACGGTCAGGACCACGCCGTTCCGCAGCTGCTGCACCTGTTGAACCGGAGGTCCGATGCCCGGTTCTGACGAGTTCTACCCCCCGGCGCAGTATGGGTGGGGATGGATGCTGCTCGCTCTCGGCGTCCTGGCGCTGCTGATCGTGGGCGCCTGGCTGCTGTTCCGGCTCACCCGCCCCCGCACCGCCGCCTCCGGAGGGGCCGCGGATGCCGGGCAGCCGTCCACGCTCGATGTGCTGTCCGCTCTGCGCTCGGAGTACCTTGACCGCATAGACCGCGTCGAGCACGACTACCGGGACCGCCGACTCTCCGCACGGCAGGCGAACCTGGAGCTGAGCCGCGTCGTACGGACGTTCGTCAACGAGTACAGCGGTCTGGAGGCACCGGTGCTCGCCCTCGACGACCTCGTGTCCCGCGGCGTCCACCCGGCGCTCATCGACGCGATGGGTCGTCACTACTATCCGAGCATCTTCCGGCAGGGGCCCGCGATCGACCCGGTCGCCGGAGCCGAAGCCGCCAGGACGGTGGTGCGCGCATGGCACTAGCGAACGGCTGGATGCTGGTCCTCGCCGCGGCGGTCGTCGTCGCCGCGGTGGCGATCGGTCTCGCGGTCGGCCTGCGCCGCCACCGGGACCGGCGCGCCGCGGACACCGCTCGCGTGGCTAGGGCGGAGCGGCTGCGAGCGCTGCCGTCCTTCCGCCAGGCGCTGTCCCGTCGCGCCGTCGCCCTGACGGGTCTGCTCGCCCTCGGTGCGGGGGCCGCGCTGGTCGCCGGCGTCGTGGCCGCACGGCCGATGTCCGCCCAGACGGTGCAGCCCGTCGACACCAGCCGAGACATCATGCTGTGTCTGGACGTGTCGGGCTCGATGTCCGAGGTCGACGTCGAGGTGCTCTCCGTGTTCGACGAGCTGCTCGACGGCTTCGAGGGGGAGCGCATCGGCCTGACGATCTTCAACAGCTCGCCCGTGCAGATCTTCCCCCTCACCGACGACTACGACTTCATCCGCGAGCACCTCGCGAGCATGATGTCGAGCTTCGACTACGTGGACGAGATCCCGGAGCACTGGCTCGGCACCCTCAACGGCGACGGCGCCTCCCTCATCGGCGACGGGCTCGCGGCGTGCACCATGGGCTTCGACCACCCGGACGACGACCGGTCGCGGTCGGTGATCTTCGCGACGGACAACGAGATCAACGGCGCCTCGATCGTGGCGCTCGACGAGGCCGCGGCGTATGCGGCCTCCCAGGACGTGCGGGTGTTCGCGATCAACCCGGTCGAGGGCAAGGACGCCGACGTCAGCGCCGAGCTCGCGGCCGCCGCCGAGGCCACGGGAGGCGCCGCGTACGGACTCCGTGACACGACCACGGTCGGCGACATCATCGACGAGGTGCAGAAGCAGGAGGCCACGGCGCTGCGCGGCGAGGCGCAGGTGGTCTGGACGGACACCCCGAACCTGTGGATCGCCGTTCTCTCGGTCCTCGCGCTCGGCTTCGTCGTCCTGGTGTGGAGGGTGCGCCTGTGATCTTCCAGCCCGTCCTCCCCGTGTTCCTCATCCTGCTGCTGTGCGCCGGCGTCGCCGCGGTGGGCGTCTGGATGCTCGTCCGCGCCCCGCGGGTCGGCGGCGAGGTCGTGACCGATCGACGCGCTCTCGCCGTGCACCGGTCGCTGTGGGCCCTGCGGCTCGTGATGGTCCTCGCCTGCGCCGTGATGCTGCTGCGGCCGGGGCTCCCCGGAGGATCCACGCAGACGCTGGCGACCGACACCGACATCGTGCTGGTCGTCGACACCACCGCGAGCATCGTCGCCGAGGACTGGGACGACGGCTCTCCCCGACTCGATGGCGTCCGCGCGGACGTGCGGGCCCTCGTGGAGGAGTACCCCGGAGCCCGTTTCGCCCTGATCACCTCGGATGCGGCGGCCGAGCTGCGGATTCCGCTGACCACCGACACCACCGCCCTCCTCGGATCGCTGGACGTGCTGCGCCCCGAGGTCACGAGCCAGTCGCGCGGCAGCTCGATCGGCGTGGCCGCACCGCTGTTGAGCGAGACCCTCGCCGCCGCGGCGGAGTCGTCGCCGGACCGTTCGCGCATGGTCTTCTACTTCGGCGACGGCGAGCAGACAACGGGTTCCGCGCCGGAGTCCTTCGCCGACAGCGCGCGCTACACCGACGCCGGAGCCGTCTTCGGGTACGGGACGGCCGAGGGCGGTCCGATGCGCGTGACGACGGGCGGCCTCGATCAGAACGGTTCCGAGTACATCCAGTACCAGGGTGCCGATGCACTCTCCGTCATCGACGAGGGGAACCTCGAGACGATCGCCGGACAGCTCGGCGTCGAGTACGAGCACCGGGAGGCGGGCGTCGCCCCGTCGCTCCCCGCCGCACCGTCGAGTACCACCGCCTATTCCGACGCCGGCGAGGTGGGGAACGTGATCGAGCTGTACTGGGTCGCCGCACTGGTCATCCTCGCCGCGCTCGCGGTGGAGCTCACCCGCGCGACGATCCTGGTCGCCCGGCTCCGCGGCCTCCGCGTCCCTCGCGCCGGACGGTCGGTTCCACCCCACACCCCCTGACGGCGCCCGAGGCCCCGGGCTTCCCTGCAGATACGGCGTGTGTGCCGCGCCTTTCGATGGTATTGTGTTACCCGTCGCAGGCTCTTATGCCTTTCACGGGGGTTCGCCGAGGCGGACGACTGCGATACGAGCATCTCTGGGGGAAGCTCTCGCGGCCGGTCGTCCGGCGATGTCGTGCCGACGTGGGGTCGGCCATCAGAAGACTGGGGAACACACATGGGGAACAGTGCTGTCTGGAAGCGCGCGCGCACGGGCGTGGCCGGAGCGATCGCGGGGGTGATGGTCGCCGCGGGGCTGGTCGCCCTCGGTGGGGGTGCTGCCGTGGCCGCCGAAGCCCCGGGCGGCCTGCCTCCGCTGTTGCAGCGGGATCAGAACGTGGTCACGTCCGATCCGATCCCGACCGTGCAGATCGACGACGGGTATGTCTGGGCGCAGACGACGATCGGCTCGATCGTGTACGCGGTCGGCAAGTTCGACAACGCGCGCGAGCCGAAGGCCGCTCCGGGGACGGCGCTGACGGCGCGCTCCAACGTGCTCGCCTACAACATCGACACGGGCGCGCTCCTGCCGTTCGCGCCGAAGGTCAACGGCGTGATCAAGGCCGTCGCCGCCTCGCCCGACGGCACCCGGATCTACATCGGCGGCTCGTTCAACAAGGTCAACGGCAAGGACCGCTGGAACATCGCCGCGATCGACGCCAAGAGCGGCGAGCTCGTCCCCGGATTCGTGCCTTCCATCGGCGGATCCGGCGTCTACGCGCTGGCGACGTCGGGGACGACCGTCTACGCCGGCGGCCTCTTCACCCAGGCCAACGGCACGCCGCGGAAGAACCTGGCCGCGTTCGACACCACCAACGGTGCCCTCCGACCGTGGGCTCCGCAGACCGACCTCCAGGTCGATGCCATGGTCATGGACCCGGCCGGCGCGGACACGATCGTCGGCGGACGCTTCTCCCAGGTCAACGGCAACACCGAGATGCGCGGCAGCGCCTCCGTGGACAAGACCACCGGAGCGCTGAACACGGACTGGGAGCTGGCCAGGACCGTCAAGAACGGCGCCGGATCCGGGATCTACGCCGGCAAGGCCGGGACGTTCGGTCTCGCCACCGACGCGACGGGTGTCTACGGCACCGGCTGGGGCTTCGCCGACGCCGCGACCGGCAGCCTCGAAGGTACCTTCGCCGCCGAGGCCGGCACAGGCAAGGTGCGCTGGATCGCGGATTGCCTCGGCGACCACTACGGCGTGTACTCGACCGGCAAGGTCGTCTACACCACCAGCCACACGCATTCATGCGAAACTCTGGGACTCCACCCGGAGCAGGCTCCGCGCGTACACCGCTATTCCGAGGCATACACGGCGGATGCTCGCGGAACGCTGGCACCCGCGCCGACCGCGCCCGGTCGCAAGGACTGGGGCGGCACGCCCGCCCCGTCGCCGTACGCGTGGTCACCCGATTGGGCGGTCGGGACCACCACAGGACTCGGTCAGGCCGGGTTGTCGATCACCGGCACCGGCACCATGATCTCCATCGGCGGCGAGTTCCGCTCCGTCAACAACGGACGGTTCGAAGGACTCGTCCGCTTCTCGACCACCCCTCCAGAGGGCCCGAAGGACGGCCCCCGCCTCTCCGGCGACAAGTGGGTGCCGACCGCGACTTCGCTCACCCCCGGGCGCGTGAAGGTCACCATTCCCGCCAACTGGGACCGTGACGATCTCACGCTCACATACGAGTTGCGCCGCGCCGACTCGACCACCCCTTTGTTCACCACGAAGGTGGACTCCACGTGGTGGAACCTGCCCGCAGTCAGCTTCGAGGACACGACGGCTCCGGTCGGCGCACAGCAGCAGTACACCTTCACGGCCACGGACAGCGACGGCCACACGGTTTCGAGCAAGACGACGACCGCCACGGCGGCCGCGTCCACACCTGCGTACTCCAACGCCGTGCTCGCTGACGGCCCCCAGTTGTACTACCCGTTGGGAACCGTCGCGCAGGACGTGGCAGGTACGAACAGCCCACTCATCCGCTCAGGAGCGACGCCTCGGTCATCAGGCGTGCCGAAGGGCGTGGCCGGGGCGACAGCCCTCGACGGGACAGAGACCGGACGAGTCGACACGACCACGAAGGCCGCGGCGCCGTCATCGTTCTCGGCCGAGATGTGGTTCCAGACCTCGACGACCGCGGGCGGCGTGTTGTTCGACTTCGAGAGTTCGGCCGCTGGCTTCTTCTCGAAGAACTACGACCGAACCGTCTACATGTCAGACAACGGCCGCCTGAACTTCGGGGTATACAACGACGGCACCAAAGTGCTCACGACCGCGACGGCATACAACGACAACCGCTGGCATCATGTCGTCGCATCGGTGAGCCCCGAGGGAATGAAGCTCTTCATCGACGGAAAGCTCGACGGCCAGCTCCCTAACGTCACCACAGCGCAGGACTTCAACGGGTTCTGGAAGATTGGCGGTGGCAGGCTGAAGGGTTGGGCAAATGAGCCGACCAAGACTCTTGCCGCCCCTGCCAACCTTGCCGGCGATGCCCACCTCGTCGGCACTGTCGATGAGTTCGCGGTCTACCCGTATGGCCTGACCGCGGGACAGATCAAGACCCACTACAGCGTGGGGAATGGCTCCACAGCCCCCGTCGCCGCTTATACGGCCGCGGCAAGCGGCCTCACCGCGGCCTTCGACGCGAGCACCTCCGTGCCGCCGGGGACGACCACGATCTCGGACTATCGCTGGGACTTCGGGGACGGTACGACCGGTACGGGCAAGACGCCGTCGCATGCCTACGCGAAGCCCGGCACGTACGCGGTCAAGCTCACGGTCACCGACAGCCAGAATCTCGTGGGCTCGGTCACGAAATCGGTCGTCGTCCAGGGCGCCAACACGCCGCCCACGGCCTCGTTCACCCTCTCCGCCTCGGGGTTGACGGTGTCGGCGGACGCGTCGGCATCGACCGATGCCGACGGCAGCATCCGCAGCTACCGCTGGGACTGGGGTGACGGCACGACGGGTGAAGGCGCGACGGCGACGCACACGTACCCGACGGCCGGGACGCGGACGGTCACCCTCACGGTGACGGACGACGTCGGGGGCGCGGCGACCACCACCCGGGAGGCCGTGGTGGCGGAGCCCGCGCCGCTCGCGAGCGACGAGTTCGACCGGACCGCCGGCCCCGGCTGGGGCGAAGCCCTCGCCGGCGGCGCCTGGAAGATCGCCGGCGGGTCCGCGGCCGCGGCCAGCGTCGCCGACGGCTCCGGGCAGCTGAAGCTGGCCGCGGGAGACACCCGCCACGCGACGCTGAACGCTTCGTCGGTGCCGAACCCGGCGCTGGAGGCGACCTTCCGCATCGATCAGCCGTCAAGCACAGGAGGCTCCTACATCGGGGTCATCGCCCGCGACTCGTCCGCTGGTCGGTATCTCGTCCGCGCCTGGCTTCGCCCTGACGGCACGGTCTGGCTCGTGGCGCACCGCGACGGCACCGTCCTCGCGACCCGGGCACTGAACGGCGTCACGGTCACCCCTGGCACCACGTACACGCTGAAGGCGTCCGTGACCGGAACGGACAAGACGTCGCTCGTCGCGAAGCTCTGGGTCACAGACGCCGCGGAGCCCGCCGATTGGCAGCTGCGGGCGAGCGACCCCACCCCGCTGCCGGCGGGTGGTGTGGGCCTGAGCGGCAGCCGCTCCGCGAGCGCGACCGCGCCGCTCGGCGTGTTCTTCGACACGTTCCGCGTCAGGGCAGCGGAGTAATCGGACCGCACGCGACGGACGCCGACCTCGATCAGCCGGGGTCGGCGTCCGTCGCATCGCCGTATCCGTCGCGCCTGATCGTCGCGGATAGGATGTTCAGACGCCGACGACAGGGGAGGAGGTGGGTCGTGATGCCTGCGCAGGACGACCCCGCCGCAGCCCTCCTCCGCTCGAACCGCCGTCGCCGGCTCATCCGCCGGTGGGTCGCGATCGGGACGATCCCGCTCACCCTCGCCGCCCTCCTCTTCGTGGGCAAACTGCTGAGCATGTACGCGTTCGCCCACCAGGCCATCACCGCCTACGTCGTCGACGACTTCGCGGGTTCCGAAGCCTCGGCGCGTGGACAGGACGTCCTGAACTGGTTCGAGCCGTACAAAGCCCCCTACAACACCGGCACCGCACTGGCCGGTGCCGACGAGCTCCCCGCCTCCCGTGCGGAGCTGGAGCGCTCCCTCGACCTCGCGACCGGCCTGGAGGTCTGCCCGGTCCGGATCAACCTCGCTCTCGTCATCGAGCGGATGGGCGACGCCGCCAGGGCCGATGGCGATGGCGCCGGGGCGACCGCCCTCTACGGCGAGGCGCTGACCGTCACGGTCGAGACCCCGGAGGAGTGCCGCAGCGACGAGGCGCAGCAGCAGTCCCCCGACCCCGAGCGCGACATGTCGGACACCCTGGACAACACCGAGGACCGCCTCAAGCAGAAGCAACAGGAGCAGGAGCAGGAACAGCAGCCGCAGGAGCCGCAAGAGGATCAGGAGGAACCGCAGCCGTCCGAGGACAAGCTGCAGGACCTCCAGGACAAGCTCGAGCAGGGGACGCAGGAGCGCGACCAGCAACAGGGTGACGACCCCGGCGGCACCGGGACGGACAGGCCATGGTGAGTGACCACGAGCGGCAGCGCGCCCGCTACGTCGGCGGTACCGAGGGCGCCCCGCCCGTCCCGCCGCCCGGGGGCTACCGCGGTGCCCGGCGGCAGCAGCCGATCGACCTCACGCCACCGGTCGATCCACAGCTGCCCACGGAGGAGAAGAAGACCTCCACGACTGCGCTCGGCTGGATCGCTCTGGTCGCCGCGATCCTCTTCACGCTGATCCTGTTCGGCACGCTCGTGGTCGGCGGCACCGACCTGCTGTACGGAGTGACGATGATCACGCTGCAGCTCGTGGTGCTCGGAGTGATCGTGGCCGCGCTCTTCACCCCCGGCGGACGACGGCTCGGGGTCATCGCGCTCGTCCTCACCGTCCTGTTCAACGTCGCGACCGTGGGGGCACTCAGCGCTCTGCGCACCTCGGCATCCGGGAACTACGAAGGCGTGAAGACCGCGGAACAGCGGCACGCGGAGGCCTACCCCGGGATCAAGGGCACCTCCCCGCAGGAGGCGCTCACCCAGCAGTCCATGGAGGAGGTGCGCGCGGAGGCTGATTCCCTCTTCACCGACATCCGTGAACGGCTCACCGCGGACTTCGGGTTCACGTGGGTCCAGGTCGGCGACGAGGATATCCGGCCGGAGCGGAACGGCTACGGCGGCGAGTCGATGCTGTCGGAGTACACGTCGGCGGCCTGGGCGACCGAGCAGCCCGTGCAGGGCTACGCGCGCAAGCTCGACGTGATGGCGGCGATCGACGAGGTCGTGGCGTCCCACGGCCTGTGGAACCTGTACTCGTTCAACGATCCGACGAACTCCGGCATCGACCCGTCCATGATCGCCAAGCTCTACGGCAGCGATGACCCTCGCACGCAGACGACGTGGGAGTACTACACGGAGAACTACCCCGACCCGCTGCGCTTCTACGCGAACATCTACGACCTGTCGAACGATGCCGACGGCGGCTTCCGCAGCTCGCGGGAGGCGCAGAGCGCGCGCACCGGCGAACCGATCGAGGGGCTCCAGCTCGTCGTGATCGCCGGCAAGGTGCTGAGCGAGGACGACCGCGCGGAGTTCGAGGAGCGGCTGCAGGACTACCCCGGCTTCGAGTGACCGGCCCGGTGCGAGGATGACGGGATGAGGCAGGGAGCGGTCGGCACGGTGCGGCTCGTCGAGCACGGCGGGCGGCGGCTGGTCGAGAAGCGCCTCTCCGATCCGGCGCGGCACCTCAACGAAGTGCGGGCCCTTCGCGGGCTCGTCGGCTCCGGGCTCCCGGTGCCCGAGGTGGTCGAGGAGCGGCCTGGCGTGATCCTCATGACCGCCCTCCCCGGTGCCCGTCTCGACGACACCGACGCCGACGTCCGGATCGCGGATCTCCGGGCCTCGGCACCCCTGCTGCGCGCCCTGCACCGGCTCGAACCGCCGGACGACCTGCTTCCCGCGCCGGACGACGCGGCCATCATCGAGCGGTATCGCGCCGCCGAGGCGCCACGCCTCCCCCTGCTCATCCCACCCTCGTCCGAAAGCGTCTTCTGTCACGGCGACTGGACGGACGGCAACCTGCTCGCGCAGCACGGACGCATCTCCGGGATCGTGGACTGGGAGGCCGCACACCGCGGCGATCCGCTGCGGGAGCTGGCGCGAGCCGCGTGGGGAGCCGCACGGAAGGATCCGCGCTCGGAGCGGGCGCTCATCGACGGGTACGGTGCGGATCCCGCCCGCGTCCGTGCGTGGTACCCCGTGCACGCCGCCGAGTTGTGGCTGTGGTTCGCGGAAGCCGGCCCTCCGGAGTACCTCGCCGCGCTCACCGCGGACCTGGAGAGGTGGTCGGCCTGACACCTCACCCGGTGATTCCCGGTCCATCCCCTCGATGATCGGCAGCGGCGTGGCTACACTGGCCGCACAGGGGGAGGGAGTGTCCGCATGATCAACGAGCTCGATGAGCAGCAGTCCTACGAGTTGCTGGCGACCACCACGGTGGGCCGGATCGGATTCGTCGACGACGGCCTGGTGCAGATCCATCCGGTGAACTTCGTCGTCTCGGGGCACGAGCTGCTCCTGCGCACCTCACCGGACGGCCACCTGGCGGCGCTGTCCCGCGAGGCGGCCACGGTCTCCTTCGAGGTCGACTACCACGATCCGATCGGCGGCCTGGGGTGGAGTGTGCTGATGCACGGGGTCCTGTCGCCGGTTCCGGAGGATCAGGCGGCCGGGGCGGCGGCGCGGGTGCACCCGTGGGCCGGAGACGACCGTGATCTCCCGCTGTCGTTCCGCATCGAGCGCATCACCGGACGCAGCGTCCGCCGCGACCCCCGCACCAGCGGGGTCTGAACGCGCCCGCCGTCCCGTTCAGGAGGCGAAGGCGAGACCCGCGGCGAGCGCGAATCCGAGGACGGTCGCGAGCCCCGTGGACTCCTTCGCCTTCGACTGCGCCTCCGGGACCATCGAATCCACCAGCATGACGAGCAGGGCGCCCGCGGCGAAACCGCTCGCCCCGGAGCGGAAGACCTCGCCGGTCACGCTCGCCAGGGCGAATCCGGCGACGGTGGCCGCCGCGCACAGCACGGCGACCCCGGCCCACAGCAGCAGCACCCTGCTCCGTCGCATGCCGCCGTCGAGCAGGTCGGCGGCGGAGCCGATGGACTCCGGGAGGTTCGAGACGAGGATGGCGACGACGAGCGCGATGCTCACCGGCTCCCCTGAGGCGAGACCGATGCCGAGCACGAGCTGCTCCGGGATCCCGTCGAGGAGCGCCCCCACTGCGAGCTGGCCTCCCCCGGCCTCGCCCTTCTTCCTGGCGGCTCTGGCGTCGAGGATGCGGGCGGCGATGTAGTAGCTGAGGGCTCCGAGCGCGACGCCGGTGACGAGGGGGATCGGACCACCGCGGTCGAGCCCCTCCTCCCAGAGCTCGAAGGCGATGGAGGCCATCAGGGCTCCGGCGCCGAAGCCCAGCACGATGCCCAGCCACCGCGGCGGCCACGTGCGCAGCATCGCGAGCACCGCGCCGACGAACAGCGGAGCCGCCGCGACGGCTCCCCACAGAATCGCTCCACCCATGCGCCCATCTTCCCGCCGACCCACCCCTTTTCGCGCGAGCCACCCCTCTGCGTGCGTCCGAAAGGGGCCGGAACACACGAAAGGGGGTGGGTCGCGCGCCGATAGACTGGGAGCCATGTCCAAGGTCCTCCAGTCCCTGCCCGTCGGCGAGCGCGTCGGCATCGCCTTCTCCGGAGGACTCGACACCTCCGTCGCCGTCGCGTGGATGCGCGACAAGGGCGCCGTGCCGTTCACCTACACGGGCGACCTCGGCCAATACGACGAGGACGACATCGCCTCCATCCCCGGCCGCGCGCTGGAGTACGGCGCCGAGGCCTCTCGTCTCATCGACTGCAAGACGGCGCTCGTCGAAGAGGGCTTCGTCGCGCTCTCCTGCGGCGCCTTCCACATCCGCTCCGGCGGCAAGACCTACTTCAACACCACTCCCCTCGGCCGCGCGGTCACCGGCACGCTGCTCGTGCGTGCGATGCGCGAGGACGGCGTCGACATCTGGGGCGACGGCTCGACCTACAAGGGCAACGACATCGAGCGCTTCTACCGCTACGGCCTGCTCGCCAACCCCCGCCTGCGCATCTACAAGCCCTGGCTCGACGCGGACTTCGTCACCGAGCTCGGCGGTCGCCAGGAGATGAGCGAGTGGCTCCTCGCGCACGGCTTCCCGTACCGCGACTCGGCCGAGAAGGCGTACTCGACGGACGCCAACATCTGGGGCGCGACCCACGAGGCGAAGACGCTCGAGCACCTCGACGTCTCGCTGGAGACCGTCGACCCGATCATGGGCGTGAAGTTCTGGGACCCGTCCGTCGCCATCGAGGCGGAGGACGTCTCGGTGACGTTCGAGGGCGGCCGTCCGGTCGCGATCAACGGCGTCGAGTTCAGCGACCCGGTGGCCCTGGTGCAGGAGGCGAACGCGATCGGCGGTCGCCACGGCCTCGGCATGAGCGACCAGATCGAGAACCGCATCATCGAGGCGAAGTCCCGCGGCATCTACGAGGCCCCGGCCATGGCGCTGCTCTTCATCGCGTACGAGCGCCTCGTCAACGGCATCCTCAACGAGGACACCCTCGCGACCTACCACGAGCAGGGCCGGCGCCTCGGTCGCCTCATGTACGAGGGACGCTGGCTCGAGCCGCAGTCGCTCATGCTCCGCGAGTCCATCCAGCGCTGGGTCGGCTCGACGATCTCGGGCACCGTGACCATCCGCCTGCGCCGCGGCGACGACTGGACGATCCTCGACACGGTCTCCCCGAACCTGTCGTACGGGCCGGAGAAGCTGTCGATGGAGCGCGTCGGCGACGCCGCGTTCGGCCCGGTGGACCGGATCGGCCAGCTCACGATGCGCAACCTCGACATCGCCGACTCCCGCGCGCGCCTGGAGCAGTACGCGGGTCTCGGCCTCGTCGGCGGCGCGACCGGCGAGCTCGTCGGCCGTGTGACCGCCGGCGAGTCCGCCGAGATCACCGAGTCCGTGCACGGCTCGATCTCGGAGGCTGACGAGAACCTCGCCGACGCGGTCGACACGGCCTCCGAGCGCGCGGCCTTCGACTCCGGCACCGACTGAGCGCACGGGGCGCCGCGGGCGACCGTGCACCCGCCCCCGTGATCAGGACGCCGCGGCGAGCGGATGCGCCGGCGCCACGGCGCGGTCGACGATCCCCGGCAGCACGTCGTCGAACAGCGCGATGAGGGCGGTGCGCATCGCCGCCGCGTCGCGTCCCGGCAGCACGACGGCGATCCGTACGACCGCGGCGCGCACGTCCGACCAGTCGAAGACACTCCCCGCGCGACGGGCGACGCACGCGAGAAGCGTCCCCAGGCTCCCGACGAGCTCGGCCCGCTCCGCGTTGCCCTCGATCCACGCGAAGGCGACCGCGAGAGCGCGCAGGCCGTCGCCGAACGCGGAGCCGTCCCGCCACCGCACCGCCAGTGCCACGTCCTCGACGAGCTCGTCCAGGTAGTCGAGGTCGTCCGCGTGGAGCACTGCCATCGTGCGTCGGACGGAGCCGATCCAGACGTCGCCGAACAGGGCCACCACGTCGCGCGCGCGGTCGCCGTCGAAGGCGGTCACCCACCGGGTGCCGTCGCGGCGCACCGCGATGAGTCCGACAGCGGCGAGGCCGTCCAGGGCACGGAGGACATCCGCCGGCGCGGCACCGAGGGCGGCTGCGAGCCCCCGCTCGTCCACCCGCGTGCCCGGCGCGAGCGCCCCCGAGACGATCGCATCCGTCAGCCTGCCCTGCAGGCCGCCGTGCCGATCCCCTCCCGCCGATGTCCCGCTCACCGCGCGTGCATCATCCTTCTTCTCGATCATGGCGTCCCCCCGCCGTTGCATGGACCGATCCCGCCGGAGCCCCGGTCCGGACCGGTCTCTCCACTGAGAATGCGCCGAAGCGCGACGCGTAACATAACACGACCTTCCCCGGAGGAGCCTCGGCGCCCTGCCTCGCGGTCGGTACGCTGCGAGGTTGCTGAGTTATCTTGCACAGTGCTGTGCATGTTATTACCATGGAGGGATGACCACTCGCGCCCTCCGTCGCGACGCTGCAGAGAACCGCGCTGGCATCCTGTCCGCGGCTCGCAGCGCCCTTGCCTCCGACCCGCACGCCTCCCTCGACGCGATCGCCCGGACCGCCGGCCTGTCGCGCCGCACCCTCTACGGACACTTCGAGGACCGGGACACCCTGATCCGCGAACTCGTCTCCACCGGCGCCCAGCGCTTCAATGCCATCGCCGCCTCCATCGACGACCCCGACGCCCGCCTCGCCCTCGCCCGACTGGCCGCCCGGCTCTGGGAGGAGGCGGCGCACATCCAGGTCGCCGCCGCGCTCGCCCTCGACGAGGCGCACGTCGAGCACACCGCCGCTGCCCTCGCGCCGTTGCGCCGGAGCGTCGCCGCCCTCGTGCGGAGGGGACAGGAGGACGGCAGCTTCCGCACGGATCTCGCCGCCCCCACGCTCGCCCGACTGATCGAGGAGATGGCGCGCACGGTCGTCTCCCGCACCGACGCGCAGAGCAGTGGCGCCGGAGACGTCGCCGTCCGGGCCGTGCTCAGCATCGCGGGACTCTCCTGGCGCGAGGCGGACGAGCTGCTCTCCTCTCACCCGGACATCACCGCCGACGACCAGGAGGTCCGCGCATGAGGATCACACTGCACGATGTCAGCAAGGGTCGCGCCGGACAGGCCCTTCCCTCCATGAGCCTCGAGTTCCACTCGGGCGCGGTCCGCTACGCGCTCGCGGAGACCGAGCAGCGGCCGACCGTGCTCGGCCTCATCGCGAGCGGGCGGATGCGCCCGGACACGGGCCGCGTCACCATCGATGCGGCGGCGAGCCCGAAGGAACTGCGTCGCCGGGTCGCCCTCGTCGACGCCCCGGACGTCAGCGACCCGCATCCGGACATCACCCTCGCCGGGGTGGTCGGTGAGGAGTTGATGTTCGCCGGGCGCGGTGCGACCCCGCTCCACGCCCGACGCTGGCTCGGCCGGGTGGGATACCAGGAGCTCGCCTCCGTCCCCATCGGCTCGGTCGACCCGGCCGCCCGCGTGCGCATCCTGTGCGAGCTCGCCGTGCTCCGCGAGGGCGTCGAGGGCATCGTCCTCGTCGCCCCGGATCGCCACGGCGGCAGCCCGGACGGATGGTGGCGCATCGCGGCCGAGTTCGCGGACCGCGGGTACGCGATGCTCGTGATCGTCGGCGGTTCCGCCGCCGTCGCCCTCGAGCGCATGCACGAGTTCGACGCGATCAACGCGTCCGGTCCCGTCGAGCCGCTGGTCCTCGAGCGTCCCGACGACGGGGCCGTGACCGACGACGAGGCCGTGACCGACGACGACCCGCTGGCCGAAGACGAACCGCTGGCCGAAGACGAAGTACCGTCCGAAGACGAAGCCCCGTCCGACGAGGAAGGAGAAGCGCGATGAAGGTCCCCGCCATGATCGCCGCCGAACTCCGCCGCCTGACCGCGAGCCGGATGGGCATCCTCGCCCTCGTGGCCCTCATCTGCGTGCCGATCCTCTACGGCGGCCTCTACCTCTGGGCGAACCAGGATCCGTACGCGAAGTTCTCCGAGGTCCCCGTGGCCCTGGTGGTCGACGACGAGGGCGCTCCCGCCCCCACGACCGGCACCGAACCGGCGAGCGACGAGACGGTCAACTACGGGGAGGACGTGGCGGAGAACCTGATCGAGGGGAACGCGTTCGACTGGCAGCGCATGACCGAGGACGAAGCCGCCGACGCCCTGCGCCACGGCGCGGTCGACTTCACCGTGACGATCCCGGCCGACTTCTCCACCGCCCTCACCTCCGCGGCGGGCGACGACCCGCACCAGGCCAGGATCGAGCTGGAGACCAACGACGCGAACAACTACCTCGCGTCGTCGATGGGATCGCAGGCCGTCGAGAAGATCCGCAGCTCCGTCGCCGAGATGGTCGGCAGCGAGGCCGCGGAGCGACTGCTGACCGGCCTCAGCGACGTGCGCGACAACCTGGTCTCCGCGACCGACGGCGCCACGCAGCTCGTCGACGGCGCGCGCAGCGCCGCCTCCGGGAGTACGACGCTCGCCGACGGGACGGCGAAGCTCGCCGACGGCTCCGCGCAGCTCGCCTCCGGGGCCCGGACGCTCGCCGACGGCGCGCAGCAGGTGAGCGCGGGCAACCGCCAGCTCGCCGACGTCGCCGACCGGGCCGGAGCCGCGGTGCAGGAGGCGACGGACGCGCTGCCGCAGGTGCGCTCGGACATCGCCGACCTCCTGACGGAGCAGGGACTCGCGCCCGAGGAGATCGACGAGGTGCTCGCCCGCCTGGATCCGCTCGGAACCCGGATCGAGGAGGGCAACGCGCAGGTGCAGGACGCCGTCGGCAAGGTCGACCAGCTCGCCGCCGGTTCCGCCTCGCTGGCATCGGGGGCGAGCGAGCTCGCCGGCGGCGCCGGCACCCTCGCGACGGGCGCGGCCGCGGCGAACTCGGGCGCGGCCCAGCTCCGCGATGGCCTGAAGACACTGTCCTCCGGGACCGCGGAGCTGCGGGACGGGCTCGCCGACGGTGTGCAGGCGATCCCCGCCTCCACCCCCGACCTGCGCTCCCTGCAGGCCGACACGATCGCGGACCCGGTGAAGGTCTCCAGCGACAAGGTCGCCTCCGCGGAGGACTACGGCGCCGGCCTCGCCCCGTTCTTCGCCGCCCTCTCCGCGTGGATCGGCATCTACGCGCTGTTCCTCATCGTGAAGCCGATCTCCCGCCGGGCCGTCACGGCGCTGCACTCCCCGATCCGGATCACGCTCGCGGGCTGGCTGACGCCGGCGATGCTCGGTGCGGTGCAGATGCTCGGCCTGATGGGGATCCTGGCACTCACGCTCGGCTTCACGTTCGATCATCCGCTCGGCACGCTCGGGGTGATGATGTTCGCCTCGGCCACGTTCGCCGCGATCATCCTCGCCCTCAACGTCTGGCTCGGGTCCGTGGGGCAGTTCCTCGGCCTCGTGCTCATGGTGCTCCAGCTCGTCACAGCGGGCGGGACGTTCCCCTGGCAGACACTGCCCGCTCCCCTCGCCGCGCTGCACCACGTGCTGCCCCTCGGCTACGTCGTCGATGCCATGCGCCAGCTCATGTACGGCGGGGACTACGCGAGAGCCGGCTGGGACCTGGCTGTGCTGGGCGCCTGGCTCGTCGGGGCCCTGCTGCTGGCGATGATCGGTGTCACCCGCATGACGCACCGCCGCACGCTGCGCGATCTGCAGCCCAGCCTCATCGGCTGACCCTCCCGCTCGCCGCGGACCATCCCGCGGCGAGCGCGGGGCGGCTATGATGCGAGAGCGCGTACCCGTGAAACGCGCACTGGGGCTCGGTGGGACTGAGTCTCACCTGGCTACCCGAAAGAGTTCTCGACGATGATGACCGATTCGACGGCGTCCGCCGTTTCCCCGCGCCCCTCTCTCGGCGCTCGCATCGGACGCATCGCGTTCCTCGTGGTCGCCGCCCTCGTGGTGGTGGCCGTCGCGGGCGCGTTCTTCGTGACCTGGACGATCCAGCGCTCCTTCCCGCAGACCTCCGGCTCGACGACGCTCGAGGGGCTGAAAGCGGAGGTCACCGTGCAGCGCGACGCCAGCGGGGTGCCCACGATCACCGCCGACTCCTCGGACGACCTCTTCTTCGCCGAAGGCTTCGTGCACGCGCAGGACCGGTTCTTCGAGATGGACTTCCGCCGGCACGTCACCTCCGGCCGAGTCGCCGAGCTGTTCGGCGCCTCCCAGGCCGGCACCGACGCGTTCCTGCGCACGCTGGGCTGGCGCACGACCGCCGAGGCCGAGGTCGAGGCGATGGACGACGTCACCCGCGGCTACTACGAGGCCTACGCGGACGGCGTCAACGCCTACCTGTCTTCCCGCTCGGGTGCGGAGCTCTCCCTCGAGTACGCGGTCCTCGGACTGCAGAACCCCGACTACGAGCCGGAGCCGTGGCAACCCGCGGACTCGGTGGCGTGGCTGAAGGCGATGGCCTGGGATCTCCGCACCAACGTCGAGGACGAGACCGAGCGGGCACTCCTCGCGGGGCAGCTCGCCGAGGACCCGGAGGTCGATGTGGAGGCTCTGCTCGGCACGCTCTATCCGGACTACCCGTTCGACCGGAACCCCGTGATCGTGCCCACCATCTCCACGGTCCCGCCGCTGGAGACCGGCGCCGAGCCCGCCGCCTTCACCGTGCCCGAGGGCGACGGCGAGGCACAGCAGGCGCTCACGACCGTGGAGTGGGAGGAGACCTCGTCCGTCATCGAGGCGGCGAGCGTGCTCGTCGGCGACGTCGGCGAGGGGATCGGCTCCAACTCCTGGGTCGTCTCCGGCGACCTCACCGCATCCGGGATGCCGCTGCTGGCCAACGACCCGCACCTCGGCGCCTCGCTCCCGTCGGTCTGGTACCAGGTGCAGCTGAAGTGCTCGACGGTGGACGAGGACTGCCCGTTCGACGTCGGCGGGTTCTCCTTCTCGGGGCTTCCGGGCATCGTCATCGGACACAACCAGCGCGTGGCGTGGGGCTTCACGAACCTCACCACCGACGTCACCGACCTGTACGTCGAGCGCATCGAGGGCGACTCCTACTGGCGCGACGGCGAGCTCGTGCCGCTGGAGGAGAGCACGGAGACCATCGAGGTCGCCGGCGGGGACGACATCGAGCTCACCATCCGCTCCACCGTGCACGGACCGATCATCTCCGGCCTCACGGATGACTTCACCGGCATCGCGGACGACCCGACGCCAGGGCTCACCGCGGAGGGCGCCGTTCCGGCCGCTCCCGGCTCGGATGCCGCCGAGTACGCGGTGAGCCTGCGGTGGACGGCGCTCGACCCCGGCACCACCGCGACGGCGATCTTCGCGCTGTCGACCGCCCAGGACTTCGAGGACTTCCGCCGCGCGGCCTCCCTGTTCGACGTCCCGGCGCAGAACCTCATCTACGCCGACGTCGACGGCAACATCGGCTACCAGACCCCCGGCCGGCTCCCGATCCGCGGTGCCGGCGACGGCTGGATGCCGCAGCCCGGGTGGGACAGCAGCTACGACTGGACCGGGTACATCCCGTTCGAGGAGCTGCCGGTGTCGTACAACCCCAGCTCCGGATACATCGTCACGGCCAACAACGCCATCGTGACCGACGACTACGAGCACTTCCTCTCCCGAGACTGGGACCAGGGATACCGCGCCGCCCGCATCGCCCACCTCATCGAGCGCCGGGCCGCGGCCGGGCCCCTGACGGCCGACGACATGCGGGACATCCAGATGGACGGCGAGATGTGGATCGGCACGCAGCTCGTCGCCGCGATGAAGGACATCGAGGTCGAGGGAGCCGGTCCGCAGCAGGCCGTCGAGCTGCTCCGCGGCTGGGACGCGCAGAACAGCGCCTCGTCGGCGGGCGCCGCGTACGCGAACGTGCTCTGGTCGAACCTCGTGCAGAACATCTTCGCCGAGCGCGAGCAGCCGCTGCCGATCGACGGTCAGGGCCGGCTGTTCACCGTCGTCGGAGCGATGCTGGAGAAGCCGGCGGACCCGCTGTGGAGCAACCCCCAGCTCGATGTCGAGGGCCGGGACGAGATGCTCGCACTGTCGGCCGAGGAGGCGTACGACGAGCTGTCCGCGCTTCAGGGCACGGACGTCGCGCGGTGGAACTGGGGCGATCTGCATGCCCTCACCCTCACGAGCGACACGTTCGGCTCGTCAGGCATCGCCCCGATCGAGGCCCTCTTCAACCGTGGTCCGTATCCGGTCGGCGGCGGCACCTCCGTGGTCGATGCGACCGGGTGGCAGCTCGGCGTCTCGTACGCCACAACCACCGTGCCCTCCATGCGGATGGTCGTCGATCTCGCCGACTTCGACGACTCGACGTGGATCCACCTCACCGGAGCCTCAGGGCACGCCTTCCACGAGCACTACGTCGATCAGACCACGGACTGGTCGACGGGGGTGCAGCGGTCGTGGGCGTTCACACCGAAGGCCGTCAAGGCGGCAGCGGTCGACACCCTGACGCTCACGCCCGCCGGCTGAGAGGAGCGTGGAGGGTGCTCGGCTAGCGTGGACAGGTGCCCACCAGCTACCTCGCCCCGAAGGGGACGCCGGCCACCCTCCTGGAGTTCGAGCACGGAGGCGCGACCCTGATCGCCGAGACCTTCGGCGACGGACCGCCCACCTACCTCCTGCTGCACGGCATCGGCATGGGGCGCAGCGTCTACCTCGACCTCACCCAGCGGCTGCAGGGGCGGGTGATCGCGCTCGACCTCCCCGGCTTCGGTGAGGCGCCCGAGCCCACCCGCACGCTGACCATGCAGCGGCACGCCGACCTGGTGGCCGCCTACCTCCGGCACGTCGACGCGGACCCGGTGGTGGTGATCGGGCACTCGATGGGGAGTCAGATCGCCGCGGAGCTCGCCGCCCGGCATCCCACCCTCGTCGCCGGAGTCGTGCTGGCGGGTCCGACCGTCGACAAGGCCGCCCGGAACGTGGGCGCCCAGGCGCGATACCTGCTGCAGGACCTCGTGGGCGAACGACCGCTCGTCATCTGGCGCGGTGCCCGGGAGTACCTTCGCGGCGGCCCGCATCTGATCCGCAAGATGCGCGCGACCATCGTGCACAAGCCCGAGAAGGCCTTCGTGCGCATCCAGTGCCCGGTGCTGGTGCTGCGCGGGGAGGACGACCCGCTGGCGCCGATGAGTTGGTGCCAGGTCATCCTCGACGCGATCCCCGGCGCGGAGCTCGCCGTCATCCCCGACCACGGCCACGGCACCCTCATCAGCGACTCGGAGCCCGCCGCCCGCCTGATCGAGGCCTTCGCCGCCCGCACCTGACCCTTCGAATCGCTGCCCGCGCCCCTCGGGTCCGTCGACCGTTCATAACTCAGGAGATCGCGGCGCGTTGGGGCGGTTCGGCGGCCGAGGCAGGCTGCGGCTGCCCTTTCTCCTGAGTTGTGAACGGCGCGCGCCGACGAGCCGGGGCCCGAGCGCCTCGATAACCTCCCGCAGCGCCTCTCGCGTGCCTGCGGGGTCGGAGAAGATGTCAGCGGCGAGCGGCCGGATCGTGACATAGCCGAGACGAGCGGCCGCCATGTCCCGCGCACGATCCCGTTGCTGCTTCGCCCAACCCTCGTGAAAAGCGCGGCTGTCGCACTCGACGATCAGCCATCCATCGACGACGAAGTCGACTCGACCCACGCCGGGGATGTGGACCTGTGTCTCGAATGAGGCACCGAGCGACCGGAGGAGGAGCCGCACGAAGGTCTCCGGCCCCGACTCGGATGACGCGTCGGCCAGGGCGAGCACCGCGCCGAACCGCGGCGGCAGCCGAGCGAAGATCGCGCGCAGTTCGTCCATCGTGATGAGGCGCTGATGAAGGAGGCTGTCCAGGGTGGCCACCGACGCCCGAGGCGACTGGCATCGGACGGCATGCCGTACGGCCGCATCCAGGGACGTGACGTGCAGCGTACTCGCTGCACCGTCCTCTGCCCAGTGCACCCTGTGAGCCTCCGCGTCTCGACGCCCCAACCGCGAGCGATGGGGCTCGACCTGCACGTGCACACCGTGGGCCGCGAGCACGAACACCCCGAGCATCTGGAGAAGGGAGACGCAGGTGACGCGACCTCCGATCCGCACGGCCTCCGCGACGACAGGATCCACATCCGGGCGGGCGTATCGGTCCCGGCGCAGTCGCAGAAGCCGCCCGCTCCGCACCAGGGCGGTTAGCTCGCGCCCCCTCAGCCCCGCGGAGCGAAGATCCGCTCGACTGAACACCGTGGAGTCGAAGACCTCTGCTGCGCGCTGGGGTCCGGAGTGGGCGATCACATCCCGGAGGATGCCCGGCGCGACACGGCGGGACGGGGAATGAGACCGGATGTGGAGTGGCCGCTCCGGATCGCGAGGCGGTGGAGGAGAAGTGGGGGCCGCGCACGGCGTTCACAATTCAGGAGAATCCGTCCCCCATCCGACCTGAGCGCACGCGCGGCCCGATGACGCCGCGGATCTCCTGAGTTGTGAACCGACAACGGGCGGAACCGGCTACGTCGGCGGCGAGGCGGTCAGCCGGCGGCGGGAGGGGTCTGCTTCGACTCGGCGAGCTCGTCGACGACGAGACCCCGCTGCTCGATGGTGCCGTTGCGGTAGGCCTGGCGACCGACCATGTGCGCAGACAGGGGGGCGGTCGCGAACTGCATGAGTACCACGGGCGCCACGAGCACGAGACCGAACAGCACACCGCCGATCGACCGCTGCGACAGAGCGATCGCGACGCAGATCAGCAGCAGCCCGAGCACCTGGGGCTTCGTCGCGGCGTGCAGTCGCGTCGGCACATCGCGGAAGTGCAGGAGCCCCACGGAGGCGGAGAGGCAGAGGATCGCCCCGAGCAGGATGAGGACGAGCACCGCCACATCGACGACGGCATCCGGGATCATCAGACCGAACACGTTCATGGTGTCGTGTTGTCCCTTCTCGCGACGAACCGGGCGACCGCGATCGACCCGAACACGCCGACCGCCGCGATGATGAGGAGCACGGGGATATTGCGGGTGTGGCCGTTGATGGCCATCTCGGCGCCGAGCACGCACATGACCTCGGTCAGCAGCACGTCGGCAGCGACGGCGCGGTCGAGGATCGAGGGGCCGCGGACGATGCGGATGACGGCGAGGATCGCAGCCACGGCGAACACGGCGAGGATGATGAGGAGCAGGGTGTTCATCGGGCACCGCCGATCGTCGCGGGGTCGATGCGGCCGGCGCGCTCGTCGGCCTTGAGCGCGCGGTACTGGGTCGGGTTGCCGAGCGCCCGGACGATGCGCTTCTCCCAGCCGAGGACGCCCTGCCGCTGCTTCTCGACGTCCTCCTTGCTGCGCACGCCGATCACGTGCAGATAGAGAATCCCGCGGTCGCGGTCGGCCTCGACGACGAGGGAGCCCGGGATGAGCGACGACACGACGGCGACGTGGGTCATGACGAGGTCGTCGGCGTAGCGGAGGGGTACCGCGACGATGGCGGTACCCGGCTGGCGGCGGAAGTCGAACACCTGCGCCGTCACGGAGAGCGCGCCGCGGAGGATCGCGAACAGGAACTGCACGACGAACAGGGCCCCGTACCAGAGGTTGACGCGCCCCGAGAGCTCGACCGTGGGAAGGCGGAACACCCGCGTCACGAAGATCGCCACCACGAGTCCCGTGAGGAAGGACAGCACCGTGAACTGGGCCCACAGCAGCATCCACAGCACGATCAGCCAGGCGAGGAACGGCAGCTGCATGCCGATGTCCCGCCAGACGCGCTTGGTCTCGGGCCTCATCCCTCCACCTCGTCTTCCAGCTGTACGAGGTTGACCGGCTGCAACAGGCCCGCCCCGATACGGTCGCACAGAGCGTACAGCGGTCCGGCGAAGATCGTCAGGGCCAGTGTGACGGTGACCATGCCGGCGGTGGCCATGGTCATGATCCTCGGGATGTGCCGGCGCTCCTGCTGCTCATCAGCGGCGGGGGCTCCGGTGAGGTAGGAGATGCGGCCCTCGGTCTCGGTCGAGTCCTCCTCCTCGCGCCAGAAGGCGAGGTTCCAGGCGCGCATGAGCGCATACAGGGTGAGCAGCGAGGTGATGATGCCGCCGAAGATGAGCACGATCATCAGCGGCGTGCCCACGGAGGCCGCGGCCTCGAACAGGGCGAACTTGCCGATGAACCCGGAGAACGGCGGCAGACCGCCCAGGTTGATGGCGGGGATGAAGTACAGCAGCGCGATGACGGGGGCGATCTTCAGCAGGCCCTTGACCCTCAGGATCGACGTGCTGCCCGCCCGACGTTCGATGAGTCCCACCGCCAGGAACAGGGTGGTCTGCACGACGATGTGGTGGACGATGTAGTACACGGTCGCGCCGATGGCGGCCGGGGTCGCGATCGCCAGACCGAAGATCATGTAGCCGACGTGGCTGACGAGTGTGAACGACAGGATCCGCTTGAGCTCGGCCTGCGCGACGGCGCCGAGGACACCGACGACCATGGTCGCCAGCGCGATGATGAGCAGCAGGGTGTCGATGCTGTTCGAGGCGAACAGCTGCGTCTCGGTCCGGATCAGCGCGTACACGCCGACCTTGGTCAGCAGGCCGGCGAACACGGCGGTGACCGGCGCGGGGGCCGTCGGGTAGGAGTCGGGCAGCCAGAACGACACGGGGAAGATCGCGGCCTTGATCCCGAAGGCGACCACGAGCATGAGGTGCAGGACGAGCTGCGTGTCCTGTGGGAGTTCCGACATGCGCTCGGCGATCTGGGCCATGTTCACCGTGCCGAGGGCACCGTAGATCATCGCGATCGACGCGAGGAACAGGATCGACGACACGAGCGAGACGACGATGTAGACCGCCCCGGTGCGGATGCGGGACTCGGTGCCGCCCAGGGTGATGAGCACGTATGAGGCGACCAGGAGGATCTCGAACCCGACGTACAGGTTGAACAGGTCGCCGGCGATGAAGGCGTTGAAGATGCCGGCGGCGAGGATCAGGTACGAGGGGTTGAAGATCGAGATCGGGGTCTCGTCCGCCCCGTCCGCGACGCCCTGGCCGATGGAGAAGAGGAGGACCGCGAGCAGCACGATGCTGGAGACGAGCACCAGCAGGGCGGCGAGGCGGTCGACGTAGAGGACGATGCCGAAGGGCACCGGCCACCCGCCCACGGAGACCGCGAGGGGGGATCCCGCGTCGACGACGACGAGCAGCACGGCCGCGATGACGGACACGACCGCGAGCGTGGCGACGGTGACGAACACCTGCAGGCGCGCGTTGCGACCGAAGACGAGGGTGACCGCGGCACCGAGGAGCGGCAGGGCGACGAGGAGGGGGACGAGCGTGGTCATGGCCTGCCCTCCCCGTTTGTCGTGTCGTCGTCCCGGTCCGCGTCGGCCTCGTCCGCGCCGTCGGGTTCCGGCTCCGGCTCGGGCACGTACGGCGCGTCGTACGGCGCGTCATCGTGGATCGCCGGGTTGTCGCGCATGTGCAGGACGGTGATGGGCGCGGTCTGCACGCCCACGAAGTCGGTCGTGGCGTCGTCGTCGTCCGTCTCGGACTCGTCGTCCATGAGGTCTTCGTCTTCGTCGGTGCGCTCCCGCAGCGCGATGTCGGCCTCGTCGTCCTCGACCGTGTCCGCCTGACCGAGCTGCCAGGAGCGGTAGATGAGCGCCAGCAGGAAGGCCGAGACGGCGAACGTGATGACGATCGCGGTGAGCGTCAGCGCCTGGGGCAGCGGGTCGCTCAGGTCGCCCTCCGTGCCGAAGAACGGTGCGTTCCCCGGTACGCCCATGACGATGAGCAGGAGCAGGTTCGTGGCGTTCCCGAGCAGGAGGAAGCCGATGAGGACGCGGGTGAGGCTGCGCTCCAGCATCGCGTAGACGCCGCAGGCGAAGAGCACGGCCATGATCGCGATGAGGGCGAGCGAGACGTCCATCAGCCGTTCCCCCCGGTCCTCGAGGAGAAGTCGACGGCGGTGCTCTCACCGGGGCGGAGCGCCGCCTGCCGGTCGACCTCGGCGCCGAGGCTGCGGAGCACGTCGAGGACGAGTCCGATCACGACGAGGTAGACGCCGATGTCGAAGATGGTCGAGGTGACGAACTCCATGTGTCCGATACCGGGGATCTCCCACTCCCAGAAGGTGCTGGTGAGCGGCGCCATGCCGAAGAACAGCGGCACGACGGCGGTGCCCACGGCGAGGATGAGGCCCGCGCCGAGGAGTCTTCCGGCATCGGTCGGCGCGGCGGCACCCAGCTCCCAGCGGCCTCCCGCGATGTAGCGCATCACGAGGGCCATGCCCGCGACGAGCCCGCCCGCGAAGCCGCCGCCGGGGAGGTTGTGCCCGGCGAAGAGCAGGAAGATCGACACCACGATGATCGTGTGGAACAGGATCCGGACGATCACCTCGAGCAGGATCGACCGGTTCTCCGGCTTCATCTTCTGGCCGCCCACGAGCCAGGCGCGCGGTGCCGAGCGGTTCTCCGCGGTCTGGAAGCGCACGCCGTCCGTGGTCTCCACGAGCGGCCGGCTCCGTGCCGACTTCCGCACCGAGCGGGGCAAGGTCTTCGTGGCGGCGAGCAGGTCGGCGCGGTGGGTCACGAAAACGAGAGAGGCGACACCGGTCGCGGCGAGCACGAGCACGGACAGCTCGCCCATCGTGTCCCAACCGCGGAGGTCGACCAGCGCCACGTTCACGACGTTCTTGCCGTGGCCGATCTCGTACGCGATCTCCGGGAAGATCGCCGAGATGGGGTCGGCCACGCGGGACTGGGTCGCGACGACGGCGACGAACGCCATGGTCAGGCCGACGCCGATCCCGAGGAGGGCGCGCGGGATGCGGCTGACGGAGGCGTTGTGCTCGCCCATCCGCGCAGGAAGGCGGCGCAGCACCAGGGCGAAGGTCACCATGGTCACCGTCTCGACGAGGATCTGGGTGAGCGCGAGGTCCGGTGCTCCGCTGGTCGCGAAGAGGACGACCATGCCCAGGCCCGTGACGGAGGCGAGCACGACGCCGGTGTAGCGCTTGCGGGCCCGCACGGCCACGACGCCGGCGACGGCCATGATCGGGGCCACGGCGAGCTGAGCCGGCGTGTGCCAGAGCGAGAGCTGATAGCGGTCGATGTCGCTCGCCACGAGCGCGGTGACCTCGGCGGCGACGAAGACGACGAAAATCGTCCCCACGTAGACGGGCAGCGAACCCCGCTGGGTGAGCGTGGTGCTCAGCACCGAGAGCCGGTCGATGCCGCGCATCACCACGTAGTAGGCGTCGGCGGCCGTGAACGGCAGCAGTCGCGGACGACGGTCCCACCCGGTCCGGCGGGTGAGGAGGAAGAGGCCGATGCCGAGCAGGATCGACAGGATCGAGATGCCGAGAGCGGGCTCGAGGCCGTGCCAGAGCGCGAGGTGTCCCGGGCCCTCGACGGCCGCGCCCTCGTGGTCGAGTCCGGGGGTCGCGGTCAGCGCATAGGGCTGCAGGGCGACGTCGAGGGCCGGGGCGCCGATGCCCGCGGCGAGCGTCACCCCGGCGAGGATGATCGGTGCCGAGAGGAAGCCGACCGGCGGATCGGGCCAGACCGTGTCGGGCTGCCGCTGTCCGTCGGCGTCGCGCTTGGTCCAGAACGCGCCCCAGAGGAAGCGGACACCATATGCCGCGGTGAGCATGGATCCGAGCGCGACGCCGATCAGGGCGACCAGACCCCACACGGAGCCGCCCAGCGCATCATCCAGCAGCGCCGTGAGCGTCGACTCCTTCGCCACGAATCCGATGGTCGGAGCCACCCCGGCCATCGAGGCCACGGCGATGAACGCGGCCGTGGCCATGACCGGCGCCTGCCGGCCGACGCCGGAGAGTTCGGTCACGTCACGGGTGGAGAGCTGGCGGTCGATGACGCCGACGATGAGGAACAGCGCCGACTTGAACAGCGCGTGCCCGATCACCAGCGCGATGCCGGCGAGGGCGGCCGCCTGCGTGCCGTAGCCGACGACGACAGCGAAGAAACCGAGCTGGCTCACCGTGCCGAACGCGAGCACACGCTTGAGGTCGGTCTCCCGCAGCGCCTGGATGCCCCCGAGGAGCATCGTGAGGATGCCGAGTGTGAGCACGATCGGCCGCCACGTCGGGCTGAACGCGAAGATGGGTGCGAAGCGGGCGATGAGGTAGATGCCGGCCTTCACCATGGCCGCGGCGTGCAGGTAGGCGCTGACCGGCGTCGGGGCCGCCATGGCGCCCGGGAGCCAGAAGTGGAAGGGGAAGAGCGCCGATTTGCTGATGGCGCCGATCAGGAGCATGACGATCGCCGCATCGACGATCGGACCGGTCGGCGCGATCGCGAGGATCTCCCGGATGCTCGATGTCCCCGCGTCGACGACGAGGAGCACGACGCCGACGAACATGACGAGTCCGCCGAGCGTGGTCACCAGGAGCGCCTGGAGCGCGGCACGTCGGCTGGCGGCGCGGCGTCGGTAGTGGCCGATGAGGAGGTAGGAGAGGATGCTCGTGGCCTCCCAGAACATCACGAGCATCACGAGGTCGTCGGTGAGGACGAGACCGTACATCGCGCCGGCGAAGGCGAGGAGCACGCCCGCGAACTGCCCGATCCCGGCCGCCTCGTCGTGGAAGTACCAGCGGCAGTAGAGCAGCACGAGCGCGCCGACGCCGGTGACGATGAGCGTGAGCACCCACCCGAGGACGTCCATGTTCATGGACAGGTTCAGCCCGAGCTGCGGGATCCACGGCACCGAGACGAACGGGACCGGGCCGTCGAGCACCTGCGGCGTGAGCACGAGGGCGTGCACGAACGCGGCGGCCGGGACGAGGGCGGCGACGGCGAAAGCCTGAGCTCCCAACCAGCGCACCAGAACGGGCATCAAGAGCGACCCGAGAAGGAACACTGCGAGGAGCATCAGCATATACGCGGCTCCTCGGGGCTCGTCGGCCGTACGGCTCAGGCGGGCGGTGTCCGTCCAGTTTACCGGGCCGAGGCGCCTGTCGGCTCCGCGAGCTTCGAGATCGCGTGTCAGAGTGGTCGTATGCGGCGGGTCCGGGGGCGGGAGCTGGCGGGGTGGGCGGCCGCGCTGGGACTCGCGCTGATCGTCGTCGGATACCTGGCGTCGTCACCCCGGTCGACGCTGATGTTCGACGACGGGGACTCGCTGATCGTGGCTCTGGTCGCCCGATCGATCCTGGACGGCGGCGGGGGCGACTGGGCGATGTCCAGTGTGCTCTTCCTTCCTGAGATCGCGGTGTTCACGGCCCTCGACGCCGTGCTGCCCTTCGACGTGGACGGCGTGCTGGCGGCCAACGCGGTGGTGAACGTGCTCGCGCTCTACGGGGCGATACGCCTCGCCGCCGGTCGGCGCGTCGAGGGTCGGGCGCCGGTCGCCTGGTCGGTCGCGGCCCTCGCGACGTTCTGTCTCCTCATCCTCACCGAGTCGTCGACGTCGCGCGACGCGCTCGAGCTCGCGTCGCTGATGCTGACGACCACGTGCTACTCGGCCACGGTCGTGGGCGTGCTCCTCGCCGTGGCTCTGTGTCGGCGCGTCCTCGACGACACCTCCGGAGGCGTGACGCCGGCGATCGCCCTCGGTGCGGTCGCGGCGGTCGCGACCATGAGCAATCCGCTGTTCGCCGTATGGGCCACGGTGCCGCTCTCCCTGATCCTCGGCGCTGTCTCCCTCGCTGCGCCCCCGGTCCGGCGTCACGCGCCGGCCCTGATCGGGGCCCTGGTCGGGGGCAGCGCTCTGGGCTTCCTCGGTCGCATTCCGTTCTCGGCATGGATCGCGAACTCCGGCGCGGGCTACGTGCAGCCCTCGGAGTGGGCCCACGCCGTCGAGTACTATGCGGGACTCGCGATCGAGCGCCTGTCCACCCCCGGCGGCGTGCTGGCCGCGGCCGTCATCCTGACGCTGACGGTGCTCGCGGTCGTGCGGACGGCGCACGCGTCGGACAGCGGCATCCGCCTCGTGGCGATGGCAGCCTGGGTCCTCCCGCTCTTCGTGATCGTCGGCGGCATCGCGGCGGGAACCCACGCGGCCCGGTACCTGCAGCCGCTCGTGTTCGCCCCGATCCTCGTCCTCGTCGCACTCCCGCGCGTCCGGATGCCGCGAGCCGCGGTGACTCGCGTCGTCCCCACCGTCGTCGCCATCGCCCTCCTCGTCGGCAGCGCGGCGGCCGTGCCGCGCATCGTGCAGGCGGCGAGCGCGCCCGACCGCGATCTCGCCTGCGTGACCGACTGGGTGGACGCGTCGGGGCGCACCGGTGCGGGACAGTTCTGGACGATCCGACTGCCCAAGCTGCACGCGTCGGATCCCGCCCGGCTCGTGCAGGTCGACCACGAGCTGCACGGCTACGCCTGGCTCGTCGATCGTCGGGACTTCGCCGTGGGTGCGGTGTCGTTCCTCGTCGAGGACACGCAGACCGTGCCGTGGAACCTGCCGACCACCGCGGAGCCCACCGCCCTCGTCGAGTGCGGGCGGTACCGCATCCTCGACTACGCGCCGGCGACGCTTCCCCTCGGGCCCGCGCGTTCGTGACCGGTGCGCGCTGTCAGCGCGAGGGGGGCGGTGCGGTCGTCGTGCCGGCCCGGAACACGCAGTGCAGGTCCTGGGTCACGCCCGGCTCCCCGCGCAGCATCCGGGCCACCTGCTCCCCGGCGGCCCTGCCCTTCTCCACCGCGGGCTGCACGCTCGTGGTGAGGGTGAGATCGCCGAGGCCGTCGAGCGGGATCCCGTCGAAGCCGGCCACCGAGAGGTCTTCGGGGACACGGAGTCCGAGTTCCTCCGCGGCACGGATCACGCCGACGGCGAGCAGGTCGCTCTGCGCGAGCACGGCGGTCGGCCGGGTGGCGGGATCGGCCAGCAGCATCCGCCCGACGAGGATGCCCTCGTCGATGAGGCTTCCGGAGGCCGAGATCGCCGGGGCGTCGGGGAAGATCTCACGCATCCCGGCGAGACGGTCGACCGTCACGTCGACGGTCGCGTTCGCCAACCGCTCCGGCGTGATGAGGGTGCGCTCGCGCTCCGCGTCCAGCGAGAGGGTGACGAGCGCGACGTCCTGATGACCGAGGTCGCGCACGTGACGGGCGATGTCCGCGGAGGCGGCGACGTTGTCCAGCGTGATGCGCGGCACATCGAGCCCCGCATCGCCCTCGATGACGACGACCGGGAGACCGCGTCCGAGCACGATCTCCAGGGACGCGCGGGTGCGCCCGGAGCATCCGATGAGCACCGCGGCGTCGACGGGAGCGCTCGCGATGGCAGAGCCGTCCTCGCCCGGCTCGTCGCGCATGAGGAGGATCCCGGCGCTGAGGTCGGCCAGGCCGTCGGTGAGGCCGTCCATCATCGCGGTCGTGACCGGATCGAGGAACGCCGCGCGCAGATGTCCCTCCAGGACCACCGCCACGATGCCGCTGCGCCCGCGCCGGAGGGAGGCGGCGCGGGGATCGGGGCCGGTGTAGCCGAGGTCGGTCGCGGCGGCGAGCACCCGGTCCCGGGTGGCGGGTGCGACCTTGGCCTTGCCGCTGAAGACGACGGACGCGGTCGAGGTGGCGACCCCCGCCTCGCGAGCCACATCGGCGATCGTGGGCCGTCGCGGCGTCTCCCTGGTCATACTCCGAGGATAGCCCGGTTCCGTCACCGGAGGTCGAATCGATTCGATAGGCTGTCCGCCATGGACACCGCCCTCACCCGCTCGCAGTTCGTGCGCTGGCGCACCGCGATCTTCGCCATCTTCCTCGCCAGCGGCCTCTCGATCGCGACCTGGGCCTCCCGCGTGCCGGGGATCAAGGAGGCGCTCGACCTCGACAACGCGCAGGTCGGCCTCATCCTGCTCGGCATGGGCGTCGCGTCCATCCTCGGCATCTCCACCAGCCCTGCGGTGATGGCGCGGACCGGCGCGCGACGCGGCATGCTCCTGGCGATGCTCACGTTCGCGACCGGCATCGCGCTCGTCGGCCTCGGCGCCACCGTCTTCGGGTCGGTGCCTGTCGTGCTCATCGGCATGGTGCTCTTCGGTTTCGGCAACGGCTGCGTGGACGTGATGATGAACGTCGAGGCCACCGCCATCGAACAGCAGATGGGCCGCACCATCCTGCCGGTCTTCCACGCGTTCTTCAGCTTCGGCACCGTGCTCGGCGCCGGTATCGGCGCCCTCGCCGCGGCGCTCAAGGTCGACGTCGGCACGCACGCCGTCTCGATGGGCGTCCTCATCGCCGCGATCGCCGTCGTCTGCTTCTTCCAGGTGCCGGTGCGCGAGGCCGCGCTCGACCCCGAGGACCACGAGAAGCCCCCGTTCCGTCAGCGGATGCACACCGCCCTCGAGGCCTGGCGCGAACCCCGCACCTACCTGCTGGGAACCGTCATGCTCGGCATGTCCTTCGCGGAGGGCGGGGCCAACGACTGGATCGCCCTGGGCACCGAGCAGGGGCACGGGTTCGCGGAGGGCACGGGGGCCGTCGCCCTGGCGGTGTTCTCCGTCGGGATGACGGTGGTGCGCCTCTTCGGCGGACCGCTGGTCGACCGGTTCGGCCGGGTGCTGGTGCTGCGCATCCTGGCCGCGACGGCCGCCACCGGAATCCTGCTGTTCATCCTCGCGCCCACACTGCCGCTGGTCCTCGTCGGCGCAGCCCTGTGGGGCATCGGCGCGTCGCTCGGCTTCCCCCTCGGCATGTCGGCGGCGGCGGACGACCCGGCCAAGGCCGCCGCACGGGTGAGTGCGGCGGCGACGATCGGCTATGTGGCGTTCCTCGGCGGCCCTCCCGTGCTCGGCGTCATCAGCGAGCACATCGGGCTGCTCAACACGCTCTTCATCCTCGTCGCGCTCGTGGTGCTCTCCGGCCTGTTCTCCGGCGCCGCCCGGCCGCTCCGCACGGAGGAGAAGGCTCCACCGGTTCGGACCACCGAGCGCTGACCTCAGTCCTCGACACCGCGCACCAACGCGGCCGCGTGTGACCGGCTACGCGCCCCGAGCTTGGTGAGCACGTTCGACACGTGGGTCTTCACGGTCGGCACCGAGATCTTCAGGCGCGCGGCGAGCTGGGCGTTCGACCACCCCTGCAGAATCCCGTCGAGGACGTCCCGCTCCCGCGGCGTCAGTTCCGGGAGCACGAACGTCGTCATCGGCGGCGGCTCCGAGGCGGACGCCGCCACCGCGGCGAGCGCACGCCGGGTGACCCGCGGGTCCAGCGCCCCCTCTCCGGCAGCGACAGCACGCACGCCTGGACGAGGGTCGGCGCGTCGACGGTCTTCAGAAGGAAGCCGACGGCCCCGGCGCGGATCGCCGCGAGCACGAGCTCATCCTCGTCGAAGCTCGTCAGCACGAGGACATCTCCCAGTCCGCGCTCCACGATCTCGCGGGTGGCCGAGACCCCGTCACGTCCCGGCATGCGCAGGTCCATGAGGACCACGTCCGGCCGGAGCGCCGCCGCGTTGCGGACCGCGACCTCCCCGTCGGCCGCCTCGCCCACCACGGCGATGTCGTGCGTCTCCAGCATGATGCGCAGGCCCGCCCTGATCGCGCCGTGGTCGTCGGCGAGCAGCACGGTCGGCGCGGTCATGCCCGCACCTCCACCGGCAGTCGTGCCTCGACCAGCCAGCCGTCGGGCTCCGGTCCGGCCCGGAACGTCCCGCCCAGGGCGGTGATGCGCTCCCGCAGCATCTGCAGCCCCCACCCGTCGCCGCCCTGCCCGGCGGTCGCGGTCGGCGCCCCGCCTCGCGACCGCACCGCGACGCTGGCCGCCCCGTCGGCCGGGCCGATCGTGACCTCGACCACCGCGCCGTTGGCATGGCGGACGCAGTTTCCCAGCGCCTCGCGCACCACCCGCACCACCGCCTGCTCCCCGCCCCCGCCGAGCGCGCCCGGATCGTCGACGGCGAGCCGCACGTCCAGCCCCGAGCGCCGGGCCTCGGCGGCGAGGCGGTCGAGGTCGCCCCACCCCGGCGTCGGAGCGAGCGCGCCGTCGCCGCGGCGCAGCACCCCGATCATCGTGCGCAGGGCTCCGTGCGCGTCCAGCCCGGCATCCCGCACGTCCTGCAGCGCGGCACGGTCGTCCGACCGGTCCGGCGGAGCAGCGAGCGCCGCCTCGGCCCGGATGGCCATCGCCATCACGTGCCCCGCCACCACGTCGTGCAACTCCCTGGCCATGGTCTCCCGCTCGCGCTGCACCGCCTGCACCCGGTCTCTGGCGGCGGTCGCCGCGGCGTCTTCCGCCCGCTGACGGTGCAGCTCGGCCAGCTCATGCGCCTGCGACACCGCCACCGCCCACCAGTAGTCGGTGCCGAAGATCGCTCCGAACTGCACGCCGAACAGCAGCGCGACCGGTGGTTCTGCCCCCGAGAAGAGCAGGGCGGCGAGGAAGAGCGCGATGGTCGCCGTGCCCAGCAGCACCAGCAGCACGCGGCGCCCACGCGGGCCGGCGAGGAAGGCCGCCGTCCACAGCACGTCCAGCAGCACCACCAGCGTCCCGACGCCGCCGACGGTGACAAGGTCGGTGACGAAGAGCACGGTGACGAGGGCCAGCACGGTCCACGGGTGCCGACGCTTGCCGAGGGCCAGAGCGCAGGCGGGGATGGCGAGCACCAGCGCCCACCACGGCGAGACGTCCTCGGGCAGCAGCGAGAAGGGCCCCCAGATCCCGTGGAACCCGAGAGCAGCCATGATCGTCGCGAGGACGGCCATGCCGACGGGGTCCACCCACCATCGGTGCCGCCGGTACCAGGCGGCGGGCCCTCCGTCGGCCGGATCGTGCATGCCCTCATGCAACCACGGCCCGCACTCCGTCGCATCCGACCAAAGGATGAGGGGGTCTGAACGACCCCCGACTTTCGCCCGATCCGCGTTCGCCCAGAGGCCGGGATCGTAAAGGCATGGAACTCTTCGGTGGGCTGCCGCTGCCCCTCTCCCTCGCCGTGCTCGCGCTCATCGACGGTCTGAGCGTCGGGACACTGCTCATCCCGGTCTTCCTGCTGCTGCACCCCGGGCGTGTGCGCGCCGGGCGGATCCTCCTCTATCTCGCGACGATCGCCGTGTTCTATCTCGTGGTCGGACTCCTCTTCCTATGGGGGCTGGTGAACCTCGTCGACGTCGCCTCCGACTTCCTGAGCTCCCCGGCGGGAATGATCACCCGCCTCGTCGTCGGCGCCGCCCTCCTCGTCACGGCGTTCGTGATGCCGACGAAGCCCGCCGAAGCAGCGCCGGGCGGGGCGCCCACGGCCACCGTCGCGCCGCCGGATCCCGGCATGCCGGGCAGAGACCCCGTGTCGGCATCGGGCGCGCAGATGCAACCTCCCGCTCCGTCCGCCGCCACCGCGACGGCCGCGCCCCGGCCCGGACGGATCACCCGCTGGCGGGAACGACTGCTCGACCCGAAGACCCGCGGGTTCGCGGTCATGGCCGTCGCCATCGCCGCCGGCCTCGTGGAGGTCGCGACGATGCTGCCCTACATCGTGGCGATGACGATGCTGGCGGACGCCGGCGTCGACACCTCGCTGCGGATCCTGTCCCTGGCCGGATACTGTGCGCTCACGATCGCCCCGGCCGTCGTGCTCCTCGTGCTGCGACTGGTGGCGGCCCCGCTCGTGCAGCGGCCGCTGGAGCGCTTCGCCGCCTGGATGGAGCGGACGGGCGCGGAGAACACCGCCTGGATCATCGGCATCATCGGCTTCCTCATCGCCCGGTCGGCCGCCACCGAGCTCGGGCTCTTCGGCGCGATCTTCTGACCGCGACCACGGCGACGACGAAGTAGGCTCGTCGGGTGCGTCTCGTCATCGCCCGCTGCTCGGTCGACTACACCGGTCGGCTCAACGCCCATCTTCCGCTCGCCACCCGCCTGCTCGTGCACAAGGGTGACGGGAGTCTGCTCGTGCACTCCGACGGCGGCAGCTACAAGCCGCTGAACTGGATGAGCCCGCCGTGCGTGCTCGCGACCGAGGAACCGGGCGAGGAGGAGGCCGGCGCCGGCGTCGTCGAGGTGTGGCGCGTGACCCACAAGAAGACCGGCGATGCCCTCCGCGTGCAGATCTACGAGGTCATCCACGACTCCAGCCACGAGCTCGGGATCGACCCCGGGCTGCAGAAGGACGGCGTCGAGGCGGACCTGCAGCGCCTGCTCGCGGAGCAGGTGGACCGCGTCGCCGAGGGTGCCACCCTGGTGCGTCGCGAGTACCCCACGGCCATCGGCCCGGTCGACCTGCTGGTGCGCGACGCCGACGGCGTGGCGATCGCGGTCGAGGTCAAGCGCCGCGGCGACATCGACGGCGTCGAGCAGCTCACCCGCTACCTCGAGCTCCTGGGTCGCGACCCCCACCTCGCCCCGGTGCAGGGCGTGTTCGCCGCCCAGGAGATCAAGCCGCAGGCCCGCGTCCTCGCCGAGGATCGCGGCATCCGCTGCCTCGTGCTCGACTACGACGACATGAAGGGCATCGAGTCGGGCATCCCCCGCCTCTTCTGATCCTCAGCGCGTCGAGACCAGGCGCGGCTGCGGACCCTCGAGCCGCGCGATCGCAATCTTCACCTCGGTGAGCTCGTGCTCGATCCGGTCGAACTTCGCGTCCTGGATCGCGAACCTCGCGTCAATCGCGGCGAACCGCGTGTCCATCCGACCGATCATCCAGCCGAATCCGCTGATGATCGCGACGAGAGTCGTCGCGGCCGTCGCCAGCATCGTGATGACTTCCACCGACACGTACATGCCCCCATTCTCACCCGTGATCCCGCCGCTGTCACGACTATAGGTCGACGTGAAGGGTGTTCACGTGTTCGGTGGATAAACCCGTTTCGTGCACACCTGTGCAGGACGGGCGGGCACCCGTTCGCGGGACCCTAGGCTGGAGGCATGCCCTCTTCGCCTTACTCGTGTGTGCTGTGGGACGTCGACGGGACCATCGTCGACGCCTCGGTCGGGATCCTGCGTCGCCTGAACATCGCCCTGACACACTTCGGCCACCCGGCGCCGACGCGGGAAGAGCTCGTGCACTGGATCGGTCCTCCCATGTTCCAGTCCTTCCAGGACCAGGCGGGGATGACGCCGGAGCAGTCGGCCGAGGCCGTGGCGTTCTACCGCACCCTCGGCAAGGCCGACGGGTACACGACCGACGTGCAGACGTATCCGGGCGTCGCCGAGCTGATCCACGACCTGCACGCGGCGGGTGTCCCCCAGGCGACGGCGAGCTCGAAGCCCGAGAACCAGGTCGACGCCCTGGTCGATCACTTCGGACTCCGGCCGTCGTTCCTCACGACCGTGGGCGCCACGCCGGACGAGGCCACGCTCGCCTCCAAGACCGACATCGTCGCCGAGGCGCTGCGACGGCTGCGCGAACTCGGCGCCGACACCTCCCGCCCGGTCCTCGTCGGCGACCGGCATCATGACGTCGAGGGCGGTCTCGCCAACGGCGTGCCCGTGATCTTCGTGGGCTGGGGATTCAGCGACCCGCACGAGGGCGACGACGCGGCGTTCCGCGTCGCGACCGTCGACGAGCTGCGCGCACTCCTCCTGCCCTGACCGGCCCGAGGCCGCCAGGGAAGACGAAACTCCCCGCCGGGTCAGCGCCTGCGCGTGATTCCGACGGGGAGTTCCCGGTGTTGCTTCCGCCTCAGACGGGGCGGATGTTCTCTGCCTGCAGGCCCTTGGGGCCCTGCGCCACATCGAACTCGACCCGCTGGTTCTCTTCGAGAGAGCGGTAGCCGGATGACTGGATGGCGGAGTAGTGCGCGAAGACGTCAGCGCCTCCGTCGTCGGGGGAGATGAAGCCGAAGCCCTTCTCCGAGTTGAACCACTTGACCGTGCCCTGGGTGCTCATGTACTGCCTGTTCTGCTGATGTAGAAGCCGACGCAGGGGTGCACCGACATCGCTAACGCTAGTGGAGGGGACCCCCAGCGGAATAGTCGTTGCGAGAAGGTAATCCAAATGTTGCATGAGCGGACGCGCCCGGAAAATGGTGTGGGCCCTCACCGCGGGGGGAGCGATGAGGGCCGAAGACGACCGGAGGGTGCGTCAGAAACAGCCTAACCCCTCCACGCGCTTCTTGTCCCCCTTTTGGGGGACAAATCTGAAAAATCTTCGTGGCGACCGGCCGGAGAGCGGCCCTCTCGAGGAGTTCATTGGGGACTGAACTACTCGAGAGGGCCCAATCGCATGCACGGATCGTCCGGCCCGTGGGGAGGGCCTCCGCCTCCTGGGGAGAGGCGTAGACGATCGATCCCCTTGCATGCACTTTCACCCTAGGGGAGGACGCGATCTCCCGCCATGGACCTTGACAGACGCAGGGGTAGCCTGAATCGGTGACCATGCTGAACAAGGACATGACGCTCTGCATCTCGCTGTCGGCACGGCCGAGCAACAACGGCACGCGCTTCCACAACCATCTGTACGAAGCCCTCGGTCTGAACTGGATCTACAAGGCCTTCGCTCCGACCGATCTGAGGCAGGCGATCGAGGGGGTGCGCGGCCTCGGCATCCGCGGGTGCGCCATCTCGATGCCCTACAAAGAGGACGTCATCGCCCTCGTCGACCGCATGGACCCCTCAGCGCAGGCCATCGATTCCGTCAACACGATCGTGAACGATGACGGCGTGCTCACGGCCCACAACACCGACTACTCGGCGATCGCGCAGCTGATCGCGGAGAACGACCTCGACCCCGCGTCCTCGGTCCTCCTCCTCGGCTCGGGCGGCATGGCGAAGGCGACGGCGGCCGCGTTCCGCGATGCCGGCTTCACGGACGTGACCATCGTCGCCCGGAACGCATCCGCGGGCCGTGCCCTCGCCGAGCTGTACGGCTTCGCCTGGCGCGCGGAGGCCGGAGACACCACCGCCGACGTGATCGTGAACGTCACCCCGATCGGCATGGCCGGGGGTGCGGAGGCGGACGCACTCGCCTTCCCCGAGTCCACGGTGGACGCCGCTGGAGTCGTGTTCGACGTCGTCGCCCTGCCCGCCGAGACCCCGCTCATCGCCGCCGGTCGGGCCGCGGGCAAGACGGTGATCACGGGCGCCGAGGTCGCGACGCGACAGGCGCTCGAGCAGTTCGTCCTCTACACCGGGATCCGTCCGTCCGCAGAGCAGGTGCGCGCCGCCGAGGAGTTCATGCGGGCGGGAGCGTGAGGCGATGAGCCCGGGTCAGGACGCGCGACCCTCGGCCAGGTAGCCGAGGCGGTGCAGCGTCTCGGCGTTCCGCCAGCGGAGCATCGGCGTCGTCAGGAACCGGGGCACCATCGTCGCCGGGCCCTTCACCGGCTCCTCATCGATGCGCACCTGGCATCCGGTCGGAGTCGACCGCGCGCGGATCGTCACCTGCGCCTCGCCGACCGGCCAGCCGCGTGCCCGCATCACGGCGCGGTGCGGAGGGTGCCACTCGACCAGCTCCGTCGTGTCGTCGAGGAGCGCGGGCCACGTGCCGACCGAATGGTGCAGCTGGGCCCCGGCCGCCGGCCAGGAGTCGTCCACGTCACGCATGCGGGACGCGCCGACCACCCACGCGGGGTAGAGCCAGCCGTTCGCCAGCACGCGGAACACGTCATGAGTGGTGCACGTCAGGTCGCGGGTGTTGGTGGCCATGGTTCCTCCGTTCCCTGCCATCCTGGGTGCTTCGAGCGTCGGTCGGACAGGTGCTTGACATCGGCGGCACCGACAGCCCGGCTAGCACAATCGATCCGAAGTCGCCTCCCCCTTGGGCCCCCTCGCGGCCACGTGACAGGGTCGGATCATGCTTCAGCGACTGACTTCCCGACTGTCCGACGGCCTCGACGCGGTCCTGCAGGAGGACTCGCCGTCGCTGCTCACCCGGGGCTACGACTTCGGCGAGCGCATCTGGCGCCGAGCCCGCCCCGGCGCCCGCTCCGCCCCGATGCGCCTCCTCGGGCACCCCGCCGCCTTCGTCCGCGGAGCCGAGGGGGTGGAGCTGTTCTACGACGAGAGCCGCATCGCCCGCGCCGGCGCCATGCCGGGGGTCATCCGCGAACCGCTCTTCGGGCACGGCTCGGTGCACGCGCTCGACGGCGCGGCGCACCGCCACCGCAAAGCCACCTTCGTGGAGGCCGCGTACGAGGATGCCCAGGTCGAGCGGCTCACGCCCTTCCTCGAACGGGAGTGGGCGGCGGAGCTCGAGGACTGGCGCGCCGGCGGCACCCGGACCGCGTACGACGCCGCCGTCGGTGCGTTCGGTCGCGCCATGATGCGGTGGGCGGGATTGCCCGGCACGGCCGCGGCGCACACCCGATGGGCAGCCCGACTCGCGCAGATCGTCGACGGATTCGGTGCTCCCTACTCCCCCGCCTATGTCGAGGCCTTCGCGAACCGCATCTTCTCCGACCGCCATGCGCGACGCCTCATCGAAGCCGTCCGCGCCGGCGATCTGTCGGCCCCCGAGGGCACGGCACTCGCCCTGTGGGCCGCGCACCGCGACGAGACCGGGGCGCTCCTGCCCACCCAGGTCGCCGGCGTGGAGCTGCAGAACAGCATCCGCCCGATGATCGCCGCCGCGCGGTTCGTGGCTTTCGCCGCGAAGCAGTTGCACGATCACCCCGAATGGCGCACTCGGATCGCCGCCGAGACCTCCGAGCGCGGGGCCCTGGTGGGGGGGACCCTGGCGACGATGTTCGCGCAGGAGGTGCGGCGGACGGGGCTGTTCGTGCCGATGCTGCCTGGTCGCACCACCACCGAGGTCGAGATCGAGGGGGTGACCGTCCCGGAGGGTGGCCGGGTCGTGCTCGACATCCTCGGCACGAACACGGATGGGCGGTCGTGGTCCCACCCGGAGCGCTTCGCCCCCGAGCGCTTCACCGACGTGGACGACTACGAGGACCTCGTGACCTTCGTCCCGCAGGGCGGGGGCGACGTCGCCACCGGACACCGCTGCCCCGGGGAGAAGCTCGTCATCGCCGGCCTCTCCGCCGCCGTCGCGGTGCTGAGCGACCCGGAGCTGACGGTGCTCGACGAGGGACTCGACGTGAACCGTCGCCGCCTTCCCACCAGGCCCTCCTCGGGTGGGCGGGTGCGTGCCGCCGGTTCCGGGCGCGGCTGCCCGTTCCACTGAGTCCTGGGATCGCACGTCGTCCACGACCTGTCAACCGGGTGGCCATGCTGCCGCTCGCCCGAGAGCGTGGAGGGACGACGGACATCGAGACGTGGAGGACATGATGAAGGCACTCACCTGGCAGGGCAAGCGGAACGTGACGGTGGAGGAGGTCGCCGACCCGGTCATCCAGCAGCCGGCGGACGCCATCGTCCGGATCACCTCGTCGGCCATCTGCGGATCCGACCTGCACCTCTACGAACTGCTGGGCCCGTTCCTCGACCGCGGGGACATCCTCGGGCACGAGCCCATGGGCGTCGTGGTGGAGGTCGGCGCGAACGTCACGAAGCTGAAGCCCGGCGACCGCGTCGTGATCCCGTTCAACATCTCGTGCGGGGTGTGCTTCTTCTGCCTCCGCGGGCTGCAGTCCCAGTGCGAGACGACCCAGGTGCGCAAGTACGGCAGCGGCGCGGCACTCTTCGGCTACACCAAGCTCTACGGCCAGGTCCCCGGCGGGCAGGCCGAGTACCTCCGCGTGCCGCTGGCCGACTACAACCACATCCCGGTCGGGCCGGACCTGCCGGATGAGCGCTACCTCTTCCTCAGCGACATCCTGCCGACCGCATGGCAGGGCGTGGAGTACGCGCAGCTTCCCGAAGGCGGGACGCTCGCGGTGATGGGACTCGGCCCCGTCGGGCAGTTCGTCAGCCGGATCGCCCGGCACCGCGGCCACCGCGTCATCGCGGTCGAGCCGGTGGCGGAGCGGCGCGCGATGGCGGAGCGGCACGGCATCGAGACGCTCGACCTCACGGACACGGCCGTCGAGGAGATCCGCGATGCCACCGAGGGTCGTGGCGCCGACGCGGTCGTGGATGCGGTGGGCCTGGAGGCACACGGCAACAGCGGCGTGGAGTTCCTGCAGAAGGCGGTCGGACTGTTGCCCGATCCCGCGGCACGGCAGATGCTCGACAAGGCCGGGATCGATCGTCTCGCCGCCGTGTACGCCTCGATCGATGCCGTCCGTCGTGGGGGCACGGTCTCGCTGAGCGGTGTGTACGCGGGCGACGCCGACATCCTGCCCATGAAGACCCTGTTCGACAAGCAGATCAGCATGCGCATGGGACAGTGCAACGTGAAAAATTGGATCGACGACATCCTCCCGCTCGTGGAGGACCCGTCCGACCCGCTCGGCGTGATGGATCTGACGACGCACCACGCGGCCCTGGAAGACGCCCCGGACCTGTACCGGACGTTCCAGGAGAAGAAGGACGGCTGCATCAAGGTCGTGCTGCACCCCTCCGCCGCCTGACGGGGTCGTCGCGGGGCTCCAGAAGCAACCCGGGTTGACAGCGTCGCTGCCAGCAACCTAGGTTGACATCATGGAGTCCCTCGACATCGCCCGCGCCGCCGCGGACACGACCGATCCCCGTGCCGGGCTGCGCGCGGTGGCCTCGTTGCGGACGCTCGCCGACGCTCTCGAACTGCGCCAGGTGGAGGCCGGGCTCCGCGCCGGGATGAGCTGGCAGGCCGTCGCCGACGCCCTCGGGGTCACGCGGCAGGCCGTGCACAAGAAGCACAGTCGTCGCATCGATCCGATGATCCCGGTTCCGCGGCGGAACGCATGAGCCGGTTCACGCAGGCCGCTGCGACCATGCACACCCTCTCGCTCGCGGCGATGGAGGAGGCGTCACGCCTGGGTGTCCGCGATGCCGACATCGATCACCTGCTGCTCGCGCTCACGCTCGATGCCGACACCGGCGGACAGGTCCTGCGGCGTGCGGGCGTCGATCTCGACGCCACCCGGACGGCGGTCGAGGCGCAGCACGCCGGACAGCTCCAGGCCGTGGGCGTGGACGCCCCTTCGATCGGCCCCGGTCGCATCGTCTTCCACGAGACCGAGGGCTACGACTGGACGGACCGCGCCCTCGCGGTGCTCCGCGCCGCCACAGGGGGCGGCCGACAGGGCGACTCGGCCGCCGTGCTCCGCGCCCTTCTCGAGGAGCCCAGCGGCCTGATCACCGCCATCCTCGACCGGCTCGCCGTGACGGCGGACGACATCACGGTGCGACTGGATGAGGTCGAAGCCGCAGCCCGCCCGCTGCAGCGACGGCGGGAGATCTCCGGGATCTCCGGGTCACGCTCGATGTTCATCCCGGCGGCCATGACGGATGTCTGGACACTGCTCTCGACCGCCGACCGTCTCCCGGATTGGGATCAGAGCGTCGCCACCATCCTCCCGGGACCCGAGGACGGTCCCTGGGAGGCGTTCGCCCCCACGACGGCCCCCGACGGACGACCACTCCGGCGCAAGCCGGCATTCCATCGCCTCCGGGTGACCCGTTCGGCGCCGGAGGATCCCACACACGTGGCCTGGCGATTCGAGCATCCCGACGCCCCGAGCGCGAACCCGCGCCTCCTCACCCTCGCGCTCGAACCGGCGGCGGGCGGCACACAGCTCCGGGCGACGCTGACATGGGAGACCAGGCCACGCGGGCCGATCCGGCGAGCGCTACGGTCGCCCTTCGCGCCCCTCCTGCGCGGGCTCGTGTTCATCCACCTCGTGCAGGTCGAGAGCGGAATCAGTCGGGTCTTCCGCTGATCGGTCGCTCAGCCCTCTTCATGCCGCGGACCGACGCCGGGCTCCTTGCTGTGGGTCGACTCGTAGGCGGGCTCCGGTGGATTCTTCGACGCAGGGTCCACGCGGGCCGCGTTCCCCGCGCCGGCGTCGGCTCCGGCCCCGCCGGCCGGCACGTCCTGAAGAGCGTCCGGATCGTCGCCTCCGCGCTCGGCGAGGTGTGCCGCGATGCCTTCTCGCGAAGGCTCCTCATCGGACTCGACGACGTCCTCCTCCTCGGGTCGCAGAGGCTCCTCCGGCTGCAGCGGCTCATCCGGGTACATGAAGGCTTCCGGGTTCGACATGACGCGCTCCTCTCGTGACGGAGACTCCAGCGTGCGTCGGATCGGCGCTCAGGACAGGCCCGTTGACACAGCGGCGGCACCCCGGTAGCCCCTCGCCCGGGTACCGGCGGGTGCCACAATCGAGCGCCGCACCCGCCGGGCCGGAGTCCTCAGCTCTTCGCGCCCTTGCGAGGCTTGAGGAACTCGTCCGGGGCGTTCTTCGCGCGCTTCGCCGCCCGCTTCTCCTTGAGAGAGAGCTGCGGCGCCTTCTTTCCGGCGCGACCCGGTGTGGACTTTCCTGACATGGCGCTTCCCCTTTGTGACTGGCTGGCGTAACCCCCGACCATACCCGGAAGCACAGGGAAGTCAAATTTCCCGCTGAACGGGAGAAAAACGCCTGAGCGAATCGCTCTGCAACCCTGTACGGAACCGTGATCGTCTCTCACTTCTTTTGAATGACTCAAAATAACGTGGTACGGTCGGAGGACAGCAACCGGTCAGGCAGACCGCTCCGCACGCCACTCAGAGGGCCGCCTGCGGAGGCGCGCCGCCGCAGCCCGTGCGCCGGAGTCGGGGAGAGCACCCCCCGCGGTCCGACGTGCGCAGCGCGAGGGACACACGTCCCTCGGCGCGAGCCTGCCCATCCGCCCCGAGAGAGGAATCCCCATGCCAGAGACACGACCCACCGACCATCGCCGCACGGGGTTCACCTCGATGCCGCATTCCTTGGGTCGCGGCGGCCGCGAGGACATCGTCTGGGAGGCGCTCGAGCGGGTGGACGGGAAGCCCGCGCCCGCGATCGGCGTCATGCAGGCGGCGATGGGCACGGAGGCGCAGATCCGCCTGACCCAGGACGTGATCCGCGCCTACCTCGATGCGCAGGGCGTCCGCGACACCCGCGAGTGGGCGGCACGCCGAGGCGGTGTCGCATGAGGCGTCGACTCCGCTCCGACGTCCGGGAGCACTCCGACACCGTCCTCCGCCTGCAGCCGGCAGAGCTCCACGAGACCGCACCCTTCGCACCCGGCGACGACCGCTTCGTCGCCGAACTCGCCTCCCCCGGCCTCGGGGCGTGCTCATTCGTCCTCGGTCCGCAGGGCACACCTCCGCCCGCGTGGATCGTGCTCGATTATGCCGACGGGGAGCAGCGCCGGTGGCGGCGTGCGCGGCGGGCAGGCGATCGGCATTTCTTCACCCTCGCGGAGGACACCGCGAGCGCGGGATACATCACAACTGTTGCCTGAGGCAACTTTGAGGCGTACCCTGGACACATGACCACCGGCGAAGACGTCGCCGGCATCCACCTGGCCCTCGTCCGCGTGGTGTCGGAATGGAGTGAGAGCGATCTGCAACGCCAGGTCGCCGACGCCGTCGACGTCGCCCTCGATCCGTCCGCCATCCGCGCGCTCTACCTGCTCGGGATGAACGGCGGTGCGATGGGCTTCGGCGACCTGGCCGCGCACGCGACACTGTCGCGGCCGACCACGTCGAAGCTCGTCGCCCGCATGGCGACGCAGGGCGTCGTCGACCCCGTGCGCTCGGGACGCACGGTCGAGGTGCGGCTGACGGACGCGGGCCGGACGGCCTATGCGCGCCTGGTCGAGGCCGGCCATCGCATGGTCGGCGATGCGGTCGCAGGCTGGTCACCGGACGAGATCGACGGATTCCGCCGCCAGCTCGGCCGCTTCGTCACCGCACTGTCCGGCACGCCGCCGGTCGTGTCCATCAAGGAGGAAACCCCATGACCCGCACCTATGTCGTCACCGGATCCGCATCCGGCATCGGCGCCGCCACCGCCGAGCTGCTCCGCTCTCAGGGCCACACCGTCATCGGCGTCGACCTCGCCGGCGTCGAGGTCGACGGAGATCTGTCCACCCACGAGGGGCGTCTGGCCGCGGCGAGCGCCGTGGTCGAGGCGGCCGACGACGGGATCGACGCCGTCATCGCCTGCGCCGGCATCTCGGCTCCGATCTCGAAGACGATGTCCATCAACTTCTTCGGCGTGACCGAGTTCCTGACCGCGCTGCAGCCCACGCTGAGCCTGGCCGATGCGCCGCGCGCCGCCGTGGTGTCGTCGATGGCCTCGCTGCAGCCGGTGTCGCCCGAGCTCGTCGACGTGGCCCTCGCCGGCGACGAGGCGCGCGCGATCGAGATCGGCGACCGCCTGGCCGCGACGCCCGAGGCCGGGTTCCTCAACTACTCGTCCAGCAAGCGCGCCCTGTCGCGGTGGGTCCGTCGCGAGAGCATCACCCCGGCGTGGGCGGGAGCGGGCATCCCGCTGAACGCCGTCGCCCCCGGCACCGTCATCACGGCGATGACCGCGGGCCTGCTCGACTCGCCCGAAGGTCTGGCCATGGTGGACGCCGCCGTGCCGATGCCCCTGAACTACCACCAGCCGGCGTCCTCCATCGCCGAGCTCCTCGTCTGGCTCACCAGCCCGGTCAACACCCACATGGCGGGTCAGACGATCTACTGCGACGGCGGAGCCGACGCCGTCCTGCGCGGCGACGACATCTGGTCCTGGAACGACGCCCCCCAGAGCTGAGACCTGCACTGCTCAGCCGCTGTTCCGGGAGCGCGGGTATCCTGAGGGTGTCTCCGGCACCCGGAGCAGCGGACGAGGGAGCAGTACCCGCACACGACGACTGACTCATGAAGGAGTCCGTCATGATCCGGTCGTTCATCACCCGCACCGACCTGCTGCGTGTGGCCCTGGGCTGGGGCGCGGTCGTCGCCCTGCTCGCCCTGCACCCGTTGCTCGCGCCTCCCGTGCCGGGACCACTCCTGGTCGTCGCCCTCCTCGCGATCGTCGCCGTGATCCTCGTGTGCGCGTTCGGCGTCGTGAAGCAGGCCGAGGCCCTCGCCCACCGGCTGGGCGATCCCTACGGATCCCTGGTGCTGACCCTGTCGATCGTGCTCATCGAGGTGATCCTCATCTCGGCGGTCATGCTCGGGCCGGGCGAGCACGCCACCATCGCGCGCGACTCGGTCATGGCCGTCTCCATGATCATCCTCAACCTCGTCATCGGCCTGGCCCTCCTCCTCGGCGGACTCCGCCATCGGGGTATGGCGCACAACCGCACCGGCACATCCGCGTACCTGTCGATGCTCGTGGTCCTCGTCGCTCTGGCGTTCGGACTTCCGGGGCTCATCGGCCACGGCGGTGCGTACACGGTCGGCCAGGAGATCCCGATCATCGTGCTCACACTCGTCCTGTACGCGTTCTTCCTGTTCCGGCAGATGGGTGCGCAGGCCGATGACTTCACCGAGGTGGACGAGAGGCTGCGGCCAGCCCACACGGCGGCGAACGCGGCACCGCGGACCCCCATCCGCGCGGTGCTCGCGGCCCACCGCGTCGAGGTGCTGACCCGCCTCGTCCTCCTCGTCATCACCGTCGTCCCCATCGTGCTGCTCTCGCACGACATGGCGGCCCTGCTCGACGACGGTCTCGGCCGGCTCGGCGCTCCCGTCACCCTGGCGGGGCTGCTGATCGCCGGCATCGTGTTCCTCCCGGAGTCGATCACCTCGATCCGCGCGGCCCTGAACGGCGAGGCCCAGCGCGTGAACAACCTCTGCCACGGGGCGCTCGTGTCGACGGTCGGCCTGACCATTCCGGCGGTCCTCCTGATCGGCATGCTCACCGGGCAGCAGGTGGTGCTCGCCGAGTCGCCGGCCAACCTCCTCATGCTCGCCGTCACCCTGCTGCTGTCGGTGACGACGTTCGCGGCGAAGCGGGTCACCGCGATGCACGGGGCCGCGCACCTGGCGACCTTCGCCGTCTACGTGCTCATCCTCTTCAGCTGAGCCGCCTCAGCGGGTCAGCTCGGCGTGGACGGGCTTCGGGATGAAGAGGGACCTCTCCTCGCAGCCTCCCTTCGACCCGCTCGCGCGATACGTCCCCGCGCCGTAGCGGCGCCCGTCGACGGCGGTCGGTTCAGGACGCGGCGCCGGCCCCGCGCAGCGCGCAGCGAAGATCGCTCGGCGGCACGAAGTCCGCCGTGAGGGACCAGTCGGCTTCCTCCCCGGCGGGGACCTTCACCGTCGCCTGACCGGACCCGACGACCGTGGCCGCGTCGGTGGTGAAGAACACGGTCACGACGTACGTCGCATCCTCGTCCGTGGGATTGCCGACCACGCCTTCCGCCGTCCCGCCGTCGTCCTCGGTGGTGCAGGTCGTGATCTGAGTGCCGGCGCGCACCTCCGGAGCGTCCGGCACGTCCTCCGGTACGCTCGTCGCTCCGACGACCCCTTCTTCTTCACCGGGGATCTGCGGCGCTCCGTCCGCGGCGGTCGGGGTGGGGGTCGGCTCCTCCTCGGCCGCGGTGCAGGCGCTGAGCAGGAACACGGAGATCAGGAGCGGCGCCGTGAGACGGGCGATCCTGCGGTGGCGTGCGGACATCATGGGCTCCTCCTTCGACCCGACCGTCCGTGGCGGGTGATTCGCACCCGCCACGGACCACTTCTCGGTCAGCGCTGCTCCTGCTCTTCCTCTCGCCGGCGCACCCGGGTGAGGCCCAGACCCAGCCCGGCGAGGACCATCACTCCCCCGAGGAGCAGCCCTCCGGCCATGAGCGTGCCGCCCGTGACCGCGAGACCGGTCGGCGGGGTGGGGACCACTCGGGTGATCGTCTGCGAGGTCGGCGGATCGATCGGCCCGTCCGGCGTGTTCCCCGTCACCGTCGCGACGTTTCGCACCTCGCCGCGACGCACGTCCGCGGCGTCGATGGTGTGCGGGGGCACTGTGCATGTCATCTGCTCCCCGGAGGCGAGGCTCGTCGCCGGGCAGGTGACCGCACCGGCCGTCGGGTCCGACACGGCGATGTCGGAGACCGTCTGTGCCCCGGTGTTGGTGACGATGATCGTCCACTCCACGCGATCGCCGAGGTCGATGATCCGGTTGGCGTTGACGTCGACGGTCGTCGCCCGCTTCTCGATCGCGAGGGAGTTGGTCCCGTCGAACGGCACCTCCACGGTCGACGGCGGTGACACCGGCGGCGTGCCCGTGGGCGGTGTCGCCGTGGCCGTCGCGGTGTTCGTCAGCCGTCCGGAGTCCACGTCGGCCTGAGTGGTCGTGTACGTCGCCGTACAGGTCACCGTCTGCCCCGGGATGATGCGGGCCGCTTCATCCGGGCATGTGACCGCCGACAGCTCGCCCTCCCCGGAGAAGTCGGTGTCGTCGACGGCCACGTCCGCCAGCGTCACGTTGCCCGTGTTGGTCACGACGAAGGAGTACTCCAGAGTCTCCCCCACGGTGGTCATCACGGCCGGGGTCGCGGACTTCACGATGTTCAGGCCGGGGGCGGGAAGCGCCGGGACGCGCGTCTCCGACGGCGGCGACACGGGAGGCTGCAGATCCCCGGGCGGGACGCCGGTCGCCGTGGCGGAGTTCGTCACCTGACCGGCGTCGATGTCCGCCTGCGTCAGCACGTACGACGCGGTGCAGACGAGCTGCGCCCCGGGGGCCATCGATGCGGTGCCTGCCGGGCAGTCGATCGCCGACAGCGTCCCCGTCCCCGAGAACGCCCCCTCGTTCACCACGACATCCGTCAGCGTGACGTTGCCGCTGTTGGTCACGACGAACGAGTACGTGACCTCCTGGCCCACCACATAGGAGTCCGGAGCATTCGGGGTGGCCGACTTCACGACCGTGATCGCCGGGTTCCGGTCGCCGGGGACCTCGACCGTCGACGGCGGCGTGACCGGCGGCTCGCTGGTCGGCGGTCCCGTCGGGGGCTCCCCCGTCGCGACAGCCGTGTTCGTCAGTCGCCCGGCGTCCACATCGGCCTGGGTGACCACGTACGGCGCGGTGCAGGTCACCGTCGCTCCCGGGGCCAGCGATGCCGCCTCGGCAGGACACGTGACCACCGGCGCGGTTCCCGTCCCCGAGAACGACACCTCCTCGACACCGACGTCCGTCATCGTCAGATTGCCCGTGTTGGTGATGAGGAACGAGTACGTGATCGTCTGCCCTGCGGCCGAGATCTCGGTGAGGTCCGCCGTCTTGGCGACCGTGAGGGCCGGCGACCCGTCTGACGGCACCCTGACCGTCGACGGCGGCGACACCGGCGGCTCCCCGGACGGCGGCGTTCCCGTGCCCGTGGCCGTGTTGGTCACACCGCCCGCATCGATGTCGGCCTGCGTCACGACGTACGGTGCGGTGCACGTCACCTCCGCCCCCGGGGCGAGCGATTCTGCTCCCGCGGGGCAGGTCACCACCGGCGCGGTGCCGGTACCGGTGAACGAGACCTCGTCCACGCCCACCTCCGTGAGCGTGACGTTTCCGGTGTTGGTGACGAGGAACGAATAGGTGATCGTCTGCCCGGCGGCGGTGATCTCCGTCCGGTCGGCCGTCTTCGCCACGGTCAGCGCGGGTGCCGGGTCGCCGGGGACCAGCACGGTCGACGGCGGTGAGACCGGGGGTTCGCCCGTGGGCGGCGTACCGGTCACGGTCGCGGTGTTCGTCACCCCGCCGCCATCCAGGTCAGCCTGGGTGACCACGTAGGGCGCGGTGCAGGTGACCTGGGCTCCCGGCGCGAGCGATGCGGCTGCGGCGGGACACGTCACGATCGGAGCCGTGCCGGTTCCGGTGAAGGTCGTCTCGTCCACCGTCACGTCGGCGATCGTCATGTTCCCCGTGTTGGTCACGAGGAAGGAATACGTGATCGTCTGGCCCGCTGCGGTGATCGTGGTGCGGTCGGACGACTTCACCACCGACAGTCCCGGTGTCGGAGTCGACGGCACCTCGACCTCGGACGGCGGGGGCACCGGCGGCTCCCCCGACGGCGGCGTGCCCGTCACGGTCGCGGTGTTCGTCACCCCGCCCGCGTCGATGTCCGCCTGGGTGACGACGTACTCCGCCGTACAGGTCGCCTCGGCTCCCGGAGCGAGCGACGCCACCGCGGCCGGGCACTCGATGACGGGTGCCGTCCCTGTGCCGGTGAACGAGGCCTCCGTCACCTCGACATCCGTCAGCGTCACGTTGCCGGTGTTCACGACGAGGAAGGAATAGGTGATCGTCTGCCCGGCGGCCGTGATCTCCGTCCGGTCCGCCGTCTTCGAGACCGACAGGCCGGGCGACGGCTCCGACGGCACCTCGACCTCGGACGGCGGCGACACCGGCGGCTCCCCCGATGGCGGAGTACCCGTCACGGTCGCGGTGTTCGTCACCCCGCCCGCGTCGATGTCCCCCTGCGTGACGACGTACTCGGCGGTGCACGTGACCTGGGCCCCGGGTGCCATGGTGGCCGCACCCGCCGGACAGGTCACGACCGGAGCCGTCCCTGTGCCCGTGAAGGTGCCCTCGTCCACGGTCACGTCGCGCACCGTGACGTTACCGGTGTTGGTCACCAGGAAGGAATAGGTGATCGTCTGCCCCGCCGCCGTGATCTCGGTTCGATCCGCGGTCTTCGCCACGGTCAGCGCCGGCGCCGGGTCACCCGGGATCTCCACCGTCGACGGCGGCGACACCGGCGGCATGCCGGAAGGCGGCGTTCCGGTCGCCGTCGCCGTGTTCGACAGCTGCCCCGAGTCGACGTCGGTCTGCGTCAGCGTGTACGTGGCGGTGCAGGCGATCTGGGTTCCCGGCGCGAGCGCCGCGGCCCCCGCCGGACAGGTGATCGCCGACAGCTCGCCCGAGCCCGTGAAGGCCGTCTCATCCACCGTCACGTCGGTGAGGGTCACGTTGCCGGTGTTCGTGACGACGAAGGTGTAGGTGATCTCCGTTCCGACCGTGTAGCCGGCGGCGGTCGAAGGATCGGCCGACTTCACGACGGTGATCCCGTGTGTCTCGATCGACGGGACCTCGACCTCGGAGGGCGGCGACACCGGCGGCTCGAGGGTTCCGGGCGGGTCACCGGTCACAGTGGCGGTGTTCGTCACGCCGCCCGCGTCGATGTCGGCCTGTGTCACCTCATAGGTCGCAGTGCAGGTGACCTGGGCCCCGGGTTCGAGGGACGCGGCGGCTGCGGGGCAGGTGACGACGGGAGTCGCACCGGTCCCGGTGAACGACACCTCGTCGACGGTCACGTCCGCGATGGTCAGGTTGCCCGTGTTCGTCACGAGGAAGGAGTAGGTGATGACGTCCCCCGCGGCGGTGATCTCCGTTCGGTCGGCCGTCTTCGCGACGGTGAGGGCGGGCGCGCCGGGGACCGTGACGATCGCCGTGGAGGGTGCGGACACCGGCGGTTCGAGGTCGCGGGGCGGCGTGCCCGTCGCCGTGGCGGTGTTGGTCACCTGACCCGCGTCGACGTCCGCCTGCGTCGCCTCGTAGGACGCGGTGCAGGTGACCTGGGCGGCCGGAGCGAGTGTGGCGGCGGCGGCGGGGCAGGTGATGACAGGGGCCGTGCCCGTGCCGGAGAAGGCGGTCTCGGTCACGGTGATGTCGGTGAGGGTCACATTGCCGGTGTTCGTGACGAGGAAGGCGTAGTCGACGGTCGCCCCGGCGGCGGTGATCGACGTCGGGTCGGCGGTCTTGACGAGGCTGATCGTGGGCGTCTCGTCCGCAGGGACCACCACGGTCGAGGGCGGTGACACCGGCGGTTCGCCCGTGGGCGGCTCCCCGGTCACGGTCGCGGTGTTGGTCACCCCGCCCGCGTCGATGTCGGCCTGGGTCACCACGTAGGGAGCGGTGCACGTCACCTGCGCACCCGGAGCCAGCGATGCGGCGGCCGCGGGGCAGGTGATGACAGGAGCCGTACCCGTGCCGGTGAAGATGGTCTCCGTCACCCCGACGTCGGCGATCGGCACGTTTCCGGTGTTGGTGATGAGGAAGGAGTATGTGATGGTCTGACCCGCGGCGGTGATCTCCGTGCGGTCCGCCGACTTCGTCACCGTGAGCGCCGGGGCGGCGGTGACGGGGATCTCGACGGTGGACGGAGTGGACACCGGTGCCGTACCCGTGGGCGGGGTGCCCGTGGCGGTGGCCGTGTTCGTGAGCGCGGAGGTGTTGTAGTCCGCGGCGGTCACGGTGTAGCTCGCGGTGCAGGTGACCTCGGCTCCCGGGGCGAGGGATCCGGCGCCGGCGGGGCAGCTCACGTCCAGCGCCCCGGTGCCCGAGAATGCCTCCTCATCGATGCCCACGTCGGTCAGGGTCACGTTCCCGGTGTTGGTGACGAGGAAGGAGTAGTCGATCGTCTGTCCGGCGGCCGTGATCGCGGTCGTCTCGGAGCTCTTCTCCAGCGAGATCGCCGGAGCCGGGTCCACCGGCACGCGCACCGTCGACGGCGGAGACACCGGAGGCGTCAGCGACCCCGGCGGCACGCCGGTGGCGGTCGCGGTGTTGCTGACCGATCCCCCGTCCACGTCCGTCTGCGTCAGGGTGTACCTCGCGCTACAGGTCGTCTGCGCACCCGGGGCGAGGGGGGCGACCGGGCACTCGATCGTCGACAGGAAGCCGGAACCCGTGAACGCCGTCTCGTTCACCGCGATGTTCGAGACGGTCACGTTGCCCGTGTTGGTCACGATGAACGAGTAGTCGATCACCTGTCCGACCGTGAAGTCGTCCGGGCCGGACGGGGTGGCCGACTTCACGACCGTGAGCGCCGGGGTACGGGTCGTGGTGACCGTCGCGGTGCTCGGGTTGCTCTCCACGCCGGTGTTGGCCTCGGAGGTTCCGGTCGCGAGCGCGGTGTTCGTCACCGTGCCCGCGTCGATGTCCGCCTGCGTCAACGTGTACGCCGCCGTACAGGTGGTGTTCTGCCCCACGGCGAGCGTCGTCGCCGCACAGCTCACCGCCCCGAGCGTCCCCGTGCCGCTGAACGCGGACTCGCGGATGCCGAGACCCGAGACGGCGACGTTGCCGGTGTTGGACACCGCGAACGAGTACGTGACCGTGTCCCCCGCCGCGGAGGCGGTGGTCGGCGTGACCGTCTTCGTCAACGCCAGAGACGGCGCCGGAGCCGTGATCGCGAGGGCATAGTCCTCCACCTCGCCCGGGCCGCCGGTCCCCGTCGGGGTCGCCGTGGTCAGACCCGTCCCGCTCTGGATGCGGAACCGCGCGAACGTCTGCCCGCCCACCGTCTGGGAGGCGATGCCGGACCAGTTCAGCGTCACCGACGAGCCGTCCGCCGTCCCTGCGGGCACCGCCGCGGTGGCACCCTCGTTCGCATCGAACACGCCGTTGCGGTTGAAGTCGATCCAGCCGACCAAGGTCGCCGGCACCCCTGGCACCTTGTTCGAGGCCAGCACCGACACGGAATACGTGTTGGTCACGCTCGCCATGATCGGCCCGAACGACGCCACCCCCGTCTCGTCGTTGATGGTCTGGTTCGGGGCCGTACCGCCGACCACGTTGTCACCCGTGGCGTTCGCGCTGTACTGCATCGCACTCTCGGCATCCGCCGACCACCCCAGATATGTCGCCGCGTTCAGCTCCTGGGAGACCGAACCGTAGCTGGTCGGCGCATCGCCGAAGTCGTCGGGAATCGTCGTACACGAGGGGTTGAACCCGTCGATGCCCTCGCCACCGCTCTGCGCCCGATAACCGCGCACGACGATGTCGCTCGTTCCGGTCGTCCCGGCCGGCCCGCATCGCGGTGTGGGCGTGTCGAGGCCGCCGTTGGTGTTGAAGTTCTGGCGTGCGGTGAGCACGGTGGGGGTCGCCGCGAGGTTGACCCGCAGCTCGCCGGCCGCCGTGAAGGTCATCGGACGACACGTGATCTGCACCGAGGAGGGCCAGCGGGCGCCGTTGTCGCCGACGAAGGTCGTACCCGTGATCCGGTGCACGAAGGTGTTCGCCGGACACGTCGCCGTCTGCACATTCCCGCGACTCTGGTCATAGACCGGCCCGGTGATCCAGGTGGGGTTCACCGTCGCGGTGACGACGCCCGCGTTGCTCACGGTGATCGTGGAGCACTGCAGGCTGAAGCGCGTGAGGATCGAGTTGCCGGTCGCGCCGGGGGCCTCCGCCGTCCGGTTCTCCGTCTGCACCGCGGTGAGGACCGAGTTCGCCGGACACTCCGTGGGTGCCGTGAGGTCCTTGTCGGAGCCGACGATCGGACCTTCGTACGAGACGCCGAGGTACAGCTGCGCCGGGTCACCAGGGGCTGCCGTCGCGGGCAGCACGGGCGCGACGAGCGACCCGAGCACGAGGGCCAGCATCGTCGCCACCGCCCACGGTCGTCGCGGCGACAGCAGGCGTCGTCGCGTTCTCCGGTCCTTGTTCTTCTGTTCGCGTTCGGAATTCGTATGCAGAGAGAACTGCATGGACACTCCCCTGTTCCGTGCCCAGTTCACCCACCCCTCCGAACTGGGATACGGCTGAGAGTAGGGGGAGCGATCAGGGAACTCCAGGGTGACTTTCGTCCCTCCAGGATGAGGACGTGAGTCAGTTCTCCTGCTCGGCGGACAGGCCGAGCCGGTGGCGCAGAGCCGCGGCGCGCTCCTCGAGTTCCGCACGGATCTCGTGGGCGGCGAGCGAGCCGCCGGAGAGGAAACCCACCTCCAGTGCCTCTCGCCACCGGCGGTTCACCTCGGCCAGTTCACGGGTGAGGCGCTCCCTGTCCTCGTCCGAGAGCAGCTCCGGCGGGACGGCCTCCTCCACCTCGCCCTCCGGCACGACGTACCACCGGAAATCCTCGCGACCGCGCGCGTTGTTGAGTCGCCAGAGCACGGCGAGGGACACCAGGACCCCTGCTCCCCCTGTCGCGATCATCACCCAGGCGAACCCGGGCGCGTCGTCCCGTTCGAGCATGCCCAACCAGAGCAGCAGCCCACTGATGAGGCCCAGGACGCCGGGGAAGACGATGCGGACGAGGATGAGTCCGACGGTGTGCATCCAAGGGGTCATGCGTGAGACCGATCGATGGGCGTTCGCGGCGGAGAAGAAGAAAGAGCCGGTCAGACTCTGACCGACTCTTTCATGAATGTCTCGCTGTGCGCGAGGGGGGACTTGAACCCCCACGTCCATAAGGACACTGGCACCTGAAGCCAGCGCGTCTACCATTCCGCCACTCGCGCGAGCGTCTCGTTCCGAAGAACTCAACTTTCCGAGGATATCACGCGTTTTCGGCCTCGTTGCACACCCCCGGTGGGGCGTCGGCGGCGTTCCCCCAGGTCACCTGGCTACGATGTCCCTACCGGTCGGCATGCCAGAGGAGCCCAGTGGGACTACTTGACAGCTTTGAGAAGGGTCTCGAGCGCGCAGTGAACAGCGCGTTCGCGAAGACCTTCCGCAGCGGCATCCAGCCCGTGGAGATCGCTTCGGCGCTGCGACGCGAGGCGGATACCACTGCGGCCGTGGTGAGCCGTGACCGCATCATCGCGCCCAACAACTACGTCGTGCGTCTGAGCCCCGACGACGCGGAGCGCATGCGCGGGCTCGGCGGCGCGCTGACGGACGAGCTGCACGCCCTCCTCACGAAGCACGCGAAGTCGCAGGGCTACAGCTTCGCCGGCCCACTGTCCCTCACACTCGAGGCGGACGACAAGGTCGCCACCGGCACCGTGCGCGTCACCTCGGGCACCGTCGAAGGACGCGTGAGCTGGCAGGCCGTGGTCGACGTCGACGGACGCCGGCACACCCTCACCCGTGCCCGCACCGTGATCGGCCGCGGCTCCGACGCCGACATCACCATCGCCGATGCGGGATCGAGCCGTCGGCACGCCGAGATCCTCTGGGACGGCGAGCGCGCCATGCTCCGCGACATGGGATCCACCAACGGCACGAAGGTCGACGGGCAGAAGCTCCGCGAAGCCGCCCTCCCCTCCGACACCACGATCACGATCGGTCGCACCGACCTCGTGTTCCGCATCGTCCCCGTCGCCACCCCGTCGCGGTCGTCTCGCCCCGACGATGACGCGACCCGCGTGTTCGGAGCCCTCGGATGAGCGAACTGGTCCTGCTCCTGCTCCGCATCGGCTTCCTCGTGCTGATGTGGTTCTTCGTGTTCGGGGTCGTCTACTCCCTGCGCGCCGACCTGTTCGGAGTGCGTGCTCGCAAGCTCCCCGCCGAGGCCACCGCGGGAGCACCCGCTGCTGCCGCTCCGGCACCGACCGCTCCGCCCCGTCCCTCGTCGGCGCGACCCTCGACCGGCCCCGCGACCGTGGCGACGGCGAAGCGCCTCGTGATCACGTCCGGGCCGAAGGCCGGTCTCGAGCTCCCCCTCGGCTCCGACGCGATGACGATCGGCCGCTCCAGCGAATCCGCCCTCGTGATCCGCGACGACTACACGTCCAGCCATCACGCCCGACTCATACTCCGCGGTGACACCTGGGCGATCCAGGACCTCGACTCGACGAACGGCACGTTCGTGGCCGGCCAGCGGGTGACGGGCGGCCCGGTCTCCCTGAGCCTCGGCACCCCGGTCAAGGTCGGCGCGACGACGTTCGAGTTGAGGGCCTGACGCCGGCATGGTCTTCGAAGGCTCGAGCGCCGCGATCTCCCACACCGGGAAGGTCCGCTCCAACAACCAGGACTCCGGGTACTCCGGGGCGAACCTGTTCGTCGTCGCCGACGGCATGGGCGGGCACGCGGGCGGCGACGTCGCCTCCAGCATCGCGATCCAGCGCATGGAGCCGCTGGACCAGCCGTACTCCTCCACGGAGGATGCGCAGGCCGCCCTCCAGGCCGCCGCCACGACCGCCGCGGGCGACCTCATCCGCGCCGCCAAGGATCGTCCGGAGCTCGCCGGGCTCGGCACCACGCTCAGCGCCATCATCATGGTGGACGAGTATGCCGTCATTGGTCACATCGGCGACTCCCGCATCTACCTCTACCGCGACGACGCGCTGACGCAGATCACGGCCGACCACACCTTCGTGCAGCGCCTGGTCGACTCCGGCCGCATCACGCCGGAAGAGGCCAGGTACCACCCGCGGCGCTCCGTGCTCATGCGCGTGCTCAGCGACATGGACGCCGACCCCGAGCTGGACATGTTCGTCATGCACGCGCAGCCCGGCGACCGCTGGCTGCTGTGCTCCGACGGCCTCTCCGGTGTCGTGGACGAGGCCCGCATCCTCAAGGCCATGCAGCTCGGGCTCGCCCCCGGCCGCACGGCGGACAACCTCCTCAAGCAGGCCCTCGACGGCGGCGCCCCGGACAATGTCACGATCGTGATCGTCGACGTCGGCGGTCAGCACCCCGTCCACTCCGGCACCGCCACGATCGTCGGAGCGGCATCGAACCCGTCGGGTGTCTACGTGCCGCCGGTGCGGGCCCCGCGGAGCAACTGGCTGCACCCGGTGCGGCAGGCCGCGAATGAACCGAGCCACTTCGAGCCGGCACCCGAGTACCTCGAGGAGCTGATCGAGGAGGACCGCCGTCGCGCCAAGCGCCGCCGGCTGGGCTGGATCGCCGGCACCCTCGTCGTCCTCGCGATGCTGGGCTTCGCCGCGTTCGCCGCCTACAGCTGGACGCAGACGCGCTACTTCATCGGCGCCGATGAGGACAGTGTCGTGATCTTCCAAGGTGTGCAGCAGAACATCGGTCCGATCACGCTGTCGACGCCGGTGGAGGACACCGAGATCCTCCTCGCCGACCTGCCCCCGTATCAGCGGGCCTCGGTCGAGCGCACGATCAGCGCACGCTCGCTCTCCGACGCGATGGCCATCGTCGACCGTCTCCGCACGGGCGCCGAGGCGAACATCATCGAGCAGACCCCGCTGCCCACACCGCTCCCCTCCCCGAGCGCCACACCGTCGGGAGGTGCCGGGTGAGCACCGACGTCCAGGCCGACACCACGGTCATCAAGGCCCTGCGCCGCCTGCGCATGCCGCAGACGCAGCGCAACCGCGAGTTCTGGCTGCTTCTCTTCGCCTGTGCGATCAGCGGCGCCGCCCTCACCCTCGTCCAGCTCGGCGCCCTCGGCACCATCGACCCGATGATCCTGGCGATCGGCGGCGGCCTGGCAGCTCTGGCGTTCGCGCTGCACATCGTGCTCCGCTTCGTCGCCGCCGACGCCGACCCCTTCGTCGTCCCGATCGCGACGCTGCTCACCGGACTCGGCGTCGCGATGATCTATCGGATCGACATCGCCTTCGCGAACACCGGGTGGAACGCGTACTCCACCAAACAGCTCGCCTGGACCGCCATCTCGCTGGCCGGGGCGATCACGGTGGTCATCCTGCTGCGCAACTACCGGATCCTGTTCCGGTACACCTACATCTTCGGACTCGCCGGAATCCTCCTCCTGCTCCTGCCGTTCGTGCCCGGTCTGCGGATCCCCGACGCCAACGCACAGGTGTGGGTCTCGCTCGGCGGCATGTTCGCCTTCCAGCCCGGAGAGCTCGCCAAGATCTGTCTCGCGATCTTCTTCGCCGGCTACCTCGTGCGCACGCGGGAGAGCCTGACGTCGGTGGGCAAGCGGGTGCTCGGGATCACCTGGCCGCGGATGCGCGAGCTCGGTCCGGTGCTGGTCGTCTGGCTCGTCTCGCTCGGCATCATCGTCGTCCAGCGCGACCTCGGTACCGGAACGCTCATCTTCGGCATGTTCGTTGCCATGCTCTACGTCGCGACAGGCAAGACGAGCTGGGTGCTCATCGGTCTCGGCCTCGTGGTCGCCGGCGTCGCCGTCGCCTCCCAGATCCTCAGCTACGTGCAGGGCCGCTTCGTCAACTGGCTCTTCCTGTTCGACTCCTCGAAGGTCGACCCCGACGGCGCCGGATACCAGCCCATGCAGGGCTTGTTCGGGCTCGCCCGCGGCGGCCTCATCGGCACCGGCTGGGGGCAGGGCCGCCCGGAGATCACGCCGCTCGCGCACAGCGACTACATCATCACGAGCCTGGGCGAGGAGCTCGGCCTCATCGGGCTCTTCGCGATCCTCTGCCTCTACATGGTGTTCGTCAGCCGCGGCGTCCGCATCGGTCTCGCCGGTCAGGACGATTTCGGCAAGCTGCTCGCCACGGGCCTGTCGTTCACCATCGCGCTGCAGGTGTTCATCATGGTCGGCGGTGTCACCCGGGTCATCCCGCTGACCGGTCTGACCACCCCGTTCCTCGCCGCCGGTGGCTCGTCGCTCGTCGCGAACTGGCTCATCGTGGCACTCCTCCTCCGCATCTCCGACGGCGTCCGCCGTCAGCCCCGGGTGGTGATCGGCTGACATGACACGAGAACTCCGCAGACTCAGCATCGTCATGCTGTTCATGTTCATCGCGCTGTTCGCCGCGACGAGCTGGATCCAGGTCGTCGAGACCGACGGGCTGTCGCAGAACCCGCACAACAAGCGCACCCGGCTGGACAGCTACGAGATCCAGCGCGGCGCGATCATCGTCGACGGCACCGCGATCGCCAACTCGGTCCCCAGCGACGACACGTACCGGTTCCAGCGCGTCTACACCGACGCCGAGATGTGGGAGCCCGTCACCGGCTACTTCAACCCCGCGCTCGGCTCCAGCACCGGCATCGAGGAGGCGATGAACGCCGATCTCTCGGGCACGGGCTCGAACGCGTTCTTCGCGGAGATCGAGCGGATCCTCTCCGGTCAGCCCCAGCGCGGGTTCAGCGTCGAGCTGTCGTTGAACACGGCTGCGCAGCGCGCCGCCACCGAGGCACTGGACGGCCTGCAGGGCGCCGTCGTGGCGATGGACCCGAAGACCGGACGCATCCTCGCGCTGGCGTCCACCCCCGGCTTCGACACGAACAGCATGGCGACCCACGACGCGAACGCCGCCAACGCGACCTACGACCAGCTCGTGGCCGACCCCGGCAAACCACTGTCGAACCGGGCGATCGCCGGCGACCTCAATCCCCCGGGGTCGACCTTCAAGATCGTCGTGGCGGCGGCCGCCTACGCCAGCGGAGAGTGGACGCCGGAGTCGACCCTCCCCAACCCCGCCTCGTACACGCTGCCGGGCTCGAGCAGTCGCGTCTCCAACGCGTGGGGCGGCACCTGCGGCTCCGGCGCGACGGTCACGATCGCCGAGGCGATCCGTCTCAGCTGCAACATCCCCATGGCCGAGCTCGCGGTCGAGCTCGGCGATGACACGATCCGGGAGATGGCGGAGAAGTTCGGGTTCAACCGCAGCTTCGACATCCCGCTCACCTCGACGCCCTCGAGCTACCCCCAGGGGCTCGACGACGCGCAGACCGCCCTCACCGGATTCGGGCAGGGGCAGGTGACCGCGACGCCATTGCAGATCGCCATGGTCTCCGCGGGCATCGCCAACGACGGCGTCGTCATGAACCCGCAGATGGTCGACGCCGTGATCGGCAACGACCTCTCGGTGATCCGGTCGTTCGACAGCACCGAGTTCGGTCGCGCGATGGAGCCGGACGTCGCCGACGAGGTGACCTCCGCCATGGTCGCGAGCGTCTCAAACGGCGCGGCGCAGGGTGCAAGAATAGACGGGGTCGACGTGGCCGGTAAGACCGGAACGGCGGAGAACGGAAACAGGCCGCACACGCTGTGGTTCACGGGGTTCGCCCCCGCGGACGACCCCGCGGTCGCGGTAGCGGTCGTCGTCGAGAACGGCGGCGGACAGGGTCAATCAGGAAGCGGGGACACCATCGCCGCTCCGATTGCGAAGAAGGTCATAGAGGCGGTGCTGGGCAGATGAGGCCGACGCAGGGTGTGTCGTTCGGTGGTCGCTACGAGCTGCAGTCGCGGATTGCGATCGGCGGCATGGGCGAGGTGTGGGAGGCGACGGATCACGTCATCGGACGCACCGTCGCCATCAAGATCCTCAAGGACGAGTACATGGGGGACCCCGGGTTCCTCGAGCGGTTCCGCGCGGAAGCGCGTCATGCTGCGCTCGTCAACCACGAGGGCATCGCCAGCGTGTTCGATTACGGCGAGGAGAACGGCAGCGCCTACCTCGTCATGGAGCTCGTGCCGGGTGAGGCCCTGTCGACGATCCTGGAGCGGGACGGCGCACTGAGTGCCGACAAGACGCTCGACATCGTCGCGCAGACCGCTTCGGCCCTCCAGGCCGCGCACGCCGCGGGTCTCGTGCACCGCGACATCAAGCCCGGGAACCTCCTCATCACGCCCGACGGCCGTGTGAAGATCACCGACTTCGGCATCGCCCGGATCGCCGATCAGGTACCGCTCACCGCGACCGGTCAGGTCATGGGCACGGTGCAGTACCTGTCGCCGGAGCAGGCGTCGGGTCACCCTGCCTCCCCCGCGACCGACACGTACTCGCTCGGCATCGTCGCGTACGAGTGCCTCGCCGGCAAGCGCCCCTTCACGGGCGAGTCGCAGGTCGCGATCGCCATGGCGCAGATCAACGAGCAGCCGCCGCCGCTGCCGCCGACGGTCCCGATCCCCGTGCAGAACCTGGTCATGGCGATGATCGCCAAGAAGCCGGCGGATCGCCCCTCCTCCTCGGCCACGGTCGCTCGTGCGGCCCAGGCCCTGCGTCGCGGAGACCTGAACTCCGCGGCCATCGCCGTGCCCGCCATCGCGACGGGCGGCATCGCCGGCGACGACGACGCCACGCGCATGCTCACCGCGACCGGTGACGACGGCACGACACGCATCCTCCCCACCACCGCGCAGCTTCCCACCGACGAGGCCGCCGCGGAGGAGCAGGAGAAGAAAAAGAAGAAGAAGAGCGCCTGGACCTGGCCGCTCATCGCGCTGCTGGTCCTGCTGCTCATCGTCGTCGCCGGCACGCTGTGGGCGCTGTTCGGCAACCAGGGCAAGGATGCCGACCCCGACCCCACCGGGTCCGCGAGCCGCACCCCCACGCAGACACAGACGCAGACGCCCTCGCAGGAGCCCACGCCCGACGAGACCCGGGTCGACGTGACCGCACTCGGTCTCAACGGCATGGACTGCGGCACCGCGACCGCGACGCTCAAGGAGGCCGGGTTCTCCGACATCGCCTGCGGCGAGGGCGACCCCGCCCCGAGCGACGGCGACGTCGGCAAGGTCTACCGGGTGCAGCCGGAGGGGAACGTCGCCACGACGACCCCGATCGCGCTCACGGTCTACGCCGGCCGCACGCCGCTGCCGACGCCGACCGACCAGCCGACGATCACCGGCGACCCGGTCGCGGGCAGCACCGTGACGATCTCCTGGGGCACCGGTTTCACCTGCCCCAGCGGCACGACGCTGTCCGGCTACGTCGTCTCGCTGCAGAACGGCACCTTCGCCTCCGGCGGCCCGAACTTCCAGCCGACGCAGCGCAACGCTCAGGTGACCGTCGGCGACGCCGTGGGACAGCAGCTCATCGCGACGTATCAGGGCCTGTGCTCCGGTGGCGACCAGCGCACGTCGAACGCCTCTCCCCCGCTCTCCGTCACGATCGTGGCACCGGAGGACGGCGAGGGTGACGGCGGCGACGGCGCCCAAGGGTAGCCTGAGTATCCAGTCCAGCCGCAGTCGTTTCCAGGGGGGTCATCCGTGTCCACAGAGCCACAAGTCATCGCGGGCCGGTACCGCGTCGACGAGCTCATCGGACACGGCGGGATGGCGAAGGTGTACCGCGGGTACGACCTGACCCTCGGCCGCGAGATCGCGATCAAGATCCTCGATCCCGATCTCGCCCGCGACACCAGTTTCCGCACGCGGTTCCGCCTGGAGGCGCAGTCGGCGTCGCGCATGTCGCACCCGTCGATCGTCCGTGTGTACGACGCCGGTGATCCGTCGACGGTCGACAGTTCCTCGGACGAGCCGCCGTACATCGTGATGGAGCTGGTCAAGGGCACCCTGCTCAAGAAGATCATCGCCGACGGTCCGGTTCCCGTCGAGGACGCGGTGCGCTACGTCGACGGCATCCTCGAAGCGCTGGACTACTCGCATCGCGCGGGCGTCGTGCACCGCGACATCAAGCCCGGCAACGTCATGGTCACCGACAAGGGCCAGGTGAAGGTCATGGACTTCGGCATCGCGCGCGCGGTGTCCGACTCGTCCTCGACGGTGGCCGAGACCACTCAGATCATCGGCACCGCCGCGTACTTCTCCCCCGAGCAGGCCAAGGGCGAACCGGTCGACGCCCGTGCCGACCTCTACTCCACAGGGGTCGTGCTCTACGAACTGCTGACGGGACGACAGCCGTTCCGTGGCGAGTCGCCGGTCGCCGTGGCCTACCAGCACGTCAGCGAGACGCCGGTCCCGCCCTCCGAGGTCAACGAGGAGTCGCCCGCCGCCCTCGACCCGATCGTGCTGCGTGCCCTCGCCAAGGACCCGTACCAGCGGTATCCGGATGCCGCGCACTTCCGCGCCGCTCTGGATGCCGCGGTGACGGGCGCCGCACCCACCCGCAAGCAGATCGGCGCGCTGACCAGCGAGCTCTACGGCCCGAGCCCCCGCCAGGCGCAGGAGACGGCGCGGTCGCTGCGTCAGCTCAGCACCGACACCACGATGGCACGCACGCAGTCGGGACCGCCCGTCGCCTGGATCTGGGCGGGAGTCGCCCTGCTGGCGGTGCTCCTGGCCTCGGTGCTGTTCTGGGTCTGGACCATCAGCATGCGTCCCGCCGACGTGCCCAGCACCTCGCGAGTCGTCCCCGACCTGACGAACGTCGCCTCCGAGCGCGCACAGGACGATCTCGCTGAGCTGGATCTCTCCTCCAAGATCGTCATCGAGTCGAGCCCGTCGATCGCCGAGGGCAACGTGATCCGCACCGACCCCGAGGGCGGCGTCTCCGTGGAGCAGGGTTCGACCGTCACCCTCTACGTGTCCTCCGGCGAAGAGACAGTGGTCGTGCCGAAGCTCGAGGGGATGTCCCTCGATGCCGCGACGAAGGCGTTGAAGGCCGCCGGCCTCGAACTCGGCACCGTGACGCAGCGCAACGACAAGGGCCTCGCCGCCAACACCGTCATGACGGCGAGCGAGGAGGCGGATGCCGAGGTCGCTCCCGGCACCGTCGTGAACCTCGAGGTGGCCAGCGGGAAGGTCACTCTGAACAACGTCGTCGGCTGGTCCCTGGACTCGGCCACGCAGGCGCTCGAGGACCTGGGGCTCACCCCGGTGCCGACCGAGGCGCCGGAGTGCCCGGCGACGGATCCGGAGACCGTGCACTCGATGTCCGTCGCGCCGGGCGACGTCCCCGTCGGGTCGTCGGTCGAACTCCGCTACTGCACCGGATCCTGACGCGACACTCCGCGGCGGTTCAGCGTGCGAGCGGGTCGAGGCGGACGGAGCGGGTGACGGCCTCCTCGTCGCCGCACAGCCGGAGCCAGTTGGCGAGGAGCCGGTAGCCCCCTGGGGTGAGGACGCTCTCCGGGTGGAACTGCACCCCGTGCACCGGCAGTGTCCGGTGCGCGAGCGCCATGACGGTGCCGTCGGGGGCGGTCGCGGTCACGATGAGGTCGGCGGGAAGGTCACCCGCCGCGAGAGCGAGCGAGTGGTAGCGCCCGACGTCGAAGGGTGAGGGCAGACCCGCGAACAGCTCGGAGCCGTCATGCCGGACGGCCGAGACCATGCCGTGCATCACCTCGGGGGCGGAACCGACGGCCGAGCCGAATGCGGCCCCGATGACCTGGTGCCCGAGACATACTCCGAGGGTGGGCACTCCCCGCCGCATCGCGATGCGTGCCGCGTCGACCGAGACGCCGGCATCGGCGGGCGCCCCCGGCCCAGGAGAGAGCAGGAGGGCGTCATGCGCGCCGAGAAGCGCGTCGATCCCGGCCGGGTCGGTCGCGTCCGACTCCACCAGCGTGGTGTCGGCGCCGAGTTCCCGGAGGTAGCCCACGAGGGTGTGCACGAAGCTGTCGTGGTTGTCGACCACGAGCACCCTGGTCATTCGACGTCGACTTCGCCCGGCGCGATGAGCGGGCTGACCCACGGGAACACGTACCAGAACAACGCGTAGAGCACCGCGGCGATCACCACGAGCAGGATGAGGACGCGCAGCCACCACGGGCCGGGCAGCAGGCGCCAGAGTGCGGCGTACATGGGTCTTCTCTCTCCTGGTGGCGGGTCAGACGGACGGCGCGGCCGGCGGGGGCGGTGGGTCGGTGAGGGCGGACGGAGGCCCCTCGGCCCGAGGCTGGAAGCTCTCGAACACCCCGTAGGCGACGATGCGCTCGGCGAGCGAGTACAGCGGCGAGCACGCCGTCAGTGTGATGTACTGCTCGCCGGTCTGCTGCTCCGGCATCTGCGGCACGTCGGCGAGCACGTCGGTCTGCGTCGGCTTCACATACTCCAGGGTGCGGAACCGGTAGGTGTACCAGCCGTCGGGCGTCTCCACCACGATCGCGTCGCCCACGTGCAGCTTGTCGAGCTGGTTGAACGGCTTCCCCCAGGTCGTCCGGTGGCCGGCGAGCGAGAAGTTCCCCACCTCTCCGGGCATCTTCGACTGCGTGTAGACGCCGATGCCCTTCTGGTCGAGGGTGCGCGCGCGACTCGTGCCCCCGTAGATGCCGAAGTTGTAGTCGGCCCCGAATCGGGGGATGTGCATCTGACCGAACCACTCCCCGTCGGCCGGCGCCGTGGGGACGGGCGCCTCGTACACGGTCTCGCCGTCGTCCGTCTCGACCAGCGGCGGCAGTTCCGGTGCCTCCCCCGCGGCGAGCTGCTGCGAGATCGCGGCACCTTCCTCGTTCTTCTGGGCCGCGATGATGATGTCGCCGATCCACATCTGCCAGGCGACGAAGAGGAGGACGACGACGCCCGCGGTCAGGTGCAGTTCGCCGAGCACGCTCGCGAACGTGGCTCGCGACCGTGGTCGCTGCCGCCGTTCGCGCCGCCCCCCAGGCGCGACAGATGCAGTCATGGGCGTGATCATATCCGTCCGACCTGTGCAGCAGGAGCTGGGGCATCGCCGATCCGCGCCCTGACGGCTCGTCGGCGCCGAGGTCTCCCGGGTACAATGACGGCATGGCACGTGACCGCAAGACCGAAGAACCCGCCGTCGAGCGCGCCGAAGGCGACGCCGCTCCCAACGCCGTCTGGTTCAAGCCGGTGATGATCGGCTTCATGCTCCTCGGCCTCGCGTGGATCCTCGTCTTCTACATCTCGGGCATGCAGTTCCCCATCCCCGGGCTCGACAACTGGAATCTGGCCATCGGCCTGGGCATCGCCCTCATCGGATTCCTCATGACGACACGCTGGCGCTGACCGCGCAGACGACAGAAAACCCCTCGCCTCTTCGGCGGGGGGTTTTCGTCTGTGGAACGAAGCGGAAGTTATCCACAGGTTATCCCCACACTGGGGAGAATTACACCGATGTTATTCACAGGGGTTAACAACCCTGTTAACAACTCGGGATCAGGCCAAAAGGATCAGCGGCGGTACCACGGCGACCACGACGATCAACAGCACCACGAGGGCTGCGAGCGACACGAACTGCCAGGTCCGCTGGTCGCGGCGCTTCGTGCGGACGTAGATCAGCGCCACGAGAGCGCCCGTGATCGCGCCGCCGAGGTGCGCCTGCCAGGAGATGCCGCCCGCGAAGAATCCGAAGGCGAAGTTGATGCCGAGGATGACGAGGATGCCGGTGACGTTCGCCCCGATGTGCCGTCCGATGATCAGGAGCGACGCCAGGAGTCCGAAGATCGCCCCCGAGGCGCCGACCGTCCACGTCTCCGGCGCGAGAACGGCCACCATGACCGAACCGCCGAGACCGCTGATGAGATACAGCGCGAGGTAGCGGACGCGACCGAGCATCGGTTCGAGATTCTGTCCGAGCATCCACAGGGCGAGCATGTTCAGGGCGAGATGCACGAAGCTGCCGTGCACGAAAAGCACCGTCAGCAACCGCCACGGCTCGAACGGCAGGAGGGAGAGGTTCGGGTACAGGAACGGCGCGTAGAAGCCGAGGGCCTGGATGATCGGGGCGTTGAGCCCGGGGATGAGCTGCACGAGGCCGATGAACGACGTCACCGCGAGCAGCGCGTAGGTGACCACGGGCTTGCCGCTGCGCACGGCACCCATGGTGGCGGCCCCACCGCCACGCCACCGACGCGCGGCCTTCTTCTGCGCAGGGGTGCGGTTCTTGCGCTCCGCGTTCATGCACTCCGGGCAGATGACGCCGACCGGGGCAGGCGTCTGGCACTCCGGGCAGATCGTCCGAAGGCACCGCTGGCAGAGCACGAAGCTCTGCCGATCCGGATGCCGGTAGCAGAAGTTCTCACGGTTGTTCGTGAACTCGGGCGTCGTCATCCGGATCGGCCGTCGCTGTCGTCAGGCGGCGACGATGTCGATCGACTGCAGCACGACCGGCTCGATCGGGCGATCGCCCGCCGCGGTCGGAACGGCGGAGATCGCGTCGACGACCTTGCGCGAGGCGTCGTCGGCGACCTCGCCGAAGATCGTGTGCTTGCCCTGCAGCCACGGCGTCGGGTCGGTCGTGATGAAGAACTGCGAGCCGTTCGTGCCCTCGACCTTGCCGGTGATGGCGTTGCGGCGAAGACCCGCGTTGGCCATCGCGAGGATGTAGGGCTCGTTGAAGTTGAGCTCGTTGTTGATCTCGTCGTCGAAGTTGTACCCCGGACCGCCGACGCCCTGACCGAGCGGGTCGCCGCCCTGGATCATGAAGTTCGGGATGATGCGGTGGAAGACGACGTCCTTGTAGAGGGGGCCCTCGCCCGGCTTGCCGGTGGCGGGGTGCGTCCACTCCTGGGACCCGTCGGCGAGGCCGACGAAGTTCTTGACCGTCTTCGGGGCGTGGTCGCCGAAGAGGTTGATGACGATGTCACCGTGGTTGGTGTGCAGAGTTGCGACGTGGGAAGCGTGAACCATGCGTTCATTCTCGCAGAGCTTCCGGTGAGCGGGCCGGGTGCGTACAGGCCCGGCGCCGATGATGCAAGGGGCGGGCGATTCCCTCGCCGCATCCAGCCTCTCGTGGCAAGATGGGGAACCCGTACTCCAATGGACAGGAGAGCATCGTGAGCCTCAGCCGCAAGCGGAAGAAGCAGCTTCGTCGTCTTCAGAAGGACGCGAACCAGCTGTGGGAAGACCAGCAGGTGCTCGTCGGCCACGCTGCCGACGTCGCTCGTGAGGCAGGTCGCCAGCTCGGCAACTTCAATCGCGAGCAGATCGTCCCGGTCGTCCAGGACACCTACAACCGCCGCGTCGCCCCGGTCGTCGACCGTTCGGTGAAGGCCGGCAAGCACGTCGTGGACGACAAGGTCGTCCCAATCGTCGGCGGTGTCGTGGGTACGGCACTGACCGCCTGGGACGTCGCGAACGCCAAGCGTCACGGCGTCGAGTACAAGGCGCGCAAGGCCGTCTCGCAGAAGAAGGGTCCTGGCCTCGGATCCGTCATCGCCATCGTCCTGGGTGCCGCAGCCGCGGTCGGCGTGCTCTACGCCGCCTGGCAGGCGCTGCGGGCCGACGATGAGCTGTGGGTGGCCGACGACCCGCTGTCGGCTCCCGACGCGTGACCACTCCCGACCCGCACGCGCGGGTGCGGGATGCTGCGGCCGCCCGTGGACTCGACATCGAGATCCGCGAGCGGCCGCAGGCGCGTAGACTCGTCGAGGCCGCCGAGATCCTCGGCATCCCGCCGTCGGGCATCGTGAAGACCCTCGTGGTGAAACGCTCGGACGACACGTATCTGTTCGCTCTCGTCCCCGGCGGACGATCCATCTCCTGGCCCAAGCTGCGCGCCCTCGTGGGCGTCAACAAGCTGCGCCTCCCGGAGCCCGAGCTGGCCCTCGCGGCGACCGGCTACGAGCGCGGGACCATCGTGCCGATCGGCAGCACCACCGACTGGCCGGTCTACGCCGACGCATCGATCGTCGGTCAGCGGGTGGCGATGGGCGCAGGCACGCACGGCTACAGCCTCTTCGTCGACGCCGACGACCTCATCGCCGCGTACGACGCCACCGTCGCCGACATCTCGGTTCCCGACGAACGCTGACGGTCGACTCCTAGAGGATGCCGGCCATCCGCAACGCGATGTCGACCAGGCGAACGCGCTGCAAACCCGCGACCGCGGGGAGCGGGAACCATTCCGCGCGATCGGTGGAGCCCTCCGTCTCCCAACGGAGCTTCCCGCCGGATACCTCCGCCCGGTAGACGATGCGCAAGGTGTGCAGCGGATCCGACGACTTCTGCACGCGCCGCCCGGCGGGGATGACACGGGAATGGATACCGAGCAGCGACCCGACCCTCACCGTGTAGCCCGTCTCCTCGCGGATCTCCCGGCGCACGGCATCCTCGGGCGCCTCGCCCGGCTCCAGCCCGCCGCCGGGAAGGGTCCAGGCCACCCGCCGGCCCTCGGTCCATCGCGCCAGGAGGAGGCGCCCACCCTCATCGGTGACGACCCCGTATGCGGCGACGCGCAGGTCCATGGAGACACCCTATCCGGGTATCGTGCCATCGCCCGCCGCGTGACGGGACCGGCGGATCGATCACGAATCGAGAAGCACGGGAGCGGTCGGCGTCCCTACGCTGGGACCATCATCGAGGCCGCACGAGAGGACCATCATGGCCGACACCGAGAAGAACTTCACCCCCGAGGAGCGCGAGGCCATGCAGGCCGCCGCGAAGGAGGCGCGCACCCGACGCTCCCGAGCCAAGAAGTCGCCCGAGGAACTGCGCGCCGCCGGCGAGGCCGATCTCAAGGAAGCCGTCGCGAAGCTCACCGACGAGGACAGGCAGCTCGCCGAGAAGCTGCACGCGCTGGTGTCCGAGGTGGCGCCGGAGCTCGTGCCCCGCACGTACTACGGCATGCCGGCGTGGGGCCGAGACGGCAAGGTGCTGTGCTTCTTCCAGCCGGCGAGCAAGTTCAAGGTCCGCTACGGAACCTTCGGCTTCGAGCCGATCTCCCACCTCGACGACGGCACCGTCTGGCCGACCGCGTACGCGGTGACCGCGCTCACGGAGAAGGATCTCGAGTTCCTCGCCGCGCGCATCCGCCAGGCGATCAGCTGATTCGCGGTGAAGGCCTGACGCAGCGGTGTCGCTCGCGTTAGCGTGGTGGCTGTGAGCACCCTCCCCTTCTCCGCCGCCGTCTACGCCCGCCGCCTGGAGCGCGCGCAGGACCTCGCGCATGCTGCCGGTTTCGACGCGATCGTCGTCGGCCCCGGCCCCGACCTCCAGTACCTCCTCGGCGTCGAGGGCGACACCATCGAGCGGCTGACCGCGCTGGTCCTTCCTCCCCGCGGCGCGGTTACGGTGGTCGTCCCACGCATGGAGCTCGCCAAGGTGCGCAGCACGGCCATCGGCGAGCTGGGACTGACCGTCGCCGACTGGGTGGACGGCGAGGACCCGTACGCCCTCGTGGCCGCGGCGACGGGCTCGGTCTCGCGCGTCGGCGTCTCGGATGCGCTTCCCGCGCTGCACGTCGTGCCGATCGGGGAGCGGCTGCAGGCGCGGCTCGAACTCGCCACGCCCGTCCTCCGGGAGGGCCGGATGATCAAGGATGACGAGGAGATCGCCGAGCTGCGTCGCGCCGGCGCGGCGATCGATGCCGTGCACCGCCGCGTACCCGCCTGGTTGCGCGCGGGGCGCACCGAGCGAGAGGTCGCCGCCGACATCGCCGCCGCGATCGTCGAGGAAGGCCATCGGACGGTCGAGTTCGTCATCGTCGGCTCTGGGCCCAACGGCGCGGATCCGCACCACGAGGTCTCCGACCGGGTCATCGAGGAGGGCGACGTGGTGGTCGTCGACATCGGCGGCGCCGTGCCGAGCGGCTACAACTCGGACAGCACGAGGACCTATGTCGTCGGAACGCCTGATCCGGCTGCTGTGGACCGCATCGCCACCCTCGTCCGCGCGCAGCAGGCGGCGGTGGATGCGGTGCGCCCTGGAGCCACGGCGGCGGAGGTCGACGCGGCCGCCCGTTCGGTGCTCGCGGAGGCCGGGCTCGGGGAGGCGTTCCTGCACCGCACCGGTCACGGCATCGGCGTCTCGGTGCACGAGGAGCCCTACATCGCCCCCGGCAACGACCTCGTGCTCCGAGAGGGCATGGCCTTCAGCATCGAGCCCGGCATCTACTTCCCGGGAGAGTGGGGCGCCCGCATCGAGGACATCGTGGTCGTGACGGCGGACGGGGTCGAACGCCTGAACACGGCACCGCACGGACTCACGGCAACCGACGGGTGAGGTGAGGCGGGGGGAGAGGATGGTGGAGCCTAGGAGATTCGAACTCCTGACATCCTGCTTGCAAAGCAGGCGCTCTACCAACTGAGCTAAGGCCCCGTGAGGGAATTCTTGAATTGAAAGGGTGGGGCTACCAGGACTTGAACCTGGGACCTCTTCATTATCAGTGAAGCGCTCTAACCGCCTGAGCTATAGCCCCGTCAACCTCCAGAACTTTACCGGAGTTTCGGCGAAAATCCGAATCGAGGGCGGGGACCCCGCGCTGGAGCCCCACCCTCGCCCGGTTCATCGTCCGGGGTCGACGTTCACACTGCCGGCCGACACGGACACGTCGATCGTGCGACGGGCGCTGGGCGACTCGTCGACACGGGCATCGAACGACCCCGCATTGACGTCCTGACTGATCCGGTACTCCACATCCGGAAGGGTCAGGTTCAGGGATCCGGCGCTCACGTCGATGGTGGTCGTCGTCGGCGCGTCGCCGGTCAGCTCCACCGTCAGATCACCCGCGGCGATGCCGAGATCCGCCTGGTCGACGCCGTCGAGGAGGACGTCCGCCCGCCCCGCGTTCATCTGCACATCGACGGTCGAGGCCGCTCCGGAGACATCGAGGGATCCGGCGTTGATCTGCACCTCGAGGGTGCCGAACTCGCCGGAGACGTCGAGAGCGCCGGCATCGAGCGTGAGGCTCGCGTCGAGGTCCGAGCTGCTGAGCTCCTTCGGAAGGGTGAGCACGGCGCGCTCGTCGTCACCGAACCAGTTGCCGAACCACCAGCCGAAGGCGGGCCGAGGGCTCCGGACGACGAGCTCGTCCGCTTCGCGCTCGAACGTCCACGAACCTCGACCGTTGGTCACGGAGAGCTCCGCCGCGTCCACATCTCCGAAGTCGATGCGGACCATGCTCGCATCGGCGTCGAGATCGATCGCGGTGACGCCGTCGACGTCCACCGTCTGCACCGAATCCGGTCGGCTGGAGGATAGAAGGGTGCCGGTCGCCGCGACGGCCGCCGTGCCTCCGGCTCCGAGCAGGGCGATCCCACCGACCACGGCGGTGACGATCATGACGGCGGTCGCTCCGGATGAACGCCGCGGTCCGGGCGCGCTCGGCGACGGCGTGGGGGAAGCCACGGACGGCGGCGGCGGGGGAGTGATCGGGGTGTGTCCGCCCTGTGCTCCGGTGTTCTCGGTGGTCATCGTGAGACTCCTGTCTGGCCGTTCGACGGCGCCGTGCCGCCCGTGTTCTCGAGGTGGGCCAGCGCGGCGAGCACGCGGCGGTTGCCCGCCTCGTCCTGTTCGAAGCCCAGCTTCTGGAAGATGGAGGTGATGTGCTTCTCGACGCTCGCTCCCGAGAGGAAGAGGAGGGCAGCGATCGCCTGATTCGACTTGCCCTCGGCGAGCAGCGCCAGCACGGTGCGCTCCCGCTCGGTGAGCCGCATCATGCGATCGTCGCGGTTCCGGCGGGTCAGGAGCTGGGCCACGACCTCCGGGTCCAGCACGGTGGCGCCGTCGGCTATCCGCTGCACCGAATCGATGAACTCGGCGACATCCGCCACCCGGTCCTTCAGGAGGTAGCCGAGCGGACCGCCCTGCGCGGCGATGAGATCGGACGCGTAGCGCTCCTCCACATACTGGGACAGCACGAGGATGGCGAGCGACGGATGCACCGCCCGCAGATCGAGCGCCGCGCGGATGCCCTCGTCCGTGAAGGTCGGCGGCAGCCGCACATCGAGGATGCAGAGGTCCGGCGTCGTCGACGTCACGGCCTCGCGGAGACCGATCGTGTCGGTGAGGGCCGCGACCACCTCGTGGCCGGCGTCCTCGAGCAGACGCACGAGCCCCTCGCGCAGGAGGACGGAATCCTCGCAGATCAGGATGCGCATGGCACGTTCACCTCCAGGCTGGTCGGACCGCCCTGGGGGCTGTCGAGTCGAAACGTTCCGCCCGCCGCGAGGATCCGGTTCGCGATGCCGTCGAGGCCCCCGCCCGGGATGACCTGGGCGCCGCCCATGCCGTTGTCCTCGACCCGCGCCCAGAGGACGTTCCCCTCACGGAGCCGGACGGTGACCCGCGCTTCGCTCGCTCGGGAGTGCTTCGCCGCGTTGGTCAGCGATTCGGCGATGGAGAAGTACACCGCCGCCTCCGCATCACGTCCGGGCCGGCTTGCCCCGGCGCCGCCACCCGGGGTCCTTGCCCCACCACCCGGGGTCCCTGACTGAGTCCCTGACCCACCACCCTGGGTCCCTGAGCTTGTCGAAGGGTCCATCCGCACATCCAACTGCACGGGGATGGGGGAGCGGCTGGCGAGCGCGGACAACGCGGCGTCGAGTCCGCGGTCGTCGAGCACGGAGGCGTGGATCCCGCGGGCGAGCTGCCGCAGTTCGGTGATGGCGGCCTTCGTCGACGTGTGGGCCTCGGAGATGAGCTCTTTCGCGGCGTCGGGGTCGGTGTCGATCTTCTGCTGAGCGAGCCCGAGCGTCATCCCGACGGAGACGAGCCGCGGCTGGACGCCGTCGTGCAGATCGCGCTCGATCCGCGTCCGTTCCACATCGGCCGCACGGACGGCGCCCTCACGCTGGGCGGTGGATGCGCGGACACGCTCGGTGAGCTCGACCTCACGAGCCCGGGCGACGATCGCCAGCGCGAGTGTCCGGGCCAGGAGCGCGAGGCCGATGATCCCGGCGGCGGAGGCGAGTGCGCCGAGGACGCCGATCACGGGCGCCCAGGACACCGGGATCTGCCCGCCACCGAAGGGGCCGACGATGGTCTCGGCCGAGGTCAGCGGTGCGAAGGCGATGATCATCGACCAGAGGAGTGCCCAGAACAGTCGGAGCACCACGAAGCCGAGGACCGCGGTGATGGCGAAGTTCGCCACCGCACGCCACATCCGCCCATCGATCGCCTGCCTCCCGAGCGCGCGGAGCCAGCCGCCGAAGCCGGGACGGTCCCGCGGCTGGAGCCGCAGCGGGGCGTTCGGCACCCGGTACAGGGCGGCGACGCGGGCGATCTCGAACCAGCCGACGCCGAAGAGCACATATACGAGGCCCACGAGCACCACGATGCCGACGCCGAAGACGAAGAGGAGGCCGAGTCCGGTGCCGAGGAGCCCGCCGAGCATGCCGAAGATGGCGCCCCCGATCACCCCGACACCGGCGAGATGCAGGATCGTGAGCGGGATGCGCAACGGCGGCTTCACCGCCGGCGCGGTGCCCGCGGTCGCAGTCTGTGTGGTCATGCTTCCACGGTAGGGCCGCCGCCGGACCTCGCCCACCGAGTCAACCGGACACTCCCGTTCGGGTTTTCCCTACCCCCACCCGCCGAGACCCCGCCCTATCGCCGAAACCCCGGCCTGCATTGCTGCGCAGGCCGGGGTTTCGGCGGAAAGACGGGGTTTCGGGTCAGTTCGACATGAAGCCGACGAGCAACCCGCCCGTGACCTTCACGGCCAGGTTGTAGATGCCCGCGACGACGGCGCCGAGCACCGTGAACACGATGAGGTTGAGGATCGCGACAACCGCCGCGAACGCCATGACCTGCGGCAGCCCCACGAGCTCGGACAGCGGGATCGCGCCGTCGGTGAAGCTCCGCACGAACTCGTCGGCCGTGGACATGATGCCGGTCGCCTGCAGCACGAGGAAGATCAGGAAGAACGACACCATCGTGACGACGGCCAGAGCGACCGCTCCCAGGAACGAGAGCTTCACCGCGGACCAGAAGTCGACGTAGACGAGCCGCAGCCGGACCTGCTTGCCACCGGTCTTGCGTGTCGACTTCTTCGCCAGCTTGTCAGCCACTGTGCTCATGCGTCTGTATCCTCGGGTGTCTCAGTCGTCTGGGGGGCCTCGGCGTCGGCATCCGGCTCGGTCTCCTCTTCGGTGAGACCACGTTCGCCGTTCCGGGCGATGGCGAGGATGCGGTCGGCCTCCGTCGTGCGGGCGAACACCACTCCCATGGTGTCGCGACCCTTGGCGGGGACCTCGGCCACGGCAGAGCGTACCACCTTGCCGCTGGACAGAACCACCAAGACCTCGTCGTCCTCGGACACGATCAGACCACCCGCGAGAGTGCCCCGATCGTCGTTCAACTTGGCGACCTTGATGCCGTATCCGCCACGCCCCTGGACGCGGTATTCCTCGACGGCGGTGCGCTTCGCATAGCCCCCGTCGGTGACCACGAAGACGTACTTCCCGGGTGCGGCGACGGAGGCGGACAGCAGGCTGTCACCCTCACGGAACTTCATGCCCTTCACCCCGGCGGTGGCACGGCCCATGGGGCGCAACGCCTCGTCGGTCGCCTGGAATCGCACCGACATGCCCCGGCGGCTGATGAGCAGGATGTCGTCCTCGGCGTTGACGAGGAGGGCGCTGACCAGCTCGTCCTCGTCGTTCAGACGGATCGCGATCACGCCGCCCTGGCGGTTCGTGTCGTAGTTGTCCAGACGGGTCTTCTTGACCAGGCCCTCGCGCGTGGCGAGGACGAGGTAGTCCGCCACCGCGTAGTCGCGGATGTCGAGGACCTGCGCGATGCTCTCGTCCGGCTGCAGCGCGAGGAGGTTCGCGACATGGGTGCCCTTCGCGTCGCGCCCTGCTTCCGGCACCTCGTACGTCTTCGCGCGGTAGACCCGGCCCTTGTCGGTGAAGAACAGCAGCCAGTGATGCGTCGTCGTGACGAAGAAGTGCTCGACGATGTCGTCCGCGCGCAGCTGGGCGCCCTTGACACCCTTGCCGCCGCGGTGCTGCGAGCGGTAGTTGTCGCTGCGCGTGCGCTTGATGTAGCCCTCGCGCGTGACGGTGACGACCATCTCCTCCTCGGCGATGAGGTCTTCCATCGACACGTCGCCGTCGAAGCCGTGCAGGATGTGCGTCCGCCGCTCGTCGCCGAACCGCTCGACGATGCCCGTCAACTCCTCGCGGATGATCGAGCGCTGGCGGCCCTCGTCGGCCAGGATCGCCTTGTAGTCGGTGATCTGAGCCTCGAGCTCGTTGGCCTGATCGATGATCTTCTGACGCTCGAGAGCGGCGAGTCGACGCAGCTGCATCTGCAGGATCGCGTCGGCCTGGATCTCGTCGATGTCGAGGAGCTTCTGCAGTCCCTCGTTCGCATCCGCGGTGGTCTGCGAACGACGGATCAGGGCGATGACCTCGTCGAGCGCGTCGAGCGCCTTCAGGTAGCCGCGCAGGATGTGCATGCGCTTCTCGGCTTCGCGGAGGCGGAACTCCGTGCGCCGGACGATCACATCGATCTGGTGAGCGATCCAGTGCGAGATGAAGCCGTCGATCGCGAGCGTCCGGGGGACACCGTCGACGATCGCGAGCATGTTCGCGCCGAAGTTCTCTTGCAGCTGCGTGTGCTTGTACAGGTTGTTCAGCACGACCTTCGCGACCGCATCGCGCTTGAGCACCACGACCAGGCGCTGACCGGTGCGGTCCGACGACTCGTCACGGATGTCGGCGATGCCGGTGATCTTGCCGTCACGGGCGAGGTCGCCGATCTTCACCGCCACGTTGTCGGGGTTGACCTGGTAGGGCAGCTCGGTGATGACGAGGCAGGTGCGACCCTGGATCTCCTCCACGTTGACGACTGCGCGCATCGTGATCGAGCCGCGACCCGTGCGGTACGCCTCGTGGATGCCCTTGGTGCCGAGGATCTGCGCGCCGGTCGGGAAGTCCGGGCCCGGAATGCGCTGGATCAGACCCTCGAGCAGTTCCTCGCGCGAGACCCCGGGGTTGTCGAGAGCCCAGAGCGCCGCGTCGGACACCTCGCGCAGATTGTGCGGCGGGATGTTGGTCGCCATCCCGACCGCGATGCCGACCGAGCCGTTGACGAGCAGGTTCGGGAAGCGGGCGGGCAGGACCGTGGGCTCCTGCGTCTGACCGTCGTAGTTGTCGGTGAAGTCGACGGTGTCTTCCTCGATGTCGCGCACCATCTCGAGCGCGAGCTGAGCCATCTTCGTCTCGGTGTATCGCGGGGCTGCGGCACCCATGTTGCCCGGGGAGCCGAAGTTCCCCTGGCCGAGGGCAAGCGGGTACCGGAGCGACCAGGGCTGCACCAGACGGACGAGGGCGTCGTAGATCGCCGAGTCGCCGTGCGGGTGATACTGACCCATGACCTCGCCGACGACGCGGGCGCACTTGGAGAACGACTTGTCGGGGCGGAACCCACCGTCGTACATGCCGTAGATGACACGGCGGTGCACCGGCTTGAGGCCATCGCGGACGTCGGGGAGGGCGCGGCCGACGATGACCGCCATGGCGTAGTCGAGATAGCTGCGCTGCATCTCCGACTGCAGATCGACCTGGTCGATCTTGCCGTGCTCGTGACCCTCGGTGATGTCGGGGCGTTCTTCGTCAGTCATGTGTCTTTCCTGGTGGGCTGAGCTGGTCGGAGCAGCGGGTCCCGTTCGACGGACTCAGGGACCCCGCGGTGATCAGATGTCGAGGAACCGGACGTCCTTGGCGTTGCGCTGGATGAAGCTCCGACGCGATTCCACGTCCTCGCCCATCAGCACGCTGAAGATCTCGTCCGCGGCGGCGGCGTCCTCGATGGTCACCTGACGAAGCGTCCGGGTGGTGTGGTCCATCGTGGTCTCCCACAGTTCCTTGGCGTTCATCTCGCCGAGACCCTTGTAGCGCTGGATGCCCGCGTCCTTGGGGATGCGCTTCCCGTTCTCCAGGCCGTAGGCCAGCAGCGCATCGCGCTCGGCGTCGCTGAACACGTACTCGTGTGCCGCGTTCGACCACTTGAGGCGGTAGAGCGGCGGCATCGCGAGGTACACGAAGCCGGCCTCGATGAGTCCGCGCATGTAACGGAACAGCAGGGTGAGCAGCAGGGTGGTGATGTGCTGACCGTCGACGTCGGCATCGGCCATCAGCACGATCTTGTGATACCGGGCCTTCTCGATGTCGAACTCCTCGCCGATGCCCGTGCCGAAGGCCTGGATCATCGCCTGGACTTCCTTGTTGCCGAGCGCCTTGTCGAGACGCGCGCGCTCGACGTTGAGGATCTTGCCGCGCAGCGCCAGGATCGCCTGCGTGTGCGGGTCCCGACCCTGCACCGCCGAACCGCCGGCCGAGTCGCCCTCCACGAGGAAGATCTCGCTGATCGACGGGTCCTTGCTCGTGCAGTCCTTGAGCTTGTCGGGCATCGCCGCGGACTCGAACACGCTCTTGCGACGCGCGGTCTCGCGTGCCTTGCGCGCGGCGAGGCGTGCCGTCGCCGCGTCGATGGCCTTGCGGATGACGTTCTTCGCCTGGTTCGGGTTGCGCTCGAACCAGTCGCCGAGCTGATCGCCGACGACCTTCTGCACGAAGGCCTTCGCCTCGGTGTTGCCGAGCTTCGTCTTGGTCTGACCCTCGAACTGGGGCTCGCCGAGCTTGATCGAGATGACGGCGGTCAGCCCCTCGCGCACGTCGTCTCCGGAGAGGTTGTCGTCCTTCTCCTTGAGGAGGTTGTTCGCACGGGCATAGCGGTTGACGAGCGTGGTGAGCGCCGCCCGGAAGCCCTCCTCGTGCGTGCCACCCTCGTGCGTGTTGATGGTGTTGGCGTAGGTGAACACGTTCTCCGTGTACGACGTCGTCCACTGCATCGCGACCTCGAGCGAGATCTTGCGCGCCGTGTCCTCGGACTCGAAGGCGATGATCTCCTCGTTGACGACCTCGGCGTGGCGCACCTTGTTCAGGTACTCGACGTAGTCGACGAGACCGCGCTCGTAGAAGAAGACGTCGCCCGGCTGCTTCGTGACGGCCTGGCCGTCTTCCTCGGTCTCGTACGCCGACTCCGGCCGCTCGTCGGACAGCTCGATGCGCAGTCCCTTGTTGAGGAACGCCATCTGCTGGAACCGGGTGCGGAGCGTGTCGTAGTCGAACTCGACGGTCTCCTGGAAGATCTCCGCGTCCGGCCAGAACGTGATGCTGGTCCCGGTCTCCTCGGTGGCCTCGCCCTTCTCGAGCTTCTGCTGCGGGACGCCGCCGTCGGCGAAGCTGTGCCGCCAGACGAAGCCCTTCTGCTTGACCTCCACGTCGAAGCGGGTCGACAGGGCGTTCACCACCGAGGATCCGACGCCGTGCAGACCGCCGGAGACGGCGTAGGCGCCGCCACCGAACTTGCCGCCCGCGTGCAGGATCGTGAGCACGACCTCGACGGTCGACTTCGAGGGGTCCGACGAGTGCGGGTCGACGGGGATACCGCGACCGTTGTCGACCACGCGCACGCCGCCGTCGGCGAGGAGGGTGACGAAGATCGTGTCGGCATACCCGGCCAGCGCTTCGTCCACCGAGTTGTCGACGATCTCGTAGACGAGGTGGTGCAGTCCGCGGGGACCGGTCGAGCCGATGTACATGCCGGGTCGCTTGCGGACCGCTTCGAGTCCTTCGAGGATCTGGATCGAGTCGGCGCCGTACTCACCGGGCTGCTGCTTCTTCGGTGCGGGTGCCGCCGATCCTCCGGCCTGTGAGCCCGACGAAGCGTCGTTGTTCGGTTCCGTCTCGTCAGCAGGGGATTCAGGCGTCATCAGAGGGCATTCTCCAGATCGATATCTCGAACTCCCATTCTAGCCGGGTTTCGAGTCGAAATGCCGCTCAACGGCCGCGTGTGGCCCTCTGAGCGTTTCGGACCCCTTGCATGGTGCCCTACCCGTAGGTATCGCGCGGGCCCCGCCCTGGAACGGCTCTGGGACCCCATTTCCACGAGGGGACGTCCGGTCCGATGAAGCGGAGGTTCTCCACTCCCGCCTCCGGGTACCGTCGTCCGATCTCCGTGAGGATCGTCGCGCGCATGAACTGGAGGTTCTTCGCCCACGCGGTGGAATCGCACTTGACGGTGAGCAGTCCGCGCTCGAGAGACACCGGCTCCGAGTGCTTCGCGGTGTCCGCCCCCGCGAGGTCAGCCCACTGGCGGACGAGGTCCTCCCGGGCGAGCGTCGTCTCCCAGCCGGATTCGCGGCTGAGCGTGTTGAGGACGGCGCCGAGGCTTCCCGGATCGCGGCCGGGCGTGAACGGCGCGTTGTCGTCGTCGACGGAGATCCGCCTTTTGCGCTTCCAGTTCTTGGCGCTCGGCTTGAGTCCCCGCAGTCGCAGGTAGGTGGCGACGGTCTCGGGAGCCTCCGCCGAGGCCGCGCTGTCGGTGACCACGTCAGTCATTCGGCGCACCGCCCTCTCCCTGCAGCCGGTCCCGCTCATCGGTGATGGTCCCCGCCGTGATGCGGACGACGTGAGCATGGAGCACGTCGGGGATATCCTCCTCCACCGCGGCCGTGACCACCACCTGCTCGTAGCCCGCGGTGAGCGCGGCGAGCCGCTGCCGCCGATCGGCGTCCAGCTCCGCGAAGACGTCGTCGAGGATCAGTACCGGGTCGCCGGCCGGGGACTCGCTGCGGAGCAGCTCGGCGGACGCTAGTCGCAGGGCGAGTGCGACCGACCAGGACTCGCCGTGGGAGGCGTACCCCTTCACCGGCAGGTCCCGGACCCGCAGCACCAGGTCGTCCCGATGGGGTCCGGTGAGGGTGAGGCCGCGGTCGAGTTCGTTCGAGCGTTTCGCCGCGAGAGAGGCGCGGAACATCTCGGCGATGCGACGGGCGTCCCCGCGCACGTCGTCGACGGGAGCGGCACCGTCCGCGTCATCGCGGTCGTCGTCATCCTCGGGATCGCTGCCGGCGACCGACAGCGCCCAGTCGAGCCGGGGACGGTGGTCCGCGCCGGCGATCGCCGCGTATGCATCGGCGACGGGCTGCTGCAGATCGGACGCCAGCCGCTGCCGTGCCGTGATGATCTCGGATCCGAGGGAGACGAGCTTGTCGTCCCAGACGTCGAGGGTGCTCAGCGCTTCACCGCGGATGCCCCGTGCCCGCGCCGACTTGAGCAGGGCGTTGCGCTGCTTGAGCACGCGGTCGTAGTCACCCAGCACGGCGGCGAGTCGCGGGGTGCGCTGGATGAGGAGCTGGTCGGCGAACCGGCGGCGGGCCGAGGGGTCGCCCCGCACGATCTGGAGATCCTCCGGCGCGAACAGCACGACATGTGCGTAGCGGGGGAGCTCGTTCGTCTTCGACGGGGAGCCGTTGATCCGCGCCTTGTTCGACCCCTGGCGATTGAGCTGCACCTCGACGAGCACGCGTCGCTCACCGTGCGCGAGCCGGGCCCGGATGACGGCGAACTCCTGCCCGTCCCGCACCATCGGCGCGTCCGAGGACACCCGATGCGATCCCAGCGTCGCGAGGAACACCACCGCCTCCGCGAGGTTCGTCTTGCCTTGGCCGTTCCGCCCGACGAGGACGTTCGGCCCGCGGTGCAAGGCGAGTTCCGCGGTCGCGTAATTGCGGAAATCGACCAGGCTGAGATGCTCCACAATCACGGAGCCAGCCTACCTTCCGGGTCGGACACTCCCTCGGGGCCGGGGGTGCTCAGCGCAGGAGGAGGTTGGGCTGGAGGAGGTACTTGAACGAGTCCAGACCGGCCTGGTCGACCGACGTCTGACTGGTGATGAGGACCGGGCTCAGCTTGTTGGCGTTGTCGCTGGAGGTGAAGGTCACCCGCACGAACTCGCTCTTGACCGCACCGAGGGCTTCGATGAGGTACTGCGGGTTGAGACCCAGCGTCACCTCGTCGCCGCCGGAGAGGATCGCGTCGACCGACTCGGACGCGCGGGCGTGCTCGCTGCCCGATGCATCCATCGTGACGCTGTCGGTCGAGAACGTGAAACGCAGTGGCGCCGCGCGGTCGAGCACGAGGGAGACACGGCGGACGGCCTCGATGAGATCGGCCGTGTTGACGACGGCGTAGTGGTCGGTCTGCTCGGGGAAGAGGCGGCGGACCGGGGGGAAGTTGCCCTTGATGAGCAGCGACGTCACGGTCTTGTTGCCGGCGGTGAAGGCGATGATCTCGCGATCCCCGGCACCCGAGAAGGCGATCTGGATCGTGCCGGCGTGTCCGAACGTCTTGCCGACCTCGACGAGGGTGCGGGCGGGAACGAGTGCGGTGGCCTCGACGGCCTCGCCGTCCCAGGGCACGTCGCGGAGCGAGACCCGGTAGCGGTCGGTGGCGACGAGGCTGAGCGTCTGTCCGGTGACCTCGAGCTGGACACCCGTCAGCACGGGAGTCACGTCGTCACGGGACGCGGCGAAGCCGACCTGCGCGATCGCCGTGCCGAAATCGTCGGCCGGGACGACGCCGGAGGATCCGGACACCTCGGGAATGGACGGGTATTCCTCGACCGGCATGGCCGCGAGGGTGAAGCGAGCCGAGCCACAGGTCACGGCGATTCCGCCGTCATCCTCGACGGCGATCTCGATGGGAGCGTTCGGGAGGCGGCTCGCGATGTCGGAGAGCAGCCGCCCGTGGACGAGGATCGTGCCCGGTGTCTCGACCGTCGCCTCGATGGTCGTCCGTGCGGATGCTTCGTAGTCGAAGGCCGAGAGGGTGAGTCCGGAGCCGTCCGCCTCGATCAGGACACCGGCGAGGATCGGCTGTGGATTGCGCTGGGGCAGCAGCTTGACGACGAAGGACACAGCCTCGCTGAAGACATCGCGGTTGACCTGAAACCTCACGGGTGCTCCCTTGTCGTCGAACATGACGGGTCGTCGTCGGGTCCTGCCACTGCAGGGAATCCCATGCTAGCCCCACAGTCCTGCGGTTCCCTACGCCGGAGGACTTGTCATGCCGCCGCCGGTTCTCCCCACCGTCTGGTGATCGGATCGCACCCTGAATGACTTAACTCCTTAACGGTGTTAACACCTGTGGATACTGTGGATAAGTCGGTGGAAAGCAGGCGCGAGTAGGGAACTACACTCGTGTCACTTGTGGAGACCCTGAGGAATCCGCGGGTGGACAGGGGTCGGTCGTCGTTTCGCCGTCCCGGGGTTATCCACAGGTTTCCCCGATCGCCCCACATTCGAGACGGCGCGTTCCACGTTCATCCACAAGTTATCCACATGTGCATAGACGCATCTATCCGGCGGGTGCATGTCGCCGAAACGCCGAGAGGGACGCCGTCCGGTGTCGGATGCGGCGTCCCTCTCGTGGGTGCAGGTCGTCAGCGACGACCGAGCTGCGTGGTGATCTCGGTCACCTGGTTGTAGATCGAGCGACGCTCCTTCATGAGTTCGCTGATCTTCTTGTAGGCGTACATGACCGTCGTGTGGTCCCGGTTGCCGAAGAGCTGACCGATCTTGGGGAGGGAGAGGCTGGTGCGCTCACGGCAGAGGTACATGGCGATCTGCCGTGCGGTGGCGATCTGCTGCGAACGGCTGGAGCCATAGAGGTCGTCGACGGTGAGCTTGAAGTACTGCGCGGTCGCGGTGATGATGTCGGTCGGCGAGATGATGTTGTCCTCGGCCGTGTCGATGATGTCCCGCAGCACGGTCTGAGCCAGGGAGATGTCGAGGGCAGAGCGGTTCAGGCTCGCGAACGCGGAGACGCGGATGAGTGCACCCTCCAGCTCGCGGATGTTCGAGGACACGACCGTGGCGATGTACTCGAGCACCTCGTCCGGGATGTGGAGGGCCTCGCTCTGCGCCTTCTTCCGCAGGATGGCGATACGGGTCTCGAGGTCGGGCGCCTGCACGTCGGTGATGAGGCCCCACTCGAACCGGCTGCGCATGCGGTCCTCGAAGCCGGTCAGGTGCTTCGGTGCGACATCGCTGGTGATGACGACCTGCTTGTTGTGGTCGTGCAGCGTGTTGAACGTGTGGAAGAACGCCTCCTGCGTCTCCGCCCGTCCTTGGAGGAACTGGATGTCGTCGATGAGGAGGATGTCCACGTCGCGGTACCGCGCTTGGAACGCGGCGCCGCGGTTGTTGGCGATGGAGTTGATGAAGTCGTTCGTGAACTCCTCGCTCGATACGTACCGCACCTTCACCCCGGCGTAGAGGGACTGCGCGTAGTCACCGATGGCGTGGAGGAGGTGTGTCTTGCCCAGTCCGGAGTCGCCGTAGATGAAGAGCGGGTTGTAGGCCTTGGCCGGAGCCTCGGCCACGGCCACGGCGGCCGCGTGGGCGAACCGGTTGGACTGGCCGATCACGAAGTTGTCGAAGGTGTACTTCGGGTTGAGGCGGGACTCGTGGCGCAGCGCCGTCGGCTGCTCCATCGGCGACTCGGCGCGCACCGGCTCCTGGCGACCGAAGTCGGCGACCGCGATGGGGGCCGTGGGCTGGTCCGCGAGTTCGTGGTTCACGACCACCCGGTAGGACGTGACCTCTTCGCCGACGTGAGCGAGGGCCTCCATGATGGGCAGGCGGAGGCGCTTGTTGATCTGGGCGGCGGTGAGGTCGTTCGGCACCTCGAGGTACAGGGTCGCCGACATCACCCCGGCCGGCACCGCGAGGCTCAGGAAGCCCTGGAGCTGCGGCGTGACCCGATCGTCGGCTTCCAGCAGCTCCTGCACCGTGGTCCAGATCGGGACTTCGGGCTGGGCTGGTGAGGACATGGTGCTCCGGACGACGGATCGGGTCGGGGTCGACGTGCCGTTCCCCTGTGGATAACTTCGGATGCCACGGTAGTCACACCGGCTCGGAACGGCAACCTGCCCTTGAAAACACGCGGGCGTGTTGGATGTGGCGGATGCGCTCGGCTTGTGGATAATGGCTGTGCGGTACGCATGGGATGACAAGCGGTACAGGTCGCAGATTTGCCCTGTCCGCCGCCAAGACGTACCCTTAGTCGGTTGACTTATGCCTGTTTGGCAGTTCCCTATGTCTCCGGTCGAAGTGAATCCGGTGACAGCATTCCCGGAGTGATCTCATGAGCAAGCGCACCTTCCAGCCCAACAACCGTCGTCGCGCCAAGAAGCACGGCTTCCGTGCCCGCATGCGTACCCGCGCCGGCCGTGCCATCCTCTCGGCACGCCGCGCGAAGGGCCGTACCGAGCTCTCCGCGTAATCAGCTGTGCTCGCCCGCCCGTTCCGTTTGACCCGCGGGAGCGACTACCGACTGGTCGTTCGACGCGGATCGCGTTGTGGCGGGGCCCGCGTCCTCACCTCCATGCTGGCGACGGGCGAGAGCAGGGCCGCGCGGTTCGGCTTCATCATCAGCAAGCAGGTGGGCACGGCCGTGGTGCGCAACACCGTCCGTCGGCGACTCAAAGCCGTCTGTGCGGAGGCGCTCCCGCGTGTTCCTCAGGGCACGGATGTCGTCATCCGTGCCCTTCCTGCGTCCGCGACCGCCTCCTACGCGGAGCTTCGCAGCGATGTGCATCGTTGCCTGGCGCGGCTCGCACCGGCCGAGGCCGCCTCATGACCGCGTTGCCGGCCTCGTCGGTGGGGACGGGGGAGATGCACGGGCGCGACGTGCTTCGCAGCATCCCGCTCCTGCCGCGCAACGCCGTGCTCGCCTTCCTGGCGGGGTACCGCAAGGTGGTCTCGCCGATGTACGGGGACGTGTGTGCGTACTACCCCTCCTGTTCCGCCTACGCTGTAGGTGCGGTGCAGCAGCACGGCGCCGTGCGGGGGGCTCTGCTCTCGGCGTGGCGCATCCTCCGCTGCAATCCCTGGTCTCGCGGAGGCGTCGACGACGTCACACCGCACCGACACTTCCGCTACGACCTGACCGCACACGGTTTCGTCGTCCCCTCCCGAAAGGACTGATCGGTGGGTCTTGACCTTCTGTTCGCCAGTGCCACCCCCAGCCCGGAGCCGGCATCCGGCGGATTCGACCTGCTCGGCACGATCCTGTGGCCGCTGAAGTGGGTCGTCGAGCTCATCCTCGTCGCCTGGCACTGGCTTCTCACGGCGGTCGGCCTTCCTGCCGCCTCGGGCATCACCTGGGTCCTCTCGATCGTCGGCCTCGTGATCGTGGTCCGTGCAGCGCTCATCCCGCTGTTCGTGAAGCAGATCAAGAGCCAGCGCAAGATGATGGAAATCGCTCCTGAACTGCGGAAAGTTCAGGAGAAGTACCGCGGCAAGAAGGATCAGCTCTCTCGTGAGGCGATGAGCCGCGAGACGATGGCGCTGTACAAGAAGCACGGCACGACGCCGATGTCGAGCTGTCTGCCGTTGCTCGTGCAGATGCCGATCTTCTTCTCGCTCTACAGCGTGCTGAGCGACGTCAGCAAGCACGCCCGCGACAACGTCGGTGGCGTCGGCCTGCTGAGCCCGGAGCTCACGAAGGAGTTCTACGACGCGAAGCTCTTCGGCGTCGCTTCGCTGCACGAGACGCTGGGCAACGCCATCGATGCCCAGAACGTCACTGCGATCATCATCCTCGTCACCCTGGTCGTCCTGATGATCGCGTCGCAGTTCTTCACCCAGCTGCAGATCATCTCGAAGAACCTCTCGCCGGAGGCCAAGACCGGCCAGGCGTACCAGATGCAGAAGATCATGCTCTACGTGCTGCCGCTGGGCTTCATCTTCTCCGGTGTCTTCTTCCCGCTCGGTGTCGTCGTGTACTGGTTCATCTCGAACCTTTGGACCATGGGCCAGCAGTTCCTCGTCATCCGTGAGATGCCCACCCCGGGCTCGGAGGCGGCGAAGGCGCGCGAAGAGCGTCTGGCGCGTAAGGGCAAGGCCATCGATTCCTCGGGCAAGGTCGTGCCGATGTCGGTGTACGAGGCAGAGCAGCAGCGTCTGCTGGAGCAGGCCGAGAAGGCGAAGGCTGAGGCACCGAAGCGACAGCAGCCGGTCGGCAAGAAGCGCGCGAAGAAGAAGGGGAACCCGTCATGAGTGAGGTCGTGACCGGGAGCACCGAGCCCACTGTGGCGCAGCTCGAGAACGAAGGCGATGTCGCCGCGGATTACCTCGAGGAGCTGCTCGACATCGCCGACATCGACGGCGACCTGAACCTCGATGTCCGGCAGGGGCGTGCCTACGTCTCGGTCGAGGCCGAGGGTGACGGCCTCGCGCTGCTCTCCGCTCCGGACACGGTGCAGGCGCTGCAGGAGCTCACGCGTCTCGCCGTGCAGAACAAGACTGGCTCGTTCTCGCGTCTCATCCTCGACATCGGAGGATCCCGCGACACGCGCCGCCGGCAGCTCGTGACCCTGGTCGAGGCGGCGGCCGCCAAGCTCGATGAGGGCTCGTCGCAGGCGTCGCTGCCGGCGATGTCGAGCTACGAGCGCAAGCTGGTCCACGACATCGCTGCCGAGCGAGGGCTCGTCTCCGAGTCGTACGGCGAGGGCGCGGACCGTCACACGGTCCTGCGTCGTCACTGACGTACCGAAGGCGAGTACGGGCGGGTGTCTGAGACGAACGATTCCGGCGAGAAGACCGTCGAGCAGGAGCCGGCTGTCGCTGCCGATCTTTTCGGAGACCGCCTGGAGATCGCTCGGCGGTTCACGGACTCCCTCGCCCGTGAGGGGGAGGAGCGGGGTCTGATCGGGCCGCTCGAACTGCCCCGCCTGTGGACCCGTCACATCCTGAACAGCGCGATCGCCGCACCGCTCTTCCATGGTTCCGTGGCGGACATCGGGTCTGGGGCCGGACTGCCCGGTCTGGTGCTCGCCATCGCCCGCCCCGATGTGTCGTGGACACTGGTTGAGCCGATGGAGCGTCGGATCAACTGGTTGACGGAGCAGGTGAACGATCTCGAGCTCTCGAACGTCACCATCCTCCGGGCGCGTGCGGAGGACGTCCGTGCGAAGGGTGCCTTCGACGTCGTCACGGCTCGCGCGGTGAGCGCGCTGCGTACCTTGATTCCACTGACGGCTCCGCTGGTGCGCGATGGTGGTGAACTCACCCTCTTGAAGGGCATGAACGCCGCGAACGAGATCGAGGCGGCGCGGAAGCAGATCGCGAAGTTCACACTCTCCGACGTTCGCGTCGAGGTTCTGGGCGAGGGACTGCTTCCCGAGACGACCCGGGTCGTCCGTGCCCACGTGCGCTGAGGACCTTGTCGTTTCACGTGAAACACTGCCGTCAGAGTGTCCTTCTTTAGCGGGCACTACCCCTTGATCGACTGATCCGAAGAGGTTGTGCCCGCTCACGGATGGGGTCCGCCCGGACAGGCCATGTTTCACGTGAAACAACAACGAGTCTCGGGGCAGTGCGGTAGGACGCTACTCTCGGCTCCGAAGGCGCTGAGTCGGGAATCGCGTTCACTGGGTGCTTCGGCGACGCCGGTGTCCAGGTTTCTCCAGTTACGGTGAACCTGAATCGGCGACCGACCTCTGTCTGACACGGTTGTCGGGAGCGCTGGGTTCGGCGGCGTGAAGGTTCATCCATCGCGGGAGCATCTTCACCGAGGCGGTCAGAGGCGAGTATCACGTCTCCGGAGGCCGGCCTCGGAGGAGGGAATCGGTAGGCGCCGCCACGCAACTCCTTGGCATCGAAGCTGTGGACGGGCGTACTCATCAACGTCTCCGAGTCTTTTCGGAAAGCGCGTGGGGAGACCGGTGGGGCACCCACCGATCGAGCCAAGGAGCGTGGGGCGCTGCCCCCGGGGCGGTCCGTAGGTCAGAAGTGATGGTCTCCGGCGACGTCATCGGACGCACTGCTCGTTGAGTGCCCTTCTGCTCGACACTGATACCTGCCCGTGCTGGTGGGTCAGCGGGCGGGGTGTGCTGTCTTTACGGTGCGGCGTGGTGGGCTGCGGATCGCAGAACCTCCCGTGGGTTAGACGCAGGAGGTGGGATCGTGGTCGGCGTGGTCACATTAGACACACAACTGTTTCACGTGAAACGTCGCGCGATTCGCTTCGACGAGTTATCGCACGCGCGTACGTCGTTCGCTGACCATCTCCGACCGTTTGCCATGGCGCATTCGGTAGTGGAGGAGGTATCCCTCAGTCGCAGCGATCTTGAATGACTGTTTCACGTGAAACAGTCGGTTTCTCGGTGTGGCTCCCACGTGCCCGAGTGCCGTCTCCCGCTGAGGGGCACCGATCTTCAGCGCGTGCGCAGAGTGCAGTGACGGTGAGCGCGGCACGGGGCGAACGTGTCATGTCTCTCTGCATCGTGTGCGTACCTATGCTCATCGGTCGTCGGGGGGAGCCCTCGTCAGAGCCGACTGGGTCGTGCCGCTGGCTCCTGCAGGTCGCTGCGGCAGTGGAGGTCCCCCGCGGGGGTGTCGACAGGCAAGAAGGTCATCCGCTCGGTGAAGCTACCGCAGGGGGTGCCTCGGCCTCGTTTCCTCTGCCGTCTGAGACGGACATGGTGCCACCAGTCCTGTCAGTGACGTTCGGGGTATGCCTCGAAGCCTAGACTGGAGCCGGCGGGCGGCATTCTCGTGGGAAAGTGTGATGGTGTCGCCGGGTTCTGCGGCGGGGAGGCGGCGCGATACTTTGTCCCGTGCCTGGTCAATGACGACTCGGGGCAACCAGGCCGGGCCCTGGCATTCGATGGTGTGTCGACGTCTAAAGGCACCCGGTGAGTGGCCTTCTTCGGAGGAGTGGCCTCTGAACCTTTCTGCGGCGCTATCGGATCCCTCGTGCCTGGTCTCGAGTGTCGTCGGGGGAGACGGGGTGTAACCGGTGCAGGCCTGGTATTGGATGGGGTGTGTCCATGTGTGGAGGGGGCCGGTGAGTGCCTTGACGCGGGACTGGGCTTTGGAGCTTTTGACCGCTGCGGCAGAGGCGCTCATGCCTCGCTCGTGTTTCGTCCGGGGAATGACCCCGGACAACCGGACTGGCCTTGATGCTCAACGGTGTCCCTCGATGAGTGGGAGGGGCCCGGTGATCGGCCTTCCCGCGGAGGAGTGGGCAACGGTGTGACCGGGCGCCGCTGTGGCAGACGTGCCGCAATGCCTCCTCTCTATAGCGGTCCGCGGTGGACCTGCTGCGGCGAGCTCTGATCCTCGCTATGGACGGTGTGGACAGGAAGGGGAGTGGGCGTTTGCGCGAGAGTCGGGTGTGAACGTGCCAGGCCGCCACCGCGGGGCTACCGCTCGCGTGACGCAGATGGCTCTTGAGCGACGGTCGTTCCACACACTTCGGGCACGCATGCCGAGTGGTGTGCGTGGACGGGCGACGCCACGTCGTTCGATGGGCATCGCCGTGAAGGGAAATCCCTCCGCGCCAGAACTGCTCCCAGGCGTGCTCCGTCGTCGTGGGGCGACCCGAGCAGCGGCTGGGAACACGTGCTGCTGTGCGTGCCCGAGATGGTGAACGGATGTGAACAGGCTAGGAGGGGTTGTGTTTCACGTGAAACAGACCGCGATCGGGCGGCGGATTCACGGGAGACGAGCCGTCGCAAGGGGCGAAGGAACGGGTCAGATTGAGTATCGATGTACCCATGCGGCGCGACCCCTCGTCCACCTGCCGGCTCGGACGCGGAGGCAGCCGCGTGATGCTCCGCGAGTTCTGCGGGCAGGCAGGTCATGGAGGGGCCAGAACGACGCGACGCACCTGTCGCGAGGTCTCATGGAGCACAGGGCATGGGCACCCGGATCGGTGCTGCGCGACGCTGGCGTGCTCCCGGCCGAGGGTGCATGCATGAAGGATCCGGGCGCTCTGCAGCGGGACGCCCGGCGGAGCGATGGACTCTCGGGCGTATGCAGGGGCAACCCAGAAGGACGCGGTCGCGAATTCGCCTGACCGCGGCAGGCACCCCGCGTGGGAAGCTGCGACAAGGTACCCGAGTGAGGTGGGGAGGCGGAGGTTTGCGAGCGCGGGACTGGGCCTCGAGAAATGTGGCGTCGAACCGGACGACGCGGAGAAGCTACGCCGGACCGCCAGGCGCTCTCATCGAGGAGGGGCACGAGGTCGGCTCGCGAGCACGCTTCGGTGGAGCGGTAGGGACCCCAGTCGCGTGATTCAGACATCCGTCTCAGCAGGGGACCCCGGTGTCAGCGCTGGGGGCGTCCCTTCGCCTTTCGTCGATGGAGTTGCGCGAAGCCACCGGTGACGAAAGCCGCGTTCAGCGGGCCGTGCTGAAGCCGTCGTTTCACGTGAAACGAACCTCACCGGAGCTGACTGTCCGCGTGTATGCGGAAGTGCGCGGACGGGAAGCATCTCTGCCGCCCGGTCGTGCCTGTGATCCGACGTCGGTCGCTGCGATTAGAGTGGAACGCGGCCCCGAAAGGAGTGGATGTTTCACGTGAAACAGTCCGAGAAGGCATCGTCGAACGAATCGTTCGGGATGGACACCCCCCTCGCGCGAGAAATCGCGGATCTCTCCGTTCGTCGCCGCGCGCTCGAAGCAGTCACCGTGGAGTTCGGGGGAGACACGCGAATCCTGACGGTGTCGAACCAGAAGGGTGGCGTGGGTAAGACCACGAGCGCCGTCAACATCGCTTCGGCATTGGCTGGTCTGGGTGCGAAGGTGCTCGTCATCGACCTGGACCCTCAGGGGAACGCCTCCACGGCGCTCGGGGTGCCACACAATGCCGACACACCGAGCGTCTATGACGTCCTCATCGACGAGTTCCCGCTCGCGGAGATCGTGCAGCCCAGTCCGGAGAGCCCCAATCTCTTCTGTGCGCCGAGCACCATCCACCTCGCGGGTGCCGAGATCGAACTCGTCGCACAGGTCGCCCGGGAGCACCGACTTCGCCGCGCTCTGGAGGACTACCTCGTCGACAACCCTGTCGACTTCGTCATCATCGATTGCCCCCCATCGCTCGGACTCCTCACGATCAACGCGTTCACCGCGGCGAACGAGGTCTTCATCCCGATCCAGTGCGAGTACTACGCCCTGGAAGGCCTGAGCCAGCTGCTCGGCAGCATTCAGATGATCCAGAAGCACCTCAATCCGAGCCTCCATCTCTCGACGATCCTCCTGACGATGTTCGACGGGCGGACGCGTCTGGCGCAGCAGGTTGCGGAGGAAGTGCGCTCGCACTTCCCGTCACAGGTGTTGGACACCGTGATTCCGCGGTCCGTACGCGTATCGGAAGCCCCCAGTTTCGGCCAGACGGTCATCGCCTACGACGGTCAGTCCGCCGGAGCGATCGCCTACCGTGAGGCCGCCGTCGAGATCGCGTCGCGACAGACGCAGAGCAAGGAGAAATAATGGCGAAGCGCACTGGACTCGGCCGCGGCATCGGCGCCCTCATCCCGACGGCGGACCAGGCCGAACGTCCTGTCGACGTGTTCTTCCCGGGCGCGAAGATCGCTCCGGCACCCGAGGCTCCCTCCGCGAACACCGACGCGGCACCCGAGGCTGAGCTCGAGGCGGTGCCCGGGATCCACCTGATCCAGGTCGACCCGCAGGCGATCGTCCCCAACCCCCGCCAGCCGCGCACGCACTTCAACCCGGAGGACCTCGCGGAGCTCGTGCACAGCGTCCGCGAGTTCGGCGTGCTGCAGCCGGTGGTGGTCCGGAAGAACAGCGACGGCGAGTACGAACTCATCATGGGGGAGCGGCGCACGCGGGCTGCCCGCGAGGCCGGACTCGAGTCGATCCCGGCCATCGTCCGGGATACCGCCGATGAGGACCTGCTGCGGGACGCGCTCCTGGAGAACCTCCACCGCTCGGAGCTGAACCCGTTGGAAGAGGCATCGGCCTACCAGCAGCTCCTCGACGATTTCGGCATCACGCAGGAGGAGCTCGCCACGCGCATCGGTCGTTCCCGGCCGCAGATCAGCAACACCATCCGCCTGCTCAAGCTTCCTGTCCCCGTGCAGCAGCGGGTGGCCGCCGGTGTCCTGACCGCGGGACACGCGCGCGCGATCCTGAGCGTGGACTCGCCGGAGGCCATGCAGCGCCTGGCGGACAAGGTCGTCAACGAGGACCTCTCCGTCCGTGCCACGGAAGAGGCGGCCAAGTCGCAGCCCTCCGCGGGGAAGACTCCCAAGCCCACGCCCGGGGCACGGCGGGCGTACCTGGATGAGGTCGCCGGCAAGCTGGGGGACCGGCTCAACACCCGCGTCCGGATCGCACTGGGAGCTCGGAAAGGCCAGGTCACGATCGATTTCGCATCGATCCAGGACCTGAACCGTATTCTCGAGGAGCTCGGCGAAGAAGGGTACGGCTCCGCGCGCTGACCCCGCCCCTGGTCGGGGGTGACATAGACTCGCGTCATCTTGTCGATGCGAGGGGGATGTCATGTCCAGACCAGCTGATCCAGCGAGTATCAAGCGTCGCGTGATCGCCGTCAGTATTGCGGCGGCGCTGGGCGGATTCCTCTTCGGATTCGACACCGCGGTGATCAACGGTGCTGTCGACGCCCTGGCGGGAGATGTCTCAGGGTTCGACCTCGGCACGGGTCTCAAGGGCTTCGCTGTCTCCTCCGCCCTGATCGGCTGTGCGGTCGGCGCCTGGTTCGCCGGCCCGGTGTCGAACAAGTTCGGACGCATCCCGGTGATGGTTGTCGCCGCGGCGATGTTCTTCGTCTCGGCGATCGGCTCCGGACTCGCGTTCAGCGTCGTCGACCTCATCGTCTGGCGTGTGATCGGCGGACTCGGCGTCGGCGCGGCTTCGGTGATCGCCCCCGCCTACATTGCGGAGGTGTCTCCCGCTGCGATCCGCGGTCGTCTGGGCTCGTTGCAGCAGCTCGCCATCGTCCTCGGCATCTTCGCCGCCCTGCTGTCGGACGCCCTGCTCGCCGGCATCGCGGGGGAGGCCGACCAGCCGCTCTGGGGCCTGACCGCCTGGCGATGGATGTTCATGGTCGCGGCCATCCCCGCGCTCGTCTACGGGTTGATGTCGCTCCGGCTGCCGGAATCCCCGCGCTACCTGGTGCGCAAGGGCGAAGTGAAGCGTGCCGCGGAAGTGCTCCAGACCGTGACCGGGACGATCGATACCGAGGCGAAGATCAAGGAGATCACGGGCACGATCGACACGGAGCGCTCCGAGTCGCTGCGAGACCTGCGAGGCAGCCGTCTCGGCCTCAAGCCGATCGTGTGGGTCGGCATCCTGCTGTCGGTGTTCCAGCAGTTCGTCGGCATCAACGTGATCTTCTACTACTCCACGACACTGTGGCAGTCGGTCGGGTTCGACGAGTCCAGCGCTCTCCTGACCTCCGTCATCACCTCTGTGACCAACATCGTCGTCACGATCGTCGCGATCCTGCTCGTCGACCGGATCGGACGCCGGATCATGCTGCTCGTCGGCTCCGTCGGCATGACGGTGACCCTGGGACTCATGGCGCTCGCCTTCTCGTTCGGCACGCTGGACGCCTCGGGAACCGCGACGCTTCCCGACCCCTGGGCGACCGTCGCCCTCGTCTGCGCCAACGGCTTCGTGGTGTTCTTCGGTGCGAGCTGGGGACCGCTCGTGTGGGTCCTCCTGGGCGAGATCTTCCCGAACTCGATCCGTGCCGGTGCCCTGGCCGTGGCCGCCGCGGCGCAGTGGGTGGCGAACTTCTTCATCTCGACGACGTTCCCGGCGTTCGCCGAGATCGGCCTCACCTTCGCGTACGGCTTCTACGCGTTCTTCGCGTTGCTGTCGTTCTTCTTCGTGTTCTTCAAGGTGCCGGAGACCAAGGGCCGCGAGCTCGAGGACATGAGCGAGGATGCGAAGGTGGAGCGCCGACCCCGTCGCGCACGCGCGTAGGCTGGAGGGATGACCGAGTCCGTCCCCCGTCGCGCCAGCCTGGAAGTGCTGCGCGCCGAGGCCTCGGACGAACTCGCCGTCCTCGTCCAGGAGCGCCTGCTCGGCGGTGAGGACCCCTGGGAGTTCATGGAGGAGCTGCCCAGTGTCGACGAACTCGTCGTCTACCTGCTGCGCGCCGACAACATCGCCGCCAACGACGGGGTACGTCCCAACGCCGCGCGGCATTACCGCGTGCTGCGCCAGATCGCCCTGGAGTACCCGGAGCTCACGCCGGCCGTCTGGGGACTCCTGGACGAGAAGCAGCGCCATCGTCGCTGGGACCCTCGCATCGCCGACGCCTCCTGACGACCGATGCTCCTCGTTCCCTACGACCCGTCGTGGCCGCAGCGATTCGAGGAGTTCGCGGCATCGATCCTCGCTGCCGGGGCGGACGGCTGGTTCGTCGAGCACATCGGTTCGACGGCCATTCCCGGGATGAGCGCGAAACCGGTCATCGACCTCGCGGTGCGGGTGCAGACAGGAGAAGAGTTCGCCGCGTACCGGTCCGCGTTGGAGGCGGTGGGATGGCGCACCGGCAGCGGAATCCGCACTCATCCGGTGATGATCATGGAGGCGGCCGGGGAGCGCCTCGCCATCGCACACTTCTTCACGGCAACCGAATGGGATGACGTGCCACAGCGCCTTCTGCGGGACTGGTTGTGCGCGCACCCGGACGATGCGGAGCGATACGAACGTGTCAAGCACGACGCAGCGCGGGAGGCGGAGGAGCGGAACTCCTCCTACAACGCAGCGAAGACCGCTGTCATCCAGGAGATCGTCGACAGGGCGCGGGCAGCACGCGGGCTCGAGCCGGTGGACGTGTACGACAAGCGCTGATCACCCTGGGCTGGCCGAGCATGCGAGAAGGGCCGCGCCCGGAGGCGCGGCCCTTCTCGTGGTCGTGGGGATCAGCCGAGGAAAGCGGCGAGATCCTGCTCGAGAGCGAACTTCGGCTTGGCGCCGATGATCGTCGTCTTGACCTCTCCGCCCTGGAAGACCTTCATCGCCGGGATCGACGTGATCTGGTACTTCATGGCCAGCTCCGGGTTCTCGTCCACGTTGAGCTTGAGGATGGTGATCTTGTCGGGGTTGTCGGACTGGATTTCGTCCAGCACCGGCGCGACCATACGACACGGACCGCACCACTCGGCCCAGAAGTCCACCAGCACGGGACCATCGGCCTGCAGCACGTCCTGCTCCCAGGTCGCCTGGCTCGTTGCCTTTGCACTCATCAGAGTTCTCCTTGTTCGAGGTTCGCCTGTTGCAACAACGGGCGGGGGGAAAGTGTTCCCGGCCCTGGTCAGGCCGTGATGACCTCGGCGGCCTCGGCTGCGGGGACCTCGACGGACGCGTCCTCGAGGTCGGCGAGGAAGTGCTCGGCGTCGAGAGCCGCGATCGTGCCCGTCCCGGCGGCGGTGATGGCCTGGCGGTAGGTGGGGTCGATCACGTCACCGGCGGCGAAGACACCGGGGACCGACGTCCGCGAGGAGCGTCCGTCGACCCAGATCGTCCCCTCGGGCGTGAGCTCGAGCTTCTCGTGGACGAGGTGCGTGCGCGGGTCGTTGCCGATCGCGATGAACAGGCCGTCGAGAGGGAGGTCGCGCAGCGACCCGTCCTCCGTGGAACGCAGCTGCACGCCGGAGACGGCGGTGTCGCCCAGGATCTCGACGACCTCGCTGTTCCACACGAACTCGATCTTCTCGTTCGCGAAGGCGCGCTCCTGCATGATCTTCGAGGCGCGGAGGGAGTCCTTGCGGTGGATGACGTACACCTTGTCCGCGAAACGCGTGAGGAAGGTGGCCTCCTCCATCGCCGAGTCGCCGCCGCCGACGACCGCGATGGTCTTCTGACGGAAGAAGAAGCCGTCGCAGGTGGCGCACCAGGAGACGCCGAAACCGGAGAGACGCTCCTCGCCCGCGATCCCGAGCTTGCGGTAGGCCGAACCGGTGGCGTAGATGATCGTCTTGGCCTCGTGGGTGGCACCCGAACCGAGGGTGACCTTCTTGACGGGACCGGCGACATCGAGCTCCGTGACGTCGTCGTAGAGCACCTCGGTGCCGAACTTCTCGGCCTGCTCCTGGAACTTCGCCATGAGCTCAGGGCCCTGGATGCCCTCCGGGAAGCCGGGGTAGTTCTCCACCTCGGTCGTGTTCATGAGCTCGCCGCCGACCTCGACGGAGCTCGCGATGAGGAGCGGCTCCAGGTTCGCGCGCGCAGCGTAGATGGCAGCCGTGAATCCGGCGGGGCCGGAGCCGATGATGATGACCTGACGCATGTGATCTCCGTTAGAAAAGCGGTGCCGTCGAAAGACGTCCGACTGCTTCAACCCATGGTAACCGCGGGGCATTCCCACGTCAGCGGCCGGGCAGGAAGCGGCGGACGAGCCCGCCGGCGGCCTTCAGCTCCGGGGCGCGGAAGACCGCGAGGATCGCGACGTAGACGATCACGACGACGAGGCCGATGACGGCGGTCGCCAGGGCGCCGGGGATGACTCCGGACGTGGCCCATCCGGTCGTCCCCCCGATCAGGAGGAACGTTCCCCATCCGGCGAGCCCCGCCGGGATCGCGGCGACCGCGAACAGCGCGAGAGCACGCAGCCAGGACAGGATTCCGATGCCGCCGATCTTGCGATGCAGCAGCCAGGTGGCGACGATCGTCTGCAGCGTGCTGGCGATGGACTGCCCCAGAGCCACGGCGGCGGCCAGCTGCGTGAGGTCGATGACCTCCGCCGACAGCAGGGCGACGGCTCCCAGCGCGGTCACGACGATCAGCGCGCACTGGAAGATCGTGAACCAGAAGGGCGTGCGCGTGTCGTCGTACGCGTAGAACGTGCGCTGCACGATGAACAGGATCGTGAGCGGGATCAGGCTGACCAGGTAGCAGAGGAGGACGACGGCCGCCCCCTCGGCGTCGGAAGGACTCTCGGTGAAGACACGGGAGGCGGGGATCGCCGCGGCGGCCACCGCGGCGACGGCGGCGACGATGAAGAACAGCAGCGTGCGGATGCTGCGCGAGATGTCTCCGCGGACCTCGTCGTGCCGCCCGGCGGCGGCGTGCTCGCTGATCTGCGTGAAGTACGGGGTCCCGATCGACAGCACGATGACCGAGTAGGGGAGCATGAAGATGAGCCAGGCGTTCGTGGTCACGGCGAGCGAGGCGCCCGACTCCGAGGCGTTGCTGACGATGTTGCCCTGCAGCACGCCGGCGGACAGTGAGGCGAACGCCATCAGGAAGGTCCATCCCGCGAGCTTTCCCACGTTGCCGAGGCCGACGCCCCGCCACTGGAAATCGGGGCGGAGCGAGAGGCCCGTCCGACGCCAGAAAAGCAGCAGGACGAGCGCCTGCACGGCGATGCCGAGGGTCGCCGTGCCGCCGAGCAGGGCGATCATCTCCGGCGTCCAGTCAGCGGAGTCGCGGGACACCGGCGAGAACGCCCATCCCAGGATCAGGAATCCGATGATCGAGACGATGTTGTTGACGACCGGCGCCCAGGTGAACGGACCGAAGATGCGCCGCGCGTTCAGAGCCTCACCCAACAGCGCGTACAGACCGTAAAAGAGGATCTGCGGGAGACACCAGTACGCGAGCGCGGTCGCGAGCGCCTGGGTCGTCGAGGAGAGCCCGCCTGCCACGATCTGCACGAGCCAGGGCGCTGCGATCGTGGCGAGAGCCGTGACGGCGACGAGCACGACCGTCCCGAGGGTGAAGAGCTTCGAGATGAACGCGTTGCCCCCGTCGGCGTCGGCGGTGGCCTTGACGATCTGCGGCACGATCACCGCGGTGAGGATGCCGACGGAGATGAGGGAGAAGACGCTGTTCGGGAGCGTGTTCGCCGCGGCGAAGGCATCGGCCGGGCCCGACTTGAACGAGCCGATCACCGCCACGAGGACGATGCTGCGCAGCAGCCCGGTCACGCGGGAGACCAGGGTGCCCGCGCCGATGATGGCGCTGGCGCGCCCGAGACTAGTCACGCGACTCCTTCGTGGGAGGGGCATCCGGGCCGTCGGGGCGCTCCTGCACCGCGGCTTCCGCTTCCTTCTCCTCGATCAGTTCCTCGACGGCGGCCTCCACGGCCTGCTCCTCGATGGCCTCCCGACGCTTCCGGCGCACCGTGCGCACCACCCCGAGGGCGATGAGGAGCACGGCAAGGCCGCCGAAGACGATGAGACCGATGGTCTCCCATTCCGCGCGCACCGCGACCCGGATGGTCTGCTCCGACTGGATCGGCACTCCGGTCGGGCTGGTGAGGCTGAGGCGCAGGTCGAGCTCGCCGCTGCCGACCCGGGCCGACACCGGCACCTTCGCCCTCGTGGTCGAGCTCGCCTGTACGGCGACGTCGATCACGGGTGTCACTTCGAGGCGCGGATCGGTGGGGGACGCGTACAACCGCACCGTCACCGGCCACGGGAGGTCGTTGCGCACGGCGATGGGGAGGTCGGCGTTGGCCGTGAGGAGCTGGATGGTGCTGGAGTCGGGGATGCTGACGGCGCCGAGCGTCTCGGTGGTGCGCGCGCGATGGGCCGCGACCTTCTCGGTGAAGGCTTCCGCGGAGGAACCGACCGCGATGGTGCGCAGGATCCGGATCCGCTCCGGGCTCAGCAGCACGAGCGGGTCACTGAGGACGGTCGCGAAAGCGGTGAGGGAGCGCTCATCGGCGAGGAGGTTCGTGAGGTCGGACGCCCGGGTCGCCGCGGCTGTCTCCGGCAGTGTCACCGCGACGGCAGGTGCCGCCCGCACCGCCGAGAGCTCGAAGCCGATCGAGTCCGCGGTGGAGATCGCGTCACGAAGGGCCTCTGCGGGACGACTCTCGTCGCGCTCCAGGCCGATGAGGAGCGGAGCGCCAGGCGCCCGGGCACCGGCGAGGAAGAGCCGGGCTGCCGCCTCTGCCAGCAGCCCCTGGCGGGGAGCCGAGGCGGATTCGGTCGCCGCTGCGGAGAGGGCCGCCGACGTGGCCGCGTCGGTGACGAGCAGGTCCTGTCCGCCCGCCGTCGCATGAGCCGCGCTCTGACCGCCGACCGTCTCGGACGACACGACCGTCGTGGCGGTGCCCCCCAGGTAGCCGGTGAACGACGCGAGGTCAGCCTGCGTGAGGTCGCTCTCCGGCCAGACGATTCCCGGGACCGCGCCGTCGATCTCCGTGAGCTCGTCGTCGGTGGGAAGCGCGGGCCCGTCGGTCGGCGTCGCCGAGGGGTCGGCGGTGGCGGCGGGGGTGTTCGTCGGTGTCACGGCGCGCTGCTGCGGGAAGGCCGCGGGATCGAGCAGCGAGGTCAGCGGCAGCGGCGCCAGCGCCTCGGGCAGAGCGGCCTGCGCCTGCACCGTGAGGTCGGCATCGCCGAACTGCAGGGCGAAGCGGGCGTTGGGGAGTTCGTCGAGCCTCTGCAGCCAGTCGCTCGCCGTGGAGGGAGCCGCGGTGCCCAGTGCGCGGATCGAGGTGAGGATGGCGGGATCGACCGCGAGCACAGCCGTCGTCCCGGCGACGCCGTCGAGCTGCGCGGTGAGGTCGCCGTCCGGGGCGGTCAGCTCCGTGAGCTCGTCAGCGCTCAGGAGGGCACCGCCGGCCGGGGTGGCGGTGATGGGCACGAGGACGCCGACCGGACTGGTCGGGCTGGAGCTGACCACGAGGACGCTCGTCGTGCTGGTGTCCCAGGTGGTGGTGCGCTCCCCCTCGGCGTCCTCCGTACCGGCATCGCTCAGGGAGGCCCGCAGCGGGTACACCCCCGGTTTCAACGGCTTCAGCGTCTCCTGCGGCACGAACACGGTGGTGGTGGCGGATCCGCCCGCCTCCGCCGGCTTGGTGGCCTCTTCGCCGAGGGAGAGGAAGGAACCGGCGGCCTGTCCCTCGTCCAGCCATTCGGTCACGGCATCGTCGTCGGTCAGTGGCGTGCTCCCGAGCTCGATCTCGACGCGACCCGCGGAGAGCTCCGCCTCGGTCTCGTTCTCGATCGTGACCACGGCCGACGTCGACGTGCCCGGCGCGACGGTGCCGCGCAGACCCGCCGTGACGTGCAGTTCGACACGGTGGTCGTCGTCCGCGGCGGGCTGGTCGGCCGCCATCGCGGGACCGGCGACACCCACCGCACAGACGCCGGCGGCGACCACGAACGCCGCGAGCCGGCGCGCACGCGCGCGGAGGCCCGTCGGGGGAGTGATCGCGGTCATGAAGGTCTTCCTCGAACGCCGGGGAGAGGCGGATCGTGAGTACTGACCCTGCGATTCTAGGAGGCCGGACGGAGGAGAACCCTGAAGACGCGTAGAGTGACGGCCGTGTCCGACACCCCCGCCCCCCGCCCCGACCCGCTCCGCAGCGCTGCGTTCGCCGCGGATCTCGATGCCGCCGATCTCCGATCCGAGCCGCTGCGACGTCTCTGGGGCGAGGAGGCGGATGATGCACTCGCCCGTGGTCTGCGCGAGCCCATCCTTCGGGCGATCGCCGAGGATGAGGGGGTCCTCGCGACCCTCGGACGCCTCCTGGTGCTCGGTCTTCCCCAGCCGCGCGCAGCCGTGGAGCGCGCACTGCCGACGCTCGGCGTGGACGGGCTGGAGGCTCTGGGGCTGGCGACGACCGACGCCGACACCGTGACGCCGAGCGCGCTGCTGCACCCGCAGTCGTTCGTCGACGAGGACGGAGTCGGGGAATGGTGGATCGCCAGCGACCTGGACGAGGTCGCCCTCGACGGCCCGCTGCCCGCCGACCACGTCCTCGGTGTGGGCGGAGCCTCCCGCACGCTCGCTGAGACGGTCGTCCCGCTCGCGGTGGATCGTGCCCTCGACCTCGGCACGGGCTGCGGCATCCAGGCGCTCCTCGTGGCACGACGCGCCGGCCGGGTCGTGGCCACCGACGTCTCTCGCCGCGCCCTCGCCTACGCCGCGCTGAACGCACAACTGAACGGGGTCACGAACATCGAGTTCCGTCACGGGAGCATGTTCGAGCCGGTCGCCGGGGAGGCGTTCGACCTCATCGTCTCGAACCCGCCGTTCGTGATCACCCCGCGCACGGCGGGGGTGCCCGCCTACGAGTATCGCGACGGCGGTCTGGTCGGCGACGCACTGGTCGAGCAGTTCGTGCGCACGGCACCGGCGCACCTCACCCCGGGCGGCATCGCGCAGCTGCTGGGCAACTGGGAGTCGCGGACGGGCATCACCGGCCTCGCGCGGCTGGACGCGTGGGTGCCCGCCGACCTCGACCTGTGGGTCGTGGAGCGGGAGGAGCTGTCCCCTCTCGCCTATGCCGAGCTGTGGATCAGGGACGGCGGGATCACACCGCGCGATGCCGCCTTCACTCCGCTGCTGACCGCGTGGCTCGACGACTTCGCGGCGCGCGGCGTGACCGCGATCGGCTTCGGCTATGTGCTGCTCCGCCGCGGGCGGGGGGAGCCGCTGCGGCGATCGGAGCGGGTGACGCAGCCCGTGGCGAACGTGGGCGCGGCGCTCGGCCTCGGGCTCGCGGCCCACGATGCGCTCGCCGCAGGGCTGCCCGACACCCTCGTCGTGGCTCCGGACGTCACCGAGGCGCGCCACCTTCTCCCCGGTAACGACGACCCGAGCGTGATCGAGCTGCGTCAGGGCGGCGGGTTCGCGCGCACCGTCGCGGTGGACCCCGCGCTTGCCGGCTTCGTCGGCGCGTGCGACGGCGAGCTCCAGGTGCTGCAGATCGCCCCCGCCCTCGCGGACCTCTTCGAGGTGCCGTTCGCGCAGCTGTGGGCGGAGCTCGAGCCGCGCATCCGCGGGCTCGTCCTCGACGGCTTCCTGCTCCCGGGGGAATAGTCCCGGCTTCCATGCGTTCGAATACACCATGAAGGCTTTCGGATTCCTCTCGTTCGGTCACTACGCCGACGTGCCCGGCTCGGCCACCCGCACGGCGGGCGACATGCTGAAGCAGACCATCGAGATCGCGGAGGGCGCCGACGAGCTCGGCGTCAACGGCGCCTACGTCCGCGTGCACCACTGGGCACGCCAGGCGGCGTCCCCGATGCCGCTGCTGACGGCCATGGCCGCGCGCACCGAGCGCATCGAGGTCGGCACCGGCGTGATCGACATGCGGTACGAGAACCCGTTCCAGTTCGCCGAGGAGGCGGCCGCACTCGACCTCATCGCCGACGGCCGTATCGCGCTCGGCGTGAGCCGCGGGTCACCCGAGACGGCGCTGCGCGGCTACGAGACCTTCGGCTTCCGCGACGAGGAGGACCCGGAGCGCGGCAGCGTGCTCGCACGGGAGAAGTTCGAGATCTTCCTCCGCGCCATCGACGGCGAGCGACTCGCTCCCGGCGACCCCCGGATGGTGGGTGCGGGACAGTACCTCGCGATCGAGCCGCAGTCCTCCACGCTGCGCGACCACATCTGGTGGGGCTCGGGTTCGCGCGCGACGGCCGAGGAGACCGGCCGCAAGGGACTCAACATGATGAGCTCGACGCTCGTGACGGAGGCCACCGGTCAGCCCTTCCACGAGCTGCAGCGCGAGCAGATCGAGCTCTTCCGCTCCGCCTACCGTGAGGCCGGCCACACCGGGACGCCTCGCGTGTCGGTCAGCCGCAGCGTGTTCCCGCTCGTGTCGGACATGGACCGCGCCTACTTCGGGCTGCGCAGCGAGGAGAACGGCGACCAGATCGGCATCATCGACGGGTTCCGCTCCACGTTCGGCAAGACCTACGCCGCGGAGCCCGATGTGCTCATCGAGCAGCTCCGGCAGGACGAGGCCGTCATGGCCGCGGACACCCTCATGCTGACGATCCCGAACCAGCTCGGGCCGGAGTACAACCTCCACGTGCTCGAGGCGTTCGCGGAGCACGTGGCGCCGGCCCTCGGGTGGAAGCCCAACACGGAGGGTCCGGTCCAGGGCGACCCCGTGGTCTGATCCGGCATGGCGGTCCGACCGATAGTGTCGGAGGCATGTCCGCAGGCAGTTCCCCGCTCACCATCCGGCCGTGCCGGGGGGAAGAGGAGTACGCGGAACTCGTCGAGATCTGGCGCAGCGCCGTTCGCGCCACCCATGACTTCCTGGAGGAGACCGACTTCGCCCGGATCGAATCGCACCTCGCGTCCGATTACTTCCCCGCGGTGACCCTCACCGTCGCCGAGCAGGACGGGGTTCCGGTCGGGTTCGCCGGCGTCCACGACGACGGGCTGGAGATGCTGTTCGTCTCCGATGCCGTTCGCGGACGCGGTGTGGGCTCTGCCCTGCTCGCCGAGGTCGTCGTCCACCAGGGCGTGGCCAGGGTCGATGTGAACGAGGACAACCCGGGCGCGCGCGGGTTCTACCGCAGCCGAGGCTTCGTGGAGGTGGGCCGGAGCGCGCTCGACGGTGACGGTCGTCCCTATCCGATCATCCACATGGCGCTTTCGGACGACCCCAAGGCCTGATCCGCGGGAGTCCGGTACGGCGGTCCGCTCTTGACAGCGGCCGCGGAACGCCCGACGCTGGGGACGGCGCGCCGACCGGTGCCCGTCCCCACCGCTTCGGAGGCACCATGACCCGCGTGCGCGTCGACCTCAACATCACTCTCGACGGCTTCGCCACGACGACCGATCAGACCCCGGAGAACCCGTTCGGCGAGGACTGGGGACGACTCACCGCCGCCTACACCGCGACCCGCACCTTCCAGGAGCGCGTCTTCCACGACACCGGCGGCGCCGGCACGACCGGGGTGGACGAGAAGTACGCGGCACAGTACTTCCAGGGCATCGGTGCCGAGATCATGGGCGCCGGGATGTTCGGCCTCCACGCGAACCCGGACGACCCGGAGTGGCGCGGCTGGTGGGGCGAGGAGCCGCCGTTCGAGGTTCCGGTGTTCGTCCTCACCCACACCCCGCGCCCGCCGATCGAGTTCGCGAACGGCACGAGCTTCCGCTTCCTCACCGCGACCCCCGAGGAGGCGCTGCGGGAGGCGGTGGCGGTGGCCGGAGGGAGTGACGTCCGTGTCGGCGGCGGGGCGACCACGGTCCGGGAGTTCCTGCGCGCGGGGCTCGTCGACGACCTGCACGTGGGCATCACCCCGATCCTCACCGGCAGCGGGATCCGACTGTGGGACGACCTGCGCGGCCTCGAGGCCGGCTATCGCGTGACCTCCGAGGTCGCGGAGTCCGGCGTGACCCACATCACGTTCTCCCGCGAGGGCTGAGGCCCCGGCACGCGGTCGCAGATTCGCACCGAGGTCGCACGGATTGCCGGGAGAACCTGCGACCTCGTGCGGAAGTGCGGCTGCGCCCAGGAGAGTCGCGGCATCGGTCTGGAAGGATCGGGGCGTGCATTCCGCGCTCGCTCCCTCCGAAACCGTCCCGTTCTGGGGGCGCCGCTCCGTGGTGCTCTCGGTGTTCCTCATCCCGCTGGCTCTGGCGCTCCTGCTGTTCACCGTCGAGTCCGGCCCCGTCTTCCTCCTGTGTCTCGTGGCCGTCCTCCCCGCGGCGGCGGTGACGATGTTCGCCGCGCGCTGGATCGCTCCGCGGGTCTCGCGCTCCTGGACGTCCTCCCTGCTGGCGCCGGCCTGGGGCGCCGGTGCTGCTGTGCTCATCGCCACCGGGCTCGGCGCGTGGTCTTCCGAGCAGGCGCTGTACGTCGACGATCAGGGCATCCTGCGCGAGGCGATCCCCTCGACGTGGGTGCTGGCGCCCATCGTGGAGGAGCTCGGGAAGGGTCTCGGGGTGCTGCTCATCCTCGTGCTCGCCCGGCGCGTCGGGCGCCGCGGCGTACTCTTCGGCGCGATGGCCGGGGCGCTGGTCGGCGTGGGCTTCGCGGCGGTGGAGGACGCCTCCGCCATCGCGGCTGACATCGCGGCGAACGATGTCGGCTACGGCGTGGTGACGTGGATCGTCCGCACGCTCACCTTCCCCACGCATGCCGCTCTCACCGTCTGGACCGGGGCGGCGCTCGGCCTCGCGCTGGACGCCCGTCGCGCCTGGTCCCGCCCGCTCGTCGCGCTCGCCGGACTCACGGTGGCCATCGGAGCCCACGCCGCGATCAACTACGGGAACCTCGCCGGCGCCACCGATCAGGCCTCGTTCTTCACAGCCTTGGGCACGGCACTTGGTTGGATCGCGGTGTCGACGGTCCTCGCCGTGACCCTCCGTCTCGTGCTGACCCGCCGGGGAGCCTGAGCCCTCGGAAGCACGTGCGCCGGGCGGCTCAGGCGGCGGGGATCCAGAGGACGGCGCCGTCGCGCCAGCCGAGGCCGGCCGGGCCCTCAGGGAGTGGGTCCTCGTGCCGGGGACGGACCACACGGAGGCGGCGCCCGGCGAGCTCGACGATGTAGACGACGTCGGCACCGCGGTAGACGTGCGCGATGACCTCGACCGGGACGGGGGCACCCGGCCCCGCCGCGGGCGACAGATGCAGATCCTCCTGCCGGAGCACGACCTCGCCCGAGCCGTCCGACCCGGCGCCCGTGAGCGGGACCTGCACGGCGGTGCCGTCGAGGGTCGCTACCGCGCCGGAGCGCGTGGCGGGAAGGAGGTTCGCGGCACCGATGAAGTCGGCGGCGAACGGGGTGAGCGGGGCGCTGTACAGGGCCGCCGGAGCGCCCTCCTGTTCGATGACCCCGCTGTTCATGAGGACGATGCGATCGGAGAGGCTCATCGCCTCCTCCTGGTCGTGCGTGACGAACACCGTTGTGAGACCGAGCGTGCGGTGCAGTTCCTTGAGCTCCACCTGCATGTCCTCACGCAGACGCGCATCGAGGTTCGACAGCGGTTCGTCGAGGAGGAGCACGCGCGGTTCGAACGCGATCGCGCGGGCCAGAGCGACCCGCTGCTGCTGTCCGCCGGACAGCTGGGCGGGCATGCGATCAGCGAGGTGGCCCATCTGCACACGCTCCAGCGCCCGGACGGCGAGCTCCTTCTGCTCCGTCTTCGACTTCTCACCGGACATCCGCAGCCCGAAGCGCACGTTCTCGGCGACGCTCATGTGCGGGAAGAGCGCGTAGCTCTGGAACATCATGCCGAGGTGACGCTTCTCGGGTGGCAGCTTCGTGACGTCCTGCCCCGCGATCTCGATCGTGCCGCTCGTGGGCGACTCGAGGCCGGCGATGCAGCGGAGCAGCGTCGTCTTCCCGCAGCCCGAAGGACCGAGGAGCGAGACGAACTCGCCGGACCGCATCGAGACGTCGATGCCCTTGAGCACCTTCGTCCCCTTGAAGTCCTTGGTGAGAGCAGTGATGGTGAGCGTTGTCATCAGACGAACAACCTTCCCAGGCCGATGATGCGTTCGAGGACGATCATGAGGACGACGGTGAGCAGGACCATGAGGGTCGAGACGGCCGCCACGGTGGGGGACGTGCTGAACTCCAGCTGGCCGTAGATGGCGATGGGCAGGGTCTCCAGCTGCGGGGTGCGCAGGAAGAGGGCTATGACCGCATCGTCGAACGAGATGTTGAAAGCGAAGAACGCTCCGGCCGCGATGCCGGGACGCGCGATGGGCAGCACCACGAGGCGGTAGCGGTTCCAGGTGCCGGCGCCGAGGGTGCGCGCCGCCTCCTCGGTGAAGTGGTCGGCACGGGTCATCACGCCGGTCACGGTGCGCATGACGTAGGGGATCGCGATGACCACATGGATCGCGATGAGCACGCCCACGTTGGGGGAGTCGATCGTGAGGGAAGCGATGGAGAGGGCGCCGATCGCGAGGATGATCGTGGGGATCGTCAGCGGCGACATCAGCAGCGCCTGGATCGCCGCCCCTCCCGGAACGCGGAACCGCGTCAGCGCCAGGGCGGCCGCGGTGCCGATGGAGGCGGCGAGGATCGCGACCGTCACCCCCACCACGAGGCTCAGGCGGAACGGTTCCAGGTATGTGTCGGAGGTGAGGGCCTCCACGTACCAGTCGAGCGTGAAGCCCTGTCCGGGGAACGTGAGGAACCGGTTTTCTCCCACCGAGGCGCCGGCGACGACGAACAACGGGACGAGCATGTACAGCGTCACGATGACGCCGAGGAGGATCGCGAGGATACGGCCGAGGAGCGGGACGGAACGGACCATAGTCACACCTTCTGCTTCCCGAGCCGGGACGTGGCCGCGAGCACGAGCATCACGCCCGCGAACAGCAGCACGGCCTGCGCCGCCGCGAACGCCCAGTCGAGGTTGGTGGTCGCGTCGACGTAGATCGTCTGCGCGAACACGGGGATCTGCGAACCGCCGATGAAGCGGGGGGTGATGAAGGAGCTCACCGAGAGCACGAACACCAGGGTGGCGCCGGCGACGATGCCGGGCACCGAGAGCGGCAGCACGACGTGCCGCAGCGTGCGCCAGAATCCGGCGCCGAGCGTGCGGGAGGCCTCCTCCAGCTGCGGCGTGATCCCGGAGATGACGCCGAGGATGCTGAGCACAGCGAACGGCAGGAGGACCTGCACCATCGCGATCACGACGCCCGTCTCGGTGCCGAGGAATCCCTGCGTACCGCCGATGAGGAGTTCCGCCCCGGGGATCTGCATCATCAGGCCGGACGGCCCCATGAGCACCACCCAGCCGAAGGTGCGGACGACGACGCTCGTCATCAGCGGCAGGAGCACGACGATGAGGAGGAAGGAGCGCACCTTCGAGCCGGCGCGCGCCATGATGTACGACAGCGGGATGGCGATGACGAGGGTGATCACCGTCTGGATCACCCCCAGGCGGAGCGATCGCAGCGCCGCCTGGAGGTGATACTCGCTCGCGAACAAGCGGGTGAAGTTGTCGAGCGTGAACCCGCCTGCCGGCGATTGCACGCTCATGAGCAGCATGCCGGCCACCGGGGTGACGAAGGCGAGCGCGAGCAGCACGATCGCCGGCAGGAGCAGGAGCCAGGGCTCCCTACGGGTTCGGACGCTCATTTGGTGATCAGCGCATTCCACTCATCGGTCCACGCCTGACGCGACGCGGCGATGTCGCCCGGGGCGTAGACGACCACGTCGTCGAGCTCGTCGCCGGTGAGCACGGCCTCGGCCGCCTGATCCGACAGCTCGGTCGCGGTGTTGACGGGGGAGTAGCGCATGTTCTCCGCGAAGACGGCCTGCGCTTCGGGGCGCAGCTCGTAGTCGATGAAGAGCGTCGCCAGCTCGGCGTTGTCCCGGCCCTCGACGACGTTCGCCGTGATGAGCGACGCGGTCGCACCCTCCTCCGGGACGATGAACTCGACGGGAAGACCCGCGTCCTGCAGGGTGCCCGCGTAGTCCATCGCGTACGGCGCCAGCCACGTGCCGCGCTGGGCGAAGGCGGTCTGCAGGTCCGGCGAGGTCGGGACGACGATCGCGTCGCCCGAGGAAGCCAGCGCCCCGAGGTCGGCGATGGCTGCGGACGGGTCCTCGATGCCACCCCCGAGTGCGTCGGCCACGCGGAGCATCGACAGCACCCCGTAGGTGTTCGAGAAGTCCGTCAGGGCGATGTGACCGGCGTAGGCGTCGTCGAAGAGGTCTTCCCAGGACGTCGGTGCCGGGGCGTCGGCCTCGGTGTTGTAGACGAGCCCGATGGGCGCGAGCTGGATGACCGGACCCTCGCCGCGCTCGAGGCCCGCGGTGGCGATGTCGATGAGGTCTCCCGACGCGGACAGGTCGTCAGCGGCGATCGGGGCGATGAGGCCCTGCTCCGCGGCGGTGAACTCCTGTCCGCCGGAGAAGTGCACGACATCGATCTGCGGGCTCGCCTTCTGGGCGGTGACCTGGGCGAGGGCATCGGCGCTGTACAGGGTGATCAGCTCGACCTTCGCTCCGGTCTCCTCCTCGAACGGGTCGACGACGGCCTCGATGAACGCCTTCTCCCAGTCTCCGCCGAACGACGTGACGACCAGGGTCTCGCCGGCGAACTCCTTGTCACCACCGGACGAGGACTCGCCGTCGCCAGACGCGCAGCCGGCGAGGACGAGGGCACCGGTGGCGACGAGCGCGCCGGCGGTGAGGATTCTGCGGGTGTTCATGCACTGCTCCTTCGGGATGGGTCCAGCACGGGGGGTGGACGCCTAGACCAGGCGTCCGATGGTGAGCTGCTTCGCTCCGTCGATGCGGATCGCGGCGCTCTCCTGAGCGAACTCCGCGAGTCCTTCGGTGATGCCGGCCCAGATGTTGACGGGTGTCCATCCGAGGGGGCCGAGAGTACGGGCACCACGATCGTAGAAGACTCCGATCTCGTACCACTCGAACGGCAGTCCGCCCATCTGCATGGGGCGCTGCCAGTACCACTGCAGGTCACCCGGTGCGGGCACGACCTGCTGGTTCTCCGCGGGCACGGCTTCGGGGTCGAAGTTCTGGGCCTCCTCGGGAAGGCCGACCATGACCTCGGGTCCGGCGTACATGGCGTGCATCGCCTGCATGGTGACCGGCTTCTCCAGCGCACCCCACATGGCCTCGCACGTGCGAGGGGCGAGGTCCTCGAATAGGGTGGCGACGGCGCGGACGCCGTTCTCGTACTCGAGGAAGACCTGCTTGGTCATCGTGTTCCTTTCTGGCCAGCGGACGGTTCCGCTGCGCGTTCACGGGCGGCCGCCACGAACGCCGCGAACAGCGGGCGCTCCTCGGCGGCCTCTTCGGGGGCTGTCATCTTCTCGGGGTGCCACTGCACCGCCCAGAAGGCCCAGTCGTCGTCCGCCTCGACGGCCTCGACGATGCCGTCGGGAGCCCAGGCGACGGGGCGCAGCCCGGGGGCCGGGGTGTCGACGGACTGGTGATGGATGGTGTTGACGGTCCTCGTCGTCGTCCCGTAGAGCGCGGTGAGCCTGCTGTCCTCCGCGAACGCGACGGCGTGCCGGGCGGAGAGCTGCTCGTCTGCTCCTCGCACCGGGTGATGGTCGGCCGTGGCGGGGATGTCGACGATGAGGGAGCCGCCGAACGCGACGGTGCAGACCTGGAGCCCGCGGCAGATCGCCAGCACCGGCAGGCCGCGTTCCCGGGCGCCGAGGGCGAGCGCGATCTCGTAGCCGTCGCGGGCCGAGTCGTACGACTTCCCGTCCTGGGGCTCGGCGCCGTAGTGCGAGGGGTGCAGATCCTCCCCGCCGGAGAGCACCAGTCCGTCGAGCCGATCGAGGACCTCGTCGACACCGGCGGTCGGCGGCAGCAGCACGACGGCGCCGCCGGCGGCCTCGATCGGCGTGGCGTATTCGGTGCCGAGGCTGTGCGCGGGGCGGCCCGTGCCGAGGTCGGTGTCGATGGCGCGGCGCCAGGTGGTGATGCCGATGAGCGGGCGGGTCACGACAGCTCGATCCACGTGGTCTTCAGGTCGGTGAACTTCTCCATCGCGTGCAGACTCTTGTCGCGTCCGAAGCCGGAGCCCTTGACCCCGCCGAAGGGGATGGTCATGTCGCCCTCCTCGAAGCAGTTGACCCAGACGACACCCGCCCGCAGCCGCCGGGAGAGGGTGTGCACGGCGTTGAGGTCGGTGCTCCACAGCGCGGCGGCGAGGCCGTACTCGGTGCCGTTGGCGATGGCGAGGGCGTCGTCGACGTCGTCGTACGCGATGACCGACAGCACGGGGCCGAAGACCTCGCGCTGCGCCACCTCGTGCGCGGGGGTCACGCCGAGCACGACCGGGGCGAAGTAGCTGCCGCCGTCGACGGCGGAGAACCGCTCGGCGCTCCCGGCCGCGAGCTCGGCGCCCTCGGCCTCCGCGCGCTCGACGAACCCGGCGATCCCGGCGAGCTGCTTCTCGCTGACGATCGCCCCCATCGACGTGGACACGTCGAACGGGTCTGCGGGAAGGCTCGTGCGGGCGACCTCGGCGGCGATCTCCAGGGCGCTGTCGTACTGCGCGCGGGGGACGAGCAGCCGGGACGAGGCCGTGCACATCTGCCCCTGGTTGTAGAAGCAGCCGTCGGCCGAGGCTCGGACCGCGCGCTCCAGATCGGCGTCGGGCAGCACGAGGCTCGCCGTCTTGCCGCCGAGCTCCGGCCACACGCGCTTGCCGTTCGACGCGGCGGCGTAGCCGAGGAACCGGCGGCCGATCTCGGGCGAGCCCGTGAACGTGACGACGTCGACGTCGGGGTGCTCGCCGAGTGCGCGGCCGGCGACGTGGCCGGCGCCGGGGGTGACGTTCAGCACGCCGGCCGGGATGCCGGCCTCGTGGGCGAGCTCGGCCAGACGCAGGGCCGAGAAGGTGGTGTGCTCGGCGGGCTTGAGGACGACGCTGTTGCCGACGGCGAGAGCGGGGGCGAGCTTCCAGGCCGTCATCGTGAGCGGGAAGTTCCACGGCACGACCGCGGCGACGACGCCGGCCGGTTCGCGGGTGACGAGCGCGAGGCTGTTCGGGGCGGTGACGGGGAGCTCGTCGAGCACCTTGTCTGCGGCCTCGCCGTACCACCGGAAGCAGTTCACGACCGCGCGGAGTTCGGTCTGCAGCGCCTCGCGCACGGGCTTGCCCATCTCGAGGGAGATGGTGAGGGCGAGTTCTTCGGCGTTGTCGTGGATCTTCTGCGCGAAGGCGATCAGCAGCTGGCCGCGTTCGCGGGGGGCGATGCGCGACCAGACGCCCGCGTCGAACGCGGCACGGGCGGAGCGGACCGCGCGGTCGATGTCGGCGGCGGAGGCGGCCGCGATCGGGGGCAGAGCCCGGCCGTCCCGGGGGCTGATCGGTGCGAGGGGCTCGGCGGTCCCGTCCTCCCAGGAGCCGTCGATGAACATGCGGGTGTGCAGCGACAGTGCCGCCGCGCGGTCCGCCCAGTCGTCTCCAGTTGCCGTGAACACGATCGTCCTCTCCAGGGGTGAAGGCCCTGGAAGGGATACTCGCTCTATTTCGCCATCGCGTCAAGGCAATGCGAACGATCTCGCCATTTCTTTACACGTCCGTAACAGAATCGGCCTACAAGCGGATGGCTCCCGTCGGCATGTCCTGCGCCAGCGCCGCCGGCGCCTCGTCCACGATCAGCGAGCCGCGCAGCACCGGTGTGATGACGACGAGGGACTCCACGACCTCCAGCCCGTCGTGGCCGGCGACCGCGGGACCGGTGAGGAAGTCGTAGAACTCGTCCGCGTCGCGCACGAGCACGTTCATGAGGAGCTGCGACGTGCCTGTCGTCGCGACGATGAACTTCACCTCCGGGGCAGCGGCGAGGGCGGATCCCACCTTCTCCAGCCGATCCATCGGCACCCGCAGCCACACGAGGGCCTCCAGCCCGAGGCCGAAGAGGCTCGGCACGATCTCCGTGCGCGGGTGCATGAGCCCGCGGCGGTTGAGCGATTCCATCCGTCGGCGCGTCGTGGTGACATTCAGTCCGAGCGCGCGGGCGAGCTGTGCCACGGGCATCCGTCCGTCCTTCAGCAGGAGTCGGATCAGCGCTTCCTCGTCCTCACTCAGGGCGTCCGCCGGGTCGACCTCGGATCCGGACGACTCGTCCAGCATCCGCACCTGTTCGTCGGACAGCACCCCCACCCGCCAATCGTGCCCGGAGCGGAAGAACTTCAGCACCGTGGTGACGTTGATCGACGCGATGCCCTCCACTTCGGGGAAGTCCGTGAACAGTAGTTCGCGGATCGATGCGTCGTCGTGGGGGAGGAGCATGCCGGCGATGTCGCTGCTGCCCTCGAGGACCGACACGGACGAGGCGTCGGCGCGACGGGCGAGGGTGCGGGCGACGTGCCAGAGCGCATGCGGTTCGGTCGTGATCCGGAACAGGACGGCCCGCGCATGGAGTACGCGGGCGGGGTCGACGTAGGTCGAGACGCGCACAAGACCGCGGTCCAGCAGACGCTGTCCGCGGCGGGCGACCGTACGCTCCGGGAGGTCGACAACGCGGGCGATCTCCCCCCAGGAGGCGCGGCCGTTCACCTGCAGGGCCGCTGCGACGATCCGATCGGTCTCATCGGCCAGGGCATCGTTCGCGGGCACGGGTTCTCCTTCGCGGGTCGGGCACGTGAAGGTTATCCCAGACCCGGAGCGGGTCAGATGTCGGAGTAGTCGTTGGCGCCGCTCTGGATGCCGGTCACCACGTCCTCGGTGAGGACCAGGAGGACGTACTCCACGCCGACCTGTCCCGGGTGGACCAGCGATCGGGTGCCGGACACCTCGCGCATTCCGATCTTCAGGTAGTCCGCGATGCCGTCGCCGTCCTCATCCCACTCGTCCTCCGCGCCCGCCGACAGGGCCTCGGCGCGGCTGGCGCCGAGTCCGACCCCTTCCGGGGTCGTGAACGAGACGGACGGGGCATCCGCCGTCACCGAGACGACGATCCTCGAGTCATCGTCGGTCGCGCGCAGGCCGTCCCAGACATACGCGGTGTACTCGCCGCCGTAGGGACCCTCTAGCGGCTCCTCCTCCGGCGCGACGCTCATCGCGTCGGCCAGCGCATCGATGACGAGCTCCCTCTCGTCGAACGGAACGAGGGGACCGCCGTTGACGGCGATCCCGTCCACCGAGATCACCACGGTCTGATCCGCGGGCTCCGGTGCGACGGACGTCTCCGGCGTCGAGGACGCTCCGGCCGGTACCGTCGGGGCCGGATCGACGGGGGAGTTCTCCTGGGCGCAGGCGGTCAGGGCCATGGCGAGGAGAAGGACGGTGCCCGCGGTGGCGGCGCTGCGGAGGGACCGGTGCATGGTGCGAGCTTAGAGGCCGGGAGTGGGGGGAGACGGCACGGGCGCCGCCGGGAGTGCCGGCGGCGCCCGTGGAGGGAGGAGGGGGTTACTCGGCGTCCGTCGTCTCGATCATTGCGTGCGCACGGCGGCGACGCAGGGCGAACAGGCCGAGGCCGGCGGCGAGCAGCACGACGGCCCCGATGACGAACGGCGTGCTGTCGGCACCGGTCGTCGCGAGGTCGCCGTCGGTCGCGCCACCCGAGTCGCTCTCACCGGGGACGATCGCTCCGCCACCGGCCGCCGCGGTCACGGTCAGGGAGGCCGTCACCTCTGAGCCGTCGGGGAGGATCACGGCGAGGGTGTGCGCACCCGCCGGGGTGCCCGCCGGGATGGTGACGGTGCGCGCGAACGTGCCGTCCGCCGCGACCGTGACCGTACCGAGCGAGACCGGGTCGGACCGCAGCTCGAGCGCGAGCTCGGCGCCCTCCGCGAAGCCGCTGCCCGACACGGCGAGCGTGCCGCCGGCGGTGACCGAGGGCGCGCCCAGCTCGACGGTCGCGGGCTTCTCGGGCTCCGGCTCCTCCGTGACCGGTGGGGTGACGCCGGCCTCGGTCACCCACTTCTCGCCCGCGTCGGACTTGGTCACGGTGAACGTGTCGTAGACCGCGCCGACGGGGAGGTCGGTCGTGGCGTCCGGCTGCTTCTCGGCGAGGTACGACCGGTAGACGAGCTGGTTCTTCGAGACATCGATCACCTGGTAGGTCGTCACGCCCTGACCGCGCAGCACCTGGGTCGCGCCGTTGTTGGTCCAGACGTTCTTCTCCGGGGTCTCCAGGTCGTAGTGCTTGGCGCCGGAGTTCGACACGACGTACACCGGCCCCGTGGTCAGACCGGGAGTGTCCGTGGCGTCCGTGTTCACGAAACCGCGGGCATACGTGTGGTCGTGGCCCATGAGCACGAGGTCGATGTCGTTGCGCTGGAAGACGGGCAGCCACTCGGCACGGAGCACCGGCTCGTCACGACCGGCCGACGCCGAGAACACCGGCTGGTGGAACGTGACGACGTTCCACTTCGACGGGCTGTTCTGCAGCAGCAGGTCGAGCCACGCCGCCTGGAAGCGGGTCCACAGCGTGCCGATCTGCGACGACGGGCATTCCGCGCCCGTGCAGGACGGGAGCCCGGCCGGCGTGAGGAAGGTCGTGTCGCGCGTCGCGTTCAGGGTGATGAAACGGACGCCCTGGTAGTCGGTGTAGTACGCGGTCTCTGCGGCGAACGAGCTCCAGTGGTCGAAGAACGCACGATACTGCTGTGCGACCTCGGAGTCGCCCTTCGCGAGGTTCGCGAGGTCCCCGATCGAGCTCGTGGACGGGTTGTTGTGCGGGTACTCGAACGCGGCCTTCCAGGCGGTGAGGAGCTTGTCCCCCGAGTACTCGTGGTTGCCGGGGGCGGCCATGACGTTGGTGCGCACGGCGGAATCCTCCATGCCCTTGAACCAGTTCAGCCACTCGTTCTCGTTGCTGGACGTGTTGATGAGGTCTCCGGCGTGCACGGAGCCGATCGATCGCGGGGCGTGAGCCTCTGCCTGCTTCACGACGCTCGGCCAGGTGGTGTCGAGACCGATCTGGGCGTCGCCGTAGTAGATGAACTGGAAGTCGCTCGCCTTCGGGTCCGCGGTGCGGAACTCGTGCCAGTCGCTCCAGCTGCCGGGGAGGCCGACACGGTAACGGTACGCGGTGGCCGGGGTGAGGTCGGTGACCGTGGCCGAGAAGTGCTTGTTCGGGTTGCCGTTCACCACTCCGGCGTCGTAGGCGTCGACCGTCCTGGTGGCGCCACCTGCTGCGGGGCCGATCTCGACCTGACCTGCCGTGTGTGACGCGTCGCCGGCGAGCCAGGAGAACGACTGCGACACCTCCGGCTTCTCGGTCGGGGTGAGGATGACGCGGGTCGGCGGGGCGACGACGGGAGTGCCGGGGTCGGAGGCCTTCACGAGGGTCAGCGACGACATGTCGAAGTAGATGTCGGAGCTCGACGCGCGGTCCTGGAACAGCGACACGGCGATGGTGTTCGTGCCGTCGCGGAGCAGGTCGCCCTCGGCGCTGAACGTGCTGGTCAGGGGGTCGCCGTTGGAGTCTCCGGCGTACTCGACGTTGGTGGTGTCGGTGATGCGGCCGTCGACGTAGCGGGCGACCTCCTCGCCGTTGATCCACACGATGATCGCGTCGTCGAAGGTGACGGTGCTCTGCAGGGCGGCGACCTGCTCGGCGACGCCGGCCTCCAGCTCGAAGGTCGTGCGGAAGAAGTACGTCGGCACCGTCGGTGCCTTCACCCCGTCGAGGTAGTGGTTGAGGAGTGTCTTCGGGGTCTGCGGTCCCACCGGCGCGAGGGCGCCGTTCTTGGCACCGAAGCTGCCCGGTGCGGTCTTCCAGGCGCTGTCGTCGTACGCGGGCAGGGTCCAGTCGCGCAGCGCGGCCGGGGCGGGCGACGGGTCGGAGCCGTCGTCGAGGTAGTGCCAGGGGGTGTCGCCGGTGAGGAGCGATCCGGTCGGCACCTCGGGATCGGGCGCGGCGAGGGCCGCGGGGGCGACGACGGCGCCGCCGAGCACGGCGAGCAGCGCGACGGACGTCAGTCCGCGACGCCGCCACCGCACCGCAGGGGTGGGGGAGGTCATGTCTGTCCTTCGTGGGTGGGTGTCCGTGCTCAGCCGCACGGGGCGCTCCCAGCCCAGCGGAGCCGGATGACCGGGGTCTGACATCAAGACGACGGGGAGGTGAACGCGGGCGCGTCAGGGGGCGGCCGGTACGCTGGAACCCATGCTCAACATGGCCGACGGCCTCGCCCGTCTCGGCGCGCTCGCCGAGAATCCCGTCGTCCGTACCCTCGCGGAGGCCTTCGACGCCGCCGGTTTCGAGCTCGCCGTCGTGGGCGGTCCGGTGCGCGATGCGCTGCTCGGGCGGCAGACGCACGACCTCGACTTCACGACGAGTGCGTCGCCGGATCAGATCCTCGCGATCGTGAAGCCGGTGGCCTCCGCGCACTGGGACATCGGTCGCGCCTTCGGGACCATCGGCGCCCGGGTGCGCGGCGAGCAGGTCGAGATCACGACCTATCGGGCGGACAGCTACGACGGCGTGACGCGCAAGCCGACGGTGGAGTTCGGCGACTCGATCGATGGCGACCTCGTCCGCCGCGACTTCACGGTCAACGCGATGGCCCTCCAGGTGCCCGCGGTGAAGCTCGTCGATCCGACCGGCGGGGTCGAGGACCTCGTGGCGGGGGTACTGCGGACGCCGACGGATCCTCGGGTGTCGTTCGGCGACGACCCGCTCCGGATGCTGCGGGCCGCCCGGTTCAGCGCGCAGCTCGGCTTCACGGTGGAGGAGGATACAGAGCGGGCGATCACCGAGCTCCGCGAGACGCTGAAGATCGTGAGCCCCGAGCGCGTGCAGTCCGAACTCGTGCGCCTCATGCAGACCGACGACCCCGTCCGCGGCATCCGGGTGCTGGTGGAGACCGGACTCATCGACGAGTTCCTCCCCGAGGTGAGCGCTCTCAAGCTCGAGGTCGACGAGCACCACCACCACAAGGACGTCTACGAGCACTCCCTCACGGTGCTCAGCCAGGCCATCGCGCTCGAGCATGCCCGGAACCCCGGGGCGGCGCCGGACGTGCCGCTGCGGATCGCAGCTCTGCTCCACGACATCGGCAAACCCCGCACGCGCAAGCTCGAGCCGGGCGGTGCGGTGACGTTCCACCACCACGACGTGGTCGGCGCGCGCATGGCCCGCAAGCGGCTGCAGGCGCTGCGCTTCGACTCGGCGACCACGGATGCCGTCGCGACCCTGATCGAGCTGCATCTTCGGTTCTTCGGCTATGCGGAGGGGGCGTGGACGGATGCCGCCGTGCGCCGCTACGTCCGCGATGCCGGCGATCTGCTGGAGCGCCTGCACATCCTCACCCGCGCCGACGTCACCACGCGGAACAAGCGCAAGGCCGCCCGGCTCGCCGCCGCCTACGACGACATCGAGTCACGGATCGCGGCGCTCCGGGAGCAGGAGGAGCTCGACGCGATCCGTCCGGAGCTCGACGGCAACCGCATCCAGGAGGTCCTCGGCATCAAGCCGGGCCGGGAGGTCGGCGAGGCGTACCGGTTCCTCCTCGATCTGCGCCTCGACGAGGGTGTGCTGGGCGAGGCCGTCGCGGAGCAGCGTCTCCGGGAGTGGTGGGCGTCGCGCGGTTGACTCCTGCCGGCCCACCCCCTTCCGTGCGTCCCGGCCCCTTACGGCCGCACGCAGGGGGCCGGGAGGACCGGAGAGGGGTGGGTCGACCTCAGTTGACGATGGCGGCGGCGTCCGGGGGGAGTCTCAGGGACGTGGAGGAGCGCGTCAGGGCCGCGGTGGCGAGGAGGATCTCGGACGTGGCGGGGACACTGAACGTCGCGGGGGTGGGGGAGAGGTTCACGAGCACCGACACTCCTCCTCGGTCGATGCGGTAGACACGGTGCTCGGGGCGGCCGTCCGTCTCCCGGACCTCGACCGTCGTGTGCGCGGAGTCCGGGTCGGTGAGCTCCGGTCGCGCTCGCCGCAGTCGTGCCAGGTCGCGGTACAGCGTCAGGAGCCGGGAGTGCTCCGGGGCCTCGGCCTCCGCCCAGTCGAGGTGCGAGCGGTGGAAGGTCTCGGGGTCCTGCGGGTCGGGCACCGCATCCGGATCCCATCCCATGCGGGCGAACTCCGCCGTGCGGCCCTCGGCGACCGCGCGGCCGAGCTCGGGTTCGGGGTGGGAGGTGAAGAACTGCCACGGGGTCGTCGCCCCCCACTCCTCGCCCATGAAGAGCATCGGGGTACCCGGCGCCGTCAGGGTGAGCACGGCGGCCACCGCGAGCCGGTCGGGGGAGAGCGTGGCAGAGAGCCGATCTCCGGCGGCGCGGTTGCCGATCTGATCGTGGTCCTGCGCGAAGGTCACCAGCCGCCAGCTCGGCACCTCGGCCGGGATCGAGGCGCCGTGCGGACGGTCGCGGAAGGACGAGAAGGAGCCGTCGTGGAAGAAGCCGCCCTCCGTCACCTTGGCCACCGCCTCGTCTGCGGCGAAGTCGGCGTAGTACCCGGCGGTCTCTCCGGTGAGCGCGACGTGCACGGCGTGGTGCCAGTCGTCCGACCACTGCGCCGTGAGCCCGTAGCCCCCGGCTTCCCGCGGCAGGATGAGCGTCGGATCGTTGAGGTCTGACTCCGCGATGAGGCTCAGTGGCCGGTTCTGCTGCGCGGAGAGGGCGTCCACGCGTTCGGCGAGCTCCCGCAGCAGGTGCACCGGCCGCCGGTCGTGGAGGGCGTGCACGGCATCGAGCCGGAGTCCGTCGACGTGGAAGTCGCGCAGCCACATCAGGGCGTTGTCGAGGATGTACTCCCGCACGGCGTCCTCGTCGAGGTTCACCGAGTCGCCCCAGGTGGTGCTCTCGCCCTCGCGCAGGTACGGACCGAAAAGCGGGAGGTAGTTGCCGCTCGGGCCGAGGTGGTTGTAGACGACGTCCTGCACGACCGCGAGCCCGTGCGCGTGGGCGGCGTCGACGAAGCGCTGATAGGCCGCGGGGCCGCCGTACTCCTCCTGCACCGCGTACCAGAGCACGCCGTCGTATCCCCAGTTCCAGCGGCCGTTGAAGCCGTTCACGGGCAGCAGCTCGACATGCGTGACGCCGAGGTCGACGAGATGCGCCAGGCGACCGCTCGCCGCGTCGAGAGTGCCCTCCGGCGTGAACGTGCCCAGGTGCAGCTCGTAGATCAGTCCCCCCGCGAGCTGCCGTCCGGTCCACGAGGCGTCGGTCCACGCGAAGGCGGCGGGGTCGAAGGCCGCCGAGGCCCCGTGCACGCCGTCCGGCTGCCGTCGCGACCGCGGATCGGGGCGCAGGTCATCACTGTCGTCGAGGAGGAAGCCGTAGCGCTCACCGTCCGCGAGGACGACGTCGGCGGCCCAGTGCCCCTCTGCCCCCGCCGTGAGTGCGCGCTCCTCCACGGTGGTGCCCGCGTCGTCGAGGCGTCGTACCCGCACACGGGTCGCCCGCGGCGCCCACACCGAGATCATCGAGCCAGCTCGATCAGCGCGACCGGGTAGGTGTCGAGGAGTTCCGCCAGTCGCACGGGCCCGGGCGGGATCCGCCGGCCGGTGAGGAGGTCGGTCCCCGGCAGCTCGGGGCGCATCATGACCGTGTCGCCCCAGCCCCCGCGGCGCGCCAGCGCGACCGGCAGCCGTGTGGCCACGGCGGTCGCGCCGCCGCGGTGCACGGCGATCGCGTGGTCTGCGGCCTCACCTTCGACGACGGCCGGCCGGTAGAAGCGGAACAGCTCCGGATTGTCCCGCCGCAGTCGCAGTGCCCGCGAGGTCACCAGCAGCTTCGCGGCGCCGGAGTCGTCGATCGGGGGGACCACACCGCGGGCGTGGTCCGCGTCGAGATCCCGCAGCATCCGGGCGCGCAGAGCGAAGTCGACGGGTCGACGGTTGTCGGGGTCGACGAGCGAGAGGTCCCACAGCTCGGTGCCCTGATAGACGTCGGGCACGCCGGGGCCGGTGAGCTGCAGCAGCTTGGCGGAGAGGGAGTTGGAGCGCCCCGCATCGACGATCTCGGCCACGAAACGGTCGAGGATCGGCGCGGCATCGCCCTCGACGGACCGGGCGATCGCGGCCAGGCCCTCTTCGAACTCCGCATCCGGATGCTGCCAGGTCGTCCGCTCCGCGGCCTCACGCGCGGCCTTGGTGGCGTAGGCGAGCAGCCGGTCGGAGGGCAGCGGCCAGGCGCCGACCGCGGCCTGCCAGATCAGCGCGTCGAGCGGGCCGTGCCCGGTGGTCGCCACGTCGCGCAGCTCGGCCAGCACCTCGGCCCAGCGCTCCGGGATCTCCGAGAGCACCGACAGGCGCGCGCGCACGTCCTCCGAGCGCTTCGTGTCGTGCGTGGAGAGCGTCGTCATCGAGTGCGGCCACGCCGCCAACCGCGCCCGCTGCGCGTCGTGGAACTCCTCGACCGACAGCGCGGGGAGGGACGGGTCGGCGCCGACCTCGGTCAGTGTTCCGAGGCGGGTGAACCGGTAGAACGCGGTGTCCTCCACACCCTTCGCCATCACGGCGCCGCTCACCTGCGGGAATCGCTGCGCGACCTCGAGGCGCGGATCGTTCAGCAGCGGCTCCAGCGCCGTGAACGCGGTCGCGAGGTCGGGACGTCGCCGCCGTGCCTCCGCGAAGGCGGCGCGCAGGTGCTCGCGGCCCTCCGGGAGATAGGAGCGATACACGGGGAAGCAGGCGAGGAGCTCGGCCAGCGCATCGTCGGCGTGCACGATCCCGTGGGGGAGCGTACGCACCAGTCGGCGCACCTCGGCGGCCAGAAGAGTGTCCGCGATCATCCGCTTCGTGTCGTGGATGAGGTCGTGCCAGGGGAGCGGGTCCGGGAGACCGGTCTCCGCGCGGAGCCTGGCATCCAGCCGGTCCAGCGCCGCGACGCCCTCCGCGTCGACGAACAGGCGGTCGAGCTCGGCCAGCGCGTCGTATCCGGTGGTGCCGTCGGTCCGCCACCAGGCCGGCAGGGCCTCGCCCGGCTCCAGGATCTTCTCGACGAGCGTATACGCGCGTCCGGTCGCGTCGGCGAGCTGCTCCAGGTACGCGCCGGGGTCGACGAGGCCGTCCGGGTGATCCACCCGCAGACCGTCCGCGAGACCCTCCCGGATCCAGCGCAGGATCTCCCGGTGCGACTCGGCGAACACCTCGGGCCGTTCGACCCGGATGCCGGCGAGTTCGGAGACGGCGAAGAACCGGCGGTAGGTGAGGTCGGTGTTCTGGTCCTGCCAGAACCGCAGCTCGTAGTTCTGGGCGCCCAGGAGCGCCGGGAGATCGTCCGCCAGTGCCGCGGTGCCGGGGGCGAGGGGCAGCTCATGCTCGAAGTAGCGCAGAACGCCGTCCGGCGCGTCGGCGGCCGGCGTGGTGTCGACCACGAGCTCGCCGTTCGCGACGACCTCGTCCGGGCTCGCGCCCAGCAGGGGCAGCAGGAGACGCCCGCCGCCCGCTGCCCAGTCGATGTCGAACGCCGCCGCATGACGGGTCTTCCGACCCAGCCGCAGCACCTCCCACCACCACGGGTTCTGCCGCGGCACGGCCACCCCCACGTGGTTGGGCACGATGTCGACGAGGACGCCGAGGCCTGCCGCCCGTGCGGCCGCCGCGAAGCGGACGAGCCCCTCCGCGCCGCCGCGGTCGGGATCGATGCGGCCGTGGTCCACGACGTCGTAGCCGTGGTTCGAGCCGCGGGTCGCCGCCAGCAACGGTGACAGGTACGCCCACGAGGCGCCGAGCTCGGCGACGTATCCGGTCACCCCCGCGGCCGCGTCCAGGGGGAAGTCCTCGCTGATCTGCAGGCGATACGTCGAGACCGGTCTGTCGGTCATGACGCAGCCTGCTCGCTCTGCGCGCGGAGCGAGGCATCGACGGAGTCATCCGTGTCGACGGGCTCGCCGTCGAGTTCCTGCAGCACGAGCATGGCCTTGCCCTCGAGCGGCACGCTGTCCCGCGCCCGGAGCTTCCGGTCACCGAGTTCGCCGGCGGTGTCCACGGAGACGAGCCATTCCGCGCCGTGCCGGTCGTCCGGCAGGGCGAGGTCGACGGGCTCGTCGCCGCTGTTGAAGTAGACGAGGAAGTTCACGTCCTCCACGGGACGTCCGCGGCGGTCGTTCTCGCGGATGCCGCGGCCGTTCAGGAACATGCCCACGGAGCGTCCGAAGCCCGAGTCCCAGTCCTCCGGCGTCATGCGGGCACCGTCCGGGCGCAGCCACACGACGTCGGGGATGCGCTCGCCGTCCTCGTCCTCGTCTGCGACCGGGCGTCCGTCGAAGAAGCGGCTGCGGCGGAAGGTCGGGTGCTCGTGCCGGAGCCGCGCGACCGCCGCCGTGAACTCCACGAGCGGCAGGTCGGCGGCCTCCCAGTCGATCCACGTGAGCTCGTTGTCCTGCGCGTAGCCGTTGTTGTTGCCGTGCTGCGTGCGGCCGAGTTCGTCGCCGTGGGAGATCATCGGCACGCCCTGCGAGAGCAGCAGGGTCGCCAGGAAGTTCCGCTGCTGACGCGCGCGCCGCCGGTTGATGTCGATGTCGTCGGTCGGTCCCTCCGCGCCCATGTTGTCGGAGCGGTTGTGGGATTCGCCGTCGTTGTTGTCCTCGCCGTTGTCCTCGTTGTGCTTCTCGTTGTACGACACGAGGTCCCGCAGCGTGAAGCCGTCGTGGGCGGTGACGAAGTTGATGGAGGCGACCGGGCGCCGGCCGGAGTGCTCGTACAGGTCGGCGGAGCCGGTGAGGCGGGAGGCGAACTCGCCGAGCGCCTGGGGCTCGCCGCGCCAGAAGTCGCGCACGGTGTCGCGGTACTTGCCGTTCCACTCCGTCCACTGCGGCGGGAAGTTCCCGACCTGATAGCCGCCGGGGCCGATATCCCACGGCTCGGCGATGAGCTTCACCTGCGAGACGATCGGATCCTGCTGCACGAGCTCGAAGAAGGCCGCGAGGCGGTCGACGTCGTAGAACTCGCGGGCGAGGGTCGCCGCGAGGTCGAAGCGGAAACCGTCGACGTGCATCTCGGTCACCCAGTAGCGCAGCGAGTCCATGAGCAACTGGAGCGCGTGCGGGTTGCCCGCGTTCAGGCTGTTGCCCGTGCCCGTGTAGTCCGTGTAGTACCGCTTATCCTCTTCGAGCCGGTAGTACGCCTCGTTGTCGATCCCGCGCATGGAGAGCGTCGGCCCGAGGTGGTTGCCCTCAGCGGTGTGGTTGTAGACGACGTCGAGGATGACTTCGATGCCGGCCTCGTGGAGCGCGCGCACCATGGCGCGGAACTCCTGCACCTGCTGGCCGTCCTGGCCGCCGGCGGCATAGGCGTTGTGCGGGGCGAAGAATCCGAGGGTGTTGTAGCCCCAGTAGTTCGACAGGCCCTTGTCCTGCAGCACCGAGTCATTGACGAATTGGTGCACCGGCATCAGCTCCAGGGCCGTGACGCCGAGGCGCTGGAGATGCTCGATGACCGCCGGATGCGCGATGCCGGCGTAGGTGCCGCGCAGCTCCTCCGGGACCTCGGGGTGCCGCTGGGTGAGCCCCTTGACGTGGGCCTCGTAGATGACCGTCTCCGCGTACGGGGTCTTCAGCGGACGGTCGCCGCCCCACTCGAAGAACGGGCTGACGACCACGCCCTTCGCCATCGCGGTCGCGGAGTCGTCGTCGTTGCGGGAGTCGGGGTCGCCGAAGTCGTAGCCGAAGAGGGACTGGCCCCAGTCGATCTCACCGGCGACGGCCTTCGCGTAGGGGTCGAGGAGCAGCTTGTTCGGGTTGAAGCGCTGTCCCTGCGCGGGATCGTACGGACCGTGCACACGGTAGCCATAGCGTTGCCCCGGCTGCACCGTGGGCAGGTAGCCGTGCCAGACGAACGCGTCGACCTCGGTGAGCGGCACTCGTGTCTCCGTGCCGTCCGCGTCGAAGAGGCAGAGTTCCACGCGCTCCGCGCCCTCGCTGAAGAGCGCGAAGTTGGTGCCCTGACCGTCGAAGGTGGCCCCCAGCGGGTACGCGGACCCGGGCCAGACCTCGCCGCTCATCCGGCGAGGGCGTGGTCGCGCGAGCCCGCGGCCATGGCACTGACGATGCTGACGGCATGGTCGTAGTCGTACACCTGAGCGATCTCCACAGCCCGAGGATACGGGTGTCCGAGGTAGCAGACGTAGAGCGGCGGCACGACCTCGATGTATCCGACGGGAGCGTCGTGCGCGACGACGTACCGGTCGAAGTCGATCCGCTCGCAGGCCGGCTCGGTCGCGGCGGGGTGGGCCGCGTCGGCGCGCTGCGAGGAGCCAGTGCTGGTGGGGGTGTGGACGTTCATGGCGCCTCCTGACTCGTGATGGGACCACGATAGGAACCGGGAACGGATTCGAGAACGGTATTGCCATCCGGGCCTCGACCGGCTACGCACCCGATGACGGCGGGATCACTCCCTGTTGCCCTGACCACTGCCGCGGCCGCTGTTCCGCCCGGTCGATCCTGCTCGTACACTGAGGGCACGCTCTCGACTCCAGAAACGGAGAACGCGTGTCTGCGACGTGGCACGATCCGCGGGAGGCGTCGCCGACGGCGTCTCGCCTCCTCGTCGAGCGTGCGCACGAGGAGCTCATCGCCGGCAACCTCGACGACCACCGCCTCCGCGAGGTGCGGCCACTCGTGCGGGAGTCGTGGGAGCGGTCCTGGCGCCGCCGTGTCGGTCCGGAGGCGCTGCCACCGCTCGACCTGTTCGAGGACGAGCTCGACGCCTATCGTCTGACTCACCCGCTCGCCTCCGCGATGGAGATGATCCGCGCGCTGCTGCTTCCGGGCGACTCCGAGGACTCGGGGGTCGTGATCGCCGTCGGAGATCAGGCAGGGCGCCTGCTGTGGATCGAGGGCGATGCGCAGCTCCGGTCCCTCACCGAGGGCATGGGGTTCGTGGCCGGCGCGAACTGGGCGGAGGACGCCGTCGGCACGAGCGCCCCGGGCACGGCGCTCGCCCTGGAGCGGTCGGTGCAGATCCGTGGGGCCGAGCACTACAACCGCCTGGTGCACCCGTGGTCGTGCAGTGCGGCGCCCGTGCGCGACCCGGAGACGCAGCGGGTCCTCGGCGTGATCGACATCACCGGCGGACCCGAAGTGGTGACCCCGCAGGCGCGACTGCTCGTCGACGCGACGGCGCGGGCGGTCGAGTCCGAGCTCCTCGTGGCGCGGCTGCAGCGACGAGCGGAGCCTCCGGCTCGACGCCTGCCGGGCAGGACCCCGCCGGAACCCCTCGCTCGCGCGCGACTGCAGGTGCTCGGACGCGACCGTGCCCGGTTGGAGACCGCGTCGGCACACGAGGAGGCCGTCACCGAGCTCAGCGCCCGGCACGCGGCCATCCTCCTGATGCTGGCCGTGCACCGCCAGGGCCTCTCCGCCGACCGGCTCGCGGAGCTCGTCTACGGTCCCGGGGTCTCGCCGGACACCCTGCGGCCGGAGATGGTGCGCCTGCGCAAGGTCCTGGAGCGGGCGGCCCCGGATCTCGTGCCGGAGTCCCGCCCGTATCGCCTTCCAGTGCCGCTGGAGACCGATGCTCAGGACGTGCTATCCCTCCTTGATCGCGGCGCCCACCGGGTCGCGCTGACGGCCTACCGGGGGCCGGTGCTGCCGGATTCGACTTCGCCCGGCGTCGAGGAGTTCCGCGATTCGGTCCGTGCGGCGCTGCGGGAGGTGATGCTGTCGGGGGCGAGTCTGGACGTGCTGCTCGCCTATGCGGACACCCCCGAGGGGAGCGAGGACGCGGAGGTGCTGCGGCTCGCGCTGGAGATGCTGCCGGCGCGCTCGCCGCGTCGTGCCGGTCTCGTGACGCGGATCGAGCGCCTCGGCTGATTCGAATCGCCCGATTGGTGCCATTTCGGCCGCGGATGCAGCCAGGTGAGCGATTCGAACGGGGCGCAACCGGCTGCAACGTTGCGCATCGGGAGTGCAACGGGGAGCGGCCTAGCGTCGAGGGAACACCGCGGCATCGACGCCGCGGCGCCCCCGTCGAAGGAGACCCCATGACCATCGTCGAAGAAGACGTGTCCCTCGCCTACGCCGCCCCCGGACAGCCCGGAGCGGTCGCGAACTACCGGCCCCGCTACGGTCACTACATCGGCGGCGAGTTCGTCGAGCCCGCCAAGGGCCAGTACTTCGAGAACATCAGTCCCGTCAACGGCAAGCCCTTCACCGAGGTCGGCCGCGGCACCGTCGAGGACATCGACCGCGCCGTCGACGTCGCCTGGAAGGCCTTCAGCGCCTGGGGCAAGACCAGCCCCGCGGAGCGCTCCGTGATCCTGAACCGCATCGCCGACCGGATGGAGCAGCACCTCGAGGAGATCGCGGTCGCGGAGACGTGGGAGAACGGCAAGCCCGTGCGGGAGACCCTCGCCGCCGACATCCCGCTCGCGATCGACCACTTCCGCTACTTCGCGGGGGTGCTCCGCGCGCAGGAGGGCGGCATCAGCCAGCTCGACGAGAACACCGTCGCGTACCACTTCCATGAGCCGCTCGGCGTGGTCGGGCAGATCATCCCCTGGAACTTCCCGATCCTCATGGCCGTGTGGAAGCTGGCGCCGGCGCTCGCCGCGGGCAACTGCATCGTCATCAAGCCTGCGGAGCAGACCCCCGCGTCGATCCTGTTCCTGTTCGACATCATCGGCGACCTGCTGCCGGCCGGGGTCGTGAACATCGTGAACGGCTTCGGGATCGAGGCTGGCGCGCCGCTCGCGCAGCACAAGCGCATCCGCAAGGTCGCCTTCACCGGCGAGACCACGACCGGCCGCCTCATCATGCAGTACGCCTCGCAGAACCTCATCCCGGTCACCCTGGAGCTCGGCGGCAAGAGCCCGAACGTCTTCTTCGAGGACGTCGCCCGCTCCACGAGCGACCCGTTCTACGACAAGGCGCTCGAAGGCTTCACGATGTTCGCGCTCAACCAGGGCGAGGTCTGCACCTGCCCGTCACGCGCCCTCATCCAGCGCTCGATCTACGACGGCTTCCTCGCCGACGGCCTCGAGCGTGTGGAGAAGGTCGTGCAGGGCAATCCGCTCGACCCTGCGACGATGATCGGCGCGCAGGCCTCGAACGATCAGCTGGAGAAGATCCTCAGCTACATCGACATCGGCAAGCAGGGCGGGGCCCGGCTGCTCACGGGAGGCGAGCGCGCCGACCTCGGCGGCGACCTCAGCGAGGGCTTCTACGTGCAGCCGACCGTGTTCGAGGGGACGAACGACATGCGGATCTTCCAGGAGGAGATCTTCGGTCCGGTGCTCTCGGTCACCTCGTTCGACGACTTCAACGACGCGATCTCGATCGCGAACGACACCCTGTACGGGTTGGGGGCCGGTGTGTGGAGTCGCAGCGGCGACACCGCGTACCGCGCGGGCCGGGCGATCGAGGCTGGTCGCGTGTGGACGAACACCTACCACCAGTACCCGGCGCATGCCGCGTTCGGCGGGTACAAGCAGTCGGGGGTGGGCCGCGAGAACCACAAGATGATGCTCGACCACTACCAGCAGACGAAGAACCTCCTCGTCTCGTACGCGGAGGGCCCGATGGGCTTCTTCTGATCCGCCCGAGCCCGGGTGTCGGGCGGCGCTCGCCGCGCCGTCCGGCACTCGGCATTCCGGAAGGAGTCCCATGGCCAGTCAGACCACGCCCGCCCGCGTCGCGGTGACCGACCCCGCCGCCGCGCTCGTCCGCGAACTCACCGCGCAGCACGGGCCGCTCATGTTCCACCAGTCCGGCGGCTGCTGCGACGGCTCCGCCCCCATGTGCTACCCCGTGGGGATGTTCCTCACCGGTCCCGGCGACGTGCTCCTCGGCACCCTCGACGTCGGGCTCGACGATCCGGTCGAGGTCTACATGTCGGCCTCGCAGTTCGAGTACTGGAAGTTCACGCACCTCACCATCGATGTCGTGCCGGGGCGCGGCGCCGGGTTCAGCGTCGAGGGCCCCACGGGGATGCGCTTCCTCATCCGGTCGCGAATGCTCGACCCCGCCGAGCTGGCGGGCCTCAGCCTGGCCTGAGGGCCTTCGAATCGCCCGATTGGTCCCATTTCGGCCGGAGATGCAGCTAATCAAGCGACTCGAGCGGGATACGCTGGCCCCATCGTGAACGCACCACACCGACCCTCCGTCCTCTTCGTCTGCGTGCACAACGCGGGGCGCTCGCAGATGGCCGCCGGCTTCCTCCGGCACCTCGCCGGCGACCGCATCGAGGTGCGCTCCGCCGGGTCGATGCCCGCTGCCGAGATCAACCCCGTCGCGGTGGCGGCGATGGGGGAGCTCGGCATCGACATCACGGCCGAGCAGCCGAAGGTGCTCACGACCGAGGCCGTGCAGGCGTCGGACGTCGTGATCACGATGGGCTGCGGTGACGCGTGCCCGTTCTTCCCCGGCAAGCGCTATGAGGACTGGGTGCTCGATGACCCCGCCGGTCAGGGAATCGATGCCGTCCGGCCGATCCGCGACGATATCCGCGGCCGCATCGAGACCCTCGTGGCCGAGCTGCTCTGACCCGCGCTCAGCCCGCCCCGTCGAGCACCTGTCAGGGGGAGAGCTTCGGCCTGGAGCTCTCTGGCAGCGACGGCACCCGAGTGCCCTGGACCCGGACTGCGGAGTTCAGGTAGAGAGCTGCCACTGCGAGCGCCACCAGGCCACCGATCACGGCCAGCACCGGACTCGGTGAAGCGAATGCTCCGAAGGAGGCCATGATCCCTTGGATCAAGAACATTGCGCTGAGGAGGATTCCGCTCCCTCGTGTGCTGGTCATCTTTCACCAGGGGCGTGGGGCGTCCGACTCTCCGGGGCTACGGAACGTTCGTGCCGCCACGACGACGGCCGCCACGATAACCACGGTGGCCCACACGAATCCGAGTTCGAACCTGAGGACCGTGAGCGGTACGACGGTGAGCACGATCCCGACGATGACGACGAGCAGATACCCGACCTTGGCGGTCGGTGTCTTGATGCGCATGAGTAGCACGTTACGCGTTGGTTGACGAATCGGTCAACGAATGTCCTCGCCGACCTCGTCGTCACGCCGACGGAGAGGCCGCGGCGAGCACAGCACTCCGCAGCCAGGAGCGGTAGCGGTCCGGCGACCAGCCGGACTGCACGACGAGCTGCTGGTGGCTCTCGGGCGAGAGCAGGAACGAGAGCACGTCGGCGAGGGTGTCGCCGTCGAGGTCGGAGGCGACGATGCCCCGGCGCTGCAGTTCCGCCGCGAACCCCCGGTAGTCCGCCGCCCGGTTCGCGAGGATGCGCTGCAGGGCGGCATCGACGACCGGGTCGGAGAGCGCCGCGCCCAGGAGGACCGTCCAGAGGGCATGCCCGCGCTCGTTCGCGGCGCCGATCTGCGTGATGACGGCGTCCAGGAAGACGTCGTCGGGCAGGGCCGTCAGTCCCGAACCGGCCTCGGTGTCGGCGAGGGTCTCGGCGGCTTCCGAGCCGGAGAAGGTGACCTCGAAGGCGGCGATGAGCAGTTCCGCCTTCGCCGCCGTGGTCTTCACCGTCTCCGCGGACACCCCGGCCTCCCTGGCGATCGCGGAGATCGTCGTCGCCTGGTATCCCTGCGCGGCGAACAGGCGGGCGGCCGCCGCGACGATGCGCGCACGGGTCTCCTCGGCCTGGCGGGTCCGCAGGGCGGAGCGGTAGGGGCGCACACTCGACGTCATTGACTTTCCTCAAAGGGTGATGAATACTTCAACGGTACAACCAACCCTATCGAGAGAGCCGCCATGTCCCGTTACCTCCTCACCTGCACTCCCGCTCACGGGCACGTGCTCCCGCTGCTGCAGGTCGCCAGGCACCTGGTCGCGGGCGGGCACGAGGTCCTCTTCCTCACGAGCAGCCGATACGAGGAGCGGGTGACAGCGGCCGGTGCGCTGTTCCGCCCGCTGCCCGCGGAGGCCGACGTCGATCTCGACGACGCGAACGGCGCGTTCCCCGAGCGCGAAGGTCTCACCGGGGCGGCCGCGCTCCGTTTTGATATGAGCACCCTCTTCATCCGCCCGGGTCGGGCTCAGCTCGAGGCCGTGCGCGTCGAGCTGGCGCGGAACCGCATCGACGCGGTCCTCACCGAACCGCTGTTCGTCGGTGCTGCGCTGCTGCAGCGGTTGCGGAAGGCCGAGCGGCCCCCGGTCGTGGTCCTCGGGATCTTCCCGCTCGGCGCTCGCAGCGTCGACACGGCCCCGTTCGGGCTCGGAGTCACGCCGATGCCCGGGCCGTTCGGACGCGTGCGCAACGCCTTCCTGCGTCTGGTGGCGGAGCGCGTGATCTTCGGGGGCGTGCAGAGGGAGGCCGATGCCATGGCGCGCGAGGTCGTCGGCCGCGATCTCGGCGGATTCGTGCTCGACTGGGCGGGCCGCGCCGACGCGTACGTGCAGTTCTCGGTTTCCGCGTTCGAATACCCACGGTCCGACCTCCCGGCGTCCGTGCATTTCGCCGGGCCCCTTCCGGCCGCGCCGTCGACGGCACCGCTGCCGGACTGGTGGTCCGACCTTGACGGTCGGCGGCCCGTGATCCACGTCAGTCAGGGCACCATCGCCAACGCGGACTTCGGTCAGCTCGTGCTTCCCACGATCGCCGGGCTCGCCGCGACCGACGCCCTCGTGGTGGTATCCACCGGCGGCCGTCCTGTCGTCGCGCTCCCGGCGGAGCTGCCGGCGAACGTCCGGGTCGCCGAGTACCTGCCCTACGACCGGCTGCTGCCGGAGATCGACGTGTTCGTCACCAACGGCGGCTTCGGCGGGGTGCAGCAGGCCCTGGCCCAGGGTGTCCCGCTGGTGGTCGCGGGTCAGACGGAGGACAAGGTCGAGGTCTCCGCCCGAGTCGGGTGGACCGGCGTGGGCATCAACCTGCGGACGAATGCGCCGAAGCCGGGACAGGTCGTCGCGGCCGTGCACCGGGTGCTGGCCGAGCCGGCGTTCCGCGACCGCGCACGGCAGGTCGGAGAGGCGATGCGCGCTGCGGACGCCTGGCAGACGCTCGACGCGGTCCTGGCGGGGGAGGCCACTCGGGCCGCACCAGACAGCGCGATGCACCGCTGACTGCCGCGCGGGAAAGTGCATTCCCGCGCATGAACGCAACCGGGTGCAACGTCCGCCGGTATACCATCCGGGTATCGCCACGCAGCGTCAGTCCCCAGCTGACCACGGGCGGGACGGTCGAACCGTCAATGCGGAGGGAACGTCGAATTCCTTTCGATCCCGAGGGGGGATGGGGTGGGCGTCGGTTCCCCAGAACGACACCCACCCCCACATCGGACTCGTCGTCAGTTCCAGCGGCTGAGCATCCAGAAGACCGCGAAGCCGATCACCACGAGGATCGGCACCCACGTGCCCGTGCGCTTGAGGCGCCGACCCTGCGGCGCGACCCCCGGCGGTGGGGTGATCATCCCCGCCGGCGGAGCGAACGGGAGCGCGTGGCCCCCGGGCGCCGCCGCGGCAGCGAGGCGGTCGTCGCGCCACCGCGCCCACTGGTCGAGCTTGGTCAGCAACGCGCCCACCGTTCCGAACAGCCAGGCCCACGTCGCCGGATCGAGTGTGGAGGCCCGGCGGGGCGTGTAGAGGAACAGCCAGTCGTCGACGATCTCGACGTCGAGCTGCGCGGCGTTGTCGATGAAGCGCGCCATGATGTCGGGCGTGAAGAGGTAGAGCGCGTCCTGCTCGTAGCCTTCGGGGCAGTACAGGGTGAAGTGCTGATCGAAGTCGCCCTCGAGCGACAGACGCTGCGCCCGCTGGAACGACGCCGGCAGGTTGGAGCCGAAGCCGTTGTTGCCCTTCGCGTCGAGCACGATGTTCGGCAGGGGCACATCCAGCTTCACGGCGACGTAGCCCCAGCGATACGTCGTCGAGTTCTTCCCGGACTGCACCGTGTACTGGTAGTTGCCGAACTCCACGAACCGCGGGTGGGTTCCGCGGACGAGGTCGGTGGCCAGGCGCGAACGGCCGAGGTGGAAGATCATTCCGGGGAGCGGCGGATCGTCCACGCGGGGCTCGTACGTCATGCCGTTGGCCTGCGCGAACCGGTGCAGGCGGTACCGAGCGGTGCGCGCGTTGCGGACGCCCATCCAGACGAGCACACCCACTCCCGCCGCCACCAGGAGCAGGAGGACGAGCGGGATCGCCGCGGAGGCGGGGGACCCACTGCCCGCTGCCAGCGCCACCACCACGGAGGCGAGGATCGGGAGCAGCACGACTCCGGCGATCGCCACGGCTACGACGGCGATGATCGACGACACCGCCATGCCGGTCGTCCGCCGGGACCGGAGCTCCGCCGTGAAGGCGCGGACGGCGGCCGGGTCGACCGGATCGGTGAGGGGACGCGCGTCGAACGACGCCGACGCCTGCGGAGACGTCATCGGTTGACCTCGTCGGCGTCCCAGGTGAGGTCGGCGCCCTCGCGAAGCGCCTTCGCCTCCAGACGTTCGTCCGTGCAGATCGCGCGGACGAGGTCGGGCGAGCCCGCGACGATCGTGGAGTCGTAGTCGATCTCCGAGACCATCACCCACGTGCGATCCTTCGGCCACAGGATGTTCGGGCTCTGCGCGGAGGGCGGGAAGCCGTGCTCCTCGCCCACCCGGTCGCGCCACGGCACGCCGAGCACCCAGGCCGGATCGATGAAGTCCCTGGCGCCGCCGGAGAACAGCACGTAGCCGCGCCCGGGGAGCTGCAGCCGCGGCCCTTCGGAGATCTCCCGCGAGAGGATGCCGTCCTGCCAGGTGGGCTTCCGGAAGACGTTGTTGAACGGGTCGTGGATGCTCCGGTCGAGCATCGCCTGATGGTTCGGGTCGTCGCTGAACGTGAGGAACGCGCGGGACGGGCCGTCGCCGAAGAACCCGACGAGGGCGCCGAACCCGTCCCAGAGCGCGACGACCCCGTCGTCCGGGGTCGCGGTGTGGGCGGCGAGGTGCCCGGCCAGGATCGACACGAGGTCGCTGTCGAGCGCACCCTCGAGCGGCGCCGTGAACTCGCGGCCGTCCGGAGCGATGCGGGTCCGCCAATCGGCGTCGACGGGAGTCCGCACGATCCGGTGCCACTGCGCCTCCGCGTGCATCGTCGTGCCGAAGGTGGCGGCGGTCTGCGCCCAGCTGACGCGTACCTCGGAATCCGCTGCCGTGGGACTCTCCCGCACGGTGGCGGGATGGAAGACCCGGGCGTACGCGGGGAAGCCGCGGGGGACGACCGCGTGCATGCTGCCCAGACCGTCGTCGAGGGTCTCGCGCAGCCACGCGCCGACGCCGGGGTCAGCGATCCACTCCATGCGACCACGGTACCGGCCGTGTCCGACGACGCGAGCCGCGGCCGTCGATCCCTCATAATCGAGGGGTGACTGCCACCGCGATCCTCCCCTCCCTCGACGGCCGACGCTTCCGCATGGTCTCGTCCACGACCTCCGCCGTCGACCCCGACGCCCCCAGCGTCTTCGAGTACTTCGAACGCGACGGCGCGATCTGGGGCGGCTACGAGGGCGACACGGTCACCTTCGGGAAGTTCGTGGGCACGCGTACCGGCGACACGATCTGGGTCTCGTTCGTCCACGTGCTCAAGGCCGACGGCACCGTCGTCACCGGGGACGGCGAGAGCGAGCTGGAGCTCACCGACGACGGCCGCATCCGTCTGGTCGAGCACTACGAGATGCACGGTCTCCCGCAGCTGAGCGTCGTCGAGGAGATCCCGGCCGCCTGACCTCAGCGCGGCGGGAGCGCATCCCGACCGGGGGAGGCCGGCGTCCACCGGGTCATCCCCAGCGGGACCTCGGTCTGCCGCTCCGGCAGGTCGCCGGGCAGCAGGTAGGGCCGCCGGATCACTTCGTCGAGCACGACGACGCTGACCACCGTCCGCACCTCCGGAAGCTGCGCGATGACCCCCGTCGAGAACTCGTGCACGCCGCTCACGTCGACGGCGCGGATGAGCAGCATCGCGTCGTGCTCCCCGGTCGTGATCGCGCACCACTCCACGTCCGGCATCTCGATGATGCGCTCCCGGAACGAGGCCCAGGCCTGCGGCATCACCGTGACGAAGACGAGCGCCCCGATCGACAGCCCGGCCTTCGCCTGATCCACGCGCGCGCTGAATCCGGTGATGACGCCGTCGTGCACGAGCGACTCGACCCGCGTGTAGGCGCTGGCCCGCGAGATGCCGACCTTCTCGGCCAGCGCGGCGATCGAGACGCGACCGTTATCGCGCAGCACATCGAGGATTCTGTACGCCGTCTCATCCAAAGGGGCGGCACTTCGTCCAGATTGCTTCGACGGATCCGCGTCCTTGCTGGACATATTGCTCCTCACATCCGAGGTTCTCGACAATGCGTGCCTGTGTGACGCGCACTTGCTGGACACATCGTCGCATATGATGCGAATCTGATCCCCGGTCGTCCACATCGGTGGCGACCGGACCCGAATGTACTCCTCGCCCTTGGAGGCCCTGATGTCGTCACGCCGTATCACGCCGGTCATCGCGCTCGGAGCCGTCGCGCTCCTGGCGCTCGCAGGTTGCTCGGGAGGGAACTCGGCGAACAACTCCGAGTCGTCCCAGGGCTCCGACTCCCTCGTCATCGACACCGCGTTCTCGATCGAGACGACCGACCCGGGTCACACCTACGACCCGACCGGCAACATGATCGCGAAGGCGCTGTACGAGACCCTCGTCGACTTCGAGGGCTCCGACGTCTCCACTCCGGTCCCTGGCCTGGCGTCGTGGGAGCAGAACGACGAGGCGACCGAGTTCACCTTCACGCTCGACGGCGACCGCGTGTTCTCCGACGGCTCGCCCATCGAGGCGAAGGACGTCGTGTTCTCGCTGCAGCGCATCCAGGGCATGGCAGACGCCAAGCCCAACTTCCTGCTCGGCGGCCTGACGATCGAGGAGGTCGACGACAAGACCATCCGGTTCACCTCGGAGACCCCGCTGCTGCAGCTCCCCGCGATCCTCGCGAACCCGGCGCTCGGCATCGTCAACGCCGACGTCGTCATGGAGAACGGCGGGACCACCGACGGCTCCGACAGCGCCCAGGGCTTCCTCGACGGCGAGTCCGCCGGATCCGGCCCCTTCGTGCTGGACACGCTCGACCTCAGCTCGCAGGTCATCCTCACCCGCAACGACGAGTACAACGGCGACGAGGAGTCGGCCTACAGCCGCGTCGTCGTGCGCAACGTCTCGGAGAGCGCGACCCAGCTCGCCAACCTCAAGGGCGGCGACTCGATGGTCGCGATGGACCTCAACGGCGACCAGGTCGCGGGCCTCGGCGACGACATCAGCGTCGACTCGGTCCCTTCCGGTCAGACCATCTTCCTGCTGCTCAACCAGGGCGAGGCCGGCGGTGACCTCGCGAACGTGAAGATCGCGGAGGCCATCCGCTACGCGCTCGACTACGACGCGCTGCTCGAGCTCGCGGGCGCGGGTGCCGTGCAGGCGACCGGCGTCATCCCGCCCGGGTTCGAGGGTGCCCTCGACAGCGGCGTGGAGCAGGACCTCGACAAGGCGAAGGCCGCGCTGGAGGAGGCCGGCTACACCGGTCAGACCCTCAAGCTCCAGTTCCCGAACGACTACCCGGTGGGCGGCGTGGAGTTCACCCCGCTCGCGGAGCGCATCCAGGCGCAGCTCGAGGACGCCGGCATCGCCGTCGACCTCGCTCCTGCACCGTTCGCGACCGAGCTCGACGCGTACGTCAACGGCACCGAGGGCTTCGGCCTGTGGTTCTGGGGTCCGGACTACGCCGACTCCGCGAACTTCCTGCCCTTCGCCCCGGGTCTGAAGGTCGGCCTCCGCGCCGGCTGGGCGGCCGAGGCCAACCCGGAGATCGCGGGCATCGCCGCCGGTGCGGCCGCCGCGACCGACGCCGAGCAGCGCACCGAGGCCTTCACGGAGTTCGCCGAGGCCATGCAGGCCGAGGGCCCGTTCGTGCCGCTGATCGTCCCCGGTCGCAACATCTCCTCCGCCTCCAGCGTGTCCGGCGCCGTCTACAACTCCGTGTGGGAGATGGACATCGCCGAGATCACGCCCGCCGGCTGATCGGACGACTCATGACGACAGTGGCCGTGCAGAGGCAGGCGCAGCGGCGCCGCTCGCCTCTCGTCGGGTACCTGCTGCGGCGGGCCGGGACCTCCCTGCTCCTGTTGGTGGGCGTGACCATCGTCACGTTCGCGCTCACCAACCTGGTGCCGGGAGACCCGGTCTCGGCCGCGCTCGGCGAGGGCGCGTCGCAGAACCCCGCGACGCGCGAGGCGTTCATCACGGCGAACGGTCTCGACCAGCCACTGTTCGTGCAGTACTTCATCTATATGGGGAACCTGCTCCGCGGGGACCTCGGCACGTCGCTGGTGACCGGACGCCCGGTCACCAGCGACCTCGCCACCGCCGTGCCCGCGACGATCGAGATCGCGATCAGCGCGATCATCGTCAGCCTCGCGGTCAGCGTCGTGCTCGGCACGCTCGCCGCCTACCGCCGCGGACTCGTCACCGACCAGGTCATCCGCGTCGTCACGCTCGTCGGGCTCAGCGTCCCGACCTTCTGGCTCGCGCTGGTCAGCTTCTACGTGTTCTTCCTGGAGCTGCGCATCGCGCCGGGCTCCGGACGCATCTCGCCGTCGATCACCCCGCCGCCCCGTGTGACCGGGCTCTACACGGTCGACTACCTCCTCAACGGCGACGCGGTGGGCTTCTTCGACGCCCTCGCGCACCTCGCGCTGCCGGTTATGGTGCTCTCGCTCGTGACCATCGGACTGCTCACCCGCTTCATCCGCACCTCGGTGCTCGAGGTCCTCGGCAGCGACTACGTGCGCGCGGCCCGTGCCAAGGGCCTGCCGGCCATGCGCGTCATCCTCGACTACGTGCTCCGGGGTGCCTCGCTGCCGATCCTGACGGTGGTCGGCGTGGCCTTCGGAGCCCTGCTCTCCGGAACGGTGCTCGTCGAGTCGGTGTTCGCCTGGCCGGGGCTGGGCACGTACGCCTACAACTCCGCCGCCAATCTCGACCTGCCCGGCATCATGGGTGTCGGTCTCGTGGTCGGTGTCATCTACCTCCTCATCAACTTCATCGTGGACCTGCTCTACGGCGTGCTCGACCCGAGAGTGAGGATCGCATGAGCCGCATCGCCGCAGCGACCCCCGCCGGACGCTTCCGCTTCCGCTGGCCGCGCGCCTGGCGCACCCCGCTCGGCATCATCGGCACCGTCATCGCCGGTGCGTGGATCATCGTCGCCTTCACCGCGCAGTGGTGGGTGCCCTACCCGCCGAACGCGCAGGTGCTGCCCCGTCTGCAGTCGCCGGGCATCGACACGATCCTCGGCACCGACGGCAACGGCCGCGACATCTTCTCCCGATTGATGACCGGCGCGACGGTGAGTCTGCCGCTCGCGCTCATGCTCGTGATCGCCGCCCTCATCATCGGCACCCTCGTCGGCGCGGTCGCCGGGTACTTCGGGCGCGCCGTCGACGAGACGCTCATGCGCATCACGGACCTGTTCATGGCGTTCCCGACCGTGATCCTCGCGATGGTGGTCGCGGCCTCGCTCGGCCCCTCGCTGTTCAACGCCGTCATCGCCGCGATCGTGGTCTCGTGGCCGCAGTACGCCCGCGTCACCCGCAGCATCGTGCTCGGTCTCCGCGGACAGAACTACGTGATCGCGGGCCGCCTGCTCGGACACTCGCCGGTGCGCACCCTGTTCGTCGACATCCTCCCGAACATCGCCGGCCCGGTCCTGGTGCTCGCGACACTCGACATCGGGGCGGCGATCCTGCTGCTCTCCGGCCTCTCCTTCCTCGGCCTGGGGGCGCAGCCGCCGACGGCCGAGTGGGGGTCGATGATCTCCGGTGCGATGCAGAACTTCGACGCCTGGTGGCTCGGAGTCTTCCCCGGTCTCGCGATCCTCACGGTGGTGCTCGCGTTCAACTTCCTCGGAGACGCGATGCGCGACGTGCTCGACCCGACCGCCGAGATCGCCCACGAGAAGCAGGCGGAGCACACGGCTTCCGCGACGGGGGTGCCCTTATGACCGCGCACAGCACGGCGACGCTGAGCATCCGCGACCTCACGATCGACATCGGCCGTCCGCTGGTCAAGGGCGTGTCCCTGGAACTCGAACCGGGGCGCATCCACGGCCTCGCGGGGGAGTCCGGCTCCGGCAAGACGCTCACCTCCCTCGCCGTGCTCGGCCTGCTGCCGCGACAGGCGAAGACCGGCGGCTCGATCCTGCTCGCGGGGGAGGAGCTCGTCGGTCGCAACCGCCGGGGGCTCAACCGCATCCGCGGGAAGCGCATCGCGATGGTCTTCCAGGATCCGTCGGCCTCGCTGCACCCGCAGCTTCCGGTCGGTCGGCAGCTCACCGATCACATGCGCGTGCATCTCGGGCTCAAGGGCGCCGCTGCGCGCGAGCGGGCGGTGGAGCTGCTCCAGACCGTGCAGGTGCCGAATCCGGCCGAGGCGTTGAAGCGGTATCCGCACCAGTTCTCCGGCGGCCAGCGGCAGCGCATCGCGATCGCGTGCGCCCTCGCGTGCGATCCGGAGGTGCTGCTCGCGGACGAGCCGACGACCGCCCTCGACGTGACGGTGCAGGCCGGCATCCTGAAGCTGCTGCGCGACCTCGCGATCGAGCGGAACCTCGCCGTCCTGCTCGTGACCCACGACCTGGGCGTGATGAGCGCGATCGCCGACACGGTCGCCGTCATGAAGGACGGTCGCATCGTGGAGCTCGCCGACCGGGAGACGCTGTTCCGCGCTCCGCAGCACGAGTACACCCGCATGCTGCTCGCGGCCCTGCCGGGATCGCGCATCGATGAGAGCCCGGAGGAGGCCGCGGATGAGTGAGGTCAGCGTCCTCGACGCGCGCGACGTGGTGGTGCGGTATCCGGGCACCCCGCCCGTGATCGCGGTGAACGGCGTCTCGCTGAGTGTCGCGGCGGGAGAGACGGTCGCCCTCGTGGGCGAGTCCGGCAGCGGCAAGTCGAGCCTGGCCCGCGCTGTCGTCGGCATCGAGAAGACCGCCGGCGGGACGGTGTCGTTCCGCGGAGCCCCCGTCGCGCCGCTGGGGATCCGTCGTCGTGACACGGCGCTCACGGGCATCCAGATGGTCTTCCAGGACCCGGCGACCTCGCTGAACCCGCGCCGGCGGATCGGCGACCAGATCTCCGACGGCATCGCGACCGCCCGCGCGCGCGGTGCCGCCGGTTCCACCGTGGAGGAGTGGCTGGAGCGGGTCGGACTGCCCGCTGAGGTGCGCACCCGCTTCCCGCATCAGTTCTCCGGTGGCCAGAAGCAGCGCATCGCGATCGCCCGAGCGCTCGCCGCGCGGCCCTCGCTGCTCGTCGCCGATGAGCCGATCTCCGCGCTCGACGCGTCCACCCAGACGAGTGTCGCGGGGCTCATGCGCGACCTCGTGGCCGAGTCCGGCGCCGGGATGCTCTTCATCTCCCACGATCTCGCCGTCGTGCGCCGCATCGCCGACCGCACGTTCGTGATGTTCGGCGGGAGGGTGCTCGAATCAGGGCCGACCGCTGAGCTCTGGGCGGCGCCGCGGCACCCCTACACGCAGGCGCTGCTCGCCGCGATCCCGGAGCCGGACGGCACCGGCCGCATCCCCGATGCCCCCTCCGCCGACGACCGCGCGGTCTGGGCCGAGGTGCCTCCCGTCGCCTACTGAGGCCTGATACGGCGAAGGGCCGGAGCATGCACCCCGGCCCTTCGCGTGTCTCGTGCGATCAGAGCGGCGCGACGATGTCCTGCTTCACGTCCCACTCGGTGATCTCGAGCGCGACGTCGACCGACTGCCCCTGGACGGTCGCGGAGCTGGTCGAGGCGAGGTTGACGTAGTCCTCGGTGACCTCGAACACGACCTCGACGGGCGTGCCCGCCTGCTCGACGGTGCCGCTGACGAGGTAGACCTTCTGGCCGAGGCGCTCGCCGGTGCCGGTCACGGTGAAGTCACCCGTGATGGCCTTCGCCGTCTCGGCGGGGTCCATCGCGGTGACGTCCTTCGCGGTGGTGCTGAGGCCCGCGATGATCGGGTCGCTCGACGACGGGTCGGCGGTCTGCCAGTCGCTCGACGGCGACTTCACCCAGACGTCGTCGCCGATCGCGACGATCGAGCCCATCGGGGAGAGCGACTCCAGCGCCTTCTCGGACGGGTTGAAGCGCGTGGTGGACTCCATGCCCATCACGACGGTCTTGGCGGCGTAGCCGGCAGTGTCGGTCATGGCCTCGGCGATGCAGGCGCCGAGGGCAGAGCCGTCGACGGTGGCGCCGTCGGTGAGCTCGGGGCAGTCGGTGGACGGCGCTTCGGCCTCCTGCGACGCGGCCCCGCTCGGCTTCGACTCGGCCGGCTTGTCCGACGCTCCCGCCGAGCATCCGGTGAGCATGACGGCGGCGGCGAGCACGACGCCGACCCCCCACTTGTTGACGCGCATGGCGCCCCCCTCCAGGTCACGTGCTGATGACCGTCACCAGGCACGCCCTCCAGCATGCCAAGGACCGAGCGGATGTGCGGGAGGCGGTTCCGAGGAAACTCCGCTAGACTGTCGAGGTTGTCTGCCTTGCGGCGTCCATTCGGGATTCCACGGGCGGGCACGTGCACACACCCTCCTGCTCCCGGGAAAGCCCCGAGAGCCGTTCTAGTCCGAAGGAGGTGGGTAAGTGACGCACCAGTACGAACTCATGGTCATTCTGACCCCCGAGATCGACGAGCGCCAGGTCGCCCCGACGCTCGACAAGTTCCTGAAGGTCATCACCAACGATGGTGGCTCTATCGAGAACGTCGACATCTGGGGCAAGCGCCGTCTCGCCTACGAGATCCAGAAGAAGACCGAGGGCATCTACGCCGTCGTCAACTTCACCGCGACCAGCGCCGCCACGCAGGAGCTCGACCGTCAGCTCAAGCTGAACGAGCAGATCATGCGCACCAAGGTGCTCCGCGCTGAAGAGGCTCAGGCGATGATCGCTTCCGAGGCCAAGCGCTCCGAAGAGAAGGCTGCCCGCAAGGCCGCCAAGGCTGCGAAGGCCTAAGTCTCATGGCCGGCGAAACCGTCATCACCGTGGTGGGCAACCTCACCGCCGACCCCGAGCTGCGCTACACGCAGAACGGGCTGCCGGTGGCGAACTTCACCATCGCATCGACGCCTCGCAACTTCGACCGTGCCGCGAACGAGTGGAAGGACGGCGAAGCGCTGTTCCTCCGCGCCTCGGTGTGGCGTGAGTTCGCCGAGCACGTGGCGGGCTCGCTCACCAAGGGCATGCGCGTGATCGCGCAGGGTCGTCTGCGCCAGCGTTCCTACCAGGACCGCGAGGGCAACCAGCGCACCGCGATCGAGCTGGAGGTCGACGAGATCGGCCCCTCGCTGCGGTACGCGACCGCGCAGGTCACCCGTGCGGCCTCGGGCGGTGGCGGCGGGGGACAGTCCCGTCCCGCGCAGCAGCAGCAGGTGTCGGAGGAGCCGTGGTCCACACCCGGCTCGTCGACCAGCGCCGACGCCTGGAGCACTCCGGGCAGCTTCGGCGACGACACCCCCTTCTGAAAACACTTCTTCACGGGTGGGTCCCTGAGCTCGTCGAAGGGCCGCACCCCGCTCATCACTAAGGAAAAACTATGGCTGGAAAGTCGAGCGGCGACCGCCGCAAGCCGCGGAAGGGTGGCAAGCCCACCGCTCCCGCGAAGTCCATCCGGGTCGGTGTCATCGATTACAAGGATGTCGCCACCCTTCGCAAGTTCGTCTCGGAGCGCGGCAAGATCCGCGCCCGTCGTATCACCGGTGTCTCGGTGCAGGAGCAGCGTCTGATCGCCACGGCGATCAAGAACGCGCGCGAAATGGCGCTCCTGCCCTACGCTGGCGCCGGCCGGTAAGGGGTATCGAGATGGCAAAGCTGATTCTCACGAACGAGGTCGCCGGGCTCGGTAGCGCCGGTGACGTGGTCGAGGTCAAGAACGGGTACGCCCGCAACTTCCTCATCCCGCAGGGCTTCGCTACGGCGTGGACCCGCGGTGGCGAAAAGCAGGTCGCATCGATCCAGGCCGCGCGTCAGGCACGCGCGATCCACGACCGCGACGAGGCTGTGGCCCTGAAGAACACCCTCGAGGGCACCAAGGTGCGCCTCGCGGTGAAGGCCGGCAAGGAAGGCCGTCTGTTCGGCTCGGTGAAGACCGCCGACGTCGCAGAGGCCGTCACGGCTGCGGGCCTCGGCTCGATCGACAAGCGCAAGGTGCACATCACCTCGCCCATCAAGGCGACCGGTGAGCACGAGGCGACCGTGCGTCTGCACGAGGACGTCACTGCCGTCATCACGCTGCAGGTCGTCGCCGCCAAGTAAGGCACCCGACGGGCCCTGCCTGTCGAACAGAACGCCCCCTGTCCTCCGGGACAGGGGGCGTTTCTGCGTCCGGACGCGGGTCAGGCGGCGGGGGTGCTGCCTGATTCCGTGGTCTGGTCGATGAGGTGATGCCTCCGTCGACGCTGCGCGACGAGCGCCCACGCCAACGCCACGATGCCGAGGCCGAACACCGCACCGCCGACGAGGAGCGGGACGTTCAGCGGCTCCTCGCCACGGGCAGCGGCGGCGAGGGTGCACCCGGGAGCGTCCGCGTCGAACACCGAACCGGCCGCGATGCAGTCGTTCAGCACGGTGACCTGACGGGCATAGGCCTGATCGGTGTGGACGCTGATCTTCCCGTCCGCCCCCACCTCGCACGGGTTGTCCTCCGTGCACTTCTCCCCGTCGGTGTTGCTCGAACTGTTCACCCCGACGATGGTCTTCCCGTCGGCGGCGACGAGGGCTGCCCCGGAGGTGCCGTGGTAGGTCTCGCAGTCCTCGTCCTTCGCCAGTCGCAGCGAGTCGTAGAGCTCATACTCGCCTTCGCGCAGGGTGGGGACGACCGTCTCGACGGTGCAGGTGAAGCCCTCATCCGCCTGCAGGGTGACCACGTCTCCGATCTTCGGCGGCGCGGCGGCGATGTCCAGGACGGTGACGCCCTGCGATTCGAGGTCGGCGTAGGAGGCGTCGAGCCGATAGAGCGCGAGATCGGTGCCGGTCATGGTGGCGAACAGCAGCCGCTCGGTCCTCGACGTGGTCAGGAGGTACCCCTTCTCGTCCTTGAACGGGACCGAGGAGTCCGATGATCGGTCGAGCTCGAATGCTCCAGGCTGCGGGATGTCTCGAGACGGATCCACGGCCGGGGTGCAGTGCCCGTTGGTGAGGAGGAGGGCATGGTCCTCGTCCGTCGACGCCGCGGCTCTGACGATGGAGGACGCGCAGGGCCCGACGCCCGGGTAGCCGGCGAGGGGGTCATGGGGCACGACGTCATCGGGAATCGACTCGTACGTCGACATGACGGTCCGGATCCAGTCGGCGTGCGCGGTCACGTCGGTGAAGAGGCCGCTGACCTCCGGGTTCTGGTCTTCGCTGCCGGTGAGTATGCCGGCGAGGGCCCACCCTCCGTTCACGCGGACGAGCAGCGGCCCCCCGGAGTCTGCGTTTCCGGTCTTGCCGTCGCCGTCGCCGGCGCACATCTCGCTGGCTCGTTCGATGGTAGGGCAGTCGGCGTTGTCGAGGACTCGCGCGTCGAACTCCTTCAGCATCGTCGGGTAGTGGGATTGTTCGCCCGGACTCGCGTCATTACCCCAACCGAGAAAACGCACCGCCGTGCCGACCTTCGGCCGCGCCGACGCGAGAGGGATCGGCGTCTGCGACACCGGCTCGTCGAAGCGCAACAGCATGAGGTCTTCACCGAACACGGGCTCGGTACCCCCGGGGAGGCGGAAGAACCGGCTCACCGTGGCGACCTCACCGCCTTCCGTCACGTCGGCGGAACCGAACTGGACCGTCCATCCCTTCGGCCTTCCCGTGCTGACGAGGTTGTTCTTGCGGCAGTGCGCGGCGGTGAGGCCCCAGTTCGCGTCGATCAGGGTGACGCCGCAGCCGTTGCCTCCCGGCCCCGGCGTCTTCGGGTAGCCGGGCTTGTAGGCGCCCATGAAGGGGTAGGGCTCCGTCGCGTCGCTGCCGTCGCTGATCGCGAGCGCGGGCGTCGTGCCCGCGAGGACCAGGAGCGAGGCGAGCACGGCGGCGACGAGGTGTCTGATGCGTGTCATGCGAAGGACCGTACGGACGGGGATGTTGCAGGACTGTCGCCGGATTCGCATACGCTCTCGCAACATCCGGTGGGGTGGGCTGGTGTCATGACCGCAGCGACGACATCGCGCGCGCCCTGGGGCGATGCCGCGAAGGGGCTGCTGATCGTCCTCGTGGTGTTCTGGCACGTCGTGCTGAAGACCTACCTGCAGGTCGACTGGCGGCTCGGCATCCCCCTTCCCGGAGCCTGGGGTCTCGCGAGCGATCTCATCTGGCCGTTCCTCATGCCGCTGTTCCTGTTCCTGTCCGGATACTTCGCCTCCGCAGCGTTGGCTCGACCGTGGGCGGCCGTGCTCCGTCCGCGCGTGGGCCGCTTCCTCTACCTCTATCTCCTCTGGAGCCTCATCCATGCCGCCGCGATGTGGGCGTTCCCCGACTTCCCGACGTTCGTACCGAGGAGTGTCTCCGCGTTCGTGGAGGGGGTGACGATCAGCCCGCCGAACACCTGGTACCTCTACGCCCTCGCGCTGTACTTCGTCGTCGCGAAGGGATTGCAGCGACTGCCGCGCGGCGTCCTGCTGGCGGGTTCCGGAGTCCTCTCGGTGGCGGTGGCCGCCGGGCTGGTCGATGTGGTGAGCAACCGCGGATCGCTCCTCTACAACCTCTTCTTCTTCCTCGGAGGTGCGTACCTCGCACCGCGCATCCGTCGCTTCACCGCTCGTCCGCGACCAGCACTCGCCGGGGCCCTGATCCTCGGGTACCTCGCCGCCTACGCCGTCATGCGCGTGACGGGTACGGAGACCGTTCCCGGGGTGTGGCCGGCGGTGTCCGTCCTCGGGGTGGCGATGGGACTCGCCGTCGCCCCGATCCTCGCGGGCCTCCCTCTGGTCGGGCGGGGCCTGCAGGCGCTCGGCGTCCGGACCCTGCCGATCTACCTCCTGCACATGCCGCTGCTCGCGCTCGCCGACGCCGCGCTCGGGGGGGTCCTGTCCGACGCGGGGCAAGCCGTGCAGCTGCTCGCGGCCGTCCTGCTCCCGGTCGTGCTCACGGCGGGTCTCGTCGCCGCGTGCATCGGCCTCGATCGCCTCACCGCTCGCGATGGACTCGCCTGGCTGTGGGATCTGCCTCGTCGGCGAGCCGCGGTCGACGGCGCGCCTCGCAGAGTCCCCTGGCGGACCCCGGTCGCGATGCTGGCACTGCTGGGGGTCGGCCTCGCCGTCAGCGCGGCAGCGGCGATTCCCGCCCGGCCGGCCGCGACCGCCGACCGCGCCGCCACCAACGAGGGCGAGGTCAGCATCGGCGCCGTCGGCGACATCCTGCTGTACGACGCGTCGCGCGGGATCCCGGTGGATCGCGGACGATCGACCTTCGACGCCGTGCGCCCGTGGTTCACCGAAGACATCGTCACCGGCAACCTCGAGCAGGTGATCGCGGCCGACACCGGCGTCGACAAGTGCGGCGGGAGCGACCACTGCCTCGCGTTCCGCAGCGAGCCGGATGCCGCTGCGGCGCTGCGCGGCTTCGACGTGCTCAATCAGGCGAACAACCACAGTCACGACTTCGGCCGGGAGGGCGTCGACGAGACGAGGGCCGTTCTGCGCGCGGAGGGCATGGACGCCGTCGGGGACCGGAACGAGGTCGTCGTGACGAGGGTGGGGGAGACCACCGTGGCCCTGGTCGGCTTCGCGCCGTACAGGGGATTCAACCGGGTCACCGACCTCCGTCACGTCGGTCAGGTGGTGCGCGCGGCGGCGGAGCAGGCCGATCTCGTCGTCGTCCACGCGCACATGGGCGCCGAGGGACCGGAGGCGGACGCGGTCACCGGGGGGACCGAGCTCAGCTTCGGGGAGAACCGGGGCGATCCGCAGGCGTTCGCGCACGCGGCCGTCGACGCCGGGGCCGATCTGGTGGTCGGGCACGGTCCGCACGTTGTCCGGGGTGCGGAGTTCTACCGTGGCCGGCTCATCGCGTACAGCCTGGGCAACTTCGCGGGAGGGGGCGTCTTCGGGGCCGAGGAGGAGACGCGCTTCGGCGCCTACCTGTCGGTCCGTCTCCGCGCAGACGGAACGTATCTCGGCGGACAGGTCCGCTCGATCGTCTTGGAGGCCGACGGCGGCGCCCCGGCGCCCGATCCGACCGGTCGGGCCGGCGCCCTGATGGACGAGCGCGGCCGACGGGACTTCCCGGGCAGTGCCGCCGTCGTCGACGCCGACGGGTTGATCGCCCCGCCGTGAGGATAGGCTGCTGGCCATGACGGACGACGTTCGCAATGTGCACGAGGCCCTGTCCACCATCCACGAGCACTGGCAGCCGCACCGGCTGACGAGCGTCAACGACTACGACGTCAAGGTCGTGAAGCTGCAGGGCGAGTTCGTCTGGCACACGCATCCCGAGACCGACGAGCTGTTCTTCGTGGTGAGCGGGCGCCTGACGATCCAGCTCCGCGACCGCGACGTCGTCCTGAACCCGAACGACGTGTTCGTCGTTCCTCGGGGGGTCGAGCATTGCCCGAAAGCCGAGGAAGAGGTGCAGGCAATCCTCTTCGAGCCGAAGGGCACGGTCAATACCGGAGACGCAGGCGGCGACATGACGGCGGAGCTCCAGGAGCTCGGCTAACCACCACATCCCGCGCGCTTCGCCGAACGGGCGCACGGATGCCCCGCGGTGGGGGGACCACGGGGCATCCGCCGTTTGCGCGACGGTCACGCTCGGCAGAGGAAGCGCAGCGAGGGCTGCACCGCACGGGCGGACGCTGCCGCGCACCGGCGGGGGCGAGTCTCCTCCCCCGAGGACATCGCCACCGCCGGGGCTCAGCGCCTACGCCGTGCGACGGCGCAGCAGGCCCGCACCTCCCAGCAGCAGGAGAGCGGCGAGGGCCCACAGCCACGGGGCCGAGGCACCACCGGTCATCGCGAGACCGGTGGCCTCACCCGTCGCGGCGGCACCCGCAGCCCACGGCATGCTGGTCATGTCGGCTCCGGTGCTCGGCGTCGTTCCCGGGTTCGCTCCGGGGTCGGTTCCGGGGTTGGTGCCGGGGTCCGTGCCCGGGTCGGTGCCCGGGTCGGTGCCCGGGTCCGTTCCGGGATCAGTGCCCGGGTCCGTGCCCGGATCGGTGCCCGGGTTCGTGCCGGGATCGGTCACCGTGCTCTCGCCGACGACGGAGATCGCGTTCCCGCCGATCGTGATGGGAAGCGTCACCGGGAGCTCCAGCTGAGTCCCGCCGAGGACGCTGTCGTCGCCGCCGGTGGTGCTCCCTCCGGTCGCGGGTGCGGTCGGGGACGTGGCGCCGCCAGCGGTGCCGGTGACGGTGGCGTCGTCGGTGACGGAGATGGCGTTGCCGGTGACGCCGACGGGGGCGGTCACGGGCGCGACCACCTGGGTGCCGCCGAGGATGCTGTCGTCACCGCCGGTGGTGCTGCCTCCGGTCGCGGGTGCGGTCGGGGCCGTGGCGCCGCCGGTGGTGCCGGTGGCCTCGCTGTCACCGAGGAGCGAGATGGCGTTGCCGCCGACGGTGACGGGGGCCGTCACCGGGGCGACGACCTGGGTGCCGCTCGCGGTGCCGTCCTCGCCCGAGGTGCTCGACCCGGCCGCGGGCGCAGCCGGTGCCGGGCTGGTGCCGCCGGAGGTGCCGGTGGCCTCGCTGTCGCCGAGGAGCGAGATGGCGTTGCCGCCGACGGTGACAGGCGCCGTCACGGGTGCCACGGCCTGCGTGCCCCCGAGGATGCTGTCGTCACCGCCGGTGGTGCTGCCTCCGGCCGCGGGTGCGGTCGGGGCCGCGGTGCCGCCGGTGGTGCCGGTGGCCTCGCTGTCGCCGAGGAGCGAGATGGCGTTGCCGCTCACGGTGACGGGGGCCGTCACCGGGGCGACGACCTGGGTGCCGCTCGCGGTGCCGTCCTCGCCCGAGGTGCTCGACCCGGTCGCCGGGGCAGGCGCCGGTGCTGCGGCGCTCTCTCCCTCAGCGGCCGACTCGGAGTCACCGAGCAGCGAGATGGCGTTGTCGGACACGGTCACCGGGGCGTTGACCGCCACCAGAGCCTGCGTGCCCGAGAGCACGCCATCCAGGCCGTCCGTGTCGAGGGAGAGCACCCCGGCCGCGTCAGGGGCCTGGGGAGCCGCGCTCTGGGGAGGAGCGGCGGCCGGGGTGCTGGTCGTGGAGTCTTCGGTGAGGCTGATCGCGTTGTCCGTCACCGTGACGGGGAGGTTCACGGTCACCACGGCTTGGGTGCCGGATGCGGTGCCCTCCTCGCCGCTCGTCTGCGGAGCGGGGGCGGACGCCGGTGCGGGAGCCGGAGCAGGGGCGGGAGCCGGGGCCGGAGCCGGCGCGGTGGATGCCGCGTCGCCGAGCACGGAGATCGCGTTGTCGACGACCGTGATCGGGGCGGTGATGGGCGCTACTGCCTGGGTGCCGGAGAGGAAGCCGTCGTCTCCGGATGTCTCGGCCGCATTGGCGGCCGTCGCGCCGAGCAGGGTGATCCCGCCGGCGATGAGCGTGCCCCAGAGGACGCGCTTCGCGTAGGTACGCATGATGGTTCTCCTGACGTGACTGGTCTGTCTGATGGGATGCGCGCGAGGAAGTGCGCGCGCAGCACGGCATCTGTCATCCCGGTGGGATGACGCGACAGTCCGTCAGTCAGGCGAGACGTCGGTGTCGGCGACGGGTGCGCCCGGAAGGGCGTCGTCCCGTGCGCCGGCGGCCCGCTCCCAGGCACGGAGCGGGGTCGCGCCGATCTCGCTGAGGCGAGCGGGGGCGCTGGCGGAACCTCCGGCCGAGGTGGCGGAGGAAGAGGCGGGGGCGGTCGGAGCGGCCGGAGGAGCACCGAACGGCACCGGAGCGGTGTCACCGGCACCGGCGTCCGAGGAGTCGGGTGCGGAGACCGGACCTGCGAAGGAAGCCACGGTGCGGAGCACAGAGTCCTGGCCCGTGCTCGGCGAGGCCGACGGTGCGGGAGCAGGCTCGGGAAGCGCGGCGATGTCCTCGCGCACAGGGGGGACGCCCATGGGGACGGAGCCCTCCGGGGTCTGCGGTGCAGCCGGCTCATGTGGCGTGAGCACCTCGACGACCGGCGGAACGGTCTCTTCGACGACGCCGCCGATCAGGCTGGTCGTGCCGTCGACGACACCGACGACGTTCTCGACCAGGTCGATGGCGCCGGAGTCCACGACGATGCCGCCGACCAGCGGAAGGCCGCCGACGAGGTCGAGCACGGGCGCGGTGATCTGCGAGACCGGTGCAGAGCCGAGCACGTCGGTCACGGGCTCGACGACCGTCTCGGTGGTCTCGGCGACCGCCTCGAGCACCGGAGCCGCAGTGTCTCCGACGACCGGGACCTGCGTCACCGTTTCGGTAACCGTCTCGACGACGGCGGGAGCCGCCTCCTGGACGGGAGCAACGGTGTGGGTCACGACGGGAGCGACGACCTCCTGCACGACGGGGGCCACGACCTCCTGGACCACCGGCGTCGCCACCTGCTTCACCACCGGAGCCACGACGTTGTTCACGACCGGCTTCGTCACGGCGGTGACCGTCTCCGACACGACGGAGGTGAGGCCGTCGAGCGGACCCTTCGGCTCCTCGGCCGCATGCGCGGAGCCCCCACCGGTGAGGACGGTCAGGGCCGCCCAGGCGAGCACGCCGACGCCACCCCAGAGGACGGCGTTGGGTACGCCGCGTCGGGTGGTCCGAGCGTCCACGTGGTCCTCCCCCTCCGAAAAGTCTACGGGTGTGTCGATGGGAGGGAGAATACTCGCGCACCCCCTCTCTGTCCAGGGGCGTTTACATCCGATTCGTCTCGTGTCAGATCGTGACGCGCCCGGCGGATTTCCGGCTTGACTTTCCCCAGGTTCTACACATGCCCCCTCCCGAGGGGAAACCTTCAACGCGCAATTTAAACTCGTTTTCATCCACAGGCTGGGGAAACGATTTATGCCTGGTCGGCTGGTAGAAAAAACTTCGCTCTTCACACCGTCCACCGGGTTATCCACACCCGTTCTGCACAGACACTCCGAGATTGTCCGCACGCTGTCCACATGGTTATCCACAGGCCGTGTTGCACCGTGTGGAGACCGCTCATAGCGTGGTCGAGCGACCGAATGTCGGGGGCACCTGCTTGTCTGGGGATGGCCGCCGCGCGGCCGCGGTCCCCCGCACCGGCATCCGCGGATGCGAGCGCGGGGCCCGCCTCAGAACCGTCGCATCGAAGGGAACACAGTGTCGATCGCCGACATCTCCGCGGAGCGCCTGGGAGGGCAGCGTCCGCCCGAGCGCACCCCTCCGCACGACCTCCTCGCCGAGCAGAGCGCCCTGGGCGGCATGCTCCTGTCGAAGGACGCCGTCGCCGATGTGATCGAGACGCTCAAGGGCGCCGACTTCTACATCCCGAAGCACGAGCTCATCTTCGAGGCCATCCTCTCCCTCTACTCCCACGGTGAGCCGACCGACGTCGTCGCCGTCACCGACGAGCTCATCAAGACCGGTGAGCTGAACAAGGCGGGCGGCGCGGACTACCTGCACACCCTTACGTCGATCGTCCCGACCGCGGCCAACGCCGGCTACTACGCGGGCATCGTCTCCGAGCGAGCGATCCTCCGCCGCCTCGTCGACGCCGGGACGCGCATCGTCCAGCTCGGCTACGACGGCCAGGGCGACGCGACCGACATCGTCAACAACGCGCAGGCGGAGATCTACTCGGTCACCGGCTCGGAGACGGCCGAGGACTACGTACCGCTCACCGTCGCGGTCGATGCCGCCGTCGAGGAGATCGAGGCGGCCAACGGCCGCGACGGTTCCATGACCGGCATCCCCACCGGCTTCCGCGAGCTCGACGAGCTCACCAACGGCCTGCACGGCGGCCAGATGATCGTCGTCGCCGCGCGACCCGCGATGGGTAAGTCCACGCTCGCCCTCGACTTCGCCCGTGCGGCCTCGATCGGGCACGACTTCCCCTCGATCTTCTTCTCGCTCGAGATGGGCAAGAGCGAGATCGCGATGCGTCTGCTCAGCGCCGAGGGGGCGATCCCGCTGCAGAACATGCGCAAGGGAACGCTCGACCCGCGGGACTGGACGACGGTCGCCGCCACCCGCGGCCGCATCAACGACGCCCCGCTCTACATCGACGACAGCCCGAACATGACGCTCGTCGAGATCCGGGCGAAGTGCCGACGGCTGAAGCAGCGGGCCGGTCTGCGGATGGTCATCATCGACTATCTCCAGCTCATGACATCCGGCAAGCGCGTCGAGTCCCGTCAGCAGGAGGTCTCGGAGTTCTCCCGAAGCCTCAAGCTCATCGCCAAGGAGCTGCAGGTGCCGGTCATCGCGCTGTCGCAGCTGAACCGTGGTCCCGAGCAGCGACAGGACAAGAAGCCCGCCATCAGCGACCTGCGAGAGTCCGGATCGATCGAGCAGGACGCCGACATGGTCATCCTCTTGCACCGCGACTCGGTCTACGACAAGGACGTCCGTCCCGGCGAGGCCGACCTCATCGTGGCCAAGCACCGTAACGGTCCGACCGCGACCATCACGGTCGCCTTCCAGGGGCACTACTCCCGGTTCGCCGACATGGCCCCGGGCGGCGACTTCAACTGAGTGTAGGTTCCGCGTGAAGATGACAAATTCCACCGCTACTTGTCAGTCACTTGGCAGTACTGCCAAGTGCAGTGGCAGCTGATTCAACCGCGACCGAGGGGACGGGTGGTGACGGAGTCGATCTATCTGTTCGATGACAACCCTGCGACGCAGGATCTGACTGGGTTGAGTGCGGTTGCGGTTGCGATCGCAGATGTTGCTGTGGATGACCGGTTCGAGACGCTCACGGTTGGCCTTAACTCTCCCTGGGGCGGGGGCAAGAGCACCGCGCTCAACCTAATCGAAGCGGAACTGCGACGCCGAGACGACGTTGTCGTGGTCGTAATTGATCCGTGGGAGTTCGTTGACTCCGGAGATCCGCGCGGCACACTGATCAACCGTGTTCTGGAGGGCATCGCGGCAGAGTTGTCCGCGGAGCGCCTCGCAGAGCGACAGGGCGGTCCGGCGAAGCTCGCGGGGGTGGCCTCTGACCTGGTCGAAAAACTGAACGACCTCCGCAAGCGCGTCTCCTGGAGCAAAGTCGCTCAGGTCGCGATCACCTCCGCCGTGACTCTGACACCGAACATCGCGGGTTTGGTCGATGCGCTTACGCCCGAGCCGGCCGCGACGCCGGCCGCGAAGGGGATGCGCGACTTTCGTGCTGACTTCGGAACCTTGCTCGCTGGACTGGGTGACGGATGGCGTGTCGTCGTGCTCATCGACGACCTCGATCGCTCGCTCCCCGAAGATGTGCTCGGCGCGCTTGAAGCGATCAAGCTCTTCTTGAGTGTGAAGGGGATGTCCTTCGTCATCGCTGCGGACGATGACTTCATCCGCGAGAGCCTTCGCGACGCCCTTGATCGCAGTGGCGGAAGTCGAGGCCGTTTCGCGGACCGCTACACCGAGAAGATCGTTCAGTTGCCTTTCACGCTGCCGCGAATGTCGTCGCCAGACGCCGTCGCTTACCTCGCAGCGCTTTTTGTGGAGGCGGACGCGGGAAAGGAATGTGCTGGGGCCGTCGCAGAGAAAGCTGCCATGCGACGCGTCAAGGGCGAGGTGCCCTACGTCGCAGCAAACCTTCACGAGTCCTTCCCGACGGAGGCGCACATCCGGCTGGCGAACCAGATCGTGCGCGGAATGAGTACTTCACGTCGCGAAACACCGCGGCAGCTCAAGCGGTTCCTCAATAATTTCGCTGTGCGCGCCCAGATGCTTGGCGCCCAGTTCGAGGGGTTCCCAGTCGAGATCCTGATGAAGCTCTGGCTACTCGAGCAGAACCACCCCTTTCATTTCAGGGAACTGGTCGGAACGAGCGAAACACAGAGGACACACCTTCTCGACGGGTGGGAGAGCGGGCAGATCGTCGTGCCGGCCGAGATAACCGCGTGGGCAAACGAAGCGCCGAAGGCGTCTGACGTCGCAGGATGGGTCGACCGGTACGTTTCTTTCGCAACGGCCACAGTCGCAACACTCCAGTCCGCTGCGGTGCTAGACGACGATCAGAGTTCCCTTCTCGCGCAACTCACCGACTCCAGCGTTCTTATCAGAACCGAAGCCGTCAACAGGCTCACGACGATGCCGTCCAGTGGCGATGAGGATGTCGCGCGTCACCTTGCAACGGCGATCATCGGAGACCGCTCCTCTGAGGCTCTGGAGTCGCTGCAGGCGTTGAGCGTGAAGCGACCCGATCTCCGTCCGATAATGAGCACGGTGCTACTGGACGAGTTCGTTTTAAACGCCCTCGACGCGGAGCATGTCCCGTGGCTGACCGCATCGTTCCCTGAGTTGGTGGCGGCGCTTCGCGCTCGGCCCGGTGCCACACCTGAACTGCTGGCGGCGATCGACGAAGAGTCCGATGGGGTGTCCCTCTGATGGGCACATCGGGAGCATTCGGCGGATCCGGAGCATGGTCGGGCACGGTTGACTCGCTATACGACGCGGCTGACGCATTGAACATCTCGCCCGCAGCACCGATTGCAGGTGGCGTGATGACCGCGCTCGGCAAGTCGCTGTCTCGAGGTGACCAGAAGGGCAAGTCCTACAAGGTTCAGGATCTTCTTCGTGGCCGAAGTCGCGATGGATCCTCTAGCTCCGGAGATGGCCGTGACAGCGGCGGGGCTCCGTTCTCACGTCAGGCCGCGCGCGGATCGTTGGTGCTGGACGCGCTGGTTTCGATACAGCAGGGAGACGTTCCTCATCTCGTCGAGTACGGCGTCGACTTTTCCGTGCTTGAGGGGCTCAGCGGCGTCCGGCTATTCACCGAACTCATCGCGCTCGTCTTGGGCCCGGCGTCGCACCCAGACGATGCCGCACTTCAGCAGGCTCTCCTTGCCACCATGCGATCCACGGAACAGGGCGCTGACGCATCCCTCGCGGACACGGTAGGGCGCTTCGTGACTGAGCTCGCGTGGAAGACCACGCTCGTGCAGCTCTCCGCGAGCGAACGTCGTGTCTCGGTGGTGCGAAGTGCGCTCGTGCAATTGGAGCAGAAGGTCCGCACCTACATCGGTGGCAAAGTCAAACAGATCGCAGGGCAGCTCGTGAACGCCACGCCCCAGGCGGTGGCTGACTTCGCGTCTTCGCTCGCTGCAAAAGCATGCCGCGTGTTCGGCAAGGGGGACGGCTGATGGTAACGCGCCGAATCGAAGTGCATCCGGCGGGAGTTTCGCCCGCTGGCGCGGACCTCGCATTTGCATGGTCGACGAAAGATATGTCGAGCGCGGACCTCGCGGCGACTATGAGCTGGGACTTGGAAGAGTTCGCCTCTGCGCCAGCGGTCGCGCGCGACTTGTTTAGGATCGCGGCAGCCGCGTATCTCGCCGACACGGCAACTGCGAAGCCCGGGGTCTCGCTGCACCGCAACTTCGAGCTCACCGTCCATGTCGAGGATCCCTCCTCATGGGATGGGAACCCGATCTCCGACTTCGCTGACATTCTCCATTGGTTGACAGGCGATGCGTGGAGCATCATTCTGAAACCGGCCAGCGCGCAACTGCCATTGGCGGTTTCGGAGCCGGCTACGCGAGTGCAGCTGCTTTCGGGCGGTCTGGACTCCTTGTGCGGTGCCGTGGTCGGTCTTCGAGAGACTGAGGTTGGCATACGATTCGTTGGCCACCGAGATGCGTCCAAGGCGGTGAGACACGCGCAGAACGTAATCGCCGAAGCGATCGGCGACCGCCCGTACGACAGATACGAGCTCTACATCCGTGACTCCAAGCGCCGCAAGAACCACGGTCCGCGCTCTCGCTCACTGATGTTCATGGCTCTCGGGGTAATGACTGCGGCCGCACACTCAGCGCCCGAGCTCTGGGTTCCGGAGAACGGGTTCACCAGCATCAACCCGCCGCTCGATGCAGGCCGAGGAGGTGCGTTGACTACCCGATCCACGCACCCGTACACATTCAACCTGTTGTCGAGCTTGCTAGCCGCCCTTGAGATCGACGTCGTGGTTATCAATCCCTTCACGAATCTAACGAAGGGTGAGTTGGTCGCCGCCGCACTCCCTGAATTGATGTCCGACCAGTACCGGGACTCAGCCACGGAGTCGTTCTCGTGCGCGAAAGGGGGGACTCAGTTTCACCACGGTGACTCCAACCACAACTGCGGCCTCTGTGTCGCCTGCGTTGTCCGGCGCGCAGCATTTCTCGGCGCAGGGGTTCATGACCCGACCCCCTACGACAGTGAGCTGTTGCTTGATGCGAATCTGGCCGGCCTTATCAAGCAACGTTGGCGCGACGTCATCAGCTTGCGCGACGTTTTCGCCTACGGGATCGACGAGAATGCCATTCTCAGTGCGACGGTCTGGCCACCTGGCACCGACCTCGACGCGGTTCTGAAGTTGGTTAATCGCGGTCTGGAAGAGTTGAGACATGTTCCCCTTCCCGCTCCTTGACTGCCACGCCCATATCGCACCCGACGTGACGGAGGCGCAGACCCGCACACTGGACGGCGCGCAGGTGTTTGCTATGACGCGGAGCCTTGATGAGTTTGACGCGGCGATCGAGAACCCTCAGGCGGGGTTGCTCTGGGGTATCGGCACGCATCCCGGGGTGCCCGCTGCTTTGACCCAATGGTCGGAGCACCGCTTTCAGGAAGCGGTGAGTCGCTCGGTACTGGTCGGCGAAGTCGGGCTTGACCGACGGGGTGATGCTTCACGGCAGCGTGAGATCCTCGTCGGCGTCCTTCGTAGCGCCTCACCGGCGTTGATTTCCATCCACTCGACGGGACGTGCGAAGCAAGTCGTGGACCTCGTTGAGAAGCACCCACACCCCGGCGTGATCCTCCACTGGTTCACTGGTGATCGGGACGACGCGGCCCGCGCTGCCGCTGCAGGCTGCTTCTTCTCGATCAACGCAGCGATGTCCGACGAACAGATGACCGCCCTACCACTTGACCGAGTCATACCAGAGACAGACTTTCCTTCCTTGCGCTCCCGCACCCAGGCCCGAGCGCCCGGCGACATCGTCGCACTGGAGAAGACGGTTGCCAGGCTCACCAAACAGCCACTACTCGAAGTGAGGCTTCGCTGGTACCGAAACCTCGCGGTGCTCGCGGAGCGCGCAGACGTACGGCACAGGTTGCCGTCGGAACTCCAGCGACTAGTTTCGATCGCCCGCGAAGTGTAGCGAGCGACGCGACGCTTACAGCTCAATGCCCGGTCACGCGGAGACGACCGGCGAGGGAGCTCACGCAGTGCTTGACTAGCGTGCGCGAAGATCCGGAGGAGCGTCAGGAATTAACTCATCCACGGAAACGGCGAGTACTTGAGCCATCGCGATCAGCGTACGAAGCGTGGGATTCGCTGGGTTGCCAGGCCTCGACTCGCCCTTCTCATACTTCTGATAGGTGTAGCGGGTGAGCCCGGAGCGGTAGGCGACCTCTTCTTGGCTGAGGCCGGCGCGCTCGCGCACGGAACGAAGCGTGGTCGCGAAGCGCTGGGAGTAGAGGCGCCACTCCCGCTCAGTCGCTTCGTTCCGACGGGTCACATTCTCAGCGTGCTGAAGGTGGAGCCGCGGTATGGCCTAATCGGTATGGCATAATTTGGGAGGTCATACGAAACAATCCTTGCTCTCCGGATTTCCTCCGCTGCTCCTGCACGTGTGCTGCCCTTCTCGACGACAGCCGGTCGCATCTCGGGAGAGGCCCGTGCGTGCGATCGTGATTGAGATGGTGGCGGTGGGACCCGATTCCAACCCGATCTGGTGGAGAGGAATCGGCTCGCCGGCTCCTGCATCTTGGGCGTACGTCTTCGAGGACTTCACCGGCGACGACACGGCGGAGTCGTGGGCTCTCGCCGCGGCGGTCTTCGTCGCTCAGACCCGTCGACGGACGGGACTGAGTCCGACATTCGCGGAGCTGTTCGCTCACCTCCTACCGGACACGTGCGGGCTACCGGCTCCCTTTCCGCCAGGCCTGGAGTTCATGGAGCGGCGTCGTGCCATCTCGGGGTTTCGTGGGCATGTGGCGATCGAGTGGCGGCGTCGCAACATGATCGCGTGGGATTCCGGAGTGACGCGAAGCTTGCGTGTGGGGCGAGCGTTCAGAGAGCTCTCTCGCGCGAGGAACAAGAGTGGCAGGGGGCGTGAAGATCGCGATGTCTGACGCCAACAGCAGACTCGACGTCGATGTGGTTAAAGGGTAGGTCACGCTAGGGAGGCCCGCATGAACGACGAGTATCCGCCGAGCATCCGGAAGATTGTCGCGCGCATCGATGCGGGTTGGCCGCCCGTCGTGGACGTCAACCCTGGCTGGTACACACTCCTGGAACGCCTTGATGCCGCGCTCGTGGAGATCGCACCCGATTACCGTGTTCAACAGGTCAAGTCGAAGTTCGGCTCGCTGAGTTACTCCGCGAGTCCGTCAGACGACCCGTACGACTACAACGAGGCGTTCATCGAAGCGATCCGAGCTGCGGAGTGGGCCAGCATCGAGGTGTGCGAGCTCTGCGGCGCTTCGGCCAAGCAGTACGTGATTCGCATGTGGGTCTGGACGGTGTGCGACGAACACGCGGACGCGCTGAGGTCCATGTCGCACTAACCGCTGTTGCGCTACGCGTACTGGCGGGCGGCGTCCCACCAGGGGTTCTCGTTGATGACATACGGCCGGGTGCGTTCCCCAGGGGCCGTTCCGACGAAGGTGATGAAATCGGCGTCTCGGAGCTTCTTCATGAGGGAGGTCACGATGCTGTTCGGAAGTCCCGTTCGCTCGACCAGCAGTTTCGCTGAGAACTCGCCGTCGATGCGCACGATCGACACAACCAGATCGAACATGTGACTGTTCCCGAAGAACAGTTTGGACTGATCTGTCGATAGAAGTGCGGTGGCGGTCATATAGCGAGTTTCCCACACGTGCCGGACATCGCTCTGGTCGTCACTGCATAGTTCATTTGAGCTGTACCAATATCGGGCTATCATCAAGCTGGGCGCTCATGAATGTCATGTTCATCAGGCCATTAAGTGCGAATCGCGAGTCGCTTTTCATGGTTTGTTGTCAATATTCGCAGCCTGCTGAATACTGACGAAGATTCGGTGCGATACGACGCTCCGTACATACACCCGCTGCTCGCATCGTGGATCGTATGACACGTTCCCGACTCCGCGATACGCGATCCAGAGAGCACGAAGCACGACACCGCCGGTGGTGCCGCCGATGATCGCAGAGACAGTGATCCGAGTCCGCCGCCAGTCGGGCGAGGAGATGGCGGTTCCCCTATCCGAGGTTGGAGCCAGACATCTCATCGACGCCCGTCCCTGGCGCACGTTCCGTTGGTACCGAGGGCAGCGTCATCTTCCGGGAACCTACTGGTCTGCGCGGATGGAGGCGCCAGTCGGCTACGAGTCGCGGCTCGAGCTCGCCAACCTCATCCTGATGGATTTCGACTCCGACGTTCTGTCGATTGTGTCGCAACCGTTTCTCGTCGAGGGATGGGATGGGAAGCGGATTCGCCGTCACGTGCCTGACTACCTGCTCCGTCTCCGGGACGGCGGCATCCGCGTGATCGACGTCAAGCCCACGCATCGACTTGACGTTCCGAAGGTCCGCGATTCTCTCGGATGGACGAGACGCCTGATGGCGGTCCCCGGCTGGGAGTACGAGATCTGCTCTGAGCCAGACCCCACACTCAGCACAAACGTGCGATTCCTCAGCGGATTTCGTTGGAGCGACCGGTTCGAAGAGGCCGAGGTCGAGAGCGCGCGAACTGCCGTGAACGCGCCCACGACGTTCGCTTCGGCTGTGGGACAGGTGTCGCTTGCGCTCAACAATCGAGCTCGCGCTCGAGCCGTGGTGCTGCACCTGCTGTGGCGCCGGCTGCTCGCGAGCGATCTCACGCGAACGCTCGATAACGACAGCGAGGTGATCCCGGTATGACCACGTCGCATGTCGTGCGAATCAACGCGCCGATCGCTTTTGATGGCTCGCGCTACGTAGTTACCGAGATTCTCGACAGTGCCGTCGTCCTCCGCGCCGTGAACGGCCACTTCCGGCGAGTGGAGATTGCTGAGCTCCTCCGACCGCTGTCTGACGGCGGCAGGGCGCGACTTGGCGACATAGACCTACCGGAGGACGCCGGGGAGCCTGGCGTCCTCTGGGCGGATGCCTCCGACAAAGCGCGGGAAGCGGCACGGGATCGTGCTGCCCACATTCGCGAGGCCCTGACCGGATATCGCTCGGGTGACTCCTCCACAGCACTCGCGAGCGAACCCAAGGTCGAGTTTGCACCCGACAAGAGCAGGGGAAGCCGCGTGACAGCGAAGGCGGCCGAGCTCGGGGTGAGCCAGCGCACATTGGAGCGATGGATCGGCGAGTATCGCTCTTCCGGCGAGTTCGGCCTGGTCGACGGACGGCAGAAGACTCCTGATGGACCGGCGCCCAGCATCGATGCACGGTGGTTGTCGATGGCGAAGGTCGTACTCGACGAGCAGATCAACGAGCCCAAGGTCACTAAGAGGATCGTGCTGAGCCGGATCGAAGCACGGCTCGCGAAGGTCCATGGGGTGGGTGAGATTCCAGTTCCGGGTCAGAGTACTGCGTACAAGGCGTTGGCGGCGCTCGATCGTGGTCGCAGCACGTTCGAGGGCTCGACGAAGCGCAAACGCTCCAACGCAAACAGACCCCAGGGAGCGTACGGAGAGATCCGCGCCACGCATCCGGGCGAGTACGTGCTGATGGACACGACTCCGCTGAACGTGTTCGCGTTGTCGCCGGTAACCGGAAAGTGGGTGTCGGTCGACTTGACCTTCGCGATGGACCTCTACTCGAGATGCGTGCTTGGCATGCGGCTCTCGCCGGGGTCGACAAAGTCGGTCGACGTCGCCGGCGTGCTGGTCGAATCGCTTTATCCATTCGAGCCATCGCAGGATGACATGAACAAGGGGCGTTGGCCGTACCACGGCGTACCGAAGACACTGATCGTCGACCCCGATCGTGTCATCGTTGCAGGCCGATTCATGCCGCCGCCGACGATCCCGCAGTGTCTCGTCACCGACCACGGGAGCGCCTACGTCTCCGAGCACGTCACGAGCGCATGTACCCGTCTTGGGATCTCGATTCAACCGGCACGTGTCTACACGCCCACTGACAAGGGCCCGGTCGAGCGGTTCTTTCGAACCCTCGACTCGCTGCTCCAAGAACTTCCCGGATACAAGGGCGCCGATGTCGCCTCTCGTGGCCAGGACCCGGAGTCGGAGGCTGTCTACACCCTTCCTCAGCTCGAGCAGATCATCAGGGAGTGGGTGGCCACCGTGTATCACGTGCGTCCGCATGCCGCTCTCGCGGACCCGGGGATGTTTGGCGTGAAGATGAGTCCCGCAGAGCGCTACTCACAGGGGCTGGCAGTGACGGGTGAGCTTCGGATTCCGCGGAACCGCAACTATCTCCTCGAACTGCTACCGGTGGCGAAGAGGCAGTTCAATCACTACGGCGTCGAGCTCAACGGCATCCGCTATCGCGGCGAGATCGTCGCGAAGTACCGGAATCGCACTCGCGGCAGCGATGGGGATGTGCTCTGGCCCTTCTCGTATGACCCGGATGACGTGCGCCGGATCTACTTCCGTGATCCCGAGGACGGCACCTGGCACGCGCTGCGCTGGCAGTTGAAGGGGGCGCAGTCGGTGCCGTTCAGTTCCGAGGCGCTCGAGCATGCGAAGCGTCTCGCGCTCGAGATCGCGGATGGCAAGAGACCTGACGTCGATGCGGCCGCTGCGAAGCTGCTGGCCGACTGGGGCGCCGGCCGAGATCTCACGCCGACTGAGCGTCGCGTGAGCGCTCGTCTGGCATCACAGTTGGCGGAGAACCACAGAGGGGATGAGGGCGCATGGTCATTGCGGACGGTTCAGCGGATGCTCGGCACCGCGGTCGGCGAGTGGCCAGACGACGAACCAGAAGCCCCAGCGTCAGCCATACCGCAGGGCGGAGACGATGACGACGATGACGATCTCTTCGCCGCTTTCGTGTTCGGTGACGATGAGCTCATGGAGATGATGTGACCAGCGCGCAACCGCTCCGAGGGAGCTTCTCGACGTACGAGAGCTGGAGCCAGTTCACCGAGCGGGAAGCTCGGACGATTCCTGAACGACTCACGACGCCGCAGCTCGTTGGCCTGAGCGACAGCGCTCGCGCCGACTACAACCGGCGTCGTCGGGAATGGCACGCCAACATCGTCTTGCGGTCCGAACAGGTCGACCGTCTCCACCAGGATCTGTTGGACATCGTGGACAGCAACCAACAGGACTCGGACCGAGTGAAGAGTGCTGCGGCGATAGACGCGCCTCCGACGATGGGGAAGACGACCGCGCTGCGCATGTTCGGGCGCGACTTTCACCGTAGGCGAGTCGCAGAAGCAGGCGAGTACCTCGACCCGGATACGCAGACGACGAAACACATTCCCGTTTGCCACGTCACACTGGCCGGCAAGCCGACGATCAAGGCGTTGCATCAGATGCTCTTGGGCTTCTACGCTCACCCGAGCGTTCGGAGCGAGCTCCGGCAGTCGTTGACCCTGTCACGTGATCTCGCCCGTGCTGCGGCCGACTGCATCGCCAGGCACGATACGCGGCTCGTCATCATCGACGACCTGCACTTCCTCAACATGAGGACCAACGACAGCGTCCAAGTTGCGAACCAACTCAAGTGGCTCGCCAACGAGTACGACGCCACGTTCGTCTTCGCTGGAGTTGCATTACGAGAGAGCGGACTTCTCAAGGAGGGGCGCTCGGGGGAGGATGCGGCGCTCGCGCAGACATTCCGCCGCTGGACGGTACTCGGCATGAATAGCTTCTCGCTGCAGACCCAGGCCGACAAACGCGAGTGGGCGAGGTTGATGGGCTCCTTGGACAAAGCGGTCGTGCTTGCAAACGGTCACGACCGGATGATCCAGGAGCTCGCGACGTACATCTTCGTCCGCACAGGCGGCAACATCGGTTCGCTCATGGATCTGATCCGCCGCGGAACGACCAGGGCGATCCGCACCGGTGTCGAGAAGCTCGATCGCGCGCTGCTCGACACCATCCGGCTGGATGAGGGAGCCGAGTCCGGGCGCGCCGACCGTGAGAAGAAGTTCGATCGAAAGCTGAAGCGTGAACTGGACGACGGATCGACGGAAGAAGCTGCGTGATGACGGCGGAATTGCGCCGACTCCCGTTCGTCGTGCGGCCGCTCCCTGACGAGCCGTTCGGGTCCTGGTTCGAGACAATGGCGGCAACGCTGCGGACGACGTGCGGAGATCTCGCCCGCGCGCTCGGTCTGCGTGTGCTGGCGCAAGGCCCGTTGGGAAGCACGTCGTGGTCCGTGCAGCTTGATCACCAGCAGCTGGCCAACCTGGAACGGAGCACAGGTCTGACAAGCGATGTCCTGCGTGCCACTACCCGCGAAGGCTTTGCGGCCAACGCCGTCCAGTTCGACCGGCGTGGGGCGATCTCGCTCTTCAGCCCGATCAGCGGGGCATCCGGGCGGTACTGCCCAGACTGCTTGCGCGACTCGAACGGTCGTTGGCGACTGACGTGGCAGTTTCCGTTCGGGTTCGCGTGTGTGCGCCATCATCGGCTCCTCAACGACGTGTGCGCAGCATGCCGAGAGCCTTCCCACCGAAGCGCACTTCCGCACCGTCTCGTGCCGACGCCAGGCGCGTGCCGCAATCCGATAGGGCGCCTCGACAACGGACGGGTGAGACCCTGCGGCGCTGATCTTCGTGATGATCACTCTGATGCGATTGATGCCGGCGCTGACGTGCTCGATGCGCAGCGACTCATCATGCGCGCACTGTCGAAGCCCCGGACTGCTGATGGAATTTGGTCCTCGGGCCCGCAGCCGGCAAGCCGTGTGCTCGGCGACCTTGTTCTCCTCGCGGGTTTCGCTCGTCGCGACATGGCGGAACGGGGCCCAGACGAAACTCCGACATCATCGAGCGGCGCCAGCGCGACTCATCGCGCCTCCGGCTATGCCGTCGCATGTCGAGCGGTGTACGACACTGCCCTGCTCAACGAACTGCTCCGCGACAACGTCAACGTCAACACCTCTTACGACGGACTATCGCCGCAGATGCAGACCTTGATCGCATCTACCCGAGGTACGAAACGTCGAGCCACGTTCGTCCTTCAGACGGCTTTCGATGGCGGAGACGCGGCGGCCCGCGCAGCCAAGATTCCCGCTCTTCTCTGGCCGGAGTGGACCGCCCGCCTTGCGCCTCGACGTGTTGATCGCACGATTGCATCGGCGGCCCTGTCGGCCGCGGTCGTCCTGGCAGGAAGCAGACTCACGCACGCCGCGAGCCTGGGCCTGCTTGATCGGGAGGCACCGAGTCGCCGAGTCACCAACGTGATGCGTTCGCTCGGCAGGAGCGGTGCCGAGGCTGAAACTCTGCCGACGATCGTGCAGCTCGCTCAGTTCCTCGATGACGCTGAGACACCCATCGACTATGCCCGGCGACGCTCGCTCGACTACACGGAGCTGCTGCAGCCAGAGGAGTGGGAGAGGATCGCCATCGCGCAGAACGTCCATTCCGGCTTCCCGCGCAGAGCCGTACTCGCTCGCGCATACGTGCATCGTCTGCTGAGCGGTGATCGAGTCCAACGCCTTCCGCAGCTGGACAGGGTGACGGAAGTTGTCACTGACTCGGAGGTCGACGGATTCACACGGAACGCGCCCTCTCGGGTGCTCTCCGCTCTTGAAGACGTCGGGGCGTCGTATCTGGACCGCCTCGGCATCGAGGAGCCGGTGTCGTGGCACCCGAGCCCGAGCGCGCTTGGCTTAGGACCGCTCGAACCCGATCGAGCAGATGACTGCGAGTGGGTCGCGCGGCGTCCGGTGCGCGGTGCGAGTGGGGGTCCCGAGGACATCGCGATCACCACGGCACACGACGAGGGCCTTTCGATACGTGCCACCGCAGTCAAGCTCGGTCTCTCGCGGCAGTCGGTCGCTCGGACTCGAGACGCGCACGGTATTCCGTCGAGACTGGGTCGCCAGCCGCGATTCCACGTAGACATCGAGTGGCTGCGCGAGCAGTACGAGACGGAACGACGGACCGCGGTGAGCATGGCTCGCGAGCTCGGCTGCAGTCCGACGACGATCCGGAGGCATCTACGCGCGGCGGGACTGGTGCGCGGGGCGACATGACTTCAAAGTCGCTCGGGCGGCACATCACGATGCGCGTTCCGTGCGCCAGGATAGGGAGACGAGGCCCGACCGGTCTCGTTGAGCTGTCAGGAGTCCCCGCCGTTGGTCAATCACGTCAACTTCATCTGGAACATCGCGGAGTCACTGCGCGGCCCGTTCAAGCCCGCGGAGTACGGATCGGTTGTTCTTCCGTTCACGGTGTTGCGGCGACTGGATGCTGTGCTCGCGGAGACCAAGCCGAAGGTGCTGAACGTCGCGAAGGCGACGGAGTTGATGCCCGACATGCTGCGGCACCTCCGACTCACCGAGGCAGCAGGCCACCAGTTCTACAACACCAGCCCGTTCGACTTCGCGAAACTCGTCGCCGACCCGCAGGATCTTCGCGCGAACCTGTCGGCCTACCTCGCGGGGTTTTCGGAGAATGTCCGCGACATCTTCGAGCGCTTCGAGTTCGACAAGACGCTCAACAAGCTGGCCGAGAAGAACAAGCTCTACGCCGTGACCGAGAAGTTCGCGCAGGCGGACTTCCACCCGAACGTCGTCAGCAACATCGACATGGGGCTGATCTTCGAGGAGCTCATCCGGTGGGCGAACGAGCGATCGAACGAAACCGCCGGCGATCACTACACACCGCGCGAGGTCATCGCGCTCATGGTGCAGCTGATCTTCGCGCTCGACGATGACGCACTCTCGAAGCCGGGAGTCGTCCGTTCCATCTACGACCCGACCGCCGGCACCGGCGGCATGCTTTCCGTCGCAGACGAGTACCTGCGCCGGATGAACCCCGGCGTCCAGCTGAGCCTTTATGGGCAGGATTACAACGACGCCTCCTACGCAATCTGCAAGGCCGACATGGTCATCAAGGGCCAGGATGTCGACAACATCGTCCTCGGCGATACCCTCACCGAGGACGCCTTCGACGACAAGAAGTTCGACTACGGGCTCTCCAACCCACCATTCGGCGTCGACTGGAAAGACCAGCGCGCCTACGTCGATGCGGAACACGCCAAGCTCGGCTTCAACGGGCGCTTCGGACCGGGTACGCCCGCGGTCAGCGACGGCGCGATGCTGTTCTTGCTGCACTTGGTGTCGAAGATGCGCAAGAAGGAAGACGGCGGATCGCGCGTCGCAATCGTGCTGAACGGCTCGCCGCTGTTCTCTGGCGGTGCCGGCGGTGGCGAGTCGAACATTCGCAAGTGGCTGCTCGACAACGACCTCGTCGAGGCGATCATCGCTCTGCCCAAGGACATCTTCTACAACACTGGCATCTCCACGTACATCTGGGTGCTCAGCAACCGCAAGACCGACGAGCGCAAGGGCTGCGTGCAGCTCATCGATGGCCGCGAGATGAAGAAAAAGCTGAGCAAGGGCCTCGGTTCGAAGCGCAACGAACTGTCCGAAAAGAACATCGAGACCATCGTTGGTCTATATGCCGGGTTCGAGGACGGCGAGCACTCAAAGATCTTCCGTAACGAGGACTTCCTCTATCGCACCATCACGGTCGAGCGCCCGCTAAAGCTTAACTGGCAGGCCACCCCTGAGCGTATCGACACGGTGTTCGCGGCGAAGGCGGTGCAGAAGCTGAGTGAGGCGGATGCTGTTGCGTTGCGTCGCGTGCTCGAGTCTCTGGGCGACGACGCGGTGTGGAAGAACCGCGCCGTGTTCCACAAGTCGCTGAAAGATGCCGCGAAGGCCGAGGGCATCGCGATCACCGGGCCACTGCTGAAGACCGTCACAACCGAACTCAGCGAGCAGGACGACACCGCCGACGTGTGCCTGGATGCAAAGCGAAGCTCTGAGCCGGACGCTTCGCTACGGAACACTGAGAACGTCCCGTGGGAAGAAGACGTCGACGAATACGTTCGACGTGAGGTGCTACCGTACGCGCCGGATGCCTGGATCGATCACGCCAAGACCAAGGAGGGCGCGGAGATTCCGTTCACTCGCCACTTCTACAAATACGTGCCGCCTCGATCGCTCGACGAGATCGATCGGGATCTCGAGGCGGTCATGGACCAACTCCGGGCGATGCTCGTCGAGGTCGAGCGGTGAGCGACGAGATCTCCCGAGCGATGCTCGAATGGGCGCCGGATATTCCGCCCACATGGGACGTCGTCAACCTGAAGATGCTGGCAAGAATTTTTGCCGGCGGCACCCCCGACCGAAAGAACGCCGACTACTGGTCTGACGGCACAGTTCCATGGCTGAACTCCGGGTCGGTGAATGACTGGGCAATCTCGAAGCCGTCAGAGCTCATCGCTCGGGAGGCGTTGGCCAACGGTGCGACGCGATGGGCGCCGAAGGGGTCTGTGCTTGTGGCTCTTGCGGGACAGGGCAAGACGAAGGGGATGGCTGCACGCCTCGAAATCGATAGCACGCTGAATCAGTCGCTGGCAGCCATCGTCCCAGGAGCCTCGCTTGACTACCGCTTTCTTCAATACTGGCTCGCGTCCAACTACCTGAACATCCGCGGGCTCGCTGGCGGTGACCTTCGCGACGGGCTAAACCTCCAGCACATAGGGTCGATTCAGGTGCCAAGACCTCCCGTCGAAGAGCAGCGCGCAATTGCAGACTATCTGGACCGGGAGACGGCGCAGATCGACGCGTACATCGCGAAGAACGAGGAACTCATCGCCATCCTCTCCGAGCGCCGCGCTGCCGTTATCGCTGAGGCCGTTACTCGGGGCATCGACGCCGCGGCGTCGATGAAGGCAAGTGGTGTGGAGTGGCTGGGAGCTATTCCTGTGCACTGGTCGGTTCAGCGGCTGGCCTCCACGATTGCTCGTGCGAGGAATGGAGTCTGGGGCTCTGAACCAGAGGGTGGTGCAGAGGACCTCCGCTGTGTGCGAGTGGCCGATTTCGATCGGCCCAGGCAGCGCATTCATGATCGCGCACACACTCTTCGGAAGCTGAGTGCGTCCGAGAGGGCTGGCCGGGTCTTGCGGAACGGTGACCTGCTACTCGAGAAATCGGGCGGAGGTGACAAGTCGCCGGTCGGCTTCGTCGTTTTGTATGACCGAGATGAGCCTGCAGTTTGTTCCAACTTCGTCGCCCGGGTGCAGCTGCGCGAGGGCATGGACCCGACGTTCTGGACCTACGTTCACGGCGCGTTGTACAGGCTCAGAATCACGGAGAAGTCGCTCAAGCAGTCGACCGGGATCCAGAATCTGGACCAATCGGCCTACTTCAATGAATACGTCGCAGTACCGCCATACCAAGAGCAGCGCGTCATCTCTGATTACCTCGAGCGCAGGTCGGGAGAGACTGACGCCGCAATTGGAACCGCGCGCCGTGGAGTCCAACTTGCGCGGGAGCGCCGTGCCGCCCTGATCTCCGCAGCCGTTACTGGGAAGATCGACCTGAGGGAGCCAGCATGACGGGATTCGCGGGGGCGCACCTCGAGTCGGTGCTCGAGAACGAGATTGCAGACCATCTGGCCGCGAACGGGTGGCTGTACTCACCGACCGGTGCCGGGTATGACCGCGAGCTCGCGGTGTTCCCGGACGATGTCCTTGGCTGGCTCGCGGAGTCGCAGCCGATCGAGTTCGCGAAGGTCGTGCGGCCCGATGACACCGAGGCGCAGCGCGAAGCGGCATCCCGGAGCATCCTGACGCGCCTGGCGAAGTCTCTCGACAACGACCCGATGAAGAACGGCGGTACGATCCGCATTCTTCATGAGGGTTTCTCGATGGTGCCGCTGCACGGTGGAGCAGTGAAGTTCCGCATGGCGCAGTTCCGGCCGGCGACATCGAACAACCCCGAAACCGTTGCCGACTACGCGAAGATGCGCGTGCGGGTGATGCGACAGGTGCATTACTCGGCGAAGCATCCGAACAAGGCGCTCGACCTGGTGCTGTTCGTCAATGGCATCCCGGTAGCGACGATCGAGCTGAAGACCGACTTCACACAGCCGATCAGTAACGCGGTCGCGCAATACCGATTTGATCGCAGCCCGGCGGGCGAGCCGCTGTTCGCGTTCGCGAAGCGGTCGCTCGTGCACTTCGTCGTGTCGAACAATGAGGTGCGGATGGCGACGAAGCTCGCCGGCGCTGGCACTCGCTTCCTTCCGTTCAATCAGGGATATGACCAGGGTGCGGGGAACCCGCCTAACCCCGCAGGCTCGGCATCCTCCTACTTCTGGGAAGAGCTGCTGCAGCGGGATGCCTGGCTGCAGGTGCTCGGGTCGTTCGTCCACCTGCAAGTCGAGGTCGATGTCGACCCCGACACGGGCAAGAAGACGCGCAGTGAGAAGATCCTGTTCCCGCGCTACCACCAGTGGCGAGCGGTCAACAGGCTCGTGGGGGCAGCACGTACGGAGGGTGCGGGTAGTCGCTACCTTGTGCAGCACTCCGCCGGCTCAGGGAAGACGAACTCGATCGCGTGGCTCGCTCACCGGCTATCTCAACTGCATGACGAGCAGAACGAGAAAGTGTTCGACACAGTCGTGGTCGTGACCGACCGCACGGTGCTCGATAAGCAGCTGCAAGACGCGATCGGCCAGTTCGAGAAGCACGCCGGCGTGGTGCAGTCGATCACCCGCGAGAGCGGGGAGTCGAAGTCGACGGAGCTTGCGGCCGCGCTGTCGGGTGGCAAGCAGATCGTCATTGTGACGATCCAGACGTTCGAGGCGCTGATCGCTGCGATCCAGTCAAAGCCGGAACTGCAGGGCCGCCGGTTCGCGGTGATCGCGGACGAGGCTCACTCGTCGCAGACAGGCTCGACGGCGGGCGCGCTCACAAAGGTGCTGTCACCTCAGGAGCAGGCTGCCGTCGCGGAGGGCGCTCCGATCGATTCGGAGGCGTACCTGCAGTGGGCGATGGAGGTCACCGCTAACGCATCCAACATCTCGTACTTTGCGTTCACCGCGACACCGAAGGCAAAGACGCTGGAGCTGTTCGGTCGGATTCCTGATGGGGCCGAGACGCCGGAGCCGTTCGACCTGTACTCGATGCAGCAGGCGATCGAGGAAGGCTTCATCCTTGACGTGCTGCAGAACTACACCCCCTACAAGGTCGCGTGGCAACTGCAGCATCCGGGAGCGGACTACGACGGGCCGGGTGAGGTCGACGAGTCAACAGCGGTGAAGGCGCTCGTGCAGTACGTGCGGCTGCACCCGACGAACATCAGCCAGAAGGCGAAGATCGTCGTCGATCACTTCCGGGCTTTCGCGCAGCCGCTGCTGGACGGCAAGGCGAAGGCGATGGTGGTCACCGGCTCCCGCAAGGAGGCGGTGCGCTGGAAGAAGTACCTCGACACGTACCTGTCGGACTCGCACATTCAGGGCGTGAAGGCGCTCGTCGCGTTCTCCGGCACTGTCGAAGATCCCGAGGATGTCGGCGAGGGGCTGACGGAGAAGACGCAAAACCCGGGCCTGTGGACGTCAGATCTGGCGGCGGCGTTTAAGCCGTCGACGTACAACGTGATGATCGTCGCGGAGAAGTTCCAGACCGGATTCGACCAGCCGCGCCTGGTGGCGATGTATGTCGATCGCAAGCTCGGCGGCGTGCAGGCCGTGCAGACGCTGTCGAGGCTCAACCGCACATACCCGGGCAAAGACAAGACGTTCGTGCTCGACTTCGTCAACGAGCCGCTCGAGATCCTCGATGCGTTCAAGGACTACTACCGCAAGGCGACGCTGACGGCGACGACCGACCCCAACCTGATCTACGACTTAGTCACGAAGCTCGACGGTGCTGGCATCTACACGATGGCCGAGGTCGCGCAGGCATTCGATTCCGCCTTGGCTGGTGGAGTGAACGCGAATAGCGCGGTGAGCGCGGCAACTGCACCGGCGGTCGATCGGTTCTCCAAGCGGTGGTTCAACGCGGTCACCGACGGGGACGCCGCGGAGCAGGATGAGCTCAAGTTGTTCAAGAGTGACGCGGGCCAGTACGTGAAGTTCTACGACTTCATCTCGCAGGCGCGGAACCTCGAGGACACCGACCTGCCTCGGCGGCACTACTTCTTGCGGCGCATCCTCCCGCAGTTGTCGACGGCGACGTATGAGGAACCGGTCGATATTTCGAAGGTGCAGCTCACGGAGTACAGCATTGCGCCCGGGGAGCCCGTAAAGCTCAACCTGGAGCAGGGTCCGGGACTCGATCCGATCACCGCGATCGGTTCCGGTGCGATTCACGAGAAGCACCGCAGCGCCCTCGAGGAGATCATCGGCAAGCTCAACGAGCGCTTCGGCGACAAGTACGGCATCGGCGCCGTGGACCTGACCGTGACCCACATCATGGGCAAGCTCGCCGTCGACTACGACCTCGCCCGGCAGGCGGAGGTGAACACTCCGCAGCAGTTCGCGGAGTCGCCCGCGCTGCCGAAGGCGTTCGCCAAGGCCGTCATCGAGGTCCGGGATGAGACGCCCCTTCTTGTCGACGACATGCTCAGCGACAGTGGGCTGTTCGCGGAGCTGAGCAAGGCGCTGCCGGCGATGTTGTATGAGTTCCTGAAGGACAAGCAGGCGTGAGCAGTCACCGAGTCGCGTTGGGAGGGGAAGCGTGAGCGAACTGACCTCAGTGTGGCACTACACGACGGCAGATGGACTGCACAGTATCGTAACGAAGAGTGTGCTGTGGGCGAGCTCTCACCGCTTCATGAATGACTCAGAGGAGCCGAAGTACGCAACGAACGTCCTCAGAGCGGCTGCTGCAGAGGTTCGTCTAGGCCTTCATTCCGAGCAAGCGGAACGCTTCGACAAGCTCATGAGGTTCGCCGAACGCAGCAACCTGGAAGCGTTCCTGCTCTGCGGTGCGCACCAGCCCGACCTGCTCACCGTCTGGAGAGGCTACGGCTCGGCAGTTCCATATGCGATTGAACTGGATGCGCAGATTGAACTCCTGCCCGTTGCGCAGTCGGATATCGGCGAGCATCCGTCGCCCCCGCAAGGATGGGGTCGCCACGTGGTTGATGAGGACGAGGACGGCCGACCTATCTATGGCGAGGATCCGGACGCTGTCCGCGTTGAGGTTCAAGCGTGGGCGCCTGTGCAGTATGATCCTTCGACCGCGCGTTCACGGGTCGAGCGGATTGCGAAGCTCGCGGCCAGACGTCCGGACGCGCTGGCAGACGCGTTGCTTCCGTGGACGAATCTCGCCGGGATAGACCTGCTCCAGCTGAAGCATCCCGCGTTCGAAGATGAACGCGAAGCGCGAATGGTTTTCGAGGTGCATCCAAGATGGAAGTTCGTAAAACACCGGACTACCCGATTCGGGCTCACGCCTTATATTGAGGTCTCCGCTCCGGAGCGTGGCAATCAGCACGCGATCAACGACCGTTTCTTGACGAAGCCAGCGTCGAGGTTGCCGATTCGGGCCGTGCACATCGGACCGAGCCCGCTCGGCGATGAGTCGGTAGATTCCCTGGCTGAGTTCCTCGAGTTCCATGGATACCCAAATGTTCCGATAGAGAAGAGCTCTACTCCGTTCCGCTGATAGGACACGGGTGGGAGAGCTCTGCCCGATGCTGGGAATCAGTCGGACGCCTTGTGCCTCGGGCGGGCGGACCGTTGGAATATGGCGACCGCGGACCCGAAGCGCCACACTTGATCTCATGAGCCACCCAGACGGGGACAAGCACCACTTCGTTCCACAGAGTTACCTGCGTCGTTGGGCGGCTGCGGGGGAGGTTCGTGTCGTGACCATCGCCACGGGCCGCCGCGCGCGGGGAGGTGTCGGTGTCACCGCGATGAAGCGAGGCTTCTACGCCGTCAATTCCTACGCCCAAGACCCTAGTGCCGTCGAGAAGGCGTTCGGCTCGGTGGAAGACCCAGGCAAGCGGGTCATCGACAGGATCGTGAACGGTAAGAAGGGCGAGGCTTGGCCGTTGTCGCTCGACGACCGCGTCGCGCTCGGCGCCTACATCGCGCTTCAAGCGCTCCGCGGCCCCGAACAGCGGCGGCGTATGCAATCGTTGCAGGACGACATGGTCGAACGAGAGACGCGACTCGTTGAGGAGTATGGCGCAGGGAAGTGGTTCGCAAACCACGGAATGCCGTTGACGGATGAACGCGCTCGCGACGCGTGGGACTCAGAGGTCGGTGCCGGAAGGTCTCTCGTGGACATCGACGCGCTGTACCACGCGCAGCGGATTGCGGATGGATCCGATACCGCGATGAACCTCTTCCTTAGCCGCTACTGGAGGCTCGTTCGCTTCGGCACTCCGTCGCTCATCACCTCTGACGTGCCCGTGAGTCTCAACGACGCTCACGACGAGCGAGGGGAATGGGGCTTTCAGAACGCCCCATGCATTTCGTTGCCGCTAAGCCGAACAACCGCGCTGGTTCTCGGTGCTGTTTACCCGTCTCAGTCGGTGGGCGAAACAGAAGCTCTCCTCAACGGAGCCTTCGACAGCGAGGTCGAAGGAGACGACACTTGGGCGAAGCGGTTGAACGCGCGGACGATCCACAACGCCGAGTATGAGCTGTACTTCCACCCTGACGATGCGGCGCTGATCCCCTCCGAGCTGCCAACTCGGAATGACTCGTGACCACCCCCGCCATCGAAGGCGCTACTCGGTATCAAGACCTGCGGGCGTTCTGCCGACGGTTCGACCGCGATGCGACGCTCCAGATGCTCAGCGTCGTGTCGAGAGCGTGGGACGGCCAGCCCACAGATGAACGCGGACGAGTAAAGCCCTTCCTCCCATGGGACATCGCCGGAGTCGCGGCAACATTCCTGCAATGGGGCACGGCGGGAGGCGGCGCGCCGACACCCGACGAACTCGGACGGATGTGCTGGATGTTCCTCAACCTTGAACATCCAGGCCTCGGGGAGCCGGGGTCAGGGTTCGCGATGGTCCTGCGCCTCATCTACTCGCAGATACCCTTCCAAGCGCCCGACGCAGGGATGCATTGGGCGCGCGCTGTCGCGCTCTTCCGCGACACGGAGTTTCAGGAGGGCTACGTTCCCGAGGCAATGACATCGGGCTGGCAAGAGGAACTGCTTGGCTGCTCCGTGGAGCAGTGGGTGTCGGTCGGGTTCGCTCTCCACGCCGCGCTGCTTCAGGGGAGCAACTACCCGTTCGAGTGGGATCCCGAGCTTGAACCGGCCCTCGAAGCGCTAGGAGGCTCAGAGGACTTCGACCGTGTTGTTCGGCAAGGGTTCACCATGACGGTCGGAGACTACCGGGCACGGCGACGAACTCACGTCGAGCGCTTCGGCGGCACGATCGCCCAGCAGTTCCTTCGCGAGCCTTTCGCCTTCAACCCGCTGTTCAGCGCGCCACTCATCGATGGCATCGCGGACCACTTCGTCGCACCGTGCTTTCCCGCTATCGAGGTGCGAGCCTCAACACTCGGAATCGTTCACGAGGGCACCAGCAAATGGGGCGAGGCCTTCCGGCGTGACTCTGGTCAGTTGTTCGAGCAGTATGTCGGCAGGCAGCTCCGGCAGATTGCCGGTGCGGTTGTCATTCCCGAACTCTCGTACGGCCCCCGGCGGAGCCGTGTGAAGACCATTGATTGGTTCGTCGTACTGCCCGACGTTGTGCTGCTCATCGAGTGCAAGGCGATGACCCCCGCTCGCAATCTCCAGGAAGGGTTCGGCACTGTCGAGCAGGTTCACGCGCGTCTCGCGAAGCCGCTCGACCAAATCAGTAAGACGGTCCAGGCTCTTGGCGCAGGGCACGCCGAACTCGTTGACATCCCCACCGACCGACCGGTCGTGGCACTTGTCGTCACCCTCGGCAACTTCGTGATGGCGAACGGACCGGAGGTACGCGAGTCCCTGCCGGTAACGACCGTGCCTTCCGCGTTCGTCGGCGTGGATTTCCTCGAGGCGCTCGTGACTACCGACGCAGTGGAGATGGGCCGGTACTTCGCCGGGGTGCATGCGCCGGACGAGCGGCCTGGAGTTCTACCGGTGGAAGATATCGACCTGATTGGCGGAACGAACGCCCTGCTCGACGCAGCCTTCGAGTCGCTGCCCATTCTGTCGCTCACGCCCCGCGAGTGACGCCGCCGATACGCTGATGCCATGCCAGGCCTTTCATTCTCCGCCGAGCGCATTCTCAACCCACGAGAACTGACCAGAGTGTTCGACGTCGGGACGGCGCCGAAAGAAGGCGGCATCTACGCTTGGTGGTTCACGCCGGGTGCGTTAAGGGTGCCCGCACGTGAGTATGCGACCACGGACGGATTTGACCTGCTGTACACCGGCATCTCGCCGCGGAAGCCGACCGCCGCGGGCAAAGCCAGTACCGGGAACGTCCGCTCGCGGCTCCGTTCGCACGCGAAGCGGGACGCGTCGTGGAGCACGTTGCGCCTCTCGCTCGGCATTCTGCTCGCGGACGATCTTGGCCTGACGCTCGCGCTACACGCAGGACGGGTCCACTGGGGGACTGGCGAGGCGGTGCTCACCGGGTGGATGCAACGGCATGCGCGAGTGAGCTGGGTGCGTGACCCCGCGCCGTGGATTGTGGAGGACGAATTGCTCGCCGCGTCGAACGTGCCTCTCAACATCGATCAGCACCTCCACGATCCGTTCTCACGTGAGCTGACCCAGCGGCGCATAGACGCGAAGGCCGCTGCACGGTCCGAGGGCCTTTGATATGTGGCGGTAGCGCCATGCTCCGATCACCGTGTGCAGCATGACGCAGAGATAATCGCGCATGCTGGTGAGGGGCGTAGGAATCCGCCACCTTTCGTGGAATCCCGGAGCTGAAACCAGTGCCAACTACCGTGGAATTCCGGGTATCGGCTGCCACCTCGACCGGGAACCTACACTGAGCCGCGGCGTCAGCGTCCCACGTCGGACGCCGACTCCTCGCGGAGGCTGAGCCGGACGTGGCAGGAGTGCGCACTGGTGAACGGGATCACGCGTTCGATCTCCACGGGGCCGCCCGCTCTCGCCAGCACCGACTTCATGAGTTCCTCGTGCACCCGGCAGACCACGGTCTGGTCATCGGTCAGCAGCGTGTGGAAGCGGCAGGGGGAGAGGTCGACGGTCATCGCCTTCTCGTCGATGTCCGGCTGTAGGCCCACGTCGTCGAGGTGGTGGAACAGCGCATCGAGCTGATGCGTCGCGGCCTCCGGGAGCCCGGATCGCGTCGCCGGGAGCACCGCGCGCATGAGGTCGCCGTGACGGATCGCCTCCTGGACCCGCCGCTCCTCGATCTCATTCGGCTCGCTCGGCAACACGGGGGAGAAGCGCAGCCGCGGCCGTCCGCGACGACCGGTGTGCTCCACCTCGGACCGGGCGAGGCCCTCGCCTTCGAGCACGCGAAGGTGGTCGCGCAGGGTGTTCACGTGGAGGCCCATCCGGAGGGAGAGCTCGGCGAGCCCGATTCCGGGAGAGTCCATCACAGCGGCGAGAACCCGCAGCCGACTGCTCTGCATGAGCCCGCGGTAGGCGTCGGTAGTACGTGGCATGTTACCCATCATCCCCCGGATGCCGGATGAGGGGTCGATTTCCACGGCCAGGCCTGGCGACGGCGGCAACCGGTCCGGTTACCCTGAGGCCATGACGGGTGGACGCACGGTGACTGCGCTGCGCCTGCTCCTGCCCGCATTCCTGCTCGGGGCGATCGTCGCGATCTCATTCCTGGAGGCGCCGTTGAAGTTCCTGGCTCCCGGAATCACGATCCCGCTGGGGCTCGGCATCGGTCGCCTCGTCTTCACCGCCCTCAATGTCCTCGCGGGAGCGGTGCTCCTCGTGTTGACCGCGGTCAGCATCCGCGCCAGGGCCGGACGTCCCTCGGCGCTGCTGCTCGGCGGGCTGTGGCTGGTGTTCCTCGTCGAGGTGATCGTCATCCGCCCGATCCTCAATCGGCGCAGCGATCTCGTCATCGCAGGGCAGGAGGCTCCGGGAACCGACGGCGCGCACTACGCCTACATCGTCGCGGACGTGACGATGGTCGTGCTGCTCGTGGCCCTTCTCGTGGTCACGGTGCGCGCTGTGCTGCCGCCGCGCGCGTCCTTGCCGACGACCGACGTCTAGGACGCGTCGGACGGTGTGGACTCCAGGATCCGCCGTGCACTGTCGCGAGCGGTGACGAACGGTTCGGTGAACGTCCCCATGCCGACGGTGACGATGGCTCCTTCATAGAGGAGCATGAGCGTCTCCGCGAGCCGTTCCGGATCGCGGAAGCCCGCCTCATCGCAGAGCTCTGCGAAGACCGCGAGCAGCCACTCCTTCTCGCGACGGGCCTCGGCGAGCACCAGCGGGGCATCCCCGGGGCCGTCGATCTCGGCACGCGCGTTGATGGCGCTGCATCCCTTGGTGCTGTTGTCGGGCACCCAGGCTAGGGCTGCGTCGAAGATCGCGAGCACACGGGCAGGCCCCGGCTCCGGCACCCGTGTGAGGTGGGCCGCGACGTGATCGCGCCAGCGGGCGTCCCGGTGCTGCAGGTACGACACGACGAGCGCTTCCTTCGATCCGAAGCGGTCGTACAGCGTCTTCTTCGTGACGCCGGCGGCCGCGGCGATGGTGTCGACTCCGATGGCGTGGATGCCGCGCTCGTAGAAGAGGTCGGAGGCGGCATCGAGCACACGGCGTGCTCCCGGGGTCAACGGGGGGAGTTCCGGGGCGGGGATCGACATGCGCCGAGTATACCAACCTGTATAGTGGGCGGATGAGTAAACAGATCGGTATACTCGGGCGCCTCCTCACCGTCGGTGCCGCGGTGGCTTTCGTCCTCACGTGGAGCTCGGGATTCCTCATCCCCGCGGTCGCCACCACGGACGTCGACCCGCTGACGCTCCTGGTCTGGCGGTTCACGCCGCTCGCCGTCGTGCTCGTGGTCCTCGTCGCGGTGTCCGGTGCGGCGAGGGGGATGACCGGTCGCGAACTCGGCGTCCAGGCGCTCGTCGGATCGCTCGCCCAGTTCGGATACTGCGCCGCTGTGTACGCCGCCGTCGCCGCAGGCATCGCCACCGGCACCGTCGCGCTGATCGATGCCGTCCAGCCGCTGCTCGTCGCCGTGCTGGTCGGTCCGGTGCTAGGCCTCCGCGTACGCGGCGCTCAGGTCGCGGGGCTGGTGATCGGGGCGGTGGGGGTGCTGCTCGTCGTCCAGTCGCAGTTCGGCGCCGGCCGCGCGCCGCTCGTCGCCTACCTGCTTCCGGCGACGGCGATGGTCTGCCTCGTGATCGGCACGCTGGTGCAGCGGCGGACGGCCGTGCGCACGGGGGTGCTGCTGACCCTGACCATCCACGTGAGCGTGACCGCCGTGCTGCTCCTCGTCATCGGCGCGCTCGCCGGGGCACTCGTGCCGCCGGCTCGACCGTCGTTCTGGATCGCCGTGGTCCTGACCGCGGTCTTCCCGACGCTCGGCGCCTACGGACTGTACTGGTGGCTGCTGCGCCGGGTCGGCATCACCGCGCTGCAGGCCCTGCTCTTCCTCGTCGCCCCGGCGACCGCGATCGGCGGGGCGCTGCTGCTCGGCGAGCCCCTCACCGCGATCACGCTCGGCGGGTTCGCGCTGTGCGGGGCCGGGGTGACCGCCGTGCTCGTGAGCGAGGCGCGGAATCGGGGCCAGGAGGAGGACGGCTCCGCGGTGCCGAGTCAGGGCCGGACGCGCACCGCCCGGCCCTCGAAGGTCACCACATCGCCATCGCGGAGCTGACGCCCGCGGCGCCGGTCCACGTCGCCGTTCACGGTGACGCAGCCGTCGATGATGACCTCTTTCGCGTCGCCGCCCGAATCGAGCAGGCCCGCGAACTTGAGGAACTGCCCGAGGCGGATGACCTCGCCGCCGATGGAGACTTCGTCGATCGGATCGGAGTTCGTCATCCTTGCATGCTAGCCGTCGGGCCGACCGTCACTCGTCGATGTCGGTGCCCACGACCGCGAACGAGGCATCGAAGGAGATGTCGATCGAGCGGTTGTCCGTCGTCAGGACGGAGGCGTCGTAGGGGCTCACGTCGTCGGAGTCCACGTCGAGGTCGGTGATCATCCCCTCGGCCTCGGCGAGAGCGGCATCGACGAGCGTGCGGATGGTCTCCTCGTCGAGCGTGAGAGTCGGACCCTGGTCGTCGCCGTCCGCAGCGTCTGTCGACACCACGGTCGCGGCGAGCTCGTCGTCGACGCGCACCTCGGTCTCGTCCCCAGCGGACGTGGTGAGCTGCACCTCCCACGTCCCGTCGCGCTTCGCGTCGATCGAGGTGACCTCGCCCTCCGCGGCGTCCTGGGCGGCGGCGGCGATCGCGAGGAGCTCGTCGACGTCGTCGGTGCCGATGCCGGTCACCGGACCGCGGTCGCCCCGGTCTCCGCTCGGGCGCGCGTCGTCGTCGCCGCGGTGGTCTCCGCGCGGGCCGTGATCGCCCTCGTGTCGGGGGCCCTCCATGGCGGGACGGTCGTCGTCGTCACCGAACTCGTCGCCGATCGCGGCGCCCACTGCCACGCCTCCGCCGGCGAGCAGCACCGCGGCCGCGATCCCGCCGCCGATGAGGAGCGCGCGCTTGCGTCCGGGCTTGGTGGGGGTCGCTGCGGCGGCCGGTGCCTCCGGCGCGCCGTTCGGCGTCGCGGCAGGATCGGTGGTCGGCGCGACCGGCACCGTCGGGTCGTCGGCGTTCGCGTTCGTGCCGGGGCCGGCGGGGGAGCCCTGTCCTGCGGTGTGGTCCTGGCCCGCGTTCGGGACGGCGGATGCCGAGTCCGGTCCGGAGGCGCGGTTCTCGTCCGGCGTGGGGTTCTGGTCGGAAGCAGGAGTCTTGTCGTTCATGTCTCGATGGTCTCCCGACGCCGCTGAAGCCACCCTGAAGCCTCCTGAAGCCCCGTTCAGGAACCGATATCCCGGGCACGATTTCGGAGCTCGGCGACGACACGCCGTCCGGGAGGAGGTCATGGCCGGGGTGTCGTGGGCGATCTCCGAAGCTGTGCCCGGGGGCGGGGTCAGGAGAGAGGGCCGGCCGAGGGGAGGGTGACGGTGAAGCGGGCGCCGCCCCACCGGGAGGCGTCCACCGCGATCGCGCCGTGGGCGGCGGTGGCGATACCCTGGGCGATCGCGAGACCGAGCCCGCTGCCTCCCGCGTCGCGGCTGCGGGCCTCGTCGAGCCGGACGAAGCGCTCGAAGATGCGGTCCCGCTCCTCCGGCGGGATGCCGGCGCCGTCATCTTCGACCGTGAGGACGACGTGCGGCGGCCGTGACTCCACCCCGATCGCCACGCGGCCGTTGCTGTGCCGGGCGGCGTTGTCCGCGAGGTTCCGCAGCAGCTGGCCCAGCAGGCGGGGATCGCCGGCAGTGCGGGCCGCGCGGATGCCGGACCCGTCGACGTCGAGCCCGGCAGCCCGCAGCCGACGCACCTCCGCGAGGGCCAGGTCGTCCAGGTCGACCGGTTCGGTGCTCCCGGTGACACCCTCGTCGAGGCGGGCGAGGAGCAGCAGCGACTCCACGATGCCCTGCAGCCGCAGCCCCTCCTCGGCCACCACCTCGGCGAGCTCGTCGATGCTCGTCACCTCCGGGTGCGCCTGGGCGAGCTCCGCGTGCTGACGGATCGTCGCCAGGGGAGACCGCAGTTCGTGCGAGGCGTCGGAGACGAAGCGGCGCTGCGCGGTCGCCGCCGCGTCGAGCCGGTCGAGCATCCCGTTCATCGTCACGGCGAGGGAGTGGATCTCATCCGCCGTGTCGGGAACCGGCACCCGGTGATCGAGGCGCTCGGCGGTGATGCCCTCGACCTCCTGGCGGATGCGTGTGACCGGGCGCAGCGCGCGCCCCGTGACGAGCCAGGTCGTGACGGCCACGAGCAGCAGCAGCGCGGGGACGGCGATCACGAGCAGCGTCGCCACGGTGGCCAGGGTCTCCGCGTCCTCGTCCATCGGCACCGCGAGGACGAGGGTCTGGTCGCCCTCGACGTCGTCGGACACCACGACCATGGGTTCCCCGTCGATGCGGACCACCTGCGGATCGTCGCCCACGGGCAGCGGGGTGGCGCCGAGCGCATCGGCAGCCTCCTCGCTGGACGCCCGCACCGATCCGTCTCGTCCGAGCAGCTGCACGAGGTCGTCGTCGAGCTGGTCGGGGCCACGCCGGCCCGGACCGTCGAACCGGCTGACGAGCTCCTCCAGCCGCTGCTCCGCCGCGCGTTCGGTGCTGCCGTGGATGCTCGCGCTCAGCACCCCGTAGAAGGAGAAGGCACCGAGGAGCAGCGCGACCGCGACGACCAGGGTGGCACCCAGGGTCGTCCGGCCGCGGACCGACCGCCAGAGCCGCCTAGCCACCGTTCGCCGCCAGCCGGTAGCCCGCACCGCGGATGGTCTCGATCGCCTCGCGCCCGAACGGCTTGTCGACCTTGCGGCGGAGGTGGCCGACGTAGACCTCGACGATGTTCGGGTCGCCGTCGAAGTCGTCGTCCCAGACGCCGGCCAGCAGGTCGCGCTTCGACAGCACCTGCCCCCGGTGCCGCATCAGGTGCTCGAGCACAGCGAACTCGCGCGCCGTCAGGGTGATCGGGGCCTCGCCGCGCCAGACGTGGTGTCCCGCGGGATCCAGTCGCAGGTCGCCGGCCTCGAGGATCGTCGGTCGCGCCACGGCGCCGCGCCGCACGAGTGCCCGGAGTCGGGCCACGAGGATCGCGAACGAGAAGGGCTTGGTGACGTAGTCGTCGGCGCCGCTCTCCAGCGCCTCCACCTGATCCCACTCGCCGTCCTTGGCGGTGAGCATCAGCACGGGGGTCCAGTTCTCCTCGGCGCGCAGGGCCTCGCAGACCTTCCACCCGCTCATGCCGGGCATCATCAGGTCGAGCACGATGGCGTCGTACCGGGTCTCGCGGGCCCGCCACAGGCCGTCGACGCCGTTGTGGGCGACGTCGACCGCGAAGCCCTCCGCCTCGAGTCCGCGGCGCACGCCTTCGGCCAGACGCACCTCGTCGTCCACCACCAGGATCCGCATCCCCCCAGTGTGGCGGGTCGACGCTGAATCGGGGCTGAAGCCGTCGGACCGCTTTCGAATCGCGCAACTGGTTCCATCTGCGGCTCAGATACAGCCAGTTGCGCGATTCGAAGAGGGACTCAATCGACGGCGGACGAGAGGTGTGCCTGCAGGTCGCGGATCACCTCGCCGAGGGGGCCGGAGGAGAGGAGCCCGGGGCCGAGCGGGCCGGCGGGGTCGGTGCCCAGGGGCGGGAGGGTGCGCAGGGCCGCAGCGGCCTCGGGGGAGAGGTGCGTGAGTTGCCAGCGCACCTCTGCGACGCGGACGTCGGGGGCGTCCGGGTGTGCCAGCTCGACAGCTCGCGCGGCGTAGGCGGCTGCCCCGAGAGCATGCGCACCCATGTGCGCGACCCCGGCGGCCTGTGCCGCGGAGCGAGCGGCCGCGGTGCCGGCAGGTGTCACGGCGCTGCGGGCAGCCCTGCCCGCGACGAAGCGACGACGGATCTCGCCCGCAGCCGTGAGCTCGCCACGGGCGAAGGCGCGCGTCCTGGCGATGGCATCACGCGCACGGACGTCGTCCGGGGCCTCCCTCTCGAACAGCGGGATCACGCGCTCGGCGCAGTCGGCCGCCCACACCGCGACGATGCGACGGTCGGACTCGGTCATGCCCTGAGGAGTCGACACGGGACTCATCTCGCCCGTCGTCCGGTGCGCGCACGTGCCGCCTCGTGCGCCTCGCGGAGGAGGGCGAGCACGGCACCCTCCGTCGCCTCTGCGGGGTCGATCACGCACACCCAGCCGGCGTGGCCGTACAGGGGGTGAGGGCGGAAGACGTCGACCGCCGTCGGGTCGTTGCCGTCGCCTGTGAGAGACGCCGCCGCGATGATCGACTCCGCGCGCGCGTGTCCGACGTGGATGTTCACCCGGAAGCGCCCTGGAGCGTCCAGCGCGGAGGACGTGTCGTCGGGATAGTCCTTCGTGATGATCGTCCCGTACGGCTGAGTGCGCTCCGGCATCCGGCCGTCGGGCGCGTGGTAGAAGTACGCGTCTCCCCATGACAGTTCGGGGAAGTCGCTGCCCGCCTCCGGGGCGATGACGAGCACGCCGTCGAACGAACGGACCTCTGCGATGATCTCCTGCATTTCCATCCTTCAATGCTGAGGCTGATGTGCTTATGTGGACTCAAGGACCGGAAAGACGAGGAGCAGTGTGCAGAACCCTCAAGAGCAGGTGATGACGACGGCGGCGCTCGGCCGGCTGGTCGACTACTCGACGCAGCAGGTGCGCGACCTTGAGCGCCTCGGAATCCTCCCCGCCGCGGAGCGCGGCGCGAACGGGTACCGGCGGTATCGGACGCCGCATGCCCTGGCGCTGCGTGCCTATCGCGCGTTGGCGGCGGCGCTCGGTCCGGTGCCCGCGCGTCGACTGATGCCGGCTCTCATCGGCGGATCGGTCGAGCACGCGGCGGAGCGGATCGACGCCCTGCACGCGGACGTCGCCCTCGAACGCTCACGGGTGCGCGCGGCCCTGCGCGGACTCGAGGACGCCGTGGCGGAGGCCGACGATCCGTTCGTCGAGGACGATGCGATGGCCATCGGCGAACTCGCCCAGGCGCTCGGCGTCCGCTCCTCCGCACTTCGGCACTGGGAGCGAGAAGGGCTCGTGCGCCCCCTTCGTCGCGCGGGATCGGTCCGCTCCTATGACTCCCTCGCGATCACCGAGGCGCGGATCGCCGCCGCCCTGCGCTCGGGCGGCTACGGCATCCCCGCGGTATCCCGGATCATCGACGAGGTGCGCGCGCATGGTGACACCGAAGACGTGCAGCGCATCCTCGCGGAGCGGCTGGCTGACCTCACGCGCCGTAGCGTGGCGCTTCTCGCGGCGGCAGGTCACCTGCACGCCCTGCTCGCGGAACGCCTCGCGGAGGAGGGATCCTCGCTCACGCCCCCGCCGGGATCTGCGCCAGGACCTCGGGGATCAGCGGATTCTCGTCGAGGGGGTCGGTGATGACCGCGGCGACCGCCTCGAACGGCAGCACCGGGTAGCGCGAGGCGGCGCCGATCTTCTCGTCGCTCGCGAGCACGATCGTCGCGGCACATCGGGAGGCGATCGCTCGCTTGGTGACGGCATCGTCGAGCTCGCCCGTCGTGAGGCCGTGACGCGGGTCGACACCCGTGACCCCGACGAAGAACACGTCGGCAGCGAGGTGCTGGATCGCCTCCATCGCGAGTCCCCCTCCGGCGACGAGAGAGTGCCGGGCGAGCTCGCCGCCGATCATGATCACGCGCGCATCCGAGTGCTCGGCGACGGCCAGGGCGACGGCGGGACTCGGGGTGATGACCGTGACGCCGGTGCCGGAGGGCAGCAGTCGCGCCATCGCGAGCGTGGTGGTTCCGGCATCCAGCACGATCGTCGATCCGGGGCGGATGGTCGTGACGGCCTGGCGGGCGACCCGCTCCTTGCTCTCGGTCGCCAGGTCGTGGCGCTCGCGCACCGGGCGATCGGCCGCGGCGATGGGCAGCGCGCCGCCGTACACGCGCTGGAGCCTGCCCTCCTCGGCGAGCTCGCGGAGGTCGCGGCGGATGGCGTCTTCCGATACTCCGAGGTCATCGGCCGCAGCCTTCGCCACGACCCGTCCCTCGCGGGCGAGCACGGCGAGCAGGTGGTCTTTGCGCTGAGCAGCGAGCATACGTTTCCTCACGAAGTTGCACGTTTATGCATGATTCAGATTACAGTCATCTCCATGATGAAGCCACTCCTGATCCTGATCGCCGGCCCCTACCGTTCCGGCACCAACGGCGACCCCACCCTGATCGCCCGCAATCTCGCGCGTCTGGAGGAGGCGTCCGGTCCGATCTTCCGCCTCGGCCACGTGCCGATGATCGGGGAATGGGCCGCTCTGCCCAGCCTCCGCACCCTCGACGCGGCCGAAGTGGAGACCGGCGACGTGATGTACGAGACCGCGCACCGCCTCCTCCAGCACTGCGATGCGGTGCTGCGCCTTCCGGGGGCTTCGACGGGCGCGGACCAGGATGTCGCCATCGCCCACGAGCGCGGACTGCCTGTCTACCGGTCGCTGGAGGAGATCCCGGCCGCCGCGACTCCGTAGGCTGGAGGCATGACCAAGAACATCTGGACCGTCCTCGGCGTCATCCTCGCCGTCGTGATCGCGTGGTGGATCGTCAGCGCGCTGTTCTCGGTGCTCTGGTTCATCGCGAAGCTCGCCATCGTCGCGGTCGTCGCCGTGGTGGTCTTCCTCGTGCTGCGGAGCCTCTTCACCCGCGACGCCGACTGATCGGCCTTCGAATCGCCCACTTTGCGCCACACCGGCCGGATTTGCAGCACAGCGGGCGATTCGAACGGGGTCAGAGGCGGTACTGGGCGGCGCGGTGCGTGGGCTGGACCCGGTCGCCGCGGCCGTGCAGCTTGTGGCGGAGCGTGCCGGGCACGTACTCCTCGGGGTAGGCGCCGCGCTCGCGCAGCACCGGGATGACGTGCTCGATGACGTCCTGCCAGGTGCCGGGGGTGACGGCGTACGCGAGGTTGAAGCCGTCGATGTCGGTCTCCGCGACCCACGACTGCAGCTCGTCGGCGATCTCGACCCCGGAGCCGACGATCGTCGGGCCGAGCCCGCCGATCGCGTTGTGGCGACCGAAGTCGCCCACCGTCCACTCGCGCCCGAGGTCGGCCTCCTCCTTCAGGTGCTGCAGCACCGACTGGATCGCGTTCGACTCGACGTTCCCCACCGGCTCGTCCTCGGCGTACTGCGACAGGTCGACGCCCATCCACCCCGACATGAAGGTGAGCGCCCCCTCCGGGCTCGCGTAGGAGAGGTACTCGGCGTGCTTCGAGGCCGCCTCCTCGCTCGTCGCGGCGGTGATGACAGTGAGCAGGGTGTAGATCCGGGCGTCGTACCGGTCGCGCCCCGCCGCCTCGAGAGCGTCGCGGATGCGCTTCACGGTGCCGGCGAGCACCTCCTTCGACGGCGCCGCGACGAAGATGGCCTCGGCGTTCTCCGCCGCGAACCGCACTCCGCGCGGGCTGGCGCCGGCCTGGTAGATCACCGGAGTGCGCTGGGGCGACGGCTCCGAGATGTGGATGCCGGGCACGGAGAAGTGCTTCCCCTCGTGCCGGATCGGGTGCACCTTCGACGGGTCTGTGAAGATGCCGCGCTCGCGGTCCTCCACCACCGCGTCGTCCTCCCACGACCCCTCCCAGAGCTTGTAGAGCACCTCGACGTACTCGTCCGCGTGGTCGTAGCGGTCGTCATGCGCGAGCTGGTCCTCCTGCCCCATGTTCCGGGCGGCGCTGGGCAGATAGCCGGTCACGACGTTCCAGCCGACGCGGCCCTGGGTGAGGTGGTCCAGAGTGCTCAGACGCCGCGCGAACGGGTAGGGGTGCTCGAAGGCCGTGCCGGCGGTGACGCCGAATCCCAGATGCTCGGTCACCGCGGCCATCGCGCTGACCAGGAGGATCGGGTCGTTCACCGGCACCTGGGCGCCGTTGCGGATGGCGGCCTCGTTCGTGCCGCCGTAGACGTCGTAGGTGCCCAGGACGTCGGCGATGAAGATGCCGTCGAAGGTTGCGCTTTCCAGCAGCTTCGCCAGGTCGGTCCAGTACGAGATCGTGTTGTACTGGCGCGACCGGTCGTCGGGATGCCGCCACAGGCCGGACGACTGATGGGCGACGCAGTTCATGTCGAAGGCGTTGAAACGGATCTGCCGGGTCATGCCCCCATGAAACGGGACCGGGCGGCATCGGGGCGAGCGACGGCGACACGCACCGAAACAATCGCGACGCCGGTCAGGCCTCGTCGTCCGGACGGCGGGGGCTCGGGTCGGGCGGGAGGATCTCGATCGGACGGGCAGCCTGCCGTTGCGCCCGCCACCAGATCACGAACCCGATCGCGGTGAAGACGCCGTAGAACACGTACATGAGGCCGGTCGCGTAGTAGCCGGAGCTGAACAGCAGCGGCACCCCCACCACGTCCACGGCGATCCAGATGAGCCAGAACTCGGTCCAGCCCTTGGCCATGCCGTACGTCGCGAGCAGTGACCCGACGAAGGTCCAGGCGTCGGCCCAGACCGGTTCCCACGAACCGAGGGCGCGGAACAGGGGGGTGAGCGCCACGGTTCCGACGACGAGGACCACGACCAGACCGACGCGGGCACCGGTCGGCGCCCACCGCGGCACGATGCGACCGCCGTCGGCATTCCGCCAGCGGATCCAGCCGTAGATCGCGACGGCGATGAACATGATCTGCCGCCCGGCCTGACCGAGGAGATGCGGGAGCGACGGGTCGGGGCTCAGCGCGGAACCGAGGAACACCGTCAGCAGCAGGACGTTGCCGACGATGCCGACCGGCCACGCCCAGACCTTGCGCCGCATGCCCCCGAGGGCGCTCGCGAGTCCGAACGCGTTCCCGACGACCTCACGCACCAGGAGGGTCTGGCCTCCCGGCAGCACCCAGGACGAGGAGAAGGCGTCGACGAGCCACTGCAGGAAGCCCATCGCTAGAGCGCCGCGTCGGGGGTGGGGCGGTCGTCGAGCACGAGCTGCAGCATGCTGAGGTCGAGCCAGCGGCCGAACTTCGCACCGACCTGCGGCATGCGGCCCACCTCCCGGAACCCGAGGCGCTCGTGCAGGGCGATGGAGGCGGTGTTGCCGCTCTCCACCCCGCCGATCATCACGTGCATCCCGGCTGCCCGAGCCCGGGCGATGAGCTCAGTCATGAGGAGCGTGCCGATGCCGCGCCCGCGCTGATCGCCGCGCACGTAGACGGAGTGCTCGACGGTCAGGCGGTAGCCGCTGTGCGGGCGCCACTGGGCGTAGGACGCATAGCCCACGACCCCGCTGTCGTCGGCGGCGACGATCACGGGGTAGCCGCGCGCGATCCGGTCGGCGAGCCAGGCTTCCCGGTCGGCGCGATCCACCGCCACCTCGTTCCAGATCGCGGTCGTGTGCACGACGGCGTGGTTGTGGATCTCGGTGATCGTGTCGAGGTCGTCGCTCTCGGCGGCCCTGAGGTGCACGGCGGTCATCGTCAGACGTGGATGTCGGCGGGGGAGGCCTCGCCCTCGTGGAAGCTCGGCTTCTTGCCGAAGACCTTCGCGATGCCGAGGACGGCGCCGACGATCACGAGACCCCAGATGAGACCGGCGATGGCGGAGATGATGGTGTCGACCACCCAGACCACGAAGCCGCCGAGGGGCTCCAGCGCGTGCTCGACCGCATGGAGCACGTCGGCCGGCGCGTGCAGCCCGACCTCGCCGAGGTTGATGAGGACGAGGTGCCCGCCGACCCAGAGCATCGCGACGGTGCCGAGCACGCTGATGAAGCGGAAGACCGCGGGCATCGACCGGACGATACGCGTGCCGGCGTGCCGCACGCGCTGCACGGGGTTCTTCGCCATCTTCAGGCCGATGTCGTCGATCTTCACCAGGAGCGCCACGGCGCCGTACACCGCGACGGTCATGACCAGCGCGATCACCGCGAGGATCGCCAGGGTGGACCAGATGCCGAGTCCCTTGTCGAGGCTGGCGAGGGAGATGAGCATGATCTCGGTCGAGAGGATGAGGTCGGTGCGGACGGCGCCGAGCACGAGCTTCCTCTCGTCGCGGGCGCCCTCGTCCGCGTGACCGTGCTGCACCCCGAACCACTCGAGCACCTTCTCCGCCCCCTCGAAGCACAGGTACGAGCCGCCGAGGATCAGCAGATAGGGCAGTACCCATGGCGCGAAGGCGGTGAGCAGCAGCGCGATGGGGATGATGATGACGAACTTGTTCACCAGCGACCCGAGGGCGATCTTGCCGACCACGGGGAGTTCGCGGGCCGGCGTGATGCCCTGCACGTACTGCGGCGTCACGGCGGCGTCGTCGATGACGACTCCCGCAGCCTTCGCCGACGCCTTCATCGCGGCGCTCAGGATGTCGTCGACGACGGCGAGCAGTCCAACGGACATGGCAGTTCCCCTCGGGTGGTGTGTGGTGCGGAGGCAACTCTATCGAGTGGGAAAACTCCCAGCCCGCTCCCAGCCCCGCGGGACCAAAAGCCGCGCCCGCGTGGTTCTCCTCTATGACGCCGCAGCCAGCGGCGTCGGACAAGGAGCCACTCATGTCGAACGACTACGGCAGGACCCCCGAGGCCGTCAGCGGTCTCACGAACCTGCAGTACGAGGTCACGCAGCAGGACGCCACCGAGCCGCCCTTCCGCAACGCCTACTGGAACACGCACGACGACGGCATCTACGTCGACGTCGTCTCCGGCCAGCCGCTGTTCTCCTCGAAGGACAAGTACGACAGCGGTACCGGCTGGCCGAGCTTCACCCGTCCGATCGATGCCGAGGCCGTGACCACGAAGACAGACCGCACCCTGTGGATGACCCGCACCGAGGCGCGGTCCTCCGGAGCCGACAGCCACCTGGGACACGTCTTCGACGACGGACCCCGCGCCGAGGGCGGCCTCCGCTACTGCATGAACTCGGCGGCCCTCCGCTTCATCCCGGCGAAGGATCTCGAGAAGGAGGGGTACGGTCGCTACAGCCCCCTCTTCACCACCCACACCTCTGAGGAGCAGTCATGACCGACACCGGAACCATCACCCGCACCCCCGGGACCGAGACGGCCGTCCTCGCGGGCGGCTGCTTCTGGGGCATGGAAGACCTCATCCGCCGCCAGCCCGGCGTCATCGACACCCGCGTGGGCTACACCGGCGGCGAGAACGACCACGCGACCTACCGCAACCACCCCGGTCACGCGGAGGCCGTGGAGATCGTGTTCGACCCGAGTGCGACCACCTATCGCGACATCCTGGCGTTCTTCTTCCAGATCCACGACCCGTCGACGTTGAACCGGCAGGGCAACGACATCGGGTCGAGCTACCGGTCGGCGATCTTCCCGCTCACCCCCGAGCAGGAGCAGGTCGCCCGCGACACGATCGCCGATGTCGACGCCTCCGGCCTGTGGCCGGCGAAGGCCGTCACGACGATCGAGCCCGCCGGTCCGTTCTGGGAGGCCGAGCCCGAGCACCAGGACTACCTGATCAAGTACCCGAACGGCTACACGTGTCACTTCCCCCGCGCCGGCTGGGTCCTCCCGAAGCGCGAGGACGCCACCGCCTGATCCCGAGACCCCGCTCTCGCGCCGAGACCCCCTCCTGCACACGCGTGCGGGAGGGGGTCTCGGCGCGAAGACGGGGTCTCGGCGGGCTCAGGACTCGGCGAAGAACGCGAGCGCGGCCTCCTTGAAGTCGCGGGAGCCGGGGGCGTTGAAGTGGTGGCGGTTCGGGAGCTCGACGAAGCGGGCATCGGGAGCCGCCGCGGCCAGTGCCCGGGAGCCCTCGATGATCGCGTCCTTGGACCCCGTCGCGAACAGCAGCGGCACGACCGGGGCGTCCGCGGGATCGGGGTCGATCGTGCCGGAGCCCCGCAGCCCCTCAGCCAGCGCGACGAGCGCACGCAGATCGTTCCCGGGCACCCGCTCGGTCAGCGCGATGTAGTTCTGCGTCGTGCGGTCCTCCACCGAGGTGCCGTCCGCGATGTACGCGCGCACCTGGTCGAGGTCGAGACGCGCGAGGGGGATGCCATCGGGAACACCGCCCAGGACCGCCCGGCCGATCCGATGCGGGAGCTCACGGGCCACTTCCCACCCCACCCGCGCGCCGAGGGAGTAGCCGAGGTAGAACGCGTCGTCGACGAGGTACGTGTCCATGACGGTCTCGACGTCGGTCACGAGGTTGCGGATGGCGTAGGCGTCGGACTCATGCGGCTTGTCGCTCTGCCCGTGGCCCCGCTGGTCGAGTGCGAGCACGCGGAACCCGGCCCTGGTCAGCTCCCGCACCCAGCCCGTCAGCACCCAGTTGTCGCGGGCGCCGGAGGCGAAGCCGTGCACGGTCACCACGACGGGGGCGTCGAGCTCCCCCCACGTGTACGTCGCCAGTCGTGTGCCGTCCGCCGCGTAGACGTGCTGCGGGGCGGGCATCTCGGTGAGGTCGGAGAGGGAAACAGCCACCCCTCCATCTTGGCCCTGACGTCGACGCAGAGACCCCGGTTACACGCCGAAACCCCCTCCCCGCAGTGTCGCGGGGAGGGGGTTTCGAGGAGAACCCGGGGTCTCGGGTCAGACGCGGTCGCGGAGAGCGGCGCCGAGCTCGGCGTCGACGTTCGTCCAGTACTGGAAGAAGCGCTCGCGGATGGCGTCGACCGTGATCGAACGGCCCTGACCGGTCAGCACCTCCAGGAAGCGGGCGCGCTGCGGGCCGTCGAAGACCTCGCGGTACAGCGTGCCGGCCTGACCGAAGTCGTCGTCCTCGGCGTGCAGCGTCGCGGCGGAGCGGGTGAGCTCGCCGTCCGCCGACCAGTTCACCTCGATGCCCTTGGCCGGGTCGGCCTCGGGGCCACCGGGGGTCCCGAAGGAGTTCGGCTGGTAGGTGCGGTGCGCGGCGTCGTTGTACTGGTACCGCATCGAGCCCTCGTGCTGGTAGTTGCGGGTCTCGGCGGCGTGCGGCTGGTTCACCGGCAGCTGGTTGTAGTTCGCGCCGATGCGGTGACGCTGGGCGTCCGGGTAGGCGAACATCCGGCCCATGAGCATCTTGTCGGGGGAGATGCCGGTACCGGGCACCTGGTTCCCGGGCGCGAAGCCGGCCTGCTCGATCTGCGCGAAGAAGTTCTCCGGGTTGCGGTTCAGGGTCAGCGTGCCGACCTTGATGCGCGGGTAGTCCTTCTTCGAGATCGTCTTGGTGAGGTCGAACGGGTTGAAGCGGTAGTCCTTCGCCTCGTCGTACGGCATGATCTGCACGTACAGGTCCCACTTCGGGAAGTCGCCGCCGTCGATCGACTGGAACAGGTCGCGACGGTAGTGGTCCGCGTCGGAACCGGCCAGCTGCTCGGCCTCCTCCGGGCTCATCGCCTCGACGCCCTGGTGGGAGATGAAGTGGTACTTGACCCAGAACACCTCGCCCTCGGCGTTGATCCAGGAGTAGGTGTGCGAGCCGTAGCCGTTCATGTGACGCCAGCTGCGGGGGAGTCCGCGCTCGCCCATGAGGTAGGTGACCTGGTGCGCGCTCTCGGGCGAGAGGGTCCAGAAGTCCCACTGCATGTCCGCGTCGCGCAGACCGGAGTCGCCGAGGCGCTTCTGCGAGTGGATGAAGTCCGGGAACTTGATGGCGTCGCGGAGGAAGAACGTCGGGGTGTTGTTGCCGACGATGTCGAGGTTGCCCTCGGTCGTGTAGAAGCGCAGCGAGAACCCGCGCACGTCGCGCCAGGTGTCGGGCGAGCCCTGCTCACCGGCGACGGAGGAGAAGCGGAGGAGGGTCTCCGAGGTGGCGCCCGGCTGGAACACGGCCGCACGGGTGTACTTCGAGACGTCCTCGGTGACGACGAACTCGCCGAACGCGCCGCCGCCCTTGGCGTGCGGGTTGCGCTCCGGCACGCGCTCGCGGTTGAAGGAGGCGAGCTTCTCGACCAGGTAGTGGTCGTGCAGCGCGGTGGGGCCGTCGGGGCCCACGGTCAGCGAATGGGTGTCGCTCGCGATCGGCGCTCCGGCCTGCGTCGTCGTGGCCGGACGGCCCGCGTCGGTGGGGTTGGTCATGGTCTTCTCCTTCTCCGCGCGGACATGCCGAACGGACCCTCGGGGAGGGGATCGGTGGATGCGCCTACGCGGCGTTCTGGCAGCTGGGGCAGAGGCCCCAGAAGGTGACTTCAGCTGTCTGCACGGTGAAGCCCCCCGTCGAGGACGGGGTGAGACACGGCGCCTCGCCGACGACGCAGTCCACATCGCCGACTGCACCGCAGGAGGTGCAGACGATGTGGTGGTGGTTGTCGTCGATGCGCCGTTCGTACAGCGCCGCGGATCCTGCCGGTTCGATCCGGCGGATGAGGCCCGCCGTCGTCAGGTCCGCGAGGATGTTGTGCACCGACTGGATCGACGTGGTCGGAAGCACGTCGGACACGGCGCGGTAGACCCGCTCCGCATCCGTGTGGGCCATGGAGCCGAGAGCCTCGAGGACGGCGACGCGGCCCGCAGTCGCACGCAGCCCGGCGTCGCGCAACGCCGAGTCGAGTTCCGTCTCCATGTCCTCGACTCTACACGTGTTTTGAGTGATTCAAAAGAGCATGCTGGGATGCCGGGCGCGTCGCAGCCTTCAGACGAAGCGGACCGTCTGCTGGAGACGGGTGCGGACGTCGAACAGCTCGTTGCCCCCGATGGCCCGCGCCCCGGGGACGCCCTGCCGCAGCACCATCGCCAGCGCGCTGCGTCGGACCACCACGACCGGGACGCCGCGGCTGCTGCCGAGCGGGGTGACGGCTTGGGCGAGGTCGTCGTCGGGGAGCACCACGATCGCGCCGCCGAACTTCACCTTCGCGGCCTTCGCCACCGCGCGCATCCGGGCGAGAGCCGCCGTGACCGGGGCGCGGGTGCCGAGGCTCGGACCGGTGATCTCCCCGCGGCGAAAGCCCACGACCCCGCCGAAGTCCTCGGACATGATGCCGTAGAGGCCGGAGGGGCTGAGCACGACGTGGTCGAGCTTGTCCTCCGGGGTCTGCCCGGCGGCGACGTCGTGCCAGACCGTGAAGCCCATGCCGAGGTCGGAGACCGTGCGGGCCGTGGCCTCCTCCGCGAGCGCATCGGCGAGCAGCCGCCGGAGTTCGCGCGGGGCCGCACGGACCAGAGCCGGGGCGTACGGATCGGGGACCTCGACCCCGTGGCCCGCCCACTCGCGGATGAGGGAGAGGTAGCGCTCTCGCCGCCAGCCCCCGGGGTGTCCGTAGGAGCGGGCGCGCGGCCGGGTGTCGGTGCGCACGGTCTGGGGGCGCCAGCCGCTCCACTCGCCGCCGTCGTCGGTCAGGCCCGCGCGGCGGTCGTACGCGGCACGGTCCTCCGCAGTACCGATGAGCTCCCAGGCGCGCTGGACCTGGATGAACACGGCCGCGTCGCCGCCGGTGTCGGGGTGGGTCTGCCGCAGCCGCAGCCGATACGCCCGCCGGAGCTCGGCGTCGTCGACGGCCGGATCCACGCCGAGGACCTCGTACGGCGAGGCCGAGAGCGGACTGTCGAACATCGCTCTCCTTCCGCGACCGCGGCGTCCAGGATATCCGGCGGACGGTGTGCGGCCGCCGGGAGCCTCAGTCCGCGACGTCGACGATCCGCTCGATCCCGGCCACCGGGGCGACGGCGCCCCCGGACGCGGCGGCGAGGTCGGCGGTCAGACGCGGCAGCGCGGCGGCGGGCACCCACAGCTCGAGGTGCGCGGAGGCCCCGTAGGTCGGAGTGCCGAGCGTGGCCCCGTGCGACGCCGCCCAGTCGCGGAGCAGGTTGTCGTAGCGGCCGGCGTCGGCGTGCGGGACCTCGACGGTCGCCTGGGTGAGCGCCTCGCGACGGACGAGTGAAGCACGATCGAGCGTCTCGGACACGGCGGTGGAGTAGGCGCGGATGAGGCCGCCCGCCCCGAGCTTCACCCCGCCGAAGTACCGGGTCACCACCGCCACGACGTCCGTGAGGCCGCGACGCCGCAGGACCTCGAGCATCGGGACGCCGGCCGTGCCGGAGGGCTCGCCGTCATCCGAGGACCGCGCCTGATCCCCGTGCAGGCCGGTCACCATCGCGGTGCAGTTGTGGTTCGCGTCCCAGGCGCGCTTCCGGATCGCCGCGATGACGGCCTCCGCCTCGGCCACCGTCGACACCGGTGCGACGTGCGTGAGGAAGCGCGACTTCCGGATGACGAGCTCGTGGTCGACGGCCGCCGCGATCGTCGCCGGGAACGGGTGCGGTGTCGACATCGGCCCCACGATACCTCCGTTCGAGTCGCCTGATTGGTCCCAAATCCGGGCCGGATGCCGCCAATCGGGCGATTCGAACCGGCTCGACCGAACGATGGAGGCGGACTGTGGCCCGGCGGACGAGAATGTCAGCATGCCGACCGGAGACACCGCCGAGCCCGACCTCCCCGGAGGGCGGACGGGAGCGCGCACGCGCTCCTGGGGGCGCCTGGTCACGTCGCTCCGCATCGGCCAGGCCGTCATCACCGTCGTGCTCACCGTCGTCGGCGTCGTGCGCTCCCTCGCCGACGGGATCCCGGTGCCGTGGCTGCTCGCGACCGCCCTCGCCTTCCTCGGCTGGTACGGCGGCGGACTCCTGCTCTCCTCCCGCACGGACGACCGCGCGCTCGCCGCCGGCTGGCTGCTGGGGCTCACGGCCATCTGGCTGGGGGCGGTGGCGCTGTCGCCGGAATTCGTCTGGCTCGCGTTCTCGCTGTGGTTGCTCGCCGGCTTCCTGTTGCGGCTGCGATGGGCCGTACCGCTGAGCCTCCTCGTCCTCGCCGTCGTGATCGTCGCGCCGCTGCTGCACACCGGAACGACCACCTACGCGAACGTCATCGGACCGCTCGTGGGTGGCATCTTCGCCCTCGGGATCTCCCGCGGCTACCTGGAACTGGTCCGCGACGGGCGCGAGCGGCGGCGGCTCATCGCCTCCCTCGTCGCGACGCAGCAGGAGATGGCGGCCCTCCAGGACGAGCTCGCCCGGACCCAACGGGAGTCCGGCGCCGCCGCCGAGCGCACCAGGGTGTCCCGCGACATCCACGACACGGTCGCCCAGAGCCTGTCGTCCATCGTCCTGCTGGCGCGGTCGGCGGCCGAGCACGAGGACGGTCGGGAGCAGGCGCTCGGGCAGATCGGGGCGCTCGCCGCGGAAGGGCTCGCCGACGCCCGGCGCATCGTGGACGACCTCATGCCCGCCGAGCTCGACGGTTCCGCGTTGAGCGACGCCCTCGCCCGGATGCTCGAGCGCCTGACCGCCGAGACCGGGATCGCGGCCACCCTCCACGCCGACGAGGAACTCCCCGCACTCGGCCTCGACGCCGAGGTCGCCCTGCTGCGGACGGCGCAGTCCGCACTCGCCAACGTGCGCAGCCATGCCGCCGCGACCCGGGTGGTGGTGACCCTCGCGGACGCCGGCGACGCCGTGCGGCTGGACGTGGTCGACGACGGCCGCGGCTTCGATCCGTCCCGGCTGGAGTCGGCGGGGCCCGGCGGCGGCTACGGTCTGCGGGCGATGCGCGCCCGACTGCGCGAGCTCGGCGGCGGTCTCGACGTGGAGAGCGCCCCCGGCGACGGCACCGCGCTCTCCGCCCACCTGCCGCTCGGAGGACGGTCGTGACCCCGGTGCGCATCCTCCTCGTCGACGATCACCCGATCGTGCGGGCCGGCGTGCGTTCGCTGTTCGACCGCCGCGACGACGCCGAGGTCGTGGGCGAGGCGGCGTCGGGGGAGGAGGCGGTCGTGCTCGCGCGGCACCTGCGTCCCGACGTCGTGCTCTGCGATCTGCGTCTGGGGGCGGGGATGGACGGCGTGCAGACGACGGCGGCGCTCCGGGCGCTCGACCCGGCGCCGGCGGTGCTCATCCTCACGACGTTCGACCGCGACGCCCAGATCCTCGGCGCGATCGAGGCGGGGGCGGCGGGGTATCTGCTCAAGGACATCGACCCGGAGGACATCGTCCGTGCCGTGCGACAGGCCGCGTCGGGCGGGCAGGCGCTGACGCCGGAGCTCACGGCGCGCGTCGGGCGGGCCCTCCGTGCCCCGCGGGTGCAGCTCACGGGGCGCGAGCTCGACGTGCTGCGGCTGCTCGACACCGGGGCCTCCAACCGGGAGATCGCGAAGGCGCTGTTCGTCACGGAGGCGACGGTGAAGACCCACCTCGTGCACGTCTTCGAGAAGCTCGGGGCCGACAGCCGCGCGAAGGCGGTCGCGATCGCCAGGGAGTCCGGTCTGCTCTGACGCCCGCGGTCTCCACCGTTCGATGGATCCGCGGCGACGGCTCCCCGGCGAGGCTGGAGGCAGACAGAAAGGACTCCCATGCGCAGGCTCTTCACCGCCGCGTTCGCCTCCATGCTGGTGGGCGTCGCCTCCGGACTCTTCTACCGCGAGTTCACCAAGATCAACGGCTTCCCCGAGGGGGCGCCGACGCAGCTCGGACTCGTGCACACGCATCTGCTCGTGCTGGGCTTCGTCGTCTTCCTCGTGGTGATGCTCTTGGAGAAGGCATTCGCGCTCTCCGAGAGCCGCCTGTTCGGCTGGTTCTTCTGGACCTACACCGCCGGTCTCGTGCTGACCTCCGCGATGCTCGTCTGGCACGGCTGCCTCACGGTGCTCGGGCAGGACTCCACGAAGATGATCGCCGGCATCGCGGGCGTCGGGCACATGCTGCTCGCCGCCGGCATGGTGCTGCTGTTCCTCGCGCTCCGCCCTCGTGTCTTCGCGCCGAAGGTCGCGGCCACCGGGCCCGCGACCCTCGAGTCGGTGGCCTGACGCCTCAGTCGGCCGGGATCGTGTCGTCGCGCAGGTAGGCGATGTGCGCGGCGTGACGCTCCAGGTGGTGCGGCGACTTCCGGACGAACAGCCACGCCACGATGAGGATCGCGAACCAGATCGGCGTCACGAGCAGCGCGATCAGGGTGTCCGGCTGGGTGGTCAGCGCCCAGAGGATGAACAGGAAGAACGCGAGCACGACGAACACCATGAACACGCCGCCCGGCATCTTGAACGCCGAGGTCGCCGCCTTCTCCGGACGCCGGCGCCGGTACACGAGGTAGCTGCAGAGGAAGATCGTCCACACGAACATGAAGCACACGGCCGACACGGTGGTGACCATCTCGAACGCCGTGCCGATGTCCTTGCCCGCGTAGAGCAGCACGACGCCGGACAGCAGCAGGATGCAGGACAGGAACAGCGCGTTCTGCGGCACGCGGCGCTTGGAGAGCCGGCCGAAGAACCGGGGGGCGTCGCCGTCCTGCGCCAGGCCGAACACCATGCGCGACGTGGAGTAGATGCCGGAGTTCGCGCTGGACATCGCCGAGGTGAGCACCACGAGGTTGACGACGGTGGCGGCGATGCCGAGTCCGGCGAGGGCGAACATCGCGATGAAGGGGCTCTCACCGGCGACGTACTCGGTCCACGGCGTGACGGCCATGAGGATGATGAGCGCGCCCACGTAGAACAGCAGGACCCGGATCGGGATGGCGTTGATGGCCTTCGGGAGGTTGCGCTCCGGGTCCTTGGTCTCCGCGGCGGCGGTGCCGACGAGCTCGATCCCGACGAACGCGAACACCGCGATCTGGAAGCCGGCGACGAATCCGAGGAAGCCGTGCGGGAACATGCCGCCGTGCTCCCACAGGTTCGAGAAGCTCGCGGTGCCGGCGTCGTGGGAGAAGCCGGTGAGGATCATGACGAGACCGGTGACGATGAGCGCCACGATCGCGACGATCTTGATGAGTGCGAACCAGAACTCCATCTCGCCGAAGGCGGCGACGGTGGGCAGGTTGAGCGCCAGGAGGATCACGACCACGAGGAGACCCGGGATCCACAGCGGGACGCCGGGGATCAGGGCGTCGGTGTACCCGGCGATCGCGATCACGTCGGCCACGCCCGTGACCACCCAGCAGAACCAGTACGTCCAGCCGGTGAAGAAGCCCGCCCAGGGGCCGAGGAGGTCGCTCGCGAAGTCGCTGAACGACTTGTACTTGAGGTTCGACAGCAGCAGCTCGCCCATCGCCCGCATGACGAAGAACAGCATGAACCCGATGATCATGTAGACGAAGATCACGGAGGGGCCGGCGACCGAGATCGTCTTGCCGCTGCCCATGAACAGGCCCGTGCCGATCGCCCCGCCGATCGCGAGCAGCTGGATATGCCGATTGCTGAGCGCGCGCCGCAGGTGCTCCTCGCCTCCGGCTCCGGTCTGCCCCTGGCGGATGGCCCCCGTGTCTTGCTTCGTCACGCTCTTCTCCTCCGGTCGTCGTCGACTGATGCAGAGTAACCACCGGGATGTGCCAGGCCGAAATCGACGGGCGTGGACCGGCATTTCGGCATTCGCGTGTTCCCTTCGCCCGAAACGATTCGATAAACTAAGCGCACCCCCGATCCATCCCTCCTTCCCTGCGAGCCCCTTCCTTCATGGCCACCACCCTCACCACGGGCCGTCCGTGGCGCGTCATCCTCGCCTTCTCGATCCCGCTCCTGCTCGGCAACGTCGTGCAGCAGCTCTATCAGTTCGCCGACGCGATCGTCGTCGGACGACACCTCGGCGTCCAGTCGCTCGCCGCCGTCGGCGCGACGGGCAGCCTGCTCTTCCTCCTCCTCGGCTTCGCCTGGGGTCTGACGAGCGGTTTCGCGATCCCCATCGCCCAGGCCTTCGGTGCGCGCGACGACGCCGCCGTGCGCCGCTCGGTCGCGACGGGTGTGCTCCTCAGCGGCATCACGAGCGTGGTCCTCACGGTGGTCGCGCCGCTCATCGCGGGGCCGATCCTGACGCTGCTGCAGACGCCGCCCGAGCTCATGGCCGAGGCGACGGTGTTCACGCAGATCAGCTTCCTCGGCGCGGGCGCGACGATGTTCTTCAACTACCTCTCCGCCATCATCCGCGCCATCGGCGACTCGAAGACCCCGCTGGTGTTCCTCACGGTCTCCTGCGCGCTCAACGTCGGCCTCGTCGTGCTCATGGTCGGTCCGCTGGAGTGGGGCGTCGCCGGGGCCGCGCTCGCGACCGTCGTCGCACAGGCCGTGTCGGTGATCCTCTGCCTGGAGTTCGTGCGCCGGCGGCTGCCCATGCTGCACCTGCGTCGTTCGGACTGGCGCATCTCCCGCACGGACATCGCCGACCACCTGCGCCTCGGCCTCCCCATGGGCTTCCAGGCCTCGATCATCGCGATCGGGACCCTCACGGTGCAGGTCGCCCTCAACACGCTCGGAGCTGACGCCGTCGCCGCGTACACGACGGCGTCGCGGGTCGACAGCCTGGCGGTCGCCCTGCTCTCCTCGCTCGGGCTCGCCGTGTCGATGTACGCGGCGCAGAACCACGGCGGCCGTCGCCCCGACCGCATCCGGCGCGGCGTGGTCGAGGCCACCTGGATGGCGGTCGCCGCGGCGATCGTCCTCGGCGGGCTGCTCATCGCGTTCGGCGCGCCGATGGTCCGGCTGTTCGTCGGTGACGGTTCGGACGACGTCGTCGCCATGGCGCACCGCATGCTCATCATCAACGGCTGCGGCTACTGGGCGCTCGGCATGCTCTTCGTGCTCCGCGGCGCACTCCAGGGGCTCGGCCACACGCTGGTGCCGACCGTCACCGGCGTGATCGAGCTCGTGATGCGCGTCGTCGCCGCAGTGGTCCTCGGCGCGATGATCGGGTTCGACGGCGTGGCCCTCAGCAACCCGCTCGCCTGGGTGGGCGCGATCGTGCTCCTCGTGCCGGCCTACGTCAAGGCGCATCGCGCGCTGGCGACCCAGCCCGTGGCCCCGACCGAGGCCACCGAGACCTCCGCGATCGCGATCGTCGGCCCCACCGACGGCTCGATGGTGGTCGACGCGGTCGTCACCCGCCCGGTCCGCGTCGTGCGCCCGCGCCGGCTGCGGTGGCCGGTCCGGCGCTGATCCGCGATATCCACCGGAAGGATGACCCGGATCGGACTTGAGACGGATGGCCTTCCGGAGAGACACTTCTAATGTCGAAGGTGCGGAGGGGTTCCGCCGGACGGGGGGTCGTCATGACGACATTGGGAGTGGCCAGAGATCTGGCCGCCATTCTGGTACCGATCGGATACGTGGGTGCGGCGCTCGCCGCGGTCTGCGCGATCGTGGCCGCGATCGCGATCATCCGTGGAGCCGGGGGGCTCGCGGGAGGCGCGGTCGGACTGTGGATCGTGTGCGCGCTGATGAGCTTCACCGCGAGCTTCGCGAATCAGTGGCTTCCGCTGATCGCGGCGGGCGCGTCGCTCGGGGGCATGCTCGTGATCGGCGGGATCGTGCGCGCGATGCTCACGGCGGGCGGCTTCGAGTCGCGACGCCGGGCCGCGCGCGTGAAGCCGGCGCCGGCGACCACGACGACGGCCACGCTCAAGACCGGCTCGACCGCGACGCCCACGGCGCCGGTCGCCGTCGTCTCCTAGCGTTCAGCGGTAGTCGCGGTCGCGGTGCTGACGCGCCTCGTCGCCCGCCGCCACGCGGGCGCTCTCGCGTGCCCGCAGCTCGATGCGGCGGATCTTCCCGGAGATGGTCTTCGGAAGCTCGGGCACGAACTCGATGATCCGCACCCACAGGTGCGAGGACAGCCGTTCGTGCGCGTAGCCGAACACGGCGCGCGCGGCGGCGGCCTCGTCCGCGCCCGCGTCCGGTGTCAGGCACACGTACGCCTTCGGCACCGCGAGGCGCGTCGGGTCGGGGCTGGGGATGACGGCCGCTTCGACCACGAGGTCGTGCTCCAGCAGCACGGACTCGAGCTCGAACGGCGAGATCTTGTAGTCGGAGGCCTTGAACACGTCGTCGGAGCGTCCGATGTAGGTCAGGTAGCCGTCGGCGTCGCGCACGGCGATGTCCCCGGTGTGGTGGAAGCCCCCGGCCCGCGACTCCGCGGTCTTCTCCGGGTCGTCGTAGTACCCCGCCATGAGGCCGAGCGGCGGCTGGGCGAGGTCGAGCGCGATCTCGCCCTCGTCCTCCACGACCTCGCCCGTCGACGGGTCGAGCAGCACGACCGGGTAGCCGGGCAGCGGACGGCCCATCGACCCGACCTTGACCGTCTGGCCAGGGGAGTTGCCGATGCAGGCCGTCATCTCGGTCTGACCGAAGCCGTCGCGAATCGTGCCGCCCCACGCCTCGCGCACCCGGTCGATGACCTCGGGGTTCAGCGGCTCGCCGGCGCCGACGAGCTCCCGCGGAGGGTGCGCGAGCCGGGAGAGGTCGGCCTGGATGAGCATGCGCCAGACCGTGGGCGGGGCGCAGAAGGTCGAGACGTGGTGGGTGTCCATGACCTCCATGAGCGTGTTCGCGTCGAAGCGGTCGTAGTTGTACACGAACACGGTCGCCTCGGCCAGGAAGGGGGAGTAGAAGCTCGACCAGGCGTGCTTGGCCCACCCCGGGGAGGAGATGTTGAGGTGCACGTCGTCCGGGCGCACCCCGAGCCACCACATCGTGGAGAGGTGGCCGACGGGGTACGAGACGTGGGTGTGCTGCACGAGCTTCGGGCGGTTCGTCGTGCCCGACGTGAAGTACAGCAGAGCCGTGTCGCCGGCGGGCGTCGGGCCGTCCGGGACGAACTCCTCCGTGGTCGCGGCGGCGTCCGCGAACCGCTTCCAGTCCGCAGGCAGCGATGCGCCGACGCCGATGCGCAGGACCGCGGGGTCGATCCCTTCGAGGCGGTCGGCGAGGGCGCCGAGCGTGACGACGGCGTCGGCCCGACCATGCTCGATGCGGTACGCGAGGTCGGAGGCCGACAGCAGGGTCGAGGTCGGGATCGACACCGCGCCCAGTTTGGTGATCGCGAGCATCACCTCCCACAACTCGATCGTGTTGTTGAGCATGACGATCACGTGGTCGCCCCGGCCGATGCCGAGGCTGCGGAGCCAGGCGGCCACCTGATCGGAGCGCGCGGAGAGCTCCCCGTACGTCCAGGACCGGAGGCTGAGGTCGGCCTCGACGATCTGCACGGCCGGACGATCGGGGTTCTCGCCGGCGACGACGTCGAACCACTCGAGCGCGAAGTTGAAGGCGGTCAGGTCCGGCCAGGCGAACTCGCGGCGCGCGGCGTCGTAGTCCGTGGCGTGCGTGAAGAGGAGGTCCCTCATCCCGCGGATCGCTTCGGTGGCGGGGGTGGCACGACGGCTCATGGTGCTCCTTTGCAACGGCGTCCCTCCATCCTGCCCCTTCGTTCAGCGGGGGAGGAAACCCGTGCCGTCGCGGAGCTCGAACACGAGCTGGGTCTCGGTGCCGCGCACCACGGGGTGGATGGTGATGTGCTCGAGCACGATGTCGCGCAGGGCGGTCGCATCCTGCACGGCCACGTGCACCAGGAAGTCGTCCACCCCGGCGACGTGGAACACCTGGAGCACCCGGGGGATCGCGACGAGCGCGTCGAAGAGTGCCGTGACCTTGGGGCCGGTGTGGTGAGCGAGCCGGACCTTGATGATCGCCTGCAGCGGGTAGCCCAGAGCGGACCCGTCGAGGCGGACGCGCGTATCGCGGATCACTCCCCGGTCTCGGAGCGCGCGGATGCGGTGTGCGCATGTGGACTCCGCGAGCCCGAGGCGGTGGGCCAGCGCCTTGTTGGTCACGGCCGCATCGCGGCTCAAGGCCGCGAGCAGCTCCAGGTCGATCTCGTCGAGTTGCGCTTTCGCCAACGTGCCCTCCTCGGTACGACCGGATGTTGCACAGAATAGCGAGAATCCCGGATTCGGCGAGCTGTTCTGTCGATGATCAGCGAGAACCTCGTGATTCGGTCACCGTGGAGGGATGACCGCACCGCTGCATCCCGACACCGTCGCCGTCCACAGCGGCCGAGCCGACCTCGAGGCGCTCGGGGTCCACGCCCTGCCGATCGACCTCTCCACGACCAACCCGCTGCCGGACGTCGAGCGCGGCGGGGACTCGTACGAGGCGATGGCCACGGGAGGTCGTCCGCCGCAGGACGGCAGCATGGTCTACGCCCGCCTCTGGAACCCGACGGTCGCGCGCTTCGAGGACGCCCTCGCCGAGCTGGAGCACGCTGAAGCCGCCGTCGCCTTCGGCTCCGGGATGGCGGCCATGACCGCCGTGATCCTCGCGCACACCGGTGACACGGGGGCGCGGCACGTCGTCGCGGTGCGTCCGCTCTACGGAGGGACCGACCACCTCCTGGGGTCGGGTCTGCTCGGTGTGGAGACGACGTACTGCCGTCCCGACGAGGTCGCCGCCGCACTGCGCGCCGACACCGGACTCGTCGTCGTGGAGACGCCGGCGAACCCGACCCTCGATGTCGCGGACATCGCCGAGGTCGTGCGGCAGGCGGGGAGCGTACCGGTGGTGGTCGACAACACGTTCGCGACCCCCGTGCTGCAGAACCCGATCGACCACGGCGCGGCGATGTCGTTGCACAGCGCCACCAAATACCTCGGCGGCCACGGTGATGTCATCGCCGGCGTCGTCGCCTGTGACGAGAGGACCGCGGAGGCGCTGCGTCGCGTGCGTGCGGTGACCGGGGGGCTCCTGCACCCGCTCGGCGCGTACCTGCTGCACCGCGGTCTCACGACCCTGCCGGTCCGCGTGCGGCACCAGCAGGAGAGTGCTCGTCGCATCGTGCAGTGGCTGGTCGATCGACCCGAGGTCGCCGAGGTCTTCTATCCGGGGCTCGACGGGGATCCGCGGGGCATCCTGGAACGGCAGCTCCGCGGGCCGGGGGCGATGATCGCCCTGCGGCTCCGAGGCGGTTATGCGGCGGCCGCGGCGGTGGCCGGGGCGACCCGCCTCTTCACGCATGCGGTGTCACTGGGCGGCGTGGACTCCCTCATCCAACATCCCGCCGCGCTCACGCACCGCCCGGTCCCCGCGGAGGCGCGTCCCGCCGCCGACGTCCTTCGCCTGTCCATCGGCCTCGAGAACGTCGACGATCTCCTCGCCGACCTCGCGAACGCCTTCGCCACTCTCGCCGACCCACCCCTTTCCGTGCCACCCACCCCGGAAAGTGCGTCACATATGGGGGTGGCTCGCACGTAGGGGGCCGGGTCGGCGATTGTGTGAGGACGACAAGAAACTGAGTCTCGACTGAGGTGGGACTTGGTACCTGACGGCAAAACCGGGGGGTCGCGGAGAGGGGGGGCCTACAGTCGCGGGTGGCAACGACGCCACTGACCTCGGGAGTCCTCAATGACGAGTGAAAAGACCCACGCGCACGGCCTCGGCATGCGCATCGCCGTGATCGTCCTCAGTCTTCTGCTGGCGGCGATGGTGCTGCTGTTCTTCGCCACGATGAGCAAGGTCTCCGCTGGGGCCGCCGAGCTCGCGGACGGCACGACCACCGCGCGGGGCGGATCCGCGGACCTCGCCGCCGGTGCCTCCGACCTCGCCGCGGGAGCCGACGACCTGGCCGCGGGCACGCAGGATCTCGCGGCAGGCACGGCGACGGCGCAGCAGGGCTCCGAGAAGCTGAGCGACGGGGCGACGACGGCCGCCGCGGGCGCCACGACGCTCGCCGAGGGCGCCGGAACCCTCGCGGCGGGAGCCGCCACCGCTCTCGACGGTGCAGGACGAGTGAGCGGCGGAGCGCAGACGGCGCTCGCCGGGTCGCAGGAGCTCGCGGCGAAGATGGCGGCGGCGGATGCCGGGGCCCGAGAGCTCGTCGCGGGAGCGACCACGCTCGCCGCGGGCGTCGACGGCGCGCACCGGTACGCGAACGGCGTGCTCGAGGGCGCGACGACTCTGAGCACCACGCTGCGCGCCGGAGTGAGCGCCGACGTGCAGAAGCTCGCCCATCCGGACACGCAGACGCTGCTGACGGGCGTCGCCACGAGCGCTCCCGGCAATGCGCGGACGCTCGCGGCCGGTCTGCAAGGTCTCCTCGCCGCACACCCTGATGACGTGCAGCTCCAGCAGCTCGCGACGCTCGCCGCCGGTGTCGAGAAGCAGGTCGGCGCGCTGGCCGCCCCCGCCGCGGCTGCTCCGGGCCTCGCACAGGGACTCATCGGCGCCGCCGACGGCTCCGCTCGCGTCACGGCAGGCGTCGGCGCGCTCATCAACGGGGACTCCTCGAAGGGCTGGCCGGGGACCGTGGCGCTGGTCTCCCCGAAGGGCGCTCCCGCCCTGGTCGCCGGAGCGCAGACGCTGCAGGACGGCACCTCCCGGCTCGCGGCGGGCGCGGCGGATCTCTCGTCCGGGCTGCAGACCCTCTCGACCGGGGCGTCGTCGCTGTACTCCGGCACCGCGGAGCTCAGCGCCGGCGCGGCGCGGCTCGACGACGGCGCCGGGTCTCTGGCCACGGGCGTCGGCGCGCTGCAGTCGGGTGCCGGTGACCTCCGATCCGGGATGAGCGAACTCCGCACCGGCGCCGACGCGGTGGCCGAGGGCTCCGGGGCCCTTGCGAGCGGAGGCGCGAGGCTCGACGCCGGTGCCGCCGACCTCGCGGCCGGCAACGGACGTATCGCCGACGGTTCGGGCACCCTCGCGACGGCCACGGCGGGCGCCGCGCCCTCTCTGCTCCCGTGGATCCTCGGGATCGGTCTCGTCGGCCTGATCGCGATCGGGTTCTGGATCGGCCACCGCGTCACCCACCGCTGATCGTCGACCCACCCCCTTCCGCGCGACCCACCCCCGTAAGTGACGCACTTTCGGGGGTGGGTCGACCGCAAGGGGGTGGGTCGGCGAGCGCGGGTCAGCGCTTCGGGAGGGGGATCGTGCCGGTGGCGATGCGCTCGGTGGGCATGCGGTCGCGATCGTAGGTGATCTCGTCGTAACCGTGCGGGGTCGGCAGGCCGTCCTCACCGATGCTGACGAACACGATCTCGTCGATGGTGAGGATGCGCTTGCGGGTGATCATGTTGCGCGCGACGGCCCGCATCGTGAGCGACGTCGTACCGAAGCGCGTGGCCTGCAGCCCGATCTCGATGAGGTCGCCCTGCACCGCCGATGCCTCGAACGTGATGGCGGAGATGTGCCGGGTGACGACGCGGTAGTTGCCGAGCTGCACGATCGCGTAGATCGCCGCCTCCTCGTCGATCCACTTCAGCAGGCTCCCGCCGAACAGCGTGCCGTTCGCGTTGAGGTCTTCCGGGCGCACCCACTTGCGGGTGCGGAAGTTCAGGCCGTCCTCGGACTGCCATGCCGGTGCTTTCTGTTTCGCCATGCCCCGAGGCTAGGCGGCTCGTGCGTCGGCGGTGTTACGCCGGGTTTTCGGACGGGTGCACGCGCCGCCGCTCACAGCGGATCTGCTCCGGGCGGATTCGCGCCCGCGGTCATGACCGGAGCCGGATGCTGGGGACATGAGCGAAGACACCCCTCTCCCGCAGTTCGGCCCCGAGGCCCGGCGCGCCCTGTTCCACGAACGGGTGCTCGTCCTCGACGGCGCCCTCGACGACGACAACGGCACCCTCCTGATGACCCAGCTCCTCGGCCTCGCCGCGGAGGACCCGACGACCGACATCGCCCTCTGGATCCACTCGCCGGGCGGCTCTGTGCCGTCGATGCTGGCGATCCGCGACCTCATGCACCTCATCCCCAACGACGTTTCCACCCTCGCCCTCGGCCTCGCCTGCAGCGCGGGACAGTTCCTGCTCTCCGCGGGGACGAAGGGCAAGCGGCGCGCTCTCCCGCACGCCCGGATCCTCATGCACCAGGGCTCGGCGGGGATCGGCGGATCGGCGGTGGAGATCGAGGCGCAGGCCGACGACCTCCGGCACATGCGCGACACCGTCCTCGGCCTCATCGCCGACGACACCGGCCAGCCCCTCGCGCGGATCTTCGAGGACTCCCTCCACGATCGCTGGTACACCGCGGCCGAGGCGCAGGGCTACGGGTTCATCGACGAGATCGTGCGATCCGCGGCGGAGATCATGCCCCGCCGTCGGGCGCGGGTGGGACTGGGGGCGGACGTATGAGCAGCTACACGATCCCCCACGTCATCGCGCAGCATCCGCGGGGTGAGCGCGTCATGGACGTCTACTCGCATCTGCTCGCCGAGCGCGTCATCTATCTCGGCACCGGGATCGACGCGGGGGTGGCCAACGCCCTCATCGCGCAGCTCCTGCACCTCGACGCGGACAGCCCGGAGACCGGCGTGCAGTTCTACATCAACAGCGAGGGTGGGGATCCCGGTGCCGCGCTGGCGATCTACGACACCATGCAGCACATCCGCCCGCGGATCGCGACGACCTGCGTCGGCCAGGCCATCGGTCCGGCGGCGCTCCTGGTCGCGGCGGGAGCGCCGGGGGAGCGGGCGGCCCTCGCCCACGCGCGCATCGTGCTGCATCAGCCGGCCGGGCAGTCACGCGGAGCCATCCCGGACCTCATCCTCGCGGCCGACGAGGTCGTGCGGGTGCGGGCCGACATGGAGTCGATCCTGGCCCGGCACAGCGGTCGCGCGCTCGCGGAGCTCCGCGTCGACACCGACCGGGACCGGGTCTTCACCGCCGCCGCCGCTCTCGAGTACGGCCTCATCGACACCGTGCTCGGTCCCCGTGATCCGGATGCACGATGAGGTGACGGGTGCACGACGGATTCCCGAGATCCGTCGTGCACCCGGACTCCGGTCGTGCAGGTGACAGGGGTCAGGCGGCCAGAGCGAAGGCGCCGCGGGAGGTCGACACCGCCGCCGCGGCGGGGGTGCCCTGACGAAGCTCCTCGGCGACCGCGCTCGTGAGCTCCACGAGGGAGGAGTCCAGCGCGCCGGCGATCGCGGCGATCATCTCGCTGGACGGCTCCTTCCGGCCGCGCTCGACCTCGGAGAGGTACTGCGGCGAGACGCCGGCCTTCTCCGCGGTCTCGCTGAGTGTCTCCCCGCGGTCATGGCGTCGCCGTCGCAGCTGATCGCCGAGCATCTCGCGCCACAGCGGTTCGGGTCCGTTGGACGGCGGACGGACGGGATGCGGGGCGCGGGGGAACGGGACGATGTCGGCCATGCCTCACGATAAGCCGCCGCCCGCGGGGCGATCGAGACGTTCTGCTCAGAGCAGAACGCGGCTCAGAGCGCGGCCGTGACGCCCGGCAGCAGCGCCCCCAGGATGTCCTGCAGCCGCTGCCGATCCTCCGCGGACAGCGGGTCGAGGATGAGCTCGCGGATCTGGGCCACGTGGACCGGTGCGGCCGCGCGGAGCATGTCCCGTCCGGCCGGGGTCAGCGTCGCGGAGAGGGTGCGCTTGTCCGTGCTGCACGAGGTCCGTTCCACCCACCCGCGCTCCTCCAGCGAGTCCAGGGCGTGGCTCAGGCGCGACCGGCTGAGTCCGGCGATGCGCGCGAGCTCGGTCATGGTGACGGCGTCCTCACCCTGGCCGGCGAGGGTGACGAGGATCGCGTAGCGGGCGTGGTTGAGCCCGACCTCGTCCTTCAGCGCCCGGTCGAGGACCTGCGGCAGCAGCTGGACGAACCGGATGATCGGCAGCCAGGTCGCGAGCTCGTCGTCGTCGAGCCGCCGCGGGTGCCGCGCCTCGTTCATGTCGTGCTCCTCGGAGGTCACGCCGCGGTCAGGTCGATCGTGTGGGCCGTGTGGTCGCGCTTCGCCTGGAGGTAGCGCGAGTTGGCTGCGGAGAGGTGCACCTCGGTGCGGACGCGCTCGGTGACCTGGATTCCGAGCCCGTCGAGCTGCGCGGCCTTGTCGGGGTTGTTGCTGAGCAGGCGGATGCGGTCCACGCCCAGCGCTCGCAGCATCTGGGCCGCCACCGTGTAGTCCCGCTCGTCCTCGCCGCGGCCGAGGGCCACGTTCGCCTCGTAGGTGTCGAGCCCGGCGTCCTGCAGCGCGTAGGCGTCGAGCTTGGCGTAGAGCCCGATGCCGCGGCCCTCCTGCCGCAGGTAGAGGAGGAAGCCGCCCTCCGCGGCGATCCGCTCCACGGCCTCCCGCAGCTGCGGTCCGCAGTCGCAGCGCTCCGAGCCGAACACGTCACCGGTGAGGCACTCGCTGTGCGGGCGGACGAGGGGCGCGACCCCGCCGTCGACGGCGCGATCGAGGGCGGCCTGCCAGTCGCCCAGGCCGAGCAGCAGGTGCTCGCGGCCGTCCACGAGTCCGTCGAAGGTCACGACGTCGGCCGTCGTGCCGAAGCCGTCCGCGAAGCGCAGGGGCACCCGCACGCGGGTGCGCTCCGCGGCGACCGTTGAAGTTTCAATCATGTGAGGGGAAACGCCGGAGACGCGCGGCTATTCCCGCAACCGTCGGGAGGCGATGACCGTGTCCGTCCGTGACGGAGGCAGACGGGGAGCGCCGCGCACTCGGTAGCCTCGCACCATGAGTCACTTCGTCACCGCGACCGAGCTCCACGACCTCCTCGAGAACGGCGCCCCGATCCGGGTCATCGACGTGCGCTGGCGCCTCGACCGCCCAGAGGCGGGCCCGGGCGACTATCGCTCCGGCCACATCCCCGGCGCGGTGTTCGCGTCGTTGGATCAGGAGCTCTCCACACCCGGGGCACCGACCGAGGGCCGCCATCCGCTCCCCTCGACGGAGACCCTGCAGGCGGCGGCCCGGCGATGGGGTGTGCGGCAGGGAGACACGGTCGTCGCCTACGACGACACCAAGGGACTCGCGGCGGCCCGGGCGTGGTGGCTGCTGCGGCAGGCAGGGGTCGACGTCCGGGTGCTCGACGGCGGGCTGCGCGCGTGGACCGCGGCCGGATACGACCTGGCGACCGACGACGTCGTGCCGGAGACCGGCGATGTCGTCCTCGCGGATCCGGGCCAGGACGCCCTCTCGATCGATGAGGCGGAGGCGTTCCCGGAGACCGGGGTGCTGCTCGACGTCCGCGCCCCGGAGCGCTACCGCGGCGAGACCGAGCCGCTCGACCCGATCGCCGGGCACATCCCCGGCGCCCGGAACCTCCCCACCACGCGGCACCTCGACGACAACGGGCGCATCCGCGACCGTGACACGGTGCTGGCGACGCTCGCCGAGGTCGGGGTCACCCCGGAGACGCCGGTGGCGGCCTACTGCGGGTCGGGAGTCACGGCGGCGCACACGGCTCTGGTGCTCCACGAGGTCGGCATCCCGGCGAAGGTCTTCCCCGGCTCCTGGAGCCAGTGGTCGAACACCCCGGGGCGGCCGGTCGCGACGGGGGATCAGCCGGGCTGATCGCCTCCGCGAGGACCGTACCCCCAGCGCAGACCGAGGGCGCCGGGGCCGAACGCCCGACGGACCTGATGCACCGACGTGCCCCGAGGTCGGGGGAGCGCGGTGACGACGGTGCCTCCGGCGGTCTCGACGAGCTCGTCGCACCAGTCCGGGACGGCATCCGGGTGGAAGCGCGTCCACACCAGGACCTCCCGGGCCTGGCGGGACAGGGCGTGTCCGGTCTCGCGATCCGACGGGTGGCCCGGCTCGTACTGCACCGACCACTCGAGCACCGCGGTGTCCGGGGCTGCGAGCGGGACGTCGAGTTCGATCAGCGCACCGTGCGCCTCGCCGTTCGGGTGGGAGTAGCGCGCGGTGACCCGTCCGCCGGCCACGGCCGTGAGCCGCGGCGGAGGCCCGGGCACGCCGGGGGTGAGGTCGAGGACGGGGATGGCGGTGATCACGCCGCTCGTCGACTGCACGATGCTGCGGGTGAGGCAGGAGGACACCTCGCCGTCGGCGTCGACGTCCGTGACGGAATGGACGGTGAGCTCCCGCGACGGGTCCGGGTACGTGGCGCCGAGGGCGGCGTAGACCTCGCGGACGGCCCGTTCCATGTCGACCTGCTCCAGCGGGAACCCCTGCGGTCCCAGGGGTCCTGTGCGGTGCGGACGGAGGAGACGGCTCAACGCCCCGGATTCGAGGCACAGCAGGTCCTCGATGTCGGCGAGGGCGGCGAGGGACTGCGGTCCTTCCGGGCGACGGGCCCCCGAGCGCCAGTAGCTCAGCGTGGCCATCGAGACGCGGTTGCCCCGGTCGCGGAGCTGCCGCTGCAACCACGACAGCGTCACCGGTCTCGCATTGATCGCATCGCGCAGTGCCGCGGCGAACGCGTCCGGCGTCGCCGCTCTCCTCTCGCCGTCCCCAAAACCCATCACAGCCCCCGCCCGGTATGTGAAGAACACACCTCTACAGTGAGCATAAGACCGCACGCGCGCACCTCAGGGGACCAGGTGGGCATGTGGGTCACGGGGCTGCGATGTCGCGGGGAGGGTGCCCGACCCGGCGACAGCGGCCCGACGCAGTGATGCCCCCCTTGCTGCGTATGTCGTGAAGCCCGGCAATCGATCTGGGGAGATCCGCCGGGCTTCACGAGCATCCCCGGGCGCGTGCGGCTCGCGGCCCCGCGTAGACTGGGGGGAAACCCCGGAGGATCTGGCCGTTATGTCTGCCCCTGCTCGCGCGTTCACCATGCGCCACGTGCAATTGCTGCGCGCGTTGTTCGCGGCCGTCGCCGCCCTGATGATCACCTTCTCCTCGGATCACTCCGCCGCGGTCGGTCTCGCCGTCTTCAGCGGCTTCGCGCTGGTCACCGCCCTCGTGCACATCCTCGCGGCCTGGCTCGTCCTCCCCACGGGGTCGCGCTGGGCGGCGATCCTCCTCGCGGTCGTCAGCGTCATCGCGGGTATGGCGAGCGGTGTGCCCGCGTGGCGCACGGACGACATGTTCTTCATCGTCCTCATCACCTGGGGTGTGCTCAGCGGTGGCCTCGAGCTGCTCGCCGGCATCCGGGCCCGCCGCGCCGGGGGAGCGCTCGCCACCGACGCGATCACCGTCGGGGCTCTCGGCCTGCTCCTCGCCGTCGTCCTGCTGCTGATCCCCTCGGGCTTCGTCCAGGAGTACACGATCGAGAAGGCGGGCACGTTCCAGCTGTCCGGCATCATCCTCGGCGTGGGGATGTTCGGAGGGTATGCGGCCATCGTCGCCGTCTTCCTCGGCATCGCCGGCCTCACCCCGAAGCGTGCGGACGCCGATGACGTCGCTCCCGCCCCCGAGAACGATGCGGCTCCTGTGGAGCACGGAGGAGAGCGATGAGCGACGACAAGCCCACCCGACGGGACATCCTGCGTCCCCTCCACCTGCTCGGCATCGCCCTGGGCTGCGGCGTGTTCGCCATGGTGGTCACTCTCGTCTCCACCGGCGCGTTCACCCTCCGCGTGAACACGGCCATCGCGAACGGCACCTACGAGGGTCTCACCCCCGTGGCGTTGAGCCTCGTCGTGGGTGGCGGCGCCTTCATCGCGACGCTCCTGATCCTCGCGATGCTGATGCTCGCGATCGACCCCGCCGACGTCACCAAGACCATCGACCGTCCCGTGCTCTACGACGCGGAGGACGACGGCAAGGGTGACGGCACCACCGACGAGCCGGGACGCCCCGCCTCGACCTGATCCGTCATACGGGCGGAATATCGGTGAGGTCCTTCCGCTTGTCCCTGGAGTGACTGCCTCCGTCGACCGCGCCTCCATCGGACTCCGGTCGGAGCGCGGACCCATCCTCGGCGCGCTCATGCTCGCCACCGGCCTCATCGCGATCGACGCGACCATCCTCGCGACCGCTGTCCCGAGCATCGTGCGCGACCTCGGCAGCTATCAGCAGTTCCCGTGGCTGTTCTCCGTGTACCTCCTGGCGCAGGCCGTCAGCGTGCCCATCTACTCCCGCTTCGCGGACACGGTGGGCCGCAAGCCGATCATCCTGCTCGGCATCGCCCTGTTCCTGCTCGGATCGATCCTCTGCGGGTTCGCCTGGAGCATGCCGGCGCTGATCGTGTTCCGCATCATCCAGGGCATCGGCGCCGGTGCCGTCGCGCCGATGTCGATGACCATCGTCGGCGACATCTACACGGTCGCCGAACGCGCCAAGGTGCAGGGATACGTCGCGAGCGTCTGGGCCATCTCCTCGGTCGTGGGCCCGGCGCTCGGCGGGATCTTCGCGCAGCTCGACGCCTGGCGATGGATCTTCTGGATCAACGTCCCGCTGTGTCTGATCGCCGGGTGGATGCTGCTGCGCACCTACCGGGAGCAGAAGCAGACGCAGAAGCACAGCATCGACTACGGCGGAGCGGTGCTGCTCACGATCGGGTTGACCGCGCTCATCCTCGGCATGCTGGAGGGTGGGAACGCGTGGGCCTGGCTGTCGGTGCCGAGCGCCCTCTGCTTCGGTATCGGGGTGGTCGCGCTGGTGGCCTTCGGGTTCGTCGAGCGCCGGGTCGCGGAGCCGATCGTCGATCTGCGCCTCGTCACACGTCGGCTCATCCTCACGACGACCATCGTGTCGCTCGGCATCGGGGCGTTGATGCTCGGGGTGACGAGCTTCGCCCCCGCCTACCTCGAGGGGTCCATCGGCATCGCTCCGCTGCTGTCAGGTCTCGCGGTGGCTGCTCTGACCCTCGGCTGGCCGCTCGCCGCCGCGAACGCCGGCCGGCTGTACCTGCGCATCGGCTTCCGCCGCACCACCCTGATCGGCATGAGCATCACCACGGTCGCCGCCGTCGCGCTCGCCGCCGTCGCCTCCTGGCCGAACCCGTTCGTCGTCGCCGGCATCGCGTTCCTCCTCGGCTTCGGGCTCGGGTGGAGTGCCGCGCCGACCCTCATCGCCGCTCAGGCGTCGGTCGGCTGGGGCGAGCGCGGAGCGGTGACCGGGATGAACGCGTTCGCACGGTCCGCGGGAAGCGCCGTGGGGGTGGCGGTGTTCGGGGCGATCTCCAACGCCGTCATCGCGCAGGGCGCGGGACCCGACGACCCCGACACGATCATCCACGCGTCGGTGTGGGTGTTCGTCGCGTTCGCCGTGACCGCCGTGCTCACCCTGATCGCCGCCGCGTTCATGCCGAAGGACAGCGTCGAGGAGCACGCCGGGGAGTCCGGCTCCTAGCTCCCCGGGCTCAGCGGGCGAGGCGCTCCGCGATACCGGTGTAGGTCGCGGGGGTCAGCGCGAGCAGCCGCTGCTTGGCCGCGTCGCCGATCTCCAGGCCCTGCACGAACTCGGCGAGGTCGTCGGCGCCCACCCGGTGTCCGCGCGTGAGCTCCTTGAGGAGCGCATACGGGTCCTGGATGCTCGACCGGCCGGCGACGACCTCGGCACGGATCACCGTCTGGATCGCCTCGGCCAGCACCTCCCAGTTCACGTCGAGGTCGGCGAGCAACACGTCGCGCGACAGCGAGATCGCGTTCAGGCCGCGGCGCAGGTTGTCGAGCGCGAGCAGCGAGTGCCCGAATGCGACGCCGATGTTGCGCTGCGTGGTGGAGTCGGTGAGGTCGCGCTGCAGGCGGCTCGTGACGAGGGTCTGGCCGAGCGAGGCGAGCAGAGCGCCCGAGATCTCCAGGTTGGCCTCGGCGTTCTCGAAGCGGATCGGGTTGATCTTGTGCGGCATCGTCGACGAGCCGGTGGCCCCGGCGACCGGGATCTGCGCGAAGTAGCCGAGCGAGATGTAGGTCCAGATGTCCGTCGCCAGGTTGTGCAGGATACCGCCGGCGTGACGCACGCGGTCGTACAGCTCCACCTGCCAGTCGTGCGACTCGATCTGCGTCGTCAGCGGGTTGAACCCGAGACCGAGCCCTTCGATGTACTCGCGGGCGATGGTCGGCCAGTCGGCGTCCGGGTCGGCCGCGAGGTGAGCGGACCAGGTGCCGGTCGCTCCGGAGAACTTCGCGAGGTACTCGGAGCCGGCGATCTGGCTGCGCACGCGCTCGAGGCGCCAGGCGAAGACCGCGAGCTCCTTGCCCATGGTCGAGGGCGTGGCGGGCTGCCCGTGCGTGCGGGAGAGCATGGCGGCGTCGGCGTGCTCGACGGCGAGCTCCCGCAGCTTCGCGATCACGGTGTCGAGAGCCGGGAGCCAGACCTCCTCGACGGCGCGCTTGACGGTGAGCGCGTAGGACGCGGAGTTGATGTCCTCGCTCGTCGCCGCGAAGTGCGTCAGCTCGGCGATGTGGTCGAGGCCGAGCGTGGCGAGCCGGTCGCGCACGAGGTACTCGATGGCCTTCACGTCGTGCTGCGTGACGGCCTCCTTCTCGGCGAGCCAGTCGATCTCGGCCTGCCCGAAGTCGCGGTAGAGCGCGCGCAGGCGCTCCTTGTCGTCGCCCGACAGGGGGCTCGTCTCGAACAGCGAGCGGTCGGTGAGGGCGATCAGCCATTCCACCTCCACCTCGACCCTGGCGCGGTTGAGTCCGGCCTCGGAGAGGAAGTCGGCGAGCCCGGTGACGGCGCCGCGATAGCGGCCGTCGAGGGGGCTGAGGGGCTGCGGCGGGAGCGAAGGCTGGAAAGTCAGGGGAATCCTCCTGATCAGGCCCCGAAGGTTCGGGGCGTGCGGGGCAGGCGCAGGGCGGGTTCGAGCTGGCGGAACAAGCCGCGAGTCGCCGTCTCGATCATACCGAGCACCGAATCGAACATCTCCGGGCCCGCGTAGTAGGGGTCGGGGACATCGTGGGTCGAGGCGTCGGGATCGAAGGCGAGGAGGAGGGTCACCTTGCCGTCCTCGTCCTCGTCTCTGGCCCATTCGCGGAGGATGCGCTCGTGCGTGCGGTCCAGGGCCACCACGAGGTCGTTCTCGGCGAAGGACGCGGCGGTGAACTGGCGGGCGCGGTGCAGCGAGCCGTCGTAGCCGCGACGGGCGAGCGCATCGATGGTGCGGTGATCGGCGCGCTCCCCGAGATGCCAGTCCCCGGTGCCCGCGCTGCGGGAGACGATCCGGGAACCGAGACCCTGCCGTTCCGCGAGGTCCCGGAACACGGCCTCCGCCATGGGGGAGCGGCAGATGTTGCCGGTGCAGACGAAGATCACGCGGAAGGGATCTCGGGCTGTCACGGATCCATTCTGCCGGTCGATGCGGTTCCTGCACAGCGCCGCCCGGATCGCGACCCGCCTTCGACTCTCCTGCACCGTGGTGTGTGGGCGACGACTGTCCACGGTCCGTGCCCGTGTGAGGCGCATCCGGAGCCGGGGAACGAAGGGCGGGGAAAGGGTGGATCCATGTCGTCCTTCCCTCTCACCGCCCTCTCTCCCGGTGTCGACCCCGCGCTGCGCGCCGCAGTGCTGTCCGAGCTGGATGCGGCCGGGGAGCGACTCGACGAGGCGGCGTCCGTGCTGACGGCCCTGCGTGATGCGTGCTCCTGGGAATCCGAGGGGGTCGAGGCGCTGCGGATGGCGCTCTGGCGGCTGTCCGAGGACGCGGCGCCGGTGCGCGCCATGATGCAGCAGTGCCGCAGGGAGGCGGAAGCGGCATGAGCGGGCTCAGCATCGACCACGGCGGCGCGATCGCCGTGGACACCGCGCAGCTTCGCGACCTCGCGGTACGGGTGCGGGGCGTCGTCCCGGTGTTGGCGGAGGTGGCCGATGCCGTGGCGCGCGCCGAGGCGCTGCTCGCCACGGCGGCGTGGACGGAGCTGGCCCCCGCGGCCTGGTCGCTGCGGTCCGTGGCGACGTCGCTGGACGGGCTGACGGCCCGCGTCGAGAAGACGGCCGCCGATCTCGTCCTGATGGCCGAGGCGTACGAGGTCGTCGAGCTGCGCGCGCGGGCGGAGGCGCTGGCGCACACCGACGCGGCCGCCGCCGCCGCGGTGGAGGCGCGCCTGGCGCGGCTCCTCGCCTCGGACGGGAGTGTGGGAACGCTCGCGGACACTCTGGAGCGGACCGCGGATGCCCGGAGGTTCCGCGGCCTCGACGACCAGTACGACGCCGCCGGTCTGCTCCCACCGGTCTTCCTGGGCGGTGCGTTCGTAGGGGTGACGTCGGGACTCGGGCGCGTCCGACCGGGAATGGCACTCGGCGCGACGGCCGATCCGGTACGCGTCTCCGTGGCCTCCCGCTCGCGGCCGACCGGCGCACCGAGCGGACTGGCGAGTGCGCTCCGCCGACTGCCCTCCGCCTCCGGGGCGCAGGTGGCGATCGAGAAGTACACGATGCCCGGTGAGGCGCCGCGATACGTCGCCTACCTCGCCGGCAGCCGCTCGATGTCGCTCCGCACGGCCGGCGGGACGGAACCGTGGGACATGAAGTCGAACATCGAGCTCTACACCGGGGGCCGGTCCGCGTCGTATCAGGCGACCTTCGACGCCCTGGCCGCGGCCGGTGCGAGGCCCGGGGATCGGGTGGATGTGGTCGCGCACTCGCAGGGTGGGATGATCGCGGCGCACCTGGCCATGGAGAGCCCGTTCGCGGTCACGACTCAGATCACCGCTGGAAGCCCCGTGGAGCCGACGCTCTCCGCCGATCACACCCTGGTGCAGCTTCGGCACACCGACGACGTGGTGTCCGCGCTCGCCGCGGGAGGGGCGAGGGAGGGCACAGGCTCGGCCGACAGCTTCACCGCGAGCCGGGTGGGCGACCCCGACGCCGGTCAGCAGGACCTCGCGCTCGAGACGCACTCCCTGGAGAACTATGTCGAGACCGCGGCGATGGTGGATGCCTCCGCCGACCCGCGGGCGGAGGCTCTCGACGCCTACTGGGCGGACCTGGACCGCGCCGTCACCGTCGACCGCACCGAGTACCGCGCGGAGCGTGTGCTCCCCGATCCGTGAGCCGCATGCGGCGTCGGCAGACGTCGGTGGACGGGTCAGTCGCGGCGGGAGCGCTTGTTCTGCGGGCGCAGGATGAAGCCGAAGATGCCGTTGATGATCGAGATGATCAGGGCGGCGAGAACACCCCACCAGAACGACTCGACCGTCAGGCCCCATCCGAAGCTGCTGGTGATCCAGGCGGTCAGCCAGAGCAGGAAGCCGTTGATGAGGAAGCCGATGAGGCCGAACGTGATGATGTACAGCGGGAAGGCGACGATCTTCACGACCGTGCCGATGATGGTGTTCACCAGCGCGAAGAGGGCTCCGACCGCGAGGAGCGTCAGGACGAGCTGCAGCGTCTCGCCCGGCGGGAAGGCGCGCACCGTGACCTGGAGCACGGGGATGAGCGTGACGACCCAGATGGCGAACGCGTTGACGACGACCCGGATGATGAAGCGCATGATGTGTTCAGTCTCCCACGCGGGGCTCGCGGTGTCAGCCGCGGTCGTCCACCGGACGGATGTGGGCGGCGAGGACCTTGGAGATCTCCCCGAGATCCATCCGGCTCTGCGCGACATCGATCACGAACTCGAAGGCTTCGTCGTTCGTAAAGGTGAGGTCGTAGCCGTTCAGCCGGATAAAGATGAAGGTGAGATAGAGCGCCGTGCGCTTGTTCCCGTCGAACAGTGCGTGATTCTGGGCGACGGAGCTCATCAGGGCGGCCGCCTTCTCCGCGAAGGTCGGATACGCATCGACGCCGAACATCCCGGCGGCAGGTCGCGCCAGAGCGGAGAAGAGCAGTCCCTCGTCGCGCACATGCAGGCCGAGCTTCGCGATCAGCGCGAGGGCCTGCTCGGGCTCGATGTACTCGGTGGTCATCGATCAGGCGTCCTCGAGGCGCGTGATGGCGTCGCCGTAGCGTTCGGTCACCTCGTCCGCGAGCGCCAGGACTCGATCGGTCTTGGACTCGCTGTTCGCGAACCGGGTGGCCGCCTCGATGATCACGGCGTGCTTGGAGACGTGCCGGGCTCGTGCGATGTCTTCCAGCCGTGCATCGAGTTCCGCAGGGAGTCGCACCGTCATAGCCATACCAGAATGGTATCACCGCACCCTCGGCCTCGAAAGGGTGGCGGGACACACGTCCTAGACTCGACGCGTGACCGAGCCGACCCTGCCCCGCATCCGTCCCGCCATCGCCTCCCTCGCGCCGTACCGCCAGGGCAAGCAGGCCGGTCCCGAGGCCTTCAAGCTCTCCAGCAACGAGAATCCGTTCGATCCGCTGCCCTCGGTCGTCGAGGCGCTGCAGCACACGACGCCGATCAACCGCTATCCCGATGCCACGGCCGGCCGCCTGCGTGCGCGGCTCGGAGCCCGCTACGGGGTCGAGCCCGAGCAGGTCCACGTCGCCTCCGGCAGCGTCGCGATCCTGCATCAGCTCGTTCTCGCCACCGCGTCGGTCGGCGACGAGGTCGTCTACGCCTGGCGGTCGTTCGAGGCGTACCCGAGCCTGCCGCTCGTCGCCGGGGCGACCGGGGTGCAGGTGCCGCTGACCGCCGACTCCCGTCACGACCTCGATGCGATGGCCGACGCCGTGACCGACCGCACGCGCGCGATCATCGTCTGCACGCCGAACAACCCGACCGGCCCGATCATCACCTCTGCCGAGTTCGCTGCGTTCGTGGATCGCGTGCCCTCTGACGTGCTCATCATCCTCGACGAGGCCTACGCGGAGTTCGTCACCGCCCCCGACGCCGTCGACGGCCTGGCCGAGCGCGTCTTCGAGGCGCACCCGAACGTGGTCGTCCTCCGCACGTTCTCCAAGGCCTACGGTCTGGCCGGGCTCCGGGTCGGCTACGCGATCGGCCACGAGAAGGTGCTCGACGCGGCGCGGACGACCGGCATCCCGCTGTCGGTGACATCCGCGGCCGAGAACGCCGCCATCGCGAGCCTCGACGCCGAAGCCGAGCTCCTCGAGCGCGTCGCCGTGATCGTCGAACGCCGCGCCCGTCTCGTCGAGGGGCTCCGCGCGCAGGGCTGGGAGGTGCCGGACGCCCAGGGCAACTTCGTCTGGCTGCCGACCGGCGCGCGTACGGACGAGGTCGCGGCGGCGTTCGTCGACGCCGACCTGATCGTGCGCCCTTTCTCCGGCGACGGCATCCGGATCTCCGTCGGCGAGGAGGCGGCCGTCACCCGTGTGCTGGAGGTCGCCGCAACCCTCCGCTGAGCGCGACGCCGCCCGGCGAACCGCGGAATCTCGGGGTTCCGGGGAGATGCGAGGGCGTCCTAGGTATGCGTGACCCGGCATGCCGTCGCGGGTAGCGTGGGGGCCGTGAGCACCTCTGAGACCCCCCTCGTGCGCGTCCTGGACGAGACCGGAAAGGTCGCCCCGACGCCGGCCGCGGAGCAGTACCTGCCGCTCATCGAGGCCATCCCCGACGACCAGCTCGCGCAGTTCTACCGCGACATGGTGGGCATCCGCGCGATCGACACCCAGGCCACCAACCTGCAGCGCCAGGGCCAGCTCGCCCTGTGGCCGCCGAGCCGCGGACAGGAGGCGGCGCAGGTCGGCTCCGGTCGGGCCGCCCGCGCGCAGGACACGATCTTCCCCTCGTACCGCGAGCACGCCGTCACCCGGATCCGCGGCGTGGACCCGGTCGACATCATCAAGCTCATGCGGGGCGTCTCCCACGGCGGCTGGGACCCGACCGACCCGAAGAACGGCAACACCCGCCTCTACACGCTCGTGCTCGGCTCCCAGGTGCTGCACGCCGCCGGCTATGCCATGGGTCTCACCTTCGACGGCCGCACCGGCACCGGTGACCCCGAGCGCGACGAGGCGGTCGTCGTGTACTACGGCGACGGGGCCTCCAGTCAGGGCGATGTGCATGAGGCGATGGTGTTCGCGGCCAGCTACCGGGCCCCGACGCTGTTCTTCCTGCAGAACAACCACTGGGCCATCTCGGTCCCCGTCACCACGCAGTCCCGGGTGCCGCTCGTGCAGCGCAGCGCCGGGTACGGCATCCCCAGCGTCCGCGTGGACGGCAACGACGTCCTCGCCAGCTACGCGGTGTCCCGCGTGGCCCTCGACGAGGCGCGCGGCGGCGGCGGCCCTCGCGCCATCGAGGCCGTGACCTACCGGCTCGGCGCGCACACGACCAGCGACGACCCCACGAAGTACCGCGGCGACGACGAGGAGCTCGCGTGGGCCGGGCGCGACCCGATCGTCCGGATGCGCGCGTTCCTGGAGAACCGCGGCGCCGAGGAGGGCTTCTTCGCCGAGGTCGACGCCGAGGCCGTCGACGCCGCGGAAGACCTCCGCGCCCGCACCGTGCAGCTCGGGCCGCCCCGCGCCGACCTCATGTTCGACCACGTGTACAGCGAGCCGCATCCGCTGATCGAGGAGCAGAAAGCCTGGCGCGCCCGCTACGAGGCGTCGTTCGAAGGAGAGGGCCAATGACCCGGGAGACCATGCCGCTGGGCAAGGCGCTGAACGCCGGAATGCGCAAGGCGATGAAGGACGACCCGAAGGTCCTCCTCATGGGCGAGGACATCGGCAAGCTCGGCGGCGTGTTCCGCATCACCGAGCACCTGCAGGGCGACTTCGGGGAGCAGCGTGTGCTGGACACCCCGCTCGCGGAGTCGGCCCTGGTCGGCACCGCGATCGGCCTCGCGATGGCCGGGTTCCGTCCCGTCGTCGAGATCCAGTTCGACGGCTTCGTCTTCCCCGCGTTCGACCAGATCACCACCCAGCTCGCCAAGCTCACCAACCGGCACGAGGGGTCGCTGCGGCTGCCCGTCGTGATCCGCATCCCGTACGGCGGGCACATCGGGGCGGTCGAGCACCACCAGGAGAGCCCGGAGGCGTACTTCACGCACACCCCCGGTCTGCGCGTGGTGTCGCCGTCCACCGCGAACGACGCCTACTGGATGATCCAGGAGGCCATCGCGTCGGACGACCCGGTGATCTTCCTGGAGCCGAAGAGCCGGTACTGGCCGAAGGGCGAGGTCGAGCTCGACGCTCCCGCCGTCCCGCTGCACTCCTCGCGGGTGGTGCGGACCGGGACGGACGTGACCCTCGTCGGACACGGCGCCATGGTGACGACGCTGCTCCAGGCCGCCGCCCTCGCCGAGTCCGAGGGCACGAGCTGCGAGGTCGTCGACGTGCGCTCGCTGTCGCCGGTGGACTACGAGCCGATCCTCGGGTCGGTACGCAAGACGGGCCGCATGGTCTACGCGCAGGAGGCTCCGGGATTCACGAGCCTCGGCAGCGAGATCGCCGCGACCGTCATGGAGCGCGCGTTCTACGCCCTCGAGGCTCCGGTGCTGCGCGTCTCCGGCTACGACACCCCGTTCCCGCCCGCGAAGCTCGAGGGCGCGTACCTGCCGGACGCCGATCGCATCCTCGAAGCCGTCGACCGCTCCCTGGCCTACTGACACCGACGTTCCATGTTCACAACTCAGGACAACCGCCTCCTTCACCCGTCCAGCGCGGGCGCAGGGGGGCGCACCGGTTCGAGTCTCCTGAGTTATGAACGCGGCCCACGAAAGGACTCCGCATGAGCACGCAGAACTTCCCCCTTCCGGACGTCGGCGAAGGGCTGACCGAGGCCGAGATCGTCGCGTGGAAGGTGGCGCCGGGTGACCGGGTCGCCATCAATGACGTCATCTGCGAGATCGAGACCGCGAAGTCCCTGGTCGAGCTGCCCTCCCCGCACGCGGGCGTGGTCGGCGAGCTGCTCGTCGACGAGGGGGCGACGGTCGAGGTCGGCACCCCGATCATCACCTTCGTGACCGACCCTGCGGCGGGCTCGGGGAACGGTTCGGTGGCGCCCGGCACCGTCGCGACGGCGGAGGCGCCCGCGCCCGAGGAGGGCGGCGGGTCGGTGCTCGTCGGCTACGGCTCCGGAAGCGGCGCGACCTCGCGGCGCAAGCGCCCGGCCGAGCGCCCCGTGCGGTCGTCGGTCGGCGTGATCGCGAAGCCGCCGATCCGCAAGCTCGCCCGCGACCTCGGCGTCGACCTCACGAGCGTGACGCCCACGGGTGCCGACGGCGAGGTCACCCGCGACGACGTCATGAAGCACGCCTCGCAGGCGAGCGTCTTCCGCAACATCGAGACCCCGGAGTGGGGGAGCGTGCGCGAGGAGACGGTGCCCGCGCCGCAGGCCCCGTCCGGCCTGGCTCGCGGCCTCGCACCGGTGCGCCCGTCGGCGGCCGGCGACGACCGTACCGAGTCCATCCCCGTGAAGGGCGTGCGCAAGGCGACGTCGTCGGCGATGGTGCAGAGCGCGTACTCCGCCCCGCACGTGACGGTGTGGAAGGAGATCGACGCCACCCGCACGATGGAACTCGTCAAGCGCCTCAAGGCCTCGCCGGACTACGCCGACATCAAGGTCTCGCCGCTGCTCATCATGGCTCGCGCGGTGATCTGGGCGGTGCGCCGGACGCCGATGGTCAACGCGGCCTGGATCGACACCGAGGCCGGGGCCGAGATCGCCGTGCGCCACTACGTGAACCTCGGCATCGCCGCCGCCACGCCCCGGGGTCTGCTCGTGCCGAACATCAAGGACGCCCAGGACCTCAGCATGAAGGATCTCGCCCGCGCCCTGAACCGGCTCACGCTGACAGCGCGCGAGGGCAAGACCCCGCCGGCCGATCAGCAGAACGGCACGATCACCATCACGAACATCGGCGTGTTCGGGATGGACGCGGGCACTCCGATCATCAACCCGGGCGAGGCCGGCATCGTCGCCATGGGCACGATCAGCCAGAAGCCCTGGGTCGTCGACGGCGAGGTGCGCCCGCGCTGGGTGACCACGGTCGCCGGCTCGTTCGACCACCGCGTGATCGACGGCGACGGCATGAGCCGCTTCATCGCCGACGTCGCCTCCATCCTCGAGGAGCCCGCGCTCCTGGTGGACTGAGCAGGCTACGGTTCGGCGCGGCCCGAACGATCGGGTGGCGAGAATGGACGGATGAGAACCACGCGGAGCGTCGACCTGCCGGTGTTGTACTTCGGGACTCCTGTCGCGCTGATCACCACCGTCAACCCCGACGGGTCGTCGAACATCAGCCCGATCTCGTCCGCATGGGCGCTGGGGACGCGGTACATGCTCGGGCTCGGTGCCGAGGGGCAGGCGGCCGCGAACATCGGACGGGTCAGGGACCTCGTCATCAACCTCCCCTCCGCCGACCTCGTGCACGCCGTGGAGGCGATCGCGCCGACCACCGGTCGCTCGCCGGTTCCCGCCGAGAAGGTTCCCGCGTACCGGCATGAGCCGGACAAATGGAGTCTCGGGGGCTTCACCCCTGTGCCGTCGGAGGCGGTGATCCCGTTCCGGATCGCGGAATGCCCGGTGCAGATCGAAGCGCGCGTGGCCCAGATCACCCCGATCGACGGCGGCGACGCGCTGGCGGTCGAAGCCGAGGTCCTGCAGGTCCACGTGCACGAGGACATCTTGAAGGCGTACGGACCCGACCGCATCGACACGGACAAGTGGGACCCTCTGTCCTACGCCTTCCGCCATTACTTCGCCCAGGGGCCTCGGGTCGGCTCCAACTTCCGCGCGCCGCTCCTCGACGACCCCGTCGTGGCGTGATCGTCGATCCCTCGTCCGTGTCCCAGCTGGGACACGCGCTCAGCAGCCCGACCCGGGTGCAGATGTGTCTGGCGCTCCTCGACGGCCGGGCATGGACGGCCGGCGAGCTCGCGCGTGCCGCTGGGGTGTCGAGGTCGACGGCGTCGGAGCATCTGACGACGCTCCTCGACGTCCGGCTCGTCGCGCTCCGCCGACAGGGGCGGCACTCCTATGTCACGCTCGCGTCCCCCGATGCCGCGCACATCATCGAGGCCGCGACGGCGTACGCCGGGAAGGCGGCTCCGGTCTCGAGCCTCCGTTCGGCGACGGCGCGAGACGGCATGGCCCTGGCCCGCACCTGCTACGACCACCTCGCCGGTCGCCTGGGGGTCGCCCTCTTCGACGCCCTCGTCGAGCGGGGGCACCTCACGCCGGACCTGACGGTGACCGCGACGGGGCGCGACCTGTTCGAGAGCATCGCGGGGCCGGACGCGTTGGTGCCGTCGTCTCGTCGTCCTCTTGTGCGGAGCTGCCTCGACTGGACGGAACGGCGCTCGCATCTCTCGGGTCACCTCGGCGCCGTCCTCCTCCGCGCCGCGCGCGACCGAGGCTGGATCCACCCTCAGCAGACCTCGCGTGCCGTGATGGTCTCTCCCGCCGGCGCGGCCGCCTTCCACACTCTCTTCGGTATTCCGCCGACACTGTCCTGACCGCGATCGGCATCCGCGTCCCACGACACAGGCGTTCGCGCGGGAACAGGCTCTGGAATGGGGGAGAGCCTGAACTCCCGCGTTCGCCTGAGTTCGCGCGGGGGCCTGTTCTCGCGACAGGCTGGCGGGACAGGCGTTCGCGCGGGAACAGGCTGCCAGGGGCGAGAGAGCCTGAACTCGCGCGCTTGCCTGTTCTCGCGAGAGAGGGCGGGTCGCGAGGGGAGGGGGCGGCTGACGCAAGAGGGGGTCAGGCGGTGAGACGCTGTTCCGCGAGGCGGGGGACGGCACGCTCCCTGGCAGCCCTCCGGGCGGTCGCGATCGCGCCGGCCGACACGACCTCCGCGCCGAGTGTGGAGGCGAGGATCTCGGGTGCGGGCAGGTGCAGCTCGTCCGGGAGGATCCGGCGGGCGGCGGCCAGCACAGGCTCGATGCTCTCCGCCACGGCCCCGCAGACGATCACGCGGGCCGGGTCGTACATGCTGCCGAGCACCCCGACGACGCGGGCGAGAGTGGCCCCCACGCGCTCGGCGACGCGCAGGGCGTCGGCGTCTCCGGAGGCGGCGAGGGTCAGCACCAGCCGCGGATCGACCGGCCCGTCCGCCACGAGCCGTCCGAGGATTCCGTCTGCGGCAGCGCCCCCTTCCTCGACGGCGCTCCGAGCCTGCTCCTCCACGGCGTGCCGGAGGCCCACCGCCGAGCCGACACCGATGATGTGATCGAACACCACGCCCTCGCCGACGCCGCCGTGGGCGCCATGCAGCACGTGCCCGTCGACGACGACGCCGCCGCCGAAGCGCTCACTGGCGAGCAGGGCCACGTAGTCGCGGCAGTCGACGGCCACCCCGAGCGTCCCCTCGGCGATCGCGGCGAGCTGGGCGTCGTTCTTCACCTCGACCACCGGGGCCCAGTCGCGCAGGGCCTCCGCGAGCCCGGGGTTCGTGCGCTCCCAGAAGCCGTCGGGGTGCGGGGGCGAGATGCCGTCGCGGTTGACGGGGGCGGCGACGCCGGCGCACACCGCGAGCACGCGCTCCGCGGGCACCCCGGCCTCGTCGCGCGCGGCGGTGAGGTGCCGCAGGATCGTCGCCCGGCGGTCCTCGACGCTCTGTGCGGGGTCGACCTCCACGCGATGGTGCACGAGCGTGCGATCGAGCAGATCCGCGACGGTGACGGCGAGATGGGTGTCGCCGGCGTCGATGCCCATCACCACGCCGAGGTCTGCCGCGAGGGCGAAGCGGCGCGCGGGGCGCCCGGAGCGGTAATCGCCGATGGCGCGGGCGTTGGGCAGCTCGCGCAGCACCTCCGCGGTGACGAGGGTGTCGATCGCGTCGATGGTGGTCGAGCGCGTGAGCGAGGTGCCGGCCATGGCCTCGGTGGCGGTGAACTCGCCGGCCGTCCAGGCGAAGTCGAGCACCGCGCTCACACTCGCGCGGCCGGTGCCGAGTCCCGTCGAGACCTCTGTCACTCCCCTTGACCTTCCTGTCGCCCAGATGAGACAGTACCTCTAGACGGACTAAATTCGCTCACTAGATTTATTCCGCGGATCTACGAAAGGACGACGGTGTCTGCCACACGATCACGGGCGGTGCGCTGGACCGCCGGAGCGCTCGGCCTCGTGCTGACCGGCGCGGCGCTCACGAGCTGTGCCGCCGGCGGGGGAGCGGAGACGATCCGCTTCACGTTCAGCAAGCGCGAGGCCATCCCGTTCATGACGGAGCTCGTCGCGGAGTACAACGCGTCGCAGGACGACGTCCGGGTGGAGATCGACACCTCCGGCGTCGACGTCGTCTCGGCGAGCTTCGTCCGCGGGAACCCGCCCGACATCATGCTCGCCAACTACAACTACGAGGTCGCCCGGTTCGTGCAGCGGTGCGCGCTCACCGACCTCTCCGACACGGAGGCCGCCGCCGGCATCCGTGAGGACCTGCAGCCATTGATGGACCAGTACGGCTCCTGCGAGGGGCGCACCAGCGCCCTGCCGTACTCGGTCATGGCCGCCTCGGTCATCTACAACACGCAGATCTTCGCGGAGCAGGGCCTCGAGGTGCCGCAGACCTGGGACGAGCTCCTCGCCGTCAGCGACAGCCTCCGCGAGGCCGGGATCGACCCGTTCTACGCCACGTTCAAGGACGACTGGACCGTCGCGCAGGGCTGGTACGACTACGCGGCCGGTGGCTCGCTGGACGTGCTGGCTTTCTTCGACGCGCTCGCCGCCGAGGGCACAGAGGTGGGCCCGGACTCGGAGGTCTCCTTCGAGAAGGACTTCGCGGAACCGATGGACCGGATGATGGTGCTCGCGAACGAGTACACGAACGAGGATGCGGCGAGCCGGGCGTACGGAGACGGCAACCTCGCCTTCGCGAAGGGGGAGGCCGCGATGTACCTCCAGGGGCCGTGGGCGTTCAGCGAGATCGCCAAGACCGACCCCGACCTCGACCTCGGCACCTTCCCGCTGCCCATGACCGACGATCCGGGCGACCTCGCCGTCCGGGTGAACATGGACCTCGCGGTCATGATCCCCGAGGAGTCGCAGCACCAGGAGGCCGCGCGCGACTTCCTGGAGTACCTCTACCTCCCGGAGAACATCGAGGAGTACAACGCCTCGCAGCTCGGGTTCACCCCGACGACGGACGCGGCACCGCCGGACGACCCGCGTATCGAGGGCATGATCGAGTACTACGACGAGGGGCGGATCTACCAGGGCCCCTCGGTCCTCGTCCCGAAGACGCTGCCGATGAACAACTACGCGCAGGCCATGGTGCTCGGCGCCGACCCGTCCTCCATCCTCCGCACCATGGACGCGGACTGGGCCCGCATCGCCTTCCGCGCCCCGATCCCGAGTTCCGAGGATTCCGCATCGGGCGAGACAGAGGAGTCCGCGCCATGAGCACCAGCACGACCGCCATCGTCACCGGCGAGCAGCGGAAGATCCGCCGCCACACGCGCCGCGTCGAGCCGATCTACTACCTGTTCCTGCTGCCGACCCTGGTGATCTTCACGCTCGCGATCACCGTTCCCGGCGTCATCGGCATCTTCTTCAGCTTCACCGACTCGATCGGCATCGGCGAATGGAGCTTCAACGGGCTGACGAACTACATCGCGCTGTTCAGCGACCCGGCGATCCTGCAGAGCTATCTCTTCACCTTCGGGTTCTCGATCGCGACAGTGATCGTCGTCAACGTCATCGCGTTCCTGCTGGCGGTCGGCCTCACCTCCCGCATCCGGTTCAAGACGGGGCTGCGGACGATCTTCGTGATCCCGATGGTGATCTCGGGCATCATCATCGCCTACGTCTTCAACTTCCTGTTCTCGAACTCGATCCCCGCGGCGGGCGCGGCCACCGGCATCCCGTGGCTGGAGACGAGCCTGCTCGCCAACCCCGACCTCGCCTGGGTCGCGATCGTGATCGTCACCGCCTGGCAGGCGGTCCCCGGCACGCTCCTCATCTATATCGCCGGACTCCTGTCGGTGCCGGGCGAGGTGTACGAGGCGGCGAGCATCGACGGCGCCAGCCGCACGCAGCAGCTGACCCGCATCACGATCCCCCTCGTCGCCGGATACGTCGTCATCAACGTGATCCTCGGCTTCAAGGGCTTCCTCAACGCCTACGACATCATCGTCGGCCTCACCAACGGCGGCCCGGGCACCGCCACCCGCAGCGTCGCGATGACGATCATCGCGGGCTTCAACGGCGGCGACTACGCCTACCAGATGGCCAACGCCACGATCTTCTTCATCGTGGCCGTGCTCATCTCCGTCCTCCAGCTCTCGCTGACCCGCGGAAGGAACACGTTCTGATGTCGACGGAGACCCTCACCACCATCCCCGCGGACGGACGCCGGAAGCGGCAGAAGATGGAGCGCGTCAACTGGTCGGGCACCATCATCCTGATCCTGTGCACGGCGACGATCCTCATCCCGCTGTACGTGACGATCTCGATGGCGTTCAAGACCACCGGGCAGGCGGTCGACGGCAACGCGTTCTCGCTGCCGGCGCCGTTCAGCATCGACGGCTTCGTGCAAGCGTGGACGCTGACGAAGTTCCCGGTCGGCGCCGCGATCTCGCTGCTCGTCACGGCAGGGACGGTCATCGCGACGATCGTCCTCGCGGCCTTCGCGTCGTACGCGATCGTGCGCAACTGGGACCGCCGGCTGTTCCGGTACTCCTTCTTCTACCTGCTGGCGGCGATGTTCATCCCGTTCCCCGTCGTGGCACTTCCGCAGATCCAGCTCACCGGACGCGTCGGCCTCGACAACCCGTTCGGCGTGATCATCCTCGCCACGATGTTCCAGCTCAGCTTCAGCGTGCTGCTGTTCACGGCCTTCCTGCGCTCGATCCCGATCGAGCTGGAGGAGAGCGCGCGGATCGACGGCGCCACGACCTGGCAGACGTTCTGGCGGCTCATCTTCCCGCTGCTCGCGCCGATGAGCGCCACGGTCGGCATCTTCGCCTTCCTCTACGCCTGGAACGACTTCATGATGCCGTCGCTGATCATCTCCGACCCGGCGCTGCAGACGCTCCCGGTGCGGCAGAACCTCTTCCAGAACCAGTTCAGCAACAACTACAACGTCGCCTTCGCCTCGTACCTGATGGCCATGGCGCCCGCGATCGTCGCCTATCTCTTCACTCAGCGCTGGGTGATGGAGGGTGTCGCGCAGGGTGCCGTCAAGGGCTGACCCGACCCCCGCAAGAAACAAGGAGAGCCTCTTCCTCATGACCGATTCGCTGCTCACCGCGACCCGCGAAGACGACAAGACCGCGACCTGGTGGCGTCAGGCCGCCGTGTACCAGATCTATCCGCGGAGCTTCGCGGACGCCGACGGCGACGGCCTCGGCGACATCCCCGGCATCGTGTCGCGCGCCGACTACCTCGCCGAGCTCGGCATCGACGCGGTGTGGCTGAGCCCGTTCTACCCGTCGGAGCTCGCCGACGGCGGGTACGACGTGGCGGACTACCGGGACGTCGACCCCCGCCTCGGTACCCTCGACGACTTCGACGCCATGGTCGAGGCGCTGCACGCGCGGGGCATCCGCGTCGTCGTCGACATCGTCCCCAACCACACCTCCGACCAGCACGCCTGGTTCCAGGAGGCGCTGGCTGCCGGCCGCGGCTCGGCCGCCCGGGAGCGCTACATCTTCCGCGAGGGCACCGGTCCCGACGGCGCGGAGCCGCCCACCGACTGGGTCTCGGTCTTCGGCGGCAGCGCCTGGGAGCGCGTCGCGGACGGCCAGTGGTACCTGCACAACTTCGCCGTCGAGCAGCCCGACCTCAACTGGGACCACCCCGAGGTGCGCGAGGACTTCCTCACAACGCTCCGCTTCTGGTCGGACCGCGGCGTGGACGGGTTCCGCATCGATGTGGCCCACATGCTGACGAAGGACCTCACCGAGCCACTGCCGTCGCGTGCCGAGCTCGACGCGATGGACCGCACCTCCGGCACGCACCCGATGATCGACCGCGACGACGTGCACGAGATCTACGCCCAGTGGCGCGCGGTCTTCAACGAGTACGACCCGCCCCGCACCGCGGTCGCGGAGGCGTGGGTCGAGACCCCGGAGCGCCGCGCGAAGTACGCCTCCGCAGAGGGGCTCGGACAGGCGTTCAACTTCGACCTGCTCGTCGCCGACTTCGACGCGGCGGACTTCCAGCGCATCATCGCCGACAACCTCGCCCAGGCGCAGGCCGCCGGATCCTCGACGACCTGGGTGCTCTCGAACCACGACGTGACCCGGCACGCCACCCGCTACGGCCTGCCGCCGCTGCGCGGACGCGCGGTCAAGCAGGGAACCGAGTGGGTGCGCGCGGGCGGCCCGGAGGAGGGACTCGATCGGGAAGGCGGTCTGCGTCGGGCGCACGCAGCGACGCTGCTGCTGCTCGGCCTGCCCGGCAGCGCCTACCTCTATCAGGGCGAGGAGCTCGGCCTGCACGAGGTCGCGGACATCACCCCCGACCAGCGCCAGGACCCCGGGTTCTTCCGCGGCGCGGACTTCGACGGCCTCGGGCGCGACGGCTGCCGCGTGCCGCTGCCGTGGACGGCGTCCGGCAGCTCATACGGCTTCGGCGCGGCCGGCGCGCACCTGCCGCAGCCTGCCTGGTTCGCGGAGTACGCGGTCGAGGTGGAGGACGCCGATCCCGGCTCGACCCTCAACCTGTACCGCGAGGCGCTGCGTCTCCGGCGACTGCTGCAGACCGGGGAGACGCTCGAGTGGGTCGACACGGGTCGGGAGGACGTGCTGCGGTTCCGCCGCCCGAACGGGTGGGAGGTCGTGACGAACTTCGGCACCGCGCCGTTCGATCTGGGCGCCGCGGCCGACGATGCCGTGCTGTCGACCGTGCCCCTCGACGGCTCCGTGCTGCCGGGCGAGGCCACGGCGTGGATCGCCCCGGGGGCGCTCGCGGACTGACTGCAGAGTCGGGGCGAGGACACCGGTTTGATAATGGTTCTCATTAGTGTTTAGAGTGGGAATCATGAAGAAGCCCGTCCTCGCCCTCACGCTCGCCTCCGTCGCCGCCCTCACGCTGGCCGGATGCTCGACCACCCCGGGCGCGGCGGAGGATGACAGCGCGGTGACGGTCGTCGCGAGCACCAACGTCTACGGCGACATCGCCGCGCAGGTCGGCGGGGACCGCGTCGACGTCACCGCGATCATCGACTCGGTCACCCAGGACCCGCACTCCTACGAGGCGAGTGCCCGCGACCGTCTCACGCTGCAGAAGGCCGATCTCGTGGTGGAGAACGGCGGCGGCTACGACGCGTTCATCGACAGCCTCCTGCAGGATGCGCAGGACCCGCACGTCGTCACCGCGGTGGAGTTCTCGCACGACTACCCGGGCAACGAGGGTCACGACGAGGGCGAGGACCACGATCACGACGAGGCGGCGACGGACGAGCCGCACGATCACGAGCACGCCGAGGGCGAGGACGAGCACGCCGGCCACGACCACATCGAGGGCTTCAACGAGCACGTCTGGTTCGACCCGCACACGATGATCCACGTCGTCGACGCGATCGCCGACGAGCTCACCGAGATCGACCCCGACGGCGCCGACACGTTCCGCACGAACGCGGACGAGCTCGTCGCGGAGCTGGAGGGTTTCGAGGGCGACCTCGAGGCGATCAAGGCGGATGCCAGCGGTGCGACGGTGTTCATGACCGAGCCGTTGCCCGGATACCTGGCCACGGCCGCCGGGCTCACCGACGTCACCCCCGAGGGCTTCGCGGAGTCGGTGGAGGAGGGCAGTGATGTCGCGCCCGCCGTGCTGCTCGAGGCGCTGCAGGTCGTCGGGTCCGGCGATGTGACCGCCGTGCTCACCAACGCTCAGACCGGCGGCGCGGAGACGGAGCGCGTGGAGAAGGCCGCGGAGGACGCCGGGGTGCCCGTGGTCGCGTTCACGGAGCTGCTCGAGGACGGATCGTCGTACTCTGAGTGGATGAGTGACGCGATCCAGAGCCTCGCCGCCGCCGTCCAGTCGTGAGCGGAGCCCGTTCACAGGCTCAGCGACCCGCGAGGGAGACCGGCCCGGTCCTCGAGATCGCCGACGGCGCCCTGCAGCGGGGCGACCGCGAGCTCTGGTCGGGACTCGACCTCTCGGTGCAGCCCGGGGAGTTCATCGCCGTGCTCGGCCCATCGGGATCCGGGAAGACGACGCTCCTCCGCAGCATCCTGGGACTCCAGCCCCTCTCGCGCGGCAGCATCCGCGTGGCCGGCGAGCCCGTGCACCGCGGGAACGCCCGCATCGGGTACATCCCTCAGCAGCGCTCGCTCGCTCCCGACACGAGCATGCGCGCCCGTGATCTCGTCGCCCTCGGCGTGCAGGGCAGCCGCTTCGGCTTCCCGGTCCCGCACCGTGGCGACCGGGCGAAGGTCGACGCCCTGCTGGCCGCTGTCGGGGCGACCTCGTACGCGGACCGCCGGGTGGGCCTCCTCTCCGGCGGAGAGCAGCAGCGCCTCCGCGTCGGGCAGGCGCTGGCCGACGAACCCGCGCTGCTCCTCTGCGACGAGCCGCTGTCGAACCTCGACCTCGCCAACCAGGTCGCCGTCACCGACATCATCGATCGGCAGCGTCGGGAGCGCGGAGCCGCCGTGCTCTTCGTCACGCACGACGTCAACCCGATCCTGAACCGCGTCGACCGCATCCTCTACATCGCCGGCGGCCGGTTCCTCCTCGGGACCCCGGAGGAGGTGCTGCAGACCCGGGTGCTGACGGATCTCTACGGCACCCCGGTGTTCGTGCTCCGCGCCGGTGATCGGCTCGTCGTGGTCGGCGTCCCCGATGCGGAGCCGCACCACGACCATGACCACGAGCACGGGGGCGCCGCATGACCGTCCCGTCCGCTCTCGTCCCCATGGTCGGCTGGGACGACATCTTCTCCTTCCAGGACTATGGCGAGCTCGTCGCCCTGCTCGCGAACTCGATCATCGCGGGCGCCGTGCTCGGGCTCGTCGGCGGTCTCATCGGGGTGTTCGTCATGCAGCGCGATCTCGCGTTCGCGGTGCACGGGGTGAGCGAGCTCTCCTTCGCGGGAGCGGCGGCGGCGCTGCTGTTCGGCGGCAGCGTCGTGCTCGGCTCACTCGGCGGAGCCCTCGTGGCGGCGATCCTCATCGGGGTCCTCGGCGCCAAGGCCAGGGACCGCAACTCGATCGTCGGCGTGCTCATGCCGTTCGGCCTCGGTCTCGGCATCCTGTTCCTGTCGCTGTACGACGGCCGCAGCGCCAACCGGTTCAGCCTCCTCACGGGGCAGATCGTGTCGGTCTCGAGTCCCGACCTCGGCTGGCTCGTCGGCATCAGCCTCGTGGTGCTGCTCGGCCTGCTCGTGATGTGGAATCCGCTGCGCTTCGACTCGCTCGATCCGGAGTCGGCGGCAGCCCGCGGAGTGCCCACCCGCACCGTGAGCCTGCTGTTCATGGTGCTTCTGGGACTCATCGTCGCGGTGAGCGTGCACATCATCGGCGCGCTGCTGGTGATGGCGCTCCTGGTGACGCCCGCTGCCGCAGCCATGCGGATCACGGCGGGCCCGGTCGCGGTGCCGGTGCTGGCGGCGCTGTTCGGGTTCGTCTCGGCCGTCGGCGGCATCCTCCTCGCGCTCGCCGGCACCCTGCCCGTCAGCCCCTACATCACGACCCTGTCCTTCACGATCTACGTCGTGTGCTGGATCGTGCAGCGCGTCCGTTCCCGGGTCACCCGCGTCTGACCCCTTTTCGAGTCGCGCACTTCGCTCCATTTCGGTCGCAGATGCCGCCAATCGGGCGACTCGAATCCGCGGTGGGGGCGCTCCCAGCCCTCGCCGATCCCGGCGGCCTAGAATCGATGGCATGGCTCAGCGGAACACCTGGCAGCGCGAACGCGTGCGCGAAGCGCTCGCCGACGCGCGCGGTTTCGTGAGCGCACAGAGCCTGCACGCGACGCTCCGCGACGACAACACGGGGATCGGCCTGGCCACTGTATACCGCGCCCTCGCCGGACTCGCGGCGGCCGGAGATGCCGACTCGCTGCAGAGCCCCGAGGGGGAGGCGCTCTACCGGGCGTGCACCACCCAGGGCCACCACCACCACCTCATCTGCCGGTCCTGCGGCCTCACGGTCGAGATCGAGGCGAAGGACGTGGAGCAGTGGGCGCACCGCACGGCCGCCCTGCACGGCTTCACCGAGGCCGCGCACGTGGTCGACATCTTCGGACTGTGCACCCCCTGCGCGAACAAGCGCGACGCCGAGAGGACTGCGACAGCGTGACCGCCCCGGCACGAACGGCCACCCGTCCGGGCCACACGCACCGTCGAGCGCCCTCGCCGCGCTCGACGTGGATCGCCGTCGGCATCGGCGTCGTGATCGTCGCGGCGCTGTTCCTCATCGACGCCTTCCTCCCCACCCTCTTCCCCGCCTCGCTGCCCACCCGCGCGCAGGACGGTCTGACACTCGCTCTCAGCGTGCTGATCGAGGCGCTGCCGTTCGTGGTGCTCGGCGTGCTGCTGTCGATCGTGGTGCAGGTCTGGCTCCCGGCGGACGTCATCCACCGCTGGCTCCCGCGCCGCGCCTGGGCCCGCCGCGCCGTGCTCTCCCTGCTCGGCATGCTCATCCCGGTCTGCGAGTGCGGGAACGTCCCGTTCGCCCGCGGACTCATGATGCGCGGACTCGCCCCCGCGGAAGCGCTGACCTTCCTCATCGCGGCGCCGATCGTGAACCCGATCGTGATCCTCACGACGCACGCCGCGTTCGGATGGGACGGCGGCATCCTCGTCGCCCGCCTCGTCGGTGGCTACCTCATCGCGAACCTCATCGGCTGGATCTACAGCCGCCACCCCTCGCCGGAGTCGCTGCTCACCCAGCGCTTCGTCGACACGTGCGAGCGCGTGACCCACGAGCCGGGAACTCCCGTGCGCCGCAGCCTCACGCAGTTCCTCGTCGAGCTGCGGGCCGTGATGCCGGCGCTCGTGATCGGCTCCGCGCTGGCGGGGGCCGTGCAGGTCCTCATCCCGCGCGACGTCCTGCTCACGATCGGCGCCAACCCCGTGCTGTCCATCGTCGCGATGATGCTGCTCGCGATCGTCGTGGCGATCTGCTCCAATGTCGACGCCTTCTTCGCGCTGTCGTTCGCGTCGACCTTCTCCTCGGGGGCCCTCGTGGCGTTCCTCCTGGTCGGGCCGCTCGTCGACATCAAGATGCTGGCGCTGATGCGCACGACCTTCACCACCCGGACGCTCGTCGGGATCACCGCTGTCGTGCTGGCGTCGGCCTTCGCGATCGGGATCGGGGTGAACGTCCTTGCCTGAGCTCTCCGTCCGCACGCGCGCCCTCGCGACCCGGTGGCTGGGGATCGGTCTGGCCTCCGTCGTCGCCGTCGTCACCCTCGGCCTCGCGGTGACCGACCGCCTCAGCCTCTACATCAGCCCGGAGTCGGTGTGGTTCGCATCGGCTGCCGCCGTGGTCACTCTCGCCGGAGCCGTCTGGTCGTGCACGCTGCCCCTGGGCGCGGAGGAGGATCACGGGCACGACCACGGTCCCTCCTCCGCCCGATCTGCGGAGTCGGAGCACTCCTCCGCTGAGGAGAGCGAGCGCCCCTCCGTCCCGTCGCGCCGGACCCTCGCCGGGGTCGGTGCTCTGGCCGGCGGTGTGGTGGCGACGGGGGTCGTCGTCTCCGCACTCGTCCTGCCTCCCGCCTCGCTCTCGGTCGAGCTCGCGATGTCGCGCGCCGGGGAGGAGACCGCACTGTTCGCCGGCGCCGACACGGTCGCCCTCGGGGTCGCGGACACGTCGACGTTCGGCGTGGGCGACTGGGCGAGCGTCTTCGCCGCCGCGACGAACACCACGGCCTACGACGGGGCCGACGTCACGTTGCAGGGCTTCGTCACGCCGGGCGACGGCGACGGCGTCAACCTCACCCGGCTCGTGATCACCCACTGCGTCATCGACGCCCAGACGGCGGCGCTGCCGGTGAGCGTCGACGCGGACGCGTACAAGACCGGACAATGGGTCGAGATCACCGGGACCGTCCGTGCGGATGAGAACGGCTCCCTGCACATCGAGCCGACCGATGTCGTGGCGATCGACGAGCCGAAGGACCCGTATGAGTACTGACGACGAGCGGCCGGAGCCGCCCGCCGTCCCGCGGACCCGCGCTGAGCTGCGCGCTGCCAGGGAAGCGGAGGAGCGCGCCGCCGAGGAGCAGACGGCCGCAGAGCGCGCGGCCACCGAGCAGGCTGAAGCGGAGCAGGTCGCGGCGGAACGTGCGGCCGTGGAGCGGATGGCCGCCGAGGTCGCCGCCGAGCAGGCCGCCGTCGATCGCGAAGCTGCGGCGGAGCGTGAGGCGGCAGAGCGCGAGGCGGCGGAGCGTGAGGCGGCGGAGCGTGAGGCGGCGGAGCGCGCTGCTCCCGATGCGGCCGCCGGCGTCCCCGCGATCCCGCAGGCGCCCGAGCCGGTGTTCACCCCCGCGGGGCCGGCGTCCACCCCCGCGGCGAGCAGCGAACCGGGAGATGCATCGGATCCGGGCTGGACGCCGACCACCGACCTCCCCGCCGACGACGATGCGCCTCCGCCCGCGCCGTGGTCCCGCCGCCGCTTCCTCGTCACGATCGGTGCCGTGGTCGGAGTGCTCGTGCTCGTCGGCACCGGACTCGGAATCGTCAGCCTGCTCCAGGGCCCCCGGGTGACCGATGTGCAGGTCGACGCCGCCCAGGCCATCGAATCCTCAGGGAGCCGCGTCATCCTCACGGCGAATCAGCCGCTCTCCGCCATCGACCCCGAGCAGGTCACGGTCGAGCCGTCCGTGCCGTTCACGGTCGATGCCGCCGGTCGGGGCGTCGGCGTGCGCTTCACGGTGCCCCTCGACGACGACACGACCTACACGGTGACCGTCTCCGACGTGACGGGTGCGGGAGGAGGACCGGCCGCCGATCTGACGACATCCTTCGAGACCCCGGCGTCGTCGATCTTCCTCCTGCGCCGCGACCCCGACGGCGACGACATCATCTTCCGCACCGACCTGAGCGGCGAGAACGCGCAGCCGGTGTTCTCCCACCCGCGGATCGACGACTTCCGGGCCACGTCCACGCAGCTCGTGGCCGCGGTCGAGGATGACGACCAGTCGCGGCTGCTCGTGATGGACAGGGACGGCTCCGACCAGCGCGAGCTCCCCCTCCCCGGAGAAGGCTACGTGGGCGCGATCCAGGTGTCCGAACGGGGCAACCTCGTCGGCTACAGCTACTCCGATCGCGAGCTCAGCGACACCGAGGGGCGCGCGAGCGTGCTCGTCACCCAGTCGTTGAGCGGCGACGACGAGCCCCGCATCATCGAGGTCGGGGACAAGCAGGTGAGCGTCTTCGTGTGGCAGTTCGTGCCGGACAGCGCCGCCGTCCTGTTCATCGACTTCGACGGAGCGCTGTCCCTCGTGGACCAGTCGGCCGACACCGGCGTGCAGTCCCTCGGTCTCGCCACGACGATCCAGGGCATCTCCCGCGGCACCTACACCGCGATCGTCGAGCGACTGGACGGATCGGTGGTGGAGCTCGACCTGGCGGACGGATCGGAGGAGCCGCTCGCCGCGTCGGAGCCGGACTACGGCACCGCGACCTCCATCACGCCGTTCCCCGGCGGAACGCTGCGTCACGTCGTCGCCAGGGACGAGGGCGGCCTCCCGGTGGGACAGGCCGTCATCCGCGTCGACGACTCCGGCGCGGCCACGCCGCTGGTCGAGGTGAGTTCGGCCGACTCGATCCTCCAGGCCTGTGCGTCGCCGAGCGGGCAGTACGCCGCGGTGGTGATCGCGCCGGACATGGCGGACAACGCCTACGACGGGATGCTGCTGCCGCTGCCGGAGAAGCTCGAGACGCACCTCATCGACATGAAGACCGGGGACGAGATCGTCGCACTGACCGGTTTCGACGCGTCCTGGTGCCAGACGGCGCCGCGGTTCTGACATGACGGGGCCCCTGGCGCTGCGGCGCGCGACCCGCGACGACGTGATGCGCTCCGCCGTGGAGGTCGCGCCGACGCTCCTCGGCGCGGAGCTGCGGACCGTGGTCGTCGAGGACGGTCGCCCGGTGGAGGTGCGCGTGCGGATCACCGAGGTGGAGGCCTATCACGGGCAGGGCACCGGAGCGCTGGCGGACCCGGGGTCCCACGCCCGCATGGGCCGCACCGCCCGGAACGCCACGATGTGGGGCGAGCCGGGCCATCTCTACGTGTACCTGAGTCACGGCATCCACTCCTGCGTCAACGTGGCCTGCGGTCCCGAGGGGCAGGGTGACGGGGTGCTGCTGCGCGCGGGGGAGATCGTGACCGGGGTGGAGGAGGCGGCCCGGCGACGGCGTGCGGTCCTCCCGCTCGGCCGCACCGCTCGGCGGGACCTCGCGCGTGGGCCCGGACGGCTCGGACAGGCCGCGGGACTGCGGCACTCCCTGCACGACGGCATCGACGCCATCACCGGCGAGGAGCGGAACGGCGCCAGGGCGGAGTTGTGGCTCGGCCCTCCCGTGGTCGACGTGGCCCAGGGCCCGCGGGTGGGGGTGGCGGGCATCGCCGGCACGGACGCGTTCCCTTGGCGCTTCTGGATCCCCAGCGACCCCACGGTGTCCGCGTTCCGGTGGGGCCGGGGCGCCGCCGACGCTTCGAGTCGCGCGAATGGCGGCGTTTCGGGCTGAGATGGGGCCATTCAGGCGATTCGAGCAGCTGCTCGGAGCCGTGCTAGACTGACTCTTCGTCTGCGCACGCTCCTGTGCGCAGTTCGTGTGCTCCCCCTTCTTCCGCCGAGAGATCGGCATGCGGGGCGGCGTGCAGACAAGGGATCTTGGGTGAGGCCGTCCGGTCTCACGGTAATGAAGGAGTCATCATCATGGCAGCAGTGTGCCAGGTGACCGGAGCTGTTCCCGGCTTCGGTCACAACGTCTCGCACTCGCACCGCCGGACGAAGCGTCGCTTCGACCCGAACGTGCAGAAGAAGACCTATTTCGTGCCCTCGCTCGGTCGTAAGATCACGCTCAACGTGTCCGCCAAGGGCATCAAGGTGATCGACGTGCGCGGCATCGAGAACGTCGTCAAGGACCTCCAGGCGAAGGGTGTGAAGCTCTAATGGCCAAGAAGGCTCAGGACGTCCGTCCGATCATCAAGCTGCGTTCGACGGCGGGTACGGGTTACACGTACGTGACCAAGAAGAACCGCCGCAACACCCCCGACCGCCTCGTGCTCAAGAAGTACGACCCGGTCATCCGTCAGCACGTCGAATTCCGAGAGGAGCGTTGATCCATGGCTAAGAAGAGCAAGATCGCGCGCAACGAGCAGCGCAAGGTCATCGTCGAGCGCTACGCCGAGCGTCGTGCCGAGCTGAAGAAGACCCTGGTCGACCCGAACGCCACCGACGAGGCCCGCGAGGCCGCCCGCGTCGGCCTGCAGAAGCTGCCGCGCAACGCGTCGCCGGCTCGCGTGCGTTCGCGCGACGTCATCGACGGCCGCCCCCGTGGTGTCCTCACGAAGTTCGGCATCTCGCGTGTCCGCTTCCGTGACATGGCGCACCGTGGCGAGCTGCCCGGCGTGACCAAGTCGAGCTGGTAAGCACCCAGCGAGAAGGGGCGGGGATCTTCGGATCCTCGCCCCTTTTGCATGCCCGGGAACGCAGGCGATCACGCCGGATCAGGCGCATATGTCAGGGAGTGCCTGAAGCCACGCGGGGGCCTGAACCAGCGAGCGTGCGGCCGAAAACCTGTGGCACGAGTGGCCAATGTGACGCGACACGCCGGGAAATAGGTCGAAACCCGCGAAATGACGCGGAAATCCGGGTCGCCGTTGGTACATTCGAGGCGGTCACACGACCAACGGGGAGCACCCGCTCCTCGTACCCACACACACGATGCGACGGTCCTTCGTCGCTGGAGGATGACATGGCTGACAAGTCCATCACCAAGACCGAGCTCGTCGCGAGCATCGCTTCCGCCACCGGCCAGAGCCAGGCCACCGTCTCCGGTGTCCTCGACTCGCTGTTCGCCACGGTCTCCGACGCCGTCGCCAAGGGCAGCAAGGTCTCCATCCCGGGCTGGATCTCGTTCGAGCAGGTCGACACGGCCGCCCGCACGGGCCGCAACCCGCAGACCGGCGCCGAGATCAAGATCCCGGCCGGCAAGCGCGTCAAGGTGACCGCCGGCTCCAAGCTCAAGGCTGCCGTCAAGTAAGACCGCACCCGTTCGAAGGCCGCCCCCGCTTCGGGGGCGGCCTTCGTGCGTTCTCCCTGCTGCGCGCGCCTAGGCTGGAGGGGTGAGTTCCCGCACCGAGACGCCGCGCCCGACGTCGGCGTACCGTCTCGCCGGCATCGTGATCCTCCTCGTCGCAGCCGGAGCCGCTCTGGTCTGGGCGCTTCTGGTCGGGGGAGGGGCGAACCCGCCGCTGCTGCAGGATCCAGGGCCGGTGGTGCTGTGGGGCACGCCCTTGGCGAAGCTCGTGATGAACATCGCCGGCGCCGTCATGCTCGGCTCCCTCGTGCTGGCGCTCTTCGGACTGCAGGCGGGGGAGCGCACCTTCGACACGGCCCTGAACATCGCGTCCATCGGCGCCGCCGTCTTCACCGTCTCCGCCGGGCTCGCCGGGTTCTTCTCCTTCATGGCCGCCTTCAACCCGCAGCTCAGCATCGAGCGCGAGTTCGGTTCGCAGCTCGGCCGCTTCCTGCTCGAGCTCCCGCTGGGGCAGTCGTGGCTGATCACAACGATCCTGGGCGCCGTCATCACGGTGCTCGCGTTCGCCTGGCGCACCTGGACACCCACGCTGCTCACCGCCCTGCTGGCCGCGGTGTCTTTCCTGCCGCTGGCGACCCAGGGGCACGCGGGGGACCTCGACGGACACAACATGGCCGTCAACTCGATCCTCCTGCACACCATCGGCGCGGCGGCGTGGCTCGGCGGGCTGCTCCTTCTCGTACTGTTGCGCGGGCAGCAGGGGCTCGACCTCCCCCGGCTCGTCGGCCGCTACTCGTCCCTGGCGATCGCGGCCTTCGCGGTCGTCGCCTTCTCCGGCTTCACGCGGTCGATCGTGGCCGTCGGGAGCTGGGAGGCCGTGTGGACGACCCCCTACGGACTCATCGTCGTCGTCAAGGCCGTCCTGCTCGTCGGCATGGGACTGCTCGGCGCCTGGTACCGCACGCGGCTGATCCCGAAGCTGAGCGGCGCCCGCGCCTCCCGGTGGTTCTGGGCTCTGGTCCTCGGCGAGGTGGCGCTCATGGGCCTCGCCTCCGGCGCGGCGGCCGCGCTCGCTCGCACGCCCCCGCCGACCGGAGAGGTCGCCGCGTTCGCGCAGACCCCCGCGCAGATCCTCACCGGCTCGCTGCTGCCGCCGGAGCTCACTCTGGAGCGCTGGTTCACGGCCTGGGACATCGACGTGCTGTGGCTCGTCGCGGCGGGCTTCGGACTCTTCTTCTACCTCGCAGGGGTGCGCCGACTCCGGGTGCGCGGCGATCGCTGGCCGATCCACCGCACCGTGTTCTGGGTGCTCGGTCTGCTCCTGCTGGTGTGGGTGACCGGCGGACCCATCAACGCGTACCAGGAGTACCTCTTCAGCGTGCACATGCTGGGGCACATGATGCTCTCGATGGCGATCCCGCTGCTCCTCGTCTCCGGCGCGCCGATCACCCTCGCGCTACGCGCCATCCACAAGCGCGACGACGGCACCCGCGGTGGTCGCGAATGGATCATGTGGGCCGTCCACTCGCCGTTCGCGAGGGTCGTGACGCACCCGATCGTGGCGGCGGCGATCTTCATCCTGTCCCTCTGGGCGTTCTACTTCACCGACCTGGTGCGCTGGTCGATGTTCGAGCACCTCGGGCACGAGTGGATGGTCGCCCACTTCCTGATCTCTGGGTACCTCTTCGTGATGAGTCTGATCGGCGCCGACCCGGTGCCGTATCGCCTGCCGTACCCCGGCCGGCTCATCACCCTCATCGCCGTGATGGCCATGCACGCGTTCTTCGGCATGGCGATCATGATGCAGGAGGGGCTCATGGTCGCCGACTGGTTCGGTGCGATGGGCCGCGACTGGGGCGCCGACCCGATGACCGACCAGTACGTGGGCGGGGGCATCGCGTGGTCGATCGGGGAGATCCCGACGCTCATCCTCGCGATCACCGTCGCCATCCAGTGGAGCCGGAGCGACACCAAGCTCCAGCGTCGCCGCGATCGGCATGCCGATCGCACCGGCGATGCCGAGCTGGAGGAGTACAACGCGCGGCTCGCCGACCTCGCGGCCCGGGATCAGCGCGCGGCGGAGCGCCAGGGCCGCTGACCGGGCACCGGTCTCACTTCACGGGATCGTCCGGGGAGCCGACGCGGATCGATGCCGAGCCGTCCGGGAGGATGGCGATGGAGCCGTTGACCCGGAAGGGCACGTCTTCGGAGACCGGCTCCACGGAGCCGTCGAAGAGCGACTGGATCTCGACCTCGACGTGCGCCACGGCGTCGGTGGCCGGGATCTGCCAGTGACCGTCGTCGGACGGCGCGACCATGATCTCGGGCTGCTGGGCGATGGACCACTTCGGCGGCGCGGCGATCCTGTTCTCGACGCGCAGGCCGAACGGGCACGCGGTGGGCTGCAGCACCTCCTGCGTGGTGCACGCGGTGAGGAACTCCTCGACGCGCTCCTGGACCACGTCGACGAACTCCTCCGTCGGCTCGGTCTGCACATCGAGAGGGGTCACGGCGAGCGGCTCGTCGGCGAGCACGCCGTGCCCGGTGGACTCCGCGATCGCGGTGTCGACCGTCACGGAGTAGAGCCCGGGGGTGAAGACGAGCAGCGGGAGAGGCTCCAGGGGCAACGCCGCGGGCCCGGCGGCGGACACCTGGCGGCGGTCGACCTCGAACCCGTTCACGGAGAACCGGTCGGCTCCGCGCACCGTGAGCTCGACGACGGCGAGGGGGCTGGTCGTGAACCGCCAGTTCGGTGTGACGCCGGCCCAGCCGTCCTGCGCGACGTGGAACGTGGTGGTGCCGGAGTGGCCGCCGGCGCGGTAGCTGACGGTCACCGCGGTGCCGTCGCCGGAGGGCTCCTCGGATTCGACCTCGACGTCGCTGAGCGGACCGAGGGCGGAGCGGCGCAGCATCGCCTCGGACGCGGCGGGGTCGATCCCGGCGTCATCGAGGGTCTCCCGGTCGATAGCGACACCGGGAACGCGGAGGGCATCGGCGGCTCGCCCCTCGGAGAGCAGGTCGAGATAGCGGACCACGAACGCCGACGGGCCGTAGAACTGCCGGTAGAGCGTCGCGCCACCCGCGCCGATCGCGGCCAGCAGGAGGACGCCGATGAGGCCCAGGATCGCCAGATCGGCGCCCAGGCGCGACCGCCGGGGCGCGCGCGTCCCGGCCCGCTCCATGCCGGTCAGTCTAGGAGGGCGTCCTGGGGGGACGCCGAGCGTCGGCGGCCCCGTCCCGGACGGGGCACGTAGCATGGGGGAGCGCCCCGTGTCCGCCCCGTCAGCCCTGTGAGAACCGTGTCCCTTCCCGCCCTGTCCGAGGAGCAGCAGGAGCTGTTCCGGCTCATCGAGGACACCAGCGAGCACGTGTTCATCACGGGACGCGCCGGCACCGGGAAGTCCACGCTGCTGCAGCACTTCGCTTGGAACACGAAGAAGCAGATCGCGATCTGCGCTCCCACGGGCGTCGCAGCGTTGAACGTGGAGGGGCAGACGATCCACTCCCTGTTCCGCCTCCCGATCGGCCTCATCGGGGACGGCGACATCGATCAGAACGATGCGACCCGACGCATCCTCAACGCGATCGAGACCCTCGTCATCGATGAGATCTCCATGGTCAACGCCGACCTCATGGACGCCATCGATCGGTCGCTGCGGCAGGCGAGAGGGCGGCGGGGAGAGCCCTTCGGCGGTGTGCAGGTCGTCATGTTCGGCGACCCCTATCAGCTCGCTCCGGTCCCGCCCCGGGGCGATGAGGCTCGGTACGTGAAGGATCACTACCGGTCGTTCTGGTTCTTCGACGCGAAGGTGTGGGCGGGCCCTTCGACAGGCTCTTCGACAGGCTCAGGGACTCAAGAGACCCAGGGGGCGTTGTTCGAGGTCGACACACGGGCGGAGCTGCACGTGCGGGAGCTCGTGCAGATCCACCGCCAGTCGGACGACGGCTTCAAGTCCATGCTCAACGCCGTCCGCTATGGACGGGTGACGGCGGAGATCGCCGGGATCCTCAACGCTCAGGGCGCGCGCACCCCGCCGGAGCCCGAGCCCGGCGAGGTGCCGATGATCACCCTCGCCACCCGCAACGACATCGTGAACAGCATCAACAGCCGGCATCTCGCCGCGCTGCCCGGCAAGGAGCAGACCGCGCGGGCGGAGGTCAACGGCGACTTCGGCCGCGGCGAGGCCTCTCTCCCCGCCGAATCCGAGCTCAAGCTCAAGGTGGGGGCGCAGGTGATGTTCCTGCGCAACGACACCGCGATGACCGGAGAGCCGCCGCGCTGGGTCAACGGCACCATCGGGACGGTGACCCGGATCCTCGGCGGGACCGTGCGCGTGGAGATCGACGGCGAGGAGGTCGACGTCGAGCCGGCCGTCTGGGAGCGGTTCCGGTACGCCTACGACCCCAACACGAAGAAGCTCTCCCGGGACGTCGTCGCCGAGTTCACGCAGTTCCCGCTGCGGCTCGCGTGGGCCGTGACGATCCACAAGTCCCAGGGCAAGACCTACGATCGCGCCGTGATCGACCTGGGCTCCGGGGCCTTCGCGCCGGGGCAGACCTACGTCGCGCTGAGCCGGCTCACGTCGCTCGACGGGCTGTACCTCTCCCGTCCGTTGCGGCCGAGCGACATCCGCGTGGATGAGGACGTGCGCCGGTTCATGCGCGATGCGTGGCTGGCGGCCTCGACGCCGGAGCTGCCGAGGACCTGAGGTCGCTGCCGGGTCAGGCGGCGGCGCGGGCGCGGTCGAGGTCTTCGAAGAGCTCGGTGTTGAAGCGGTACGCCAGCAGCACCTCGTCGATGACGCGCTCGCGCTCCGCCTCGTCCCACGGAGCGGCGTCGAGCTGCTCGCGATAGACGTCCTTGAAGGCGGAGGGGTCGGCGATGTCGTCGAACAGGTAGAAGCCGATGCCGTTGGTCTCGAAGCCGAAGCGCCGCGCCATCACCCGCCCGATGAAGATGCCGCCGGAGAGATCGCCGAGGTACCGGGTGTAGTGGTGCGCCACGAACCCGCCCGCCCACGTCGCGCCCACCTGACGGATGCGGTCGACGTAGCGCTGCGTGGTGGGCAGGGGTGCGATCCGCTCGCGCCACTCGGGGCCGAGGAGGAAGGCGAGATCGGCTTCGAGCGCGGGGAGGCGCGTGAGCTTGTCGCTGAGGAACACGGAGGCCACCGGGTCCTGACGCATCCGCTCTCCCGCGCCTTCGAGGGCGTCGTAGATGAAGTAGTGCTGCGCGACCAGGGCGATGTAGTCCTCGCGCGACCCTTCGCCCTTGAGTAGATCGGACATGAAGCCGGCGGTCTCGCTGCGGGAGTGCGAGCCGGAGGAGCGCTCGCGGAGGGCGGCGGAGAAGGACAGGATCTCGGGCATGGCTTCAGTGTAAGGGCAGCCTAACCTTGGGCGGAAGCCCGAACTGTGCGGGACGACTCAGTCGTGCGGACGCGGTTCGATGCCCAGGCGCGCGCAGGCCGCGTCGTACAGGGCCACGACCTCGCGGCGCACCTCTCGGCGCTCGGTGATCGGACCGCCGGGCCACGGGGCGCGGAGCTCCGACGTCGAGCCACCGCGGGAGATCTCCCAGACCCCGACCTGCCCGTCGAAGCCGGTCATCACCGCCCCGTCGATCGCCTCCGCGGACGGTTCGGCGAAGGCGCGGGCGATGAGGAGGTTGTCGTCCGTGTGGTCGCCGTTCATGTGGCGGAGGACGGCGGCGATCACGTCGGCATCGAAATCATGGGGCACAGGGACACCCTACGACGCCACGCGGGGCCGACTTTCAGCATCCGCGTTCTAGACTCAGGGGACACGTCTTCGGGGGTTCCCACACATGCAGCTTCTCTCGTCGCGCCGGTGGCGCGCCGCAGCGGCCACGGCGGCCGTTCTCGGTCTCGTCCTCACCGGATGCTCCTCCGAGGGCTCCTTCAGCTATACGCCACCCCCGCAGGTCGACGCCACGCTTCCCGACGACACGGTCGCGGCGCTGCAGGGCGCGGTCGACAACGCGCTCGCGGCCTCCGGGGCCAGCGGGGCGATCGTCGGGGTCTGGGTGCCGTGGAGCGGTACCTGGGTCGCCGCCACGGGCACACAGGACAAGGCGGACGGCGGCGAGCTCTCCACCGACATGTCGTTCCGCATCGCCGACATCACCCGGTTGATGACCTGCGACGTCCTCTACGCGCTCGCCGACGAGGGCACCGTGGAGCTCGACGCGAAGGTGCCGGAGTACGTCTCGGGCGTCGCCGACATGGCCGATGTCACTCTCCTCGATCTGTGCAACGGAACCAGTGGCGCCGGTTCGTCCGAGGCGACGGTCAAGAGCGCGTGGCTGAACACCCCGGAGCGGGTCTGGGCGCCCCTCGAGCTCGCGGGTTACGGTCTCGGCCGCGCGCGCGTCGCTCCGCAGACCACGTTCCGCGACTCCGACGCCGGATACCTTCTCCTCGGCCTCGCGTTGGAGCGCGCCTCGGGGATGAGCGCGCGCGAACTGATCGCCGAGTACGTCACCGAGCCGCTGGAGCTCGCGGACACCTCGCTGCCGTCGCCCGCTGCGGCACCGCCGTCGGAGGGGGCGTCGCTCAGCGGACACTACATGGGAGCCGTCGAGGGCGGTTTCACCTGCGCCGCGCCCGTCGACATCACGACGATGTCCTCCAGCACCGGCTTCACCGATTCGGGTGTGGTGTCGACGATCACCGACCTCGGGCGGTACATGCAGGCCGAGGCCAAGCAGGTGCTGCGCACGAAGGACGAGCCGGACCGCTTCGCGTCGCCGCTCCCCGCGTACGACAAGGCACCATCGTGGTACCAGGCGACCGGTGGCGCCTACATCGTCGGTTCTATGATCGGTCAGCACGGCTGGACTCCCGGCTACGCGACGGCGGCGTACTCCGACCCGACGACCGGCTTCACGGTGGCTGTGGTGCTGAACGACTCCACGGGCGGTGCGCGCTTCGCCCAGCAGCTCTCCTGGGAGCTCGCGGCGATCGCCTCCAAGGCTCCCGCGGCGGCCGGGGAGACGGCTCCGGAGTTCGGTCTCCCCTACACGGCCGAGCAGTATCACACGGCCATCGCGAACGCCGCGCTCGCGTGCGTCCCTCCGGCCGGCTGAGCGGGCCTTCGACGAGCAGGAGGTCCGCATGGCGATCGTCGACAACGCCGTCTACGTCGATGGCGTGCGCACCGAGAACCCGCAGAGCCTGAACGACACGTTCGAGCGGATCCGCGAACGACGGGGCATGGGGTGGATCGGTCTGTATCGGCCGAGCCCCGAGGAGATCCGCGCCGTGGCTGACGAGTTCGGCATCCACGAGCTGGTCGTGGAGGACGCGCTCTCCGGTCACCAGCGCGCCAAGCTGGAGCGGTACGGCGACGTGCTGTTCATGGTCCTCCGCCCCGCCCGCTATCTCGACGAGCGCGAGGAGGTCGAGTTCGGCGAGGTGCACGTGCTGGTAGGACCCGACTTCGTCGTGACGATCCGTCATGCGGAGTCGCCGGACCTCGGCCGCGTGCGTCGCCGGCTCGAGGCCGATCCCGCTCTGCTCGCCCACGGCCCTGAGGCCGTGCTCTACGCGATCCTCGACGAGGTCGTCGACGAGTACTCCCCGGTTCTCGCCGGACTCGAGAACGACATCGACGAGATCGAGGGTCAGCTCTTCGAGGAGGACGCGGACGCGACCCAGCGGATCTACGACCTCGGTCGCGAGGTGATCGACTTCCAGCGGGCGACGCAGCCGCTGACCGGCATGCTCGAGGCGCTGCTCCGCGGATCCGAGAAGTACCGCGTGAGCGAGGAGCTCCAGCGGTACCTGCGGGACGTCCTCGACCACACCCTGCGCGTGAGCGACAAGGCGACGACCTTCCGCTCCGTCCTCGACAACGCCCTCACGGTCGAGTCGACCATCGTCGCGCGACGCCAGAACGACGAGATGCGACGGATGACGGAACTCAGCATCCGCCAGAACGATGAGGTGAAGAAGATCTCCGGCTGGGCGGCGATCCTCTTCGCTCCGACGCTCGTCGGCACCGTCTACGGCATGAACTTCGACCACATGCCGGAGCTGCACTGGGCACTCGGGTACCCCATGGCGGTGCTGCTCATGGTGGCGATGGGCGTCGGGCTCTACGCGGCGTTCAAGCGCAAGGGCTGGCTGTAGCGCCCGACGGCGCCGGATCAGTCCTCGCCGTCGGCCTCCGGCATGCCAGGACCGGGGCCCGGGCGCACCTCCGCGTCATCCCGGATGTCGATGCGCGTGTTGCCATCGTGCTCCGAGACGTCCACGCGCGGCGCGGCGTCGGCCTCCGTGGCATCGGGAGCGGAGGTCAGCTGGTCGTGACGGTTCTCTTCGAACGTCTCGTCAGCGGTGTTGTCAGGCGTGCTCATGGCTCTCCTTCGTGTCGGCGGTCTTCGATCGATTGCGGGTCCATCGGGCGACAGCGTAGAGCACCCCGCCGACGGCGAGAAGGATGGCGCCGAACAGCCACACCTGCGGACGCTGCTGGGTGAGCAGCAGGATGCAGGACGCGATGCCCAGCACCGGGACGAACGCCCACACGCGGAAGTGGTCGTGCTCGACCTTGTCGCGGCGCAGGACCAGCACCGAGATGTTCACGCTCAGGAAGACGACGAGCAGCAGCAGCACGACGGTCTCGGCGAGGGTCGCGAGGTCTCCGACCAGCGTGAGGCCCATCGCCACGAGCGTCGTGGTCAGGATCGCGACCCACGGGGTCTTCCGCTTCGGCAGGACGCGCCCGAGCACCGACGGCAGGAGGTTCTGCTCCGCCATGCCGTAGGTGAGGCGGCTGACCATGATCATCGTGAGCAGCGCACCGTTGGCGACTGCGATGAGGGCGATGAGGCTGAACAGCCAGGACGGGACGCTGACCCCGGTGGCCTCGACGACCGCGAGCAGTGGACCGCTGGACTCCTGCAGCTCGGACGCCGGCAGGGCGACGGCGCTGGCGATACCGACGAGCACGTACACGACGCCCGCGGTGAGGAGTGCTCCGAACAGCGCGCGGGGATAGGTCCGCCGCGGGTCCTTGACCTCTTCGATCGTGTTGGCGGAGGTCTCGAAGCCGACGAAGGAGTAGTACGCGATCACCGCGCCGGAGAGCACCGCCAGCGCGACGTTCGCCCCCTCCGGCACCTGCGTCGCCCGGGACAGGTCGCCGCCCCCGCCGCCGACGAACACCGCCACGACGACGATCACGATGACGAGGCCGCTGAGCTCGATCGCCGTCATCACGAGGTTCGCGCCCATCGACTCGCGGATGCCGCGGGCGTTGAGCAGGCCGACGATCGCGAGGAAGACGATCGCGACCGGGATGGTCGGCAGGTCGATGAAGGTGCTGAGGTAGTCGCCGGCGAAGGCGATGGCGAGACCGGCCGCGCTGGTCACACCCGCCGCGAGCATGCTGAAGCCGACGAGGAAGGAGACCAGCGGGCTGTGGAACGCGCGCTCGGCGAAGACCGCGGCGCCGCCGGCGCGCGGATACTTGGTGACGAGTTCCGCATACGAGCCGGCGGTGAGCATGGCGAGAAGGAGGGCGAGGACGAGCGGTGCCCAGAGCAGACCGCCCACGTCCTCCGACAGCACGCCCATGAGCGCATAGATCCCCGCGCCCAGGACGTCACCGAGGATGAACGCGAACAGGAGGGGGCCGGTGATGGCGCGGCGCAGCCGGGTGGGTGTCTCGGCGCGCGGCTCGGTCTGGGCGGTCATCCTTGCACGGTACGGCCCGGAAGCCGGTGGGGCGACGGGCTTGACAGTCCCGCCGCCAATGAGCCAGCACAGGACGACCGCGCGCTATCCTCAGTGCCGCAAGGCGGGTCGTCGCCCGGACGGTTCCGGGGAGACGGGGGGCCGCCTGCGATCCCACAGAAGGACACTCTCATGATCGGTACACCTCGTAAGGCGCTCGCAGAAGCGATCGCCACGTTCCTCTTCGTCCTCGCCATCATCGCCGCGGTGAACAGCGGAAGCCCGCTCACCCCGCTCGCGATCGGCTTCACGTTGATGGTGCTCGTGTACTCCACGGGCCACATCTCCGGCGCCCACCTCAACCCGGCGGTCTCGCTGGGCGTGTTCCTGCGCGGCGGGCTCAGCGTCGCCGACTTCATGTCCTACCTCGTCGCGCAGTTCGCCGGCGGGGCGCTCGCCGCTCTCGTGGCTCTCGCCGTCTGGCCGGCGGGGGAGAAGGCGATGGTCATCGAGGTCGGCCCGGCGTTCCTCGTCGAGGCGCTGTTCACCCTGATCCTCGTCTGGGTCGTGCTGAACTCCGCCACCTCGAAGGACACCGCGGGCAACTCGTTCTACGGGCTCGCGATCGGTGCGACCGTCTTCGTCGGTGCGGCGACGGTCGGCTCCATCTCGGGTGGCGGGTTCAACCCGGCGGTGGCGCTCGGCCTCTCGGTCAGCGGGCACTTCGCGTGGAGCTCCCTCTGGCTCTACATCGTGGCTCCTGCGGCCGGTGCGATCATCGCGGCGCTGCTGTTCCGGGTTCTCAACGCCGACGACGCGCGGAAGATCGCTGCGGACGCCGAGTAGACACGATCGACCGGAGCGCCGCATCCTTCCGGGGGTGCGGCGCTCCGTCGTGTCGTCACGGGCGGCGCCGACCCCGCCGGCGCAGCGCGGCCGACGCGACGGCGACGATCGTGCCGACGAGGACGCCGATGATCGTCTCCAGGACGCGATCGGTCAAGAGGTCGGCGACCGGTGTGGGTGCGGCCAGGTGCACCATCAGGAGGGCCAGCGGGGTGACGAACACCATCGCGATGCCGTAGTTGCGGCCGATGAACAGTTCCGCCGTCCCCTGCAGGACCACCACGACGGCGATCACGGCGAGAGGCGGCAGGTCGAGAGCGAGGATCCCGGCGGCCACCAGCACGCCGAGCAGCGTGCCGACGAGGCGCTGGATGCCGCGGATCACGCGGGCGTTGAGCTGCGCGCCGCTGACTGCCGCCACCGCGCCGACCGCCGCCCAGTACCAGTGAGTGCCGCCGAGGAGCAGGCCCACGACTCCGGCACCGACGATCGCGACGGCGACCGAGGCGGCCATCTCGGCGGCGACCGGGCCCACGGACGGGCGCCGTCGCGGCGGCGCCTCCGCCGTGCTCCGGGTGACCACGGCGACGAGGACGGTGAGCGCGAGGCCGAAGAGCACGCTCGCCCCGCCGACGAGCAGGACCGCGCCGAAGGAGGCGCCGGTGGCGGGGATGGTCGCGCATGCGCCGGTCGCGAAGACCGTGAACAGCGGACCGGGCGGGTGCCACTGCAGGACGTAGGCGAGGAGCGTCACGGCCGCCGCGACCAGTGCGACGACGAGGATGCTCAGCACGGCGGGGGCGGCGAGGACCGACAGCGCCGTGCCGATCAGCATCGCGAGGAGCAGCACGCCGCCGGCACTCGCCTGCATGCGGATCCGGTCGCGGAAGACGTCGTGCCGGCCGTAGAGCGCGGCGAAGGCGCCGAAGCTCGCGTAGATGCTGAGGTCGAGCCGGCCGACGGCCCACAGCACGAGCAGCGGGACGGCGACACTGACCGCGGCGCGCAGGGCGACCCGGTGATCGCCGCGGTGCGGGCCGACGCGCAGGACCCCCGTCCACACCCGTCCCTGCGATTCCGTCACCGATCAAGCCTACGTCCGTCGCCCGGCACCGATGTGCGAGGGTGGAGGAGATGACCACTCCGCCTCCGCCGCGCCGCACCCTCCTCGTCGGCTTCGGGAAGCTCGGCGCCCGGCTCGCCCCGCTGCTCCTCGGGGACGGAGGCGCCGTCGTGGCACTCCGCCGCAGTGCCGGAGCGGTCCCGGACGGTGTGCAGGCGCTCTCCGCCGACCTCGCCGTCCCGCTCACGGGTCCGCTGCCCGAGGTCGACGCGATGGTGGTGACGCTGCCACCCGGGCCGGACGTGTCGTCGTACCGCACGGCGCTCTCGCACCTCGCGGCGGCGTTGCCGTCCCCGCCCGCGCGGACGCTCTTCGTCTCGTCGACCGGGGTGTTCGACGGCGCCGGTGGCGCCGAGCCGGTGACCGAGCGGGTCGAGCCGGTGCCCACCACGGATCGCGGCCGCGGTCTGCGCGACGGAGAGCGCGCGGCCGTCGAGCTCTTCGACGCCGTGGTCGTGCGCCCCGCCGGCATCTACGGTCCTGGGCGCGAGTTCCTGCTCCGGAAGGTCCGGGAAGGGGCTCCGGTGGCCCACCGTCGCCGCACGAACCGGATCCACGAGACCGACCTGGTGCGCGCTCTCGACCTGCTGCTGCGGACGCCGGAGCCCCCGGCGCTCGTGCACGCCGTCGATGCGGCACCCGCACCGCTCGGAGACGTCGTGGCCTTCCTCGCCGACCGCCTCGGTCTGCCGGTACCGCCCGACGACGGCAGTGCGCCGAGCGGCTTCGTCTACGACGGCACGCTCTTGCGTTCGGTTCTCGGGGACCTCGCGTACCCGACGTACGAGGACGGGTACGCGGAGATGATCGACCGGAGCTGAGGCATTCCGGGCGTCCGTCGTCCGGCGTACCGTGGGCGCATGACGAATGCGCAGACGGCCGTCGAGGTCGTCGACTGGCGGCGGCGGGTGTTCGCCCTGTACGAAGCGGTGCGACGGGCCGACTCCCCGGAGGAGGCGCACGAGCTGTGGCGGATCGAGCGCGACGAGCTGCTGCTGCGGCACCCGGCGACGCCCCTCCTCTCGCAGGACAGGGCGCTGTTCGAGGGGCTGCCGATCGCCTCGTACGACCCTTCCTGGCGGTTCGAGCTCCCGATCCTCGACACGGATCCGGCCACGTTCGAGTTCGCGACGGGGACGGATGGCGTCGTGCCGTTCGAGCGCGTCGGCGTCGTGGAGATCCCTGACGTCGGGTCTCTCGACGTGTGGCGGCTCGCCTCCTACGGCGGCGGTCTGTTCGTGCCGGTGCGGGATGCCTCCGCCGGGCAGAGCGGGGGGACGTACGGCGGCGGGCGCTACCTCATCGACACGATCAAGGGTGCCGACCTCGGGGCCGACCCACGCCGCGGCACGATCGTGCTCGACTTCAATTTCGCGTACAACCCGTCGTGCGCCTACGACCCGGCGTGGGCGTGCCCGCTGGCGCCACCCGGCAACGTGCTGACGGTGCCGATCCCGGTCGGAGAGCTCCGATGAGGCCGCTGCGGTACGCGATCAACGTGACACTCGACGGCTGCTGCCATCACGAGGCGGGGCTCCCGCCGGATGAGGAGTCGATGCGCTTCTGGACCTCGGAGCTGGAGCGCGCCGACGCCCTGCTCTACGGACGGGTGACGTACGACATGATGCGGGCCGCGTGGCGCCGTCCGGAATCCGGGGTCTGGCCGGACTGGATGGAGGAGTGGGAGACACCCTTCGCCGAGGTCATCGATGGCATGCCGAAGCACGTGGTCTCGGCGACGCTCGATGCCGTCGACTGGAACGCGGACCTCGTGCGCGGCGATCTCTCGGAGGCGGTGCGGCAGCTGAAGGATGAGCCGGGGGCGGGCCTGTCGGTCGGTGGAGTGACCCTGCCCGCGAAACTCGCGGACCTCGGGTTGATCGACGAGTACGTGTTCGTGGTGCATCCGGTCGTCGCGGGGCACGGCCCTCGGCTGCTCGACGGCGTGCACGAGCGTCTTCGGCTCGAACTCGTGGAGCGGCGGGAGTTCCGCTCCGGTGCCGTCATGCAGCGGTATCGTCCGGTGGCCTGAGCGGGTGCACCGGTCTCCACCGTGATCACCTCGCGTCAGCGACGCGTCCGGAGGCAGGTCGCCCCGGCCACCAGATGCGGTCGCCGACGAGCGCGAAGAGTGCCGGGACGATCACGGTCCTGACCACCAGGGTGTCGACGATCACGCCCACGCCGACGATCAGCCCGAGCTGTCCGAGGGTCACCAGTGGCAGGACGCCGAGCCCTGCGAACACGGCGGCGAGGACGATGCCGGCGCTCGTGATGACGCCGCCGGTGTGGGCGACCGCTTCCACCATGCCGTCCCGGGTACCCCGCAGCGCTGCCTCGGTCCGCGCACGGTGGACGAGGAAGATCGTGTAGTCGATGCCGAGGGCGACCAGGAACAGGAAGGCCAGCAGCGGCACCGGGAGATCGAGCGCGTGCTGTCCGAACAGCACGCGACTGAGCCAGGCCCCGGCACCGATGGCGGCCACGGCGCTCGCCACATTGACGGCGAGCAGCAGCAGCGGCGCGACCAGCGACCGCAGCAGGAACGCCAGCACCAGGAAGCTCACCGCCAGGACCAGGGGCACCACGACGCCGAGGTCCGCGAGGTTCCCGGCACGGGCGTCGAGATCGGTGGCCACCGCACCGCCGACGACCGCCTCGGCCCCCGGCACAGCGTGCACGGCATCGCGGAGTCCGGTGATCTGGGCGAGGCTCTCCTCGGTGCTGGGCGCATACTCGCTGGTCACCAGGATCTTCGTGAGCTTCTCATCGGCCGTCGTCCCGACAGGAGTGGCACGGACGATGCCCTCCACGTCGCGCGCCGCAGTGAGGACGGCTTCGGCTTCGCCGCTGTCCGTGACGATGAGGATCGGCTGCGCCTCTCCCGCCGGGAAGTGGTTCAAGAGCACCTCGAGACCCGTCGCGGACTCGGACGGGATCCGGAACTTGTCGACCTGGTCAAGCCCGACGGTCGTCCCGACGAGGCCGACCGTCATCACGGTCAGCAGGGCCGCACCCCCGAGGAGGCTCACGACCGGCCGGCTCACGACGCGCGTCGCGATCGTCCGCCACACCCCGCCGCGCCGTGCGGCAGCTCCAGGACGAGGGACGAACGGCCAGAACACGTTCCGTCCGCACACCGCCAGCAGGGGAGGCAGCAGGAAGAGGACGGACGCCAGGGCGACCAGCAGGCCGATCGCGGAGGAGACGCCGAGCCCGTGCGTGCCGGGGATCACCGCGAGGACGAGCGTCAAGAGTGCGAGGACGACGGTGAGGTTCGAGGCGAGGATCGCCGGAGCGGTCCGCCGCCACGCGGTGCTGAGCGCGCGGCGATGGCTCGCGGTGGTGGCGAGCTCTTCCCGGTACCTCGAGATCAGGAGGAGTGCGTAGTTGGTTCCGGCGCCGAAGACGAGCACGCTGATGATCCCGGCGTCGAACTGCAGGTCCCACGCGGAACCGGCAGCCGCGGTCAGGCGGCCGGCGAGTCCGTCGGCCAGGCCGACGGCGGTGAGCGGCAGCAGCCACAGCACCGGTGACCGGTACGTGACGATGAGGAGTACCGCGACGATCAGGATGGTCACGAGCAGCAGGGTGAAGTCGGCCCCTTCGAAGGAGGCGGCGATATCGGCGCCGAACGCCGGGCCCCCGGTCACGAGCAGGGTCATCCCATCCGGGGCGTGCTCGTCGACGTCGGCGCGGAGCGCCGCGATCACGGCGGCGGTGTCGGTGCTCGTCAGACCTACCGCGATCGGCGTCACCAGAACTGCGGCCTTCTCGTCCCCGCTCACGAGAGGCCCCGTCGGATCCGCGTCCGCGTGCGTGCCGAGCACCGGGAGGAGACTGTCGAGGGCGTCGACGTCCTGTGCCGAGAGCGTCGCGCCGTCGTTGCGCGACGCGACCACGATCACGGACTGGCGATCCGCGTTCGGGAACTCGGCCAGCAGGGCGCTCGCTCGCGCCGACTCCGATCCCGCGGGGGCCTGCTCGTTGCCGGCCGGCGCCTTCGTCGACCCGAACAGGCCGAAGAGAGCCGTCATGATCAGGAGGACCACGCCGAGCATGATCCATGCGCCGCCACGGGAGGTCATCCACTCGGGAAAGCGCCGAAGAGCGCGAGAATGTGCCATACCTGTCACTCCACCAGGAGCGTCGTGCGGCGACATCGTCAAGACGATGGAGGGAAGTCTCCCTCTTTCGATGGATGCCGGTCGGTCAGCGAGGGGGACGCCGAACCGGTCGCATCGAGGCGAGGATCAGAGATGTGGAGGGGCTGACGGGAATCGAACCCGCGCTGTCTGCTTGGGAAGCAGAAGTTCTACCATTGAACTACAGCCCCGTACCCGCCCGAGAGCAGGTGGAGCAAGCCTACCTGTCGCAGGCCGGATGGCCAAAGCGCGGGTCGCTCGTGACTAGGCTTGTGCCGTGCTTCTCAGCGATCGCGATATCAGAGCAGAACTCGCCTCCGGCCGCGTCGGCCTGGAACCGCATGCGCCGGAGATGATCCAGCCGTCGAGCATCGATGTGCGGCTGGACCGCTACTTCCGCCTGTTCGACAACCACAAGTACCCGTTCATCGATCCCTCGGTCGATCAGCCCGAGCTCACACGGCTGATCGAGGTCGACCCGGACGAGCCCTTCATCCTGCACCCCGGCGAGTTCGCGCTGGGGGCCACCTTCGAGCAGGTCACCCTGCCGGACGACATCGCCGCCCGGCTGGAGGGCAAGTCCTCTCTCGGCCGCCTCGGGCTCATCACCCACTCGACCGCCGGTTTCATCGACCCGGGTTTCTCCGGGCATGTGACCCTGGAGCTCGCGAACGTGGCGACGCTGCCGATCAAGCTGTGGCCCGGCATGAAGATCGGCCAGCTCTGCTTCTTCCGGCTCACCTCGCCGGCGGAGAACCCGTACGGCTCCGGCCCCTACGGCAACCGCTACCAGGGCCAGCGAGGACCGACGGCGTCCCGCTCCTTCCAGAACTTCCACCGCACGGACGTGGGTGTGACCGACATCGGAGCCGTCGGAGGCTGACATGAGCGACGCGAGCGGGACCACCCCCGACGAGCCTGGGGCGCCGTACGAGGCAGTGCCGCCGGGCGCTGCGGGACCGGAGATCGCTCCCGCCGATGCGGTGATCCCGTCCGCCGATGACGTGATCCCGCCCCCGCCACCGGAGACGCCGATTCCGGAGGGACTACTGGCGACGCCGGACGCCGCGGACGATGTGCTTCCGGTCCCGACCCGTCGCTCGGAACGATCCCGTCCGACGCCCGCGATCCTCCAGGGTGAGCAGCCCGCGGCGGCCGCCGACGACTGGGCACAGCGATCGATCGCGCCGGAGGTCGCCGATACCGGGAGCTACCGGGTGCTCTCCGTCGTGGTCTTCGTCGTGCTGTTCCTGCTGCTCGCGGCGGCCGTGGTGACGCTCGTGGTGCTGATCACCACTGTCGGGCTGCCGTTCGCGGCGGCCGGCCCGGACGCGGGCTTCCTGCCGATCCGGGTGTAGCGCTGCGGAGGGCGGCGGCCCGGTCTGCCGGTGCGGCGTCGGTGGCTGCCCGTCCCGTCGCGGTGCCGAGCGCATCGACGGCGTCGAGCCCTCCGGTCACGAGGGCGACCACCGCGTCGAGGGTCGGGTCGGCCGACAGCACTTTCGTATGGCCGAGACCCACGGTGCGGACGAGGCGGGAGCGGCCGCGGTGGGCGGCGTGCAGCCTGAGGGTGTCCTGGTCGGTCATCCGGCGGTCACCCCGATCGTGCACGAGGAGCAGGGCGGTGCCGGCGGGCAGAGGATCCGCGGCCGCATCGTATCGCTCGGCGGCGGAGGCGGAATCGAGGCCGAGTCGGCGGTGGAAGCGGGTGCGGAGCCGTTCCGCGGTGGCGGGGTCGAGGCGGAGGTCGTGCGCGAACTGGGCGAGGAAAGCCTCGGGAGCCGCGGCACCGGCGACGACGGCGACGGCGGGGACCGGGCCGGACGTCCGGGCGACGGTCAGTGCCGCGAGACCCCCGAAGGAGTGGCCGATGAGGGCGGAGAAGGGGCCGTGGGTGTGTTCCAGCTCCTGCGCGGCCTCGACCCAGTCGCGGATGTCGGTCCTCCGCCCGCCGGAGGAGCCGTGGGCCGGAGCGTCGAAGGCGACGACCCGGAGCCCCTCGGCGACGAGCTCCCGCACGAGTGGCGCGAACTGCGAGGCGCGGCCACGCCAGCCGTGCAGAAGCAGCACGGTGCGCGGACCCCCGCCCCACGTGTAGGTCGTGACGGGGATGTCGCGCACGAGGATGCTCCCGCGGCGGGCGGCCTCATGGGTCGCGGCGTCGGCGGCACGCACGGCCATCCGCGGGCGGGTGGAGAAGAACAGCCGGTATGCGAGGTCGCCGGCGAGGCGGGGAGTGACACGTCCCACAGCGGGGAGGGTGCGGACGAGGAGGGTGGACGCGGACGGCATGGGGGCTCCTTCACCGAACTATACGAACGATCATCCGTATAGTAGGCGAACGATCGTTCGTATACTAGAGGTGTGACGGACACGGTGATGCAGGATGGCCGGCGGGCGCGGGGCGACGCCTCCCGCCGCATCGTGCTGGAGAGTGCGACCGACCTCGCCTCCGTCGAGGGGCTGGACGGCGTGACGATCGGGCGCCTCGCCGCGGCCTCGGGGTCGAGCAAGAGCAGCATCGCGACGCTGTTCCAGAGCAAGGAGGGCCTGCAGCTCGCGACGGTCGCCGCCGCTCGGGACATCTTCGTCGCGCGGATCATCGAGCCCGCCCGCACCCAGCCGAGAGGAGCGCATCGCCTGGCCGCGCTCCTCCACAATGCCTTGGTCTACTCGAAGGACCGCGTCTTCACGGGCGGCTGCTTCTTCGCGGCGACTGCGGCGGACGTCGACTCCAAGCCCGGCCCCGTGAGCGATGCCGTGCGGGCAGCCCTCGTCGACTGGTACGGGTACATCGAGGCCCAGCTGCGGTTCGCCGCGGCGGAGGGCGAGGTCGACGCGGCCGACGTGGAGGTCCTGGCGTTCGAGCTCGTCGCCCTCAATGAGCAGGCCAACGCGCGGTCGCTCCTCCTGCGGAGCGGCAAGCCGTACGGGCTCGCGGCGGCCGCCATGCGCGCACGCCTCCGTGACGCGGGTGCCCCCGACACCGCCCTCGCTCTCCTCGCCCTCTAGCCCCATCCCGCGGCCGGGGCCCCATTCCCCCTGCGGGATCACGAACGCACCGCAATCCCGCTTCGAAGGCCCGCTTCTGAACCCGTCCGACCGTCGGTCTGCCCCCTTCGCGTGCGGGATGAGAATCGGGCCCCGAGATCCGTCGGAAGGGTCGTTTCTGATCCCCGTTCCGACGGTCGGGGTCCTGCCGTCTTGCGTGCGGGATGAGAAATGGGCCGCGAGGCGCGACGGAGGGGCCGTTCCTGATCCACGCACGTGCCTTCCCTGTACTTGTCACCTCGGGCCCTTGCGCATGCACCGGGCGCCTCGTCCCCGCCCCTCCCGCGCCGCCTGCCTGGATCAACGGGCGGGGTCGAGAACGTGCCGCTGAGGCGTTCGGGAGGGGCGATTCTGATCTCGTTCGGAGAGTGGGTGCTCGCGTGGCCGAGGTGTGGGATCAAGAATGTGCCCCGGAACGGCTTGGGAGGCGCGACTCTGATCCCGTCTCGGCTCAGGGCGCTTCGCCCGCGTCTCCGCCTCAGGGCGCACTGGGGTGCGGGTGGGGGATTGGGAATGTGCCGCGGGGGCGCCCGAAGGTGCGGAAGTGATCCCGGTTCCGGTTTCGCGAAGCGCAAAGCGCCTCACCCGGGAGTCGGGTGAGGCGCTTGAGGGGGACGGTCAGGCGGCGTGGCCGTGGCGGAATCCGGCGTCGAAGCCGCGCTCGAATGCGCGCTCCGCCATCCGCTGCGCCCGATGGCCGTGGCCGTGGCCGCAACGCGCGTGACCGTGATCGCGGTGTGCGTGACCGTCGTGGTGACCGCGTCCGCGGTACCCGCCGTCCTCCTCGCCATCGTGACGGTCGAAGCCGTGCCGGGGCTCGAAGTCCCCGTGTCCGAAGCCGTGTCCGGCACCGAAGCCGTGCCGGGGCTCGAAGTCCCCGGGTCCGAAGCCGTGTCCGGGTCCGAAGCCGTGCCCGTGCCCGTGCCGGCGGCCGAAGCCGTGCCGGGGGCCGAAGCCGAACCCGGGACGCCGCTTCCGGGGGAGAGGGGTCTCCTCGTCCCAGTCGAAGGCGCGAGCGATCTTCTCGAGTGCAGCGAGGGTCGTCGCCATCTCCTCGTCGGAGACGGCGCCGGCGACCTTCGCGCGAATGCTGTCGACGGCGGCGCCGAGACGTTCCTTCGCCGCGCGGCCTTCCCCAGTGAGTGTCCACCCGTCGCCGTCCGCTTCGACCCAGCCGCGGTCGACGAGGTCGTGCAGCTTGTGCGGGTTCAGCGGGCGGGGCGAGGGCGCCGAGCCGTCGACGACGTTCAGCAACCGCCAGTCGCGACGGGTCGCGCCCTCCGCGGCGAAGGCGGTGGCGAATTCCTGGGCCATCAGGCGATCCACGGCCTTGAGCCAGTAGCCGAACGGACGGGAGCTGTTGTCAGAGGTGTTGTCTGTCGTGGTGTTCATGGTGATCCTTCATGGTCTGTGGTGCACCGATGACGGATGTCATCCGACATATCAATGTCAGTGTGCATGTGTATGCAGTGTGACATGGATGGGAGACGCATGTCAAGCTGCATGTAAAATCGGGGCATGGCCACCGATCCGATCGACCCCGCGTCCCCCGACGCCGCCGAAGCGATCGCGCAGGCGCTCTCCCGACTGCGCGGACGCCGCCCCGGACCCGGCGGTCGCGAGCACGGCGGGCCGCACGGTGCACACGGTCACGGCCCTCACGGCGACCCGCACGAGCACTTCGCTCACCATCGTGGTCACCCGGGGATGCCGCCCTGGATGGCCGACGGCGGCCGCCTCGGCGGACCGGCCCGTCTCCGCATGCTCGAGGCGCTCGCCGCCGCGCCGGAGCCCCTGAGCGTGAGCGCGCTCGGGCAGGCGATCGGCGTGGATCAGCCGCGGGCGTCCCGGCTCGTGCAGCAGGGCGTGCAGGCCGGGTTCGTGCGGCGCGAGGCCGATCCGGACGACGCCCGCCGCACCCGCATCGCGTTGACCGAGGAGGGCCGGCGGCTCGCCCGCGGGATGCGGGGGGAACGCCGCGAGATGCTCGGCCGCGCGCTGGAGTCCTTCACCGAGGAGGAGCGCACCGAGCTCGCGCGGCTGCTCACCAAGCTCGCCGACAACTGGCGCGCCTGACCGGCCTCACACCCGAGCGAAATCCAGCGAGGTCTCGTCGTCCACCGAGAGCGACAGCACGACGGTCTCGACAGCATCGTGGGCCTCGATCCGCCGCTCCACCTCCCGCAGCCGCCGGGCCACGTCGTGCTCGCGCGCATCGCCCGCGAGGTCGACCTCGGCGACGAGGAACAGGCGATTCGGCCCCACGTACTCGATGTGCAGGTAGGTGACCCGCTCGATCTCGTCCATGCCGAGGAGGGCCGTGCCCACCCGCGAGCGCAGTGCGGGGGACACCGACGTGCCCACGAGGAACGCGATGTTCCGCCCGATCAGGATCACGGCGACGACGCCGAGCAGGATCCCGACGAGGATCGACCCGATCGCATCCCACGCGGCGACGCCGGTGAGCTGGTGCAGGAGGATCGATCCGCCCGCCAGCACGAGGCCGATGAGGGCGGCGGAGTCCTCGAAGAACACCGCCCGGAGCGTGGTGTCGCTCGTCTCGAGCACGAAGTCCCACGTGGAGGACCCGCGTTCCTTGGCCAGCCGACGGGAGCGGACCATCGCCTGCGTGAACGACGCCCCCTCCAGCACGAAGGCGATGCCCAGCACGACATAGGCGACGACCGGGCTCTCCACGGGGCCGGTGTCGGACAGCTCCTGGATCCCGTGCATGATCGACACGATCGAGCCGGCGGTGAAGATGCCGAACGCGGCGATGAGAGACCAGACGAACGCGTTGCGGCCGTAGCCGAGCGGATGCCGGGCGTCCTTGGTCTTCGCGCCGCGCCGGTCGGCGATGAGCAGGAAGATCTCGTTCCCCGCGTCGGCCCAGGAGTGCGCGGCCTCCGCGACCATCGACGCGGACGAGGTGATGACGGCGGCGACCGTCTTCGCGATCGCGACGAGGATGTTGGCGAGGAAGGCGAGGACGACGGTCACCGGGTCAGGCTACTCCCGCCGGCCCCGCTCTTTCGCCGGGCACAGCTTCGGAGCCCCGCCGCGACTCGCCGCCGTCAGGGCCCGACGGCCGGCGTGTCGGCTCCGAGGTCCGAAGTCGTGCACGGAGCGGACTCAGCGCGGTGCCTTCACGGGCAGCAGGAGGAGGAACCCGATGATGAGCACGATGACGATGCCGAGGATGCCGTAGGCGGTCTGGCTCGTGGCGACGATCAGCACGGTCCAGGCGGCCGAGGCCATCCAGCTCGCCGCCCTGCCCGTCGTGGCGTAGAGGCCGAAGATCTCGCCTTCCCGTCCGGCCGGTGTGACGCGGGCGAGGAAGGACCGTGCCGCTGCCTGCGCCGGTCCCACGAAGGCGCAGAGGACGAGGCCGCCGATCCAGAACACGAGGGACCCGGCGTCGCGCAGCAGGAACACCGCGAGTCCGGCGACGATCATCGACCCGATCGAGCCGAGGATGATCCGCTTGGGGCCGAGGCGGTCGTCGAGGCGTCCCGCGATGATGGTCGAGACACCGGCGACGAGGTTCGCGGCGATGCCGAAGACGATGATGTCCTGGGTGCCGAACCGGAACACCGCGGTGCCGATGATGGCGCCGAACGCGAAGACGCCGCCGAGACCGTCGCGGAACACGGCGCTGGCGAGCAGGTACCAGAACGTCGACCGGGTTTGCGGGTCGCGGTAGAGGCCGATCACGTCCTGCACGAGCACGGCGTACGAACGGAAGAACCCGACCTTGCGCTCCGGCCGCCCGAGGGACGACTCCGGCACGTTGAGGAAGATCGGGATGCTGAAGACGATCGCCCAGACCGCGCACCCCACCGCGATGAGCCGGTACGCGAGGCCGTTGTCGGTGGACATCCCGAACCAGTCGAAGGTGTCCAGCAGGACGACGATGACGAGGGCGATGATCCCGCCGAGGTAGCCGAAGCCCCAGCCGAGTCCGGAGATGCGGCCGACGTTCTTCGGGTTCGCGATGCCGATGAGCATGGCGTTGGAGTTCACCGCGGCGATCTCGCCGAACACGGAGCCGGCGGAGATCAGCGCGACGCCGAGCCAGAACAGGGCCGGCTGCGGCTCCACGAACCACAGCCCCAGCATGCAGAGGATGAGGGCGCCGGTGCCGATGCCCAGCCAGAGCTTCTGTCGTCCGGCCGCATCCGCGCGCTGACCGAGGACGGGGGCGAGCAGGAGGATGCCGAGGGCGGCGATCGTCGAACCCAGTCCGAGACCGGAGGCGAGGTCGGCCTCCGCGGCGACGCGGACCGGGTCGCTCGGGTCGAGGGCGGCGACCTCCGGCGGCAGGAATGAGGCGCTGACGAGGTACAGCGCGGTGAAGACGAACGTGAGGATGACGGTGTTGAACGGCTGCGTCGCCCAATCCCACAGCGCCCAGGAGTACACCTGTTTGCGGGGTGCGGGGGTGTCTCCGCGCAGCTCGAGTCCGACGACGGCAACGGCGCCGCTGTTCGCTGTCGCCACGGGCTCGGGGGCGCCCGCGGCGGGATCGGGTGAGGTCATGCTCGAAGTCTGGCCGCGGACGGTGAACGGCCGGTGACGGCGCGCCGTCACCGGCCCCGAGCGCGAGGCGGGGTCAGAGGGCGGGACCGCGACGGATCCGCACGGGTCCGCGGGCGTCGGCGATCCGGACCGGTTCACCCTTCTGCGTGACGACCACCACGTCGCGGGAGGCGAGGTCCGCCGCGACACGGCGGACGTCGGGCATCCGGTCGCGCCATGCCTCGCCGCCGACCGCGCGGGCGACGTCGCTCGGGCAGATCGACGAGTCGGTGCGCTTCCTGGTGAGGGCGCGCATCGTCGCGGCGATCCGCTCCTCCGCCTGGGCTGCGGAGGGCTCCTCCCACCACGGCGCCCCCCGCTCGCCGAGGGCGGTCTTCGCATCCTGCACGCGACCGCGGGCGTCGGGCTCCGCGTTCTTGACCGCGCGCCGCGCGGCCATCAGCTCGTCCACGAGCTCCTGTCGCAGGTTCTCGGGGATCGACGGATCGGTGGCGCGCCACCGCCGGCCGTTCACGACGATGTGATGCCCGTCCGCCGTGCGCTCCGGTCCGGCCCCGTCGACGCTTCCGGTCTCCTCATCCGCCATGCCGCCATCCTCCGCCGTGCTCTCCACTTTTCCCATCCCCTTGACGCCCCACCCCCACCCCGCCCCCGCCGCCCCCGCGCCTCGTTCCGGCTCACTAACGCTCCGAAAACTCGCCCCCCCAGGTCCGGAATCCATCCCCCGCCGAGGACCTCTCCCGACGGGAGTGCGAAAACGTGCCGCGAGCGCGACGGGGAGGAACGCTTTCGATCCCGGGACGGGCGGGACCGGACGGAGCGAGACGTATGAGGATGGGGACCGGGACGGGTCGGGACGGGTTGGGACGGGAGGAGCTCAGTCCGTCCGGAGGGGGCGGAGGGTGCGGGCGTAGTCCTCCTTGAGCACCGCGAGGTGCAGCCACGCCTCGATCCGGGTCACGCCGGGGAGGGCGCGCAGCCGCTCGAGACTTGCGTACAGGGCTCCGGCTGAGGGCTCCACGAGGGTCGCGACGGCATCGAACCGCCCGAGGGTCCGCGCCGCGAAGTCGACGCCGCGCCCCCGCCGCAGTTCGTCGATCACGGCCTCGTCGTCGTCTCCGAGCGTCATGCCCACGCCCATCGAGAGCTGTCGATGCGCGAGCCCGCGGGCCTCCACGGCGCTGATCTTGATGACCCCGGCGTCGATGAGGCGCTGCACCCGGGTGGCGACAGCGCTGGGGGAGAGCCGCACCTGCTCGCCGAGCGCGCGGAAGCTCATCCGTCCGTCGGTCTGCAGGAGTTCGATGAGAGCCTCGTCGATCCCGTCGAGCGTCACCCCGCCGTGGTACTCCGAGACGAAGAACCCCTTGATCACGGTCGAGTAGATGATGGTGTTGATGTCGAGCACGCCGGCGCTCCCGCGGATGCGCGCGAGCAGGTCGTGGAGCTCCGACATCGACCCCACCCGCACCTCCGTGACGATGTCGTGCGCGCCGCCGACCGCCGACACCAGCACGGTCTCGGACATGTCGCGCAGGTGCTCGGCGACCACCTCGACGGCGCCGTCGGTCCGGATCGACACGTGTGCGAGGACGTGCTGGCCGAGGAACACCGGGTCGACGGCCGCGACCACTCGCACCGTGCGGTCGCCGAGCAGGGTGCGCAGGCGTGCCGCCACGATGGCGCGGGACTGGCCGACGCGCTCGGCGAGGGAGAGGATGCTGGCGCGGCCGTCTTCCTGCAGTGCCCGGATGAGTTCCGCGTCGAAGTCCATGTCCGATCCGATTCCGTCGATTTCCCCGCAGTGCACGGTCGTCCGTGCAGAACCTCAGCGTAGAGCGCGTTGAGGCAGAGAGGAAGGCCCGCTGTGCGCGGTACTGTCGACAGACCTCCAGTGAATGACGCGTACGGCTGGAGTTCTGCCCTTGCTCACGGTGCTCCACGTCCGTAGCATCCTTCGCTATCCGACACCATCCGCGAAGGAGCGGGTCCATGACCACTACCCCCACCCCCCGAAGCGGCGTACACAGCCGCGCACGCCGCGCCGGCATCGCCGCCTTCGTCGGCACCACCATCGAGTGGTACGACTTCTACGTCTACGCCACGGCCGCCGCCCTCGTCTTCGGCCCGCTGTTCTTCCCGAGCGACGACCCCCTGGCCGAGACCGCCGCGGCCTTCGCGACGTTCGCGGTCGCCTTCCTCGTCCGCCCCCTCGGCGGCATCGTCTTCGGGCACATCGGCGACAAGCTCGGCCGGCGTGTCTCGCTCGTCATCACGCTGCTGCTGATGGGCGCGGCGACCGTCCTCGTCGGCTGCCTCCCGACGTACGAGAACATCGGCATCCTCGCGCCCATCCTCCTCATCCTGCTCCGCGCCATCCAGGGCCTCGCGGTCGGCGGCGAATGGGGCGGCGCGGTGCTCATGAGCGTCGAGCACGCTCCCGAGAAGTCGAAGACCTTCTACGGCGGCTTCACCCAGCTCGGCAACCCGGCCGGTGCCCTCCTCGCCTCCGGCATCTTCGCGATCATGGCCCGCGGCGGCGACACGTTCATCATCGACGGCGGCTGGCGCATCCCGTTCCTGCTGTCCATCGTGCTGATCGCCGTCGGCCTCTGGGTCCGGTATCGCGTCGAGGAGTCGCCGGTCTTCGAGGAGAAGATCGAGGGTCGCAAGCAGTCCATGCCGCTGGCCTTCGCCCTCCGTGTCAACTGGAAGCCGATCCTCCTCGGCATCGGCATCCTGCCCATCTCCACCGGCGGCTACTACCTGGCCACCACCTTCGCCACCGCCTACGCGACCGGCGAGCCCATCGCGATCAGCGAGCAGGTCATCCTCGACGCGATGACCCTGGCCTCGTTCGTGGAGTTCGTGGTGACGCTGCCGGTCGCCTGGCTCGGCGACAAGTGGGGCCGCAAGAACGTCATGTACATCGGTCTCATCACCTCCGTGCTGACCTTCGCCCCCTTCCTGCTGCTGATGCCCGGACGCGTGGAGCCGTTGATCTTCCTCTTCGCCTCGCTGGTGCGCATCGCGATGAGCGCGACCTACGCGCCGATCGCGGCGATCCTCGCGCAGATGTTCCGTCCGCAGGCCCGCTACACGTCGATCGCGCTGGCCTACGGTGTCGGAGCTGCGATCTGGGCCGGGTTCTCGCCCTGGTTCGCCACCCAGCTCATCGCCTGGACCGGGAGCGTCTGGTCGGTCATCGCGATGTTCGTGGGCATGGCGGTCATCGCCGGGATCTGCACGCGCCTCGCGCCGCAGCACTCCGACGAGGCTCCGGTCACGGCCTCGTTCACCGCCCGAACCGACACCACGGCGAACCGCCTGCCCTGACCGGCCCCTTCCCCGTACGACACCACCGCGAACAGGCTCCCCATGAGAAAGCTCACTCCCTTCGACCGCTCGGCCCAGGCCGCTCCCGCCCTCATCACCGCGCGGGCGATCCACACGGCGGACGCCTCCGACACGACGGCGACCGCGATGCTGACCGACCGGGGGCGCATCGTCGCCCTCGGCACGGCGGCGGAGTGCGAGGACGTGGCGGCGCGGGCGGGCCTCACCCCGGAGCGCGTCGACCTGGGGGAGGCGGTCGTCGTCCCCGGCTTCGTGGACGCACACGCGCATCCGCTGATGTTCGGGCAGATGATGACGTGGGTGGACTGCGGCCCCGAGAAGGCGGGGAGCATCCCGGAGATCGTGGCCCTGCTGAAGGCCGCGGCCGCCGGCCTCCCCGCCGGACGCCCGGTACGCGGCTACGGCTACGAGCAGCGCAACCTCGCCGAGAAGCGGCACCCCACCCGCTTCGAGCTCGACGAGGTGGCCGCCGACCGCGAGGTGTACCTCATGAACGCCTCCGGTCACGGCGGCGTGGTGAACTCGTACACGCTCGACCTCAACGGCGTCGACCGGGACACCCCGAACCCGGACGGCGGCGAGTTCTTCCGCGACGCCGATGGTGAGCTGACCGGTGAACTCTCGGATGCGGCGTGCAACATCCTCACCGGCGTGCACGGGGTGAAGATCGGCCATCACGGCCCGAACTTCCACCTCGCGGACGAGCCGGAGGAGCATCTGCGGCAGCTCGACGCGGCGACGCAGCGATTCCTCGCGGGCGGCGTCACCTCGATCGGCGACTGCCAGGTCACGCGGCGCGAGTTCGACATGTATCTGCGGCTGGCCGAGGCCGGGCGGCTCGAGCTTCGGGTGTCGATGTATCTGCTGTCGCACCTGCTCGACGAGGCGCTGGAGATGGGTCTCGTCGGACAGTTCGGCAACGCCCACCTGAGTTTCGCCGGCATCAAGTTCTACGCCGATGGCACCCTGGGCGGCTGGACCGCGTACTTCCCGGACGGCTACGTGGGCGACCCCTGCCGCACCGGCCAGCTCTACCACGAGCCCGCCGACTACGCGGAGCTCATCCGCAAGGCGCATGCGGCCGGGCTGCAGACCGCGACGCACGCCCAGTCGCCCACCGCGATCGAGATGGTCGTGTCGGCGGTCGAGGCGGCCCTTGCGGAGCGTCCGGACGCCGACGCCCGGCACCGCATCGAGCACTGCGGCCTGCCCACGCCCGCGCAGATCGAGCGGATGGCGGTCGCCGGCATCCGTCCCGTCAACCAGACGCAGCACTACTTCAACTGGGGCGAAGGCGTGGAGGAGGCCATCGGCACCCCCGGCGAGCGCTTCAACCCCCTCGGGGAGTTCGAGCGCGCCGGCGTGCCCATGACGATCTCGTCGGATGCCCCGGTCGCCGAGCCCATCCCCCTGGAGGCGATCCAGACCGCGGTCACCCGGGTCACCCGCCGCGGACACCGGCTCGGCCCGGACGACCTGCGCATCTCCGCGATCGCGGCGCTCCGGGCGCACACGATCGAGGGCGCGGTGTCGATCGGACGGGAGGACGACCTCGGCTCGCTGGAGCCGGGCAAGTACGCCGACTTCGCGGTGCTCTCGGGCGACCCGCTCGCGGTGCCTGCCGAGGAGATCGCGGCGATCGAGGTCCGTGAGACCTGGGTCGACGGCGTCCGTCGTCACGCGATGTGAGGATGACACGATGAGCACCGACATCAGCGGAGACGACCGGTACGCCGACACCGCGGGCCGCGCGGTCCTGGAGACCATCCGCGGCTACGGGGTCACTGCGGTCTTCGGCATCCCCGGCACGCACAACCTGGAGTTCTACCGCCCCCTCGCCGACCTCGGCATCCGCGCCGTGACGAACCGCCATGAGCAGGGATCGGGGTACGGCGCCGACGGCTGGTCCCAGCAGACCGGCCTTCCCGGTGTGGTGATCACGACCTCCGGTCCCGGCCTGCAGAACGCGATGAGCGCCATCGGCACCGCGTTCTGCGAGTCGCGACCACTCATCGTCCTGTCCCCGGGCGTGCCGCTCGGGGCGGAGTTCGCCGACGTCGGCACGTTGCACGAGACGAAGGACGCCACGGCCATGGTCGGTGCGATCGCCGAGTGGTCGCGGCGGGTGTCGTCCGCGGCGGAGGCGGTGCAGGCCGTGCACGACGCGTTCCACCTCTTCCGCACCGGCCGCCCCCGACCCGTGCACATCGAGATCCCGCTCGACGTGCTGGAGGGGACCGCCGAGGTGCCCGCGGAGGACCGGAGGCCGCGGTCGATGCCCGACCGCATCTCCGGAGACCCGATCGCGCTCGCCGAGGCCGCCCGACTGCTGTCCGCCGCCCGCACCCCGGTGATCGTCGCCGGAGGGGGCGCGGTGGACGCCGCGCACCAGATCGTCGCGGTGGCCGAGCGGCTCGGCGCCCCCGTGCTCACGACCCTGAACGGCAAGGCCGTGCTCGACGAGCGGCATCCGCTGTCGCTCGGATCGAACCTGCGTCTGGCCGCCGCCCGCGCCGTGGCCGAGGACGCCGACGTGCTCCTCGTGATCGGCTCGAAGCTGGGCGAGGCGGAGCTCTGGGCACCGCGGCTCGAGGCGCGCGGTGCGGTGATCCGCATCGACATCTCCCCGGAGCAGCGCGACAAGAACCTCGCGGCGACCGTCGGCCTCACGGGAGACGCGGCCGCGGTGACCGACGCCCTTCTCCCGTTGCTGCCAGACGCCACGCACCCCGCTCGGGACCTCACGGTCGAGCGGGCCGCGATCGCGGCCGAGTCGCGGGAGACCGCGCCGGACACCGTCGCGCTCGCCGAGGTCATCGCCGACGCCCTCCCCGTCGACGCGATCGTCGCGGGCGACTCCTCCCAGATCGTCTATCTGGCGCTCGGCAGCGTGCTGCGGCAGGAGCATCCGCATTCCCTCCTCTACACGCCGACCTACGCCACGCTCGGCTACGGCCTCCCCGCCGCGATCGGTGCGGCGGTCGCGCAGACGGAGCGCCCCGTCGTCACCGTCATCGGCGACGGCGCCCTGATGTTCTGCGTGAACGAGCTCGCCACCGCCGTCGAGCAGCGCCTCGACGTCACGGTGGTCTGTGTGGAGAACGGCGGGTACGCCGAGATCCGGCAGAACGAACTCGACCGCGGGATGGCGCCCGTCGGCGTCGACCTCGTCCAGCCGGACTGGGCCGCGCTCGCCACCGCCTTCGGGGCGACCGGGCGGCGGGTGGCGTCGCGTGCCGACATCGCCCCGAGCATCCGCGCGGCCATCGCCGACGGCGGTGTGCAGCTCGTGCACATCCCGCAGCACGCCCTCTGAGCCTCACACCTCCCGACGAACAGGAACGAGAAATGACCGACAACATCGGCCCCATCGACGCCTCCGTGAACCCGCGGTACTCCGGCATCGCCACCTTCGCCCGCCTGCCCCGCATCGAGGACGTGCCGCGCGCCGACATCGCCGTGGTCGGCATCCCGTTCGACTCCGGCGTGAGCTACCGCCCCGGCACCCGTTTCGGCCCGTCGCACGTGCGGGAGTCGTCACGGCTGCTCCGGCCCTACAACCCCGCGCAGGATGTGTCGCCGTTCCAGCTGGCGCAGGTGGTGGACGCGGGGGACATCCCCGTGAACCCCTTCGACCTCACGGAGGCCGTCACCGAGGTCGAGCGTGCAGCGCTGGCGCTGGGCGAGCGGGTGCAGCGCATCGTCACGATCGGCGGCGACCACACGGTGGCCCTGCCCCTGCTGCGGGCGGTGGCCGCGAAGCACGGACCCGTCGCCGTCCTGCACTTCGACGCGCATCTCGACACGTGGGACACCTACTTCGGGGCGCCCATCACGCACGGCACCCCCTTCCGGCGCGCGAGCGAGGAGGGGCTGATCGACCTCACCGCGAGCTGCCACGTCGGGACCCGCGGCCCCCTGTACTCCCAGCAGGATCTCGAGGACGACGAGCGCCTCGGCTTCTCCATCGTCTCCAGCGAGTACATCGAGGAGCACGGGGTGGAGGCGGCGATCGACCGCATCCTCACCCGCATCGGCGACAAGCCGCTGTACGTCTCGATCGACATCGACGTGCTCGATCCCGCGCACGCGCCCGGCACGGGGACCCCCGAGGCCGGTGGGCTCACGAGCCGCGAGCTGCTGCGCATCCTCCGTGCCCTGCGCGAGCGGGACATCGTCGGCGCGGACGTCGTGGAGGTGTCGCCCGCGTACGATCACGCCCAGATGACCGGGATCGCCGCGAGCCATGTCGTCTACGAGCTGGTGACCCTTCTCGCCGCCCGACTCGCCTCCTGACCCGGGAGTCAGAACAGGGTCCCGAGGAGGTCGGCGAACAGGGCCTCGGCGTCGCACTGCACCCGCCGCCGCGTGAACCAGTCGCACACGTTGACGCAGTCGCGGTGCAGCAGGTCGAGGCCCTGCGGATTCGCGATCACGTCGACGATCTGCGGCAGGTCGATCACCCGCACGCACCCCTCGTGCACGAGGAGGTTGTAGGCGGAGAGGTCGCCGTGCGCGAAGCCCGCGGCGGCGAAGACCCGCATGAGCTCGACCACCTGCGCGAAGTACTCCTGCAGTTCGGCGTTCGACCCGCGCACTTGCGCGAGCCGGGGTGCCGCGATGCCCCGGTCGTCGCCGAGGAACTCCATGAGCACCTCGGTGCCGCTGACCTGCACGGGATAGGGGACCGGGGCGCCGCGCTCCCACATCCGGCACAGGGCCTCGAACTCCGCGAGCGACCACTGGGCTGCGGCGACCTCCCGTCCGTGGGCGGTCTTCTTGGCGAGGGCGCGGGTGTCGCGGGTGTTCCGCGTGCTGCGCCCCTCGGTGTAGACCGCGGAGCGCTGGAAGCTCCGGTTCTCGATGCCGCGGTAGCGCTTGGCGGCGAGGAGCGTGCGCTGCGCGGGGTCGTCGGGCACGGCGCGCTCCAGCAGGAACACGTCGGCCTCCTTGCCGGTCTTCAGGATGCCGAGCTCGGTGTCCAGGGCGCCGGCGGAGGTCACGACCCACGCGGGGCGCGGTTCCGGCCCGCGCTCGGTGGGGGTGGATGACGGCCAGGTCGTCCAGCGCTGGTTGGCGCCGGGCTCGACCTCGGCGAAGGAGAGGGCGGTCTCGAGGGAATCGAAGGAGGTGGCGTCGAAGGACGCGGCTTCCGAGGAAGCGGGGGATTCGGTCACGGTGTGGCTCCGGGAAGGGAGGCCACGCGGCGATCAGGAGCGGGTGGCCTCGAAGGGAAGGTGGTCGGCGAAAGGCGCGACGACGACAGCGTTCATCTCATCGCCTCCTTCGCTCGGGCTTCCCGGGCGCTTCCCGGTGCGTCGTCGAGCCTAGGGGGTCCGATCGGAGGTTGTCCAGGGCCGGACGATCGGTCGGATGCGGCGGACGACCGGTCGGGCGCGGCCCCGTTCCCGTTGCGAGTCTGGAAGCATGACCACGACCGCCCCCGTCCCGACCCTGCCGACGACCCGCGCCGATCGCATCCGCTACGGAGGGCTCATCGCCCTCATGGTGATGGGGTTCCTGCTGGTGACCGCCGAGTTCCTCCCCAACGGAGTGCTCACCGAGATGGCGGACGGCCTCGGGGTGACCCCGGGCCAGGCCGGGCAGACCGTCACGGTCACGGCCCTCGTCGGGCTCTTCGTCGCCCCGACCGTCGGCCTCGTGTTCCCCCGGCTGGACCGTCGGTCGCTGCTGGTGTGGATGGCGCTCGCCGCGGCCGTGTCGAACCTCATCGTCGCGATCGCGCCGAACCTCGTCGTCGTGCTGCTGGCGCGGTTCCTGCTGGGGGCGGCGATCAGCGCCTATTGGACGATGTCGATCACGGTCGCCGCGCGGCTCGCGGGGCCCGAGCATCTCGGTCGCGGGGTGATGTTCACCTCCGCCGCGGTCTCCCTCGCCACGGTCGCCGGAGTGCCGCTCGGGGTCATGCTGAGCGAGGTCGTCGACTGGCGTGCCGTGTTCGCGATCGCGGGAGTGCTGATGGTGGTGCTCGCCGTCGCGTTGCGGTGGGCGCTGCCGACCGTTCCGGCCGAGCGCGCGTCGAGCCTCCGTCTGCTCGTCGACACGGTACGGCGGCCCGGCATCGGCCTCGGCATGGTCGGACACGTCCTCGTCGTGCTCGGCCACTTCCTCGCCTACACCTACGTCCGCCTCGCGCTGGAGCGCATCCCGGACGTGGACGCCTCGACGATCGTCGTGCTGCTGGCGCTGTTCGGTGTCGGAGGCCTTCTCGGTAACCTCTCCATCGGCCTCGTGATCGACCGCTCCTTCGCCTTCTTCGCGGTGTTCGCGCCGCTGGTGATCTCGGCCGCCGTGCTGTCGATGGTGCTCTTCTCCGGATCGATCATCGGGATCGGCGCGGTCGTGCTCCTCTGGGGGTTCTTCTTCTCGTCGTGGCTGATCGTCGTGAACACCTGGGTGGGCCACCGCATGCCGGACCGCCTGGAGGCCGGGGGGAGCCTCGTGGTCGTCGGGTTCCAGGGCGCGATCACGCTCGCGGCCGGCGTCGGTGGGCTCCTCGTCGACACCCTGAGCGTCGAGCTCGTCTACACGATCGGCGCGGTCTCGCTCCTCGCCGGCGCCGTGCTGTTCGGCCTCTCCAACCGCCGCAGCTCCCGCTCCTGACCCCTGGTTGCCCGGGCACAATTTCGGAGCCGGCCGCCGACACGCCGTCGCCTCGGGCTTCGGAGTCGGCGTGTCGCCCCGGGTCTCCGAAGTCGTGCCCGCCCCGAGGCTGGGACGAGGGTGTGGGGATCAGGCAGATCAGGCAGGCACGAGGGAGTGCGAGCCGCGCCAGGAGGACGGGGTCATGCCCGTGCGGCGACGGAACGCGCGGCTGAAACCCTCGTCCGAGGCGTAGCCGAGCTCGCGCGAGACGCTCGACACGGATTGCCCGGCCTGGAGCATCCGCTTCGCGGCGTTGATGCGCACCTCGGTGACGTAGTCGGCGGGGGAGCGGCCGACGGCGAGACGGAACCGCTCCGCGAAGGCCGACCGTGACATGGCGCCGACAGCGGCCAGGCGTTCGACGGTCCAGTCCCGGCCCGGCTGCTCGTGGATGGCGTCCACGACGCGGTCGAGGAAGGGGTCCTTCGACAGCGAGGGCCATCCGGCGGGCGCACAGCCGTTGGCCGCCCAGGCTCGGATCACCGAGAGCAGCACGGTGGTCGCCATCATCCGGCAGATCAGCGGGTCGCCCTGGCGCACGGGGCACGCGGCCGCGTCGACGATCCCCATGTTCTCGGCGAGGGCGGCGGCGGCCGGCTCCAGCGCGTCGAACCCTGTCACCGTGAGGAAGGGCGGCAGGAGTGCCGGGAGCGGAGACGCGGTGTCCGCGAGCTCGATGTCGACGACGAGGAGTGCAGTCTCGACGGCGGCCTCCAGTGCGAAGGTGTCGCCGCGGAGCAGCAGGAAGGCATCGCCGGTGACGAGGCGGTCTCGGCGGCCGGGCTCCTCGAGTGTGAGCTGCTGCGACGAGCGGTCCACGTCGAGACGGCAGCCGGTGCCGAGAGGCGGATGCCCATGCACGGCGCCGTCGGCGATGTAGACGAGGGTGATCCGGCCGGGAGCCAGCGGCAGCAGTCCCCCGCGGCCCAGCTGCACCCGACGGGCGATCCCCACGCGCAGGTCCACCGTGCCGAGCACCGAGGACAGCGCATCCGCATCCACCGTCACCATGCCTTCGGCAACGCCGACCACCGTCCCCCTATTCCCCTTCGAGTTGCTCACCTTGCTCCATCCAGGCGGCGGATGGGGCACAGTGGGCGATTCGAAGCGGGATACGCTGGAGGGGTACCCCACCCGAGGAGTTCCGTGTTCCGCACCCCTGGCCGCCTGTACCGTGTCCTCGCGATCGCGGAGGCGATCACCTGGACCATCCTCATCGCCGCGATCATCGCCCGGGCCGTCGGAGCCCCCGGAGTCGTGGTGACGGTCGGCGGCGGCATCCACGGGTTCGTGTTCCTCGCCTATGCCGCGACCGCCGTCCTCGTCGCGCTCAACCAGCGGTGGCACCCGGGCGTCGGGGTGCTCGCGGTCGTCAGCGCCGTCGTCCCGTACGCGACCATCCCGATGGAGATCTGGCTGCACCGCACCGGTCGTCTCCGGGGTGACTGGCGTCTCGACGCGTCCGACGACCCGCGTGACCACCGCTGGTACGACCGCCTGATGCGCTGGTTCCTGCGTCGCCCCTGGGTGCTCGCGGTGCTGCTCGTCGTGGGAATCGTCGCGCTGTACGTGATCCTCCTGCTGGTCGGCCCGCCCGGGGGCAAGTGACCCCGATCCCGAACGGCGCGACGCCCGGAGGATGTGGCGCCCTAAGGGATCGGCGTCGATGCCGTCGCGCCGGGAACGCCGGCGGCGTCGAGAGCGGTGCGCAACGCGGAGACTCCCGTGTAGTGGTGCGTGGTCATGCCGAGCGTCCGTGCGCCGCTGAGCTTCCCCGGCGAATCGTCGAGGAAGAAGACCTCCTCCGGCGCGATGGCGAGGTCGGCGACCACGTGTCGGAACGCCTGGACATCCGGCTTGGCGTATCCGATGTCCGCGGAGTTGAACACGCGATCGAAGTGCGCGGCGATGCCGCTGTCGTGAAGCTCCTCGGCGATGGTGTCCGTGCCGTTCGTGAGGATGGCGCACATCATCCCGTGAGAGCGCAGCTCGTCGACGAGCGCGAGCACGTCCGGGTCGGCGGCGAACGGTGTGCGTCCCCATTCCCGCGCGGCGGCTGCGGATCCCGCGGCCTCGCCGACTCGGACGATCCACTCCTCGCGAGTGAGGTTCCCCGTGGTGACCGCGTCGATCAACGGTGACGCGAACGCGATGCGGGCGATCATCCCGGCCGGAAGTCCGTGCCGCGCCTCCAGGTCGGGGTCGTGGAGGAAGTGACGGACGACCCCGTCAAGGTCGAAGAGCACGGCACGGATCATGCCCCCATCCTGCCCGCAGGTCGTGCGCCTCGTCAGCGGCGCGCGACGGGCTGCTGGAGTTCCGTGACCCAGTCCGACTGGTCGTCTCCCACGGCGCGGACGTACAGCTCCCGACAGGGCCCGGCATGGATGAGGCCGCGCGCGACGACCTCGGTGTGGATCGCGTGCCAGCTCTCGGCGATCCGCTCCATCGAGCCGAGGTGCACCCCGCAGACCGCGTCCTCCTCAGCGGGGAGCTCGACGATCTCGATCCCGTCGGCGGCCGGACCGGTATACGAGTACCCGGCGATGACCTCCATCCCGTCCGGCTGCGTCCGGTACAGGGCGATCGGGGTGGTGAGAGAGCCGCATTCGTCTCCGATGACCTCTGCCACGGCGTCGAAGGCCGGTCCCACGACCTCCGCGACCGCGGGCTGCTCGGCGACGACGGAGCGGACGGCGGCCAGACGCACGGCGGGGAGGGGCTTCTGGACGATCTCGATCTGCGACATATGCTTCTCCTTCTCGATGAGGTGGAGGCGCCGTTCCACATCGACGAGTCGCGCGGCCGCGAGCCGGTGCTCCTGCTCCACCTCGGCGCGCCGGACGCGCAGAAGCGCCGCGATCCGGTCGGCGTCGACGCCCTGGGCGAGGATCGCCGAGATGTCGTCGAGACCGAAGCCGAGCTGACGCAGGGCGACGATCCGGTGCAGGCGCTCGAGCTGCGCCGGATCGTACGACCGGTAGCCGGTGAACTCGTCCACGTGGGCGGGGACGAGCAGCCCGGCCGTGTCCCAGTGCCGGAGCATCCGGTGGGTCACCTGGCCGATCTGCGCGAACGCTCCGATGGACAACATGTCTCAGTTCTCCCGTCTGACACCGTGTGAGAGTCAAGCATGTCGGCTCGCGGCCACCGAGGCGGACCGGGCTCGGCGTGATCGCCGTGGCGCGCACTGCATCCCGGCATATCGTTTACTCCACCTGAACTGGGGTTTCAATGTCGGTGGTCCCTGCTTCACTCGGGGTATGACAGGACTGGCGGACGCGACGATCGAGCAGGTGGAGGCGCTCCGAGCGCTCACCGAGATGCTCGTCGGTGTCGAGCGGTCGATCAATGGACTGCAGGCCGCGCGGGACGGGATCCTGGCGCTGGGGTCGCGCCTGGCCGTGGAGGTCGCGGCGCAGGCCGCCCATCCGGACGGCGCGGATCTGAGCGTGCGCACGGTCGCGGCCGAGTTCGCTGCCGCGCTGCGGGCGAGCGACAGGACGGTGCAGCGGCGGATGGCCGATGCGGTCTGGATCGTCGAGCGCTTTCCGCGGCTGTGGGGTGCATGGGGCGCGGGGCAGGTCACCGCCCAGCAGGCCCGCGTCATCGCGGAGGCGGGTGCGCACCTCGAAGACGAGGCGGATCGCGACGCCTTCTCCGCGCGGATGATCGCCTTCGCCGAGAGCGAGGCGCCGAACCGGGTCGCGCGCATGGCGCGCCGGGCCGCGGAGGAGTTTCAGCCGCATACCCTCGCGCACCGTCACGAGGATGCCCGTGAGCGGCGGCGCGTGTGGGTACGGGATGCCCCTGACGGGATGGCTGAGCTCGGACTTCTGGGGCCGGCGGCGCTGGTGCACGGCGTGTTCGACCGGCTGACCACCATGGCCACGACCACGCAGGCCGGCGACGACCCGACGGACCTGCGAACCATCGCCCAGTCCCGGGCCGACCTCGCGCTCGACCTCCTCCTCACCGGTGCGCCGGCCGGCCATGATGATCATGACGGCACCCTGGCCGCCATCGTCCCCACGGTCGCGATCACGGTCCCCGTCATGACCCTCCTCGGTCGGGGAACGGCGCCGGCGGAACTCGACGGGCGCACCCCGATCGACCCCGCCACGGCACGGAGGCTGGCAGGGGCCGCCTCCGGATGGGATCGCATCCTCACGCACCCCGTGACGGGCACCGTCCTCGCCGTCGACCGGTATCGCCCGAACGCGGAACTGCGACGCCACCTGCGGGCCCGAGATCAGCGATGCCGCTTCCCCGGTTGCGGATATCCGCCCGCGGAGTGCGACATCGATCACCACCGTGACGCCGCGATGGGCGGGGAGACGTCCGCCTCGAATCTCGGCCATCTGTGCCGTCGACATCATGTCTTGAAACATCAGTCCGCCTGGCATGTCGAGGCGCGTGGCGACGGCCTCTATGCCTGGACGAGTCCGACGGGGAGGGTCTACATCGACCGCCCGCCGCCGTCGAACACCGTCACCTTCGCCGAAGGATCGACGGACGCGCCGTTCTGACCGCCCGGCGGGAAAACTTGAGCCTGTTCATATCAAGTTCATTTGACAGCCTTCCGGCCCCGGCGTACACTTGAGCCATCGCGACTCAGGTTTCCCTGATCGCCGCAGGTTTTCGGACCACTACAGACTTCCCAACAAAGGAGAGAACACATGGCACGTGCTGTCGGTATCGACCTCGGAACCACCAACTCCGTCGTCAGCGTCCTCGAGGGTGGCGAGCCCAAGGTCATCGCCAACGCCGAGGGCTTCCGCACGACCCCTTCGGTCGTCGCCTTCACCAAGGACGGGGAGGTGCTCGTCGGCGAGACCGCGAAGCGCCAGGCCGTCACCAACGTCGACCGGACGATCGCCTCGGTCAAGCGCCACATGGGCACCGACTGGAGCTTCGACGTCGACGGCAAGAAGTGGACGCCGCAGGAGATCTCCGCGCGCATCCTCCAGAAGCTGAAGCGCGATGCCGAGTCCTACCTCGGCGACACCGTGACCGACGCGGTCATCACGGTCCCCGCGTACTTCAACGACGCCGAGCGTCAGGCCACCAAGGAGGCCGGTGAGATCGCGGGCCTCAACGTGCTCCGCATCATCAACGAGCCGACCGCCGCGGCCCTCGCCTACGGCCTCGACAAGGGCAAGGAGGACGAGCTCATCCTCGTCTTCGACCTCGGTGGTGGAACGTTCGACGTCTCCCTCCTCGAGGTGGGCAAGGACGACGACTTCTCCACGATCCAGGTGCGCGCCACCGCCGGTGACAACCGCCTCGGTGGTGACGACTGGGACCAGCGCCTCGTCGACTACCTGATCAAGCAGTTCAAGGAGACCACGGGCGTCGACGTCTCGGGTGACAAGATCGCGCTGCAGCGCCTCAAGGAGGCTGCGGAGCAGGCGAAGAAGGAGCTCTCCAGCTCCACGTCCACGAGCATCAACCTCCCGTACCTGTCGCTGACCGACTCGGGCCCCGTCTCGCTCTCCGAGACCGTGACCCGCGCGAAGTTCGAGGACCTCACGAAGGACCTGCTCGACCGCACCAAGAAGCCGTTCGAGGACGTCATCCGCGAAGCCGGCATCAAGGTGTCCGACATCGACCACATCGTCCTCGTGGGTGGTTCGACCCGTATGCCGGCCGTCGCCGAGCTCGTCAAGCGCGAGACCGGCAAGGAGGCCAACAAGGGCGTGAACCCGGACGAGGTCGTCGCCGTCGGCGCCGCGCTGCAGGCCGGCGTCCTGAAGGGCGAGCGCAAGGACGTCCTCCTCATCGACGTCACCCCGCTCTCCCTCGGCATCGAGACCAAGGGCGGCATGATGACCAAGCTCATCGAGCGCAACACGGCCATCCCGACCAAGCGGAGCGAGACCTTCACCACGGCCGACGACAACCAGCCGTCCGTCGCGATCCAGGTCTTCCAGGGCGAGCGCGACTTCACCCGCGACAACAAGCCGCTCGGCACGTTCGAGCTGACGGGCATCGCCCCGGCTCCCCGCGGCATCCCGCAGATCGAGGTCACCTTCGACATCGACGCCAACGGCATCGTGCACGTGTCCGCGAAGGACAAGGGCACCGGTACCGAGAAGTCGATCGTCATCTCCGGCGGCTCGTCGCTGTCGAAGGAGGACATCGAGCGCATGGTGCGCGAGGCCGAGGAGCACGCCGCCGAGGACAAGGCGCGTCGTGAGGCCGCGGAGACCCGCAACCAGGCGGAGACCCTCGCCTACTCGATCGAGAAGCTCATCTCCGAGAACGAGGACAAGCTCCCCGAGGACGTGAAGACCGAGGTCAAGGCCGACGTCGACGCGCTCAAGACGGCTCTGGCCGGCGACGACGACGAGGCCGTGAAGACCGCGTTCGAGAAGCTCAACCAGTCCCAGTCGAAGCTCGGCGAGGCGATCTACGCCTCCTCGCAGGCGGACGCCGCCGGCGCTTCGGCCGAGGGCGAGGCCCCGACCGGTGACGCCCCCTCCTCCGAGGAGGACGTCATCGACGCCGAGGTCGTCGACGACGAGGACGAGAAGAAGTAATCATGACGGACAAGAACTTCGACGAGAACGAGGTTCCGGAGGGGTCGGATGCTCAGGCATCCGGCCCCGTGCCGCAGAACCAGGACTCCCGCGAGGCGAAGGCCGCCGAGGGCTCCGACGAGACTCCGGTCGACGCGGCTGCCGAGACCGAGGAGGGGCTGACGGTCGAGGACATCCTCGGCGCCGCCCAGACCGCGGATGCCGCCGCGGGCGACGCCGCGATCGCCGACGCCGAGAACGCCCTGCTGACCGACCTCAAGCGCCTGCAGGCCGAGTACGCGAACTACCGCCGCCGCACCGAGGAGCAGCGCCAGATCGAGATCGAGCGCGCGAAGGGCGAGGCCGCCAAGGGCCTCATCCCCGTCCTCGACGACCTGGCCCGCGCCGAGCAGCACGGCGATCTGGTCGAGGGCAGCCCCTTCGCCGTGATCGCCGAGAAGGTGCGCGCGGTCGTGGAGCGCCTCGGCGTGGTCGCTTACGGCGAGAAGGGCGAGGAGTTCGACCCCCAGCGTCACGAGGCGATCTTCCAGCAGCCGACCCCCGGCACCTCGAAGACCACGGTGCTCGAGGTCGTCGAGGTGGGGTACCGCCTCGGCGAGGTCGAGCTGCGTCCTGCGAAGGTCGTCGTCGCCGTCCCTGCGGAGTAGGTGATCGATGGCCAGCCAGGATTGGTTCGACAAGGACTTCTACAAGACCCTCGGGGTCTCGAAGGACGTCAGCGACGCTGACCTGAAGAAGACGTACCGCAAGCTCGCGCGCAAGTATCACCCCGATTCCAATCAGGGCGATGCGAAGGCCGAGGCCAAGTTCAAGGAGATCAGCGAGGCATACTCGGTGCTCTCCGACGCCGAGCAGCGCAAGGAGTACGACGAGATCCGCGCCATGGGTTCGGGCGCTCGCTTCACGGCGAGCGGCTCGGGCGCCGGCGGGTTCGAAGACGTCTTCAGCCGGTTCGGACAGCAGGGGCGCGGCCAGACCGCCGACTTCGAGGACATCTTCGCGATGTTCAACCAGGGCCAGGGCAGCTCGTTCGGCGGTGGCCGATTCGGGCAGCCGAGCGGCGGCTTCCGTGGCTTCGGCGGTCCGCAGCGCGGCGCCGACGTCACGGCCCGCACCACGCTGGACTTCAGCACCGCTGTGCAGGGCGAGACGATCACCCTGCAGGGCGAGGACGGCAAGCCGTTCAAGGTGAAGATCCCCGCGGGTGTCGCCGATGGGCAGAAGATCCGGCTGCGCGGCCGTGGTCGCCCCTCGCCCGATGGCGGGGAGAACGGGGACATCGTGGTGCAGATCACGGTGCGTCCGCACCCGGTCTTCACGCGGGACGGCCTCAACCTCCGCGTGGTGGTCCCCGTGACCTTCACCGAGGCGACGCTGGGCGCGACCATCGAGGTCCCGACGCTCGGCGGCGACGTGGTGAAGCTGCGTGTGGCCCCCGGGACCCCGTCGGGCCGCGTGCTCCGCGTCAAGGGTCGGGGTGTCGCGACCGCGAAGGGGACCGGTGACCTGCTCGCCGAGCTCCAGGTCGCGGTTCCGACGCACCTCGACGACGCCGCGCGCGAGGCCCTCGAGAGGTTCCAGGAGCTGGAGCCTCAGGAGAACCCGCGGGCCGAGCTCATGGCGAAAGCCCGCCGTTGACGAGAACAGGCTTTCGCGCCGGGTCAGGCGGTTCCGGGAAGGAGCTGCCTGACCAGGCGCGACGGCCTGACGTGAAACCAGGAAGGAAGGCGTGATGGACGCGGACACTCCGGTCTTCGCGATCGCCGCAGCCGCCAAGCTCTCCGGCCTGCACCCCCAGACCCTCCGTCAGTACGACCGGATCGGCCTCGTGGTGCCGGGTCGGACGCCCGGCGGATCCCGTCGTTACTCGCACCGCAACATCGAGCAGCTGCGCGAGGTGGCCCAGCTCTCCTCCGAAGGGGTCAGTCTCCCGGCGATCGCCCGTCTCCTCGACCTGGAGGACGAGAACCGGATGCTGCGCGATCGCGTGCTCGCGCTGGAGGGCGCCCTCCGTGCCGAGCGGGAGAACCGCCCCGGCGTGCGGGTGTTCGCCGCCGGCTCCGCGGGCGTCGTGCCCATGCCGAGCGGCCGCCGCATCCGGCGCTCGACGGAGCTCGTGCTCTGGAGTCCGCGCTCCGGAGCCTGACCGCGCATCCCGGTGTGTATCCTGTCAACTGTTAACAGGAGGTCACCATGACGCAGACCGTCACGCGCGGGGAGTCGCTCGGAGCGCAGGTCGCACGCGTGCTGCGCCAGCGCATCGTGCGGGGGGAGCTCGCCCCGGGGGCCCGCCTCACCGAGGAGGCCCTCGCCGAGGAGTTCGCCGTCAGCCGCGGCCCCGTGCGCGATGCCCTGACCCAGCTCAGCTTCGAGAAGCTCGTCGAGGTGCAGCGTCCCCGCGGCGTCTACATCGTGGGCCTCACGAGCGACGACGTCGACCAGCTCTACAGCCTCCGGGGCGCGCTGGAGCAGCTCGCCCTCTCGCGCGCGATGCGGGTCGACGACGACGAGCGGTGGCAGCCGATGGCCGACGCCGTCCAGCGCATGGCCGAGGCCGCGGACGCCGGCGACCATGCGGCCTTCGTCACGGCCGACCTCGACTTCCACTCCCAGATCTACGCCCTCGCCGATCACCCCCGGCTGGAGGGTGCCTGGAACCAGTACCTCCCGACCTTCACGGCCCTCCTCGAGGTCACGATCAACCACGACGAGGACCTGCACGAGTCGTCGGACGATCACGTGACGCTGCTCGACGTCATGCGCACGGGAGCCCCGGAGGACGCCGCCGCGGTCCTCTCGGCTCACCTCGACGGCGCCCGGGAGCGGATGCTCCACGAGGTCGGCTCCCGCTGAGCCTGCGTCCGCCGGCGCCGAGGCGTTCAGCGGACGGAAAAGAACGGTTCCTACCGTGGGGGCCAGGGCAAGAGCCCTGGTCCGCGCCCGCGCGGGTGTCCTGCCACGAAGGAAGAACCTCCTCATGACGAACACCACAGCCTCCGCCACCTCCGCCTCGTCGCTCGGACTCCTCGTCCTGCGCATCGTCGTCGGCGCGATCTTCGCCGCCCACGGCGCTCAGAAGATCTTCGAGTTCACGATCCCCGGCACCATCGGCAGCTTCGCCGGCATGGGGGTGCCGCTCGCCGAGATCGCCGCACCCGTCGTCGCCTTCCTCGAGCTCATCGGCGGGATCCTGCTGATCCTCGGCCTGCTGACGCGCCCGGTCGGCATCCTCCTCGCCGTCGACATGCTGGTGGCACTCGTGCTCGTGCACCTGCCCGCCGGCCTGTGGGTGACGGCCGGCGGCTACGAGTTCGTCGCCGTGCTCGGCGCCGCGGCTCTCGCGCTCGCGCTCACCGGCGCCGGGCGCTACTCCATCGACGCCGCGGCCCTCCGCGGGCGCGCGCCGGCCTGGCTCGCCTGACCGGTCAGTCGCCCGCCTCGCGCGCGGGATCCACGCGCCGGACGAGGACCCAGGTGTTGCCGAGATCGGTGACCGTGTGGGTGAACTCGTCGAGCGCGGCCTGCGACAGCGCGAGCCCGCGTCCGCTCTCCGCCTCCTCGCCCGGCATCGACACGGCGTCCCAGTCGATCGGTGCCGGCGGGGCCGTGTCGCGGATGTAGGCGCGCAGCTCCTCCGCCGTCACGCGGACGTCGATGCTCAGCACGACGTCCGCGTGCTCATTGTGCTGGGCGACGTTCGTCGTGACCTCGCTCAGCGCCAGGGTGAACAGCACCTGATCCTGGGCAGGCACCTCCGGAGCCAGCGGCCACAGCCGGTCGAGCTCGTCGAGGGCGCGGTCGACGAGGGCGAGCCCGGCGGGCCCGTCGATGTGGAAGGCCCGGATGTCAGCGTCCATCGAACGCCGATTCCGGCGTCGGGTAGTCGCGGAGCACGCGATCCAGGTTGGTGAGGTGGAGGACGGTGCGCACGGCCTCGGGGACGGCGGCGATGCGCAGATCGCCGCCGGCCACGCGGGCGCTCTTGAGGCCGCCGACGAGGGCGCCGAGACCGGAGGAGTCGACGAACTCGGTGCCGCTCAGATCGATCGCGATGCGCGGCTGCCCCGCGGCGACGAGGTCGCTCACCGCGTTGCGCAGCAACGGCGCTCCTGAGGCGGTCAGGCGGCCCGTGATCGTGACGACGGCATAGCCGTCCCTGGTGTCAGTGCTGACGTTCATTCGACTCCTTCTCGAGGACCTTCGCGGCCGGACCGCGGTAGCGTGCCGCCTGGATGATGACGCTGAGGACGACCAGGTCGTACAGGACCCAGGCGGTGTTGACGAGGGTGCCGGTGCCGTCGCCGGTGCCGACGATGACCCGGGCGACCCCGATGACGAGGGCGATCACGAGGACGACCATGGCGGTGAGCTGCGGCCAGATCTCGCGCCACGGGATGCCCCGAGGATCGCGGCCGTCCTTCCTGGTCACGGCGAAGGACAGCGGTCGGCCGAGCACCACGTTGGCGAAGGCCGTCCAGCACGCGCGGATCCACACGGGGAACAGCGCAAGCGAGTACTGCTGACCTCGCCAGGTCTTCACCCCCTTCGCGACCACGAGGAACAGCGCCTGATTGACGAGGAAGTACGGCAGGAAGCGCGCGAAGAAGTCGACCGACCAGGCGGTGACGGGGAGCACGCCGAACACGAGATAGATCACCGGGGCGGCGAGGTAGACGATCGCGGCGAAGCCCGAGAGGTAGCTCCACATCGTCGCGAAGTACATGAGGCGCTGCCCCACCGAGAGTCCTCGCTTGGCCAGGGGGTTGTCGCGCAGCATGACCTGCAGCGTCCCCTGGGCCCACCGCAGCCGCTGCGTGAGCATCGTCCGGAGGTCTTCCGGGGCGAGCCCGTGCGCCAGGATCTCGTGGTGGTAGACGCTCTTCCAGCCGAGGGCGTGGAGCTGCATCGCCGTCGCCATGTCCTCGGTCACCGAGATCGTGGCGAGGGGGAGGATCGGCTGCGCCTCATCCGCACGGTCGAGGCGGAGCGCATCGAGCAGTCCGCGGACGGCCTCGACGGCGGTGAGGGGGGAGAGGTCGGACGCGGCGAGCGCGTCGAGTCCGGCCTCGTCCACGATCACCTGCCCGAGCTCCGCGTCCTGCTGCACCGGCAGGGACTCGATCACTGCGAGGTCGGCACGGATGCCCTCGAGGTCGTGGGCGACGAGGATGCGGGAGGCGCTGTCGACGGCTTCCCCCACGCGGGCGGCCACCTCGGCGACCGACTCGCCCGCGGCGAGCTCCTTGCGTCCGCGTGCGATCGCGATGCGGAGCGCGCCGAGCTCGGTGGCGAGCGCCGGGTCGGTCGCCGCCTCGGCCTCGCGGGCGATGAGGGCCTCGGACGTCTTGAGGGCCCGCGCGGCGGAGTCGGTCACGTTCCGCACGTAGCCGACGATGCCGAGCTGCATCAGTGCTTCGCGGCGGAGCACGGCGTTCGAGCCGCAGAAGAAGGCCGCGTTCCAGCCGTCCTTCCCCTGCTGGATCGGCCCGTAGAAGAGGGGCGCCTGGCTGCCGAGCGGGTCGGCCTCGTCGACGTTCACGAACCATTGCGGCGTCTGCACGAGGGCGACCTCGGGATCATCGGCGAAGTAGCCGAGCGTGCGGTGCAGGATCAGCGGGTCCGGCACCTGGTCGGCGTCGAGGATGAGGAGGAACTCGCCGTCGGTCTGGAAGAGGGCGCTGTTGAGATTGCCCGCCTTGGCGTGCCGGGGCTTGCCCGTCCAGTCCTCGGAACGCGTGAGATAGCCGACGCCGGCGGCCCGGGCTTCGGCTTCGAGCTCGGGGCGCGAGCCGTCGTCGAGGATCCAGGTCGAGTGCGGGTAGGCGATCCGCTTCGCCGCCTTCGCGGTGGTCATGACGAGCTCGATCGGCTCGTCGTAGGTGGTGATGAACACGTCGACGGTGCCCTGCGGAGGCGACACCGGCGCCGGACGCTCCTTCGCGCGCCACATCGTCAGGCAGAAGAGGAACGTGTCGATGAGGCTGTACGTCTCGGCGATCACGAGCGGCACCGCGATCCACCAGGCCGACCAGTTCACCGACTCCAGCCAGCGCCAGGCGACGTAGTTCACGCCGAGCAGGACCGACAGCAGCGCGAGGACGCGGATGGTCGCGAACCGGGCGGTCACGCGTCCCTCCGCACGACCACGACGGTGATGTCGTCGGTGGCGCGCTCATCGTTCGCGAGTCGCAGGGCCTCGCGCACGGCGCCGTCCGGTCCCATCGCGGTGAGCACCCGCTCCACGTGGCCGAACGGGTCGTCGGCGTCGAGGACGTCGAGGAGACCGTCGCTGCAGCAGATGAAGGCGTCCCCCACCTCGAGCCGCGTCGTCACCGGGACCCGGGGGTCGGCGAGGCCCATCCCCATGCCCAAGGGCAGGTTCGTGGAGCGCAGGGGCGTCCACGACCCGTCTGCGCGGACGACGAACGCGAGGCTGTGGCCCGCGTCGATGACCTCGAGCTCTCCCGTCTCCGGCCGCAGCTCGGCGACGACCGCCGTGACGAACATCGACGTGTCCGCGAGATCGTCCTCGAGCAGGCGGTCCACCTCGATCACGGCGTCGGACAGCGAGCGCTCCGGCGCCGTGCGCAGGGACGCCCGAACCGTGGCCGCGACCAACGCCGGCCCCGTGCCCTTGCCCATGGCATCGGCCAGGGTCACCCGCAGGGCCTCGCCGTGGCGCGAGAAGTCGTAGTAGTCCCCGGCGAGCGTTCCCCGCGGGGCGGCACCGGCGGCGATCGTGTACCCGGCGATCTCCGGGTGCGCCCGGGGGCGCAGCGCTCGCTGTACCACGGCGGCGTGGTCGACGTCGGCGTCCTGTGCCAGCTCCGTCTGCACCCAGAACGCGAGGTCGCGCAGGAGGTCCTGCTGGGCGTCGGTGAACGTGTGCGGCTCGGTGTCGAGCACGCACAGCGTCCCGACCGGCTCCCCTCCCGGCGCGTGCAGCGGATGGGCCGCGTAGAAGCGCAGGTGCGGGTCGCCGGTCACGAACGGATTCTCGGCGAAGAGGTCGGTCGTGCTCGCATCCTCCACCACCACCGTCCGGTCCTGCGACACGGTGTAGTCGCAGAACGAATCCTGTCGCGGTGCCTCGTTCCCCCCCGAGGCCGATCTGCGATTTGCGCCACTGCCGGTCGCGATCGATCAGCGAGACGCTGACCATCGGCACGCCGAACATCTCCTTCGCCAGTCGTGCCACCCGATCCACCCGCTCATCGGGTGGCGTGTCAAGGATCCCCAGTTCCTCGAGCGCTGCCTGTCGCCGTCGCTCGTCGAACATTCCCCCGGCCCTCCTCCGTGTTTATTCCCCTCATCCTAGGGAGGAACCGCTCCCGGGGCGCCAGGCCGTCCGGCGGCATTCAGGTGAACCACAGGAAACGGTTCTGCGCAAGCCCCGCGGAGAACCGCTTCTCCGGATCTACCATCGCGCCAGGACCAGAGCGCCGTGTCTGCGCGTCCTCGGAAAGGAGGCAGGTGGATGCCGCTCAAGACCCGCCAGCGGGACCGGTACAACCGCCGAGAAGCCCTCGCCGGCTATCTCTTCATCTCGCCATGGCTCATCGGATTCCTCATCTTCACGGCCGGCGCGATGGTCTACAGCCTGTACATCTCGTTCAGCAGCTACAACCTCGCCACGAACAGCGCGCGCCCGGTCGGCATCGACAACTACGCCAACCTCTTCGAGGACCCGCGGGTGGGCGTCTCGCTCGCCAACACGCTGTTCTACGTGGTGATGGCGGTGCCGCTGGAGATCGTGTTCGCGCTCGTCCTCGCGCTGCTGCTCAACCGGGTCGGGCGAGGTGCGGGATTCTTCCGCGTGCTCTACTACCTGCCGAAGATGACCCCGGCCGTCGCCACGGCGGCCGTGTTCTTCCTCCTCCTGAACGGCAACTCCGGGGCGATCAACCAGTTCCTCCGACTGTTCGGCATCCAGGGGCCCCAGTGGCTCGTCGACCCCGCGTGGGTCAAGCCGAGCATCGTGATCATGACGCTGTGGACCGTCGCGGGAACCATGGTGATCTTCCTGGCCGCCCTCAAGAACGTGCCGGTCGAGCTGTACGAGGTGGCCTCGCTCGACGGGGCGGGACCGATCAGGAAGTTCTTCTCGATCACCCTGCCGATGATCTCGGGGGCCATGTTCTTCAACGTCATCGTGCTCTCGATCGCCGCCTTCCAGATCTTCGATCAGGCGTATCTGCTGTTCTGGCGGGATCAGAGCAACTCGTCTCCTGAGGCGTCGCTCTTCTACGCGATCTACCTGTTCCAACAGGCCTTCCGGCAGTTCAACTTCGGTTTCGCGGCGGCGATGGCGTGGCTGCTCTTCGTCATCATCATGATCATCACGCTCATCCAGGTGAAGGTCGGCAACCGCTTCGTCTACTACGAGGGAGACCGCTGATGTCCCAGACCCTGCGTCAGGTCCCCGTCGAGGCCACCGGGGACGACCTCCCGGAGGCCGTCGCGGCTCCCGCCCCGGCCCGGTCGCGCTGGCGACGGCGCCTGCGACAGCCGAAGAGCCTCGTCGCCCGGATCGTGCTGAACATCATCCTCGTGCTGTTCGCGCTGCTGTTCCTGTACCCCTTCGCGTGGCTCATCGCTGCCAGCTTCAAGCCGCGGGGGGAGGTGTTCGACAACGCCCTCATCCCGAAGACGTTCGTGCCGGAGAACTACGTCGAGGTGTGGAATCAGCTCCCGCTGCTGAACTGGATGGGCAACAGCATCGCCATCGCGCTGCTCGCCGCCGGTGCCGTGGCGATCTCCAGCTCGATCGTGGCGTTCGGCTTCGCCTACTTCCGCTTCCCGGGGTGCGGGCTGCTGTTCGGCCTCGTGCTCGCGACGATGATGCTCCCCGGCGCGGTGACGATGATCCCGATCTACCTCATCTGGAAGGAGACCGGACTCCTCGGCACCTGGGTGCCGCTGTGGGGCATGAACCTGTTCGGCTCGGCCTTCTACATCTTCCTGCAGCGGCAGTTCTTCCTCGGCCTTCCTCGGGAGCTGTTCGAGGCGGCGCGGCTCGACGGGGCCAGCGCCTGGGGCCTCTTCTGGCGGATCGCGATGCCGCTGTCGATACCGTCGTTCGTCATCGTGTTCCTGTTCGAGTTCCAGGCGAGCTGGAACAACCTGCAGGCCGCCCTCATCTACCTCAACGCCGGGTCGGTGGACGAGTTCACCGCGCCGCTCGGCATCGCCTACGCGATGACCAAGTACAGCCCCACGGCGGGCGGTCACGGTGATTACCAGTACGTCATGGTCGCCTCCCTCCTGGTGACCCTCCCCATGCTCATCCTCTTCGCCTTCGGGCAGCGTGCCTTCATCGAGGGCGTCGCCACCCAGGGGCGCAAGGGATCACGAACCACAGATCGAAAGGAGCAGTCATGCGCACACGCATGCTGGGAATCACCGCGGTCGCCGCGGCATCCGTCCTCGTCCTCGCCGGGTGCGGCGGCGGAGGGGGAGACGACCAGGCGGCCGACGCCGACTTCGGCGCGGAGCCGAGCGGCACGCTCAAAGCGTGGGGCTTCGAGAACGCCGACGACGTCGGCACCTCGCGCATGGACTACGCCGCCGAGCAGCTGAAGGACGTCGAGGTCGACCTCGACGCGACGGCCTTCGACGCGCAGAAGTTCACCACGCGGATCGCGAGCGGCGACGTGCCCGACGTCGTGCAGATGGACCGCCGGTACGTGACCACGTATGCCGCGCAGGACCTCATCATGCCGCTCGACGAGTGCTTCGCCGCCCAGGACGTCTCGCCGCGGGACCACTGGTACCCCTTCGTCGTCGACGACGTCACCTACGACGATGCCGTGTGGGCGGTGCCGCAGTTCTACCAGCCGCCGGCGATCCTGCTGAACAAGGCCGTGCTCGACGAGGCGGGGGTGACGGCGGACGAGATCGACACCTCCAAGCCCGACGTGCTGCTCGGCGCGATCGAGAAGATGTACCAGGAGTCCGGCGGCGTGCCCACGCGGCTCGGGTTCGACCCCGTCGCGACGGGCCAGGCCGGGCTGTGGATTCTCGGCATGGGCGGCCAGCTCAACGATGAGAAGGGCGCGCCCACCCTGGACGACCCCAGCAACGTGGCCGGCATCGAGATGCTCAAGCAGATCACCGACGCGCAGGGCGGCTTCGCGGCCGTCAAGAGCTTCACCGACTCGTTCGACGCCTTCGGCGACCAGAACCAGTTCGTCGCCCAGCAGGTCGGCGCGCAGGTGAACGCGCAGTGGTATCCGAACGTGCTGAGCCCCTACGCCGACCAGATCGACCTCGAGGCTGTGCCGTTCCGGAATGCCGACGGGGAGCCGTTCTCGGTCGCGTCCGGCACCGCGTTCGTGATCCCGGCCGGGGCGGAGAACCCCGCGGCGGCGTGCGCCTGGATGGTGAACCTCACCTCGGACGACGCCTGGAACGCGGCGGGCGAGGCCCGTGCCGAGACGCTGAAGACCGATGGCGGTATCAACACCGGGCTCTTCACCGGATCGCCGTCCGCCGATCAGTCGATCCGTGAGACCTTCGTGACGGACAGCGGCAACGCCGGCTTCGACCAGGTCATCTCGACCTACTACGACGTGGTGGACTACGGACAGTCCTTCGGTTCCTCGCCCGCGGGCCAGGAGATCCAGAACGAACTCAACAACGCGATCACCGCAGCGCTGCTCGGGGACAAGTCTCCCGAGGACGCGCTGAAGGAGGCGCAGGAGGCGGCGATGCGGGCGTACGAGAACGCCACGGCCGGCTAGACCCCGGAGGGGCAGAGCGCCAGGCGGCCATGTCCGCCTGGCGCTCGTCGACGGATCGGGTCGGCGTGGATGATGGAGGCCTACCGATCGGAGGTCGACCATGGACCAGCGTGAGCTCGATGAGCGGATCCGCGACTACTACGAGGACCAGTTCGACGAATCGGCGCGGTTGACGACCCGCTCGGCGCAAGGACCTCTGGAGCACCAGCGCATCCAGGAGCTGATCGCCGCGCACCTCCCCGAGGGTCGCGTCATCGATGTCGGAGGCGGGGCGGGCGTCCATGCGCGGTCGCTCCTGGCCCGTGGCCATCAGGTCATCCTCGTCGACCCGGTGCGCGGGCACGTCCACAGCGCGGCGCAGCGGGGCGTGGATGCTCGTGTAGGGGACGCGCGCTCGTTGCCGTTCACCGCGGACAGCTTCGATGCCGCTCTTCTCCTCGGTCCGCTGTACCACCTGGCGGATCGCGCGGACCGCCTCCAGGCGCTCGGCGAGGCCGCACGGGTGGTGCGATCCGGCGGCTGGGTGTTCGCGGCAGGCCTCTCGCGATTCGTCGGATTCGGTCAGCTCGCGCTGGGCGTGACCGACCTCCACCTCGACGATGAACACGGCGCACTGCTGGAGCACGGGGCGCCCTCCTCGCGAGGTCGCTTCCCTGCCGGGCACTTCCACACGGCGGATTCGCTCGCCGAGGAGGCCGCCGCCGCCGGACTCGACGTTGTGGAGGTCCATGGCGTCGAAGGGCCCGGCGGGCTGCTGCTGGAGGAGATGCCTGCGGAGGAGACGGCGCTCACACAGGCGGCTCTCCTGCTGGCGCGAGCCGGGAGCACCGTTCCCGGAATCCGGGAGCTCAGCCCGCACCTCCTGGTCGTGAGCCGGGTGCGGTGACGCTCCGCAGTGTTGACTGTTAACAGTCAACACTGGTAGCCTCGCGGTGTCGACAACACGGTCGACCCACGTAGAGGAGCAAAGATGCCCCGCATGCGCATCACTCGGGGCGGCCGCTGCCTTCGCCGCCCTCGCCGCCACCGCTCTGGTGCTGTCGGCCTGCACGAAGGTCGACGAGAGCGAGGGGGCCGCCTCGACCTATCCCGAGGACGACATCCGGCTGATCATCCAGGCCAATCCCGGCGGCGGCTCCGACCTGTCGTCCCGCGCGCTCGCCACCGAGGTCGAGAAGATCCTCGGTGTCAGCGTGATCCCGGAGAACATGCCAGGTGCCGCGGGAGCGCTCGCGATGGAGTACGTCGGCTCGCAGGATCCCGACGGCTACGTCATCGGCTTCGCGCCCGTCGAGATCGCGATGCTCAACACGACCCAGAGCGCCGACGTGCTGCCCGACGACTTCGACCTGCTCGGCCAGATCATGCTCGCTCCCGGGGTCATCACGGTGGGTGCCAACAGCGGCATCGAGACCCTCGACGACCTCGTGACGCAGGCGAAGTCCGGCGCGGTCACGGTCGCGAACTCCGGTGCCGGCTCGATCTGGGAGGCCGCCACCCTCGGCCTCGGCCAGGCGACCGACGCCGACTTCACTCCCGTCCCCTACGACGGCGGCGCCACGGCGGTCGCGGCCGCCGCGTCCGGTGAGACCGTCGCCGCCGTCTCCGGACTCGGCGAGGCGCTCGCGCAGGGCGAGGCCGTCCGCATCCTCGCGGTCATGAACGACGAGCGTCACCCCGACGCGGAGGATGTCGAGACGGTCGAGGAGGCCATCGGCGAAGAGGTCGTCTTCGGCGGCTGGGGCGGCATCTACGCACCGGCCGGACTGCCGGACGACGTGCACGACGCCCTCGAAGCCGCCGTCAAGGAGGCCGTGGAGTCCGAGAGCTACCAGAAGTTCCAGGCCGACGCCGGCAACCTCGTGGTCTACCGCGACTCCGAGGAGTGGACCGGGTTCGTCGACGACCAGTTCGCCCTGTTCCAGGACCTCCTGGGCTGAACACCTCCGGTGGGGTCGGCACGCGCCGACCCCACCGGGCCCTCCGACGAAGGAGCACCATGACCAGCCCCGACACCGCGGCCGAGCCGGTCGCGCCGGGCGGCTACGAGGGAGCGACCGCCTCCCGTCCCCTCGAGATCGCGTTCGCCGCCGTCGCCCTCGCGATCACCGCCGGCTACCTCTTCCTCGCCACGCAGATCCCGCTGCGCCGCGAGGCCGCCCCCGGACAGATCGACGCCCGCTTCTGGCCGCTCGTCATCGGCGTGACCGGCGTCGTGATCGCGATCGCCCTGCTCGCCGTGGCGATCACGCGACCGGCACCCACGCGTGAGGATCTCGAGCGCATCCAGCCGGGCGGCGTCCTCCGGGTGATCGCGACGATCGCGATCGCCGGCGCCTTCATCGCGCTGTGGGCCCTCGGCTCGGTCATCCTCTTCGGCTACCGGATCGAGGTCTTCCCGATCGCCTGTGCTCTGCTCATGGCCGCACTGATGCTCCTCTACGGCCACCGCCGCTGGCTGAGCCTCGTCATCTACTCCGCCGCCGTCACGGCATTCGTCTACGTCGTCTTCGGCATGCTCCTGAGGATCCCCCTGTGAACGCGCTCCTGGAGGGGCTGAACTCGCTCCTCGACATCTCGATCCTGCTGTACATGGCAGTCGGCCTCGTGCTCGGCTTCATGGTCGGCGCCTTCCCCGGCATCACCGCGACCATGGCCGTCGCACTCGCCGCCGGCTTCACCATGACCCTGGAGCCCGTGCAGGGCCTCGCGGTGCTCCTGACGATCTACGTCGCGGCGAACTTCGGCGACCGGGTGCCGTCCATCCTCATCAACACCCCGGGGACACCCGCCTCCATCGCCACCACCCTCGACGGCTATCCCATGGCGAAGCAGGGCAGGGCCGGTCTGGCGCTGACGATCTCCGCGATCGTGTCGGCCGTCGGCATCCTCGCCTCGCTCGTGCTCTTCTCGGTCGCCGCCGTGCCGATCGCCAGCTTCGCCCGGGACTACTTCAAGTCGCCCGAGCTGTTCGCGCTCGTCGTCTTCGGCATCGCGATCATGATCGGCATCTCGTCGAAGTCGATGCTCAAGGGCATCCTGGCCGGTCTCTTCGGGCTGATGCTCGGCAGCGTCGGCACCTACGCGGCCACCGCCGACCAGCGCTTCACGTTCGGCGTGCTGGAACTCGTCGAGGGCGTGAACTTCATCGCCGTCATCATCGGTCTCTTCGGCATCGCCGAGCTGTTCGATCAGCTCCTCACGCACCGGAAGTCGCACGTCCGACCGATCTCGAGCCTCGGCCGGTGGTGGCCGAACCGCGCCGAGCTGAAGCAGAGCGGACGGGCCACCGCGGTCGGCGGGGCGGTCGGCCTCGGCGTCGGCCTCATCCCCGCGGCCGGCGGCGACATCGCCGGGCTCATCGGCTGGGAGCGGGCGCGGAAGGCGTCGAAGCACCCGGAGATGTTCGGAAAGGGGTCGATCGAGGGCGTCGCCGCGTCCGACACCGCCTCCAGCGCCACGCTCGGCGGCTCGCTCACCACCACGATGGCGCTCGGCATCCCCGGCGACTCCGTGATGGCGGTCATGATCGGCTCGATGATCATCTGGGGCATCACCCCCGGGCCCACGCTGTTCACCAACCGCCCCGACCTCGTCGTCTCGATCGTCGGCATCATGCTCGTCGCGACCCTCCTGTCGCTCGCGCTGAGCCTCGTGCGGATGAAGGGCATGGTCAAGCTGCTCGACGTGCCGCAGCCGTACCTGTGGAGCGGCATCCTCATCTTCTGCATCATCGGCACCTACGCCACCTCGAACAGCCTGTCGACGGTCGTCACGATGCTCGTCTTCGGGGTGATCGGCGTGCTGCTCAAGCGCATGCAGGTCCCGGCAGGACCCGTGGTGCTCGGCCTGCTGCTCGGTCCGCTCGCCGAGGAGAACCTCGCCCGCACGCTGGCGATCCTGCCGACGCGGCCGTTCTTCGAGGTCGTCAGCCCGATCGCCCTCGTGCTGCTCGCGCTCGCGGTGCTGTCGATCGTCATGCCGGCGATCCGTGCCGCCCGCACGCCCCGCGCCGAGCGGGCCTCGTTGGAGGACTCGATCCTCCACACCGACAGCATCGTGCAGATCGAGAAGGCGCACGACGAGCTCGCGGCGCAGCCCGACCTGCTCACCTCCACCGTCCGCAACGTCCACGCCGGTGCGCGCCGGGGACGCGCCGACCGCAAGAACCGCCAGAGCACGACCCCCGAGGAGACCGAGAAGTGACCCGCTACGACATCCTGACCGCCGTCCCGACCGCGTTCCACCGCGACGGGACCCTCGACCTCGAGGGGTCGCGCGCGATCTTCCGATTCGTGGCCGACTCGGGGAACGAGGGCGCCTTCATCCTCGGCACCACGGGCGAGTTCCCCGCGGTGGACGCGGACGAGTTCCGGGCGCTCGTGGCCGCCGCGCTGGAGGAGCTGGCCGGCCGGATGCGCGTCATCGTGCACGTCGGGCAGCCGAGCACGTTCGAGGCCGTGCGTCTGGTCGGCATCGCGAAGGAGCTCGGGGCCACGGAGTTCGCGGCCCTCACCCCCTATTACCTGCGTGCCACGGACGATGCGATCCTCGACTACTACCGTGCCGTCTCGGCGGCGGTGGGCGACGGGCGCCTGTACGTCTACATCTACCCCGCGCGTAGCGGGAACCCGGTCTCGCCGGAGCTGCTCGTGCGCATCGCCGCGCTTCCGAACGTGGTGGGAGCGAAGGTGAGCGAGCTGTCGCTCGACGACATCGCGGCCTATCGTGCGGCCGTGCCGACGGGCTTCGAGCTCTACACCGGCGCCGACCGCGACCTCATCGCGGCCGTCGGGGCGGGGGCGCAGGGTGTCGTCTCGGGCGTCTCCTCCGTGACGCCGAAGCCCTTCCGCGCCCTCGCCGATGCCGGACGCTCCGGAGATGCCGAGGCCATCGCGGCGGCACAGGCAGCAGTCGACGACGTCGTCGCGCTCATCGGCGGCGACATGGGGCGCATGAAGGAGGCGTACCGCGTGCTCGACGTCGTGGACACGCATTGCCGCATGGCCATCTCCGAACCCTCCGCCGACGAGCGGGCCGCCGTCGCACAGGTGGTGGCCACGCACCGCTGACACGACTCCGGGACATACACGGACGGGATGCCGCGGCCTTCGGGTCGCGGCATTTCTGCATGGGCTCGCTTTTACTTGTCCGACAAGTGAGCGCAGTCAGGAGCCTACTTGACGACACGCAGGGAAAGTGTCTAGGCTCAGGAGCGGAAATTCCGCCGATGTCGCGAAGGAGCGAACGGGACATGTCAGACAAGATCGAGATCACCGGGTCCGACTTGTCAGACGCGCTCGCTCGACGTCTGGCTCAGCACCTGCAGCGCTCCGGGCTGGAGATCGGCGACCCGCTGCCCACCGAGGCCGAACTCGGCGCCGTGCTGGAGGTGGGACGGCAGCGCATCCGCGAGGCCCTCAGCGTGCTCGAAGCGTTCGGCATCGTGGCCTCTCGGCAGGGCGCGCGCCGCGTGTGGCGCGGGTTCCGTGCCGCCGATCTCGCCACCCGCTGGATCGGCTTCGTCGACGACCCGGAGGCCGCCACCCGCGAGCTCCTGGAAGTGCGTCACGCGCTGGAGACTTCGCTGCTTCCCCTGGTCATCCCGCGCCTGCAGCCGAGCGACCTGACCCGCCTGCGTCTGCTCTCGGAGGAGATGGTGGAGCGAGCCCTGCGCAACGAGAGCTTCGCGGAGCTCGACCAGCAGTTCCACCGCGGGCTGCTCGCGCCGATGCGCAATGCGTTCATGGACCAGTTCCTGCAATCCTTCTGGGTCGTCTTCGCGGCCGCGCGACGGGAGGAGCCCGTGGAGGAGGACCCGGCCATCGCCGCGATGCACGGTCGCATCATCGACGCGATCGAGGCCGGCGACACCCGCCGAGCCGTCCACGAGCTCGACGCCCACTTCTACGGCGTCCGCAACCGCTACCCGGACATCGACTTCGGCACCACGGCCGCGCTGCCGGTCTGACCCCTCCCCGCACCGGCGCGTTCTGCCGCACCCGTTTTGAAATCGATTTCGCACCACCCTCATCTGATCGACGAAGGAGTACGCATCATGAGATCCACCCGATTCCTCCCCGGATTGGCCGTCCTCGGCGTGGTCGCCCTCACCGCCGGCTGCGCCGGAGGCGCCCCGACGGGCGAGGGCGACGGTCCCGTCGAGATCACCTACTGGCTCTGGCAGGACGACGCGACCGACCCCACCTGGACGGAGCTCGCGGACGAGTTCAACGACGCGCAGGACGAGGTGGAGGTCGTGCTGGAGACGATCCCCCTCGACCAGTACCAGAACCAGCTCGTGTCCTCTGCGATGAACGGCACCGGACCGGATGCCGCCCGCAGCAAGGACTGGTGGCTCGGGCAGTTCGCGCCGCAGGGCGCCATCGCCGACCTCACCCCGTACGTCGATGGCTGGGACGCCTCGGACGACGTCGTCGACTCGCTCTGGGCGACGGGGCAGCTGCCCGGCGAGGACGCCGTCTACATGCTGCCGCACCAGTACACGACGCTCTACCTCTACTACCGCGTGGACTACTTCGAGGAGCTCGGGCTCGAGGCGCCGCGCACCCAGCAGGACCTCCTCGACGCGGCGGCGGCCCTCACCGGCGACGGCCGGTACGGCATCGACGTTCGCGGCGGTGCGGGCGGACAGGACCAGTGGCTCGCATGGATGTACGCCGGCGGCGCGTCGGTCGTCGACGACTCCGGCGAGGTCGTCCTGGACGACGCGAAGGGCGTCGCGGTGAACGAGGACTACCTCAGCATCGTCACCGACCTGCAGGCCGCGCCCCCCGGATCGATCACGGCCGCCTTCGCCGACGTCAAGACGAACTTCGTCGAGGGTCTCACCGGCATGATGATCCACCACCCGGGTTCCCTGAAGGAGCTGCAGGGCGTCTTCGGCGACAAGCTCGGCGTCGTCCCGATCCCCACGGAGGACGGGAAGCCGGGCGCGACACTCGGCAGCATGAGCGGCAACGTCATCCTCGAGGGCTCCGACAAGAAGGACGCCGCGTGGACCTGGATCTCCTGGCTGAGCGAGGAGGCGCAGATGGAGAAGATCTCCACCTCGCCGCAGGGCCAGCTGCCCGTGCTCGAGTCGGTGATCGACACCGAGGCGTACTCGTCCGACCCGCAGCTCGCGGTCGCGGTCGACGCGATCCCCACCGCCAAGACCTGGCCGGCGCTGGAGGGGGTGGCGGAGCTCGCCGCCAAGGAGTGGAACCCGCTCATCCAGCAGGCGTTCCAGGGTGAGATCAGCAGCCAGGACGTGCTGACGAAGATGTCCGACGTGCTGCGCTGAGGACCGACATGGCAAGCTCCACTCTCACGGAAGCGGTCGTCACCGGCCGGCCGGCCCCGCGCCGGCCGGTGACCCGGCCCCGGCGACGCGCTCGCCGCGGGTCGGTCGCCCCGCTCGTCCTGCTCGCGCCGGCGATCGCGCTGGTCGCGGTCTTCGCCGGGTATCCGCTCGTCCGCTCGATCTGGTTCTCGTTCAACGACGTGAGCGTCTTCACCGGCGTGCTCGAGTTCGTCGGGTTCCAGAACTTCGCCAGTGTCATCGGCACGGCGGAGTTCCTGCCCACGCTCGGCCGCACGGCCATCTGGACGTTCGGCGCCGTCTCCCTCCAGCTGATCGGCGGGCTGTCGCTCGCGCTCATGCTGAACAACCGCTTCCCGCTGCGGGGCGTGTACCGCGGGCTGATCATGATCCCGTGGGCGACGCCCAGCGTCCTGGTCGCGCTGATGTGGAAGTGGATCCTCGATCCGAACAACGGCGTCCTCAATCAGTGGCTGCTGAACGCCGGGGTCATTGACGCCCCGATCGAGTTCCTGTCGCAGAACAGCACCGCGCTGCCGACCCTCGTGATGATCGACGTCTGGCAGGGCATCCCGCTCTTCGCGATCATGATCCTCGCGGCGCTGCAGAGCGTGTCCGGCGAGCTCAAGGAGTCCGCGCAGATCGACGGATGCGGGCCGGTCGGCGTGTTCCGTCACGTCGTGCTGCCCGCCATCCTCCCGACGATCCTCATCACGACGCTCCTGCGCCTGATCTGGACCTCGAACTACGTCGACCTCATCTTCATCCTCACCGGCGGCGGGCCGGGCACGTCCTCGACGACCCTGGCGCTCGAGTCGTATCTGACGACCTACAAGGCCAGCGACTTCGGTGCCGGCGCGGCGTACGCCGTCATCCAGGCCCTGTTCCTCGCCGTCTTCATCGCGCTCTACGTGCGCCTCACCCGGAAGGACACCACGCGATGAGTACGACGACCGTCCCCGTCCGCTTCGGCCGCTTCGCGGGAAGGACCGGCTTCGCGATCGCCCTCCTCGGCGTCCTCGCGATGGTGCTCGGGCCGTACATCGTCATGCTGCTGACGTCGCTCACGCCCCGGGATCAACTCGCCGGCGCCGGAGCGAACCTCATCCCCTCGGAGTTCACGACCGCCTCCTACGCCGAGCTGCTGTCGACCACGCCGTTCCTGACCTATCTGCGGAACAGCCTCACCGTCGCCGCGATCGCGGTCCCGGTGACCCTCGTCGTCTCCACCGGCGCCGCGATCGCGATGTCGCGGTTCGACTTCCGCGGCCGCGGGGCCGTCATGATCGGGCTGCTGCTCGCACAGATGTTCCCCGCCGTGCTGCTCGTGATCTCGCTGCAGGGGCAGCTCCGCGGGATGGGGCTGATGGACACGACGCTGGGCCTCGCACTGGTCCACGCCGCGTTCGCCACGCCGTTCGCCACCTGGCTGCTCAAGGGCTTCGCGGACTCGATCCCGCGCGAGATCGAGGAGGCCGGCCAGATCGACGGGGCCTCGTCCTGGCAGATCATCCGCATCCTGCTGCTGCCCCTGCTGCGGCCGGGGATGGTGGCGGCGGGAACCTACGCGTTCATCCTCACCTGGAACGAGTTCCTCTACGCCCTCACGTTCACCTCGCAGACGGCGACCCGCACCCTGCCGGTCGGCCTGCACCTGTTCATCGGCGAGTACCAGATCCGGTGGGATCTGCTCACCGCGGGCGGCGTGCTCTCGGTGCTCCCCGTCGTCGTCGGCTTCCTCCTCGTGCAGAAGCGCCTCGTCGCCGGACTCGCCGCCGGCGCCGTCAAGGGCTGACGCCCCCTCCGACCCCTCCTCGTCGTCCCGGAAGGACCACGCATGAAAATCGAATCGATCGACCTCCAGCTCTCCCGCATCCCCCTCCCCAAGGGGCCGTGGGGGGACCAGATCCATCGGGTGACCCACATCGAGATCATCCTCGCCGACATCACCACCGACACCGGCCTGGTCGGCACCGGGTTCAGCCACACCTCCGGCGTCGGCGGCCAGATGATGATGGCGGCGCTGCGCGAGCTCATCCCCACGCTCATCGGCCGTGAGGTCAATCCGCGAGCCGTCTGGCAGCACTCCTGGCAGCATCTCCGCGACAACGGCCCCGGCGGGACCACCACGCTCGCGCTCGCCGCGATCGACGTGGCGCTGTGGGATCTGCTGGGGCTGCACTACCAGCAGCCTCTCGCGAAGCTCCTCGGGCAGGTGCGCGACCGGGTCGCGCTGTACGGCAGCGGCATCAACCTCAACCTGTCCGCCGAGGAGGTCGTCGAGCAGGTCAAGGAGTGGAAGGCCGACGGGTACGCCGCCGGGAAGGTCAAGGTCGGCAAGCCGGACCTCGAGGAGGACGTCTACCGGCTCACCAAGATCCGCGAGGCCGTCGGCGAGTACCCGCTCATGGTCGACGCCAACCAGGGATGGACCTACGGAGAGGCGGTCCGGGCGGTCACCCGGTTCCGCGACCTCAACCTGTACTGGGTCGAGGAGCCGCTGCGCGTGGACGACGTCGCCTCGCACGCCCGCCTCCGGGCGCGCTCTCCGATCCCGATCGGCCTGGGCGAGAACGTCTACACGCTCCAGCAGTTCAACCAGTACCTCCTCGCCGACGCGTGCGACTTCATCCAGGCCGACGTCGGTCGTGTCGGCGGCATCACGCCCTACATGGACATCGCCGCCCTGGGCCGGGCGTACAACGCCCCCATGACGCCGCACTTCGTGATGGAGCTCACGGCCAACGTGCTCTGCGCGGTGCCCAATGCCCTGTTCGGCGAGATGACGGACGGCGGCACGCTCACCGACCTGGGCGTCATCGTGCCGCAGCGGCCGCAGAACGGGTTCTTCGTCCCGACCGGAGCGCCGGGGAACGGCCTGGAGTACGACCGCGAGAACCTCGCGCGGCACGCGGTGAGCTGAGGGAGACGAACGACATGACGGACATCTTCGACCTCACCGACCGCATCATCCTCGTCACCGGCGGCCTCGGCCAGATCGGCTCGGCCTTCGTCCGCGAGCTGCACGGGCGCAGTGCCCGGGTGGCCGTGGTATCGCGCACCGTCGACGCCGCGCGCCTGCAGGAGACGTTCCCCGAGATCGCCGACAGCCCGCGCCTCCTCGGCGTCTCCGTGGACATCGTCTCGAAGGGCAGCGTCGAGGCCGGCCTCGATGCGATCGTCGATGCGTGGGGTGCGGCGCCGGACGGCGTGATCAACAACGCGGGACTGGACACCCAGCCGAGCGCGCCGCCCGAGGTCTCCGGCCCGTTCGAGGACTTCCCCCTCGACGTGTTCCGGGAGGTGGTCGACGTGAACCTCGTCGGCACCTTCCTCGTGACGCAGGCGGCCGGTGCCCGGATGCGCGCCGTCGGAAAGCCGGGCTCGATCATCAACGTCGGCTCGATCTACGGGATGGTGTCCCCGGTGCAGGACATCTACGCCTACAAGGAGGAACAGACCGGGGTGCCGTTCGTGAAGCCGGTGGCGTACTCGGCGGCGAAGTCGGGGCTCTACAACCTCACGCGCTACTGCGCGACGTACTGGGGGCGGCAGGGGATCCGGGTCAACACCCTCACTCCGTCCGGCGTCGGCCGAGACACGCAGGACGCGACCTTCCAGCAGAACTACACAACGCGCATCCCGATCGGGCGGATGGCGGAGGCGACCGACTTCAACGGTGCCGCGGTCTTCCTGCTCTCCGATGCCTCGCGCTACATGACCGGAGCGAACCTCGTCGTGGACGGGGGGTGGACGGCATGGTGACCACCGCGGCGGACCTCGGGGTGTTGATGGCGGCGATCGCCACGCCCTACGACGCGGAGGGGGCGGTCGACACCGGGCTGCTCTCGACGCTCATCGGGGACTACGTGGCGCGCGGGGTCGAGGGGATCTACTGCTGCGGGTCGTCGGGGGAGGGCCTCCTCCTGTCGGCGGACGAGCGGACCGCGGTGGTGGAGACCGCGGTGAGCGCCGCGGAAGGGCGGATACCCGTCGTCGCCCACGTCGGCGCGCTGTCCACGAGGGAGGCCATCGAGCTCGCGCGACGGGCGCAGCAGGCTGGCGCATCCGCGCTCTCGATGATCCCGCCGATCTACTACTCGTTCGGCATCGAGGCCGTCCTCGACCATTACCGCGCGGTGCTGGACGCCGTGGATCTGCCCCTCATCGTCTACAACATCCCGCAGTTCACCGGGACGGAGTTCACGGTCGAGACAGCCGGCGAGCTCCTGGACGACGATCGGGTGATCGGACTCAAGCAGACCGCGCACAACATGTACGCCCTGGAGCGCATGAAGACGGCTTTCCCCGACAAGGCCTACATCAACGGCTTCGACGAGGTGTTCGTGCCGGCGCTCGCCGCCGGCGCCCGCGGGACCATCGGCACGACCGTCGGGCTGCAGGTCGAGCTCTTCCAGGCGGCGCGTCGCCTCCTCGACGTCGGCGACCTGGCCGGAGCGCAGCGGGTGCAGAGCCGGATCAACCATGTCATCGCCGAGCTGGTCGCGATCGACGTCTTCCCTGCGGCGAAGTACCTCTCCGGTCGCAGCGCGGGTGGCGCCGGAGCACTGGGCGACTGCCGTCGTCCGTTCCGACCGCTCTCGGACGCGGCTCGGGCCCGGCTCGATGCTCTCGGGGTGACTCTCGATCGATTCCTCGCGGAGGTCTGAGGGCTGAAACCGGTTACAGTGGGTGCCCATGGCCACGATCTACGACGTCGCGCGGCGGGCCGGCGTCTCGCCGGCCACGGTCTCACGCGTCTTCAACGGCACGAGCGTGTCGGAGGAGAAGGCGGCGGCCGTGCGGGCGGCGGCGGAGGAGCTCCGATTCACGCCGAACCGGACGGCGCGCACGCTGCGGACCCAGAGCTCCGAGGTCATCGCCCTGGTGATCCCGGACATCGAGAACCCGTACTTCACCGAGATGGCGCGTGGGGTGGAGGACGCGGCGTCCGAGGCGGGGTACTCCGTCGTGCTCTGCAACTCCGACGCCCAGGTCGAGAAGGAGGCGACGTACCTCCGGATCGCGATCGCCGAGAACATGTCGGGGGTGATCATCGCGACGGCGGATGAGCACTCGGATCTCGCGCCGGTGCGGGCGACGGGGCGGCCCGTGGTCGCCGTGGACCGTCGCACGGCCGCCGACATCGACGGCGTGGTGATGGCCAACCGGGAGGCGGGAGCCGCAGCGACGCAGAGCCTGCTCGACGCCGGGTATCGCCGCATCGCGTACATCGGGGGGCCCGCGCACATCGACACCGCGGCCGAGCGGGCGGAAGGTTGGCGGGGAGCCCTCTCGGCGATGGATCCCCATCACGAGCTGTCCTCGCTGCAGCGTTTCGCGACGTTCCGCGTCGACGGCGGGCGTGCGGCCATGGAGGAACTCCTCGCGCTGCCGGAGCCGCCGGACGCGGTCGTCGCCGGGAACAACCTCATCGGCGTCGGCGCGATCCAGGTCCTCACGGAGCGCGGCCTCACCCCTCCGGAACTCGGTGTCGCGGTGATCGGATCGCTGCCCTTCACGACGCTGTCTCCCTCCGCTGTGACCGTCGTGCGGTTGCCGGCGCGGCACATGGGCGTGACGGCGGCGCGGATGCTGCTCGAACGGATCAGGGGAGACGTGCAGCCGGCTCGGACGGTCGTCCTCTCCGGCGAGGTGCAGCGCGCGACCGCACGCGCCTGACCGCAGGTCGCTACTGGGAGCGCCAGAACCGCGCTGCGAGGTTCGTCATCTCCTTGTCGAGATCGTCGACCTTCACCTCCAATCGGTCGAGGCGGTGATCGAGGCCGTCGAGTCGTGCGGTCGTCTCGCCGCGGAGCCCGATCATCTCGCCACGCAGCCCGATCATCGCTCCCTGCAGCGCACCCATCGCCGCGCGCAGCGCTCCGATCTCGCTCATCATCACTCCGTGCAGCGCTGCCAGCGCCGCGTGCAGCCCACCGGTTTCGTTCGTCATCTCGATGCGGAGGGTGGCGATCTCGCCGGTCATTTCGGTGCGGAGGCCGGCGATCTCGGTGGTCATGTCGGTGCGGAGGCCGGCGATCTCGGTGGTCATGTCGGTGCGGAGCCTGCCGATCTCGCCGGTCATCTCTCCCCGCAGTCCGCCGATCTCCGCACGGAGCACGCGACCGAACTGCGTCGTCATGAGGGTCATGCCGCCGAGCATCGTCGTCACGAAGATGCCGATCAGCGTCCATACCTGCGGGTCGTCCAAGGGCATGCCTCCAGTCTCGATCGGAGGGGTCAGGATGTCACGGTATTCCGGTGCTGAACCGGCGTTTTCCCGGTCAGGAGCGGGGATGGTGGAATCTTCGGAGATCGGCCATCGCGGTGTAGGAGCGGTCAACTCTTGCGCCCTGAAATCGATTTCGCGTAGCCTGGGTCCAGGTCGGCACGGCCCGTCGGTATCGAAGGAGAGACCATGCGCTGCACCCTCGGGGTGGACATCGGCACGTCCAGCAGCAAGGGCGTCCTCGTGGACCCCGCCGGCACGATCCTCGCGACTGCGACCCGCGCGCACGACGTCTCCCGTCCGCAGTCCGGATGGGTCGAGATGGACGGCCGGATCTGGTGGGACGAGTTCGTCGAGCTGGCCACGGACCTTCTCTCCGCGGTCCCCGACGCGGACGTCGTGGGGGTCGGAGTGAGCGGCATGGGCCCGTGCATCCTGCTCGCCGACGAGGACGACGAGCCCGTGCGCCCCGCGATCCTCTACGGCGTGGACACCCGTTCCACCGCGCAGATCGAGCGCATGACGGCGGAGCTCGGCGTCGAGGAGATCACCCGCGTGGGCGGTTCGACCCTCACGTCGCAGGCCGGCGGGCCCAAGATCGCCTGGGTCGCCGAGGAGGAACCGGAGACCTGGCAGCGCGCGCGGCGGCTCTACATGCCCGCCTCCTGGTTGGCTCGCAAGCTCACCGGTGCCTACGTCCTCGACCACCAGTCCGCCAGCCAGGTCTCGCCGTTGTACGACATCGAGGGCGGGCAGTGGCACGAGCCCTGGTGGCAGCGGTACGCCGGGACGGTCGAGCAGCCGCCGCTGCGCTGGGCGGGGGAGATCGCGGGCACCGTGACCGTCGCTGCGGCGGCCCTGGCCGGCCTGCCCGAGGGAACGCCGGTCATCACCGGCACGATCGACGCCTGGACCGAGGCGGTGAGTGTCGGCGCCCATGAGGTCGGCGACCTCATGCTGATGTACGGTACGACGATGTTCCTCGTCGCGACCGGGGAGCAGACCCTCCGCACGCCCTCGATGTGGACGACGGCCGGCGCCTTCGCGGGCACGCGCAACCTCGCCGGCGGGCTGTCCACATCCGGAGCGCTCACCGCGTGGCTGAAGGACCTCTCCGGTACCGACTACCCGGCGCTGCTGGCCGAGGCGGAGGAGTCGGGGCCCGGCGCGAACGGCCTGCTGATGCTGCCGTACTTCGCCGGCGAGCGCACCCCGATCCAGGATCCGGATGCCCGCGGGGTCATCGCCGGGCTCACCCTCCGGCACACCCGAGGAGACCTCTACCGCGCCGCCCTCGAGGCCACCGCGCTGGGCGTGCGCCACAACGTCGAGACCATGCGCGCCGCCGGCGCCGATATCCGCCGCATCGTGGCGGTCGGCGGTGGCACGCAGGGGCGGCTGTGGCTGCAGATCGTCTCGGACATCACCGGGCTCGTGCAGGAGGTGCCGCAGACCACGATCGGCGCGAGCTACGGCGCGGCCTTCCTCGCGGCGACGGCTACGGCCGCCGAGGGTGCCGCGCCCGCCATCACCGACTGGAACCCCATCGCCGACACCGTCCGCCCGGACGAGGCTCTGCGGCCCTTCGCCGACGCCCTCTTCGACCGCTACGTGCGGCTGTACGACGGCTCGAAGGACGTCGTCCACGAACTCGCCGCCGCCCAGCGCGACGGATCCCCGACCACCTCGACCCCGGAGAACTCATGACCGCTTACACGCTGCCCACCCCGGCGCCCCGTCCTGCCACGGCGCCGAAGACCGCCTACCTGATCGCGTCCGGCGATCTCCGTGAGTCGGCCAACACGGCCGGCTGGCCCACCCAGGTCGAGCTCGAAGCCGGGGTCACCGGCGTGCTGAACGACCTCGGCTGGACGGTCATCCGCGCCAACGAGGTCGACCCGGAGACCGGCCACGGATTCATCTCCAGCCAGCGCATGGGTCTCGAGGTCTTCAAGAACATCCCCGTCGACGCACCGCTCATCGTCGCCGAGGCCGTCTGGCAGTACTCGCACCACGTGCTCGCGGGCCTCCGCACGCACGAGGGTCCGATCCTCACGGTGGCGAACTTCGCGGGCGACTGGCCCGGCCTCGTCGGCCTCCTCGGCCTCAACGCGGGCCTGACGAAGATGGACAAGCCGTACGCGACGATCTGGTCGGTCGACTTCACCGACGACTGGTTCCGCGACGGCATCCGGGAGTGGACCGAGACCGGCGCCATCACCCACGATGCCTCCCACGTGCGTCCGCTCCCCGCGCTGCCCGACAGCCCGGAGAAGCAGCTCGGCGAGGCCCTGGCCGCGGAACTGCGCGCCGAGAAGGCCATCATCGGCGTCTTCGACGAGGGCTGCATGGGAATGTACAACGCCATCTTCGACGACGAGCTCCTCAACCAGACCGGCATCTACAAGGAGCGCCTGTCGCAGTCGGCGCTCTACGCGGAGATGCTGAACGTGACCGACGAGGAGGCCGACGCCGCGTACGACTGGCTGATCGAGCGGGGGATGACGTTCCGCTACGGCGAGGACGCCGCGACCGAGCTCACCCGTGAGCAGGTGCAGTGGCAGCTGAAGATGTACATCGCCGCGCTCCGCATCGCGGACGACTTCGGGCTCGACGCGGTCGGCATCCAGTACCAGCAGGGGTTGAAGGACCTCGTTCCGGCCTCGGACCTGGCGGAGGGCATCCTCAACTCCACCGAGCGCCCGCCGGTGACCTCGCGCGACGGCTCCCGCGTGCTGCACGAGGGGCGCGCGTTCCCGCACTTCAACGAGGCCGACGAGGGCGTCGCCGTCGATGCCCTCGTGACCGACCGCGTCTGGAGCGCGATGGGTCTCGTGCCCGACAACACCCTCCACGACGTCCGCTGGGGCGAGGACCACGACGGGCAGTTCGTGTGGGTGTACGAGATCTCCGGCTCGGTGCCGGCCTCCCACCTCGGCGGCTGGCAGAACGCGGAGGGCTGGCGCCAGGGGCACGTGTTCTTCCCTGCGGGCGGCGCCACGATCAACGGCGTCTCGAAGCCCGGCGAGGTCGTGCTCTCGCGGGTGTTCATCGCCGAGGGGGTCCTGCAGGCGGACATCTTCCGGGCGTCGGTCGTCGAGCTGCCGGCGGAGGAGACGCAGCGCCGGAAGGACGCCACGAACCCGGAGTGGCCGATCGCCCACGTGGTGCTGCACGGCATCTCGCGCGACCAGTTCATGGCACGGCACAAGGCGAACCACGCGCAGCTCGTCTACGCCCCCGACGCCGAGACCGCGGACAAGGCGCTGATCGCGAAGGCCGCGATGTTCGACGGCATGGGCATCAAGGTCAACCTCGTCGGCGACGTGGCGATCTGAGGCCGCGGGACGGTCACTGCGAGCGCCAGAACCGCGTCGCGAGGTTCGTGAGCTCCCTGTCGAGATCGTCGACCTTCGTCTCGATGCGTCCGAGCCGGGCGTCGAGGCCGTCGATCCGTGCGGAGAGGGTGCCGTCGATGCGATCGATCCGTGCGGAGAGCGTGCCGTCGATGCGGTCCACCTCCGCACGGATCACGCGGCTGAGCTGCGACGTCATGAGTGTCATGCCGCCGAGCATCACGGCGGCGAAGACGCCGATCAGTGTCCATACCTGCGGGTCGTCCACGGTCATGCCTCCAGTCTGAGTCCGGGGTCTCAGGCTGTCACGGTATTCCGCAGGGGCAGGGCCGCGAACACGGGACCTGTGGACGGGAGAAGCGGTACCGGGGTCGGTGCAGGAGCAGCCCTCAGGGGGAGGGGCGGAGGTCGCTCGGCGGGCCGCTCAGCGCGCGCAGGGCGTAGAGGATCGTCGCGAGGTCGACGAGCTCCTGCACCAGTGCGCCGATTACCGCGGGGATGACGCCGGTCATTGCCACGACCATCAGCCCCACGCTCAGACCGATCCCGATCCAGATCGCGGTGAGGGCCACGCGGAGGGTGTGCCGTCCGATCGCGACGGCGTCGACGACCTTGGCGAGCGAATCCACGAGGATGACGACGTCGGCGGCGTCCCCGGCGGCCGTCGCCCCCTTCGCGCCCATCGCGATGCCGATGTCGGCCGCCGCCAGCACCGGCGCGTCGTTGACACCGTCGCCGACCATCAGCACGGGCCGTGGCTGCATCTCGGCCGCCAGACGCACCTTCTCGGGAGGCAGCAGCTCGGCGTGGATCTCGTCGATCCCGACCTGCCGTCCGATCGACTCCGCCGTGGTGGCCACATCCCCGGTCAACATCGCGAGCCGGTCGACCTCGTGCGTCCGCATCCAGGAGACCACGGCGGGCGCCTCCGGGCGGGCGGCGTCGGCGAGCACGAGGGCCCCTGCGAACCGACCGTCCACGGCGACGTACGCGGCGGCCTGTCCCGGTGCGAGCTCCACCCGCACGGTGTCGGGGGCGAGGGAGGCCACGTAGGCCGGCTTGCCGACGACGACCGAACGGCCGCCGATCGTCGCGGACACCCCGTTCGTCGCGGTCTCGCTCGCCTCCGTCGCCGCGTGCAGGGCCAGGCCCCGTGCGGCGGCGGCGCGACGGATGCCGTCGGCGAGCACGTGCGACGAGTACTGCTCGGCGGAGGCGGCGAGTCGCAGGATCTCATCCGCATCGAAGCCCTGTGCCGGCCGCACGTCGATGAGCTCCGGCCTCCCCTGGGTGAGCGTCCCGGTCTTGTCGAACGCCGCAGAGCGCACGCGCGCGATCTGCTCGATGACCGCGCCGCTCTTCATGATGACGCCCGACTTCGCCGCCCGGGAGAGCCCGCCGAGGAAGGCCACCGGGGCGGCGATCAGCAGCGGGCAGGGCGTCGCCAGCACGAGCACCTCGGCGAACCGAGTCGCGTCGCCGGAGAGTGCCCACGCCGTCCCCGCGAGCACGAGCGCGACGGCGGTGAACGGAATCGCGAACCGGTCGGCGAGACGAACGATGGGAGCGTGGGAGGACTCGGCCTGGGCGACCAGGGCGACGATCTGCTGATACTGACTGTCGGCGCCGGTGCGGAGGGCGCGGAGGCGGATGGCCCGGCTGCCGTTGATCGCGCCCGACAGCACCTCGTCGCCCGCACCGCGCGTCACGGGCAGACTTTCGCCCGTGAGCGACGATTCGTCGAACGACGCGCTGTCCGTGAGCAGTTCACCGTCCACGGGGATGATCTCCGCCGGGCGCACGAGAAGCACGTCGCCCACGGCCACATCGTCGACCGGCGCCTCCCTCGCCGCGTCCGAGTCCGCGTCCTCGGGATGCGTCAGCACATGGGCGCTGCGGGGCGAGCGATCCAGCAGTGCGGAGAGGTCGCGCTTCGCCCGGCGGCCCGCGAAGTCCTCCAGCGCCTCACCGCCGGAGAGCATCAGGACGATGATGAGCGCCGCGATGTATTCGCCCACCGCGAGCGTCGCGACCATGGCGACGACGGCGAGGATGTCGAGTCCGACGTGGCCGCGGAGCACGTCGCGCACCATGCCGATGAGGGTCCAGACCACCACCGCAGCCACGAAGACCGTGGCGACCCACCGGCCGATGGTCTCCTCCCCGGCGGCGTGCAGCCCTCCGACCACGGCGAAGACGATGACCGTCAGGGTGATGACCGGGTAACGCCAGAGGAGTGGGAGGGCGCGCATGCGTCCAGCATCGTCGGAATCGGTGCGCACCGCCAGCATCCCCTTCCGACACCTGTGCTTAAGCGATATAGTCGGCCGCGAGTCGCGACGTCGCGGCCCGATCTCGACAACGACGCCGAAGGAGAAGACACCGTCATGAGTTCCTCACCCGCACGATCGTCCCGCCTGAGAAGAGGTGTCGCGGCAGCAGTGGCGATCGCTGCCGCCGGAGCCGCCGCCCTCGCCGCCTCGACGGCGGCCGTCGCCGATACCGATGCCGTCGACCCGCAGCTCGCCGTCTACGTCGAGGTCAACTCGAACGATTTAGCGAACGTCGCGGACTACACGCTCGCCGAGTCGGGCCGCCCCGCCGTCGATCTGGCCATGATCTTCGCCGCGAACATCAACTACGACGGGGAGCGGGCGGTCCTCCACCTCAACCAGCGGGTCACCGAGACGCTGCAGGACGCGCAGAACCAGATCCGCCCGCTGCAGGCCCAGGGCACCAAGGTCCTCCTGTCGGTGCTCGGAAACCACCAGGGCGCCGGCTTCGCGAACTTCACCTCGTACGCGGAAGCCGACGCCTTCGCCGCGCAGCTCGCCGACACCGTCACCACCTACGGCCTGGACGGCGTCGATTTCGACGACGAGTGGAGCAACTACGGGGCGAACGGCACGCCGCAGCCGAACCCGCAGTCCTTCGGCTGGCTCGCCTCCGCGCTGCGCGATCGCCTGGGACCGGACAAGCTCATCACGTTGTATGCGATCGGCCCGTCCTACACGACCACGGACTTCGGCCTCTTCGACGCCGGCAGCGTGCTCGATCACGCCTGGAACCCGTACTACCCGACCTACGACGCTCCCACCGTGCCGGGCCTGGACGACCGCGGCCGGCTCGGCGCCGCGGCGATCGACCTCGCGAACACCAGCGCCACGACGGCCGCCGACTTCGCCCAGCGCACGGTGGCGGACGGGTACGGCGTCTACGTCGCGTACAACCTCACCGCGACGGATCAGTCAGCCTACCTCTCCGGCATCACCCAGGCGCTGAAGGGGGAGGCGACTCTGTACCGCGCAGCGTCGCGGTGAGTCAGCCCAGGTCGAAGAGCTCGACCTGACGGAGCGTGACCTCGGCCTCCGCGCGCACGCGGACGGCCGAGGTCACGACCGGCGTCTCCAGAGTGAACGGCACCGTCCGGTCGGGAGCCAGGTCTTCGCGGTGTCTGGTGGCGAGGGGATGCCAGGCTCCATCGGCACCCTCCATCTCCCAGCGCAGCGCATCGGCCGCTGCGGGCCCGAGGCTCGTGACGGTGATGTCGGTGAGGCCGCGGGGTGAGGGGAATCGCCAGCCCACCCACGAGCCTTCCGGCAGCCGGACGCCCGCGTCGCCCTGCGGGTCGCCGTCGTCGAACAGCCGTGGCGCATCGAGGACATCCGCGGAGGCGACGATCTCTCCCGCGTCGGCGGTGAGGTCGCACCGCCACGGCTCGGCGTCGAGTGCGTCCTCACCGCTCTCGAGCGCCCGCGCCGGGTCCGTGCCGAACACCAGGTCGAGCACCGCGTCCCCCCGAAGCGCGTCGATCGGCAGATCGGCGGTGGGGAGAGGGCGTCCGTCCAGCCGGGCGTCCTCCAGCACGTGCGCGGCGGGGGAGCTCCGTCGCGAGCGGATGCGCAGCGACGAGCCGTCCCCGCGTGCGACCCGGATGTCGTCGGACAGCGGGGACCCGATCCGCAGAGTCCCCGCCGCGAGTTCCAGGGGATAGAGGCCGAGCGCGGCCCAGAGCCACCAGGCGCTCATCTCTCCGTTGTCCTCGTCGCCGGGGAACCCCTGGCCGATGTGGGCACCGGCGAAGAGGCGGCGCGCGAGGCCGTGCACGAGGCCCGCGCTGTGCCACGGCCGGTCCGTGAAGGCGTACATGAAGGGGATGTGGTGCGCCGGCTGATTCGACAGCGCGCACATGCCCGACCGCTGGGCGCGGGCTTCGCGCTGCTCGTGGATGACGGTGCCGTACGCACCGCCGAAGCGCTCGTCGGCGGTCTCGGGCTCGGCGAAGAGGGCGTCGAGGTGCCGACCGAGTCCCGCAGGGCCGCCGTGGAGCGCCGCGAGGCCCGGCCCGTCGTGCACCGTGCCCACGGACATCCCCCAGGCGTTCGTCTCGACGTTGTCGCCGCCCCAGACGCGAGGATCGAAATCCGGTGCGAAGGACCCGTCCGCCGTGCGACCGCGGAAGAATCCGGAGGCAGGATCGAACAGGGCGCGCGCCGCGCGGGAGCGGTTCGCGAAGTACCGTGCGAAGGCCCGGTAGCGCGCGGCGCCGTCCGCCGCCGTCGACGCCGCGAGCTGGGCGGCGAACCGGCCGAGGGCGGCATCGCTCACGGCGTTCTCGATGCTCCAGCTCATCCCCTCCGGCACGTCGGACGGGATGAAGCCGAGGAAGCGACCGCGGCCGATGCCCTTGCGACCCCGTCGCGGATCCGGGCCCGGCTCGCACGCGTCGCGCCACCCGCTCTCGAACGCCGCCTCGCGGTCGAAGGGCACTCCCCATCGCGCGGCGTCGGCGAAGATCTGGTCGCTGGAGGTCCCGACCATGCTGTCCACATACCCGGGGGCGCTCCACCGCGCCATCCAGCCGCCGCGGCGATACTGCATGAGCTGTCCGTCCAGCAGGCGTCCGGCCAGCGCGGGGTCGAGGAGCGCGAGCGCGGGCCACTCGGTGCGGTACGTGTCCCAATAGCCGTTGTTGACGACGAGCTCGCCTTCCGCGACCGGCGCCCCCGTTGCCGACTCGCCGAAGGCGGTCCGCGGGGCGAACACGTCGGCGAAACGCCACGCCGGTACCTCCGCGGTGCCCGTGTTCTCCGCCGCCGTGTTCGGATACAGATGCATACGGTGGAGCGCGGCGGCGATCCGGGCGCGCTGCTCCTCGTCGGCCAGGCCGCGGAACGGGCGCTCGGCCTCGGGGAGCGGGGGGATCGTCACGCGCCCGAGCAGGCGGTTCCACGCGGCGGCCGCGCGGGCGCGGAGCTCGTCGAACGGGACGGCGGGAGGTGCCTCGAGGGCGAGGCTGTGCCGGGCCTGCGCGACGGAGAGGAACGAGACCCCGACCCGCACCTCGACAGCGCCCACGGCGCGGACGAAGCCCGCGACCCGGGGACGCGCGTCGTCCTCCAGCGCGCCGTGCGCGACGTCCGATGCGCTGTGCACGGTCCCGGCGAAGTAGCAGCGCGGCGCGTTCCCCCAGTCTTCTGGGCCCTCGGGGATCCACCCCTCGAAGCCGGTGTCGGTGAAGGTGAGCAGCCCCTCGTTCGTGAGCTGATCGATCACGAAACCCACGGCGGCGCGCGGATCGTCGCACCGCACGCGGAAGGCCGCGGCATGCGATGTCGCGGTCATCTCGACATGCACGCCGTCGCCGAGGTCGGCGGTGTACTCGTGCGGGCGGGCGCGTTCGCTTCCCTCGACGATCCACCGGCGTCGAGCCTCCCTGGCCGACCGCGGTGTGCCGAGGAACGGCATGAGCTGAAGAACCGCGCGATCGCCGATCCACGGGCTGGGCTGGTGCGAGAACTGCAGGGCTTCGAGACGCCGCCCCTGCGGATCGTCGTGCACGAACGGACGGTAGGGCCAGCGTGCGTCCGCGGCGTCGGTCGCCGGCGTGACGAAGGTGAACCCGTGCGGCACGGCGACAGCCGGGACCGTGTTCCCGCGGGAGAAGCGGGGGCCGGAATGGGAGCCGCGCCGGGTGTCGACCCGCTCGACGGGTGGGAGATCGTCGGGGGCAGGGCGCTCCTCGACGCGGACCTGGACGAAGCCGCTAACCTCGGCGGGCACATCCGGCGTGCTCGCCAGCTCGGCCGTGCCGAAGACGAGCTCGACCGTGCCCGTCCCGGTGCCGAGGGGTGCGAGCGCGACGCTGTCGGCGTTCCACTGCTCGGGCATGCTCCACCGCGCGGCGAACTGCCCCTCGGCCGTGAGGGGGAAGTCGTAGCGGTCGCGGACGGCGGCGATGTCGCTCAGCCGGCTGCCGTCGGCGGTCCGCACGTCGACGGTGACCGCGAGCGCGACCCAGGGGGCGAGGGTCGCGGCGGGGCCGTCGGCGTAGAAGGCCCAGTGCAGCACGGTGTCCGGGGTGAGGGCGATGCCGTCGAGGCCGGGGACGTCGATCCGCTGCGCCCCGCGGGAGGGGTCGAACGTGTAGGCGTAGACGGGGCCGGGGAGCACCCCGGCGTGCGGGCGCGACGACGGAGGATCCGCGGGACCGGAGGCCGGGCGGAGCAGCGGCGCGCTCACCCCTTCAGCGCACCCTCCTGCACGCCCTTGAAGAAGAAGCGCTGCGTGAACGAGAACATGATGACGATCGGCACGAGCGCGATCATGGTGCCGGCGGCGATGAGTCGTGGATCGACCGAGAAGCTGCTGTTGAGGTAGGCCATGCCGACGGTCAGGGTGTACTTGGCCGGGTCGGAGAGCACGATGAGCGGCCAGAGGTAGTCGTCCCACGCGCCGATGAAGGCGAAGATCGCCACGACCGAGACCATGCCGCGGATGTTCGGCCACACGATGTGCCGGATGCGCTGCCACGTGGTCGCACCGTCGACGGTGGCCGCGTCGAGCACGTCCTTCGGGATCATCCGGCACGCGGTGGCGACGAGCAGCACGTTCATGGCGCTGATCGCTCCGGGCAGGAACACGCCCCACAGGGTGTCGGCGAGCCCGAGAGCGCGGATGGTGAGGAAGTTGCTCGTCACGGTGACCTCGCCGGGGAACAGCAGCGTGGACAGCAGGATGCCCATGACGACCCACTTGCCGCGGAAGCGCATGCAGCCCAGGGCGTAGCCGGCGAACGTGGCCAGGATCACGTTGCTGAGCACGGTGCCGAGCGAGACGAGCAGCGAGTGCCAGGCGTAGAGGTAGACGGGGACGATGTCGGCGACCCTCGTGTAGTTCTGCAGCGTCGGATCGCGGGGGATGAGCTCGGGCGGGAAGGAGTAGATGTTCTCCTGCGGTCCCTTGAACGATGTGGAGAGCTGCCAGACGAACGGTCCGATGACGAGGAAGAGGACGAACAGCAGCAGCGCGTACCGTCCGATGAGTCCGCCGAGCGTGGGCTTGCTGAAGTCGCCGGAGCCGCGGCGGCGGAAGATGCGCTCGCGACCGGGCCGCGGAGCCTCCTCCGCAGGCGGGGTGCTCTCCACCGGGGGCGTCGTCAGAGTCGTCATGCGGAGACCTTCGCCTTCTTCTCGCGGTTCATGAACGCGATCGCCGCGAGCGGCACGAGCGTGAGGAGGAACAGCGCCACGCTGATCGCGGACGCGTAGCCGATGTTGCCGTTCAGGCCCGACCCCACCTGGCGGATGAGCATCACGAGCGACATGTCGTAGCCGCCGGGGCCGCCCGTGCTCTTGGAGAGCACGTCGAGCTCGGCGAACACCCGCATGGCGGACACCGCGATGAGCACGGCGATGAGGAGCATCGCCCCGCGCACCGACGGGATCGTGACGGAGAGGAAGCGGCGGAACGAGCTCGCACCGTCGAGCATCGCGGCCTCGTGCAGCTCCTTGCCCACGTTCCCCAGGGCGGCGAGGTACACCACCATGTAGTAGCCCAGGCCCTTCCACACGGTCAGCAGGATCGCGCAGCCGAGCAGCAGCCAGCGGTCGACGAGGAAGGCCATCGGCTGGTCGATGAGGCCGAGGAACTCCAGGGTCTGGTTGATGATGCCCCGGCTGTCGAACAGCCACGTCCAGATGAGCGCGACCACGACGACCGACGCGATCACGGGGAAGTAGAACGTGGTGCGGAAGAACGAGATGCCGGGGAGCTTCTTCTGCACGAGGAGGGCGAGGAGCAGCGGGAGGACCGTGAGCAGCGGCACGCACACGACCACATAGATGAGGCAGGTGGTGAGCGCGTTCCAGAACATCTCGTCGCCGAACATGCGCTCGTAGTTGGCGCCGCCGACGAACTCGGGGGTCCGCAGGGGGCGAGCATCCGTGAAGCTGAGGACGACGGTGTTGAGGAACGGCCAGAGCGCGAACACCAGCACCCAGATCACGGCGGGGGCGAGGAGCAGCCACGGGGTGAACCACTTGTGGGATCTCATCCTCGACCTCCGCTGCCGGGTGCCGGTGTCCGCGCGCATGGTCACTGGTCCACGCGGTTCGCGTTGGCGTACTCGACGATCTTGTCGAGCTGCGTCTTGGCGTCGGCCTCGCCGTTCACGGCCAGGGCGATCTGCTGGGTCATGTAGGTGGCCATGTCCGAGGTCCACTGGAACGGCAGGGCCTTGGCGTCCTTCATCGCGCCGAACACGGTGTCGATCGCCGCGAGCTGCTTCTCGTCGGTGACCGATGAGGCGATGTTCTCGACGACCTGGTCGCCGCCGTCGGCCGTGCCGGGGGCGGTGCCGACCGCGAGGGAGGAGAATGCGACCTGGTTCTCCTCGTTCGTGGCGAACTCGGCGAACGCGAGAGCCGCTTCCTTGTTGTCGGAGTCGGCGGAGACGTTGAGGCCCTGGACGTAGAGCGGGGCGACGCCGAGGCGCGGGGTGGCGACGGTGTTCTCCAGGAGCGCCGGGGCGTCCTTCTGCAGATCGGTCGTGAACCCGGTGCCGCCGGTGGTGAAGGCGACCTTCTCCTGGATGTAGGCCTCCGCGTTCCCGCCGTAGTCGCCGGTGAGTGCTTCGGCGGGCATCGCGCCCGCGGCGTAGGCGTCGGCGTACTGCTCGATGATCGCGGCCGCCTCGTCGGTGTTGAAGTCGAACTCGCCCTCGTCGTTGATGACCTCCATGCCGGCGGCGGTGAAGGTGTCCAGCGCCGGGATCGAGGAGAGGAGCTGGACCTTGCCGCCGGACTCCGTGGCGACGTCCTTCGCGAGCGTGAGCAGCTCGTCGACCGTCGTCGGCAGGTTCTCCTCGGTGACGCCGTACGGGGCGAGCTGGGCGAGGTTCCACCAGGACGCGTCGCTGGAGAGGTACCAGGGAAGGCCGTATGTGCCCTCGACGCCGGGGTACTGGCTGTAGGCGTCCCAGGCGCCGGCGTTGTAGGTCGACTTCAGGTCGGGATCCGCGGTGTCCAGGTCGACGAGCTTCCCGGCGGCGACGAGCGGGTAGGCGATGTCCGGCGGCAGGTTCAGCACGTCGGGGAGGGTGTCGGCGTTCGCCTGGCTCAGGATCTTCTCCTGGTAGCCGTCGCCGGGCTGGTCGAGCCACTCCACGGTCACGTCCGGGTGCTCCTCCTCGAAGGCCGCGATGAGGTCTTCGAAGTAGGGGGTGAACTTCTCGTTCTTCAGTGACCAGGTCTGGAACTGGATGGTTCCGCTGAGCTCGCCGGAGGTGTCGATGGGGCCGGCGCCGTCCGAGGCGGCACCGCCTCCGGTGCAGCTCACGAGCGCCATGGCGCCGATCGTGAAGGTTGCCAGAGCGACAATGCGTGCGGGAACTTTCATCGTGCTTCTTCCTCGAGGCGGGCGATTCGGCGTGGTCCGACGAAGGGACTACAGCGCTTTAGCAGATGAAACCATCGGATCCGGTCGGTGTCAAGGTGGGCGCTATCGACGCTGTTGCTCAAGCGTTATAGTGGTGCGACATGTCCTCGTGGGAGGGCACGGTCCGAAAGGTGCACACATGACGCAGCGCGGCGCTCTCGACGCTCCTCTCCGTTTCGGGGCGAACTACACGCCGTCGAAGGACTGGATGCACTCCTGGCTCGACTTCACGCCGGACGACGTGCGTCGCGACTTCGCGGCCCTCGCCGCGCTCGGCCTCGACCATGTGCGGGTGTTCCCGCTCTGGACCGTCCTGCAGCCCAACCGCACCCTCATCCGCTCGAAGGCGATCGACGACGTGCGCACCATGGTCGACATCGCCGCCGAGTTCGGGATGGACGTGAGCGTCGACGTCATCCAGGGGCACCTGTCGAGCTTCGACTTCGTCCCTTCGTGGCTGTACACCTGGCACGACCGGAACATGTTCACCGATCCGACGGCCCTCGACGGTCAGGTGCAGCTCGTGGAGCGGCTCGCCGGTGCCCTGCGGGACGCCCCGAACTTCCTCGGGCTCACGCTCGGCAACGAGACGAATCAGTTCTCCGCGCACACCCACCCCTCGCCGTGGCCGGTCACGACCGACGAGGCGGGCGGCTGGATCGAGGCGCTGCTCGCCGCGGCGGAACGGGGCGCCCCGGGGCTGCCGCACGTGCACAGCGAGTACGACGCGGTCTGGTACATGGACGACCACGGGTTCACGCCGGCGCATGCCTCCCGGCTCGGCGCGATGACGACCATCCACTCCTGGATCTTCAACGGCACGGCGCAGCGCTACGGAGGTCGCTCGATCGCCGCCGACCGCCACGCGGAGTACCTCATCGAGCTCTCCCGCGCGTTCGCGACCGATCCCGACCGTCCGATCTGGCTACAGGAGGTCGGCGCCCCCTCGAACTGCCTCGACGAGAGCGAGATGCCCGGCTTCCTCGAGGCCACCGTGCGTTCGGCCCTCCGCACCGAGAACCTCTGGGGAGTGACGTGGTGGTGCTCGCACGACGTGAGTCGGGAGCTCGCCGACTTCCCGGAGCTGGAGTACTCCCTGGGGCTCATCGATCAGGAGGGGGCGGCGAAGCCCCTCGGCCGCCGGTTCGCGGACCTCATCCCCGAGCTGCGCACCCGCACCGCGGCTCCGGCCCGCCCGACGGCGATCGTGGTGGACGTCGACGAGCAGGAGGTGCCGGTGAGCCGGGCGGCCCTGAGCCCCGGCGGTGCGGTCTTCCAGGCCTGGGTCGACGCCTGCGCCGCGGGCGAAGACCCCGCCCTGGTGACCTCCCGCACCGCGCAGGACCCCGCGGCGCTGGAGTCGCGCGGCATCCGCCGTCTCATCCACCCCGCCCCGCCCGCGTCCGACGTCACCCGCTACGCCTCCGTCAACACCGTCGTCTGACGCCGAGACCCCGGGTTGTCGTCGAGACCCCGGGGTACGCGCGGCGATAGCCCGGGGTGTGGGCGGGGAGGCGGGGTCTCAGCGGGGCGGTGGCGCGGTGCTCTCGCGGGCGGTGAGCACGGGGGTCGGGCCCTGGACGCTCGGCAGCGTGGTGCCGGCCTCGATCTGCTGCAGCAGGAGCGTGGCCGCCTGCTCGCCGAGCTCGAACGTGTCGCGGGTCATGGCGGTGATCGACGGGTTGATGAGGCCCGCGATGACGGAGTCGTCGAACGACGCGAGTGAGACGTCGCGCGGAACCGCCCGGCCCATCTCCTGCGCCACCCGGAGGCCGGCGACGGCCATCACATCGTTGTCGTAGACGATCGCGGTCGGGCGCTGCCGGCCGGAGAGCTGCGCGCGGGTGACCGCGGAGGCGCGGGCGGGGGAGAAGTCGGTCGTGATGACCTCGCCGGAGACGCCGTCCGCCGCCATCCGCTCGAGCACCTCGGCGCGCAGGCGGGTGTGCTCCAGCTCCGCCGGGCCCGCGACGTAGGCGATACGGGTGTGGCCCAGGGCGGCGAGGTAGGAGAAGAGCGTCTCCGCGACGGCGTCGTCGCCGATCCAGACGCTGGGCACCGCGCCGTCCGGGGACGGCTTCGAGCCGATCATCACAGCGCGGGCGTCCAGGGCCATGATGCGCTCGCCGCGGGGGTCGTCGTCGCGCGGGTCGATGAGGATGATCCCGTCGACCTGATTCGACGACCACCACTGCCGATGCACCTCCATCTCCTCGTCGATGTCGGCGACGAGGCGGAGCTGCAGCCCGACCTTGCTCTCGGAGAGCCGGGACTCGATGCCGGCGATGAGGTCGGTGAAGAAGGCCTCGGAGCCGAGGGAGCGTGCCGGGCGGGCGAGGGCGAACCCGACCGCGTTGGCTCGGGCGCCGACGAGGGCGCGGGCAGCGGAGCTCGGCTGCCAGTGGTGCTCTTCGATGATGGAGAGGATGCGCTGCCGCGTCTCCTCGCTCACACCGGGACGACCGTTGAGGGCGAACGAGACGGCGCCGGGGGAGACACCGGCCATGCGCGCGATGTCCGCGATCGTCACGCGTTTCCCCGGGGCCATAGGCATCACCCTACTTGATCGGTTTAGCCTCTCGTAAGCACGGGAACGGTACCGTAGACTCCCGTGCTAGATCGTTTTAGTAAACGGCGAGCATCGAACCCCTTCCCTCACCGTCGAGCCCGGAGAACCCCCACATGCATGACGACACCTCGCTCACCGTCGGCCGCGTCAAGCGGGTCCTCGAAGAGCGCATCCGCCCGGCGATCCACTCGGCCGCGGTTCCCCTCGTGGTCGAGGCGCACCAGCTCCCCGGCGAGCCGATAGCCCCCGCGGAGGGCCTGGCGCTCCCGTTCGCCCCGGCCGCGGTCGGCGAGCTGTGGGGTCCGGCCTGGGGCACCACCTGGTTCAAGCTCACCGGTCGGGTGCCCGCGGAATGGGCCGGCCGCCGGGTCGAGGCGCTCATCGACCTGGGCTTCGACGTGAACATGACGGGGTTCCAGTGCGAGGCCCTCGCCTACCGCCCCGACGGCACGCCGATCAAGAGCATCAACCCGCGCAACCAGTGGGTCCCGATCGCCGAGAGCGCCGCGGGTGACGAGGCCGTCGAGCTCTACCTGGAGGGCGCGTCCAACCCCGTCCTCCTCGACTACCACCCCTTCCTGCCGACGCAGGAGGGCGACATCCTCACCTCCTCGAAGGAGCCGCTGTACCGGCTGCGGCGCCTCGACCTCGCAGTGTTCGAGCCCGAGGTGTTCGATCTGTCCCTCGACCTCGAGGTGCTGTTCGAGCTGCAGGCCGAGCTCCCCGCCACGTCGCCGCGCCGCATGCGCATACTGCAGGCGCTGGACGACGCGCTCGACGTGCTCGACCTGCAGCACATCGTGGAGACCGCCGGTGACGCGCGGGCCCGGCTCGCCGACGTCCTCGCCGCTCCGGCCGAAGCGAGTGCGCACCGGATCTCGGCCGTCGGCCACGCGCATATCGACTCCGCCTGGCTGTGGCCGGTGCGCGAGACGATCCGCAAGGTCGCCCGCACGACCTCGTCCATGACCACGCTCATCGAGGAGCAGCCCGACTTCCAGTACGGCATGTCCAGTGCGCAGCAGTACGCCTGGATCAAGGAGCACCGCCCAGAGGTGTGGGAGCGGGTCAAGGCCGCCGTCGCCGCCGGACGTTTCCTGCCCCTCGGCGGCATGTGGGTCGAGTCCGACACCGTCATGCCGACGGGCGAGTCGCTCGTGCGGCAGTTCTCGCACGGGCAGCGGTTCTTCGAGCGCGAGTTCGGCATCCGGTCGAAGGGCGTGTGGCTGCCGGACAGCTTCGGCTATTCGCCGGCCCTCCCGCAGCTCATGCGCCGTGCCGGGTTCGAGTGGTTCTTCACGCAGAAGATCTCCTGGAATCAGCAGAACGTGTTCCCGCACCACTCCTTCCTCTGGGAGGGCATCGACGGCTCGCAGGTGTTCACGCACTTCCCGTCGATGGACACCTACAACTCGCAGCTCAGCGGCATGGAGGTCGCGAAGGCCTCTCGTCAGTTCAAGGAGAACCGCCTCAGCTCGCGGTCGATCGCCCCTGTCGGCTGGGGTGATGGCGGCGGCGGCACGACGCGCGAGATGACGGGCAAGGCCGAGCGGCTGCGCGACCTCGAGGGCAGCGCGCAGGTCGTGTGGGAGCACCCCGACGTGTTCTTCGACGCCGCCAAGGTCGAGCTGCCGAACCCCGCCGTGTGGGTCGGCGAGCTCTACCTCGAACTGCACCGCGGCACGCTCACGAGCCAGCACGCCACGAAGGCTCTGCACCGCTGGGCCGAGCACGCGCTGGTGGAGGCCGAGCTGTGGGCCGCGACCGACGCCGTGCGCACCGGCGCCGCGTACCCGCAGGCCGAGCTCGACCGGCTCTGGCAGGCCGTGCTGCTGCACGAGTTCCACGACATCCTGCCCGGCACGTCGATCGCGTGGGTGCACCGCGAGGCCGTCGCCGTGCTGTCGGACGTGCTGTCGGATGCGCGCGACATCGCCGACGCCGCGCGCCGGTCGCTCGCCGGCGAGGGCGACCGCGAGCTGCGGTTCGAGCCGACCTCGGTCGGTCGGGGGCGCGCGCTCGGCGCCTCGTGGGTCCCTGAGCCCGTCGAAGGGGCGGTCTCGCTCGTCGAGGACGCTTCGGCAGGCTCAGCGGTCCACCCGGGATGGCGCCTGGAGAACGAGCTCGTGTCCGTGCTCGTCTCGGGCGAGGGCGTGATCGTCTCGGCCGTCGACAAGGCCACAGGGCGGGAGACGGTCGCGCCAGGCACGGCCGCGAACCTGTTCCAGCTGCACCAGGACTTCCCGAACATGTGGGACGCGTGGGACATCGACCGGTACTACCGCAACAGCGTCGACGACCTCACCGCGGTCTCGTCGATCGAGGCATCGCTCGTGAACGGTGTCGCGCAGATCGTCGTCGTGCGTCCGTTCTCGGAGTCGACGATCACGCAGACGATCACACTCGCCCCGGGCTCGAGGACCGTGCACCTCCGCAATGAGGTCGACTGGCACGAGACCGAGAAGCTGCTCAAGCTCGCCTTCCCGCTCGACATCCAGGCGTCGCACACCGAAGCCGAGACGCAGTTCGGCTACCAGGCGCGCGTCACCCACACGAACACGAGCTGGGAGGCGGCGAAGTTCGAGACGTCGATGCACCGCTTCGTGCTGGTGCGCGAGCAGGACTTCGGCGCGGCCCTCGTGAACGACTCGATCTACGGGTACGACACGACGCGCGAGGTGGGCGAGGACGGGGTCACCACGACCGTGCGACTCTCCCTGCTGCGGGCGCCGCGGTTCCCCGACCCGGACACGGATCACGGGCTCCACGAGATCGAGGTCGGCTTCGTGATCGGCGCCGACGCCGCGATCGCCACGGTCGAGGGCATCCGCCTCAACAGCGTGCCCACGGTGATCCGCGGCACGCGCGAGGTCGAGCCGCTGGTGGAGGTGTCGGGTGAGGGGATCGTCGTCTCGGCCGTGAAGCTCGCCGACGACGGCTCCGGCGACGTCATCGTGCGGGTGTACGAGGCGCTCGGGCGTCGTGCGGTCGGCGAGCTCTCGGTCGGCTTCGACCACCGCGAGGTGCGCGAGGTGAGCCTGATCGAGGACGAGATCGAGACGCCCCGTCTCGGGGGCGGGCTCCACCTCCGCCCCTTCGAGGTCCGCACCCTCCGCATCGCCCGCTGAGCCCCGGCCTCCTCGCGCCCGGCGCTCCGTGCCGGATCAGAAACGCGCCTCCCCGCCCTTCGGGAGGCGCGTTTCTCATCCCGCCGGGCGGGATCGGTGCGCGTCCTCGACGGTGCGCATCGCCGCGACGCCGTCGACCAGCGCAGGCCGCTGATCGGGGGCGTCGCGGAAGAAGGAGACGACGGAGGCCACGGCTGCCGGGTCAGACCCTAGGTGATGCGCATCGAGGATCACGGGGGCGCGTCCGGCGATCGAGATCGCCAGCTTCGGCCCGTGTGGGCCGACAGGCGTGGTGGTGCCGATCTCCTCCCAGGAGGCATCGACCCGGGCAGATCTGCGGACTCCGTGCAGGCCCCTCTCGTCGAGTACGAGACCCAGCGGCTGGCCCTGCGCGAGGACTTCCCGGCCGAGGCCGACGAGCGAGACGACGGCGAGCACGTACGGGCCCCATTCGAGAAGCCGACCGCCCATCGTCGGAAGGTCCAGGGCCTGAACGAGGAAGGCCGCCGCTGCGGGAAGCAAACCCGTCAGGGGAACGAGCCATGAGGAGATGCGGACGCCCGTGGACGGCGTGAATTGCAGCGGGCCGCTTGCCTCGATTCGGATCAGGCGTTCGCGCAAGGACCGCACCCAGAACCAGAGTGCCACCGCGAGCATCCCGGCGTAGAGAGCGAGTGCGATCAGGATGAGGCGGAAGCCTGGACGGGTATCCATGATCGCCAGCAGCAGGGGCAGCAGAGGAAGGATGCCGACGAGCCCGAGCGCCGCAGACGGGAAGCGGCCGTTCGGGTGGACCGATCGTGAGCCGTCGACGATGCGCGGGGACCGCGCGACAGTGTTCATCGGTATCCGCTGTCAGGCGGGCGGGAGGCGGAGGACCTCGGGCGACTCGCCGCCGGTGAGGTCGTCGGCGATGCGGAGGCTGCGGGCCAGCTCGTCGAGCGCGCCGATGAGGGTCCCGAAGCGTTCGCGGTCGCTGCAGACGGCCGTCAGGGTCACCAGGTGCGTGCCGGTGTCCCAGGTGTAGGTCGCGAAGGGCGGGGCCGAGGGGGAGGGCGGCGTCGGGACCACGAGCTTCTCGCCCACGCCGAGCCGGGTCGGGAAGGAGGTCGTGTCGTCGTACTCCATCGGCATCGACGCGCGGGCGATCCGGATGTCGGGCGTGAGCGCCTGCACCGTCGCCATCGCCACGACGAGGTCCGGCTCCGCCTTCCAGGTCCACGCGAGGACCCGGCCGTCGGCCTTCTTCATGAGCATCGGCGCGGCCTGGCTCATCGCCCAGGCTCCGAACCGCGAGCCGGGGCGCTCCGTCGCGCCGACCGCGGCGTTCACCTGGCCGAGCAGCATCCGGATCGCGGCCTTGCGATGCCGGCGCCCCTTCCACCCGAGCGAGTCCGTCACGGGGATCCACAGCTGGGGGTCGGCGTCGGCGTGCAGTCGCATGGCTTCACGGTATCGGCCGAGGCTGAAGGATGCCGGTATGGCTCGGCGTCGCGGACAGGGCCCTCGGGTAGAGTTGCCACCGCCCGACCAGGGCTTCTCCTTGGCCGCCACCCCGTTAGGCATCTCTGTGACTTCCTCCGACGATCCGATCGATGCGTCGCGCGACGCCACCGCCGTACAGCCCCGCCCGCTGAAGATCCTCCTCGGGTGCGACACGTTCGCCCCCGACATCAACGGTGCCGCCCGCTTCGCCGAGCGTCTCGCCGCCGGGCTCGTGCAGCGCGGGCACGAGGTGCACGTCGTCGCCCCCAACCAGGCCTACCGCCGCACCGCGCCCCGCACCGAGGTGATCGAGGGGGAGCCGATGACGCTCCACCGCCTGCCCTCCGTGCGCTGGGCGCCGCACGACTGGCTGCGCTTCGTGTGGCCGTGGCGCTCCAAGCACTACGCACGGAAGGTGCTCGATGCCGTGCAGCCCGACGTCGTGCATATCCAGTCGCACATCGTGATCGGGCGTGGACTCGCCCGCATCGCGAAGCAGCGCGGCATCCCGGTCATCGCGACGAACCACGTCATGGCCGAGAACATCCTCGACCACACGACCATGCCGAAGTTCGTCGACGACATGGTGCTCAAGTTCGCCTGGGCCGACGCGAAGCGCACCTTCGACCTGACGCGGGCGATCACCACGCCCACGCGTCGGGCCGCCGACTTCCTGGAGAAGACGGTCGAGGTGCGCGGCGTCATCCCGGTGAGCTGCGGCATCGACCGCTCCCAGTACACCCCGGTCATCGCCCCGCGCGAGGAGAACCGGCTCGTGTTCGTGGGCCGGCTGACGGCGGAGAAGCAGGTCGAGGTCATCCTCAAGGCGATGACGAAGCTCGACCCGGCGCTGAACACGACGTTCGACATCATCGGCGGCGGAGACCAGCGCAAGCAGCTCGAGAGCCTGACGGCACAGCTCGGCCTGTCCGATCGAGTGACCTTCCACGGCCGGACCACCGACGAGGAGCTGCGGGCGCTGCTGTCCCGCGCGAGCCTCTTCGTCATCGCGTCGATCGCCGAGCTGCAGTCCATCGCGACGATGGAGGCCATGGCATCGGCGCTGCCGATCGTCGCCGCCGACGCCGTCGCCCTGCCCCACCTCGTGCACGACGGCGAGAACGGCCACCTCTTCACGCCGGGAGACGTCGACGAGCTCGCCGCGAAGCTCACCGCTGTCCTGACCGCCTCCCCCGGCGAGTACGAGCGGATGCAGAAGGCGTCCCTCGACGGCGTGGCCATCCACGACATCAACCGCACGCTCGACACCTTCGAGGCGCTGTACCGCGACGAGCCGCTGCCCGAGTGACGCGGATGCACGTCGTCTTCTTCGCCGATCAGCACCTCGACTCCCTCGGCGGGGCGCAGGTGTCGATGCGGCTGCAGCGGACGTTCCTGGAGCGCGCCGGCCATACCGTGACGGTCGTCGCGCCCCGTATGCACGCACGGCGTGACGACGCTGCACCGTCCCCCGGGAACGTCGACCTCCCGTCGCTGCCGATCACCCTGGACCGGGAGTACGCGATGACCTGGCCGGGTCGGGCGACCGATCGGGCCCTTGACCGGGCGATGGCGCATCGGCCTCCGGTCGACCTCGTGCACGTGCAGGCCGACTTCTGGGGCGCCTTCATCGGTCACCGGTTCGCCGCCCGCCATGGAATCCCGGTCGTGCACACGATGCACAACCGGGTCGACGTGGGGCTCGCCGCGGTCACGCCGCTGCACCGGCCCGTGCTCGCTGTGCTCAACCTCTGGCGCCGCACCGCCCTCCGAGGCATCGGTGTGCCGGTCGGCGGCAGCGACGGGTGGTCGTACCTCCGCGGGCTCGCGGCGGACGCCGCCGCCGTGACGGCGCCTTCCGGGCATTTCGCGCGGCGACTGGAGCGGAACGGCGTCGCCCGCACCGTCGACGTGGTGTGGAACGGCATCGACGACGACGTCCGCGCGCAGACGCTCGCGGCGGCTCCCGTCGAGCGGATGCCGGGGCGTCCTCGGTTCGTCTGGCTCGGGCGGATGAGTCCGGAGAAGCGCCTGCTCCCGTTCCTCCGCGCCTGGGTGGACGCGGACATCGACGCCGACCTCGAGGTGATCGGCGGCGGCGGAGAGCGGGGGGCGGCCGAACGGATCGTCGCGGGGCGTGCGGGCGTGCGGTTCGCCGGTCGCCTCTCCTATGCGCAGACCCTGGAGCGGATCGCCGCCGCCGATGCGCTCGTGCAGACGTCCATCGGATTCGAGACCCAGGGGATGACGCCGTTCGAGGCGGCCACCCTCGGCACGCCCTCCGTCGTGTGCGACCCCGACATCGCCGCTGAGCTGCAGGGCGGGCTCTGGGCTGTGCCGACGGCGGAGCCGCACGCCCGCGGACGCGCCCTCGAGGCGCAACGGATCGAGGCCCTCGCCGCGACGCTGCGGCAGGCAGCCGCGGACATCGCGCACGGGACCGCGCCGCAGCCGGTACCGGCCGTCGCGGAGGCCTTCCGCCAGTCCTCGCGGACGGCCGCCATGATCGAGGTCTACGAGCGCGTGCTCACCCGAGCCTGAGCGCTCACAGGAAGCCGTAGAAGTTCGACGAGAGCCAGCTCAGCACGACCGTCAGCAGGCCGGCGCCGGAGACACCGATGGCGATCCCCGCGAGCAGCCGCGGTCCCGGCCGCCGTGCCGCGATGAGGCCGAGCACGAGCGCCGCCCCGTAGCCGATGAAGGTGAGGATGCCCGATCCCCCCTCGATCAGTCCGATCATGCTGTAGGTCCGGTCCGACATGTAGACGAACGGCCGCGCGAGGATGAGGAACACGTCGATCGCCAGCGTCACCAGCGCGACGATGAAGGCGGCGCGCCCGAGGGAGTCGCCGGGAGTGCGCGGCACCGGCGGACCGTAGGGCGGGACGCCCTGCGCCGATCCGGGGGCGGATCCCGGCGCGGTCGGGTACGGCTGAGGGGTGGCGGTGGGGAAGGCCTGAGGGGCAGCGGCGGTGGGGAACACGTGCCCGCCACCCGGCGTCGGCGCGTAGGGGGCCCCGGGGGCGGGGGCCTGGGCACCGGGGTACTGCGGCTCGGCCGGAAGCGGAGGAGGGGTCGGGACTGCGGCCGGGTCGCCGGCACCGTCGCGCGAGGGGTGTGCGGGCTGCTGGGGGTCGCTCATGCCCCGAGCGTAGCCCTCCTCGCGGACGGCCGGGAGGTCAGCGGTAGACGTGGCCGGGGTCGGCCTGCGACAGGGCGTCCTGTCCGGTGACGCGGCTCCAGTCCGTGGGGGTGCGACGGTAGCCGTCGCGCCGCAGTTCGACGAACGTGGCGATGACCGCCCAGATGCTGAGGGCGAGGAGGAGGATGAGGAGTAGCATGGCAAAAAAGCTACGCTCGGTGTTATGCTGCCACGAGTGGCGGATCGGGCACTGTTCGTAAAAAAACTGCCATTCCGGGAGATGTGATGAAGACCGTCGCGTGCGTGGTGCAGGACGGCTTCGCGCCGTTCGAGTTCGGGGTCGCCTGCGAGGCGTTCGGTCTGGACCGGTCGTCCGACGGGGTGCCGAACTTCGACTTCCGCATCGTCGCTCCACGGCCCGGGGTCGTGCGCTCCAAGATCGGCTTCTCCATCAACGTGGAGCATGATCTGTCCTTCGCCGCGGAGGCCGACCTCGTCGTGTTCTGCCCGGTGCCCCGGGAGACTTGGGGCGACATCGATCCGCTCCTCGTCGAGGTCGCCCGCGAAGCGGTGGCGCGCGGAGCCTGGGTGATGAGCGTGTGCAGCGGCTCGTTCATCCTCGCGGCGGCCGGAGTGCTGGACGGGCGGCGCGCCACGACGCACTGGATGTACGCGCACACGATGGCGGACATGTACCCCGACATCGACATCGATCCTGACGTGCTCTTCGTCCAGGACGGCCGCATCATCACCAGCGCGGGCACTGCCGCGGGCATCGACGCCTGCCTGCACCTGCTGCGACAGGAGCTCGGGGCGGAGATCACCAACCGGATCGCGCGTCGGATGGTCGTGCCGCCGCAGCGCGACGGGGGTCAGGCGCAGTTCATCGATCGGCCCATCCCGGTCGCACCCACGGACTCGCTGGCCGCGGTGGCCGACTGGGCGGTGGAGAACCTCCGTGACGAGTTGACGGTCGACCAGCTCGCGGCGCGGGCGCTCATGTCGCCGCGGACCTTCGCGCGCCGCTTCAAAGCCGAGTACGGGGCGACCCCCGCCGCGTGGCTCGGGCGGCAGCGGATCATCCAGGCCCAGCGTCTCCTCGAGCGCACCGACCTTCCGCTCGAGCACATCGCGACCGACTGCGGCTTCGGTTCCGCGGCCGTCCTGCGGCAGAACTTCGCCCGCGTGCTGGGCGTGACCCCCACCGCCTACCGCGCCCGCTTCTCCTGCGCCACCGCCGTCCCTGCCGCCTGACCGCCTCCCCCTCCCGCTGCGCCCGCCGGACCCGTCCCGCGGGCCCGCAGCGGCCCCGCCAACGTGCGGGATCGATAGCGCCCGCTAGCGGACCGTGTCCGGGGCGTTTTCCGTCCCCACGTCCGTCCCCGCGTCCGTCCCCGGTGCCGTTCGGGATCAAGAACGCGCGGGCGTGGACCGTCCCCGGGGCCGTTTCCGTCCCGCCACCAGCCGCGTCCGTCCCGCGTCCGTTCTCCGCTGCCGTTCGGGATCAAGAACGCGCGGGCGTGGACCGTCCCCGGGGCCGTTTCCGTCCCGCCACCAGCCGCGTCCGTTCTCCGCTGCCGTTCGGGATCAAGAACGCGCTGGAGTGAGCCGCGTCCGGAGCGGTTTCCGTTCCGCTTCCGCGTCTGTCGAGCGGGATCAAGACTGCGCGCGCGGGGGTCGCATCCGGAGCTCTTTCCGTCCCGCTCCGTTGCGCCCCACTCCGGCCCGAGCCGCCGGGGGTGGGCATTGTGCGCTCCGCAGTGGATCTCCTCGGACCGGCCGGCAGGCTAGCTGCATCGACGCGGGATCAGAATGGCTCCGCGGAATGGCAGACCGGGTGCGTTTTTGATCCCGCGCGAGAAGTGACGGGCGGGCGGGATCAGAATGGCTCCGCAGAAGGGGCTGGGAGGTGCGTTTTTGATCCCGCGCGGGATCGCGGGGCGAGGTGGGACGGGATCGGGAAGCGAGGAGGGGTCAGTGCCAGTGGGCGGGGGAGGGGAGGGTGACGTCGCGGACGTCGACCCCGGTGGGCGTGACCGTGGCGACCGCGTAGAGGAGGGACTGCGTCGGGTAGCCGTGCGGGCGGTTGTCACGGATGATGGCGCGGTCGTCTTCCGGGGGCAGGGCGGCGGAGGCTCCGAGGAGCGCGGTCCACTCGGTCGCCCAGTCGGCGCTCGCCGCGGCGGGTCCCAGCGCGCGGAACTCCGGGAGCCAGGCGGCGATGCGCGGGGTCTCCTCGTCGTCGAGGTCGTCGTGGGCGATCATGTGCGTCCCGGGCTTGATGGGTGTGTCCCGCAGCTCGGCACCGTCCCAGGAGAGCACCCGGGCGCCGTCCGGCCCGACCTCGAGCAGATTGAAGCCGTGCATCCGCGGCGCGCCCTGCGGGGAGCGGCCGGTGACCGCGGCGAGCGGAAGGGTGCCGCGGGAGACGGCCGCGCCCGCCGAGAGGTCCTGCACGTCGGCGCGGTTGAGGAGCACGGCGAGGCGTCGTTCCACGGGGTTCACGGCGAGCCAGGCCCCACCGGCCCGCCGGTCACGGATGCCGATCACCCCCGGATACTCCTCGGGCCACCACTCGCCCAGGGCGTCCCACTCCCGAGCCGGGTCCTCGTCGCGGACGGCCAGCAGCCGCGCGGATCCCGCGGCCTCGACATCGATCACCACCGTGCACACGCTTCCGAGTCTAGGTCGGTCGAGGCGGGCGGGACCCGCGACGAATCCGTGCGCGATGACCCTAGCGTCCGGACCCTGGGGCAGAATCGAGGCGTGAACATCGTCGTCGGAGTCACGGGCGGCATCGCCGCGTACAAGACGGTGCACCTCGTGCGCCTGCTCACGAAGGCCGGTCATGATGTGACCGTGGTGCCCACCGAGGACGCGCTGCGCTTCGTGGGCCTGCCGACCTGGGAGGCCCTGAGTCGGCACCCGGTGACGACGAGCGTGCATGAGGACGTCGCCCGTGTGCGGCACGTCGCCCTGGGCCAGGGAGCGGACCTCATCGTGATCGCCCCGGCGACGGCGAACTCGCTCGCGAAGATGGCCGCGGGGCTGGCCGACGACCTCCTCGGCACGACGCTGCTCGCGACCGAGGCGCCCGTGCTCGTCGCGCCCGCGATGCACGCGGAGATGTGGCGGAACGCGGCCACGCAGGCGAACATGGCGACGCTCCGGGAACGCGGCGTGCACGTGGTCGGACCGGCCGACGGCGAGCTGGCCGGCGGTGACAGCGGACCCGGTCGCATGGTCGAGCCGGAGGAGATCCTGGCGGCGGCCCAGGCGCTGCTGACACCGGGCGACCTGGCAGGCGTGCGGGTCGTCGTCTCGGCAGGCGGGACGCGGGAGCCCATCGATCCGGTGCGCTTCCTCGGCAACCGGAGCAGCGGGCGCCAGGGGGTCGCGCTCGCGGCGGAGGCGGCGGCGCGCGGCGCGGAGGTGGCGCTCGTCGCGGCGAACGTCTCCGGGGACGTGCTCGCGGAGGCCCGCCACCCGCACGTCCGGATCGTCCGGGTCGGCACGGCCGCGGAGCTGTCCGCGGCGATGAAGGAGGAGTCCGCGGCGGCCGACGTCGTGCTGATGGCGGCGGCCGTGGCCGACTATCGACCGGTCGAGGTCTCCGCGCGCAAGCTCACCAAGGACCGCGGCGGGGTCGGCACCATCGAGCTCGTCGAGAACGAGGACATCGTCGCCGCGCTCGTCGAGAAGCGAGGCGCGGGACAGCTCATCGTCGCGTTCGCGGCGGAGACGCCCGAGGATGAGGCGGAGATGCTCGCCCGCGCCCGCGGCAAGCAGGAGCGCAAGGGGGTCGACCTGCTGGTGGTGAACGAGGTCGGCTGGGAGCAGGGGTTCGAGCGCGGCGAGAACGCCGTGCACATACTCGGGCCCGGCGGGGTCGTGGCGCGGACCGCGGCGGGGAGCAAGCGCGAGGTGGCGGCGGCCGTCTGGGACGAGGTCGCCCGCGAGAGGTGAGGGGCGGTGGAGTCACGCACCGCCGAATGCTAAACTTGAGTCAACCAAACTCAACTTTCAGAAGGAGCATCTCCAGGAGGAGCGCATGACCACCCCGCAGACCGGATCCCCGAACCAGGAACAGCAGTCCGCCCTCGAGCAGTTCGGCATCAACCTGACCGACCGCGCCCGCGAGGGCAAGCTCGACCCCGTCATCGGACGGGACAGTGAGATCCGGCGCGTCAGCCAGGTGCTCACTCGTCGCACCAAGAACAACCCGGTGCTGATCGGCGAGCCCGGCGTCGGCAAGACGGCGGTGGTCGAAGGGCTCGCGCAGCGCATCGTCGCGGGCGACGTCGCGGAGTCCCTCAAGGACAAGGAGCTCGTCTCGCTCGACATCTCCGCTCTCGTCGCGGGCGCCATGTACCGCGGCCAGTTCGAGGAGCGCCTGAAGCAGGTCCTCAAGGAGATCACCGAGTCGGACGGCCAGGTCATCACGTTCATCGACGAGCTGCACGTGCTCATGGGTGCGGGCGGCGGCGAGGGCTCGGTCGCGGCGTCGAACATGCTCAAGCCGATGCTGGCCCGCGGCGAGCTGCGGCTCATCGGCGCCACCACGCTCAACGAGTACCGCGAGTTCATCGAGAAGGATGCCGCCCTCGAGCGCCGCTTCCAGCAGGTGTACGTCGGCGAGCCAACCGTCGAGGACACGATCGCGATCCTCCGCGGGCTCAAAGGCCGCTACGAGGCGCACCACGGGGTGACCATCTCCGACAGCGCCCTCGTGGCCGCGGCCTCCCTCTCCAACCGCTACCTGCCCGCGCGGCAGCTCCCGGACAAGGCCATCGACCTGATCGACGAGTCGATGTCGCGACTGAAGATGGAGATCGACTCCTCTCCGGTCGAGATCGACCAGCTCAAGCGCCAGGTCGACCGGCTGAAGCTGGAGGAGCTCGCGCTCAAGCGGGAGAAGGACGCCGCGTCCAAGGAGCGTCTCGGCACCCTCCGGGAGAACCTCGTCGAGCTCGAGAAGGAGCTCGCCGGACTCGAAGCCCGGTGGGCGCGGGAACGGCAGGGTCTCAACCGCGTCGGTGAGCTGAAGAAGCAGCTCGACGACGCGATCACCCAGCGCGACCTCGCCATGCGCAACGCCGACTACACGAAGGCGTCGAAGCTGGAGTACGAGACGATCAAGCGCCTGGAGCGTGACATCGCGGAGGCGGAGCAGGCCGAGGCCACCGCCTCGAGCGAGCCGCGTATGGTGAACGAGCAGGTCACCGAGGAGGACATCGCGGCCGTGATCGCGGCCTGGACGGGCATCCCGGTCGGGCGGCTGCTGCAGGGGGAGAGCGAGAAGCTGCTGCACCTGGAGAACGAGCTCGGCAAGCGCCTCATCGGCCAGAAGGATGCCGTCAAGGCGGTGTCCGACGCCGTGCGCCGCTCGCGCGCGGGCATCAGCGATCCCGGTCGTCCCACGGGCTCGTTCCTCTTCCTCGGACCGACCGGTGTCGGCAAGACCGAGCTGGCCAAGGCGCTCGCGCAGTTCCTCTTCGACGACGAGCACGCCATGGTGCGCATCGACATGTCGGAGTACGGCGAGAAGCACTCGGTCTCCCGGCTCGTCGGCGCCCCTCCCGGGTATGTCGGCTACGAGCAGGGCGGTCAGCTGACCGAGGCCGTGCGGCGTCGTCCCTACAGCGTGATCCTGCTCGACGAGGTCGAGAAGGCGCACCCCGAGGTGTTCGACGTGCTGCTGCAGGTGCTCGACGACGGTCGGCTGACCGACGGGCAGGGGCGCACGGTCGACTTCTCGAACGTGATCCTCATCCTGACCTCCAACCTGGGCTCGCCGATCCTCATCGACCCCGTGCTCTCCGTGGAGGAGAAGCGGGAGCAGGTGATGGCGCTCGTGCGCCAGGCGTTCCGGCCCGAGTTCCTGAACCGTCTCGATGACATCGTGATGTTCCAGGCGCTCACCGAGGACGACCTCGCGCAGATCGTGGAGCTGTCGGTCGACCAGCTGCACGACCGGCTGCGCGATCGTCGCCTCACGCTGGCGGTCACTCCTGGGGCGCGGTCGTGGCTGGCCGAGCGCGGTTACGACCCGGTGTTCGGCGCCCGCCCGCTGCGTCGCCTCATCCAGACCGAGGTGCAGAACAAGCTCGCGACCGCCCTCCTCTCGGGTGGCGTGCACGACGGCGACACCGTCCGCGTGGACGTGGCGGCCGACGGCACGGGCCTCGTGCTCACGGCGACGACCCCCGAGCCGGAGGTGGAGGAGGACGACGTGATCGAGGCGGAGCTGCTCGACGACTGATCCCGACCGGCACACAGCGAGAAGGCCCGGTATGCGCGACGCATACCGGGCCTTTCGGGTGTCGATGCTCAGGCGCTGAGGACGACCGTCTCCGCGATCGGACGACGCACGCGCGGGGCGACCTCGCGCTCCTGCAGCACCTCCGGCAGGGCCTCGATGTCGCCGAACTCGCCGACGGCGATGACGGTGGCGGGGGTGAAGCGCGCCTCCAGGTCGGCGAACTCGCGGACGACCTCGGGGTCGAAGCCGCTCATCTGGTGCACGACGAGGCCGTCGTGGTGGGCCTGCACGGAGAAGTGCGCCACGGCCTGGCCGAGGTCGTAGAACGCGTGGCTGATCGGCGTGCCGTCGGCGGTCGCGGTCTCGGCGATCGCGACGACGAGCACGGCCGCGTTGCCGGCCCAGGCCTGGTTGAAGCCCATGAGCGCGTCGACGATCTGGGCGTGCAGGGCGGTGCCGCGGCGGGCGACGATGAAGCGCCACGGCTGGATGTTGTTGGCGGAGGGGCTCCAGCGGGCGGCCTCGAGCGCGGTGGCGAGCTTGGCCTCGTCGATCGGATGCTGCGCGTCGTACGCGCGGGGGCTCCAGCGGCCGGCGAGGACGTCGAGGACGGGGTGCTCGGTCGGGGCGGTGCGGTCGATGACGGGAGTGCTCACGGAAGTGCCTTTCGGACGGAGGGGATCGGACACCGTCGTCCGCGTACACGGAGGATGAACCGATGCATGTGCATGCATATTCCCGGAGGTCGGTTCGCGTCAGTCCAGGAGGTTGCGGGAGGCGGCGTCGGCGAGCGCGGCGCGGACGGCGCGGATCGAGGGGGCGTCCGCGGACACCCGCCGCGCGGAGGAGAAGATCTCCCGGCGCGGTTCCTGCGGGAGCGGGGCGAGGTCGACCGTCGGGGTGTCGCCCGCCCACACGAGCTCGGGGAGGAGCCCCACCGCGAGCCCGGCGTGGATGAGCCGGACGTGCGCGGTGAGGTCGGCGAGCTCGAAGCGCACGTCGGGCTCGAACCCGGCGGTGCGGCAGAGCTGCTCGGCCCAGGCGCGGGATGCGGTCCCGGCGGGTTCGAGCACCCACGGCTCGGCGCGGGTCGCCCACAGGGCGGCCACGGGATCGGCGACCCCCGGGGCTCCGGGGCGCCGGGCGAGGGCGATGGCATCGTGCGCGAGCACGACGCGGTCGAGGTCGGCGTGGATGGGGCGCGTGTGGCCCGGATACTGCTCCGCGAGGATGAGGTCGTAGTCGCGGCTGGAGACGCCCACCAGTCCCGACTCGGGGTCGCGCTCGGTCACCTCGACGCGCAGGGCGGGGTGGCGCTCGCCGAGGGCTGCGAGGGCGCGGGGCAGCAGGGAGTGCGCGGTGGACTGGAACACCGCGAGGCGCACGGTGCCGGTCACCTCGGTGAGCGATTCTGCGACGGCGACCTGGGCGTGTTCGAGCTGATCGAGGATGCCGATGGCCTCGGCCACGAGCACGTTCCCCTGCGGTGTGAACTGCACGCCGCGCCCGACCCGACGCAGCAGCGGCACCCCGACATCGCGCTCCAGCGCGGCGAGCTGCTGCGACACGGAGGCCTTGCTGTAGGACAGCGCATCGGCCACGGCGGAGAGCGTGCCGCGGCGCGACAGCTCCACCAGCAGACGCAGGCGATGGACATCGAGCACGGCCGTTCCGATCGTTCGGGATGAGTGAACAGAATCCACTCGAATCGGTTGATAGACGGAGCCTACCGAGCGGCTGGACAATGATCCAGCCGCACACGACACCCGGGTGTGCGAGGCCGAGGAAGGTACCCCCGCTTCATGACCGTCATCGACGACACCACCCCCCGCACCGAAGAGGTCGCCGCGCTCGTGCAGCGCTGGCTCGCCGAGAGCGAGACCCACCCGGTCGAACCGGCCGCCCAGCGCCTCTCCGAGGTGCTCAAGGACCCGAACGGTCTGGCCTTCACCGTCGGCTTCGTCGACGGCGTCATGCGTCCGGAGGATCTGCGGGTCGCCGGCCGCAAGCTCGCCGAGCTCTCCGACATCACGCCCACGCTGCTTCCCGGCTACCTCCGGGCCGCCATCAAGGCCGGCGGGTTCTGGGCGCCGAAGCTCCCGAACGTCGTCGTGCCGATCTCGCGGCGCGTGCTGCGCGCCATGGTCGGCCACCTCGTGCTCGACGCCACGCCGTCCAAGCTCGGACCCGCGATCGCGAAGCTCCGCAAGACCGGCAACCGTCTCAACCTCAACCTCCTCGGCGAGGCCGTGCTCGGCGAGCGCGAGGCGGGACGTCGGCTGCAGGGCACGTACGACTTCCTCGCCCGTCCGGACGTCGACTACGTCTCGATCAAGGTCTCGAGCGTCGTCAGCCAGCTCTCCATGTGGTCGTTCGACGAGGCCGTCGCCGACGTCGTCGAGAAGCTCACCCCGCTGTACCGGCTCGCGGCGAAGGCCGAGGCGAAGGGGGCCCGCACCGGGACGCAGAAGTTCATCAACCTCGACATGGAGGAGTACCGCGACCTCGACCTGACGATCGCGGCCTTCACGAGCATCCTCGACCAGCCGGGCCTGGAGGACCTCGAGGCGGGCATCGTGCTGCAGGCGTATCTCCCGGACGCGCTCGGCGCCATGCAGCGGCTCCAGGAGTGGGCGGCTGCGCGCCGCGCCAAGGGCGGAGCGCCGATCAAGGTGCGCGTCGTCAAGGGCGCGAACCTCGCGATGGAGGAGGTCGACGCGAAGGTGCACGGCTGGCCGCTCGCGACCTACGGCACCAAGCAGGACTCCGACACGAACTACAAGCGCGTGCTCGACTGGGCGATGACGCCCGAGCGGCTCGACGCCGTGCGTATCGGCGTCGCCGGTCACAACCTCTTCGACATCGCGTACACGTGGTTGCTGGCGAAGGCCCGTGGTGTGACCGGCCCTTCGACAGGCTCAGGGACCCAGGGGAGCGCGGCCTCAGGGACCCAGGGGCAGAAGGGCGCCCTCGTGGAGTACGAGATGCTGCTCGGCATGGCGACCGGGCAGGCCGAGGCCGTCCGCAAGGACGTCGGCCGTCTCCTGCTCTACACGCCGGTCGTGAACCCGGCGGAGTTCGACGTCGCCATCGCCTACCTCGTGCGGCGCCTCGAGGAGAACGCGAGCCCCGAGAACTTCATGTCGGCCGTGTTCGAGCTGGCCTCGAACCCGACCCTGCTCACCCGCGAGCGGGAGCGCTTCGAGCGCTCGCTCGCCGCGCTCGTCGCCGACCCGTCGGTGCCGGGCTCGAACCGCACGCAGGACCGCACGGCTCCGCGCCCCGCCGCCACGACGGACGGCTTCGCGAACGAGCCCGACACCGATCCCGCGCTCGCCGCGAACCGCGCGTGGGGCCGGGAGATCCTGCAGCGCTCGGTCTCCTCGACGCTCGGCCGGGACGCGATCGCCGCGGCCCGCATCGAGACCGACGCCGAGCTGGACGCCGTGTTCGCGGCCGCCACGTCCGCCGCCGAGAAATGGGCAGCGCTTCCCGCCGCCGAGCGCGCCGCCGTCCTGCACCGCGCGGGCGACGAGCTCGCCGCCCGCCGCGGCGAGCTGCTGGAGATCATGGCGCACGAAGCAGGCAAGACCATCGCCGAGGCCGACCCCGAGGTCAGCGAGGCGATCGACTTCGCGCACTACTACGCCGAGCGCGCGAAGGATCTCGAGGCCATCCCCGGCGCCGAGTTCGTGCCGTCGAAGGTGACCGTGGTCACGCCGCCGTGGAACTTCCCCGTGGCTATCCCCGCCGGCGGGGTGCTGGCCGGCCTCGCCTCCGGATCCGGCGTGATCATCAAGCCCGCCAAGCTCACCCAGCGGTGCGGCGCCGTGATGGTCGAGGCGCTGTGGGCCGCGGGCGTCCCGCGCGATCTGCTCGCCCTCGTCGACCTCGCCTCCCGCGACCTGGGCACCCGCCTGGTGGCGAGCCCCCAGGTCGATCGGGTCATCCTCATCGGGGCTTACGAGACCGCACAGCTCTTCCGCTCCTTCCGGGCCGACCTGCCGCTGCTCGCCGAGACCAGCGGCAAGAACGCGATCATCGTGACGCCGTCGGCCGACCTCGACCTCGCCGCCGCCGACGTCGCCCGCAGCGCGTTCGGCCACGCGGGGCAGAAGTGCTCGGCCGCGTCGCTGGCGATCCTCGTCGGGTCGGTGGCGGACTCGAAGCGCTTCGAGCGGCAGCTCGTGGACGCGGTCACCTCGATGCGCGTCGGGCTTCCCGACGACCCCGCCACGCAGATGGGGCCGATCATCGAGCCCGCGAACGGCAAGCTCCTCACCGCGCTCACCACTCTCGACAAGGGCGAGCGCTGGCTGGTGGAGCCCCGGAAGCTCGATGACGAGGGGAAGCAGTGGACGCCGGGGGTGAAGACCGGCGTGCGCGAGGGCTCGTACTTCCACCTGACCGAGTTCTTCGGTCCGGTGCTCGGCATCATGCACGCGAAGGACCTCGATGAGGCCATCCGGCTGCAGAACGCGGTCGACTACGGCCTCACCGCGGGGCTGCACTCGCTGGACTCCGCCGAGGTCGCGACCTGGCTGGACCGCGTCGAAGCGGGCAACCTGTACGTGAACCGAGGGATCACCGGCGCCATCGTGCAGCGTCAGCCGTTCGGCGGCTGGAAGCGCTCGGCGGTGGGTGCCGGGGCCAAGGCCGGCGGCCCGAACTACCTCTTCGGTCTGGGCGAGTGGCGTGCGGGCGAGCTGCCCGCCGCGGCTCCGGGCGCGGCGGTGACCCCCGCGGTGACCGGGCTGCTGGAGGCCGCTGCTCCCGAGCTCGACCCCGTGGGCATCGAGTGGCTGCACCGTGCCGCGGCCGCCGACGAGCGCGCGTGGATCGACGAGTTCGGAGCCGTGAGCGACAAGTCCGGACTCGGCGTCGAGCGCAACGTGTTCCGGTACCGTCCGGTGGCCGTCGACGTGCGCATCGCCGAGGACGCGCCGCTCGCCGAGGGGGTCCGCGTGCTCGCCGCTGCCCTGCGCAGCGGCAGCCCGTTCACCGTGTCGGCCGCGTCGCTGCCGACCAGGGTGGAGAAGGCGCTCAAGGCGCAGGGCGTGACCGTGAAGACCGAGTCGGACGCCGCGTGGACCAAGCGCTACGCGAAGGGGGCCCGGTCGTGGCAGCGGGTGCGGCTCGTGGGCGGCGACGCCGGCGCGCTGCACACGGCCCTCGACGGCAGCCCCGACGTCGCGGTCTGGTCGCACGCCGTGACCGGAGCGGGCCGGGTGGAGATGCTCCCGTTCCTGCACGAACAGGCCGTGTCGATCACCAACCACCGCTTCGGCAACCCGACCACGCTCTCCGAGGGCATCCTCTGACGCCGAGACCCCGGCTACACGCCGAGACCCCCTGCTGCACGCGTGTGCAGCAGGGGGTCTCGACGCGAAAGCGGGGTCTCGGGAGTCAGCCGCGCAGAGCCTCGGAGAGCTTCACCCGCGAGCCCATCCGGAGCAGGGAGTTCTCGTAGATCTTCGCGCCGACGACGATCGCCGCGACGCAGCTCGCCAGGAGGATCGCGAGGCTCAGCAGCGGCTCCCACCACTGCGCCTCACCGACGAAGAGACGCATCGGCATGCCGACCGGAGCCGAGAACGGCACGTACGACATGATCGTCAGCACCAACGGGTTGTCGTTGAACACGATCACCAGCACGTACGGCGCCATGATGAGCATCGTGATGGGGGTCGTCGTCGAGCCGATGTCCTCCTGGCGGGAGACCATGGAGGCGGCCGCCGCGAACATCGCCGCGAGCAGGATGAACCCGAAGAGGAAGAACACCGCGAACCAGATGATGGGGGCGCCGAGGGTGGTCAGAACCTCGCGTTGACCCGTCACGATGAGGCCGATGGTGGCGACGGCCGCGAGGGCGAGGATCTGCCCCATCGCGAGCACCGTGTTGCCGATGACCTTGCCGGCGAGCAGGGTGCGCGCGGGGATCGCCGACAGCAGCACCTCGACCACCCTGGTCTGCTTCTCCTCGACCACGCTCTGGGCGATGGTGCCGCCGAACGTGGCCGCGGCCATCATGAACACGAGCCCGAACGCGATCGCGATGAAGTAGCGCAGCAGCGGGTTGGTGGTCACCGGCTCGAGGATCACGATCTCGGGCGAGAGGGACAGCCCGGACACGAGCGAACCGGGGGCATCCTCCAGGGCGACGATCGTGTGGCCCGCGGCGTTGTCGCCCGCGAGCACCGCCGCATCGACGTCGCCCTCGCGGACCAGCTCCTCGGCCTCGGCGCGGGAGGCGACCTCGGTCACCTCGACGTCGGGCAGGGCGGACACGGCGCCCGCGGTCTCCGAGGTCACGGCCACCGGCATGGCGTCGTTGTTCTGGCTCGCGAAGCCGCCGAACAGCACGCCGGCGAGGGCGATGAGCAGCAGGATGCCGGTCGAGATCAGGAACGCCTTGCTGCGGAGCTTGGAGCCGATCTCCCGCTCGGCGACCAGCCAGATGCCGTTCCGTGCGGGGGTCGAGGCGTTCACTGGATGACCTCCTTGAAGATCTGGGCGAGGGAGGGGTGCTTGGGTGCGAAGCTCGCGACGTCGCCGCGCGCGACCGCCGACTGCAGCACACGCTGCGCGGTGTCGGGGCCGTCCGCGTCGAAGAGCGCGTAGCCGCCCTCGAAGTCGACGACCGTGACCCCGGGCTCGGTGCGCAGCCACCCGGCGTCCCCCGCGGAGACCAGCTCGTACCGGTCGCGGGCGTGCTCGGCGCGGAGTCCGTCCCGGGATCCGGCGGCCCGGATGGTGCCCCCGGCGAGGATGACGAGATCGTCGCAGAGACGCTCGACCACGTCGAGCTGGTGCGAGGAGAAGAGGATCGAGGCGCCGCGGGCCGCGCTGGCCTGCAGGACCCCGGCGACGACGTCCACCGCGAGGGGGTCCAGGCCGGAGAAGGGCTCGTCGAGGATCAGCACCTCGGGGTCGTGCACGAGCGACGCGGCGATCTGCGCGCGCTGCTGGTTGCCCAGTGACAGCGACTCGATCGTGTCGTCGAGGCGCTCGCCGAGCCCGAGCTCCGTGAGCAGCGCGGTCGCCCGCTCCGTCGCCTCCGGCTTGCTGAATCCGTGCAGGCGCGCGAGGTAGACGATCTGCTCCAGGACCTTCATCTTCGGATACAGGCCGCGCTCCTCGGGCATGTAGCCGAAGCGGCGGCGGTCGCTGGTGGTGAGGGGCGCCCCATCGAGGTCGACCCGTCCGCCGTCCGACGACAGCAGGCCGAGGATGATGCGCATGGTCGTGGTCTTGCCGGCGCCGTTGCCGCCGACGAAGCCGGTGAGGCGGCCCGGCGCGACCGTGAACGACACGTCGTCCAGCACCCGGCGGCTGCCGTAGCTCTTGGTGATGCCGGAGAGTTCCAGCAGTCCGGTTGTCATGTCGTGGTGCTCCGTCCGAAGGTGATCCGCATGATCTTCACGCTATTGAGCACGGGCGGGGCGGGGCATCCCCCACAGGGGGGACTGCGACGGATCAGCCGCGGGGCGGACGGCCGGCGTGCAGCACCGTGCGCACGAGCAGGCCGGCGACCAACGCCCAGAACGCCGCGCTCACCCCGAGCACCGCGATGCCGGAGGCGGCGACGAGAAACGTGACGACCGCGGGGAGCCGCTCACCGGGGTCGTCGATCGCCTGCTGGACGGCCGCGCCGAAGGCGCCGAACAGCGCCAGCCCCGCGACCGCCGGGATCACCGCCGTCGGGGCGAGCACGACGAGCGTGGCGAAGGCGGCGGAGAACGCGCCCAGCACAAGGTAGGACGCTCCGGTCGAGACACCGGCGAGCCAGCGCCGGGTGGGGTCGGGGTCGGCGTCGGGGGACGCGGCGAGGGCCGCGCTGATGGCGGCGAGGTTGATCGCATGACCGCCCGCCGGAGCGCCGAGCGCCGTGCCGAGACCGGTCACGAGCATCGCCGGACGCCACGGGACCTCGTAGCCGAAGCTGCGCATGATCGCGATACCCGGCACGTTCTGCGACGCCATGGTCACGATGAACAGCGGCAGCGCGATGCCGACCAGGGCCCCGACCGTGAAGGCCGGCATCGTCAGCTCGAACCGCGGCAGGAGGACGGCCGGGTCGACGGGGGTCCCGGCGGAGACCAGCGACAGAGCGACGACCGCGGCCGCGGCGGCGAAGGCCAGCGGCACTGCCCACCGGGGAGCCAGACGGGCGAAGAGCAGCCAGGTCAGCACGACCGGGAGCACACCCCACGGGTTCGCGACGACCCCGGTGATCGGCGCGAGGCAGAGCGGCAGCAGCACCCCTGCCAGCATGGCCTGGGCGATCGACGGCGGGATCCGCGCGATCAGAGCGCCAAGCGCGGGCCAGAGCGCCGTGAGGAGGATGAGGGACGCCGTCACGAGGAAGGCTCCGACGGCGGCGGGCCAGCCGCCCTCGACGCTGCCGGTCGCCACGAGCAGTGCGGCACCGGGGGTGGACCACGCGGCCGTGATCGGCATCCGGTAGCGCCAGGCCAGCACGATGCAGGCGAGCCCCATCGCGAGGCTCACGGCGAGGAGTCCGCTGGCCGCCTGCGCCGCCGACGCGCCCACGGCGTCGAGCCCCGTGAGCACCACCGCGAAGGAGCTCGTGAACCCGACCAGTGCCGTGACGATCCCGGCGACGATCGGACGGGTTACGGGGACGGCGGCGGGCATGGCTCCGAGAGTATCGCGGGGGAGCGGTCCGCCTCCGGTCAGGCCAGCCCCATCCGATGCGCGAGCACGACGGCCTGCACGCGGTCCCTGGCACCGAGCTTCTGGAGGATGCGCGAGACATGGGTCTTCACGGTGGCCTCGCCGATGAACAGAGCCCGGGCGATCTCGGCGTTGCTGCGGGCGTCGGCGAGCAGGGTCAGCACCTCGGCCTCCCGCTCGGTCAGCGGCTCCGCGAGTACGGCCGTCGCGGGCGCTTTCGCCACCGCGCGGGCGGGAGCGGCGCCGGCTTCCGGGGTCGCTCCGGCGAAGCGGGTGAGGACGCGGCGGGTCACCTCGGGTGCCAGCATGCCGTCCCCGGCCGCGAGAGCGCGCACCGCGGAGATGAGATCCTCGGCGCCCGCGTTCTTGAGGAGGAATCCGCTCGCGCCGGCTTCGAGCGCCTGATAGAGATAGTCGTCGCGGTCGAACGTCGTCACGATCGCGATCGCGGCGCCCACCGACGGGTCGGCGACGAGGCGGCGCGTCGCCTCGATCCCGTCCATGTCGGGCATCTGCACGTCCATCGTGATGACGTCGGGGCGCAGCACGGCGGCCTGCGCGACGGCCTCGGCTCCCGTCGAGGCCTCGCCCACGACGGCGATGTCGGGCTGGGTGTCGAGGATCGTGCGGAATCCCGCGCGGAGGAGGGCGTGGTCGTCGACGAGGAGCACTCGGATCGGCGCGGTCATCGTGCGCCCTCCGGCACGGCCGTGCCGAGCGGCACCCGCGCCCGGACCCGCAGACCCCCGGCGACGCGCGGAGTGACCTCGACGGTGCCGCCGGAGGCCGCCGCGCGCTCGCGCATCCCGAGCTGTCCGAGACCGGGTCGCAGGTGGGCGATGGCGCGGCCGGTGTTCACGACCTCGACCTCCACGCCGTCGTCGTCGTAGCGCACGCGCACGTCCGCGGTCGCCCCCGGTCCGGCGTGCCGACGGGCGTTGGTCAGCGATTCCTGTGCGATCCGGTACAGGTTCACGGCGACGAGCGAGGGGACGGGCACCGGATCGCCGATCACGGTGTACGCGGTGGGGAGACCCGCCTCGGTCGATGCCTGCGCGAGCGCCGCGATGTCGTCGAGGGAGACGGTCGACGCCGACTCGGTCGTGTCGCCGCCGGGAGTGCGCAGCGTCTCCAGCAGCTGGCGCAGCTCCTGGATCGCGTCCCGCGCGGAGGACTCGATCCCGGAGAGGATGCGCGCCGACTGGGCAGGATCGCTCTCGAGCACGAGGCGCGCGGCGCCCGCCTGCACGCCCATCACCGACACGTGGTGGGCGACGACGTCGTGCAGCTCCCTGGCTATCCGCACCCGGTCGAGGGCCACCGCCTGCGCCGCGGTGACCTCGCGCTCGCGCTCCAGTTCGCGGGTGCGCTCCTCCAGCACGGTGCGCTGCTCGGCTGCCGCCCAGGAACGCTCGCCGAAGTAATAGGCACCGCCGAAGTACAGGGCGTTGAGGAGGATCTGGATGAGCATGAACGCCACGTAGGGCGACATGGCCCCGGCGACGACGTCCGCCTTGTCGGCCTCGCTGATGGCGTCGCGGTACATGGTGATGAGGAGCCACACGAACATGCCGACGATGATGGCGACGCGGACGACGAGGGCCTTCCGGCGATCGTTCATCCAGGCGCCGACCGTGTAGAGCGCGATGAACATCGCGATGTTGCCGACGTAGATCTCCGGCACCCGGATCGTCACAGCCGTGAAGTAGGCCAGCGACACCACGACGGCCACGGTGCCGGGCCAGCGTCGGCGGAACCCGAGCGGCGCCGCCACGGCGACGGCGTAGACGAGCGCGGTCCACAGCGGAGCCTGCTCGTCGCCGTAGACCTGGGCGATGGAGGAGAGCGCCGCGCTGAGGATCGCGCCGACGAAGAGGACGAGCGCGAGGAGGAGGTCGCCGCGCTGGTCGCGCAGGGTCGGCGTCCGGGTGAAGGCCATCTCTCCACCGTAGGGCGGGGGCTGTCGCGCGGCATCCCCCGTGCGACGGACGCGGGAGGTACGTCTGCCAGGATCAGGTGTGACCTCCTCGCCGCGCCCGCGCCTGGCACCGCTCTACCTCGCCGGGTTCACCACCGCGTTCGGCGCGCACGGCATCGCCGCGGCCCTCGGCGCCGAGACCGAGGACATCGGCTGGACGCTGCTGGCCTTCGGCTTCACGCTCGCGCTGTACGACCTCGCCGAGGTGTTGCTGAAACCGCTCTTCGGCGCCCTCAGCGACCGGGTCGGCGTGCGTCCCGTGATCATCGGCGGGCTGTTGGCCTTCGCCGCGTTCTCGGTGGTCGGAGCTCTGGCCCCCGGCATGGTCGGTCTCGTGATCGCGCGCTTCGGCCAGGGAGCCGCGGCCTCCGCGTTCTCGCCGGCCTCGTCCGCTGCGGTGGCGCGGTTGACGGACGAGGCGTCGCGTGGCCGGTACTTCGGGCGCTACGGCTCCTGGAAGAGTCTCGGCTACGCCCTCGGCCCGCTGCTCGGCGCGGTGCTCGTGGTCGTGGGAGGGATCCCTGCACTGTTCTGGGCCCTCGCCGTGCTCGGACTCGCGGCAGCCGGATGGGTGCTCCTCGCCGTCCCCGCCGTGCCGGTGCTGCCCCGGAAGCGGGTGACCCTCGTCGACCTCGGCCGGGAGCTCATCGCCCCGGGGTTCCTCGTCCCCACGCTCGTGCTGGCGGCCACGACCGGTGCGCTCGCCGTGGCCGTGGGATTCCTCCCGCTGCTCGGGCGACAGGCCGGGCTCGGCACGGTGGGCAGCATGGCGATCGTCACGGTGCTGGCGATCGTGTCGAGCATCGTGCAGCCGTTCGTCGGCGCGGCGCACGACCGCGGTCGGCTCTCCGTCCGTCTCGGGGCCGTCGGCGGGCTGCTCCTGATCGGCCTCGGCATCGGGCTCACCGCGCTGTGGGTGACGCCGATCGTGCTGTGCGTCACGGGCGTGCTGGTCGGCGCCGGGGTGGGCCTGGCGACGCCGGTGGCGTTCTCGCACTTGGCGGCATCGACGCCCGCGGAACGCATGGGACGCACGATGGGCAGTGCGGAACTGGGTCGGGAGCTGGGCGACGCGGGTGGCCCGTTGGTCGCCGGGGCCGTGGCGACGGCGACGGTGCCGGCGGTCGGAATCGGCGTCATCGCGGCGCTCACGGCGGGGGCAGGCGCCCTGGCTCTCCGCGGTCTGCGACCGCCGCGCGTCGACGCGCGGCCGGACCAGAACCGGGCGAACGGACACGACGGCGAAGGTCGGAAGTATGAAGCGACATGAAGAGCGCCGAGTGCAATACGATCCAGTACTCAGTACTACAACTTCATTCTGAAGCACTGTGGAGAGATCGCGTGCAAGTGAATAAAACCGTGCTGTGGGGAGTAGTGAGGGCGGGGGTGGCCATCTTCCTCGTGGTGATATGCGCGGTCTTGGTCATTCCTGCTCTCACGAAGACACCGGGGCCCGGCGATCAGTTCGAGTTCCCGATCAGCTGGCAGCGATCGAAGGACCCAGACGTCCCGGATGCCGCCAACACAACCATCGAGCTCTACGCGGACGGAACTGCCCAACTGTCGGGAATCTCATTAGGGCACATCGAAACGTCTGCTGACGCCCGGCTTTGTGTCGCTGACGCCAGCGAGGGAGATGCTGGCGATGCGCGTTGGGAGGTGGACGACGACGGTGTACTTCACGTTCGTAGCGTCGACGGAGAAGCGGTCTTCCTGCCTGGGGCAGGACGGTTCTCGGGCTCCGACTGGTCCGAGCTTCGCGAACCGTTCTGTGACGAGACCTTCGTTGACTTCAGTCCATCGCGGGATGAAGCGGAGGATGCTGCCGCACGGCGTGTGCGGGGTAGCAGTTCTCCGATGGCACCACCTATGAGCTTCGCTCCCGGGACTGCACGTGTCTGCTGAGTCAGTGATCGGACCGATACTGATCGTGATCGGGCTTGCCCTGATGCTCTTCCGCAGGTCTGTTTCCCAGATCTTCCATCACGGCGTGGAGAGGATGTACGGGGAGCCGTTAGCTGATGATGCGATGCCGCCCGGGAGGACGCCGATGAGGATGCTCATCGTCGGGATACTCTTCATCGGCTTCGGCATCTTCACTCTCGTCGGCGCACTTCTGCGGTAGCGGTGGCACAACGCTGACGTGGTGGTTCTCGAACCTGGAGGGGACGGTGAACGTGCAGACGGTGGCGAACGCGACGGGTACGACCACCCGCATGCTCCGCCCGCAATATCGATGTGTCGGGTGAATCGATTTGTCAGGTATTCGCCCGAGAGGCGATAGCCCGATAGCCGAGCAGGCGCTCTATCACGCGGGCCACGCCGTCCTCGTCGTTGGTCGCGGTGGTCTCGTCCGCGGCCTCCTGCACGACGGGTTCCGCGTGCGCCATCGCCACGCCGTGACCGGCCCAGCGGAGCATCTCGACATCGTTGAGGGCGTCTCCGAACGCCACGACGTCGGAGCGATCGATGCCGAGGTGGGTGCAGAGGCGCGCGAGTCCCGTGGCCTTCGTGACGCCCTGCGCCATGACCTCGACGAACGGGGCGCCGGACAGCGTGGCCTCGAAGCCGGTGAGCCCGAGGGACCGCAGGGTCTCGAAGAGTGCGGCGGGCGCGAGCTCGGGGTGCCGGATCACGAGTTTGAGCGTCGGCGCGGCCAGCACCTCGTCCAGCGGGACGCCGCCCATCGTCGCGGGGTCGCGCTTGTGGTCGGACAGCTGCGCGATCGTCGCGTAGCCGTGCTGCGCGACGAACGTCTCGCCGCCCTCCCGTACGCTCGCGAAGAGCAGGCCGGGAACGCTGGCGCGCAGCGCGTCGGCGACGGTGCGAAGGGTCGCGGGCGGCAGCTCCTCGGCGAACAGCATGCGGCCCTCGGCGAGATGCGTCGCGTACGCGCCGTTGCCGCACAGCGCCCACCCGTCGAATCCGGCGTCGGCGGCGATCACGCGAAGGCCGATGGGCTGGCGGGCGGTGACCGGCACCACCGCGACACCGGCGTCCCGCGCGGCATCGAGCGCCGCACGGGTGCGCGGCGACACCGCGGATGAGCTGTCGAGCAGCGTGCCGTCGAGGTCGGTCGCGATCAGCCGCACGGAATGGGTCCCTGAGTCTGCCATGCGATGGGTCCCTGAGCCTGTCGAAGGGCCTGAGCCTGTCGAAGGGTCAGGAGAAGATCATCGGCAGATCGTCGTCGGCGTCGTCGCCGCCGAAGTCCACATCGACCACCACGGGCACGTGGTCGCTGGGCTGCTCGCCCTTGCGCTCGTTGCGGTGGATCGACGCGCCGGTGACGGCATCGGCGAACGTCTTCGAGCCGAGGATGAAGTCGATGCGGATGCCCTCGTTGCGCGGGAACTTCAGCCGCTGGTAGTCCCAGTAGGTGTAGCCCTCGGGGAGCAGCGGACGCACCACATCGGTCACCCCCGCGTCGGTCAGGGCGAAGAACGCGTCGCGCTCGGCGGGGGACACGTGGGTGGACCGGCCGACCACGATGTCGGGATCGCCGTTGTCATGGTCGAACGGGATGATGTTGAAGTCGCCGACGAGGGCGAGCGGGAGGTCGGGGTTCGCCGACAGCTCGGCCGCGGTGGACCGCTTGAGCTGCTCGAGCCAGTGCAGCTTGTAGGCGTAGTGCGGGTCGTCGAGCGAGCGGCCGTTGGGCACGTACAGGCTCCAGACGCGCACGCCGTCGACCATGACGCCCAGGGCGCGCGCCTCCTGCGGGGCGTCGGGGCCCTCGTGGCCCTTCGCGAACCCGGGCATGCCGTCGAACGCGGTGCGCACGTCGGTGACGGGCAGTCGGCTCGCGATCGCGACGCCGTTCCACTGATTCAGGCCGTGCACCTCGACGTGGTAGCCGGCCTCCTCGAACGGTGCATACGGGAACTGCTCCGGCTTGCACTTCACCTCCTGCATCGCGAGCACGTCGATGTCTTCACGGACGGCGAACTCGACGGTGCGGGTGACGCGGGTGCGGATGGAGTTGACGTTCCAGGTGGCCAAGCGCATGCGTCCAGCCTAGGGTGTGCCTCCTACACTGGATGCCGTGACCGCACTCGACGCAGACCGCCGGACCCTCCTCGCCCTCATCACGGACGAGGCGGTGTTCCACGGCGATTTCACCCTCTCCAGCGGCAAGAAGGCGACGTACTACGTCGACATGCGCAAGCTCACCCTCGACCACCGCGCCGCCCCGGCGATCGGCCGCATCATGCTCGACCTGATCGCCGATCTCGACGTCGTCGCCGTCGGCGGTCTGACGCTCGGCGCCGACCCGATCGCGAACGCCGTCCTGCATGCCTCGGTCGGCACAGACCGTCCGCTCGACGCGTTCGTCGTGCGGAAGGAGCCGAAGGACCATGGCCGCGGTCGCCAGATCGAGGGCGCCGACGTGAAGGGCAAGCGCGTGGTCGTGCTGGAGGACACCTCGACCACCGGGCAGTCCGCGCTCAAGGCGGTCGAGGCGCTCCGCAAGGAAGGCGCGGAGGTCGTCGCCGTCGCGGTGATCGTCGACCGCAAGACCGGCGCGCAGGCCGCCATCGAGGCCGAGGGTCTGGAGTGGCGCGCGGCGTTCGACCTCGACGACCTCGGGCTCGACCCGCAGTGACCCGCTACGCGCTGGCCGTCGATGTGGGCGGCACGAAGATGGAGGCCGCCCTCGTCGCCGACGACGGCGCGCTCGTCCCCGGCAGCCGCAGCCGGCAGCCCACCGGCCGTGAGGCGACGTCGGCGTCGTTGACGGCGGCGGTCGACGCGATCGTGCGGCATGCGCTCGCGGCCCTTCCCGCCGACGCGGAGCTCGTCGGCGCCGGGATCGGCAGCGCGGGTCCCGTGGATCGGACCCGCGGTGAGATCCTGCCGGTGAACATGCCCCTCGCGCGGGGTTTCGGCCTCGTCGACGCGGTCGCCCGTGCGGCCTCGACCGCACTCGGCCGGGAGGTCCCGGCGGTCCTGGGCCACGACGGCGGCGCGCTCGCGCTCGCGGAGTCGTGGCTGGGGGCGACGCAGCAGGCGGGAGCCTCGTTGTCGATCGTCGTGTCCACCGGCGTCGGCGGCGGTTTCGTCGTGGGCGGTGCGTATGTGCCCGGGGCGAGCGGCAACGCCGGGCACCTCGGCCAGGTGCGCCGCGAGGGCGGGCTCACTCTCGAGGAGATCGCCTCCGGACCTGCCAGTGCCGCCTGGGCGCGGGAGCAGGGCTGGTCCGGCGCGACCGGGGAGGACCTGGCTCGGGATGCCGCGGCCGGTGTCGCCGTCGCCCGTGCGGCGATCGAGCGCTCGGCCCGCGCCGTCGGGGAGGCGCTGGCCGATGCCGCCACCCTCGTCGACCTCGATGTCGTCGCCATCGGCGGGGGCTTCTCGCAGGTGTCGGCGGACTACATCGATCTCGTCCAGCAGGCTCTCACCGCCAGCGCCGTGCACGAATACTCGCGTCGCACCCGCGTCGTCCGCTCGGGCCTGGGCGACGAGGGGCCGTTGATCGGCGCCGCCGCCCTCGTCCTGCGCTGACGGGAGGCTCAGCTTCCGGACACGAGCAGGCGTCGCGGGGGCCCTTCGAGCCGGGCGACGGCGATCTTCAGGTCCGTGACGTCCGCCGCCACCGCATCGATGCGGGCGCCGAGCTTCTCTTCGACGGTGTCGATGCGGGCGCCGAGCTTCTCTTCGACGGTGTCGATGCGGGCGCCGAGCTTCTCTTCGACGGAGCCGATGCGCGCGGAGAGCCGGTGGTCGACGGTGCCGAGACGCTCGTCGATGCGACGGATCATCCACGCCCCTGCCGCGAACAGGCTCGCGCCGAGGGTGAGCACGATGCCGATCGCGCTGACGATGATCGTGACGGTGTCCGCGGACACGGGGCTCCCTTCCTCGGTGCGGGTGTGGCTTCGACGATACGTGGTCGGCGTGCGGGCGCCGGTCGGAATTCCGGCATCTGTGAAGAGGTCGCGTGCGGACCCGATGGGGGAGGAAGAGTGCGTCACCGCAGCGCCGGGACGGGGCGTCCGGAGCGCGACGTCATGAGCATCAGCACGGGGATGGCCGCGCACACCACGGCGGACACGAGGAAGGTGACGCTCGACGCCGGGTCGCGCCCGATCAGCAGGACGAGCGTGGGCACGAACGTGCCGCCGACCGCGCCGCAGGCCACGAGCGCCCCGGTGACCGCGGCGCTGCGGACCGGATCGAGACGGTCGAGCGCGAGTCCGAGGATGAGTCCGTAGCTCGGGGCCAGCAGGACCACCACGACGGCGAGGATGATCAGCGCTGCGACCGGCTCATCGCCGAGGAGCACGCCGGCGAGCACCAGGAGGACGGCGGCAGCCCCCGTCGCGGTCGCCAGCAGCGCGAGCGGCGGAACCGCCGCGCGCCGGAGCGCGGCGGCGCCGAAGCGGCCGACGGCCATCAGTGCCCAGAAGGCGGAGGTGCCGAGGGCGGCGGCGGCGGGCTCGATAGCGAGCACCCGCTCCGGGATCACGGCCGACCAGCCGGACAGGACGGTCTCCACGCCGACGTAGAGCGGCAGAGCCAGCGCGAAGGGGAGGAGGACGAGCAGGGAGCGGGCGTCCCGTCGCGCCGGGGGCTCGGTCGAACGGGCGAGAGTGGTGGCACCGGCGAGCACCGCCACAGTCGCCAGGGGTACGGTCGCGAGCAGCGCCAGAGCCGGACGGGAACCGGCCCCGAGCGCCACCACGAGCGGTGTGACGGCGGCGCACACGGCGACCGTGCCCATCAGGGCGCTCAGCACCCCGGTCGCGCTTTCGGTGCTGGCGGCCTTGGCGGCCACGGAGCCCGCTGCCTCGACGAGACCGAACCCGAGCCCCGCGAGCGCGGCGGCCGCGATGAAGACGCCCGGATCCGTCGCGAGGGCGACACCGACGATGGCGGCCGCCTGCAGGAGGCTGCCCAGCACGAGCGTCGTCCGGGGTGGGCGGCGCACGAGGAGCGGACCCGACAGCAGTACCCCCACGAGGAGGCCTGCGAAGAGGACGGGCACGGCGGCACTCAGGTCCGCGTCCGTCGTGCGCTCCGCGGAGGGGAGGACGGCAGGGACGAACGCCGCGGTCACGCCGAGGCCGCCGAACGCCGTGAACAGCCCGACGCGGAGTCGGCTCGCGCTCATCTCAGGCACCGCCCGCGCGCACGTGATGCACGGCGGCGAAGGTGTCGCGGAGGGCCTCCATCGAGCGGTCGTAGTTGGACTGCGCGACCCCGATGAAGATGCAGTCGACGACCATGAGCTGGGCGATCCGGCTGCCCAGGGCCCCGGAGCGGAAGCCCGTCTCGCGCGCCGCGGTGGTCAGCACGATGTCGGCCTGACCGGCGAGCGGGGAGCCGGCGTGGTTGGTGATGGCGATGGTCGTCGCGCCCGCCTGCCGGGCGAGCAGGAGGAACTCGATGGTGTCGGTCGTGGCGCCCGTGTGCGAGACGGCGATCGCGACGTTCCCCGGCCCGAGGGTGGCGGCCGAGGTCCACGCGGCGTGCGGGTCGGACCACTCCAACGCCGTCCGCCCGATCCGGGTGAGCTTGCGCTGGAGGTCGAGCCCGACGATGGAGCTCGCGCCCACGCCGAAGATGTCCACCCGGGTCGAGGAGGTGATCGCCTCGACCGTGGCGCGGAGCGCCTCGGTGTCGAGCACCTTGGCGGTGTCGGCGAGGGAGAGCGTCTCGGCGAGCGACACCTTCGCGACGATGTCGGCGAGGGTGTCGTTGCGGTCGATGTCGCCGGACACGGCGGGGAGTGCGGCGGTGTCGAACGTCTCGCGCTCGACCTCCCGCAGCACGTGGTTGCGCAACTCGCGCACATGCTCGTACCCGAGTCGTTTGCAGAACCGCACGACGGACGTGGTCGAGGTGTCGCAGCGGTGCGCGAGCTCCGCGACGGAGAGCCCGGCGGTTCCGGCGGGGTCGGCGAGGAACAGGTCGGCGATGCGCTGTTCGCTCGGACGGAGTTCGGGGCGGAGGGCGCGCATCCGCACGAGCACGAGGTGGGTGCCGGCATCGTCGCGGGCGGCATCGTGGGGCATGGGGTCTCCGATCGGTGTTCATAACACTAGAGGAACTTCTGTTACACGCGTAGGTACTTTCCTGTACTTTTGGTACTTACCCAGACCGACGATGTTCGCGGGGTATCAGGCAGCACCGCCTGATCCGAGCCAGGGCGACGCGGTCCCAGCCAGGAGGAAACAGCATGAGCACAGCACGGTGGGCGTCCCTCGGCGCCCTCACCGCCACGGGCCTCGCCGCGGCGCTCGTCATCACCGGGTGTTCCGCGCCCGCATCCAACCCGTCCGACGGTGGATCGGGCGCCGCCGGCGGCGACCTCGTCATCGGCGTCACGAGCGATCCCGACACGCTCTTCCCATGGAAGGCCACCCAGTTCCAGGCGGTCAACGTCCTGCAGAACCTGTACGGCACGCTGACCGAGTTCGACGAGGAGCTCAACGTCGTCCCCGGTCTCGCCGAGTCGTGGGACGTCTCCGAGGACGGCCTGACGGTCACCCTCCACCTCCGCGAGGGCGTCACGTTCGCGGACGGCAGCGCGTTCGACTCCGCTGACGTGAAGTACTCGCTCGACGCCATCGCCGACGAGGCGACCGCCGCGGTGGCCGCGAGCTCGCTCGCCTCGGTGGCCGCGGTCGAGGCCACCGACGAGAGCACCGTCACCCTCACCCTCAGCGCCCCCGACGCCGCGCTGCCGGCGAACCTCGCCGTGATCAACATGGCGATGCTCTCGTCGGACGACACCGAGGAGGCGCTCAACACCACTCCGAACGGCACCGGCCCGTTCGTGCTGGAGGACAGGAAGGCGAGCCAGTCGCTCACCCTGGCCAAGAACGACGACTACTGGGGCGACACCGCGCTGCTCGACACCGTCGAGTTCCGCGTGATCCCCGACGAGTCGTCCATCGTGTCGGCGATGCAGTCCGGCAACGTGCAGCTGGCCGTGTTCGACGACCCGCTCGTCGCGCAGACGGCCGAGGGTGCGAACGTCGAGGTCGCCACCACCCCGCAGCTCAGCTACCACGCCCTGCAGCTGAACGCACAGCGCGGCGACCTCGCCGACGTGAACGTGCGCCTCGCGATGCAGTGCGCGATCGACCGCCAGGAGGTGCTCGACACCGCCGCGCTCGGGGAGGGCGAGGTCACCGGTCCGATCACCTCTCCCGCCTTCAAGTCCGACCCCGACGCGCGCCCGTGCCCGGAGCGCGACCTCGACAAGGCGGCCGAGTACCTGAAGAAGGCCGGCAAGGAGGACGGCGTCACCGTCAAGACGATCGTGTCGCAGGGCGAGTACGCCACCTCCGTCAACGAGGCGCAGAACCTCAAGGCCCAGCTCGCCGATGCGAACATCACGCTCGACCTGGAGGTGCTGGAGTCCGGCGCGTTCGTGGACCGCTGGATCGCGGCCGACTTCGACGCCGCGGTCGCCCTCAACGGCGGACGCCCGGACCCGGACGGCATGTACGGCCGTTACTTCACCAGCACCGGCAACCTGAACCAGGTCGCAGGGTACTCCTCGCCTGAGCTCGACGCCCTGTTCGCCGAGGGACGCGAGACGGCCGACCCGGAGAAGCGCAAGGACATCTACGCGCAGGTCTCCGAGAACCTCGAGGACAACGCCGCCTGGATCTGGCTGTTCACCAGCTACACCTACACCGCGACGGCCTCGACCGTCGACGGCTTCACCCCGATGGCGAACGGTTCGCTGCAGTACCTGCGGACCACCTCCATCCAGTAGTGGAACGAGGGGGCGCGGACACCCGCGCCCCCTCGCCTCCCCGACGACAGGCACCCCACCCACGCGCATGTTCAGACAGCTCCTCCGCAACAGCGTGCTGCGACGCATCCTCGCAGCCCTCGGCACCCTCTTCGGCGTCGCCGTCTTCGTCTTCCTGATGCTGCGCGCCATCCCCGGCGATCAGATCAGCTCCGGCCTCGGCACCGAGGCGGCGGCCCTCACCCCGGCGCAGCGCGCCGCGCTCGAGGCGTACTACGGGCTCGACCAGCCGCTCATCGTGCAGTTCTTCTCCTGGCTCGGCAACATCTTCACCGGCAACCTCGGCTTCTCCTCCCGGGCCCAGACCAGCGTGCTCGAGCTCACCGCCGCCGCGCTGCCGGTCACCTTCGAGCTCGCGATCTTCTCGATCGTCATCGCGCTCGCCATCGGCATCCCGCTCGGCATGCTGTCCGCCTCGAAGCCCGACTCGCTGCGTGACGGCGTCGGCCAGGTCGTCGGTCTCGCCGGCCTCTCCATCCCCGCGTTCCTGCTCGGCACGGCGCTGCTCGCGATCCTCGCGCAGTCGCTCGGCTTCAACCCGAACGGCCAGGGCTACGCGCGGCTCTTCGACGATCCGGCCCTGAACCTCCAGCAGATGCTCCTGCCGTCGATCGTGCTCGGCTTCGGCATCGCCGCGCCCATCATGCGCACCACCCGCACCGCGGTCCTGGAGATCCGCGCCAACGACTTCATCCGCACCGCCAGGGCGAAGGGCGTGCCCCCGCGTCGGCTGCAGGTGCGTCACGTGCTCGGCAACGCCCTGGTCCCGATCGTCACGATGACCGGTCTGCAGTTCGGCTACCTGCTGGGCGGGGCGGTCGTGGTGGAGCAGATCTTCTCGCTCCCCGGCATCGGGCGCCAGGTGCTGCTCGGCATCCAGCAGAAGGAGTACGCGCTCGTGCAGAGCACCGTCCTGGTGATCGCGCTCGCCTTCGTCATCGTCAACCTGCTCACCGACCTGCTCTACCGGGTCATCGATCCCCGGGTGCGTGCCGCATGACCGACATCTCTCAGACCCCGGCCCTCGCTCCCGGCGGCGGGCGCACGATGGAGCGCGTGCGTCTCCTGCTGCGCAGCCGCAGCGGTCTCGCCGGCCTCATCATCGTCGTGCTGCTCGTGGTGCTGAGCCTCGTCTCGGCGTTCGGCCTGCTGCCGTTCGACCCGCTCGCGCAGGACCCGCCGTCCCGGCTGCAGCCACCGTCCGCGGTGCACTGGTTCGGGACCGACCAGTTCGGCCGCGACGTGTTCTCCCGGGTGGCTGCCGGCGTCGCCAACTCGGCCCTCATCTCCGTGGTCGCCGTGGCGTTCGCGACCGTGGTCGGCACGGTGTGCGGACTCATCGCCGGCTTCTACCGCGGCTTCTCCGACGGGGCGATCACCGCGGTCACCAATGTGCTGTTCGCGTTCCCGCCGCTGCTGCTCGCCCTGTCGCTCGCGTCGGTGTTCGACCGCAACTGGTTCACGATCGCCGTGGCCATCGCCATCGTCTACGTGCCGATCTTCATCCGCGTCACTCGCGGCCCCGTGCTGTCGCTGCGCGAGGTGGAGTACGTCAAGGCGGCCAAGAGCACCGGTCAGGCGCGGATGGCGACCATGTTCCGCCACGTGCTGCCGAACATCACCTCGATCATCATCGTGCAGGTCACGCTGTCGCTCTCGTGGGCGGTGCTGACGGAGGCATCGCTGAGCTTCCTCGGACTCGGCACCCCGCCGCCCGCGCCGTCGCTGGGGTCCATGATCTTCGAGGCGCGCACCCTCGTGACCATCGCCCCGTGGACCATGATCGCCCCCGGCGTGATCGTCGTGCTCCTCGTCGTCGGCCTGAACCTGCTGGGCGACGGGCTGCGCGACAGCCTCGATCCGCGGAACCGGGGCAAGCGATGATCGCGGAAGACCTCGGCGCCCTCGCCACCGAGGCGAGCGACCCCCGGTACGCCCGCCTCGACCAGATGAGCGTGGCCGAGCTCGCGCAGACCATGAACGAGGCCGACGCCACCGTGCCCGCGGCCGTGCAGCGCGCTCTCCCGCAGATCGTCCCGGCGATCGAGCAGACGGCCGCGCGCATGGCGCAGGGCGGGCGACTGGTGTACGTGGGCGCCGGCACCCCCGGGCGCATCGGGGTTCTCGACGCCTCCGAATGCCCGCCCACGTTCAGCACGCCGCCGGAGCTCGTGTTCGCGATCATGGCGGGCGGTCCCGGCGCGATCGTGAACCCCGTCGAGGGCGCGGAGGACGACGCCGACGCCGGCGCCGCCGCGATCGACGAGGCCGGCATCGGCCCGCTCGACACCGTGATCGGCATCGCGTCCAGCGGTCGCACGCCTTATGTCGTCGCGGCCGTCCGGCGGGCGCGTGAGCGCGGGGCGCTCAGCATCGGTCTGTCGTGCAATACCGGCACCGTGCTGAGCGCGACCGCGGAGCACGGCATCGAGGTCGAGGTCGGCCCCGAGGTACTCTCCGGCTCCACGCGACTGAAGTCCGGCACGGCGCAGAAGCTCGTGCTGAACATGTTCTCGACCATCGCGATGGTCCGGAACGGCAAGGCCTACGGCAACCTGATGGTCGACGTGAAGGCCACGAACCACAAGCTCCGCGAGCGGGCGATCCGCATGGTGCGGACGATCGCCGCTGTCGATCGCGACACGGCGGCCGCCGCGCTGGAGAGCTCCGGGTGGGATGTGAAGCTCGCCTCGATCATGATCCGCCGCGGGGAGGACCTCGCCGCGGCCACCGACCGACTCGCGGCAGCAGGCGGCCGTCTGCGCACCGCACTGGAGGAGAACTGATGCGCGTCCTGGGACTGATCTCCGGCACTTCGCACGACGGGATCGATGCCGCCGTCGTCGACTTCGCCACCAACGGGGGCTTCACGGCGCACGGCGTCGACCTCCGGGGCACGGTGCTCGCCTCCACGAGCATCCCCTACGATCCCGAGCTGCGGGCACGCCTCATCGCCGCGCTGCCCCCGGCGCAGACCACCCTGGCCGAGGTGGCCGAACTCGACACCCTCATCGGGCAGGCGTTCGCCGACGTGGCGGCCGAGATCGCGGCGGAGGTCGGCGGCGTTGACGCGGTATGCTCGCACGGCCAGACCGTGTACCACTGGGTCGACGGCGCGCACGCGCTCGGCACCCTGCAGATCGGGCAGCCCGCCTGGATCGCCGAGAAGACCGGTGCGCCCGTCGTCTCCGACATCCGTATCCGCGACATCACCGCGGGCGGCCACGGCGCGCCGCTCGTGTCGTTCCTCGACGAGCTGCTGCTCCGCGGCCGCGCCGGCGTCTCGGCGGCGCTGAACCTCGGTGGCATCTCGAACATGACCGTCGTCCGCCCGGACGGCCTCGTCGCCTACGACATCGGCCCCGCGAACGCGCTGGTCGACGCGGTCATCGTCGCGCACGATCTCAACCCGCTCGGCTATGACGACGATGCGGCGATCGCTCGGACCGGACGGGTCGACGAGGCGCTGCTGGACGCCATGCTCGCGGACCCCTACTACGCCCTCACTCCGCCCAAGAGCACCGGCAAGGAGCACTTCCACCTCGCCTACGTGCACGAGCACCTCGCGGCGCAGGGACGCGAGATCGCGGTCCCCGACGTCGTGCGCACGCTCACCGAGCTCACGGTCCGCACGGTCGCCCGCGACGTCGAGGCCGCTGGGATCGGGTTCCTCGCGGTGTCCGGCGGCGGCTGCCGCAACCCGCTGCTCCTGGAGGGGCTGCGGACCGCGCTGCCGCAGACCGAGGTCGTGCTGGCCGACGAGCTCGGCGCCCCCGCCGACAGCAAGGAGGCCATCCTCCTCGCGCTCATCGGCTGGTCGACCCTGCACGGCGTCCCCGCGATCGTCCCCGGCGGGACGGGGGCGCGCGAGCCGCGCATCCTCGGCGCGATCACGCCCGGCGCCGGTCCGCTGCAGATGCCCGAGCCGGTGGCGGCCATCGACTCCCTCACCCTCACGGAGGCGGCGGGATCGTGACCGTCGTCGAACGGATACGCGTGCTGCGGGTGCCTTCGCCGCTGGCCCGCCCCTTCGTCACGGCCGTCCGTCGCACGGCCCACCTCGACGTCGTGCTCGTGGAGGTGACCGACGCCGACGGCCGCCGCGGATACGGGGAGGCCGCGACGAGCTGGCGCGTCACCGGGGAGAGCCCCGAGAGCGTGGCGGCTGTGGTCGCCGGTCCCCTCGCCGACGCCGTGCTCGGGCGCTCGGTCGACGATCCCGGGCTGCCGGACGCCCTCGCCGCGGCCGCCTGGGGCAACGCCGCCGCACGCAGCGCGGTGGCGTGCGCGCTCGCCGACCTCACCGCGCAGCACCGAGACGAGCCGCTCGCACAGACGCTCGCCCCGGACGGAGACGCGTCCGCGCGCATCCGCACCGACATGACGCTGTCGGTGGCGGAGCCGGCCGCGGTGGCCGCGACCGCCGTCGAACATGCGGCGGCGGGATTCCGCTGCCTCAAGGTCAAGGCGTCCCAGGACCACGACACGGTCTCGGGGCTCCAGGCCGTCCGTGCCGCCGTCGGCGGCGACATCGCCCTGCGCGTGGACGCGAACCAGGCGTGGGACGCCGGGACGGCGATCCGCGTCATCCGGGCGGCGGAGGACGCCGGCGTGGGTCTCGAGCTCGTCGAGCAGCCCGTCGCCGCGCGCGACCTCGACGCGCTGGCGGTGGTGACCGCCGCCGTCGACACCCCGATCATGGCGGACGAGTCCGTCCGCACCGCGCAGGATGTCCGCGACATCGCCGCGCGCGGGGCTGCCGGGCTCGTGAACGTCAAGCTCGCCAAGACCGGCGGGCTCAGCGAGGCGCTCGCCTGCGTGCAGGCCGCCCGTTCCGCCGGCCTCGGCGTCGTCGTGGGCTGCATGATGGAGTCGCACGTGGGTGTGGCCGCCGCGGCGCATCTCGCCGCCGCCGTCGCTCCGGACGTCGTGCACGACCTCGACGCGGCATCGTGGCTGCGCCGCTCCCCGGTGACCGGAGGGCTCACCGCCGACGCGGAGTGGCTCACCCTCGCCCCGGCAGCAGGACTGGGGATCACCGGGATCGCCCCCGATGCCGAGGTGCTGCTCGACCGCTCCCGGACAGGGGTTCTCGTATGAGCGCTGCCGAGGCGATCGCCGCCGTCCTCGCCGGGCCGACCGCGCCGCGGGGAGCCGTCGCCGGTGTCGCCACCCGCACGAGCCGGGACACGGCCACCGGCGGTTTCGCCGACCTCCCGGGGACGCCGGTCACGACGGACACCGCGTTCGACCTCGCCTCGGTCACCAAGGTCGCCGGGACCACCACCGCCATCCTCCGGCTGGCCTCCCGGGGCGACCTCCGACTCGACGATCCGGTCGACCGCTTCATCCCCGGCACCGCCTGCGCACCAGGGACCACCGTGCGCCATCTGCTGCTGCACCGGGCGGGACTGTGGGAATGGCAGCCGCTGTACCTCGACGGCACGCACGCCGACGGCGCGGCCGCCGCAGATGCCCTCCCGCTCCGCTACGGCGTGGGCGACGGACGGCACTACTCCGACCTGGGCTTCCTGATCCTCGGCCGCATCGTCGCCGCCGCGACCGGCCTCTCCCTCGACGCCGCCGTGCGCGAGCTCGTGACCGAGCCCCTCGGCCTCACACGCACGGGCTACGGGCCCGTCTCCGGTCCGGTCGCGTCATCCGCGGGCGACGGGGATGCCGCCGAGCGACGCATGGTCGCCACCGGCACGCCCTACCCGATCCTCACCTCTCGTCGGCACTTCCCCTGGCGTGAGGGGGAGATCACCGGCGTCGTCAACGACGGCAACTGCTTCCACGCCCTGCGCGGCGTCTCCGGGCACGCCGGCCTCTTCGGCACGGTCGACGACCTGCTCACTCTCGGCGTCGCGCTCGCCGATGCCGAGGCGCACCCGGACCTCTGGGACCCGGCACTCGTGGCCGAGCTGTTCCGCGACGGCCCCGACCCCGGTCAGGCGCTCGGCTGGCGCAGTGACACCGTCACCGCGGGCGGACGACCGCTCCGGATGCTCTGGCACCCCGGATACACCGGCTGCGCCCTGGGCGTGGTCCCCGCCACCGGAACCGCCGTCGTCCTGCTTGCGAACCGGCTGTTCGCGAGCGAGGTCGCCCCCACCGAGACCCTCTGGCGCGCAGCGCTGCCCGCACTCCTGGACCCCGAAGGAACGAGTACCCCATGAGCACCACTCCGCCCGTGCTGAGCATCGACGGCCTCGCGGTCGCCTTCCGGACCGGCTCCGAGCTGGTCACCGCCATCAGCGACATCTCGATCGACATCGCCGCCGGGGAGACGGTCGCCGTGGTCGGCGAGTCCGGCTCCGGGAAATCCACCACGGCGGCTGCGGTCAACCGTCTGCTGCCCGAGAACGGCGTCATCACCGCGGGCAGCATCCGGTTCGACGGCCGCGAGCTCACCGACCTCCCCGAGAACGCGATGGTGTCCCTCCGCGGGGCCGGCATCGGCCTCGTGCCGCAGGACCCGATGTCGAACCTCAATCCCCTCATGCGCGTCGGCGAGCAGATCGGGGAGGCGCTCGAAGTCCACGGGCATACCAGCGGCGACGCGACGAAGGCCCGCGTGGTCGAGCTTCTGGAGATGGTCGGGATCCCCGATGCCGCCCGCCGGGCGGCCCAGTATCCCCACGAGTTCTCCGGCGGCATGCGGCAGCGCGTGCTCATCGCGATGGGACTCGCCTGCAAACCGCGGCTGCTCATCGCCGACGAGCCCACCTCGGCGCTCGACGTCACCGTGCAGCGGCGGATCCTCGACCAGCTCGATCAGCTGACCGACGAGCTGGGCACCGCGGTGTTCCTCATCACCCACGACCTCGCTCTCGCCGCCGAGCGCGCCGACCGGATCGTCGTGATGTTCCGCGGCCGTGTCGTCGAGGAGGGGACCTCGGCGCAGGTCCTGGGGAACCCGCAGCACGAGTACACCCGGCAGCTGCTCGCGGCCGCGCCGAGCCTGGCGTCCCGCCGCGACGCCCTGCCCTCACGCGAGATCGCCGCCGACGCCGTGCCCTTCGTCGAGATCCGCGACCTGCACAAGGAGTTCGCGCTCCGGAACGCGAAGGCCGGGGAGCCGCAGACCTTCACGGCGGTCGACGGCGTGAGCTTCTCGATCCGCCGCGGCACGACCGTCTCCATCGTGGGCGAGTCGGGCTCCGGGAAGTCCACCACGGCGAACATGGTGCTGGGGCTGGAGGACGCGACCTCCGGGTCCATCCTCTTCGACGGCACCGACCTGACGACCCTCCGCCGCAAGGCGCTCTTCGCGCTGCGCCGCCGCGTCCAGCCCGTCTTCCAGAACCCCTACGCCTCGCTCGACCCGCGGTACACCGTGGAGCAGTCGATCGCCGAGCCGCTGCGCGTGCACCGGATCGGCACCGCGGCCTCCCGGCACGCCCGCGTCCTGGAGCTCCTGGAGCAGGTCGCCCTGCCCGCGGCCATGGCCGAGCGGCTGCCGCACGAGCTCTCCGGCGGACAGCGGCAGCGGGTCGCGATCGCCCGCGCCCTGGCCCTGGAGCCCGAGCTCGTCGTGCTGGACGAGGCGGTCTCCGCGCTCGACGTGCTGGTGCAGGCGCAGATCCTCGACCTCCTCGCCGACCTGCAGAAGCGCCTCGGGCTCAGCTACCTCTTCATCAGCCACGACCTCGCCGTCGTGCGCATGATCTCCGACGAGGTGCACGTCATGCAGCGCGGCGTCGTGGTCGAGAGCGGCACCCCGGAGAGCATCTTCGACACGCCGCAGCACCCGTACACCCGGGAGCTGCTCGCCGCGATCCCCGGGGCGTCGCTCGCCTCCTGAGACGTCCAGGCGGCCGTCGGCTCAGCGCCGGCGGTCGTCGTCGTCCCAGGGGCCTTCCCACCAGCCGGCGCGGCCGTCATCCTCGCCGCCGCGGCGGCGGGAGCGCACGAACTGCACCACGAACACGACCAGCGACGTGAGCGTGATGAGGATCAGGACGAGGAACAGCAGGTCGCTCTGGTTCATGGGCGCTTCCCCTCCGCGGCATCCGCCACGATCTTCGCGATGCGGGCGGCCTTGGTCTCCGCGCGCTTGGCCATCGCGATGTGCGTGAGGCCGAACTTCTTCACCGACTTCGGGAACGCATCCCAGGTGGCCCTCGCCGCCGGCACCGCGTCGAGGGCGGCGGTGAGCTCCGGGGGCTCGATGCCGGACTCCGGGCCGTCGAGCACGGTCCACGAGCCGTTCGCCTTCGCCGTCTCCAGCGCGCGGATTCCGGCAGGGGCGAGCAGCCCCGCGGCCTCCAGCTCCGCGATGCGCGCCTTGTTCGTCGCCGCCCAGCCGCTCCCCGGCCGTCGAGGGGAGAACCACTGGCCGCCGGTCTCGTCGTCGAACGTGCGCACCGGGCCGTCGATCCACCCGAAGCAGAGGGCCTGCCGGACCGCGTCCTCGTAGCCGACGCCGGTGGCGGATCGCCCGCGGACGCTCAGCAGCCACACCCCGGCCGTGCGTTCGTGGTTCGCCTCGAGCCAGGCGCGCCAGGCCGCGGCGTCCGCCGCCGTGACCCGCTCGCCGTCGTCGAGGGCGCCCACGTCAGTCCTCGTCGAGGGTGGGGATCGAGTCGGTGATGGTCGGCAGCAGGTCGGCGACCGAGTCGACGATCTCATCCGGCCGGAAGGGGTACTGCTCGATGATCCGCTGATCGCTGATGCCCGTGAGCACGAGCACCGTGTGCAGACCCGCCTCGATGCCGGCGACGATGTCCGTGTCCATCCGGTCGCCGATCATGCCGGTCTTCTTCGAGTGCGCGCCGATCTTGTTGAGGGCCGAGCGGAACATCATCGGGTTGGGCTTGCCGACGACGTAGGGCTCCTTGCCGGTGGCCTTGGTGATGAGGGCGGCGATCGCTCCCGTGGCCGGCAGCACCCCGTCGGCGCTGGGGCCGGTGGCGTCCGGGTTGGTCACGATGAAGCGCGAGCCGTTGATGATGTGGCGGATGGCCTTCGTGATGGCCTCGAACGAGTAGTTGCGGGTCTCGCCGACGACGACGAAGTCGGGGTTCGTCTCGGTCATGATGAAGCCGGCCTCGTGCAGCGCGGTGAGGATGCCGGCCTCGCCGATAACGAACGCGGAACCGCCGGGGAGCTGCTGCGCGAGGAAGTCGGCGGTCGCGAGCGCCGAGGTCCAGATGCGCTCCTCCGGCACGATCAGGCCGCTCGCGCGCAGGCGGGCGGAGAGGTCGCGGGCGGTGAAGATCGAGTTGTTCGTGAGCACGAGGTAGGGGATCTCGTTGCGCTCCCATCCGGCGAGGAGTTCGGAGGCCCCGGGGATGGCGTCGTTCTCATGGACGAGCACGCCGTCCATGTCGGTGAGCCAGCATTCGATGTCGTCACGGTGTGCCATGTGCTCAGCCTAGAGGCCCCACCTTTCCTTTCGAATCGCCTGATTGGCCCCATCCCCGGCCGATTTGCCGCAAAGTGCGCGATTCGAAGCGGGGGTCAGGCCGACAACCACACCACGTCGCGGGCGGCGGCGGGCAACGGCGGCTCGGTGCCGTCGAGGGCGATGCCGAACGGGGTCACCGTCACGGTCGTGCCGACGGTGAGGCCCTGGGCCTCCAGGGTCCGCAGGAGCTCCGGGTCGCGGTCGTCGACGCGGAGCACGCGGCCGGTGTGTCCTTCCGGGGCATCGGCGAGCAGGACGAAGGGCACCCGTTCGATGCGGCCCTCCGCGTCCGGGATGGCGTCTCCGTGCGGGTCGAAGCGCGGCCGCCCCAGGCGCTCGTCGATGCCCTCGAGCAGCCGGTCGCTGATGGTGTGCTCCAGCACCTCGGCCTCGTCGTGCACCTCGTCCCACCCGTACCCGAACTCCTGCACGAGCCAGGTCTCGATGAGGCGGTGGCGGCGGACCATCGCGAGGGCGCGGGTGGTCCCGGCCTCCGTCAGCCGGACCGCTCCGTACGGCACGTGCGACACGAGCCCCGCCGCGGCGAGCTTCTTCACCATCTCCGTGACCGACGACGGCGCGATGCCGAGCTTTGCGGCCAGGACCGAGGGGGTGATCGGCGCATCCTGCCACTCCGTGTGTGCGTAGACGGTCTTCAGGTAGTCGTCAGCTGCCGGGGATGCCACCCGTCAACCTTACGCGTTCGGGTCGGGCTGCCTCGCGGCCTGGGTCAGGCGCTCGCGGAGCCGAGCAGGATCACGGCCGCCTGCCCCGCGAAGAACAGGACGAGGAACCCCAGGAGGGCGGCGGCGAGCGACAGGCGCCCGTCGAAGCCCTCCACCTCGGCGATGCCCACCTTGCGGGCACGGAAGGCGAAGACCAGGGTCGCGACCCCGAGTGCGAGCTGGACCCAGGGGCTGGCGGGGCCGATGACCTTCGGGAACGCGATGAGCAGACCGCCGATGACGCCGGTCGCGAAGCCGCTCCAGGTGAGGAGGCGGACGGTGCGACGGGCGGAGGCGGCAGACATGGTGTCGAGCCTATCCGCCGTCATGCCCCCGTCAGCACCAGCCAGAGCAGAGCGCCGTTCAGGGCGATGAGGAGCACCGAGGCCACGACGCCGGCGACCGTCGTCCACACCCGGTTGACCCACGCGCCCAGTGTCCGGCGCTGCGCGGTGAGGGCGACGAGAGGGATGAGCGCGAACGGGATGCCGAACGACAGCACGACCTGGCTGAGGACGAGGGCGAGCGTCGGATCCACCCCGATGCCGAGGATCACCAGCGCGGGGATGAGCGTCACCAGGCGGCGCGCCAGCAGGGGGATGCGCACGTGCAGCAGGCCGTGCATGATCTCGGCGCCCGCGTATGCGCCGACGGAGGTCGAGGCGAGACCCGAGGCGAGCAGCCCCACGGCGAAGAAGGTCGCCACGACCGGGCCGAGGCCTGCGGCGAGGGCGGCGTGCGCACCCTCCAGCGAGTCGGTCCCCGCGACCCCCGCGAGGTTCGCCGCCGCGAGCAGGAGGATGCCGAGGTTCACGGAGCCCGCGATGACCATGGCGATCGTCACATCCCAGCGTGTCGCCGTGAGGAGGCGGCGGATCCGCGAGGTCTCGACCCGGGCGGCCTCCTCGGTCGTCTCGGCGCTCGTCGCACCGAACCGGTCGCGGGCCAGGGAGGAGTGCGCGTAGATCGCGTGCGGCATGATCGTCGCGCCGAGGATCGAGGCGGCGAGGAGCACGGACCCCGTGTCCTCGAAGCGCGGCACGAGGCCGCTCACCACGCCGGCCGGATCCGGCGGCGCGAGGAAGAGACCGGCCATGAAGCCGATCGTGATCACGAACATGAGGCCGATGATCACGAACTCGAAGGGCCGGGCGCCGCGACGGCTCTGCACGGCGAGCAGGACCATCGACACCGCGCCGGTGATGAGGCCGCCCCATAGCAGGGGGACGCCGAACAGCAGGTTCAGGGCGACGGCGCCGCCGATGACCTCGGCGAGGTCCGTCGCCATCGCGACCAGCTCGGCCTGCAGCCAGTAGGCACGGCGGGCCCAGGGGCGGCGCAGCCGCTGGCCCAGCACCTCCGGAAGGCTCTGGCCGGTGACGACGCCGAGCTTCGCGGACAGGTACTGGATCAGCCAGGCCATCACATTGCCGGCGACGACCACCCACACGAGCAGGTAGCCGTACTGCGCCCCCGCGGTCATATTGCTGGCGACGTTGCCGGGGTCGAGGTAGGCGACACCCGCCACGAGCGCCGGTCCCAGCAGCCACAGCAGGCGCGGCGAAGCGGTGCGAGCGGGGGTCAGCGAGGCGTCGGAACTTTTAGGCACACCGAAACCGTAGCGTATTTTTCGGTGTGCCTAAATATCTGCGAGATGATTCTGGCGACCTCTTCGCCGACGGGGAGACGGCCGACACGGCGATAGCCTGGCGGGATGGATGCGCAGCGCCCCGAGAGCTCGGACCCGACCGCCCCCGGTGGGTCTCCGGCGCAGCCCGGATACGGCGTCGGACCCTGGCCGGGAGGACCGTCGGCCTGGCCGCGGGGAGACCAGTACGATCCGGAACTCCTCGCGGAGGGCGACACGCGGAACGTGATCGACCGCTACCGCTACTGGCGCGTGGAGGCGATCGTCGCCGACCTCGACACGCGGCGTCATCCGTTCCACGTCGCGATCGAGAACTGGCAGCACGACATGAACATCGGTTCCATCGTGCGCAGCGCCAACGCGTTCCTCGCCGACACGGTGCACATCATCGGTCGCCGTCGCTGGAACAAGCGGGGCGCCATGGTGACCGACCGCTATCAGCATGTCGTGCACCACGAGGACATCGCCGCGTTCGCCGCCTGGGCCGCGGCGGAAGGGCTGCCCGTCATCGCGATCGACAACGTCGACGGGGCCGTGCCGGTCGATCGTGCCGACCTGCCGCGCTCCTGTGTCCTCCTCTTCGGTCAGGAGGGGCCCGGGCTGTCCCCGGAGGCATTGGCGGCCGCCTCGGGTCACATCGAGATCACGCAGTACGGCTCGACCCGCTCGATCAACGCGAGTGCCGCCGCCGCTGTCATCATGTACGAGTGGTGCCGTCGCCACGCGGCGTGACCAGCGCGGCCGGTCGGCTCCGTCAGGCCGGATCGATACCGAACAGGTGTCGCGAGATCGCGCTGACGTCGCGGTCGAGGCCGTCCATGCGCCGGCTCAGGCCGTGCACCTCCTTCCGGAGATCCCCGATCTCGGCTTTCACGCCGACGATCTCGCCCTTGATCCCGCCGATCTCGCCCTTGATCCCGACGATCTCGCCCTTGATCCCGCCGATCTCGGTGCGAACCGTGCCGATCTCCGTCTTGATGATCCTCACGAACATGGTCGCCATGAGAGTGATCGTGGCGTACATGCCCGTGGCAAGGACTCCGATCGTCGTCCATACCTGTGCGTCGTTCATCCCCAGCATCCCTTCAGTGTCGCTCCATGTTCGTCGGAAGCGCGAGGGGTGCGGGGTGCTGTATTCCGCTCTGCCCGGCGGCGGGGGATAAGTCGTCCTCTCCGTCGGTTGTGGAGGACTTATGCGGACGCGGCGAGCCATCGCCCGGAGCGCACTCGCCACCCCAGCGTCGCCAGCCGTGCGAGCAGGTACACCCCGAAGAACGCGACGGCCAGCCACACGAGGCCGGCGGTGCCGTCGATCCCCGTCGCGGCGATGATGCCCAGGGCGGGCAGGAACGGCACGAGGTTCAGACCGCCCGCGATCGCCAGGTACCGGGCGTCGTCGGCCCCCATGAGCACGCCGTCGAGCACGAACACCACGCCCGCGATCGGCTGCGCCATCGCGAGCACGAGCAGGGCCGGCTGCACCACCTCCGCCACGGCCCGGTCGCCGGTGAAGACGATGCCGAGCACCCCGGAGAGGGCGGCGATGACGGCGCCGACCACGACCCCGAACCAGGCCCCCCATGCGACCGTCCGCGCCAGCACGCGGCGCACCTGCTCCTCGTCCCCGGCGCCCAGCTCCTTGCCGATCAGCGCCTGCGCGGCGATCGCGAGCGCGTCGAGCGCGAACGCCGCCGCCGAGAAGATGGTGAACACGATCTGCCAGCCGGCGAGCTCCTCGGTGCCGATCCCCGTCGCCACGGCCACGGTCGCGAGCAGGGCGACGCGCAGGCTCACGGTGCGGAGGAACAGCCACCCGCCCGACGTCGCGGTGTGGCGCAGACCGTCCCGCTGGGCACGCAACGAGGCGCTGTGCCGGGTCGCGAGACGCCGGACCACGAGCGCGTACGCCGCGACCATGCCCCACTGCGCCGTCACGGTGCCCGCCGCGGAGCCGGCGATGCCCCAGCCGAGTCCGTAGATGAAGAGCCAGTTCAGCAGGGCGTTCGCCGCGAAGCCGAGTCCCGCGATCCACAGCGGCGTCATGGTGTCCTGCATTCCCCGCAGCAGCCCCGTGGCGGCGAACACGATGAGCATCGCGGGGAGACCCCACATCGAGATCACGAGGTACTCGTTCGCCTGGGCCGCGACCTCGGGGCTCGCCCCGAACAGCGAGACGAGCCAGGGGGAGGAGACAGCGCCGACGACGGCGAGCACGGCACCCAGGCCGAGCGCCAGCCACATGCCGTTGATCCCGACCGAGACCGCCTCTCCCGGACGCCCGGCCCCGAACCGACGCGCGACCGCGGGGGTGGTGGAGTACGCGAGGAACACCATGAGGCCGACGATCGTCTGCAGCACGGCTCCGGCGATGCCGAGTCCGGCGAGGGGGACGGTGCCGAGGTGGCCGACGAGGGCGGCGTCGACGATGAGGAAGGCCGGCTCCGCGATGAGGGCGCCGAGCGCGGGGACGGCCAGGCGCAGGATCTCGCGGTTCAGGGAGGTGCGGGCGGCCATCCTCCGAGCCTATGACCTGTCGTCGACCCCCGAGACCTCCGGCCTCGACCGGACGTAGGGTGAAGGAGGAGCTCCGAGCGGACGGAGGCGCATCATGACGGATCCCCGGGAGGCGGCCGCGCGTTATCGGGCCCGACGGCAGCAGGGTGGTGGTGGTGCTGAGGACGACGGCGAGACCGGTGCCCCGTCCGCGGCGGCGGTCGATCGAGCCGCCTTCGTCGAGTCCGCCATCCAGGTCGCCATCCGTCGCGGCGACTTCGACGACCTGCCGGGCGCCGGGAAGCCGCTCGAAGGGCTCGGAGACCACCACGACCCGGACTGGTGGATCCGTCGGAAGATCGAGACGGAGGGGCTGACCGGGCTCGGCCCTCCCGCGATCCTGCTGCGCACCGAGGACCGGGAGCTCGACGGCCAGCTCGACCTCCTCGGCAGGGAATCCGACGTCCGTGAGGTGCTCGAGGACTTCAACCGCCGCGTGCGCGAGGCGCGCAGGCAGCTGCAGGGCGGGCCACCCGTCGTGACACCGCTGCGCGATGTCGACGCCGAGGTCGTCGCATGGGCGGAGCGCCGGGCGACGCGTGCCGCCCCTCCCGAGGCGCCATCCCGGCGCCGACGTTTCGGTCGTCGGCGCCGGGGATGACTCAGCCCTCCGTTCCCTCCACCGTGCGCGCCCGCCGCGCCTGCATCCAGCCGTCCACCCCGAATCGTCCGGCGGTGACGATCAGCAGCACCGTCGCGGACAGCACCAGCATCACCGGGTACTGCGCGATCAACTGATCCGCGCTCCAGTAGAGCGCCAGGGTCCCGGCCGAGATGAAGGCGACCGTTCGGGTGAGCGCACCCGCGACGAGGAGGATGCCGAGGCCCACCTCCAGCGCCGGGATCACCGCCCCGAAGAACGGAGACGCCGAGGCCATCGCCGCGCCGAGCGGATCGAAGAACGCCGGCACCCTCGTGTTCCCCTGCGCGCTCTGCGCCACGAGCTCGATGTCAGCGGCCCCGAAGCCCGCCCGGTACTTGAGGACACCCTCGATGAGCCACAGGACCCCGACCGCGATCCGGGCGGCCGCCCCCAGCAGCGAGCCGATCACGAGGCGAGCGGATCGTGGCGCGGTCATGACAGCTCGGCTGCCCCGAAGACGGCCTTCGCCTTGTCGCAGTAGATGACGACGTGCGAGTACTCCCCGGCCTTCACCCCGTCCAGAGCGAAGGCCTGCGTGGCGGTGTCGTACGAGACCGCGTCGACGAGCATGCCGGCGGCGATCGCGGCTTCATCGGTGCCGTCCGCGAGGTACACGTGCAGATCGGGTCCCTCGTCCGAGGAGAACTCCGTCAGCATCACTTCGCCGTCGGAGACCGAGACGGTGCCGGCCACCTTCTTGCCGTTCAGGCCGGCGAACTCCCCGGTCCTGGCGGCGGTGTCCGTGCTCGCCGAGCTCTTGGTGGTGCTCTGGGAGGAGGAGGACGACGGCGCGGAGGAAGCGCCGGAGTCCTGGGGACTGCAGGCGGCGAGGGCGAGGGCGAGCCCGAGGGCGGCGGTCGTGGCGAGAAGGGTCTTGCGCATGAGGATCTCCTGTCCGGTGCGGGAAGAGTCCGTCCGGCGAGTGCCGGACGGACGTGCTGCACAGCACGCTAGGAAGCACCGGAGCAGGACGGGGAAGACATTTCGGAACTGTAAGGATCCGCCGACCGCCGTGGCTGCGGCGGCTACCCTCGACCGCATGGAAGGCGTCGTCAGAGTCGCGGTCGTGGAGGACGACCCCACGGTGCGCGAGGCCGTGGGGGAGTATCTGCGCACGCACGGCTATGCGGTCTCGAGCTTCGGCGACGGTGTCTCGGCACGAACGGCGCTGCGGGAGACCGTGCCCGATGTCGTGATCGTCGACCGCATGCTGCCGGGCATCAGCGGCGATGAGCTCTGTCGTGAGCTGCGCGCCGCGTCCGATGTCCCGATCATGATGCTCACCGCCCTCGGGGAGGTGGAGGACCGTATCGACGGCTTCGCGTTCGGTGTCGACGACTACCTGGCCAAGCCGTTCTCGATGCGGGAGCTGTCCCTGCGGATCGCGGCCCTCGTCCGCCGCTCGCACGCCGCGCAGGCCGCGTCCGGGGAGCTCAGGGCCGGCGCCTTCGCGATCGATCTGCTCCGGCGGCGCGCGTGGGTGCGCGGAGACGAGGTCGCCCTGACGAGCAGGGAGTACGAACTGCTGGTCTTCCTCGTGCGCAATGACGACCGTGCGCTGGGGCGCGACGAGATCCTCCGCGAGGTCTGGGGATGGACCGTCGGCGATCTGTCGACGGTGACGGTCCACGTCAGGCGCCTGCGGGAGAAGGTCGAGGAGGATCCGCAGGACCCGCGCCATCTGCTCACCGAATGGGGCGTCGGCTACCGTTTCGTGGCGAGAGGGGACGGCTGATGACGATGCCCTCCGGTGCGGTCGTCCTGCAGATCGTCGTCACGAGCCTGCTGGTGGCGATCGTCGTCGCCCTCACCGCCGTACTTCTCCTGCGAGCCCTTCGGCGTCGCGGACTCCGCGCACAGCTGATGGTCGTGGCGAGTGCGGGCACGGTCGCGATGGCGGGGGCCGTGGTGGCGATCGCACTCGAGATGTACCTCTCCGCCCACGACCTGACGATCCTCCTCACCGTGATCGCGGTCTCGCTCGTGCTCGGTCTGGGCATGGCGTGGTGCATGGCGCGGACGGTGCGCGCCTGGGTCGAGGGGTTCTCGGTGTCGCTGGGCAGGATCGGTCGGACGGACGACGCGGTGGTGGACGCGGCGGCCTCTCGGGAGCTCGCCGGCCTCTCGACACAGCTCGCGGTGGTCTCGGCCGAGGTGGATGCGGCGAGGGCCGAGCTGGTGCGGCTGGACTCCGCCCGTCGGCGCTTCTTCGCCTGGATCTCGCACGACCTGCGTACCCCACTCACCGCGGTCCGTGTGCTCGCCGAGGCGGTGGAGGACGGCGTTGCGGTCGCTCCGGAGCGTTTCGCCGGTCAGGTGCGGGGACAGGTGGAGACGATGAGCCGGATGGTCGACGACCTCTTCGAGCTGTCCCGCCTCACGTCCGGCGCGGTGCAACTGCAGACCGAGCAGGTGGTCCTGTGGGATGTCGTCTCCGATGCGGTGGCCGACGTCGCGGCCGCCGCGGCGAAGCGCGACGTCCGCATCGTCGAGCGCGGGATCGCCGGTCCGGTGCTCTGGGCCGATCCGCATCAGCTCGGCAGGATCGTGGTGAACCTGCTCACGAACGCCGTCCGGCACGCCCCTCCGGGCACGGAGATCGTGCTGTCCGCGACGATGGTCGACCGGGACCGACTCGTCCTGGGGGTGCTGGATCAAGGGGCCGGTGTGGCGGTGGAGGACCTGGATCGGATGTTCGACGTCGGCTGGCGCGAGGACACGGCGCGAGCGACGGCCGGCGACGAGGACGGGGTCGCGTCGGGTGCCGGGCTCGGGCTGTCCATCGCCAGAGGCCTCGCGCGTGCGCACGGCGGTGACGTCTTCGCCGAGCGCACCGCCGCCGGGTTCCGCATGAACGTCTCGCTCCCCGTGGGGGCCCCTGGGCATCCGTGACGCCGTCTGGACACCGTGGGGGACCCCGGCCATAGGCTGGAGCGCATGACCGATGTGCTTCCCGCGGGCCTCGCGCTCGACGACCTCAGCCCCGACATCCGCCCGCAGGACGATCTCTATCGTCACGTGAACGGCGCCTGGATCGCTCGCACCGAGATCCCCGGAGACAAGGCGCGCTGGGGCTCCTTCCATCTGCTGGCCGAGCAGGCCGAGAAGGATGTGCGCGCGATCGTCGAGGAGTCGCAGGAGGCGGAGGAGGGGACTCTCGCCCGCAAGATCGGCGACCTCTTCGCGAGCTTCATGGACACCGATCGCATCGCCGCCGCCGGTGTGACCCCGCTGGCCGAGACGTTCGCCGAGATCGACGCGATCGACGGCATCCCGGCCTTCCTGCGCACCGTGGGGACCTACGACCGGGAGGGCCGGGCGGCGGTGATCGGCCTCTACGTCGACGGCGACCCCGGGAACCCGGAGCGCTACCTCCCGGTGCTCGTGCAGGCCGGACTCTCGCTGCCGGACGAGAGCTACTTCCGTCTCGACACCTTCGCAGAGACCCGCGCGGCGTACCGGGAGCACCTCGAGCGCCTGCTCGCTCTCGCCGGTGTCGCCGATGCCGCCGCGCAGGCCGAGCGCTCCATCGCCCTGGAGACCGAGCTCGCCGGGCACCACTGGGACAACGTGCGCAGCCGTGACGCGGTGGCGACCTACAACCTCAAGACGTGGGACGAGCTCCAGGCCCTCGCCGGCGTCGACCTCACCCCGTGGCGCGAGGCCGTGACGCCGACGAACCCGCGGGCGTTCGACGAGGTCGTCGTCGCGCAGCCGAGCTTCTTCGAAGGGCTGGGCGGCCTGCTCACTCCCGAGCGGCTGGACGACTGGAAGGCCTGGCTGCGTGCGAAGGTCGTGCACGCGGCGGCGCCCTACCTCACCGACGAGCTCGTGCAGGAGAACTTCTCGTTCTACGGCACCCAGCTCACCGGCGTCCCCACGATCCGCGAGCGCTGGAAGCGGGGCGTGTCGGTCACCGAGGGGGCGCTCGGCGAGGCGATCGGCAAGGTCTACGTCGAGCGGCACTACCCGCCGACGGCGAAGGCCGCCATGGACGAGCTCGTCGCGAACCTCGTCGAGGCGTACCGACAGAGCATCGAGACGCTGGAGTGGATGACCGCCGAGACCCGGCAGCGTGCGCTCGCGAAGCTGGACGCCTTTACGCCGAAGATCGGGCACCCGGAGGTGTGGCGGGACTACTCGGCCCTCGTGATCGACCCGGCCGACCTCCTCGGCAACGTGCGCCGCGCGGCGATCTTCGAGCACGACCGCAACATCGACAAGGTCGGGAAGCCGATCGACCGCACCGAGTGGCACATGCCGCCGCAGATGGTGAACGCCTCCTACAACCCCTCGATGAACGAGATCGTGTTCCCCGCGGCCATCCTCCAGTACCCCTTCTTCGACGCGGGGCGCGACGCGGCGGCGAACTACGGCGGGATCGGTGCGGTCATCGGGCATGAGATCGGCCATGGCTTCGACGACCAGGGCAGCCGGTACGACGGCGAGGGGCGCCTGCAGGACTGGTGGACCGATGCCGACCGCGCCGCCTTCGAGGAGCGCACGAAAGAGCTCATCGCCCAGTACGACGCCCTCGTGCCGGAGGGGCTGGACGCCGAGCATCACGTGAACGGCGCCCTCACCATCGGCGAGAACATCGGCGATCTGGGCGGGCTCGGCATCGCGCTGAAGGCGTATGAGCTGTCCCTGCGCGCCGATCCCGCGGTCCCTGAGCCCGTCGAAGGCCCGGTCATCGACGGCTACACCGGTGTGCAGCGGCTGCTCCTGTCGTGGGCACAGGTCTGGCAGCAGAAGAGCCGGGACGCCGAGACGCTGCGTCTGCTGACCATCGACCCGCACTCGCCCAACGAGTTCCGGTGCAACCAGATCGTCCGCAACATCGACGCGTTCTACGAGGCCTTCGGGGTCACCGAGAAGGACGCCCTGTGGCTTCCGGAGTCTTCCCGGGTGACCATCTGGTGACGAACCTCCGCACTCTGTGAGACGCGCCCCGGCGGTGGGGTTACGATAGCCCTGCCGCCGGGGCGCCCCTTCCCGGAAGCGCAGTATCCCTCCCCCTCCTGAAGGACCACGCGTGGGTGCGACCGACCCTGGTGACGCGTTCCGGAACGCCTCGGCTCCCGGAGCGTCCGGGAGCGCGCCCGAGTCGGCCAGCGGTCGCCGTTCGCAGCGGCCGGGAGCCCGCCGGCTGCCGCGTCGCGTGGCCGTCGGTCGGCGGTCGTTCACGTCGACGCTGAAGGCTCTCGAAGGCCTGGCGAACGCCGGGGCACAGGTGTCGGTGCACGTGGTCGACCTCGACTCCCATGTGCACGTGCTGGCGGGGGACGACCACGTCACGATGCCCGTCGCGGGGCTCGGTGTGGTCCCCCTGCTCATCGAGGTGGCGGCGGCGTTCGAGTCCGGCGCCCTCGACCCTCTCGAGATCGTCGAGCGCTCGAGCGTCGAAGCCGTGGAGAGCTCCGGCCTGTGGCGGCATCTGCGGGCACCGGCGCTGCCGCTGGAGGATCTCGCCGTGCTGGCCGCCACCGCCGGAGATCCGATCGCCGTGAACATCCTGCTGCAGAAGGTGGGGCATGACCGGGTGCGGGAGCGCATCGAGGAACTGGGTCTGCGGCGCACCGCCTTGCTCGACCGGTTCCGCGACCGCCGCGGTCCGGACGACGCCCCGCAGGTCGCCGTGGGGTCGGCACGCGAGCTCGCGGGTCTGTTCTCCGCGCTCGTCAACTCCCAGGTGGTAGATGCCGCGGTCAGCGCCCAGGTGTCGGAGTGGCTCAGCCTCAACCAGGACCTCAGTCTCGTGGCCGCCTCGACGGGGCTCGACCCCTTCGCACACGAGCACGATGCCCACGGCCTGCTGTTCGTGAACAAGACCGGCCGCGATCGGGGGGTGCGCGCCGAGGCCGGTGTGCTCGCGGGGCCGCGGGCCGGTGTCGCCTACTCGATGATCGTGTGCTTCGACGACCTCTCGATCAGCCACCGCCTCCGTGCGCACGACGCCTTCCGCGTGCTCGGGGTCGAGCTCATGGAGTACACGCACTGACTCCGCACGCCTGTCCCCGCGCGTCAACGCAGGCATCCGCGCGGCATCAGGCTTCTGGAACGGCAATGAGCCTGGTCTCGCGCGAGCGCCTGATCGAGGGCAGGGGCGGCTAGCATCGGGGGATGCCTCACGCCTGGACTCCGCACCGCCGCGACGACGGGGAGCTGCTCGGCTGGATCCATCCGGAGGGCGCGGACTGGGTCGCCGTCGACGTGCTCGGACGCAGGGTCTCCACCCCCGGCGAGTGGCTGGACGCGGAGGCCGCGCTGGAGGAGCACGGCATCGCGTGGGTCGCCGATCCGTGGATGCTCGAGGGCGAGGGGGACCGCCCGCTCCGGGTGCGCATCCTCGAAGTGACACCAAACGAAGAAGGGGTTCCGGGGCGCATCGTCGTGAAGGTCGACGACTTCGGAGACATGACCCGACCCGCGACCGCACGGTTCACCCTGCCGTGGCCGCTGCCCGCCCGCCTCCGGCCACCGCGTGCCGACGACCCGGATCCGCGAACGATCTCCCGCTGAGACCCGGCGCCGCGTCGCAGATCCGCCGCACGTCGCACGTTCTGCGGCAATCCCTGCGACCCCGACGCGAATCTGCGACGGGCCGAGTCAGCCGGGGAGCGAGGGGTGCTGCTCCGTGGCACGGCGCCGCGGAATGAACAGCGAGAGGATCACGGCCACGATGCCGGCGGCGATCGCGAGCCAGAAGCACACCTCGAACGCCGTCCGCGTCGGCACGGCCACGCCTCCGACGTCGACGCTCATCGCCGCGAGCACCCCGCCCATCACGGCCGAGGCCGTCGAGGTGCCCACGGAGCGGAACAGCGCGTTGAGCCCGTTCGACGCCCCGGTCTCGTTCGCGGGCACGGAGCGCATGATGATCATGGGCATCGCGGCGAAGGTGAACCCGATGCCGACGCCGATGAAGATGTTGGCGACGAAGATGTGCCACACCTCGGTCGACCACAGCAGCACGAAGACGTAGGCGAGCACGATCGCGATGGCGCCGACGGTGAAGAGCGGACGCGGCCCCACGGTGCGCTCCAGCCATCCGGACAGCGGCGAGATCACCATCATGACCAGACCCGCCGGCATGATGACGAGCGAGGCGGCCACCATGTCGAGCCCGAACCCGGCGCCGCCCACCGCCGGCATCTCCAGCATCTGCGGGAAGGTGACGTTGGAGGCGAACAGGGCGAAGCCCATGCCGATCGCGGCGATGTTCGTGAAGAGGACGGCGGGCCGAGCGGCGACCCGCAGGTCGAGCAGCGGATCCTTCGCGCGGAGCTGATACCAGCCCCACAGCAGCAGGACCGCGACGCCGCCGATCACGCAGACGAGGGTGAGCGGTGCCGTCCAGCCCCACTCGGCGCCGCGCGACACGAACAGCAGCAGGCCCGTGAGGCCGATCGCGAGTCCGATGGCCCCGAGCACGTCGAGGCGGCCGGGGGAGCGGAGCACGTCCTCCGGCACCACGGCGAGCACGAGGAGCAGCCCGAGGACTCCGAGGGCGGCGGCGAGCCAGAACAGCATGTGCCAGTCGGCGTTCTCGGCGAGCAGTGCGGCGACGGGCATGCCGATCGCCCCGCCGACGCCCATGGTCGCGCTCATCAGGGCCACCGCGGTGCCGAGGCGCTCAGGCGGCAGCACGTCGCGCATGATGGCGATGCCGAGGGGGACGACGCCGGTCACGGCCCCCTGGAGGGCGCGGCCGATGATCACGCCGACGATCGATCCGGAGAGCGCGGCGATGACCGAGCCCACGATGAGGATCGCGAGGAGCACGATGACGACGCGGCGCTTGCCGTACATGTCGCCGAGACGGCCGGAGATGGGGGTCGCGACGGCGGCCACGAGCAGGGTGATCGTGACCACCCAGGTGGTGTCCTCGCGGGAGGAGTTCAGCAGCTGCGGCAGCTCGGCCTGCAGCGGCACGACGAGGGTGAACATGAACGACGAGCACAGGCCCGCGAACGCGAGCACGGCGATGACCGCCCACCGCGGAGGGGTACGGGAGAGGCGTTTCCTGGCTCTGTCGTCGTTCGCACCCACCGGCTCAGGCTATCGGCGTTCCCGGAGGGGAGGGCCGATGTGGTTGCATGGCCGGATGACCGACGACTCCGCGCCCGTGCAGCACCCCGCCGACTCCGCGTACCACCGACGGCTCCCGATCGGGGAGGTGCTCGACGCCTCGGCGCTCGCGGAAGGCCTGCCCTGGGCGTTCGAGAGCATCACGATGCGACCGCTGGAGCCGATGCTCGTGCCGGAGGAACCCCGAGCCGGCGAGCGGGACCCGGCCGAGTGCGGCCACTGCGGTCCGAGCGTGCACACCGTCTGGCACGACGACCTCTGGCAGGTGCGTGCCGGGTGGGACGTCGGCGGCCTGCCGTTCATCGGCGGGGTCGCGCCGCGTGAGCACTGGCTCCTCGAGAACGCCCCGCAGGAGGTGCTCGCCGCTCTCGGACCGCTGATGCAGCGCGTGTCGGAGGCGGTCAAGAGCATCCCCGGCGTCGCCCGCTGTCACTTCGGCCGCTGGAATGACGGCTCCGCGCACATGCACATGTGGGCGCTGGGCCGTCCGGCCGGCATGATGCAGGGACGCGGCGCGGTGCTCGCGTTCTGGGACGGGATCCTGCCGCCGCTGCCGGCGGAGATGGCCGAGGACCACCTCCGCATCGTCGCGGAGGCGCTCGCCGCGGGCGGGGGACAGGCCTTTCCGCACCGGTGACCCGGGGTCGGTTTCCGCGAACGGGCGGAGGAGGGGCAGACTGGGATCGTGCGAACCATCCGCGATCTCGACACCGTTGAACTCATCCTCGACGCCCAGAGCCTGCTCGACTCCATCCGGGGTCCGCAGCGCGTGGTGGACGCCGGGACCCTGCGCGCCCTGCAGCAGTCGGGCAACTACGTCGTCGGCTTCTTCGACGGCGAGGGCGACGAGGAGCGCATGGTCGGCGCCTCGATCGCCTTCTTCGGCGAACCGGCCCGCCGTGCCATGCACTCGCACATCACGGCCCTACTGCCCGAGTACCGAGGGCGCGGATGGGGGCGGGAGCTCAAGGAGCACCAGCGGCAGTGGGCCTTCTCCCGCGAGGTCGGCCGCATCACGTGGACCTTCGACCCGCTGGTCGCCCGCAACGCGCACTTCTTCCTCACCGTCCTCGGCGCCCGCGCCACGGGCTACTCGGTGAACCGCTACGGCATCTTCGGCGGCGGCGATGCGGGCGACGAGAGCGACCGCCTCGACGTCGAGTGGGCCCTCGCGGACATCGCCAAGCCCCCGGCGGACGATGCGGTCGTCGAGACGCTGGAGATCCCGGACGACATCGAGGGCATGCGGGAGTCCGACCCCGCGGCCGCGCACGAGTGGCGGCTGCGCCTGCGCGCGCAGATGGAGGGCCTGCTCGGCAGCGGTCTCACGATCGGCGGCTTCGAGGCCGGTCGAGGCTACCTCTTCACCGCGTGATCGGCGGCGCGGCCGTCACCGCACGCCGCGCATGAGCCGCAGCACCGGCTTCACGCTCAGCAGCAGTCCGATGCCGACGAGGATCGCGATGCCGCCGAGGATCGAGAAGTACGGCACCTCGTTCCCCGGATCGTAGAACTTCACGAGCTCGCCCGAGATGGCGGTGCCGAGGGCGATGGACAGGAAGAACAGCGCGACCATCTGCGTGTGGAAGACGGCCGGGGCGAGCTTCGTCGTCACCGACAGCCCGACCGGCGAGAGCAGCAGCTCGGCGACGGTGAACACGAACAGGATGCCGACGATCGCGAGCAGCGGCGTCGAGTTCGCACCGCCGCCGGAGAACGGCAGGAACAGCAGGAACGCGGAGCCCATGATGATGGCGGCCAGTCCGAACTTGACCGGGGTCGACGGCTGACGCTTCCCCAGCTTCGTCCAGATCGCCGCGAAGACCCCGGACAGGATGATGATGAACACCGGGTTGATGGACTGCACCCACGACACCGGCATCTCCCACCCGAACAGGTCGCGGTCGAGCCGCTTGTCGGAGTAGATCGTCAGCACCGTGAACTGCTGCTGGTACAGCGACCAGAACGCGACGCTCGTGAGGAACAGCGGCAGGAACCCCCAGACCCGCGAGCGCTCGGTGGCGTCGATGCGGCGACTGCCGAGGATCACCGCGAAGTAGGCGACCGCGGCGACCACGGTGACCCCGATCACGATCGTGGCGAGGTTGTCGGCCTGGATGACTCCGGTCAGCACGAGCACCGCGATCACGACGACCGCACCGACCGCGATGCCGGCGACCAGCGGGTAGCGCGTGCGGGGGAGCGGGTTCGGCACCTCGCGCGAGGAGGCGGGCAGGCCGCGGCGGCCGAACGAGTACTGCACGAGACCCAGCGTCATGCCGAGGGCGGCGAGGCCGAACCCCCAGTGGAAGCCGAGGGTCGACTGGAGCAGCCCGGTGAGGATCGGTCCGAGGAAGGCGCCGAGGTTGATGCCGAGGTAGAACAGCGAGAACCCGGCGTCGCGTCGTTCGTCGTCCGGACGGTACAGCGTCCCGACGACCGACGTGGCGTTCGCCTTCAGGCCTCCCGAGCCCAGGGCCACGAGCACGAGTCCGACCCCGACGCCGACGAACCCCGGCAGGAGCGCGAGGGCGAGGTGGCCCGAGACGATGACGATGGCGCTGACGAACAGCACCCGCTCGGAGCCGAACAGCCGATCGGCGAGCCAGGCCCCGAGGATGGTGGACAGGTACACGGAGCCGCCGTACGCGCCGACGATCCCGCCCGCCACCGCCTCCGGAAGCCCGAGGCCGCCGTCGGTCACCGAGAAGTACAGGTAGATGAGCAGGATGCCCTGCATGCCGTAGAAGCTGAACCGCTCCCACATCTCCACGCCGAAGATGTGCACGAGCGACCACGGCTGCCCGAAGAAGCGGGTGTCCTCGTCGCGGGAGGCGGGCGGGTGCGCGGTGGTGCTCGTGCGTGGGACGGTACTCCTCCCGCGGGTCCCGCGGCCAGGGGTTGCGCTCCGGCCCCGGATAGACTGGGGGTGCCCGTGCTCACGGGCATTCTCCGCATCCGACCATTGGAGCCACCGTGGCCGAACAGTCCCGTCTTGACAAGGTCATCGCCCTCGCCCGCCACCGCGGGTTCGTGTTCCAGGCGGGTGAGATCTACGGCGGTTCCCGGTCGGCCTGGGACTACGGCCCCCTCGGCACGGAGCTGAAGGAGAACATCCGGCGGCAGTGGTGGCAGACCTTCGTGCGCGGTCGCGGCGACATGGTCGGCCTCGACTCCAGCATCATCCTGCCGAAGCGCGTGTGGGAGGCCTCCGGCCACGTCGCGACCTTCACCGACCCGCTCGTCGAGTGCCTGCAGTGCCACAAGCGCTTCCGTGCCGACAACCTCATCGAGGACTTCGAGGCGCGCAAGGGGCGGAAGGCCGAGAACGGTCTCGCCGACATCCCCTGCCCGAACTGCGGCACCAAGGGGCAGTACACCGAGCCGAAGGCCTTCTCCGGTCTGGTGAAGACGTACCTCGGTGTGGTCGACGACGAGTCCGGCCTCTACTACCTGCGTCCGGAGACCGCGCAGGGCATCTTCGTGAACTTCGCGAACGTGCTCACCGCGAGCCGCAAGAAGCCGCCGTTCGGCATCGGCCAGGTCGGCAAGGCGTTCCGCAACGAGATCACCCCCGGCAACTTCATCTTCCGCACCCGCGAGTTCGAGCAGATGGAGATCGAGTTCTTCACGCCGCCCGCCGAGGCGCCGCAGTGGTTCGACCACTGGGTCGAGGCGTGCTGGAACTGGTTCATCGACCTCGGCATCGACCCGGAGAACATGCGGCAGTTCGACGTGCCGGAGGAGGACCGCGCGCACTACTCGGCCGGCACCATCGACGTCGAGTACCGCTTCGGCTTCGCCGGCAAGGAGTGGGGCGAGCTCATGGGCGTCGCCAACCGCACCGACTACGACCTCTCCAGCCACAGCGAGGCCTCCGGCCAGAGCCTGACGTACTTCGACCAGGCCACGGGCGAGCGCTACACCCCGTACGTGATCGAGCCCTCCTTCGGACTCACCCGCGCGATGATGGCCTTCCTCGTCGACGCGTACGTCGAGGAGCAGGTGCCCAACGCCAAGGGCGGCACCGACACGCGCACCGTGCTCAAGCTCGACCCGCGCCTGGCTCCGGTCAAGGCCGCCGTGCTCCCGCTGTCGCGCAACGAGAAGCTGTCGCCGCTCGCCCGCGAGGTGGCCGACACGCTGCGCGGCTCGTGGGCCGTGGACTTCGACGACGCCGGTGCGATCGGCCGGCGCTACCGCCGCCAGGACGAGATCGGCACGCCGTTCTGCGTCACGGTCGACTTCGACTCACTCGACGACCGCGCCGTGACGGTGCGCGACCGGGACACGATGGCACAGGAGCGCGTCCCGATCGACGAGCTGCATGCCTACCTGGCGGAGCGCCTCCGCGGCGCCTGACATGACGGCACCGGGGGGAGCCGACGCGCGGGTGGAATCCTCGCCCGTGCGTCCGGTCGCGGCCATCGTGCTCGGCGCGCTCGCCGTGTCGTGGATGATCCTCACGGTGCTCGACCTGCGCGAGAACGACGGCGCAGGCCCGATCATCGCGATGTTCGGCATCCCGGCGCTCGCGGCGGCGGTCATCATCCAGATCGTGATGGCGCGGCTGGGGGAGCGCAAGCGGGTGCCGAAGGCCGTGTTCTGGTGGGTGCTCGCGGTGCTGCCGCTGGGGACCCTTGCGGGCTTCGTCGTCGCGATCCTCCGCGACCCGGACTACTTCATCGCGGACGAAGGCCCCTGGATGCTGATCTGGGTGCCGATCTTCATCGTCGTGGGGCTGCTGCTCGGCGCCCTCGTCTGGTTCTTCTTCGTGTTCCCCCTCGTGTCGCTCGTGACGGTGATCCGCTTGATCGCCCGCGGGGAGGCGAAGCCCGGCGCCCTCATCATGCCGATCGTGCTGCTGAGCCTCGGGGTGCTGAGCATCGTGGGCGGACTCTCGATCGACACGGACAGCAGCGGCCGCGCGTCGTGGGGATCGATCATCGCCGCGTTCCTCGGTCTTCCCGGGAACTACGAGGTGATCTGGGAGCCCGGACTCTGGATCGTCCGCGGCATCGTCCTCGCGATCATCCTCCTCTTCGCCGTCCCCGCCGCCCACGCCCGCCTCTCCTCCCGCCCTTCCTCCCGCCCCCGCCGTTGACGCCGAGACCCCGGATTTCCGTCGAGACCCCGGGGTGCATGCGGGTACACGTCGGGGTCTCGCCGAGAAAGCGGGGTCTGGCGGGCGCGGAGTGACCCTGCTATGGTCGCTCCTCGTGGGTACTCTGATTCGCTAGATCGGGACGCCGCGTCGAGAACTCTTCTCCGCGGTGGGTCCTGAGCGACCCGCACCCGAGCAGGGTGCGGTCGAGGTTCCTGTTCCCCGCGTCATCGACGCAGATCCCGGCGGTGCGCGTGCGTCGCCGGAGAGGACCCCTCATGTTCCCTGTACCCTCGACCCCTTCCGACACTCCGGCCCGCGTTCATCGCGAGTGCGCGCTGCAGGCCGCCTCCGTCCGGTTCGCCGACCGTCTCGTGCTGAACCGCATCGATCTCGCCGTCGGACCCGCCGACCGCCTCGCCGTCATCGGCGACAACGGCGCCGGGAAGTCGACGCTGCTCGATCTGCTCGCCGGTGCTCTCGCGCCGACATCCGGGGAGATGCGGCTCGACCTCCCCGGCGGGATCGCTCATGCCCGGCAGAACCCCGTGTTCGCGGATGGAGCGTCGATGGCCGATGCCATCGACGATCTCCTCGGCGACCTCCGCGTGCTGGAGCGTGACCTCGGCCGCGCGTACGAGCTCCTCGCCGCCGGGGGATCCGCCGAGCGTGCGCGGCAGATGGCCGCTGTGGCCCTGTTGCAGGACCGTTTCGAGTCCCGCGAGGGATACGACGTCGGACGTCGCATCGACACTGCCCTCGAACAGCTCGGGCTGGGCGGAGTGGACCGCGCGCGACCGGTGGCCGCGCTGTCGGGCGGAGAGCGGGCGCGGCTCGCTCTCGCGGTCGCCCTCTCTTCCGGAGCCGAACTGCTCCTCCTCGACGAGCCCACGAACGACCTCGACGACCGGGCGCTGACCTGGCTCGAGGAGCGACTCGCCGCGCACCGCGGAGCGCTGGTGGTCGTGACCCACGACCGCGACTTCGTGGACCGTTTCGCGACGGCTGTCGTGCAGGTGGAGGACGGTCGGATCCGCCGTTACGGCGATGGCTACGCCGGGTTCCTGCGAGCGCGCGAGGCCGAGAGACGTGCGGCGGCCGCGCGCCACGAGGAGTGGAAGGCCGAGGTCGCCCGGGCCGAGTCGCTGCTCGCCGCCAACGCGTTCCGGCTGCAGGCGATCCCGCGGAAGCTCGAGCTCGACGGCTTCGGTCATGGCGCGTTCCGGGCGCGGAGCCGCGACCACGGTGCCGTCGGACGCATCCGCATGGCGAAGGAGAGGCTGGCGCGGCTCCGGGCGGACCCGTGCCCACCTCCACCGGAGCGGCTGCGGTTCGTGGTCGCAGCAGAGGATCGGGCACCGCTCGACGACCCGCTCCTGACCCTCGATGCCGTCTCCCTCCGTGAACCGGGACGACGGCTCGACGTGTCGCAGTGGACGATCGAGGCCGGTTCGCGGTGGCTCGTGACCGGGCCGAACGGCGCCGGGAAGACGACGCTCCTCCGCCTCCTCGTCGGCGAGCTGATCCCCGCGTCCGGGACGATCCGCCACGCGGACGGGCTGCGGATCGCGTTCCTCCGGCAGGACGTCGACACGCGCCTGCGAGGTACCGCCGTCGAGGTCTTCGCGGCGCGGACGGGGACGCCGCCGGCGGATGCGCAGGACGCCCTCCTGGCTCATCGACTCTTCCGCGGGCCGGAGGCGGACCGCGACGTGCGGACACTCTCGGTCGGGCAGCGTCGCCGGCTGGATCTCGCGGTCGCCCTGGCGTCGCGGTTCGACCTGCTGCTGCTCGATGAGCCGACGAACCATCTCGACCCCGAGCTCGTGGAGCAGCTCGAGGACGCCCTCGTCGATCACCCCGCCGCCGTCGTCACAGTGACGCACGACCGCCGGTGGCGGCGTCACGCGGAGCACGCGCGGCGCGTGCAGGTCGAGGAGGGGGTGGCCACCACCTGAGACCCCGCCCTCCCGCCGAGACCCCGGGCCCCACACGTCCCCACGCCGGGGTCTCGGCGGGAACCCGGGGTCTCGGCGACAGGAGGGGGAGCTACGACGTGATCGTCAGGTGCATACGCGCGTCGCCGCCGGACTCGACCCAGGCGCGCGAACGCTCGAGGATCCCGCGCAGCACGTCGAGGTCGACCTGGTCGAGGTCCTTGATGTAAAGGCAGCCCACCCCTGTCGTGTGCGGGCCGAGCGCGCCGAGAGCCTGCGCGTGGGCGTCCACGCCGTCGAGGAGGTAGATCGTGGTCGCGGCCTTCCGGGGGGGCGAAGCTCAGAATGCCGCTGTCGCCCTCCGTCCCGGTGGGGTAGCGATAGTGGCAGGAGCCGAACCCGATGATCGAGCCCCAGGTCTGCGGTTCGCGTCCGGAGATGTCCCGCAGGAGAGCGGTCAGCGTCTCCGCGTCACGGCGACGCACGGCCGGGGAGGAACGGGCGATCAGCCCGGCGACGTCGTCCCCGGTCGGCTGCACTACGTCGCCGCCTTCGCCGCGGCCTTCATCGCCTTCTTGTACTCGCGCACCTTCGTCAGCGATTCGGGCGACACGATGTCGGCGACGCTGCGGTACGAACCGTCCTCGCCGTAGGGAGCGGAGGCCTCCCGCCAGCCCTCGCCGGTGAACCCGTACTGCTTGCCGAGGAGGGCGAGGAAGATCTTCGCCTTCTGCTCACCGAAGCCGGGAAGAGCCTTGAGTCTCTTGAGCACCTCGGCGCCGCTCGGCTGGGTCCCTGAGCCTGTCGACGGGCCTGAGCCTGTCGACGGGCGCGTCCACAGGGCGGCGGCGTCCCCGTCCCACTCGTCGACGAGCGCCTGGCACAGGGTCTGCACCCGCGTCGCCATGGATCCGGGGAACCGGTGCACTGCGGGGGTCTGCCGGAAGGCCTCCAGGAACTCCTCCGGTGCCATGCCCGCGATCGCCGCGGCATCCGCGGCGCCGGTGCGCTGCTCGATCTTGAGCGGACCGGAGAACGCGGTCTCCATGGGGATCTGCTGGTCCAGCAGCATGCCGATCAGCAGAGCCGTCGGGTTCTCGGTCAGCAGGGCGTCGGCGGCGGTGTCTCCGGTGATGTGAAGGGCCATGCCTCCCATCCTCTCTCACTACGGGGCGGCGGATTCGCAGATGCAGAGCTGGGTCGAGGAGCCCGCCCCGAAGAGGCTGCCGTCCCAGCCGCCGAAGCGCTTGACCAGTCGGAGTCCGGCATGCGCAAGGAGCACCGGCAGTTCCTGGGGGAAGATGCTCCGCACCTCGATGGACACCGTCTGGAAGTCGGGCTCGGAGTCCGTCGAGAAGTACCAGGTGCCGCGCGTCACCTGTGCGGCGGCATCATAGGCGTCCGCGACGTCGACGCGGACGTCGCCGCGGTCGGGATCGGCGAATGTCGTGCGCGGGCGCCGGACGCCGTCGGCGTCAGCCAGGAGCCGCACGTCGGGATGGAAGACGTCGAAAGCGAACCGTCCGCCGGGCGCGAGGTGCCGCCGTGCCGCGCGGAAGCACTGCACGATGTCGTCAGCCTCGTGCAGGTGCAGCAGAGCGTTGCCCGCGATGAAGATGAGGTCGAACTCGTCGCCCAGGTCGAAGTCGCGCATGTCGCCGTGCTGCCACTCGACAGACACACCGCGCTCCTCAGCCTTCTGACGTGCCACAGCCAGCATGTCGAGCGACAGGTCGAGGCCGATGCTCGGGTGCCCGTCGGCCGCGATCGGGATCAGCTTCTGACCGGTTCCGCATCCGAGCTCGAGCACGCGACCGCCCACGCTGTCGGCTTCGGCACGGTAGAAGTCCACGGCTGCCTCGCTCGTCGGAAACAGCAGGTCGTACAGCCTCGCGTCCGAGTACAGATCCTGGGTCATTCGCGCCTCCTCGTGCCCCACGCTCTCACAGCGCGGATCCTCGCGCAGCCCATGGCTCCCGCCCTCTGGTCCATCAGCATGTCGACGCGCAGCACGCGGCTCTCGTTCCGCAGCGTCGGCGGCGGTGTCTCCGGTGATGTGGAGGGCCGCGCCTCCCATCTCGCCCTCACGGGATCAGGCTGTGGCGGCGTCTTCGACCGTGTCCGCGGCAGGGGTGATCCCGTACAGCGTCGCGAGCGCGGCGGCGAACTCGTCCGCGCGACCGGCGGCGGCGAGCTCATGAGCCCGCACGGTCGGCGTGTGCAGCAGCACGCCCGAGAGGTGTCGCAGCGCCTGCTCGACCTTGCCGTCCTCGTCGCCACGCGCACGCGCACGATCGATCTCGCGCTCCAGCAGCTCGAAGATGTGCGACCGGAACGCCACCACCGACGGGGTCACGCTCTGGCGGGCACCGACGACGTGGAAGGTCTCCGCGGCCTCGCGGACGACGCTCCGGGCGGCGTCCGTCGCCTGCAGCTCCTCGAGCGGGGCGTGCAGGCGGATGGTCTCCAGGTCCAGCAGCGCGACGCCCTCCAGTGCGGCCACGGCCGGGTCGACGTTGCGCGGCATGCCGAGGTCGACCACCAGCCGGCTCGGGACACCGGTGGTGCCGCTGGTCGCGCTGACGGGGCAGCCCGCGGCGGCGAGGCCGACCGGGAGCTGCAGGTGCTCCGGGCCGAGCACGGGCTCGGTCGCGGTGGTGCAGGTGATCAGCAGCGTGGAGTGCGCCGCCGTGCGTGCGTACTCGTCTGCCGGAACCGGGCGGATGTCGTGCTTGGCCGCGAAGACCTCTGCGCGGCCCGAGGGGGAGTAGACGGAGATGTCGACGGCGCCGCGCTCGCGCAGAGTCGCGAGGGTGACGGCGGCGTAGGCTCCGGTGCCGACCAGCAGCACGCGCTCGGCCGACCAGTCGGCGATGCGGCTGTCGGCGAGCTCCAGTGCGAGACGCACGAGAGATCGACCGGCGCGGCCGAGGGCGGTGACGTTCTTGACCTTGCGCTGCGCCTGGCTCGCGCGCTGGAACAGGCGCTCGAGCTCGGGGGAGGTGGTGCCGTCCTTGCGGGCGGACTTCAGGGCACGCCGCACCTGGCCGGCGATCTCGCCCTCGCCGGAGACGACGGACTCGAGACCGGAGGCCACGGAGAAGAGGTGCTCGGCGACGCGGCGACCGGAATGCACGGCGTAGGCACCGTCGAGGTCGGCGGCGGGAATGCCGGTCGCGGACTCGACGGCCTCGATCACGGCTTCGACGCCGATGGCGCCGGCCGCGGTCACGGGCTCGTCCATTTCCACGTACGCCTCGAAGCGGTTGCACGTCGCCAGGACCACGGCACCCTGCACGCACGGCGCCATGCCCACGATGGTGGGAGCGACGTCGTCGGGGGTGCGGCTCAGGCGTTCGAGCAGTTCGAAGGAGGCGGTCTTGTGACTCGCCGTCACACACAGCAGCACCCTTCGATTGTACCCGAGCGTACGGAGCCGGGACTCGGCGGCTCCCTAGGCGCCGGATGGGAGGATGGGGGCATGGCACTCTCCGACGCCCCGCTGCTGCGCGCCCTCACCGGCGACCGCCCCGCCACCGCTCCGGTCTGGTTCATGCGCCAGGCGGGCCGGTCCCTGCCCGAGTACCGGGAGCTGCGGGTCGGCACGCGCATGCTCGACGCCTGCCTCACCCCCGACCTCGCCGCCGAGATCACCCTCCAGCCGGTGCGGCGGCACGGCGTCGATGCGGCGGTCTTCTTCAGCGACATCGTCATCCCGCTGCGTCTCGCCGGCGTGGAGGTCGAGATCGAGCCGGGCCGCGGTCCCGTCTTCGCGAACCCCGTGCGGACGCTGGCCGACGTCGACCGCATCACGGCGATCGATCCGGACAGCCTCGACGGCAGCGCCATCGCGGAAGCCGTCGGCATCGTCGCCGCCGAGCTCGGCGACACCCCGGTCATCGGCTTCGCGGGAGCCCCCTTCACGCTCGCGGCGTATCTCGTCGAGGGCGGTCCGTCCAAGGAGCACCTGCGTGCGCGCGGCATGATGCACGCGGAGCCCGAGGCCTGGCACCGTCTCGCGGGCTGGCTGGCGCAGATCTCGCGGCGGTTCCTGGAGACGCAGCGCGATGCCGGCGCCGCGGTCGTGCAGCTCTTCGACAGCTGGGCGGGTTCCCTCAGCCCCGCCGACTACCGCACCTTCGTGGCGCCGCACTCACGGACCGCTCTGGACGGCATCGGCGTCCCGACGATCCACTTCGGCGTCGGCACCGGCCCCTTCCTCGGCGACATGCGGCTGGACGGCATCGCCGACGGCGTGGGGGTCGACTGGCGGCTGCCCCTCGACGAGGCCGCCGCGATCCTCGGCCCCGACGTCTCGGTGCAGGGGAACATCGACCCCGCGTTCCTCGGCGCGCCGTGGCCGGTGCTCGAGGCGCATGTCCGCGACGTGCTCGAACGCGGTCGCGCGGCCCGCGGGCACATCCTCAACCTCGGCCATGGTGTGCCCCCGGAGACCGACCCCGACCAGCTCACCCGTATCGTCGAGCTGGTGCACGCCGGCTGACCTCCGTTCGAATCGCCTGCTTTGCGGCATCTGCAGCCCAGATGCAGCCATTCAGGCGATTCGAAGCGCCCGCGCCAGCCGCAGGTCCGAAAGACCGAAGCGGCCGGTGGGCAGCGCCGCGCGGATGCTGTCGTCGTCGAACGGCCGCGACGGGCGGATGCCCTCCGGCGGCTCCGGCGCCCACGGTGCCGGTTCGCTGACGCCCTCCGCGAGCATCCGCGCCTGCGCCTTCGCGACCAGGGGCACGACCATGGTCCACTCGGTGAGCTGCGCGAGCACCCGCACGACCCAGGCCGGAACGGGGAGGAACGCGGGACGACGTCCGGCGACGCGGGCGATCCGGCGGATGGCCTCCCCGAGCGTGACCTCGTCCGCCCCCATCACGGCGACCGTCGGCTCCGGGATGCGGCCCTCGAGCGCGGCCACCAGCACGTCCGCGGCATCCTCGACGGGGACCGGGCGGGCGGTGCGTTCGCGGTAGCCGACCGTCCAGAAGAAGGGGAGGGTGCGGACGGCACGGGTCACATGGTCGACCATGTGATCGCCGGGGCCGTATATCATCCCGGACTTCAGGATCGTGTGCGGGAGCCCGGAGCCGCGAATGATCTCCTCGGCCTCCCACTTCGACTCGTGGTAAGCGGAGCCGCAGTCGGGCCGGGCGCGGAGGAAGCTCACCATGACGAGCCGCCGGACGCCGGCGCGGCGAGCGGCCTCGACGACGGCGGCCGTGCCCTCGACGTGCACGCGGCGGAAGGTCTGGTCGCCGATCTCCCGGTTGATCCCGGCGCAGTGGGCGACGGCGTCGCATCCGGCGAAGGCGGCGGTCAGCGCGTCGACGTCGGTGATGTCCGTGCCGGAGCGTCGGGAGATCGCCACGGGCTCCTCCAGGCGATCGGCGAGGGCGCGGCCGACGAATCCACTGCCTCCGGTGATGGCGACCTTCATGGTGTTCTCCTTCGCTAATTAGCTATCTGGCGAAACTGTATCTAGCGAAGGTGCTATATTGCAAGCATGGCCGACAGCGCATCCGACATCTTCGCGGCGCTCGCCCATCCCACCCGGAGGCAGATCCTGCAGGACCTCAAGGAGGGGGAGCTCGCGGCCGGGGAGATCGCGTCCCGCTTCTCCGCGAGCGGCCCGACCATCTCCCGGCACCTGAGCGTGCTGCGGCAGGCAGGCCTCGTCTCCGAACGTCGCGATGCCAACCGCATCTTCTACTCGCTCGTCGGTGAACGCCTCGCCCTCTCCGTCGGCGACTTCCTCTCCACGGTCTGTCCCGAGCAGATCGTCCTCCGCGAGGTGCGCAAGCGCGGTCGGGCCTGACCTCCGTTCGGATCGCGCACCTGGCGGCATCCGCGGCGATTATCCGGCCAATCGGGCGATTCGAAGCGCAGGGGCGGTGAAAGGATGGAGGCATGAGCCCCGAGCACCCCGCACCCGCTGAACCGGCCGACCTGGCGGCCCGTGCCGCACGGAAGCACGTCGTCGTGGTGGGCGGCGGCGTCGGCGGACTCGTGGCCGCGCGGGAGTGCGCGAAGGTCGGCATGCAGGTCACGCTGCTCGAAGGGTCCGAGTCCCTGGGTGGCGTGATCCGCAGAGTCGCGCTGGACGGTGTCGTCGTCGACGCGGGCGCGGAGAGCTACGCGACGAAGGGCGGGCACGTCCGGGCTCTCGTGAACGATCTCGGTCTCTCCGACCGCGTCGTGACGCCGCAGGCGGGAGGCGCGTGGCTCGCCGGACTCCCCGGCGGCGCGGCTCCGCTTCCGGCCGGCGGCATCCTCGGCATCCCCGGCAACCCCTTCCAGGACGACGTCCGCCGCATCATCGGCTGGTCGGGCGCCTGGCGGGCCTATCTCGACCGGGTGCGCCCGCCGCTCACCATCGGCCACCAGCTGAGCCTCGGCCGCCTCGTCGCCTCGCGCATGGGGGAGAAGGTGCGCGACCGCCTCGTCGCCCCCGTCACCACGGGTGTCTACTCCGCCTCCCCGGACGACGTGGACATCGACGTCGCCGCCCCCGGACTCAACGCCGCCCTGACCCGCGTCGGATCCCTCTCCGGGGCGGTGCTGGCCCTCCGCGGTGAGGCGGCGTCGCGCGGCGCGAAGACTCCCGGTGCCGCCGTCGAGGGGCTCGTCGGCGGGATGAGCGTACTCGTCGACGCCCTCGCGGCCGACCTCGACGAACTCGGTGCGACCGTGCGCACCCGCGTCCGAGCTCGTCGCCTCACCACCGACGGCACCACCTGGCGCGTCGTGGTCGAGGAGCCCGCCGCGGAGGAGCCGATCGAGGGCGAGGAGACGACGCAGGAGGCGGAACTCGCCGCCGACGCCGTGATCGTCGCGACCTCCGAGCACGGGGCGCGGGAGCTGCTCGCGGGCGCCGTGCCCGCCCTCGCGGCCGCCGACGCGGCACCGGCCCCCGAGATCGAGATCATCAGTCTGCTGCTCGACGCGCCCGCGCTGCGCATCCCGCCCCGGGGCACCGGCGTGCTCACGGTGCCGCACAGCCACACGGCGAAGGCGCTCACGCATTCCACGGCGAAGTGGTCCTGGGTGCGGGCGGCCGCCGGCGACCGGGAGGTCGTCCGCGTCTCGTTCGGCGCCCAGGGGGAGCCGGCGGCGACGGCGGCGCTGGACGACGAGGCCGCGGTCGACCTCGCCCGCCGGGAGGCCTCGGCCCTCCTGGGGGTTCCCCTGACGGCCGACCAGGTCGTGGCAGGCCACCGGGGGCGCTTCGTGCAGGCGCAGCCGGCATCGATCATCGGGTCGGGAGAGCGGCGCGCGGCGGCGCGTCAGGCCGTGCAGGCGGTTCCCGGTCTGGCCGCGGTGGGGGCCTGGCTGGCCGGCACCGGGCTCGCGCAGGTCGTGCCGGACGCCGCGGAGGAAGCCGAGCGCCTGCGTCGCGCCCTCCTCTGGGACTGAGTGCGCGCGGGGCGTACGCGAGTGCGCTCCGGGGCTCCGTGTCAACCCTCTCATCGATTGATGCCGAAATCGGCATACGGCGTTACGCTGGGTACCTGATCGCGGCGGAGACGCGGACGATCGGGCGTCCCCCGGGACGGACCACAGCCGGAACAACGTGAGGAGACCCCATGAAGGGGAAGATCGGACTCGTCGTCGGACTCGGCGTCGGCTATGTGCTCGGCACCCGCGCAGGACGCGAGCGTTACGAGCAGATCAAGACGCAGTGGCTGAAGGTCTGGAACACGGACCCGGTGCAGGAGCGCGTCGACAAGGTCAAGGGCTTCGTCGGCGACAAGGCCGCCGCGGTTCCCGGCGCGGTCTGGACCGGCGCCGTCAAGATCGTCAAGTCGGTCAAGGGCGACGGCACGCCCGGCCAGAAGCTCGACGCGGTCATCGCCTCCGGCAAGGACGCCGCGGAAGAGATCTCGGACGCCGCGGAGGACGCGGTCGACGAGGTCAAGGAGCGCGCGGCCGAGGCCCAGAAGCCCGCGGCGTCGAAGCCCGCCGCGAGCAAGCCCACCCCGCGGAAGTCCGACGACTGACATGCCCCGCGGATATCGGGATCGCGCCGACGACAGTCTGCTGACGCTGCTCGGCGACCTGCCGGAGCTCGTCACCACCCTCGTCAAGGCCGAGATCGACGCGGCCAAGGCGTGGGTGTCGCGCACGGCGAAGGATGCGGGCGTCGGCTCCGTCTGGTTCCTCGTCGCGCTGTTCTTCCTGTTCTGGGCCGTGCCCGTGATCCTCGTGTTCGCGATCGCGGGGCTGTCGTCGTGGTGGCCGGTATGGCTGTCCGCGCTGGCGGTGTTCGGCATCCTCATCGTCGCCGTGCTGCTGTTCGCGCTGCTCGGCATCCTGAAGTTCCGCAAGGTGCTCCGTCGCCAGAACCCGGCACAGGCCGTGGCCGAGGACATCCGAATCGTGAAGGAGGCCGGCGATGAGCACCCCTGAGTCGCTGCCGCGCACCGCGGTCCCCGCGGGGATCGTCGATCCCGTCGCCTCGGCGCGGGCGGAGTTGAAGGCGGCCCTGGCCGCCATCGAGGTCAAGGGGAACATCCCCCGGCGCGTGGAGAAGGCATCGGCGCGGGCGGCCGTGAAGGCGCGCGCGTTCGCCGATCGCAACCCCGCCGCAGCGATCGCCGCGACCGTGGGCATCGCCGCCGCCGTCGGCGGGGCGGTGTGGGCCATCGCCCGCGCCATCGCCCGCTGATCGACCCCCGTACCGCCCTCGCCTGGGGGCAGTATTCCCCTGATTAGCGGCTCCTCCGCAAAGGGGGCAGACTGGGATCATGTCCGACCTGCGTGAAGAGAACCCGTCCGGTTACACCCTCTGGGCCGTCTGGCGACGCAACCCCGATGCTCCCGTCACCGAGAACGACGCGACCGAGGTCGAGTCGATCGTCTCGCACATCGAGGACTCGGGCGTCACCGTCCGCGGCTTCTACGACGTCTCCGGACTCAAGGCCGACGCCGACCTCATGGTGTGGCTGCACGGTGCCACGGCCGAGGAGCTGCAGCGGGCGCTCCGTCGCCTGCGCCGCACCGAGATGCTGCGCTCGCTCCTGCCGGTGTGGAACGCCATGGGCGTCCACCGCGACGCCGAGTTCAACCGCGCGCACGTCCCCGGGTTCCTCCGTGGCATCGAGCCCAAGGACTGGCTCGTCCTCTACCCGTTCGTCCGCACCCCGGAGTGGTACCTCGCGCCGGAGGGGGAGCGCCGCACGATGCTCGCCGACCACGGTCGCAAGGGCGCCGCGTTCACCGGTGTCATCGCGAACACCGTCGCAGCCTTCGCGCTGGGCGACTACGAGTGGCTGCTCCCGATGGAGGCGGATGAACTCACGGATCTCGTCGACATGATGCGCGACCTCCGCTACACCGACGCCCGCATGTTCGTGAAGGAGGAGGTGCCCTTCTACACGGGGCGCCGCCTGCGCTTCGACGAGATCGCGGACGTGCTGCAGTAAGCGCCATGAGCACCCCCATCCGTCTCGGCACCCGTCGCAGCGCGCTCGCGCAGGCGCAGTCGGGCCACGTCGCCGCAGCGCTCGAGAAGGTCACCGGCCGGCGCGTCGAGCTCGTCCCGATCACCAGCGAGGGCGACACCAATCGCGCCTCGTTGTCGGAGATCGGCGGCCTCGGCATCTTCGCCACCCGTCTCCGTGAGGCCCTCCTCGCCGGCGAGTGCGACTTCCTCGTGCACTCCCTCAAGGATCTCCCGACCGCGGTGCCGGAGTCGCTCGTCATCGCCGCGACGCCCCGACGGGAGGATGCCCGCGACGTGGTGCTCACCCGACACGGCATCCCGCTGCATGAGCTGCCGGCCGGGAGCGCGGTGGGCACCGGGTCGCCCCGCCGCATCGCGCAGGTCCACCGTCGTGCGTCCCGCGCTCACGTCGTGGACATCCGCGGCAACGTCGACTCCCGGCTCTCCCGCGTCGCGTCCGGCGAGTTGGACGCCGTGATCCTCGCCGCCGCCGGGCTCTCGCGGCTGGGCACCGATTCGCCCCTGCATCGCGAGGAGCTCGGTCTCGCGGAATGGCCGACGGCGCCGGGCCAGGGGTCGCTGGCAGTCGAGACGCGGGCGGATGCCCCGGAGGAGCTGCGCGCGGCGCTGTCGGCGCTGGACCACCGCGAGACGCGGCTCGCGATCACGGTCGAGCGGGCCATCCTGGAGGGCCTGGACGCCGGTTGTCAAGCCCCCATGGCGGCGCACGCCGTCGTCCAGGGGGCCGAGATCCGCGTCAGGACAGTGGTCTACGCCCCGGACGGGGGTCGCCGGATCGGTCTGGACGTCACGGAAGCCCTGAACGGGGAGTATATTCATCGGAACGGCAGTGGCAATGGTGCGGATGCTGCCGATGGTGCAGACCCGATGCACGCAGCGCGTGAGTTCGGGCTCGCTGTTGCCCGTCGGCTGCTCGATCAAGGGGCGGCCGACCTCGTCCCTCAAGAGCAATCCGAATTGTCATGACCACTTCTGAAAGCAAGCAGGACCGACCGCTGGACGGCTGGCGCATCCTCGTGCCCCGTGGCGGACCCTGGGGCGACAGCGTCGCCGCGAGTCTCCGGAACCTCGGGGCCGTTCCCGTCGTCGCCCCGCTCATCAACTTCGCGCCCACGACGGACCAGGCGACACTCGACCGGGCGCTGGAGCAGCTCGCGGCCGGTGAGTTCGATTGGCTGACCGTCACGAGCGCGACCACGGTGGACGTGCTGTTCGCCCACCGCGCCGTCGTGCCGAAGACCACGAAGATCGCGGCCGTCGGCGAGACGACGGCCACGGCGCTGCAGGCCGTGGGTTACGAGGTCGCCCTGGTGCCGGAACAGGACAACTCCGCGCAGGGCATGGCGCAGCAGCTCATCGCCCTGGAGCACGAGCCGCGCCGGATCCTGGCGCTGCGCAGCGAGATCGCCAAGCCCGTCCTCAGCCTCCTCCTTTCCGACGCGGGGCACGACGTGCACGGCGTCGTCGCCTATCGCACGGTCGGCGTCCCGGTGACGGAGCGCATCCGCCGCGATGTCGAGAACGGCCGGATCAACGCGATCCTCATCACCAGCGGTTCGGTGGCCGAGCAGGTGCGGGAACAGTTCCCCGAGATCCCGGACGAGACGCTGCTCGCGGCGATCGGTCCCCGCACGGCCAAGGACGCCGAGCGCGCCGGTCTCCCCGTCTCGGTGGTCGCCGACCGGCAGACCATCGATGCGCTGATCGAAGCCGTCTCGCAGTTCACCCTTCCGCACGCGGCAGACGAGTTCGCGCCGTGAGCTTCCCCGACATCCGCCTGCGCCGACTTCGCCAGTCGCGCGCCGTCCGCGACCTCGTGCGCGAGACCTCTCTCGAGCCCCGGCAGCTCGTGCTCCCGCTCTTCGTCCGCGAGGGCCTGAGCGAACCGGTCGCCATCGGGTCGATGCCCGGTGTCGCCCAGCACTCGATCGACTCGCTGCGCGCTGCGGCCGTGGAGGCCGCGGAGGCCGGGGTCGGCGGCGTCATGCTGTTCGGCGTTCCCGCGGTGCGCGACGCCCGGGGCTCCGGCGCGGACGACCCGCAGGGCATCCTGAACGTCGCCACCGAAGCGCTGGCGGCCGAGGTCGGCGACGCCCTCGTCGTGCAGACCGACCTCTGTCTCGACGAGTTCACCGACCACGGTCACTGCGGCGTCCTCGCCGCCGACGGCTCCGTGGACAACGACGCGACCCTGGAGCGGTACGCCTCGATGGCCCTGGCCCAGGCGCGCGCAGGGTCCCAGCTGCTCGGGCTGTCCGGGATGATGGACGGCCAGGTCGCCGTGATCCGTCAGGCGCTCGACGCCGAGGGGTTCACGGACACGCTGATCCTGGCGTATGCCGCGAAGTACGCGAGCGCGTTCTACGGCCCGTTCCGCGAAGCCGTCGACTCGCAGCTCCAGGGCGACCGCCGTACGTACCAGCTCGACCCCGGCAACCGCCGCGAGGGCGTGCGGGAGGCCCTGGTCGACGAGGACGAGGGCGCGGACATCGTCATGGTGAAGCCGGCGATGGCCTTCCTGGACGTGCTCCGCGAGGTGCGCGACGCCGTGACCGTCCCGGTGTGGGCGTACCAGGTGTCGGGCGAGTACGCGATGATCGAGGCCGCCGCCGCGAACGGCTGGATCGATCGGCGTGCCGCGGTGCTCGAGTCGCTGCTCTCGATCCGTCGCGCGGGCGCCGACGCGGTGCTGACCTACTGGGCCACGGAATCCGCCCGCTGGCTGCGCGGCTGAGCCTCCCTCCTGTCCGCCGACGGCCTTCGAAGGGCAGGCGGCGGGTTAGCCTGGAAGGGATGCCGGGAGAGCTCCGTGCATCACGGAGGAGCCTCGATGACCGACCGCAATGACGACCTTTTCTCTGCCGCCCGTGCGGTGATCCCCGGCGGGGTGAACTCTCCGGTGCGCGCCTACGGGTCGGTCGGCGGGACGCCGCGGTTCCTCGCCTCGGCGCGGGGAGCGACCGTGACCGATGCCGCGGGCAACGAGTACGTCGACCTCGTCGCGTCGTGGGGCCCCGCGCTGCTCGGCCACGCACAGCCCGAGGTCGTCGCCGCGGTGCAGGAAGCCGCCACCCGCGGGCTCTCGTTCGGCGCTCCCACCGAGGGGGAGGTCGAGCTCGCCGCGCTCATCGCAGACCGCGTCCGCTTCGGCGAGATCCGTCCCGTCGAGCGTGTCCGGTTGGTCTCGACCGGCACCGAGGCCACCATGACCGCCATCCGCCTCGCTCGCGGCGCGACCGGCCGCGATCTGCTCGTGAAGTTCGCCGGCCATTATCACGGCCACTCCGACGGCCTGCTCGCCGAGGCCGGCTCCGGGGTCGCCACCCTCGCGCTGCCCGACTCGGCAGGCGTGCCCGCGCCGATCGCTGCGCAGACGCTCGTGATCCGCTACAACGACCCGGAGGCGCTCGCCGCCGTCTTCGCCGAGCACGGCCCGCGGATCGCGGCCGTCATCGTCGAGGCCTCGGCGGCGAACATGGGCGTCGTCCCTCCGCTGCCGGGCTTCAACCGCCTCATCGCGGAGACCGCCCACGCGCACGGCGCCCTCATGATCCTCGACGAGGTTCTCACCGGATTCCGGGTGCACCCGGCGGGCTTCTGGGGACTCCAGGCGGAGGCGGGGGAGGACTACCTGCCCGACATCCTCACCTTCGGGAAGGTCGTCGGCGGCGGTATGCCGCTGGCGGCCCTCGGCGGTCGTGCCGAGGTCATGGACCTTCTGGCGCCGCTCGGCCCGGTCTACCAGGCGGGCACGCTCTCCGGGAACCCGTTGTCGGTGGCCGCGGGCCTGGCCACGCTGCGACTCGCGACGCCCGAGGTCTACGCGGCCGTCGACGCCGCGGCCGCTCGGGTGTCGTCGGCGCTGGACCGCGCGCTCGGCGAGGCCGGCGTCACCCACGCTCTGGCGTCCGCCGGCAACCTCTTCAGCGCGTCTTTCCGGGCCTCCGCTCCGCGCGACTACGCCGAGGCGCAGGCGCAGGAGTCTTTCCGGTACGCCGCGTTCTTCCATGCGATGCGCGAGCACGGGGTCGCGCTGCCGCCGAGCGTCTTCGAGGCCTGGTTCCTCACCGCCGCGCACGGCGAGGACGAGCTCCAGCGCATCGAGGAAGCCCTGCCGCACGCCGCCCGGGCCGCCCTCACCGCGCGTCCCTGACTTCTGCCGCCGCTCCTCTTTCGCGCGAGGACAGGCGCCCGCTCGGGAACAGGCGCCCCTGGACCCTGCTGCCTGATGTCGCGCGGATGCCTGCGCAGGGAGCGGCGGTCGCGAGGTCGGCGAGATCAGGCGCTCGCGCGGAGTCAGGCTTGCGCTCCCGGTAGCGGCCTGTTCCGGCGTGAGCGCCTGTCCTCGCGGGAGGTGGTTGCTGCGGGTGGGCGTGTGGGTGGTTCCGACAAGGGATCGTTGCGTTCCTGTGAGCAACTTCCAGCCAACCGGGAGGGCGGCGCTGGCAGACTGGGGGCATGGTGACGTTGTTGCTGGACCAGACGCAACTCGAGGTCGTGCTCTCGCCCATCGAACGTGCCGCCACCTTCCACCGTGAGAACGTCCGCATCGTGCGCGACACGATCACCAAGGTCCAGCTGACCGATGACGCCTGGACCTGGCTCCGCGGCGTCCCGAACCCGGGCACCCACATCCCGGGCGTGCTGGCGGCGGGGAGCTGGAAGGCCGCGGGCAGCCTCGACTTCGTGCTGATCCGTCGCCGTCGCCCCAGCGTGGTCGTCGATCTCGAGGGCGACCCGCAGTACAACCGGCTGATCCTCACCACCCGGCACGGCCTCGCGCTCACGCAGGCTCTCCGTCTCCCCGTGTCGGAGGAGCCCGCGACGGTCGAGGAGATCGTCGCCACGGCCCCGACTCCCGTCTCGAAGGGCAGTCGCCGGCCCGTCATCCGGCCCCGTCCGGCCTGACCTCAGACGCAGAGCGCCCTCCCGATCGGGAGGGCGTTCGTGTGTGCGGTTCAGCCGTGGTTCTCGTCGGAGCGCGCGCCGTGGTCCTCGTCCGCCTGCGCGTCGGGTGCCTGCTCCTGACCTGGAGCGTGCGCACCGGGCTCCTCCGAGGACTCGTCGTCCGCGGATGGCTGCTCCTCGGACGATGCGGTCTCGGCGGGGGCGTCGCCCTCCGCGGACGCGAGCGGGTAGTCCCGGGGCTCGTCCTCGTAGTAGGCGCGGGCGGCGGCGGCGAGCATGGAGCTCACGGCCGCGGATCGCGGGTCCTCGTCGTCGGTCGCGGGGTCGGATGCCTCTGCCGGCTGCGTCGTGTCGGCGGTCGCGGTCTCGTCGTTCGCGGCGGACGCGGCGTCGAGCTCGGAGAAGAACTCCACGCCGGCGGGCTCCGCTTCGTCGGCCGCGGACTCCGCGTCCTCTGCGTCGGTCGTGTCGTCGGCGGCGTCGATGTCAGACGGAGCCTCGGGGCCCTCGATCTCGGCGCCCGCTGCGGGGACGGACGCGTCGGGTGTCGTCTCGTCCGACTCCCCTGGGGCGGGAGCGTCCTGTCCCGCCGACTGCTCGGGCGATGTGCGCGCCTCCGCCGTGTCTTCGTCCGCCATCTCGGCGGAGGATGCCGCGAACAGGGCGGCGAAAGAGCGTCGCGGGGACTCGGTCGCGGGCACCGGCGCGGGAGCGCCGAAGAGGATGTCGTCGAACGAACGCGAGGAGTCGGCATCCGTCTCCTCCTCGGCATCGCTCAACGTCAGCGCCGCGGTCTCCTCGACCACGGGGATGACCTGGACGGTCTCGTCGCCCGCAGCGGTCTCGACCACGGTCACGAGCTGGGTGGTCTCGTCGTCGACCGGGCCCTCGGCTCCCGCCGTCTCGTCATCGTCGCCGGACCCGGTGGCCGCGGCATCGCCGGGGATCTCCGTGCTGAGGTCATCGGCGAGAGCCGCGGCACCGCCGGCCGCGAGAGCGGAGGCGGCGGCACCGGCGGCCGCATCGCCTGTCGTGGCGGTCTCGGTCCCGGTCGAAGCGTCTTCCGACGGTTCGAGCGCCGGAGCGGTGTCGAACCGGCCGCCGCGCATGAGGTCGATGAAGACGTCCTCCAGCGTCGGGCCGCGCTGCACGAGCGTGCTCAGAGCGATACCGGCGTCCGCAGCCACGGCACCCACTCGGCTCGCGTCGGTGCCGCGCACGGTCAGGCCGGAGCGGAGCACCTCGATGTCGAACCCGGCGGCGACCAGTGCGGTCGTGAGGCCCGGGCGATCGACGGAGTCGACGACCACCGAGCCGCCGGCCGGATCGGCGAGGGTCTCGATGCCGCTCGACAGCACGAGGCGTCCCTTGGAGAGCACGAGGACGTGGTCGGCGACCTGCTCGATCTCGCTGAGCACGTGGGACGAGACCAGCACCGTGCGGCCTTCGTCGGCGAGGCGACGCATCAGCAGACGCATCCAGCGGATGCCCTCGGGGTCGAGACCGTTCGCCGGCTCGTCGAACACGAGCGCTCCGGGGTCGCCGAGCAGCGCGTGGGCGACGCTGAGGCGCTGGCGCATGCCGAGCGAGAACCCGCCGATGCGCGTGTCCGCTTCGCCCTCCAGGCCGACCAGGGAGATCACCTCGTCGACGCGGGCGAGGCGGATGCCGTTGGCCTTCGCGGCGATGGTGAGCTGACGACTCGCGGTGCGGCGCGGCCGGTAGGCCGTCTCCTCCAGGACCGCGCCGATGGTGCGCAGCGGCTGGCGCAGTTCGGCGTATGCGACGCCGCCGATCGTGGCGGTGCCGGACGTGGGGCGCACCTGGCCGAGCAGGATGCGCAGGGTCGTCGTCTTGCCCGCGCCGTTGGGGCCGAGGAAAGCGGTGACCGCGCCGGGCTCGACCCGTGCGGAGAAGTCCGAGACGGCCGTCACCTCGTTGAAGCGCTTCGTCACATTCGTGAACTCGAGCACCTGTCCTTCGGGCATCCGGGACCTCTCGTTGCGATGAACAGTTCCTCCTATCCTGCCGGAAAACCGCCCCGGAACCCGCATTTCGTGCGGAATCCGGCCGCATGCGACGGGGTAGCCTGGCACGCGTGACCGATACCCCCGCCGCGCCCCGTGTCCTCATCCGCACCGAAGGAGCGCTCGGGCGGCTCACGCTCAACCGCCCTGAGGCGATCAATGCGCTCGACGAGGACATGATCGCGGCCATCACGACGGCGCTCGTCGCGTGGCGCGACGATTCCGACGTGCAGATCGTCCTCATCGACGGTGAGGGTGAGCGCGGCATGTGCGCGGGCGGCGACGTGCGCCGCCTGCACAGCCAGATCACGTCGGGTCATCCGGAGCAGTCCGCAGAGTTCTTCCGCCGGGAGTACGCGATGAACGCCATGATCGCGGAGTACCCGAAGCCCGTGGTCGCGCTCGCCGACGGCATCACCATGGGCGGCGGCATCGGTCTCGCGGGGCACGCCGCGATCCGCGTGGTCACCGAGCGCTCGAAGCTCGCCATGCCGGAGACCCGGATCGGCTTCACGCCCGACGTCGGCGGCACGTGGCTGCTGGGGCGGGCGCCGGGACGGCTCGGCGAATACCTCGGTCTCACCGGGGCCACGATGAACGGTGCCGACGCCGTGTACGCGGGCTTCGCCGACCACTTCGTCCCCTCCGACCGCCTCGACGCGCTGCGCGAGGCTCTGGCGTACCGCGCCGATCCGACGAGCCCGAGCGAGATCGTCCTGCTCTTCGACGAGACGCCGGAGCCGTCCGCGCTCCCCGACGCGCGGGAGTGGATCGACGAGGTCTTCGCCGCCTCGACCGTGCCCGAGATCCTGGAGCGGCTGCGTGCGCTCGGCTCCGATGAAGCGGCCGCCGTCGCCGACCTGCTCGACGGACTGGCCCCGACCGGCCTCGTCGTGACCCTCGACGCCGTGCGGGAGGCGCGGGGGATGAGTGGGCTTCGTGCCGCGCTCGAAGGCGAGTACCGCCGGGTGCTGTGGTTCGTGAACGAGCACCCCGACCTGGTGGAGGGCATCCGGGCGCAGGTGGTCGACAAGGACCGCAACCCGAAGTGGCAGCCGGCCTCCCTCGCCGAGCTCGGCCCCGACGCCGGGGCGGCCGCGCGGGACTACGTTCCGCAGCCCGCGCTGTTCTGACGATCACGGCCCCGGTCACGACCGGGAAGTCCTTGATCGCCCGCGTGCAGAAATGGGCGGCGAGACGGGGGAGTGGTTCGCTGTGAGCGAAGGTCCTCCCGGAGGGGGATCCGAATGTCGCCGCTTCGTGGCACCCTGTCCTATGGCCGGTCGTCGGTCGGCATCCGTCTGCCGGGAGACCCGCCGCCTCCTCCTTCCTAGAAAGTCCGCCTGTGCTGGGAAAACTCCTCCTCCGATATCTGTCTCGCTACAAGTGGCTCCTCGTCGCCGTGCTGGTCTTCCAGTTCGCCAGCGCGGCCGCGACCCTCTACCTGCCCCGCCTCAACGCCGACATCATCGACAAGGGCGTCGCCCAGGGCGACACCGCGTACATCTGGCGCACCGGCCTGTTCATGCTGGCCGTGTCGCTCGGCCAGATCGTGGCCTCGGTCATCGCGACCTTCTTCGCCGCCCGCGCCGCGATGGGGGCGGGTCGTGACATCCGTGCCGACGTGTTCGGCAGGGTCAGCGGCTTCTCCGAGCGCGAGGTCTCGCAGTTCGGCGCCGGTTCCCTCATCACCCGCAACACGAACGACGTGCAGCAGGTGCAGATGCTGGCGATGATGGGCGCGACGATGCTCGTCACCGCGCCGCTGCTCGCGATCGGCGGCATCATCTTCGCCGTGCAGACCAACGCCGGGCTGAGCTGGCTGATCGCCGTCTCCGTCCCGGTGCTGCTCCTCCTCGCGGCGCTCGTCATCGGCCGCATGGTCCCGCTGTTCCGCAGCTACCAGGGCAAGCTCGACAACGTGAACCGCATCATGCGCGAGCAGCTCACCGGCGTGCGCGTGGTGCGGGCCTTCGTCCGCGAGCGCATCGAGGAAGAGCGCTTCCGCGGCGCGAACACCGACATCATGGTCGTCGGCCGCAAGGTCGGCTCGCTGTTCGTGCTGCTGTTCCCGCTCTTCATGCTCATCCTCAACGTGACCGTGGTCGCCGTCATCTGGTTCGGCGGCATCGAGGTCAACAACGGCACCGTGCAGGTGGGCACGCTGTTCGCCTTCATGCAGTACATCGGTCAGATCATGGGCGGCGTCATCATGGCGAGCTTCATGGCCATGATGATCCCGCGCGCCGCCGTCTCGGCCGAGCGCATCGGCGAGGTTCTGAACACCGAGTCGACGATGACCCGTCCGGCGGACGGCGTCACCGTCTTCCCGACGCCGGGTGCCGTCGCCTTCGACGACGTGTCGTTCACCTACCCCGGTGCCGACGCCCCGGTCCTCACCGGCATCAGCTTCGCCGCGGAGCCGGGCGAGACCGTCGCCGTCGTGGGCTCCACCGGGTCGGGCAAGACCACGCTCGTCTCGCTCATCCCGCGCCTGTTCGACGTCTCCGGCGGCTCCGTGCACGTCGGCGGCACGGACGTGCGGAACGCCGACGTCGAAGCGCTGTGGGACAGCATCGGCCTCGTGCCGCAGCGGCCCTTCCTCTTCACCGGCACCGTGGCCTCCAACCTGCGCTACGGCCGCGAGGACGCGACGGACGAGGAGCTCTGGCACGCTCTCGAGATCGCTCAGGGTCGTGACTTCGTCGAGGAGATGCCGGACGGCCTGAACTCCCGCATCGCCCAGGGCGGAACGAACGTGTCCGGCGGTCAGCGACAGCGCCTCGCGATCGCGCGGGCCATCGTGCACCGGCCGCAGGTACTCGTGTTCGACGACTCCTTCTCCGCACTCGACCTCACGACGGACGCCCGTCTGCGGCAGGCATTGTGGCGGGAGCTTCCGCACGTGACGAAGATCGTGGTCGCGCAGCGCGTCTCCACGATCACCGACGCCGACCGCATCGTGGTGCTCGAGGGCGGCACGATGGTCGGAGTCGGCACCCACGAGGAGCTGCTGGAGACCAGCGAGACCTACCGGGAGATCGTCGAGTCGCAGCTGGGGGTGGACGCATGAGCGAGCAGGACCCTTCGACACGCTCAGGGACCCAGGGTGCGGGCCCTTCGACAAGCTCAGGGACCCAGGGGGCAGCGGCGCGGCGCCGCGGGCGAGGGAAGGCCCCGGCTCCCACGGCCGAGCGGGAGCTCACCGCCGAGGAGCAGTACGAGGCGGAGCTCGCCGAGCAGGCTCGGCAGCACTCCGGCGACTGGGACAGCGTCGCACCGGGCAAGGCCGACAACTTCGGCAAGAGCTTCGCCCGGATGATCGGGCTGCTCAAGCCCTCTGCCGTCTGGTTCGTCTTCGTGTCGATCCTCGGAGCGATCGGGGTCGTGCTGACCGTCGCCGCGCCGAAGGTGCTCGCCGAGGCGACGAACATCGTCTACCGCGGCTTCATCTCCATCCAGCTCGGCCAGCCGAGCGGCGACTTCCCCGGATTCCCCGCGGGGACGCCGCAGGACGTGGTGGTCGACGCGCTGCGTGATGCCGGACAGACCGACTTCGCGAACCAGGTGGGAGCGCTGGGCGACTTCCGGGTCGGCGACGGCATCGACTTCGACGCCCTGCGCTGGGTCATCGCGGCAGTCCTCGCGATCTACGTCGTGGCCGCGTTCCTCAGCTGGCTGCAAGGGTACGTCATCAACGTCATCATGGTCCGCACCATGTGGCGCCTGCGTGAGGCCGTCGAGGCGAAGATCAACCGGCTGCCGCTGGCGTACTTCGACAAGGTGCAGCGCGGCGAGCTGATCTCCCGCGTGACGAACGACATCGACAACATCACGCAGACCATGCAGCAGTCGCTGTCTGGTGCCCTGACCGCCGTGCTGACGGTGGTCGGCGTGCTCGTGATGATGTTCTCGATCTCGTGGCAGCTCGCGCTCGTGGCACTCGTGGCGCTTCCGCTCATGGGAGTGATCTTCGGCGTCATCGGTCCGCGGTCGCAGAAGGCCTTCGGCACGCAGTGGCGCAAGGTCGGGCGGCTCAACGCCCGGGTCGAGGAGGCCTTCTCCGGGCATGCCCTGGTCAAGGTGTTCGGCCGCGAGCAGGACGCCCTGGACAAGTTCAAGGCCGAGAACGAGGAGCTGTTCCAGGCGAGCTTCAAGGCGCAGTTCCTCTCGGGCATCATCATGCCCGCGATGACCTTCGTCGGCAGCCTCACCTATGTCGGCATCGCGGTGCTCGGCGGCCTCATGGTCGCGAGCGGGCAGCTGCGCCTCGGCGACGTGCAGGCGTTCATCCAGTACTCGCAGCAGTTCACGCAGCCGCTGTCCGAGCTGGGCGGCATGGCTGCGGTCGTGCAGTCCGGCACGGCGTCGGCGGAGCGGGTGTTCGATCTGCTCGACTCCGACGAGCAGGAGGCCGATGCCCCCGACGCCCCCGCGCTCCGCGAGGGCGAGGGCGTGATCGAGTTCGAGAACGTCTCCTTCTCGTACTCGCCCGAGCGTCCCCTCATCACCGATCTGTCCTTCCGGGTGGAACCGGGGCAGACCGTCGCGATCGTCGGCCCCACGGGTGCGGGTAAGACGACGCTCGTGAACCTCATCATGCGGTTCTACGAGCTCAGCGGCGGCCGGATCATGCTCGACGGTCAGGACATCTCGACCATCACCCGGGACGAACTGCGCTCCCGCACCGGCATGGTGCTCCAGGACCCCTGGCTGTTCGCCGGGAGCATCCGCGAGAACATCCGCTACGGCCGTTCGACCGCGACGGACGAGGAGGTGCTGGCCGCGGCGAAGGCGACCTACGTCGACCGCTTCGTGCACGCGCTTCCGGACGGGTACGACACCGTGCTCGACGAGGACGCGTCGAACGTCTCGGCCGGTGAGCGCCAGCTCATCACGATCGCGCGGGCATTCGTGGCGCAGCCGTCGATCCTCATCCTGGACGAGGCCACCTCGGCGGTCGACACCCGCACCGAGCTGCTGCTGCAGAACGCGATGGCGGCGCTCCGGCACGGACGGACCTCGTTCGTCATCGCGCACCGTCTGTCGACCATCCGCGACGCCGATCTCATCCTCGTGATGGAGCACGGCGACATCGTGGAGAAGGGCACGCATGACGAGCTCATCGCGGCGCAGGGCGCGTACTGGCGGCTGTACCAGTCGCAGTTCGAGCAGGCGGCGACTGACCTCGATGCGGAAGCGGCTCTCACCGGCTCGTCTCCGGTGGTCGTGACCGGCGAGGCGGACGCGGAAGCCAGTGCCGAGGAGCAGGCGGCGGACGCCGTGGCGGGAGCAGCCGTCGGCGCCCAGGTTCCGGCGGCCGAGTCCGCAGCAGCGCAGGCGCTTCTCGACGACGGCGCGGACGGCTCCACGCCCCGCGCCTGACCCGCTTCACGCACGATGCCCCACTCCGGATCCGGAGTGGGGCATCGTCGTCAGGACTCAGTCGTCCCCGGAGATGCCGAAGAGCTCGAGCGGGTGGGTGAGCCGCCACCACGGGCTCGGACCGTCCAGGTCCTCGTCGAGGACGAGCGCGGTCTCCGTGCTGTCGACAGGGCCGGTCGTGGTCAGGGTGCCGACCGTCCCGTCCGCCTCCCGTTCCTCCCCGAGGTCGAACACCGTCGATGCGGTCGCGCTCGCCCCGTTCCACAGCACGACGTCGGCGTCCTCGCCCGCGACCACGTCGACGCGCTCACCCCAGGCGGTGACCACGCGCCCGACCACCGTGCCCGCCGGGACGGCCGGGCCCTGGGCCTGCAACGCCGCCTCCGTCTGGGCGAACAGCGCACGGGTGAGGGCGAGACGCGCCTCGTCGTCCTCCTGGTTCAGCGCCGCGGCGTAGAGCCGGACCGTCGAGTCGCCGACGGCGACGTCCTTGGCGGTCAGCAGATTCCACCCGACGAGGGTGCCCGTCTTGATGCCGACGACACCCGGATCGGCGAGCATCCCGTTCGTGTTCTCGACCTTGCCTGCCCCGGGCAGGTCGACAGACCGGGTTCCCACGATCTCGGCGAACACCGGGTTGCGCATGGCCATCTCGCCCAGGGCCACGAGGGCCTCGGGGGTGGCGACGTTGCGTTCATCGAATCCCGACGGCGTCACCACCGTGATGCCGGAGAGCCCGCGTTCGCCGAGCCAGACCTCGGCCGCGGCCGCGAACTCCCCGTCGGACCCCCAGATCTCCGACGCCAGCCGGTCGATGTAGTTGTTGGCCGAGCCGAGCAGGGTGCCCTGGAGAAGCTGGTACTCGGTCAGCACTCCACCCACGGGGACATCGAGTGCGGACTGATTGGCGATCCGGTAGTCCCAGTAGCGGATGCTGTCGGCGTACGAGAAGGCGAACTCCGGACCCTGCTCCCCGGGGGCCAGCGGCAGACGATCCAGCACCATGAGGCTGCTGACGACCTTCGTGATGCTCGCGATGCTCACCGGAGCGGTGGTGGACGCCGCGGTCGTCATCCCGGCGATCCCGACAGCGCCGTCGCCGACCGCGGGCCAGGCGAGCGCGGCGGTGGGGGCGGCGACCGGGGTGAACTCGACGGCCTGGACGGTCGGGGCGACCTCGTGCAGCGGCCAGAGCAGCGTGGTGCCGGCGTAGGAGGCGACGAGGCCGACGAGCACACCGAGCGGGACGAGCAGTCCGGGGCCGGCGATCGCGGGTCGCAGTTTCGCGTCGCGCAGCAATCCCGTCTCGTCCTCCGTGCCGGCCGAGGCGTCGAACTCGGGCGTCGACGACTCCGCGGCGACGAGCGACGGGTCCACCCAGGTCAGCGCGGTCGCCGGAGCCGACGCATCGGCCCACGACACCGCTTCCGTGACCGGAGGGTCGAGCGCGGGCTCGGCGGACACGGGTGCGGAGTCTTCGGGCCGCGCGTCGACGTCGACGCCGCCGGACGCCTCTTCAGGGGGATCGGAAGCGGTCACTCGCTTACGGTACCGAATACCGCCCGGAATCCGCCGTGCGCGGCTCGGGACGCGCGGGCGGAACGGGGTAGGATCGACAGCACAACCACGGGAGTCCGGCGAGCCGGGCTGAGAGGGAGCGAATCGCGCTTCGACCGTCGAACCTGATCTGGGTCATGCCAGCGCAGGGAGGAGTTCACATGAGTACGTCCACGTCCGCATCCGCGTCTGCGAAGAGCACGGCCGTTCCGGCGCGCGGCTATCTGCGCTGGCGCGTCGTCGACATCGTCGTCGCCAGCGTCCTCGGCGTCGCCGCCGGTCTGATCTTCCTGGCCTGGAACGTCGGATACCTGGGGCCGAAGGCCCTGCTCGAGCCGTTGCTTCCCGGCCTCCAAGGGCTCCTCGACGGCCCGTGGCTCTTCGCGGGCGTGCTCGGCGGGCTCATCATCCGCAAGGCGGGCGCCGCGATCTACGTCGAGCTGCTGGCCGCCGTCGTCTCGGCGCTCATCGGCAACCAGTGGGGCGGCTTCCTCACGCTCGAGGCAGGCCTCGTGCAGGGACTCGGTGCCGAGCTGATCTTCCTGCTGTTCTTCTACCGCCGCTGGTCGCTGCCCGTCGCGATCCTCGCCGGTGCCGGCGCTGCGCTCGCGGGCGGCATCAACAACCTCGTCCTCTGGTACGCCGGCTCCGGTCCCGCCTTCACCGCGATCTATCTCGTGAGCACCGTGATCTCCGGGGCGGTCATCGCCGGTGCGCTGTCCTGGGTGCTCGCGCGCGGCATCGCGGCGACGGGGGCTCTCGACCGTTTCGGCTCCGGGCGCGAGGCGCGCGTGCGCGTCTGATGTCGTCCGAGCAGGTCGCTCCCGCCGGCGTCGAGGCCCGGGGGTGGGGGTGGCGACACGCGAGTCGCCTCGCCTGGGCGCTGCGCGATGTCTCGTTCCGCGTCGAGCCCGGCGAGCGGGTTCTCGTGCTCGGGGCCTCTGGCGCGGGCAAATCCACACTGCTGCACGGCCTCGCCGGTGTGCTCGGCGGCGAGGAGGAGGGGGAGAGCGAGGGGGAGCTGCTCATCGACGGCGGCCCCGCCGTGGCCACCCGCGGTCGGGCCGGGCTCGTCCTCCAGGATCCCGACTCGCAGGTGATCCTCGCCCGCGCCGGCGACGATGTGGCCTTCGGCTGTGAGAACCTCGGGGTGCCGCGGGCGGAGATCTGGCCTCGTGTCGAGGCGGCCATGGCGGCCGTCGGCCTCGACGTGCCGCTCGACCATCCGACCGCGGCGCTCTCGGGCGGCCAGAAGCAGCGCCTCGCCCTGGCCGGCATGCTCGCGATGCGCCCCGGACTCGTGCTGCTGGACGAGCCGACGGCGAATCTCGATCCCGAGGGCGTGCGCGAGGTGAGGGATACGGTGGAGCGGATGCTCGCCGCGCGTCCCGCCACCCTCGTGGTCGTGGAGCATCGCCTCGAGGTGTGGCTGCCCCTCCTCACGCGGGTCATCGTGCTCGGCGCCGGCGGGGTCGTCGCGGACGGCACTCCCGCGGAGGTGCTCGGCACGGAGGGGGAGCGCCTGGCGGCGGACGGCGTGTGGGTACCCGGCCGCCCGCCGGCCGAGCCCCCCGCACCACGCGCGGCGCCCGGGGACGTGCTGCTCTCGGCGCACGGGCTGGCTGTCGCACGGGTGAAGGGGCGTCCGGTGGCGCACGACATCGACCTGGACGTGCGTGCCGGCGAGGCCCTCGCGATCACCGGGCCGAACGGCGCGGGCAAGTCCACGCTGGCCCTGACCCTCGCGGGGCTCCTCCCTCCCGCAGGGGGAGCCGTGATCGCGGCGCCGTCACTCGCGCAGGGGGCCAATCCGTCTCCGATCCGGTGGGCGTCTCGCGAGCTCCTCACACGGATCGGGATGGTGTTCCAGGAACCGGAGCACCAGCTCCTCGCCCAGACCGTGCGCGACGAGCTCGCGGTCGGTCCCCGCGCCCTGGGCGTCCCCGATGACGAGGTGTCTGCCCGCGTCGACGAGCTGCTCACCCGCCTGCGGCTCGCGCACCTGGGTGCGGCGAATCCCTACACGCTCTCGGGCGGGGAGAAGCGCCGCCTGACGGTCGCGGCCGCGATCGCCACGAGACCCCGGGTGCTGATCCTCGACGAGCCGACCTTCGGCCAGGACGCCCGGACCTGGGCCGAGCTCGTGGCGATGCTCGCCACCCTCCGGGACGAGGGATCGGCGATCGTCACCATCACCCACGATCTCGATGTGGCGCGCGCTCTGCACGCCACCCGGTTCGTCCTGGGGGCACCGGCATGACGGCGCTCGCCCCCGCCCCCACCCGCACCGGCGTCGTCGCCCGCATCAATCCGGTCGCCAAGCTGGGGGTGAGCGCGCTCATCGCCGTGCCGCTGGTCCTCACGCTCGACCCGGTGTCGGCGGCCGTCGCCCTGGCACTCGAAGCGGTGCTGTTCCTCTTCGCGGGCATCGGCTGGCGGGAGTTCTGGGTGCGCACGTGGCCGGTCTGGCTCGCGGCGCCGCTGACCGGTCTCACCATCGCCCTCTACGGCGAGACGAGCGGCACCGTCTACGTCGACTGGTTCGTGCTGCGCATCAGCGAGGGGTCGCTCGCGCTCGCCGTCGCCACGATGCTGCGCGTGCTCGCGATCGCCCTGCCCTCCGTGGTCCTGTTCATCACGGTGGATCCCACGGATCTCGCCGACGGCCTCGGGCAGATCCTGCGGCTTCCGGCCCGATTCGTCCTCGGCGCGCTCGCCGGCCTGCGCATGGTGGGACTGTTCCTCGACGACTGGCGTGCTCTCGAACTCGCACGTCGCGCGCGCGGCGTGGCCGACCGCGGGCGCATCCGGCGCTTCCTCGGCATGGCCTTCGCCCTGCTCGTGCTGTCGATCCGCCGGGGCGCGAAGCTCGCGACAGCGATGGAGGCGCGGGGCTTCGGCGCCCCCGGTCGTCGCACCTGGGCGCGCGAGTCCCGCTTCGGTGCGTCCGAGTGGATCCTGCTCGCCGTGGGGGCGGCGATCTCCGCGACGGCGATCGCCGCCGCGGTCGCGACCGGCGCCTGGAACTTCATCCTCGGGCCGTCCTGACCCTCACCCGTTTCGGACGAGGGTCCCTGGAGGTCGGTCGGAGGCGGGGCTAGCGTCCGCAGGAGACAGTGCCAATCGACACCGACCGAAAGGGACGTCCCATGAGCATCTCCTCCGCCGACGACCAGCCGCTCTTCACGCGGCCGGGCGAGGCCACCGTCGCACCACGACACGTCATCCCCGACACCGAGTCGCTCCCCGCGACGGCGAAGCAGATCGTCGAAGACGAGACGATCCTCGACGGCAACGCACGCCTCAACCTCGCGACCTTCGTCAGCACCTGGATGGACGACGAGGCGAAGCAGGTCTACATGGCCTCCTTCGACAAGAACATGATCGACAAGGACGAGTATCCGCAGACCGCCGCCATCGAGGACAACTGCTGGCACATGCTCGCGAACCTGTGGAAGGCCCCGGATGCGGCGCGCAGCATCGGCACGTCGACGATCGGCTCCTCCGAGGCGTGCATGCTCGGCGGCCTGGCGTTCAAGCGGCGCTGGCAGCAGGCACGACGTGCCGCCGGGAAGGACGCCTCCACGCCGAACCTCGTGATGTCGAGCGCGGTGCAGGTGTGCTGGGAGAAGTTCTGCAACTACTTCGACGTCGAGCCGCGCTACGTGCCCATCAGCGAGGAGCACAAGACGCTCGACGGCCACGATCTCGAGAAGTACGTGGACGAGAACACCATCGGGGTCGTCGCCATCATGGGCGTCACCTACACCGGCATGTACGAGCCGGTGGCGGAGATCGCCGCGGCGCTCGACGCGATCCAGGAGAAGACCGGCCTCGACATCCCGATCCACGTGGACGGCGCCTCCGGTGCCATGATCGCTCCGTTCCTCCAGCCGGACCTCGTGTGGGACTTCCGGCTGGAGCGTGTGCACTCGATCAGCACGTCCGGGCACAAGTACGGTCTCGTCTACCCCGGCCTCGGCTGGGTGGTCTGGCGCGACGCGCAGTGGCTGCCGGAGGATCTCATCTTCCAGGTGAGCTACCTCGGCGGGGAGATGCCTACCTTCGCCCTGAACTTCTCCCGCCCCGGTGCTCAGGTGCTGCTGCAGTACTACCTGTTCCTCCGCCTCGGGTTCGAGGGCTACCGCGCGGTGCAGCAGGCCTCGCAGGACGTGGCGAAGTTCCTCTCCGCGGGCATCGCGAAGCTCGACGCGTTCGAGTTGTGGAACGACGGCAGCGACATCCCGGTGTTCGCCTGGCGCCTGAAGGACGGGCACACCGACAAGTGGACGCTCTACCACCTGCAGGATCGGCTCCGGATGCGCGGCTGGCTCGTCCCCGCGTACCCGATGCCCGCCGATCTGGAGGACCTCACAGTGCAGCGCATCGTCGTGCGCAACGGGCTCAGCATGGACCTGGCCGCCGAACTGCTCGACGCCATCACCGCCGAGGTGGCCCACCTCGACGCGCTCACGGCCCCCATGCCGTCCGACCACCCCGACTCGGCGTTCCACCACTAGGGGGCCGAGATGTCCGCTCCGCAGTCCGGTCCGACCGGCGCCGCGTCCACGCCGCGCGTCTCCCGTCCCGCCGTCGCCGTCCTCGGCATCGGCCAGCTCGCCCTGCTCACCCTCGTCGTCGTGGCGAGTCTGCGGTCGCTGCCCGCGATGGCGATCTACGGCCTCGGCAGCATCACGCTGTACCTCATCCCCGCGGTGCTGTTCCTCGTCCCCACCGCCCTCGTCGCCGCGGAGCTGGCGACGGGGTGGAAGGGCGGGGTGTACGTCTGGGTGCGGGAGGCCCTCGGCAACCGCTGGGGGTTCACCGCGGTGTGGCTGCAGTGGATCCAGAACGTCGTCTGGTTCCCCACGCAGCTCGCGTTCGTGGCCGGCGCCCTCGCCTTCGTCTTCCTCGACCCCTCGCTGTCCAGCTCCGGCTTCTTCACGGCCGTCATCATCATCGTCTGCTACTGGGGCGCCACGCTCGTCACGCTCCGCGGCGGCGACCTCTTCGCCAAGCTGGGCTCGTGGGGTGGCATCATCGGCACGCTGTTCCCGGCGGTGCTGCTCATCGTGTTCGGGGCGGTGTGGGTCTTCAGCGGGGAGAAGAGCCAGGTACCGCTGGAGGCTTCGGCGGTGATCCCGCCGTTCACGGGTCTCGCGTCCATCGTGCTGATCGTCTCGAACGTGCTCGCCTACGCCGGTATGGAGGTGAACGCGGTCCACGTGAATCAGATGAAGGATCCCGGCAAGGGCTACCCGCGCTCGGTGTTCCTCGCCGCCGGCCTCATCCTGCTCGTCTTCATCCTGCCCACCATCGCGATCGCGGTCGCGGTGCCGAAGAAGGAGCTCGGGCTCACCAACGGCATCATGCTCGCGTTCGGGGAGTACTTCGACCACTGGGACATGGGGTGGGCGACCGCCGTCGTCTCGGCCCTCATCGCCGCCGGTGCCCTCGCCTCGGTCGTGACCTGGGTCGCCGGTCCCTCCAAGGGCGTGCTGGCGGCCGCGGAGACGGGACTGCTCCCGCCGCTGCTGCAGAAGCGGAACAAGGCCGGTGTGCAGTCCGGCATCCTGATGCTCCAGGGAACCATCGTCACGATCCTCGCGGCGATCTTCATCATCGTGCCCAACGTCAGCGCCGCCTTCGTGGCGCTCATCGACATGGCCGCCGCGCTGTACCTCATCATGTACATGCTCATGTTCGCCTCGGCGATGGTGCTGCGGCGGAAGGCGCCGGACGTCCCCCGTGCCTACCGGGTGAAGGCTCTCCCGTTCGTCGCCGGCGTCGGGTTCTTCGCCTGCCTCGCGGCGTTCCTGCTCGCCTTCATCCCGCCCGACGGCTTCACCGCGTTCCCGGCCGCCGCGTACCCGTGGATCGTCGGTGTCGTGATCGTCGTGCTCGGCGCTCCGCCGTTGCTGTTCTACGCGCTGCGGAAACCGTCGTGGGACCGGCGCCCGGCCGACGGGAGCCTCCTCAGCGACGCCCACCCGGAGGCGTGAGCCCGGCTCAGGACTCGTTCCAGAGCCGTCGGTAGTACTCCAGCCTCGGGCGGTCGGGGTCGACGCCGTAGGCCGCGATGAGCGTGTCCTCCCACCCGGGACCGAAGTTCCACAGCGTGCTCATGGCGGCCACCGCGATGTCGGCCCACCGGTCGGCGACCCCGAGCGCGGCGAGGTCGACGTGGGCGACCGGACGGCCGTCGTCGTCGAGCAGGGTGTTGGGGAGGCACGCGTCGCCGTGGCAGACCACGAGCCGGTCGATCGACGGCGGCTCGAGCAGGTCCGTCGGCACCGTCGTGCCGCGGGCGGCGGCGTTCGCGATGCGCTCCGCCGGGCTCCACGTCCACGGGCACTCCGCGACGGGGAGGGCGTCGTGCAGGAGGCGCAGACCGACCCCGACCGCGCGCACGGCGGTCTCCGGAGACGACGCCCAGCGCGGATCCACCGCACTGCTGCCGGGGAGGGCTGTCGTCACGAGCCACTCGTACGCCTCGTCCTGGCCCTGGGAGATCACCTCGGGCACGGTGGTCCAGGTGCGGGCCCAGCGCATCCGCTCGGCCTCGTCACGCATGTTCGCCTCGGGATCGAGGGGACCCCATTTGATGTAGCGGCCGTCATCGGTGCGGAAGGTCAGGCCGCCGAGCGCGTTGCGCCACGCGGGGGTCAGTGCGGCCCCGGCGGCGAGTTCGCGCACCCGGGCGGGGACCTCGACGGACGCTGCGGGGATGCTCACCCGTCCATCCTGCCGGAACGCCGGTGTCGTAGGCTCGGGGGCGACGCGGCAGGCCTGCGGTGACACCAAGAACCGCATAGGCTGGGACTGCGTTCCATGCATGTCGCACGACGACGTTCGAAGGAGAACATCAGATGCAGATCAGCGGACAGGGGGCCCTCGTCACCGGGGGCGCCTCCGGACTCGGACTCGCGACCGCCCGTCGGCTCACGGCCGCGGGCGCGCACGTCACCATCATCGACCTCGCCTCGTCGAAGGGGGAGGAGGTCGCGGCGGAGCTCGGCGGTCTCTTCGTCCCCGCCGACGTGACGAGCGTCGACGAGGTCAAGGCCGCCGTCGCCGCCGCACAGGCCGCCGCACCGCTACGGGTCGTCGTGAACTGCGCCGGCATCGCCCCGCCCGCCAAGGTGCTCGACCGGGACGGCACCCCCGCCGTCCTCGCCGACTTCGAGCGGATCGTCCGGATCAACCTCGTCGGCACGTTCAACGTGATCTCCCAGGCCGCCGCCGTCATCGCCGCGAACGAGCTGCACGACGAGGAGCGGGGCGTGGTCGTGAACACGGCGAGCGTCGCCGCGTTCGACGGGCAGATCGGGCAGCCGGCGTACTCGGCCTCCAAGGGCGGGGTGCACGCGATGACCCTGCCGATCGCCCGCGAGCTCGCCCGCCACGCCATCCGGGTGTGCACCATCGCCCCCGGGATCATGGAGACGCCGATGCTCATGGGGCTGCCGCAGGAGGCGCAGGACTCGCTCGGCCAGCAGGTGCCGTTCCCCGCTCGCCTCGGACGCCCCGACGAGTACGCCGCCCTCGTGCAGCAGATCGTCGAGAACGGCTACCTCAACGGCGAGACCATCCGCCTCGACGGTGCCATCCGCATGGCCCCGCGGTGACCCCTCCCGGCGTTCGAATCGCCTGAATGACCCGATTCGAGCCGGAAATCCAGCCAATCACGCGATTCGAAACGAGAACCATGAGCACACTCGCCGGAAAGACCATCCTCATGTCGGGCGGAAGCCGCGGGATCGGCCTCGCGATCGCCCTGCGCGCGGCCGCGGACGGCGCGAACATCGCGATGCTCGCCAAGACCGACTCCCCGCACCCGAAGCTCGAGGGCACCGTGCACAGCGCTGCCGAGCAGATCCGCGCCGCCGGCGGCCAGGCGCTGCCGATCGTGGGCGACGTGCGGGACGACGACCACATCACCGAGGCCGTCATGAAGACGCAGGGCGAGTTCGGCGGGATCGACATCGTCCTCAACAACGCCAGCGTCATCGACCTCTCCCGGTCGCTCGACCTCTCCGCGAAGAAGTACGACCTGATGCAGGACGTGAACGTCCGCGGCACCTTCATGCTCTCCCGGGCCGCGGTGCCCATCCTCAAGGACGCCGAGAACCCGCACATCCTCTCGCTCTCGCCGCCGCTGAACCCCACCCCGAAGTGGCTCGGCGCCCACACCGGGTACACGCTGGCGAAGTACGGCATGACGATGGTCACGCTCGGACTCGCGGCGGAGTTCGCGGCCGACGGCATCGCCGCCAACACGCTCTGGCCGCGCACGACGATCGCGACGGCCGCGGTGCAGAACCTCCTCGGCGGGGACAAGGTGATGGCCGCGAGCCGGACGGCGGACATCTACGCCGACGCCGCCTATGCCGTGCTCACCCAGCCGGCGCGCACGTACACGGGGCAGTCGCTGATCGTGGAGGATGTGCTCGAGGCGAACGGCGTCACCGACTTCTCGGGCTACGCCGCCGTCCCCGGCACTCCGGACAGCGCGCTGTTCCCCGACATCTTCCTCGACTGACGCGCTTCGACAGGCTCGGCGACCCACCGCTGGGTCCCCGAGCCTGTCGAAGGGGTGGGTCCCTGAGCCCGTCGAAGGGGTGGGTCCCTGAGCCCGTCGAAGGTCGCTGAGCCCGTCGAAGGGCTAGAGCAGCAGGTACACGGCACCGAGGACCGTCAGCACGATCACGATGCGGTCGAAGAGCCGCTGGTCCAGGCGCCGCGCCACCCGCAGGCCGAGCAGCGCGCCGAGCACCACGAGCGGCGCGAGGATCGCATCGGTGAGCAGCACGGGGCCGGTGAACAGCCCGATCCCGGCGAGGAACGGCACTTTGATCACGTTGATGATCGCGAAGAACCAGGCGGAGGTGCCGAGGAAAACCTGGACGGGCGTGCGGGTGGCGAGGAAGTACATCGACATCACCGGCCCGCCCGCGTTGGCCACCATGGTCGTGAAGCCGCCCAGCGTCCCGTAGACCCCGGCCAGCACCGCACCGCCCCTGGCCGCCGCCTCCTGCTCCGCCCTGGCCTGCCGCCACCGGCGCCACAGGGTCACGGCGATCATGAGCAGCAGGATCACGCCGATGGCGCGGCGAACGACCCCGTCTCCTGTCAGCGCGAGGAACGCGAAGCCGAAGAGGAGTCCCGCCACGACCGCCGGTGCGAGCCGGAGCAGCGTGGGCCAGTGCGCATGCCGTCGATAGGCGAGCAACGCGAACACGTCGCCCACCATGAGCAGCAGGAGTGTCGCCGCCGTGGAGGTCCGCGCCGGGAGCACGGCGGCGAACAGGGCGATCGCGAGGATGCTGCCGCCCGGAAGAGCGGTCTTCGAGATCCCGATGACGACCGCGGCCACGCCGAGAGCGGCCCAGGCCCAGGGATCGAGCGCTGTCACCGCCGGAGCTCGGCGACGATGGCGTCGTACCCGCGGGCGGCCGCGAGGTCGACCGGCAGCACGCCGTCGCCGTCGCGGATGGTCGCGTCGGCGCCGCCGTCGAGGAGAGTGCGCACCACCTCGACGTACCGGGCGGAGCCGTCGCCGAGCACGATCGCCTCGTGCAGGGCGGTCCAGCCGAGGTTGTTGATGTGGTCCGGATCGACGCCCGCCTCCAGGAGGATCTCGACCGTCGGCAGCAGGCCGCGTTCGGACGCGGGGATCAGCGCCGTGCCGCCGAAGCGGTTCGTGCTGCGAAGGTCGGCCCCGTGCGCCAGGGTCATCCGCAGGATCTCGTCATGCCCGCGGGCGCCGGCGTAGAGAAAGGCGGAGTCCTGGATGTCGTCCTTCGCGTTCACGTCGGCGCCGGCCTCGATCAGGAGCCGTGCCGCGTCGACGCGGTTCGCCTTGGTGGCCGCGACCAGGGGAGTCATGCCGCCGTCGCCGCGGGCCTCGATGTCGGCGCCCGCGTCGAGCGCGCGGCGGACCGCGTCAGCGTCGCCCGCGGCGGCCGCAGCGAGCAGGTCGGATGTGGCGTCGGTCATGGGAGCCTCCGGGGTCGGTGGTGCGGGATGCGACGGCGCGGCCGTGCAGGCCGAGGCGAGCAGCAGCGCGCCCGCGAGCGCGACAGCCGCCGCCACCCGTCGCATCCGCATGCATCCGGTATACCAAATGATCCCGGAGGTGGGCGGTTCAGCCTCGCGTGGCAGCGAGGGCGGCCGCGAACCGCGAGGCCCGCTGCTCGATGTCCGCCCAGTCCGCGTTCGCGATGGCGGTGCCGTTCGCGAGGTCTCCACCGGCTCCCACGGCGACAGCGCCCGCCGCGAACCAGTCGGCGAGGTTGTCGGGCTTCACGCCGCCCGTGGGCATCAGCGGGGCGTCGGGGAACGGTCCGCGCAGCGCCCCGAGGTAGGCGGGGCCGCCGAGCGAGGCGGGGAAGATCTTCACGACGTCGACGCCGAGCTCGAGTGCGCCCATGACCTCGGTCGGCGTCATCGCGCCGGTCATCACGACGCGGTCGGTGTCGAGCATGGCGCGCGTGAGATCGGGAAGGGTTCCCGGGCTGACGAGGAACGCGGCACCCGCGTCGGCGGCCTGGGTCGCCTGCTCCGACGTCGTGACGGTGCCGGCGCCGATGTACGCGGCGTCTCCGTGACGGGCGATGAGTTCGCGGATCACGGCCGGGGCGTCCGGAGTCGAGAAGGTCACCTCGATGCCGGAGACGCCGCCGCGGATGATCGCCTCCGAGGCCTCCAGGGCCAGTTCCGGCGACGGGGCGCGGAGGACGGCGAGGATGCCGGTGGTGCGGGCGCGGGCGAGACGGTCGGACATGCTGCTCCTTGATCGAGGGGACGGGCCCATTCTTCCGCACCGCAACTTGTCATTACAAGTAGCCGGGGAGCGGCGTGGGAAGAGGGGTCGTGCCCAGGCGCCTCCCACCCGCATCCCGGTACCCTGGAGGGATGGCCGAGAACCCCCGCACACCCGAGACGCGCTCCGCGACAGCGCCCGCGTCGTCCCGTTCGGGGGCGATCCGCGAGACCCGTACCCCGCAGGTGCGCCCCGCGACCGAGGGCTGGACCCAGAAGAAGGACGCGGAAGGGCGCCCCCTGCTGCAGTTCGCGAGCCCGAAGCGCGGCAAGCCGCCGGTCCACCTCGCCGACCTCACCCCGGCCGAGCGCATCGAGAAGGTGAAGGAACTCGGGCTCCCCGGCTTCCGTGCCAAGCAGCTCGCCACCCACTACTTCCGGCACTACACGTCCGACCCCGCGGAGATGACCGACCTCCCCGCCGGTATCCGCGACGAGCTGGTCGCCGGCATGCTTCCGCCCCTCATGACCGAGGTGCGACGACTGGAGACCGACCGCGGCGACACCATCAAGTTCCTGTGGCGTCTGCATGACGGTGCTCTCGTCGAGTCCGTCCTCATGCGCTATCCCGGCCGCATCACGCTCTGCGTGTCGAGCCAGGCCGGCTGTGGCATGAACTGCCCGTTCTGCGCCACCGGGCAGGCGGGACTGACCCGCAACATGTCCACCGCGGAGATCATCGAGCAGATCGTCCGGGCCAACCGGGCCATCGCCAACGGTGAGCTGGGCGGCAAGAAGCGCGACGACCACAGCATGGAGCGCGTCTCCAACATCGTCTTCATGGGGATGGGAGAGCCGCTCGCCAACTACAAGCGCGTCATGGACGCGGTGCGCACCATGGTCGCCCCGCAGCCCGATGGTCTCGGTATGAGCGCGCGTGGCATCACGGTGTCCACCGTGGGTCTCGTGCCCGCGATCCGGAAGCTCGCCGACGAGAACATCCCCGTCACGTTCGCCCTGTCGCTGCACGCCCCCGACGACCACCTTCGCGACGAGCTCATCCCCGTGAACTCGCGGTGGAAGGTCGACGAGGCGCTCGATGCGGCCTACGACTACTACGCCAAGACCGGTCGTCGGGTGTCCATCGAGTACGCACTCATCAAGGACATGAACGACCATGCGTGGCGAGCCGACCTGCTGGCTGAGAAGCTCAACCAGCGCGGTCGCGGGTGGGTGCACGTGAACCCGATCCCGCTGAACCCGACGCCGGGTTCGATCTGGACGTCGTCGGAGAAGGACGTCACGGACGAGTTCGTGCGGCGGCTGAACGACGCCGGCATCCCGACGACCCTCCGCGACACCCGTGGCAAGGAGATCGACGGCGCCTGCGGTCAGCTCGTGGCGACGACCGAGGACGAGGCTGCTGCCGCTGCCCTGGCCTGACGCGCGCGGTCGCGAGCCGCATCCGCGGCGCCGAGTCGCTCGGCCCGGTCGAGCCATCCGGTGATGGTCGCAGGGCGGGCGTGCTTCACGCCCAGCATCCGCGTTGTGCGGACGGCGCGGATGCCGCAGAAGCGCAGAGTGTTGCGGGCGACCTGGGTGTGCGCGGGCATTCCGGTGAACGGCACGGCGTACCAGGGCGTGTCCGCGAGCAGGAGCAGCCGGCCGTGCCGCGCCGGGAGGAGCCCCTGGGGGAGTCCGCGCTTCGTGTAGCGGTACTCCTGCTGGGGGAGGAGGGTGCGGTCGAAGAACCCTTTGAGCAGTGCGGGCACCGAGCCCCACCACAGCGGGGTGGTGACCACGAGCGCATCGGCTTCGTGGAGCGCGCGCCGCGCGTCGACGAGGTCGGGCTCGAGCGTCATGCGCTCCCGGTAGCCGAATCGCAGGTTCGGGTCGAAGTCGAGGTCGCGCAGCGCGAGCAGGCGCGCATCGCCGTGGCCGTCCGCGTAACGACGGGCGAGGGCGGCGGTGAGCGAGCGGGCGTCGGGGTGGCCGTCGATGACGAGTGCGGACATGCGGTTCCTATCTGGACAGTGTCAACCTGGTTGGACAGTGTCAACATAGGAAACAATGTTGCTTATGTCAAGTTCGAAGGACGGCTACCACCACGGTGATCTGGCGCGTGCGCTCGAGGACGCCGCGATGCGGCTGCTCGAGACGAGACCGGCCGCCGAGATCAGCCTCCGCGAAGTGGCGCGCGCGGCGAACGTCAGCCACAACGCCCCCTATCACCACTTCTCCGATCGCCTCGGGCTGCTCAAGGCCCTGGCCGAGCGGAGCATGGCCGACCTCCTCCGGCAGGTGCGTGTGGCGGCCCAGGGTGCCGCGACGCCGCACGACGCCCTCGTCGCCGGAGGATCGGCCTACATCCGCTTCGCCGTCGAGCATCCCCACGCGTTCGATGCCGTCTACGACCCCACCGTGTGCGTACCGGGGTCTCCTACCGAGACCATGGCCCCGCTGATCGAGGCGCTCGAGGGCGTGCTCGCGGAGGCGGCCGCCGCGGCGGGGCTCGACCGCCCGGCGGACGTCGTGTCGCTGTGGGGGCTGATGCACGGCCTCGGCACCCTCGCCGCGGCCGGCCACTTCACGCTCGACGACGCCCTGTCCGCCTACGCGGCCTCTCTCACCCGCTGACTCTTTCGAGTCGCGCACCTTGCTCCATTCCCGGCCGAGACGGAGCGATCTGCGCGATTCGAAGGGTTCTCGCCCCGGTCTTCCACGGTATGCACAGGCGGAGTTTCGTAGATTGTCGGGATGCCCTATTCCGCCCACCGCCCGGGTCGCTTCGACTCGCAGGGTCGGATCATCCTCGACGGCGACCCGAACGCCGAGACGGATGACCTCGACTTCCTGCGCGAGTACGAGCCGACCGGCGACACACCCGCGCAGCCCGACGTCGCGTCCGACGACCCGACGTCCGAGCCGGTGACGGCGCCCGACGCCCCGGTCGACGCGGAGCCCGCCCCCGACCGTCCGGCGCGCCCGCAGCGCGTCCGGAAGTCGCGTCGCCGGCGCACCGCCGCCGAACGCCTCCGTGCTCTCGCGATCCTCGGCGGGGCCGAAGGGGAGATCCTCGACCGCGTCCCGGGTGAGACCCCGCGCTTCGTGCAGATGTTCTTCGTGCTCGCCGGGACCGCCTTGGTCAGCGCGATCTCCATGCTCTTCGCCCTGACGACGGGGGTGCGCGCGGCGGTCTGGCTGGCCATCCCGCTCGCGATCGTGTGGGCACTGATCATCTTCAACCTCGACCGCTTCCTCACCTCGACCATGACGTCGACCCGCAACGTCTGGAAGCTCATCGGCCTCGCGATCCCCCGCGTCATCATGGCGGCGATCATCGGGTTCGTCGTCGCGGAGCCGCTCGTGCTGCAGATCTTCCACAACGACATCTCCCGGGAGGTCGCCGCGACCAACATCGTCCAGGCGCAGTCCGACCAGGAGGCACTCGAGACCGGGCCCGAGAAGAAGGCGCTGGACGCGGCGTCCGAGCGCGTCGCGGCGCTCGAGAACCAGGCGGCGACGGGCATCGTCGCCGGGACCGAGTCGTCATCGGCCACGGAGTCGGCCGCCCAGTCCACGGTCGACGATCTGACGGCCAAGCTCACGGAGCAGCAGGCCGTGATCGACCAGGCGCGGACGCTGTATCAGTGCGAGCTCACCGGCGAGGGCGCCGGCACCGTTCCCGGCTGCACCGGTGTGAACGGCGAGGGGGCGAGCTCGCAGGCCGCGCAGGCCCAGCTCGCCGAGGCCCAGCAGACCTACGATGCACTGGCCGCCCAGCTCCGCACGGCCAACGAGGAGCTCGCCGCTGCCGGAAGCGCCGCCAAGGAGAACACCACGGCGTCGGAGTCGCAGAACCGTCAGCAGGCGCAGGACGAGCTCCCCGCCGCGCGCGACACGTATGAGCAAGCGCTCGCGGCTTACAACGCCCGGGCGGACTCCGTGGCGCAGGGCAACGCCGGGGCGGTGGGACTGCTGAGCCAGATCAGCGGCCTCAACCGCCTGAGCGAGAAGGAGCCCACGATCCTGTGGGCGCACATCCTCATCGCGGCGCTGTTCTTCATGATCGAGCTGCTGCCGGTGCTGGTGAAGGTGCTCACGAGCTACGGCGACCCGAGCCTCTACGAGAAGGCGCTGGCCATCCGCAAGCAGGTCGCGCTGGACAGGGTGACGGCGGAGGGCTTCCGCGACCGCGCCGACATCGTCACCACTCCCGGGGCTCAGGCCACCTGACTCCTTTCGAATCGCTCACTGTGCTCCATCCCGCTCGGATTTCGGACAAAGTGGGCGATTCGAACGCGGGAGAGGTCCCCGAACCGGGACGCCAGCGCGAGAGAACGCGTCAGGGCGACCGTGGACGGGGTGGTCTGCCACGGGGTGCCGGTCACGCCGGCCTCGATGAGAGCGAGCGGTCCGAGGAGGGTGGGGTCGTGGGTGCGGGCGTCGTCGCCGAGCCAGTCGAGGAGTTCGCCCATGGTCCAATCCCGGTCGATTGGACCGAGATCGAGCCCGAAGCTGGTCGTGGGAACTGTCATTGGTCCAGAATCGGGTCTCATGGACACCCTCGACAGGGCCAATACGACGCCGGTGGCCCACGGATCGGCCCCCGGCCCTCTCGTTCAGGGCGGGGAGGTCTCCGCGGCCGCGCTCGTCGCACGCCTCGGCCGCTGGGCCCATGGCGACGGCACCCTCTCCACCCGACTCGCTGCAGGGATCGCCGCCCTGATCAACAGTGGTGAGCTGCGCCCCGCCGACCGCCTGCCTGCCGAACGCGCCCTCGCCGCGGTGGTCGCGGTCTCGCGGGGCACGGTCGTGTCCGCCTATGCGTCCCTCGCGGAGCAGGGTCTCGTGGAGCGCCGGCAGGGCAGTGGGACGAGGGTGTCGGGGGCGAGGACGGCGCCCGCGGCCGACCGCCGTCCGGGACGTGGCGAGGCGCTGTTCTCGGCACTCCCCAACGCGATCGACCTGCTCCGCACGGTCCCGCAGATCCCGGATCTGGGTGTGCAGCTCATCCGCGACCACCAGCCGCGGCTCGACCTCGCCCTGCTCCCGGAGACCGACCCCGCGGGTCTCCCGGCCCTCCGCGAACTCATCGCCGACATGTACCGCGCCGAGGGGACGCCGACCACGCCCGAGCAGATCCTCGTGACCCACGGCGCGCAGCAGGCCATCAGCCTCGTCGTCAACGCGCTCGTGGAGCCGGGGGACGTCGTCCTCGCGGAGGAGATCACGTGGCCGGGCGTGACCGACTCCGTGGGGTTGCGCGGCGGGACGGTCCACGGCGTGCCGATGGGGGCGGACGGCCTCGACGTCGATGCGCTGGAGCAGGCGATGGCCCGACTGCGTCCCGTGCTCGTCGCGCTCAACCCGCACCACCAGAACCCGACGGGGACGCGTCTGCCCGGGGCGGCGCGGCATCGCGTGGCCGAACTCGCCGCGCAGTACGGGGTGCCCGTGATCGAGGACCGCGTCGTCGCCGGCATCTCGTTCGACGGGATCGTGCCGCCCACGCTCGCCTCGGAACGGCCGGACGCCCCGGTGCTCGTCGTCGAGTCCGTGTCGAAGTGGGCCTGGGCCGGGCTGCGGATCGGGTGGCTGCGCGCCGACCCCGTCCTGGTCCGACGGCTGCGCGGTGCGCGCCAGCTCGCCGACCAGTCCACGAGCGTGCCCGGCCAGCTCCTCGCCCTCGACCTCATCGCCCATGCGACGGAGCTCCGCCGCGCCAACAGTCGCGTGCACCGGGAACGCCTCCTCCTACTGCAGGAGTTGATGGCCGCGCACCTCCCCGACTGGACCTACGACGCTCCGCGGGGCGGACTCTCGCTGTGGGCGGGGCTGCCTCGGGGCTCTGCGGCGGCTCTCGCGCGCGTCGCTGCCGCGCACGGGGTCTCGATCGCGGGCACCGGGGCCTTCGCGGTCTCGGCCGCCGCGCCGGACGACCACGTGCGTCTGCCGTTCACCGCGCCGGACGACGTGCTCACCGAGGGGGTGCGCCGCTTGGGCGACGCCTGGCGCGAGTACCGGGAGACTCTCAGCAGCCCTGCCTAGGGTGACCGCATGACACCGGTGCCGCGCCCCACCCTCTGGATCTGCGTCGCGGGCGTGCTCGCCGTCACCGCGTATGCCGCGCTCGCCGCCGTGCAGATCCTCGTGCTGAACCCGCTCGCCGCGGCGCCGGGCGGCCTCTCCCTCGACGAGGTCAGGGCCGCGATGTCGAACGCCGGAGAGAGCCTCATGCCGCAGACCGTCCTCGGCATCCTCGGCGCGGGTGTGTGCCTGGGAGTCGGGACGGCGGTCGTCTGCCTCCTCACGCGGGCTCCGGCGGTGGTGGCCGGCATGACCTTCCTCGCGCTGCTCATGGGCGGGGCGCCGGCCTACTTCGTCGCGTCGTTCGGCCCCGGCATGGGGCTCGCCGACACCTTCGGCATCAGCGGCGCCGATGCCTCCCCGTGGGCGCTGCCCCTGTACGCGGTCAGCGCGCTCTCCGCGGTCGGGGTGCTGGTCGGGGCCGCGGTCACGTCCCGCCGCCGCGAACCTTCGCCCGCCACTGCTTGATGATCGCGGCCGATCCGGCCCGCCGGTCCCCCTGGCGGGACTAGCGTTGGTCCATGGTCAACTATCGCTATCTCGGCAACAGCGGTCTCAAGGTCTCGGAGATCACCTACGGCAACTGGGTCACGCACGCCTCGCAGGTCGAGGACGACGCGGCGGTCAAGACCGTGCACGCCGCCCTGGATGCCGGCATCACCACGTTCGACACCGCGGACACGTACGCCAACACGGCCGCCGAGGTCGTGCTCGGCAAGGCCTTGGAGGGTCAGCGTCGCGAGAGCCTCGAGATCTTCACGAAGGTCTACTTCCCGACCGGTCCCAAGGGTCCGAACGACACCGGCCTGAGCCGCAAGCACATCATGGAGTCGATCAACGGCTCGCTGCAGCGTCTCGGCACCGACTACGTCGACCTGTACCAGGCGCACCGCTTCGACCACGAGACCCCGCTGGAGGAGACGTTCCAGGCCTTCGCCGATATCGTGCGGCAGGGCAAGGCGCTCTACATCGGCGTCTCGGAGTGGACCGCGGAGCAGCTCCGCGACGGGCACGCGCTGGCGAAGCAGCTCGGCATCCAGCTCATCTCGAACCAGCCGCAGTACTCGATGCTGTGGCGGGTCATCGAGGGCAAGGTCGTCCCCGCGTCGGAGGAGCTCGGCATCTCGCAGATCGTCTGGTCGCCGATGGCGCAGGGCGTGCTCAGCGGCAAGTACCTGCCGGGGCAGCCGGTGCCGGAGGGCTCGCGGGCGACCGACCAGAACTCGGGTGCGGGCTTCATCAAGAGCTTCCTGCAGGACGACATCCTCACCGCGGTGCAGCGCCTCAAGCCGATCGCGGAGCAGGCGGGGCTGTCGATGCCGCAGCTCGCGATCGCGTGGGTGCTGCAGAACCCGAACGTCGCAGCGGCCCTCGTCGGCGCCTCCCGCCCGGAGCAGCTCGCCGACACGGTCAAGGCCTCCGGCGTGAAGCTCGACGCCGACACGATGACCGCGATCGACGAGGCCCTCGGCGACACGGTCAACCGCGACGCCGAGCACACGTACTCGGTGTCGCCGAAGTCCCGGCTCGTCTAAGCCTTCGAAGAGCGCAAATGGTCCCATTCCGTCGCGGAATGGGACCATTTGCGCTCTTCGGGCGGGTTACTCCTTGACGGCCCCGGCCGTGAGGCCCTGGACGATCCAGCGGCTGGCGAGGGCGAACATCACCATCGTCGGGAGGATCGTCAGCACGGCCGCGGCGCTCATGGAGCCCCAGTCGATGTTGAACGTGGAGATGAAGCCGTTCAGCGCCGATGGGACGGTGCGGTTCGCGTCGGTGTTCATCAGCACGACCGACAGGAACAGCTCGTTCCAGCAGTTCACGAAGTTGAAGATGAACGCCGCGATGATGCCAGGTGTCATCACCGGCACGAGCACCCGGAACAGGGCACCCAGGCGCGAGCAGCCGTCGATCATCGCCGCCTCCTCCAGCGCGTCGGGGACGTTCTCGAAGAAGCCCCGCAGCATGACCGTGGAGAACGGGATGCAGATCGCGATGTAGACGAGGATGAGCCCCGGCTTGGTGTCGACGAGTCCCAGGTCGGTCATCATCGAGTACAGCGGTCCCAGGGCGATGAACGCCGGGATCATCTGCGTCAGCAGGAACGCGATGAGCACCGCCCCCTTGCCGCGGAACTCGAACCGCGCCAGCACGTACGCACTGAGCAGGGCGATGAGCGTCGCCACCGCGCCGGCCGACACCGCCACGATGGCCGAGTTGGCCAGGAACGTCCCGAACGAGCTCTTCTCGAACAGGCTCGTGAAGTTGTCGAGCGAGGGCTCGCTCGGCCAGTACTCGATCGGGAAGCGGTTGATCGTGCCCGGCGACTTGAACGCGGTGAGCGTGATCCAGTACAGCGGGAACAGCGTGATGAGCAGCCACAGCCCCAGGCCGACGACACGCACCACGCCGCCCACCGTGACGCGGGGCTTCGGGCGCGGGGCGGCCTTCGGGTCGGGCACCGTGATGCGACGGGTCTCCGTGACCGAGGAGCCGGTCCGGACGGATGAGGTGATGGTCATCGCTGCACTCTCCGCATCGCCATCAGGTAGAACGCGCAGAACACCATGAGGAAGGCCACGACGATGAGCCCGATGGCGCTCGCGATGCCGTAGTTGCCCTGCTGCGTGTAGTTGATCATCCACGTCGTGATGATGTGGGTCTGGTTGGCCGGGCCGCCGTTCGTCATCGCGTAGATGATGTCGGGGAAGTTGAAGATCCAGATCACGCGCAGCAGGATCGTCAGCAGCAACGTCATCGAGATGTACGGGATGATGATCGAGAACAGCTGCCGCACCTTGCCGGCGCCGTCGAGGCTCGCCGCCTCCAGCATCTCGTCCGGCACCGACTGCAGGGCCGCGAGGATCATGATCGCGAAGAAGGTCACGCCGTACCAGATGTTCGCGACGATCACGGCGAACATCGCGAGCTTCGGGTCGGCCAGCCACGGCAGGGGCGCGTCGATCAGACCCGCCTTCATGAGCAGGTCGTTGACGACGCCGAACTCGGCGTTGAACATCCAGCGGAACAGCATGCCGATCAGGAAGCCGGACACCGCCCACGGGAAGAACACCAGCGCCTGGTAGAGCCCGCGGAAGCGGAATCGCTTGCGCAGGGCGAGAGCGATGAGGAAGCCGATCACGAGCTGCGGCACGAGCGAGCCGACCACCCAGAGCACGGAGTTCCACGCCACGGTCGGGAACGCCGGGTCCCGGAAGACGGCGAGGAAGTTGTCGATGCCGACGAACGGGGTCGACGTGAGGTCCCACAGGTTCCAGTCGTGGAACGCCATGCGGGCGCCCTGCAGCATCGGCCAGTACGTGAACCAGCAGACGAAGACGATCGCCGGCGCGAGGAACGCCAGCAGGGTGAGCGCAGTGCGACCCCGGAAGGGGCGACGACGCGATGCCGGGGAGGCCCCGCCGGCGGTGCCGACGGAGCCCCCTTCACGGATGGTGCGGGCCACGGATCAACCCTTCTCCGCGGCGTACTTCTCGGTCCAGAACGCGTCCCACGAGGCGAGGAGGTCCTTCGTGGACATGTTGCCGAGCAGCACGCTCTGCACGTCCTGGTCGGACTTCTGGATCCACTCGGTCCACCAGCTCACCCCGCGCGGCTGACGCACGTTGACATACGTCTCCGGGTCTTCGGTCATGGTGACGTAGCTCGTCCAGGGGCCGGTCGAGTAGAACTCGTCGTCCGCGGCGGCCGCGATGATCGGGACGAGGCTGTTCGCCTGCGCGAACTCGGTGGCGGGCTCGGCCGACGACAGGAACTCGACGAGCTTGACCGCCGCCTCCTTGTGCTCGCTGTTCTCCGCGACACCCCAGCCGGCGACGGCGAGGGGCTGTGCGGCCTTGCCGGACGGGCCGACGAGCAGCGGGGCGGTGTCCCACTGGTCTTCGGTCAGCGAGGAGTCCTGCACCGTCGCGATGACCTCCGGGTCCTGCAGCAGGAAGGCGGTGGTGCCGTTGGTGAACCCGGCGACCATCTCGGGGTAGCCCCACGAGACGGCGGACGGCGGCGAGGCCTCCTTGAAGAGGTCGAAGTAGTCGTCGACCGCCTCCTGGGCCTCGGGCGCGGCGAAGATCGTCGAGCCGTCCTCCATGAGGAACGCGTCCTCCGTGTCGAGGCCGTCGATCGTGTAGGCCTCGATCGCCGCGACGACGTTGCTGTTGGCGTTCTGGCCGCCGCGGAAGGCGTAGCCGTAGATGTTGTTCGACGGGTCCTGGATGGCGGACGCCTGCTCCAGCAGGTCCTTCCAGCTGTGCGGCGGGCCGTCGAAGCTGGCCTGCTCGACGAGGTCCGTGCGGTAGAAGAGCGACAGGCCGTAGAAGCCGTAGGGGACGAAGTAGCTCTTGCCGTCCTCCGCGACCGATGCCGACTGCGCGTTCTCGGTCAGGGCGTCCCAGCCGTCCCACTTCTTCAGATCGTCGCCGAGGTCGTACAGCCAGCCGTTGTTCGCGAACGGCCCGACGGTGATGTCGCGCACCTCGAGCACGTCGACGCCCTTGCCGGACTGCAGCATCTGCTGGATCTTCTGGTCGGCCTGCTCGGTGGGCGGGGAGACCAGGGTGACGGTGATGTCGGGGTTGTCCTTCTCGAACTCGTCGAGCAGTCCGCGGAGGAGCTCGGTGCGCGCCGGGTTCGTCAGGCTCTCGACCATCTGGAGCGTGACGCTGCCGTCGCCGCCGGACGAGCCGGAGCCTCCGGAGCATCCGGTGAGTGCGAGGACGGCGACGGTGCCGACTCCGGCTGCGGTCGTCAAGATCTTGTTCTTCACGATGTGCCTCTCGGTGGGGGTGGGTGGGTGTTCGGGTGGGTCGTGCGGGAGGTGATGCGGGTCAGGGGAGGATGAGGGCGTCCGCGGGGCGGATGCCGGCGCGGCGCAGGATCGCCGGGACGCAGCGCTCGACGAACGCCTCGACGTCGGCGGCCTCGGTGTACAGGTGCGCGGAGAGGCGGAAGTAGCCGACGCCGCGGAAGCTCGTGAACGCGGTCTCCACGCCGACCTCGTCGAGGAGGTCCATGCGCAGCGCGTCGGCCTCCTCGCGGGTGGCACCGAGGCCGAGCGGCAGCCGGATGAGGCGCATGGACGGCACCGGTGAGGGGAGCGGGGTCAGCGGGTCCTCGTCGCCGAACGGGCGCAGGGCCTCGGCGATGAGCTCGGCCCCCGCGTCGGCGCGCGCTGCCATGGCTTCGCGGGCGGCCGCCCATCCGAACTCGGCCTCGATGAACTCGATCGCGGTGGGGGTGGCGAGGTACGTCGTGGCGTCGATCGTGCCCTGGGTGTCGAAGCGCTCGGGGTACGGCTCCCGCGCGGCCCAGGAGTCGATCAGTGGCCAGAGTTCGTCGCGGTCGGGGGCGGTGGTGACCAGGAGGGCGGAGCCGCGCGGGGCGCAGGGCCACTTGTGCAGGTTGCCGAACCACCAGTCGCCGCCGGCGACGGCCGCCGCGTCCGGGATGAGGCCGGGAGCATGGGCGCCGTCGACGAGGGTGCGCACGCCGCGCTCGGCCGCGAGGTCGGCGATGCGGCGGGTCGGCAGCAGGCGAGCGGTGGGCGAGGTGATCTGGTCCACGACGAGCAGCCGCGTGCGCGGGGTGAGGGCGTCGGCGAACAGCTCCACGATCTCGTCGTCATCGGCGAGCAGGGGCAGGGCGACCGTGCGGACGGCGGCGCCGAACCGGCGGGCGAGGCGCTCGGCTCCCATGGTGATGGCGCCGTAGCCCTGGTCGGTGACGAGGATCTCGTCGCCCCTCTCGAGCTGGAGGGCGTTGTAGATGACGGTGGCCGCGGCGGAGGCGTTGGGCACGAACACGCTGTCCTCCGCGCGGGCGCCGACGAACGGAGCCGTCCGCTGCCTCGCTTCCTGCACGCGCTCCGCGATGCGCGGGAACCACTCCACGGGGCTCAGGTCGGCACGGCGGCGCAGGGCGTCCTGATGGGCGACCACCACCGACGGCACCGCCCCGAAGGACCCGTGGTTGAGGTGGATCACGGTCGGGTCGAGCGGCCAGGCGTCGCGCGCCCGCAGGCCGGAGTTCAGCGTGAGCGGAGCGGGGAACTGCGGAGCGGGCATCGGACCTCATCGGTGAGTGGGGGCGAGTTGTTGCACAACTTTGCCACACGCCTTCGGTTTTGGCTACGAAAGCGCGAAGATGAAACATAGTTGTCATACGAGTTTGCGGCCGCCGGTGTGTCCGACAGACTTCACGAGGGGTGGGGGAGTGGCGGAGAGGATGACGATGAGCGCACTCGACACGGCGCTGCACGGGCTGCGGGCCCTCATCGCCGACGGCGCTCTGCGCCCCGGCGACCGGCTGCCGAGCGAGGGAGAGCTCTGCGAACGGCTCGGCGTCTCACGGGGATCGCTCCGTGAGGCCATCCGGACTCTCGCCGCGCTCGGCGTGCTGGAGACGCGGCACGGCTCCGGGAGCTACGTCAGCGAGCTCCGCGCGGCCGATCTCATCGGCAGTCTCTCGCTCACGGTCGGGCTGCTGCCGATGGCGGGGGTGCTGGAGCTGACGGAGCTCCGACGGGTGCTCGAGCCGCATGCGGCGGCGCTCGCCGCGGCCCGTATCGACGACGACACGGTGGCCGCGCTCGACGAGGTGCTCACGGAGATCGAGTCGACGACGGACTTCGAGGCGCAGTCCCGCCTCGACCACGAGTTCCATATGGCCATCTCATCGGTCGCGGGCAACGAGGCCCTGACGAGCCTGATCGACGTGCTGCGCTCCCGCTCCCGGGCTTACCGGATCTCCGACCCGGAGGATGCCGCCGAGCTCAAGATCCACTCCGACGCCGGCCACCGCGCGATCCTGCGCGGCCTCGCTGCCGCGGATCCGGTCGCGGCCTCCGCCGCCGCGTCCGCTCACGTCGCCTACACCGAGTACTGGGTGCGGCGGTACTCCGGCCTCTGACTCCTGGTTTCCCGGCCGAGCCACCCTCTTTCGTGCGCCCCGGCCCTATTCGGACGTCCGGAAGGGGGTGGGCGGCACCGAAGGGGGTGGGTCGGCGAACGGGGTCAGCCGAGGTTGATGTCGACCTGGATCTCGGACGCGAGGCGCTCGAGGTCGGCACGCAGGGCGTCGAGGTCGACCGTCGGCGGGACCTTCGCGATCACCGACGCCTCGAAGAGCCTTCCGCCGGCCATCGCCGCCTCGCGGGTCTCGGTCGTGAGCTCCTCGATGCTCAGGGCGTGCGCGTTCAGCACCGCCGAGACCTCGCGCACGATGCCGGGGCGGTCGTTGCCGAGCACCTGCATCACGAGCAGCTGCTCCTCGTCCTCGGACGGCCCTGGCGTGCCGGTGAGCACCGAGAGCGTGAGGAGACCCTGGCCCTGGATCGCCCGGAGCGCGGTCTCGAGCTCCCCCGTGCGCTCCGTCGGCACGGACACCTCGATGACACCCGCGAACGTGCCGGCGAGCTCGGCGAGGGAGCTGTTCTCCCAGTTGCCGCCGTGGGCATCGACGACATCGGCGACGGCGGCCACGAGGCCAGGACGATCGGCACCCGCGACGGTGAGGATGAGTGTGGTCATGGGGTCAGCGTAACCCGGGGATCACTCCGCCCAGACGCCGGTCTCCAGGAACCGCTCCAGCCGCGCACGGTGCGGGGCGAGGTCCCACCCCTGCTGCGCCACCCACTCGTCGGAGTAGTACGTGCCGGCGTAGCGCACACCGCTGTCGCAGATGAGGGTCACGACGCTGCCGGTCTCGCCCGCGGCACGCATCCGGGCGATGAGCTGGAACGCGCCGTAGAGGTTCGTGCCGGTGGACCCGCCCGCCCAGTGCAGGGTGCGCTCGCGGAGAAGGCGGATCGCGGCGATGGAGCCCGCGTCCGGCACCTGGATCATCTCGTCGATCACGGACGGCACGAACGAGGCCTCCACCCGCGGCCGCCCGATGCCCTCGATGCGGCTGGGCCGCCCGGCCGGCGGGTCGACCGTCCCCGCCCAGCCGTCGTAGAAGGCCGAGCCCTCGGGGTCGACGACCGCGATCCGGGTGTCATGGCGGCGGTACTTCACATAGCGGCCGAACGTCGCGCTGGTGCCGCCGGTGCCGGCGCCCGTGACGATCCAGCGGGGGATCGGATGCCGCTCCTGGGCGAGCTGGCTGAACACGCTCTCGGCGATGTTGTTGTTGCCGCGCCAGTCGGTCGCGCGCTCCGCGAACGTGAACTGGTCGAGGTAGTGCCCGGTGCAGTCCGCCGCCAGGCGCTGGGCCTCCGACGACATGTCCTCCGGGCGGTCGACGAAGTGGCAGGTTCCGCCGTAGAACTCGATGAGGTCGATCTTCTCCTGCACCGTCGACCGGGGCACGACGGTGATGAACTTCAGCCCCAGCATGCGGGCGAAGTAGGCCTCCGACACCGCGGTCGATCCGCTCGAGGACTCCACGAGGGTCGTGTCCTCACGGATGCGCCCGTTGACGAGCCCGTAGAGGAGGAGGGAGCGCGCGAGGCGGTGCTTGAGCGAGCCGGTCGGGTGCACCGACTCGTCCTTGAGGTAGAGGTCGATGCCCCACTCCGGCGGCCGCGGGAACAGGTGCAGGTGTGTGTCGGCGCTGCGGTTGGCATCGGCTTCCAGCAGGGCGATCGCGGTGCTGGTCCAGTCGCTCATGCCTCGAGCGTACCGGGGCCGCTGTCAGCCCACCGTGCCCGCGGGGGAGGCGCCGCCCGATCCGTCCACGTGCATCAACGAGGCCTGGGACTGCTCCTGCTGGAGCTGGAACTCGAAGCGCGAGCGGTCTCCGCGGTGGTACGCGATGAAGTACTCGATCGGCACGCCGTCCTCACTGCGGCTGATGCTGCGCAGACGGAGGAGGGCGGAGCCGGCGCTCACACCGAGGTGCTGAGCCTGCTCGTGCGTGGCGACCGTCGCCTCGGCCGAGCGGACGCCGTGCGTGGCGATGATGCCGTGGTCGGCGAGCAGCCGGTACAGCGACGCCTCGGTGAGATCCGCGCCGAGCGTCACCGCCCCCACCGCCTCGGGCATCCACGTGGTCGAGAGCGACCAGGGCTCGCCGTCCACGTGTCGCAGCCGCTCCAGCACGATCACCGGCGATCCGACCGGCACCTCCAGGGCCAGGGCGACCTCCTCGTCCGCGACGGTCTGCTCGTGGCGGAGGACGTCGCTGTGCACATGGCCGCCGCGCCGCTCGACGTCGTCGTACAGCCCGACGAGCGTGTGCACGAGACTCTCGCTCGTGCGCGGGCGGGAGACGAACGTGCCCTTGCCCTTCACGCGCTCGACGAGTCCCTCGTGCTCGAGCTGCGCCAGCGCCTGCCGAACGACCGTGCGGGAGATGCCGTAGCGCTCGCACAGCCGGTGCTCGCCGGGAAGAGGATCGCCCGGCTGCAGACCGTCGCGGGCGATGCCGTCGATGATGAGCTGCCGGAGCTGGTCGTACATGGGCGCCGCGCTGTGGCGGTCGATGGCGTCCTCGATGAGGGACATCAGTACGCCACCCCCGCGTGCAGGATCACGTTCGCGTACGGGGTGAACTCCCCGGAGCGCACGAAGGCGCGGGCGGCGTGCGTGCGCCGCTTGAACTCGACGTGCGGGACCAGCTCGATCTCGAACCCCGCATCGGCGAAGCGCTCGCGCAGGGCGTCGAGCACCTCCGGGCTCTTCTCGGCGACCTCGGCCGACACCGTCGCGCCCTCGACGACGAGCTCCGCGAGCACCGTGTCGAGCACGTCGAGGAAGGCGGGGGCGCCGGGGCGGTAGGCGAGGTCGATGCGCTCGGCGCCCGGCGGGATCGGCAGCCCGGCATCGGTCACGACGATCAGATCGGTGTGCCCGGTCTCGCTGATGACGCGGGAGAGCGCGGGGTTGATCGTGGTCGAGGTCTTGCGCATCGTGTGCTCCTGGTTCAGTTCGCGACGGGGGCCGCGGTGCGCGCGGCGAGGAAGGCCTCGACGTCGGCGCGGTGGGGGAGGCTGGGCGAGGCCCCCTGCTTCGTGACGGTGAGGGCGCCCGCGGCGGTCGCCAGCCGCACCGCATCGGTGAGGGCCGCTCCGCTCGCGAGCGCGGCGCCGAGGTAGCCGGCATAGGCGTCGCCCGCGGCGGTGGTGTCGACGGCCTCCACGGGGAACGGCGGGACGACGGTGGCGCCCTCGGCGGTGACGACGCACGACCCCTGTCCGGCCAGCGTGATGACCGCGGCGCCCACACCCTGCTCCAGGAACCAGTGTCCGGCGCGTTCGGCGGAGGCGGCGTCGGTCACCTGGATGCCGCTGATGAGCGATGCCTCGGTCTCGTTCGGGGTGACGATGTCGATGCTCCGCCAGATCTCCGCTGCCAGCTCCGCCGCCGGTGCCGGATCGAGGATCACGGTCATGCCGTGCTCGCGTCCCCGGGCGGTGATGTGGGCGGTCAGGGCGGACGGGGTCTCGAGCTGGGTGAGCAGCACCGAGGTCGTGGGGGCGAGCGCTGCGAGGGCCTCGTCGATCTGCTCGGTGCTCAGGGCGGCGTTCGCGAGCGGCACCATGACGATGTCGTTCTGCGCGGAGGCGTCGACGCGGATGTGCGCGATGCCGGTGGGGCCCGGGACGGTGCGCAGGTGCGCGAGGTCGACGCCGGCGGCGGTGAGACCGTCCACCACGAGGTCGTGGAACAGGTCGTCGCCGACGCAGCCGACGAAGCTCGTGCGGGCGCCGGAGCGTCCCGCCGCGACGGCCTGGTTCGCGCCCTTGCCGCCGAGCATCAGCGTGAACTCGTCGCCGAGGATGGTCTCGCCGCGGGCCGGGAGCCGCTGGGAGAAGGTCGTGACGTCGGCCGTCACGCTGCCGACGATGACGACGCCGGAGCGGTCGCCGGGGTGTGCGGGTGTCATCTCGCTCCTGATCCTCCTCGACAGCGCGGGACTCCCGGTCTTTGACAAGGTTCGGGAGCTGTCATTACATTAGCCGAAGCCCCACCTGTAACGACAGGTTGCCCGCGAGGAGACCCCGATGACCGCGATCGCGCCCCGCCTGTATGTCGACAGCGCCGACACCGACCGTGTCGCGCGGCTGCTCTCCGCGGGGGTCGTGCACGGTGTCACGACGAACCCCACGATCCTCGAGCGTGGCGGGCGGACGGCTGGGGAGATCCCCGACCTCTACGCCCGCTGGGTCGAGGAGGGCGCCCGGGAGGTGTTCTTCCAGACGTGGGGTGGTGACACCGCCTCCTTCCTCCGGAACGCGGAGGGCATCCGCGCGCTCGGCGACCGCGTCGCGGTGAAGGTGCCCGCGACCGCAGCCGGGTTCGCTGCCGCTTCCGCCCTCGTCCGTGACGGGGCCACGGTCCTCGTCACGGCGGTCTACTCCGTCGCGCAGGCGCTCGCGTGCGCTTCGATCGGTGCCCAGTACATCGCGCCCTACCTCGGGCGCATGCGCGACGCGGGCATGGACGGCGACGCCCTCATCGCCCGGATGCAGGAGATGTGCGCGGGCAGCGCCTCCAACGTCCTCGCCGCGTCGCTGCGGACGGCCGATGACATCACCGGGCTGCGCGCTGCCGGCGTCCCCTACTTCACCGCCGCGCCCGACGTGCTCGACCAGGTGCTGTTCCACGAGGTCAGCGACAGCTCGGCGGCCGAGTTCGACGCCGCGATGGAGCGACTCGGCGCCTGACGGGTCAGGCCGAGGCGGCCTGCCGCAACCACCGCTCGACACCCGCGATGTGGGCCGTGGCGAGGGAGGTGGCCAGTGCCGAGTCGCGCTGGGCGATGGCGTCGGCGATGGCGCGGTGCTCCGACAGGGTGCGCTCCACAGCGCCGCCCTCCGTGAGCCCCCGCCATACCCGGGCCCGGACCGTCTGGCTGCTCAGGTGCTCGATGAGGCTCGCGAGGTAGGCGTTGCCCGCCATGCCCACGATCTCGCGGTGGAAGCGGATGTCGTGGTCGACGAGCTCCTCGATGCCGACGGAGGCGTCGACGGCCTCCACCTCGTCCTGCAGGGCCGCGATCGCCTCGTCCGTGCCCAGGGTCGCCGCGAGCCCGGTGGCCTGCGATTCGAGCATCCGGCGGACGGCGAACATCTCCAGCATCGAGTCGTCGTCGTGCATGTCCACGACGAACGCGATCGCCTCCAGCAGCAGGTGCGGCTCCAGGCTCGTGACATAGGTGCCGTCACCACGACGGACGTCGAGCACGCGGATGACCTCCAGCGCCTTGACCGCTTCGCGCATCGAGTTGCGGGAGAGGCCGAGGCGCTCGGAGAGCTCCTTCTCCGGGGGCAGGCGATCGCCGGGGGCCAGTTCGCCCGACACGATCATCGCCTTGATCTTCTCGATCGCCTCGTCCGTCACTGCCATGGCGCTCATCCTCGCACAACATCCGATGTCTGCGGCAGGATGGGGGCATGCGCATCCTCGACTCGCACCTGCACCTGTGGGACCCGGGGGCCCTCGGGTACACGTGGCTCGAGGGACCGCTCGCGCGGCGCTTCGGTGCCGGCGAGTTCGAGCATGCGCGGGTGGAGCGGGCCACGGACGAACGGGCCGTGTTCGTGCAGGCCGAGACCGCCGAGGACGACTTCCTCGCGGAGGTGCGGTGGGTGGCAGGGCAGGCGGAACGACTCGGGGTGGTCGGCATCGTCGCCGGCGCTCGGCTCGATCGCGGCACCGACACCACGGTGCACCTGGAGAGCCTCACCGCGGAGCCCCTCGTGGTCGGCGTGCGTCATCTGCTGCAGGGGGAGCCGGACGGCATGATGCTCTCGTCGGCCTTCATCTCCGGGGCCCGCGAGGTCGCGGCGCACGGGTGGACCTTCGACGCGTGCGTGCGTGCCGCGCAGCTCCCCGACGTCGCACGACTGTCCGGCGCGATCCCCGAGCTGCGGATCGTGCTCGATCACCTCGGCAAGCCGGAGGTCGGGACGGCTTCTGCTCCGCGCACGCCCTCTGTGGAGTGGGAGCGCGACCTCGCCGAGCTGGCGCGACACCCCGGGGTATTCTGCAAGGTGTCCGGACTGCCCGCGGAGGCCGGAGGGGACTGGAGCCTCGCGCAGCTCGAGCCCTTCCTCGACACCGCGGCCGACGTCTTCGGTCCCGAGCGCCTGATGGGGGGGAGCGACTGGCCCGTGTCGGCGGTCGGCCCCGCGGTGCCGGACGATCCCCGCGCTTCCGCCGACGGCTTTCCGGTGTATCAGCCGTCCGCACGCAGCCGCTGGGCCGACGCCGTGGCGGCCTGGGCCACGTCCCGCGGCATCGATCACGACGCCCTCTTCCACGCCACCGCCACCTCCTTCTACTCCCTCTAGCCCCCCTCCCCCCGCCCCTTACGCGGGGCGGGTGCAATATGCCACCTCCGGAGCCCCGTCCAGGCCCGCTTTTGATCGCGCCCGGATGGGCGTTGTACCGCTCACGCTCGTCCCTCCTGGGCGCCTCGTGGCGTGCGGGATGGGAAACGGTCCGCGGCCGCGGCGTCGGGGAGCGATTCTGATCCCGCCCGCGAGGACACCCGTGTGCGGGATCAGAAAGGGGCGTACGGGGGGGAGTGGAGGGGCGGTTCTGATCCCGAACGACGAGGACGCGGCGGGACGGGACGAGAACGGCCCGGGGTCTCGCGGGGAGACACCGGGCCGTCGGGAGGATCGAGTCACTCGGGGCGGAGGCGGAGCTGCGCCATCCCCCCGTCGACCTCGATGAAGGTGCCCGTGGTGGAGCCCGCGCCGGGACTCACGAGGTAGGCCACCGCGGCGGCGACCTCGTCGGGGCTCACGAGTCGTCCGTGGGGCTGCCGTGCCTCCAACGCGGCCCGCTCGGCGGCGGGGTCGGCCGCGGAGTCGAGCAGTCGTCCGACCCAGGGGGTGTCCGCCGTGCCGGGGTTGACCGCATTGACGCGGATGCCCTCGCGCAGATGATCGGCGGCCATCGCGCGAGTCAGCGCCGACACGGCCCCCTTCGACGCGGAGTACAGCGCCCGCTGCGGGAGCCCGGTGGTCGAGGCGATCGAGGCCGTGTTGCACACCGCGGCGGCGGGGGACTTCCGCAGCCAGGGCAATGCCGCCGAGGTCACCCGAGCGATGCCCGTGACGTTGATGGAGAGGACGCGGGCCCACTCGTCGTCGTCGTTCGCGGCGATGTCGCCCTGCGCACCGATGCCGGCGTTGTTGACGACGATGTCGATGCGGCCGAAGCGCTCGGCGACGGCGGCGACGGCGGCGTCCACGCTCGCGCGGTCGGAGACGTCGGCGGTGAACGCGGCGAACCGCTCGTCGGCGTGCGTGGTGTCACGATCGAGGACCGCGACGATGACGCCGTCCTCGTGCAGACGGTCGGCGATCGCCGCGCCGATGCCGGAGGCTCCTCCGGTGACGATGGCCACGAGGCCTTCCGCGTCGGTTCCCTGAGTTCGAAGGGTCACTTCTCTGCCTCCCATGCGACGAAGTCCTGGCGCTGGCGGCCGAGGCCGTCGATCTCGATCTCCACCACGTCGCCCGCGGCCAGGTAGGGGTACGTGCCGGACAGGGCCACGCCCTGCGGGGTGCCGGTGAGGATCAGGTCACCGGGCTCGAGCGTGACGTACTGCGACAGGTGGTGCACGATCTGCTCGACCGTGAAGATCATGTCGCTCGTGTTCGAGTCCTGCCGCGGCTCGCCGTTCACGAAGCTGCGGAGGCCGAGCGCCTGATGGTCCACCTCGTCCGGGGTGACCAGCCAGGGACCCGTGGGATTGAAGCCGAAGGCGATCTTGCCCTTCGACCACTGCCCGCCGGACACCGCCATCTGGAAGTCCCGTTCCGACACGTCGTTCGCGGCGACGAAGCCGGCCACGTGCGCCATCGACTCCTCCGGGGAGTCGAGGTAGGCGGTGCGGGCGCCGATGACGATGCCGAGCTCGACCTCCCAGTCGGTCTTCTCGCTCCCGCGCGGGATCGTCACCGCGTCGTTGGGGCCGACGACCGTGTTGGGCGTCTTGAGGAAGATGATGGGGATGGTCGGCGGCTCCGACCCCGACTCCGCGGCGTGCGCGGCGTAGTTCATCCCGATGCAGATCACCGCGCTCGGGCGGGCGATCGGGGCGCCGATGCGCATCGTCGCGGCGTCCGGCAGCTCGGGGAGCTCCCCGGCGTCGCGGGCGGCGGCGACGCGGGCGACGAAGTCTCCCGCAAGGAAGTCGCCGTTGACATCGGATGTCACCGGGCGGAGGTCGAGGTAGCGGTCACCCTCCAGGAGGACGGGGATCTCCGCCCCCGGGGTGCCGAGCCGCGCGAACTTCATGATTCTCCTGATCGTTCGGGAGGCCGCTGCTCAGCGGCCGGTCTCGTTGACAGTATAGACATCGGATGTTTACACTCCAAGAGATCCGCGCGGAAGAACGACCCGCGCATGGAGAGGAACCCCGTGAGCCGTATCGTCGCCCTCGACACCACCGACATCCGCTTCCCCACGTCGCTGAGCCTCGACGGCTCCGACGCGATGAACCCGGACCCCGACTACTCCGCCGCGTACGTCATCGTCCGCACGGACGCCGGCGACGGCATCGAGGGGCACGCCTTCGTCTTCACGATCGGCCGCGGCAACGACGTGCAGGTCGCGGCCATCGACGCGCTCGCCGGACACCTCGTCGGGCGGGAGATCGAACCGCTGCTCGATGACATGGGCGGCACGTTCCGCGAGATCATCGGCGACTCGCAGCTCCGCTGGCTGGGGCCGGAGAAGGGCGTCATGCACATGGCCATCGGCGCCGTCATCAACGCGCTGTGGGACATCAAGGCCAAGCGCGCGGGCCTGCCGCTCTGGCAGCTCCTCGCCCGGATGGCCCCGGAGGAGCTCGTCGACCTCGTCGACTTCCGCTACCTCACCAACGCCCTCACCCGCGAGGAGGCGCTGGAGATCCTGCGCGCGGCGGAGCCCGGGCGGGCCGAGCGCGAGCAGCAGCTCCTCGCCACCGGCTACCCCGGCTACACGACCAGCCCCGGCTGGCTCGGCTACTCCGACGAGAAGCTCGAGCGCCTCGCCCGCGAGGCCATGGCCGACGGATTCACGCAGATCAAGCTCAAGGTCGGCGCCGACCTCGACGACGACATCCGCCGCTTCCGGAAGGCTCGGGAGGTGTGCGGCCCGGACTTCCCCATCGCGATCGACGCGAACCAGCGCTGGGAGGTCTCCGAGGCGATCGAGTGGGTGAACGCGCTCGCCGAGTTCCACCCCGCATGGATCGAGGAGCCCACGAGCCCCGACGACATCCTCGGCCACGCCGAGATCGCCCGCGGCGTCGCGCCCATCCGTGTCGCCACCGGTGAGCACGCGCAGAACCGGATGATCTTCAAGCAGCTCCTGCAGGCCGACGCGATCTCGGTCATGCAGATCGACGCCGTCCGCGTCGCGGGAGTGAACGAGAACATCGCCAACCTGCTGCTCGCGGCGAAGTTCGACGTGCCGGTGTGTCCGCATGCCGGCGGCGTGGGGCTGTGCGAGGCCGTGCAGCACCTGTCGATGTTCGACTTCGTCGCCGTCTCAGGCACTCGCGAAGGCCGCCTGATCGAGTTCGTCGACCACCTGCACGAGCACTTCGTCGTGCCGACCGACATCCAGGGCGGCTCCTACATGGCTCCGACCGCGCCGGGTACGGGCATGGAGATGAAGGCCGACAGCATCGCGGAGTACACCTGGACGGGTGCGCATGTCCACGCCTGAGCGCCTGACCGTCCCGACCCTCGGCTACGGTGCCGCGAACGTCGGCAACCTCTTCCGTGAGCTGTCCGACGACGACGCGTGGGCGGTGCTGGACGCGGCGTGGGAGAGCGGCATCCGCTTCTACGACACCGCTCCGCACTACGGCCTCGGGCTGTCCGAGCGCCGACTCGGAGCCTTCCTGCAGACCAAGCCGCGCGACGAGTACGTGCTCTCGACCAAGGTCGGCCGTCTGCTGCGCCCGAACCCCGACCACGCCGGCGGCCTCGACACCGCGAACGACTTCCACGTGCCGGACGACCTCCAGCGCGTGTGGGACTTCTCGGCGGACGGCATCCGGACGAGCCTGGAGGAGTCGCGCGAGCGCCTGGGCATCGAGCGCATCGACCTCCTCTATCTGCACGACCCGGAGCGGCACGACCTCGACCTCGCGCTCGCCGAGGCCCTTCCCGCCCTGGAGCAGCTGCGCGCGGACGGTGAGGTGACCGCGATCGGCATCGGCTCGATGGTGTCGGACGCCCTCGCGGCGTCGGTGCGTTCCGCCGACCTCGACCTCGTGATGGTGGCCGGTCGGTACACGCTGCTGGAGCAGCCCGCCGCGGTCGACGTGCTGCCCGCGTGCCGCGAGACCGGGACCGGGATCGTCGCGGCGTCCGTGTTCAACTCCGGCCTCCTCGCCTCGAACGAGCCGCGACGCGATGGCCGCTACGAGTACGGGCAGCTCCCCGACGAGCTGTGGGACCGCCTCGTGCGCATCGCCGCGGTGTGCGCCGATCACGATGTGCCCCTGCCGGCCGCGGCGATCCAGTTCCCGCTGCAGTCTGACGTGGTGCGCTCGGTGGTCGTCGGGGGCAGCCGTCCGGCGCAGCTCCGGCAGAACGCCGAGTACGCTTCGCTGCAGATCCCCTCCGCGCTGTGGGAGAACCTCGCCGCCGAGGGCCTGATCCCCGCGTCCTGACCCCCCGATCGAGAGGAGCCGCCGTGCTCGAAGGAATCCACCCGCTGCTGACCGGGGAGCTGCTGCTGCATCTCGACCGGATGGGGCACTCCGACGCGGTGGTCGTCGCCGACGCGCACTTCCCGGCGTGGGGACTGGGCGCACGGGTGGTCGAACTTCCCGGGACCACGACGCCGGAGGTCGTGGCCGCGATCCGCAGCGTGCTGCCACTCGACGACGCGCCCGGCATCGACCTGATGACCTCGGCCGACGGCGAGGTGCTGGATGTGCAACGCGAGCTCATGGCCGCGGCGGGTACGGAGCTCGACACCACGCGCTTCGTCGAGCGCTTCGCGTACTACGAGGTCGCGAAGGAGGCGTACCTCATGGTGCGCACGGGGGAGACGCGCAAGTACGGCAACGCACTGCTCCGGAAGGGCGTGGTCGGCCACCCCTCGGCCTGACTCCGTTCACAACTCAGGAGCTGCGTCGGCGAAAGCGGCTGGACGGGCCGTTTCGACGCGGAGCCGCGCTCTTCTCCTGAGTTGTGAACGCCGGGTTCACCGCCCGACGGTGGACTCCCGCACGATGAGCTCGGCCGGGAACGGCGTCGGCGCCGGCGGGGGAGCGGTCGGATCGGCGAGGAGTTGCAGCAGCGCGGCCCCGGCGGCGCGGCCGATCTCGTAGCCGGGCTGCCGCACGCTCGTCAGCGGCACCACGCCCTGGTGTGCGGCGGCCACGTCGTCGAAGCCGACGAGGGCGATCTCCTCCGGCACCCGGATGCCGTGGCGGAGCAGCTGTGTCAGCACCCCGAGGGCCACCCCGTCGTTCGCGGCGAAGACCGCGTCCGGGCGCTCTTCCGCCGGGAGCTCGACGAGGCCTGCCCCGGCGCGGAGGCCGTCCTCGGTCGCCAGATGCTCGACGTCGAGGACGGAGACGCGGACGTCCGTGCCCGCCACCGCATCGCGCAGGCCGGCGAGGCGGTCGTTCGATTGGCTGACCGTCGGGGCTCCGAGGAAGAGGATGCGGCGTCGGCCGAGGGACAGCAGGTGCTCGCCGGCCAGCCGTCCTCCGCCGCGGTCGTCGAAGGTGACCGCGGCGACGGAGGGCGAATCCCGGATGGGGCCGACGACCACCGAGCGGATCCCGCGGGTCGCGAGTTGCTCCAGCCGCGGCACGACATCGCCGCGCGGATAGATGATGATGCCCTGCACCCGGTGGGCCTCGAACATGTCGATGTTCTGCTCCTCGCGGGCGACGTCGCGGGCGCTGTCGCTGAAGAAGAGCGACCAGCCGCCCTCCCGCGCCACGTCGTCGACGCCGCGGGAGAGGTCGTTGAAGTACGGCAGCCAGGCGTCGAGGAGGATGAGGGCGAGGGCCTTGCTCGATCCCGCGCGGAGCTGGCGAGCCGACTCGTTCGGCACGAAGCCGAGCTCGGCGATCGCGGCGCGCACCCGCTCGCGGCTGGCGGCGCCGAGGACGTGCGGGTGATTGAGGTAGTTCGACACGGTCGATGCCGAGACCCCCGCGAGAGCCGCGACGTCCTTCACGCTCGCGGACATGGGTCTCCTTCGGCGGTGGGGCCGTCGGTGTGCGGCCGGATGAGGCCCAGGCTAGCGGAGGACTTGTAACGTGCCAAGAAAGTTCTTGACACCCCGGTCGACGGAGACGTAGCGTGACTCGCACACCGGACTTGTAACGTGCCAAGTCCGCGCGGCGACGGTGCCGGACACCCGCCGGAGGAGAGCTCATGAACATCGGCTGCCACGGACTCGTCTGGACGGGGACCTTCGACGCGGACGGCATCCGGCTCGCGGTCGAGAAGACGAAGCAGGCGGGCTTCGACCTCATCGAGTTCCCGCTGATGGATCCGTTCTCGTTCGACGTCGCCGCCGCGAAGGCCGCCCTCGCGAAGCACGGACTCGCGGTCAGCGCCTCGCTCGGGCTCTCCGACGAGACCGACATCACCAGCGGTGACCCCGCCGTGGTGGCCGCGGGCGAGGCGCTCCTGCTCCGCGCGGTCGACGTGCTCGCCGAGCTCGGCGGTACGCACTTCTGCGGGGTGATCTACAGCGCGATGAAGAAGTACATGGATCCGGTCACGCCCGAGGGTCTCGCCTCGAGCCGTCGGACCATCGCCCGAGTGGCCGACCACGCCGCCGAGCGGGGAGTCTCCGTCTCGCTCGAGGTCGTCAACCGCTACGAGACCAACGTGCTGAACACCGCGCGGCAGGCGCTGGCGTACCTCGCTGAGGTCGACCGTCCGAACCTCGGCATCCACCTGGACACGTACCACATGAACATCGAGGAGTCGGATATGTTCGCGCCGGTGCTCGATGCGGCCCCGGCCCTGCGGTACGTGCACATCGGCGAGAGCCACCGCGGCTATCTCGGCACCGGGACGGTCGACTTCGACACGTTCTTCAAGGCGCTCGGACGCATCGGCTACGACGGCCCCATCGTGTTCGAGTCGTTCTCCTCGGCCGTGGTCGCGCCTGACCTCAGCCGCATGCTCGGCATCTGGCGCAACCTCTGGACGGACAACGACGAACTCGGGGCGCACGCGAACGCCTACATCCGCGACAAGCTCGTGGCGGTCGACTCCATCCGCCTCCACTGAGACCCGCGGGCGCTTCGAGATCAAGATGTTATTACAGGTCTTCCCCCGCCGCCGATCGTTAGATACATTTAGATACAACTTGCACTGACCCGGGTGCAGGACGCAGAATTGATCCGATGTTTACGGCGGAACGGTCCGCCGAAATCGCGACAGAACCTTCAAGGAAGCAGGTGAGCGCATGAGTGGACCCATCCTGAGGGTCGAGGGGATCAGCAAGGGATTCCCCGGTGTCCAGGCGCTGAAGGACGTGCATCTCGAGGTGCGCGCCGGCGAGGTGCTCGTCCTCGTGGGTGAGAACGGTGCCGGCAAGTCCACCCTGATGAAGATCCTCTCCGGGATCTACACCAAGGACGAGGGCACGATCACGTTCGAGGGGCAGGAGGTCGAGCTCACCAGCCCGCTGCAGGCGCAGGAGCTGGGGATCACGATCATCCACCAGGAGCTCAACCTGATGCCCGACCTCACGGTCGCGCAGAACATCTACGTCGGCCGCGAGCCCACGACGGGCCCGTTCCTGTCGGAGCGGAAGCTCAACCGGCAGACGGCCGAGCTGCTGCAGCGCCTGGACATCCACCTCGACCCCCGCCAGCGCGTGGGAGAGCTGACGGTGGCCGAGCAGCAGATGGTCGAGATCGCCAAGGCGCTGTCCTTCAACGCCAAGGTCCTCATCATGGACGAGCCGACGTCGGCCCTCACCGACAGCGAGGTCGAGACCCTCTTCGTCCTCATCGAGCAGCTCAAGGCGCGCGGCACCGGCATCGTCTACATCTCGCACCGCATGGACGAGCTGCGCCGCCTCGCCGACCGCGTGACCGTGCTCCGCGACGGCACATACATCGGATCACTCGACAAGTCCGAGATCACGATTCCGACGATCATCGAGATGATGGTCGGCCGCGTGATCGACGAGGGCACGCGTCCGCAGGCGCGGGAGCATCTCAACGACCCCATCGTGCTCGACGTGCAGGGGCTCTCCACGCGGAAGCTCCTCAAGGACGTGTCGTTCCAGCTGCACAAGGGCGAGATCCTCGGCTTCGCCGGCCTCATGGGCGCCGGCCGCACCGAGACCGCACGGGCCGTGATCGGCGCCGACCACCGCGACGGCGGCACGATCACGATCGGCGGGCGCACCGTCCGCATCGCGCAGCCCGCGGACGCGGTCAAGCACGGCGTCGGCTACCTCTCCGAGGATCGCAAGCTGCTCGGCCTCATGCTCGAGCAGGACGTCACCTTCAACACCGTGCTCGCGTCGCTCGGCTCCTACGCCAACGGCATCGGCTGGATGGGCGACAGCAAGGCGAAGAACCGCACCAAGGAATACGTCCAGCAGCTGCGGGTGAAGACCCCCTCGGTCAACCAGGTCGTCAAGCTCCTCTCCGGAGGGAACCAGCAGAAGGTCGTCATCGCCCGGTGGCTGATGCGCGACTGCGACATCCTCATCTTCGACGAGCCGACGCGAGGCATCGACGTCGGTGCGAAGGAGGAGATCTACCGCCTCATGCAGCAGCTCGCCGACGCGGGCAAGTCCATCATCGTCATCTCGTCGGAGCTCCCCGAGATCCTCCGGGTCGCGAACCGCATCGCCGTGTTCGCGAACGGCCGCATCACCGGGACGCTCCGCAACGAGGAAGCCAGCCAGGAGAAGATCATGCAACTCGCAGCCCACGGGGAGGAAGACTGATGAGCACCCCACAGCAGCCCGGATCGTCGACGACGACGATCATCCAGACGGCCGTCAACGAGGACACCGACAAGCGCGACGTCGCCGGGTTCCTCAAGCGGCAGTTCCAGCAGTCGCTCGCGTTCGGCACCCTGATCGTCCTGGTCATCTTCTTCTCGATCGCCAGCCCGAACTTCTTCACCTTCAGCAACATCGCCACGGTGCTGCTGTCCACCGCGGTCATCGGCATCCTCGCCCTCGGCACGACGTTCGTCATCATCACCGGCGGCATCGATCTGTCGATCGGCACCGGCATGGCGCTCTGCGCCGTGATGACGGGTGTGCTCATCACCAACCTCGGCCTGCCCGTGTGGGTGGGCGTGCTCGGCGGCATCGCGACCGGTGTGCTCATGGGTCTGGTGAACGGCGTCAACATCACCTTCCTGCGGTTGCCGCCGTTCATCGCGACGCTGGCCATGATGATGATCGCCGGCGGCCTCGCCCTCGTCATCTCGAACGTCGCGCCGATCTACTTCTCGACCTCGGCTCCCGACTTCAAGAAGATCGCGCTCGGCGTGCTCATCCCCGGCATCCCGAACGCGGTGCTCATCACCGCGGCCCTCGCGATCGTCGCCTGGCTCGTGCTGTCGAAGACGCTCCTCGGGCGGTACACGTTCGCGATCGGATCGAACGAGGAGGCCACGCGCCTCTCCGGCGTCAACACGCGCCGCTGGACGATCCTCATCTACATGTTCGCCGGCGCCTTCACCGGCATCGCCGGCATCGTGATCGCCGCCCGCCTCGACTCGGCCCAGCCGCAGATCGGCACGGGCTACGAGCTGCAGGCCATCGCGGCCGTGATCATCGGCGGCACCTCGCTGCTCGGCGGCCGCGGCTCGATCCTCGGCACCGTGATCGGTGCGCTCATCATGAGCGTCCTCGTCAACGGCCTCCGGATCATGTCGATCCAGCCGGAGTGGCAGAACATCGTCGTCGGCGTCGTCGTCCTGCTGGCCGTCTTCCTCGACTCGCTGCGCAACCGCCAGCGGACCTGAGACACGGCGGCGGCGAAACCCGTGCCCGCCGCCGTCCCCGGCTCCGGCCGGACCCCGCGGAACCCTCCGCACAGGCACCACGAATGTCCACCCGCCGGTCCTGGCCGGCACCCACACAGAACAACGGAGTTTCCATGAAATTCGGCAAGAAGACCGCATTCGCGGCACTCGTGGCCGCATCCGCGCTCGTGTTCGCCGGCTGTGCCGGCGGCGGCGACGTGATCGAAGAGGGCTCGGGCGGCGACACCGGCAGCAGCGACGGCGAGATGTACATCGCCATGGTCTCGAAGGGCTTCCAGCACCAGTTCTGGCAGGCCGTCAAGAAGGGTGCGGAGGAGAAGGCCCAGGAGCTGGGCGTCAAGATCACCTTCGAGGGCCCGGCCGCCGAGACCGAGATCGCGCAGCAGCTGGAGATGCTGACCGCCGCGATCGACAAGAACCCGGACGCCATCGCCTACGCCGCCCTCGACCCCGAGGCGTGCGTCGCCCCGCTCGAGCAGGCGAAGTCGAAGGACATCCCCGTCGTCTACTTCGACGCCCCGTGCAACGGCGACGTCGGACTCAGCCTCTCCGCGACGGACAGCAAGGTCGCCGGCGCGCTGGCGGCCGAGCACATGGCCGAGCTGATCGGTGGCGAGGGCGAGGTCGCCATCGTCGGTCACTCGCAGATCAACTCGACGGGTGTCGAGCGTCGCGACGGCTTCGTCGAGAAGATCGAGGCGGACTACCCCGACATCGAGATCGTCGACATCCAGTACGGTGACGGCGACCACTTGAAGTCGGCCGACATCGCCAAGACCCTCATCGCGGCGCACCCCGACCTCAAGGGCATCTACGGCACCAACGAGGGCTCGGCCATCGGCGTCGTGAACGCCGTGAACGAGCTCGGCCTGGAGAAGGGCAAGATCACCATCGTCGGCTTCGACTCCGGTGCAGCCCAGATCAACGCCATCAAGGACGGCACGATGGCCGGCGCCATCACGCAGGACCCGATCGGCATCGGCGCCCAGGTCGTGCAGGCGGCCTACGACGCGGCCAACGGCGACGACGTCGAGGAGTTCTACGACACCGGTTCCTACTGGTACGACAAGAACAACATCGACGACGACAAGATCGCCGCGGTCCTCTACGAGTGACCCGCACGATGGAGCCCCTCGCCTTCGGGCGGGGGGCTTCGTCGTGTTCAGGGGTGTTCCGGGTCCGTGGGTCCGTGGTCCGTAGTCCGTGGTCCGTGGTCCGTGATCCGTGGTCGATCGTCGGTCCGATTGCACGACCCCGGGGCGGATGCACGATCGGAACCCCGGTTTCCTCGTGCGCCCGTGTCGGGGTCGTGCAGATGAACAGGGTCCGGGGGCGGGTCGGGTCGGCCTGGGGTCTGGGGTCTGGGTCTGGGATGGGTCTGGGGTCTGGGGTCTGGGTCTGGGATGGGTCTGGGGTCTGGGGTCTGGGGTCTGGGTCTTGGGTCTGGGGACTGGATCTGGGTCGGGCCTGGGATGGGACCGAGGGTGGGACGGAGGCACGACGTGGGGACCGATGTGTGACCGGGTGGGCGGTTCGGTCGTGCCGTCGTGGCAGGGGTGTGCAGGTGAAACCGGATGGCCGAGTGGAGTCGTTCGGCCGGGGACGGTGAGCCCAAGGTGCGGATGCACGACGCGGGGACCGATGTGTGACCGGGCGAGCGGTTCGGTCGTGCCGTCGTGACAGGGGCGTGCAGGTGAAACCGGAGGGCCGAGCGGAGCCGTGTGGCACGGGGGACGGTCAGCCAGAAGGACGGACGTGAGCACGACGAGGGGCGGATGCACGACGGGGTGACGGGGGCACGACGAGGGGGGGCCGGAACGGGCGTGCGGGCGTGGCGAGGTCGTGCAGGTGAAACAGGGAGACGGAGAGGGGAGACGGGGAGGGGAGACGGGGAGGGGAGACGGAGAGGGGAGACGGAGGGGGGGCAGAGGGGGTCAGAGGGGGCGGAGGAACGTGAGGATCGAGGTGGGCTCGACGATGAGTTCCTGGAGCGCGGCGTTGAAGGGGACGCCGGCGGGTGCGTGGAGATGGGCCTGGAAGGCGTCCTCGTCGCGGTAGACCTCGTAGACGAAGAAGCGGTCGGGGTCGTCGACGAGGCGGTGGGCCTCGAAGACGATGTTGCCCTCCTCGGCGCGGACGACTTCGGCGAAGTCCCGCAGCAGTGCCGCGACGCGGTCGGCGGCCCCGGGCTGCGCGGTGAAGACGGCGTGGAGGACGGTGGGTTCGGGCATGACGACTCCTCGGGTTCGGGTGGTCAGGGGCGGAGGGTCAGGAAGCGCGCCGGCGTCGTGACGAGCATCCGGTGCACCGCGTCATCGCCGACGGCTTCGCGGAGTCGCGGGAGGTAGCGGTCGCCGAGGTAGGCGAGACCCGGCATGCCGCCGTAGGCGATGTATCGGGTGCGACGGGCGACGTCGCCCCCGAGCAGGATCCGGTCGCCGGCCCCGCGCTCGACCACGGAGACCGTGAGCGTCAGCAGCTCCGCGTCGGACCGGGTGCGCGGCCTGGCGAAGCCGTCGTAGCCGAGGTGGGCACCGCGCTCGGCGAGCGAGACGTGCAGACCGGGGTCGGGGTCACGGTCGGCGTGGGCCAGGACGACGCGATCCGCTGCCACCCCCTCGGTCTCGAGCAGATCGAGGACCTCGTGGGCCGCGGTGCCGAACTCCAGATGCACCATGACGGGCGCTCCCGTCTCCCGGTGCGCCCGGGCGACGGCGACCAGGGTCGTCCGCTCGAACGGGCTGATGCGCCAGTAGTCGGCGCCGCCCTTCAGCATCCCGGCGCGCACGGGCTCCCCTCCGGGGCCCGCGGCGAGGGGCACGTCTGGCGTCTCGAACACCGCGGCGTCATCCGCCGGCATCCCCCGCGTGAGGTCGGACACGAACAGGGCGGCCAGGCGGTCGGCGCCCCACACCTGCATCGGGTGGTCGGGGCCGTAGTGGGCCTCACGGTGTCGACCGGTCGTCGCGACGACATGCAGCCCGGTCGCGGCGCTGATGCGGGCGACGGCGGCGGGGTCGCGGCCCAGGCCGAACGGCGTGGCGTCGACCATGGCCTCGAAGCCGCTCGCCCGCAGCAGGCCGGCTTCCTCGCCGGACGCAGTCTCGTCGTCGAGCTCATCCCCGACCAGCAGCGGTGACACCTGGAACAGGTGCTCGTGGTAGTCCACGCGCCCGAGCTGCGACGGGTCGATGTCGCCGAGGACGGTCCGCACGGCGGGCATCAGCGCACCGACTCCGCAGCCTCCGCGAGGCGCTCGACGGTCTCGGGCGTGAGGTCGAGGTCGAACACGTCCGCCACGACCTGCGACCAGCCGTGGATGAAGTACCGCCAGCCGTCGACCACGTGCAGCGCGCGATCGTCCTCCTGTGCCTCGGCCTGGTGCAGGAACTCCAGCGAGCCGCGGTAGTTGAACTCCCACACATACGCGCCCTCGGGGAACACGACGGCGTCGGTCAGCGGGGAGCCGGGGCGGTCCTTGCCGAGCCCGGTGGCGTTCGCGATGACCGATCCCGCGGGCGCAGCGGCGACCAGGGCGTCGGCCTCCTCCGGCGTCTCGGTGACGACGTAGCGGAGGAGTCCCTCGGGGGTGCCGTGCTGGCGGTGCACCTCGCGGAGGTGGTCGAGCTTGTCCTGCGTGCGCGCGGTGACGGTGATGAGGGCCGGAGCATCCTCCCGCTCGGCGAGGGCCCAGCTCAGCGCGGTGCCCGATCCGCCCGCACCCAGGATGACGACCTCGGCCCCGGTGCGCGCGAAGTGGTCGGCGGGGAGGAAGTCGCGCAGCGCCAGGTCGACCGTGATCGGGTCCTTCGCGCGGCCGGACAGCGTGGACCCGCGCTTGGCGATGCTCGAGATCTCGGCGCAGGACACGGCGAACGGGTCGAGGTCGTCGAACAGGTCGGACGCCGCCGCGTACACGTTCATCTTGTGCGTGGTGACCAGCGCGCCGCGGTGGTGCGGGTCGTCGCGGATCTGCTCGACCATGGCGCGGTACTGGGCGGGGTCGGCATCCATCGGCAGGTCGTGGCCGACGAGGGTCCGGGTGGGGAGGTCGAGGATGTCGGCCCACAGCGGGAACACCTTCATGATCGACGACGAGGCGGTGGTGACGCCCACGAAGCCCATGTAGTCGGCGGTGGAGGGGGCGGACGTCGCGGCGGTGGTCATCGGTTCTCCTCGGGGGCGGACGCGGGGACGGGGACGAGGTGGGCGGGGTCGGCGCCGCGGAGGACTGCGATCACGTCGTCGAGGGACAGCGCCCCCATGTTGTCGACGGCCTGGGTGGTCTGGGCACCGAGGTGCGGGGTGACGATGACGCGGTCGGCGAGCGCCGGGTCGAGCAGGGGGCTGTCGTGCGCGGCCGTGTCGCCGTCGAGGGTGTCCGCCGCGTACCCGGCGAGGATGCCGTCGCGGAGCGCGTCGGCCACGGCCTGCTCGTCCACGAGGTCGCCGCGGGCGGTGTTGACGAGCACGGTGCCCGGTCGCATCCCGGCGAGGCGGTCGGCGTCGACGAGCTGTTGCCCGCCGGGGGCGTGCAGGGTGATCACATCGGCGGTGCGGAACAGGTCGTCGAGGTCGACGGGTTCGGCGCCGCGGTCCCGCACGAGGTCGGGGGGCAGGAACGGATCGGAGGCGAGCAGCCGCGGACCGAACCCGCCCAGTCGCCGCGCGACCCCCTGGCCGATCCGCCCGAAGCCGACGATGCCGACGGTCGCCGCGCCGAGTTCCCGTCCGCGGCGCACGGTCCAGTCGCCGTGCCGCACCCGGCGGTCGCCGTCCGGGATGGTGCGCAGGGCGGCGAGCATGAGGCCGACCGCGTGGTCGGCGACCGCGTCGGCGTTCGCGCCGGGGGTGTTCGTGACCGGGATGCCGCGCTCGCGTGCCGCCGCGAGGTCCACCGCCTCGGTGCCGACCCCGTAGCGCGCCACGACCTTGAGCTTCGGGCCGGCGGCGAGGTGCGCGTCGGTGACCGGTCCGGTGCCGGCGATCCAGGCGTCGGCGCCGTGCAGCAGCACCCGCAGCTCATCGAGGTCGTGATGCGCGGGTCCGCGGAGGATACGGTGTCCGGCCTGCGCGGCGCGCCCGACCAGGTCGAGGTCGCCGTCCGAGAAGGAGCGGCTCGTGACGAGGATGACGCCCATCAGTGCGGCCTTCCGGCGAACCACGGCGCGAGGGCCGTGTAGGCGTCGGTGAAACGCGCGTGGCGCTCGGCGTAGACCGCATGCCGGGAGGGGTCGGGCGTGAACTCGGCGGTGACCTCGCTGAGCGCTCGGGCGGCGGAGAAGTCGGTGAGGCCGAGACCGACGGCTCCCGTGACCGCGGCACCGAGGCTGTTCGCCTCCTCCACGATGGTGCGGCGACGAACCGGCACTCCCCAGACGTCGGCGAGGACGGCGAGGTAGACGTCGCTCTGCGCGCCGCCGCCGACGGCGTCGATGCGGTCGATCGTCGCGCCAGCCTCCCGGAACGCCTGAAAGCAGGTGAGGAGGTTGAACGCCGTCCCCTCCAGGACTGCGCGCACGAGGTGGGCCCGCCCGTGGTGGCGGGCGAGACCGACGAACGCGCCGCGCGCGTCGGGATCCCACAGCGGGGAGCGCTCGCCGAGCAGGTAGGGAAGGAAGTAGAGGTCGTCGGTGTCGACATCGCTCGCGGCCTCGGCGACGAGGCGCCCCGTCTCCGGGTGCGCGGGGTCGACGGAGAGGGCTTCGGCGATCCACTGCACGGAGGCGCCGCCGGCCTGCATGGTCGCGGTCGGCACGAACGAGCCCGGGACGACGTTGTCGAAGGTGAAGGTCCGCATCGCGGCGTCGTGCAGCGGGGCGTCCGCCGCGAAGGAGATCCACGACGAGGTGCCGAGGCAGACATAGGCGCCGTCCTCGGGCGCCACGATTCCGGAGCCGACCGCGGCGAGCGGTCCGTCGCCGCCGCCCATGACGACCCGGACGCCGGTGTGCAGCCCGAGCGCTTCGGCCGCGGCGGCCGTGAGCGGGCCCGCGATCTGCGTCGACTCCAGGATCTCGGGGAACAGGGCGGGATCGAGCCGCGCGGCGGCGAGGACCTCGGGGGACCACGTGCCGGCGACCTGGTCGTACGCGTTCGTGCCGGAGGCGTCCGAACGGTCGGTGGCCAACCGCCCGGTCAGCCGCAGCACGATGAAGTCCTTGGCCACGCACACCCGGCGCACGCGCTCCCACACCTCGGGTTCGTTGTCCCGGACCCACATGACCTTCTCGATCGAATAGGTGGGGTTGAGGCGATGACCGAGGATGCCGTACGCGCGCTCGGCGCCGACCGCCGCCTCGAGCTCGCGCTGCTGGGCGCCGGCGCGGGTGTCGGCCCAGATGATCGCCGGCCGCGCGGGCTCTCCGTCGGCATCGAGGAGCACGGCGCCCATCATCTGCCCGCTGACCACGAGCCCGGCGACGTCGGCGGCGGCGGTACCGGTGCGCGCGAGCAGATCGCGGGTCGCCGTGACGACCGCGTGCCACCAGTCGGCCGGGTCCTGCTCGGCGACGCCGCCGGCCGCGAAATGCGCCGGATACGGCACCGTGACCGCGGCGATCAGGCGGCCGTCGTCGTGGTGCAGGGACGCCTTGTTCCCGGTCGTGCCGAGGTCGTGGGCGATGATCATGGCCGGAGCCTATTCCGCGTAGGGACGCAGGTCGACGCCGGACTCCGCGCGGAACGCCCGCGAGCCCATGCCGTGCTCCAGCACCCAGCCGTAGTCGTGGCCGGCACCACCCGGGTACACGGCGAGGAAGGAGTAGGGCTCGTCCCCGGTGTTCACGGAGCGGTGCGCCCAGCCCGGCGGGATGTAGCCGATGGTGCCCGGGAGCATGTCGAGCCACTCGGTGCGCTCGCCGTCGAACATGAGCAGTCCGCCGCGGCCGTGCAGCGCGAGGTAGATCTCGCCCTGGTGGTCGGGGTGCTGGTGGCCCTTGGTCATCCAGAGCTCGCCGCCGGTGTCGCCGGGCATGATCGTCGTGATCGACTGCGGCAGCTCGCGCTCGATCTCGGGCACAGGGGAGCTGACGACGGTGTAGACGATCGGGTCCTCGCCCGCGGCGGCGGCCGCCCAGGCGTCGTGGTCGCGGAACAGGCCCTCGAGGTCGGACATCCGCCGGGTCAGCGTGGGGCCTTCGGGGGAGAGGGTGAGCTTCTCGGCGTCGAAGGCGATCGCCATCGGGGAGATCGGCGGGGTCTGGTACTCGGGCATCCATGCTCCTCGAAACGGGTGCTGCGTCGTCGCGCAACCTGTAATGACAAGCTCACTGTACCTGTTATGACAGGTTGCGTCCAGTGCTCTCCTGCGCGGAGGAGGACGCGCGCGCGACGGCCGTCAGCCGGCGAGCACGCGCTCCAGGTGCGCGCGCCCGCCGCGGATGGCGCCCGCCGTCACGTCCGCCGACCCCGGGTACTCGGCGTGACCGGCCGGAAGGACCGCCAGGTCGAGGTCGCGGGCCCCCGCGGCGACCGCGAACTGTCCCTGCGGCGGCACGTACTGGTCCCAGAGAGCCGCCTCCACCCGGACCGGTACCTCCGCGAAGCCGATGCTCGTGGAGGAATCGAACCAGCGCAGCACCTCGCGTGCCTCGGGGTGGCGCTGCACGTGCTGACGCACGGTCTCGCCGCTCCCCAGGCATGGCACCGCCAGCCGTTCGTCGTACTGGCCGAAGCTCGGCACGATCAGGGTGGCCCCCACGAACCGGTCGTCCCACGGCAGCGCGAGCGCGCCGATGCCGCCGCCGAAGCTCTCCCCGACGTAATAGAGAGGAAGCGCGCCGACGACCGAGACGAGGACGTCGGCCGCCAGCCACAGGTCGCGCGCGCAGAGGCCGAGCACGTAGCGCTCCGGATCGTCGATGCCCGCGAGCACGTGCTCCGGGGTCGGCTCGGGTGCACCCACTCCCGCGTTCAGCACGCCGAGTCCGCGGGCCACGGGATAGATCGCCGCGACGTCGTCCGGCACCCGCGCGAGGTCGACCGCTTCGCGTCCGCCGTACCCGTGTCCGTGCACGACACCCGCGCGGGGCGTGCCGTGGAGGGGCTCGACGACCCAGGCGCGCAGTCGCACGCCGTCGACGCCGGCATGCTCGACGACGGAGACCCGACGGCCCTGCTCCTCGGAGGTGGAGAGGACGACGGGGGCCGCGTCCACCGTCGCGGCCTCCCGCCGCCAGCGTCGCCAGCGGTCGACGAACCCGGGCGGCGCGGGCACCGGGAGCACGGCACGGAGGTCGGCTTCGGTCCGGCCGTAGCTGCCGTCGAATGCGGCATCGGGGAACCAGGTGGCGTAGGGCTCGGGGAAGGTCATGCGGGCTGAGGGATCCTGTTCCGGGAGTGGGGCGGGCGGGGGTGCGTGGCAGACTGGAGGCTCCATCGGAAGGAGACCGCGTGCTGGTCACGGAACGCCGCGAGCGCATCCTCGCCCTGACCCGCGATCGCGGTACCGCCTCCATCGTCGAGCTCGCGGCGACGCTGCAGGTGAGCGAGATGACGGTGCGGCGCGACATCGATCAGCTGGCCGAGGAGGGTGCGGTCGAGCGCATCCGCGGCGGCGTGCGGGCGCGAGGTCACCAGCGCCTGGCTCCGGCTCCCGCGGCCTCGGCCGAACGACGGGCGATCGTCACGGCGGCTGCGGACCTCGTGGAGCCGGGCATGGCCGTCGGCATCTCCGGCGGACCCACGGCGCTGGCGCTCGCGCGGGAGCTCGTGCGCATCCCGGAGCTCACGGTCGTCACGAATGCCCTGCCGGTCTCCGACCTGTTCTCGCCGCCGGACCGCGCGGACGCCCCGTACACGCAGACGGTCGTGCTCACCGGGGGCGTGCGAACGCCCTCGCAGGCCCTCGTCGGACCGGTCGCCGTTCGCGCCCTCGAGCACCTGCACTGCGACCTCGTGTTCCTCGACGCCCACGGCCTCGACGAGCAGGCCGGGATCACGACCATGAACCTGCTGGAGGCCGAGACCAACCGGGCGCTCATGGCTGCGGGGCGGGAGGTCGTCGTCCTCGCGGAGCACAGCCGCTGGGGCGTGGTCGGACTCACGACCGTCGCCGACCTCAGCGACATCGACCGCCTCATCACCGACGACGGCCTCGACGACTCCGCGCGGGAGCTGCTCGCCGCCCACGTCGGTACCCTGCACGTCGCGCCGCGCGACGGCGGCGACGAACGTGCGCTCGCGGCGGCCCTCGCGGACTGAGTCCGCCGCCGTCATCGGGCCGTGCTCGCCCGCGGAATCAGCCGGGCGCCGACCGTCACGTGCCGCACCGGGAGATCGGCTCCCGGGGGTGCGGCGATCTGCCGTTCCAGCTCCGTGAACGCGGCGTCCACGAGGCGCGCGTGGTCGGGGGCGATGGTGCTGAGGGCGGGGACGGCGAAGCGTGCGGCGCGGATGTCGTCGATGCCGACGACGGCGACGTCTCCCGGCACGTTCCGTCCCTGGGCCTGAAGGGCGGCCAGGGCGCCGAGGGCAACGGAGTCGTTCGAGCAGACGATGCCGTCGAGGTCGGGGACCGCGGCGGCCATGGCGCCCGCCACGCGTTCACCCTCCTCGGCCGTGAAGGCGTCGACCTGCGCGGTGAGTGCGGGATCGGCGGGGATTCCGGCGGCGGCCAGCGCCTCCAGGTATCCGGCATGCCGACGGTCGGCGGCGTCCGACGGGCGGGCATCGCGGCGACCGACGAAGGCGATGCGGCGGCAGCCGACCGCGAGCAGGTGCTCCGTGGCGGTGTAGGCGGCGGCCCGGTTGTCGATCGTCACGTGCGTGAACGGGCTCACCTGGATGTGCTCGCCCAGCAGCACGAGCGGCCCGGGGGAGGTGCGGCGCGTGAGGTCGGCGACCGTGAGCGAGCGCGGGATGTGGATGAGCCCGTCGATGGGCGGCAGGCCGACGCCGTTGGCGACGTCGATCTCGCGGCCGTGGTCGCCCTCGGTCTGCACGATGAGCACAGCCAGGCCCCGGTCATCGGCGCCGCGGACGATGCGCGAGCCGAGCTCCGCGAAGTACGGCTCCTCCAGATGCGGCACCGCGAGCGCGATGAGCCCCGTGCGGGTGGCCCGCGCGACGGGGAGCACGCGGCCGCCGGGCGAGGTGGTCACCTGCGGCCTCCTGGAGGGACGACGGTCTCCGCCGGGACGACGGATGCCCTTCACGTTAGCGCCCTCCGTCACGATTGCACTCGGAACGCGATCACGCGTGCCTCCGCGACGCCGTTCGTCCGCTCCACCACGAGGCGGGCGGCCGTGAAGGCGCCGAGGTCCGCCGGCAGCGGATGCACCCGCAGGCGATGGCGGTTGTCGCGCTCCTCGGCCACGGTGCGCCACTCGTCCGAGCCCTCCGGCTGCACCTCGACGCGATAGTCGCGCACGAGCTGGGGCAGCACCTCGTCGGGGCTGCGGTGGTGATGCAGGGTGTTGAGCTCCAGGTCCACGTCGTCGTCGAACACGAGACGGATCTCGGATGCCGTGACCGGCTGCTCCCAGTCCAGGCGCAGCCACTGCGGGCCCTCCGCCTCCGGGGCGGACGCCCACAGGTGCGGTCCGCCGAACGGACGGTTGTAGCCGGAGACGGCGCGCTCCGGCGCGACGGCCTCGGAGTCCGGGCTCGTGCGGAACGCGGGCACCCGGCCGCGCAGCGGCTTGGTCGGCCACTGCACGAGGAGGCCGTCGCGGTCGACCTGCACGTTGCGGTCGTCGTTGTCGACGCGGTGCACGAGGGTGAGCACCCCTGGCGGCAGCTCGGAGGCGAGCTGCACGTGCACCTGCGGGTTCGCGCGGAGCACGACGATCGCGTTCTGCGGCTCCTCCGGCGCGAAAGGCGTCTCCGCCCGCACCCAGGACGGGCCACCGGCGGGGACGTCGATCACCGTGCGGTGCTCGAGCACCGCGGGCACGATGTTCTGCGGACGGCCCGTGGACCAGACCTCCACCATGACCTGCGTGTCGGCCTCGGCGCTGAGCAGGAGCTCGGTGGTGTCGAGGCGCGGGTGCACGGGGACGACGATGCCGAGGTCGTCCGTCAGGGTGTGCGGGGTCGCCGCGGCCACGGTGCTCTCCGGGGTGCCGATCGTGCGCAGGGTGCTGGACGCGGTGACGGCGGCGGTGCGGGCGAGGTCGGAGGGATCCTCGTTTGCGACTCCGATGAGGGAGGCGTCGGCGCGCAGCAGCGTCTGCCGGAGTTCCGCACGGTGGTTCTCGTACAGCTCCCGGGGCGTGGCGTCGTGGGCGTAGCAGAGGGCGGCGGCGGTGCCCGCGGCCTCGCCCATCGCCGCGCACGTGGCCATCACTCGGGCGGCACCGAAGGCGATGTGCGTGGCCGAGATATCGCGACCCGCCATGAGCAGGTTGTCGACGTTGACGGAGTAGAGCGAGCGGAACGGGATCTCGAAGACGCCGTCCGAGAAGCGCTGCACCGCGCCCGCCCCCGTCGCGTACATGCCCTCGGCGGGATGGAGGTCGATGGACCAGCCGCCGAACGCGATGCCGTCATCGAACGACGTCTGCTCCAGGATGTCCTGCTGGCGCAGCGTGTAGTCGCCGATGAAGCGGCGGTACTCGCGCTTGCCGGGGATGTTGCCGATCCACTCCAGGGTCAGGTTGTCGGCGTCGAACTCGCCGGAGTTCTTGATGTGGTCCCAGATGCCGAGGATCACCGACCGCAGCTCGTCGCGGATGGCCTCGTTGTCGTCGACGATGTCGAGCGTGCCGCCCCACTCGATCCACCAGTAGTGCGCGCCGCTGTCGCCGCTGCGGATGATGCGCGACGAGGGGATCGGGGTGGTCGAGATGTCCTTCGCGCTCTCCGGCGCGACGTACTTCACCGGGTGCCCGAGATCCTTCGTATAGAAGAGGAGCGTCGAGCCGAGGAACTCGCGCACGGGCTGCTCGGGCGCCCAGTCCTCGCCGAACTCGCGGCGGCTCTCCTTGCCCAGTCGGTGCCGGGCGCCGACGAGCCGTCCGACCAGGCCGTCTCCGGTGCAGTCGAGGAAGAGCGGCCCGCGGAAGACGGTGCGGATCTCCGAGCCCATCGTCCAACCGGTGACCGACCGGACCCGACGGGCGTCGTCGGGTCCGGTGGCCTCGGCCTCGAGCACCTCCGTGTTGAGGAACAGCGTGAGGTTGGGCTCGCGGCGCACGATGTCGAGCACCACGTCGTCCCAGTACACGGGGTTGCCCTCGGGGTTGCGGAACTGGTTCTCCCGGTACATTTCGCCGATGATCCCGGTCTCCCGCGCCCACCGCTGGTTGCCGTGGGCGGTCGCTCCGCACACCCAGACCCTCACCTCCGAGGAGGAGTTGCCGCCGAGCACCGGCCGGTTGTTGATCAGCACGGTACGTCGGCCGAGGCGGGCGGCCGCGACGGCGGCGCTCACTCCGGCGAGGCCGCCGCCGACGACGATGATGTCGGCTTCGACGGTCTGGGTGCGCATGGGGATGGGTTCCTTTCGGGAGGGGTGGTGATGCCGCTCAGCGCGCGGCGATCGCTTCGATCTCGTAGACGCGGGCGACGTCGGTGGCGGAGTCGGACGGGTCGGTGATGACGAGGCGCACGGCATCGGCCGTCCGCCCCTGGGCGTCGACCACGACCGTCGTCTGCGTGTTGCCGGTGACGGTGCCGACCGTGACCCAGCCGCTCGCGGTGCGCAGCTGGACGGTGAAGTCGCGCAGCACGGAGGTCTGCGGCGGGCCGACCGTGTATCCGCTGCGGACCCGGACGACGTCCAGCGGCGCGGCCTCGTCCCACTCGACCGTGATGGTCGGCTGGGTGTCGGAGGCCGCCGAGATCCACCGGCTCGCATCCGTGCAGCCGCCGTCGATCGCCTTCTCCGGGCCGGTGTCGGCGCGGAGCTGGGACGAGGCGGTCGCGGTGCCGCCGAGCGCCAGGTTCTCGCCGCCGGCGTCGCCCCGGAGGGAGGCCACGATGGCGGAGAGGCTGGTGGTGCCGGCCTGGCCGTCGCGCGGGATCTCGGCGTGCCGCAGCGTCCCGCCGCCGGGAACAGCGGGGGCGCTGAGGTAGACGACGTCGGTGCCGGCGGCGCGGGTCGCCGCGCGGAGCCGCTGCTGGCCCACGACGGGGTCGCCCACGGTGTCGGCGGTCCATCCGGAGGCTCCGGCGGTCAGCAGCACCGTCTGACTGCGGGTGATGCCGCAGTCCTGCACCGACACCACCGCGTAGACGCGGGTCTCACCGCCCGCGGTCGTCGTGTCGAGGGCGGCGATGGTCTGCACGCCGCCACCCAGGGCGTCCGTGTCCACGAGGGTCTCACTCGTCCAGGCCGAGCCGGTCCAGGTCGCCCATCGCACGTCGAAGGCGTTCTCCGTCTCATCCGCGTACCGGTAGGTCACGCCCACGAGCTCGCCGTCGGCGAGGGCCATCTTCGCGGTCTGCACTGCCGGCACGGCGTCGCCGATGGTCTCGCCGGGCTCGTAGCCGCGCCACACGACGGCGCCGGGGGTGTCCGGGCGGATCGGGGTCGGCAGCGCCTGCCCGGCGACGTCGCGGAAGCCGCCCGTGGTCGGGTCGTACACCGCGTACGAACCGAGGTGACGGTAGGGATCGGCGGGCCACGGACCCCACTCCCACAGCACGTGCACCTTGCCGTCCGCGTCGACCTCGAGGTCGTCCGGGTAGAAGGAGTGGTTCACGGCCGCGGCGATCGTGGTCTCCCGGCTCCACGTCCCGGCGGCGGGGTCGTAGTGGTACAGCACCCCGTCGCGGCGGGCCTGCGGGTCGGCGCCCACCCGCACCATGAGCCAGATGTCGCCGTCGGCGCCCTGCGCGGTGACCGGGTAGGAGATCGCGGCGCCGGCGTCGGGCATCTCGGCGCTCACGTCGACGAGCGAGGTCGCGTCGTAGGGCACGGTGGAGCGGAAGTACTTCCACGGCTCGTGGTGCATGGAGACGAACGCGTGGATGTACCCGTCGCCGTCGATCGCGATGGACGGCTGGTTGTGGCCGTTGTCGTCCGCGTACTCGGCGCAGGCCCCGGTCGCCAGACGCAGGCAGCCGGTGGTCCACGTGCCGTCGGCGGCGCGGACCGAGAGGTTCACCTGATGCTTCGCGGCCACCGAACCGGGCACGTTGTACGCGAAGTACGTCTCGTCGCCGTCGACGACGAGCGGGTTCCACCAGCCGGACTGGTTGGAGCTGTCGACCGTGACGGGCACGGTCTCGACGTCGGGGGTCGCGGCGGCGGCCGGAGCGGGCACGGCGAGGACGAGCGCGGCGAGGGCGGCGGCAGCGGTGGCGCCGGCCTTCCAGCGGAGGGTCATGGCGATGTTCCTCAGCCCAGCAGCTTCTGCGCCTGGTCGCCGGCCTGCGCCATCGCGTCCTTGGCGCTCTGCTGACCGACGAGGACGGCCTGCACGCGGTCGGCGATCACGGTCTCGATCTGGGCGTACTGCGGGTACTGCCAGAACGGGTTGGTGGTGGCGGTCGCCGTGATCTTCTCGGCGAAGCGGGCGCCGAACGCGTCGGACCCCACCTCCTTCGAGGCCTGCGCCTCCTCGGTCACGGGCGGCAGGCCGCGCAGCTCGTAGTCGCCGAGCACCGCCTTCAGGTCGCTCGTGGCCCACTGGCCGAAGTCCGCGGCGGTGCGGGTGCTGTCGCCGGAGCCGCCGCCGACGATGGCGATGGCGCCGCCCCAGACGAGGGCGCGCGGGGTGTCGCCCTTCTTCAGCACCGGGCGGGACTCGGGCACGAGCTTGGAGGCGAGGTCGGGATCCGGCGAGTCCTTCGTGACGGACGCGCGGCCCACGGGGGCGTCGTCGTAGATCGCGGCGCGGCCCTGGGCGAACAGGGAGCGGGCGTCGAAGCGGTCGACGTCGGCGGCGATGAGCCCCTGGTCGTACAGCGACTTGTACCAGGTCACCGCCTCGATGCTCGCGTCGTCGCCGATCGTGACCTTCCCGTCCTTGACGAGGTCGCTGCCGAACGTCTGCATCCAGATGAGGACGTCCTTGAGCTGGGCGGCCTTGGTCGAGGCGGCGTAGGGGATGAGGCCTCCGCCGAGGGCCTTGAGCTTCTTCAGCGCCGCCTCGAAGTCGTCGACGGTGGTCGGGAACGTGGAGATCCCCGCCTTCTTCAGGAGCTCGGAGTTGGTGATGAGGCCGATCGCGCCGATGGTCCACGGGAACGCGTACTGCTTCCCGTCGAGCTGCGTGGCCTCCAGGCTCGAGGCGGTGTAGCCGCGGCCCTTCGTGAGTGCCGAGACGTCCTCCAGCTTGCCGAGCGCGGCCAGCGAGGCGAGCCAGGCGACGTCGACGTGCGCGGCGCCGGTGAACTGCCCGCCGCGCACCTGCAGCATGAGCTGCTTGAAGTACTCGTTGTAGGGGAAGGAGACCTCGGTGATGCCGACGTCGTTGGTCTTCTTGTAGCCGTCGAGCAGCGCGCGGGTCGCCGGGGCGGCGGCCTCCTCGGTCAGCGACCAGCTGGAGAAGGAGAAGTCGGTGGCGGTGAAGTCGCCGGTGCCGAGCCCGGCGCCGGGGGAGGAGGACGGACTGCCGCTGCCGCCGCCGCTCGGCATGCAACCGGCGAGGAGGAGGCCGGCGGCGCCGAGCCCGGCGAACTGCAGCAGCTGGCGACGGGAGACGGTGGTGTTCTCGGACATGAGGGTGCTCTCTCTTCTTCGAGGGACTGCGGATGAGGGGGTGGTGCGGGTCAGCCCTTGGCCGCGCCGGCGGTGAGTCCGCCGACGAGGAAGCGCTGCAGGGCGATGAACGCGATGGCCACGGGGAGCGAGACCACGAGCGAAGCCGCCATGAGCTCCGGCCAGGCGGTGGACGCCTCGCCGATGAACGTGTTGACGAGGCCGGGCGGCAGGGTCTGCTTGTCGGGACCGGCGAGGGTGAGGGCGAAGATGAAGTCGTTCCAGCCGCGGACGAACGCGAACAGTCCCGCGGCGATGAGGCCGGGGGCGGCCAGCGGCAGCACGATCGAGTGGATGATGCGCAGGCGGGACGCGCCGTCGACGCGGGCGGCTTCGATGAGCTCGTCCGGGATCGTGTCGAAGAAGCCCTTCAGCATCCACACGCACAGCGGCAGCGTGAACGTCGTGAACGACAGCACGAGCGCCGTGTAGGTGTTGAGCAGGCCGTATGCCGAGAACACCGCATAGAGGGTGATGAGCAGTAGCGCCTGCGGGAACATCTGCGACGCCAGCACGAAGTACATGAGGCTGCGGCGGCCGCGGTAGCGGAACTTCGAGAACGCGTAGCCCATGTACGCCGACACCAGGACCGAGAGGATCGCGGTGATGACGGAGACGACGATGCTGTTGCGGAGGTAGCCGAACAGGGCCGGGTTGTTCGCGAGGGCGGCGTAGGCCTCGAAGGTGATCTCGGTGGGGAACAGCTTCGGCGGGTAGCTGAACACCTCCGTGCGCGGGGTCAGCGAGGTCGCGAGCAGCCAGTACACCGGCAGCAGCGCGAACCCGCCGAACACGACGACGGCGATCCAGGCGCTCACGGTGGAGGCACGGCGGTCGGCGCGGTGGCGCCGACGACGGGGTGCGGCGGGCGGGGCGGAGACGGCGGCCACCGTCTCCTCGGTCAGCACGGCGGTCATCGCTTCTCTCCCTTCTCGGACAGGCGGACGTAGACGACGACGAGCGCCATCAGCAGGATCATCCAGAGCAGGCCGATCGCCCCGGCGTGGCCGAGGTCGAAGCCGTCGAACGCGGTCTCGTACACGGCGGTCGCGAACGTCTGGGTGGAGCCGGCGGGACCGCCGCCGGTGAGGACGTAGATGATGTCGAAGTGCTGGAAGTTCCAGATGAACTCCAGCAGGATCACGAGGCCGATGATGCCGCTCATCTGCGGGACCGTGATGGAGAAGAAGCGGCGGATGGTGCCGGCGCCGTCGATCTCGGCGGCCTCGTGCAGCTCGATCGGCACGGTCTGCAGGCCGGCGAGGAGCATGACCATCATCCAGGGGAACGACTGCCAGGTCTTCGCGACGATCACGGCGATCATGGCGGTGGTGGGGTTCGCGAGCCACGCCTGGGGGGAGTCGATGAGGCCGACGGTCTCCAGGGCCGCGTTGAGCACGCCGTAGTTGGCGTTGAAGATCCACATCCAGAGGAACGACACGACCACGCCGGGGATCAGCCACGGGATGAGCATGAGGCCGCGGAGCACCTTGGCGCCGCGGATGCGCGTGTTCAGGGCGAGGGCGAGGCCGAAGCCGATCACGAACGGCGCGATGGTCGTGCCGAGGGTGAAGACGAGCGTCTGGGTGAGGAGCGGGAAGAACTCACCGGTGAGCACGTCGACGATGTTCTGGAAGCCGACGAACTCGCGGCCTGGCTCGACGAGGCTCTGCTTGTAGAACGCGGTGATGAGGGCCGTGATCAGCGGGTACACGACGACGGCGGCGAGGAGCGCGAGGCCGGGAGCCGTGAGGAGGAGCGCGAACATCCCGTCCGAGAGGCGACGGGGCCGGCGACCTGTTCCTATCTGTGAGGAAATGGTCTGTTCTGTCACCTAGGTCATCCTTGGCCTGGGGTGATGTGTCCGCACTCTCGCGGTGCGGTCTCGGGCTTCCTCAGTATTTCCGGCAGATTACAGCGACGTCAACTGGAGAGCGCAATAGTCAGAAAGTGGTGGAAAATGGTTGCTTTGTGAACTGATTCACCCGGACGGCGCCCTCGGTACGATCACGACATGGGGTTCTCACTGCTCGGCCTGGCGGTGAGTCTCGCGATCTTCCTGCCGAACCTGCTGCTGATCCCCTTCCCGCCGAGGCCGAAGCTCGAGAGCCCGGCGGTGCCCCGTGTGCTCCTCGTGTTCGAGAGGGCAGGGCAGGCGCTCTGCATGACGGTCCCGGCGATCACGGCGACCGGCGCAATCGCGTGGGGGTGGGCGGTGCCGGTGGCGCTGGCGGTGCTCGCGTACGGGGCCCTCTGGATCCGCTACCTGCGTCGCGGCCGGCCCGCGTCGGCGCTGTTCGACACCGTCCTCGGCATCCCGGTCCCGATGGCCCTCGCGCCGGTGGCCGCCTTCCTCGGCACAGCGGCGTGGCTGCAGAACCCGTGGATCGCGCTGGCCGCGGTCGTCCTCGCGGTCGGGCACATCCCGACCTCCCTCCTCGCGGCTCGGGATCACTAGGCGTACTGCTCAGTGTGGGGCGGGCGTTCTGACACATCGCCGATCCGAAACGATCAGTATCGATCCTTGCTAGTCGATTATCGATTGGCTACGGTCGGAGCAGCCGCTCCCGCGGCGCCGCGCGCATCGGCCGTGCGGGAAGCGACAGTTCGGAGACGCGATGAAGCGTGTACTGGCAAGCCTGACCCTGGCGGCGGTGTTCGGATCCGCCCTCGGCGCGGCGATCCCGTCGGCGGCTGCGGCCGCGGACGACGACGCCCTCTACCTCGCGCCGGGAGGTGATGACGCGGCCTCCGGCACGATCGACGACCCCCTCGCGACGCTGGAAGGCGCCCGCGACCGGATCCGCGCGCTCAAGGCGGATTCCTCCCTGCCGGACGACGGCCTCACGGTGTACCTCCGAGAGGGCACGTACCCCCGCTCGGCGTCGTTCGAGATCGGCGCGCAGGACTCGGGGACTGCCGACGCCCCCATCACCTACCGCTCGTACCCCGGGGAGACCGCCACCCTCACCGGCGGTCGCGAGCTGCCGCGCGACCAGTTCGCCGCGGTCGACGACGCGGCGGTGACCGACCGCATCATCGACCCAGCTGCCCGCGACCGTGTCGTCGGGATCGACCTCGCCGACCTCGGCATCACCGACTACGGCCAGCTCAGCCGCCACGGCTACTGGAAGGCCAACGACGTCAGCACCACCCCGCCCATGGAGCTGTTCATCGACGGCCAGGGCATGACCCTCGCGCGCTGGCCCAACGCCGACGCGGCCACCCCGACCGTGCAGATGGGCGACATCATCGACGCCGGGCCCGACCGCAACGACGCCGACCTGCAGGAGCGCGGCGGCACGTTCAGCTACGGCTACGACCGCCCGAAGCACTGGACCCAGGCCGAGGACGTGTGGCTGGACGGCATCTTCGGCTACAGCTGGGAGTGGTCGTACAACAAGATCGAGAGCATCGACACCGACGCGAAGACCATCACCCTCCGCTACGGCGAGATGTCCGGGATCATGAAGAGCTGGTTCCCCGACTTCCACTTCGCGCAGAACCTGCTGGAGGAGCTCGACGCCCCCGGCGAGTACTACATCGACCGCGACGCCGGGAAGCTGTACCTCATCCCCAACGCGGCGTTCACGTCCGGTCGCGGCGCCGTGACGGTCACCACGCTCGACGAGCCGATGCTGCGCGCCGACGGCGCCTCATATGTGAACTTCGACGACCTCGTGATGGAGTACGGACGCGCGACGGCCGCCGTGATCCTCGGCGGCTCGCACGTGACGATCTCGCACAGCGACATCAGCAACTTCACCGACGGCGGCGTGCTCATCAACTCGCCGGGGCGCTACACCTACGACGGCATCCCGGTGAACCGCGGCGGCCGCGACCACGCCGTCACCGACAGCCGGCTCACGCACGTCGGCGGCGTCGGCGTGGTGCTCCAGGGCGGCGACAAGACGACGCTCGAACCCGGCCGCAACCGGGTCGAGAACTCCGAGATCGCCGACTTCGCCTACTACCACAAGGCCTACAACCCCGGCGTGATGTTCGACGGCGTCGGCAACATCGCCAGGGACAACGAGATCCACGACGCCCCACATCCCGGGATCATCGTGCACGGCAACGACCACCTGTTCGAGCGCAACGAGGTGTACGACGTCTGCAAGCAGTTCCACGACCTCGGTGCGATCTACATGAACTCCGGCAAGACCCCGCAGCAGCGCGGCCACGTGTTCCGGGAGAACTACTTCCACGACATCGGCGTCGGCATGGCGGGCGTCGAGGGCATCTACGCCGACAACTTCACGTGGGACCTCACGATCGAGAAGAACGTGTTCGTGAACATGGGCAACGGCGCGATCAAGAGCGGCTCGGCCGACTACATCGAGGCACGCAACAACGTCTTCGTCGACGCCTACGCCCCGTACGACAACTACGAGCAGTGGATGGGCGACCAGGAGGGCAACGTCGTCGACCGCGACTACATGCCGGCCTGGGAGAAGGTGTTCGCCGACAACAACGACTTCGTGGGCACGCCGTACCTGACCAAGTATCCCGAGCTCGCGCACTTCTTCGAGGACGACCACCACTTCCCGAACCACAGCACCTTCGCCGAGAACGTCGTGTGGAACCCGAACCGGGCCCGGATGGCCGGCGTCAACGAACACGGCGCGAAGGATGGGAAGAACCTCCTGAACTACGAGGACAACTGGGTGGCCGACGCCGACCCCGGCTTCGTGGACGCCGCGAACGGCGACTACACGCTGAAGGCCGATGCCGCCGTGTTCGACCAGATCCCCGGCTTCGAGGCCATCGCCTTCGGCGAGATCGGGGTCGACGGCACGATCGGGCAGACGCAGCAGCCGCAGACCATCCCGCTCGAGGGCATCGCGTTCGACAGCGACACGCTCACGATCGACGCGGGCGACGAGGTGCGCGTGCGCGCCGTGCCGCTGCCGTGGAACGCCGACGACGCCGCGGTGACCTACGCCTCGGCCGATGCCGCCGTCGCCACCGTGAACGACAAGGGCGTGGTGCTCGGCATGGGCCCCGGCACGACCACGGTCACGGCGACGGCGAAGGCCGATGCCACCAAGACCGCGACCATCGAGGTGATCGTCGAGGAGGGCGACGGCGTGCTGCACTTCACCGACTTCGAGTCGGGGGCGAACGGCTGGCCGACCGACCCGAACCGCTCCATTCAGGTGGATGCATCGGGCGACAAGGTGTACCGCATCCTCAAGGGCGCCAACAGCATCCTGCCGCGGGACTTCACGGAGTTCGTGCTCGACTTCGACGTCACGGCGCCGGCGACGACCCCTGCCAACGCGGGACTCATCGTCTACGACCGCAACGGCAAGGGCGGCGGCTACATCCGCTTCCGTCAGGCCGCGGCCGGTCCGACCTGGACGATCTTCGACGACGCCTGGAAGGTCGTCGCCGAGAAGGTCGTGCCGGCGGCGCAGGGCCTGACCCCCGGGGAGACGTCGCACGTCCGCATCGCGGTGCAGGACGGGCAGATCCGGATCTCCGTGAACGGGGCGATCGCGCTGGAAGGCGCCGACCCCGGCCCCGGCAAGGCCGGTCGGGTCGGGTTCTACGTGGAGAACTACGCCTCGCTCGACTTCGACGACATCGGGTTCTCGCTCTCCGGTGTTCCGGTCACGGGCGTGAGCCTGGACGCCGACGCCGTGGGACTGACCGTGGGGGAGCGGCGGTCCGTCGCGGCCACGGTCGCCCCGGAGGACGCCAGCGACGCCCGGGTCACCTGGACGACCGATGCGCCGGAGGTCGCCACGGTCTCCGGCGGCCGGATCGCGGGGGTCACGGCCGGAACCGCGACGATCACCGCGACCTCGGTCGCCGACCCGAGCCTCAGCGACACGGTCACCGTCACGGTGGACGATGCCGAGTACCCGACCACCCGCCTCGACGGCCAGCTGACGGACGGGGCGAACTGGAGTCAGTCCGACCACATCGCCGTGGACGACACCGGCGTCGTGATCAGCGGCCAGGGCGTGCACGGCTACGAGACCGAACGCTTCGGCGACACGCTGCTGCAGTTCGACGCGGAGTTCGGCGCCTTCGACGGCGGCTGGTACGGCTTCCAGGCGCGCTCCGACCAGACCGGGCTCCCCGCGTGGCAGAACTCCAACACCGGCTACCTCGCGGTGATCAAGGAGGACGTGATCGAGTTCCAGAGCTGGACCCCGGGGCAGACCATGCTCGACAGCATCCCCAACACGGTCATCGAGCCGGGCTCCACGCACCGCATCGAGTTCGGGGCCGTCGCCGAGGACGGTGGCACCCGCATCGTGCTCCGGGTGGACGACGTGACCGTGTGGAACATGGTCGACGCCAGGGAGAACCTCCGCATCGGTGCCGACGGCTTCTTCAACGTCTACCACTACGGCAAGACGAACACCCTGGCCGTGCGGCCGACGCCACCGCCCGCGACGGTGACCGGCATCTGCTGGGCCCCCGAGGCAGACCCGAAGACCCGCTACGTGCGCGGCGAGGAGCTCGACGTGACCGGAATGCTGCTGGGGGTGGACTGGAGCGACGGCTCCCGCACCACGCAGCAGGTGACGGCGGACATGGTCAGCGGCTTCGACAGCAGCAAGGTGCGCCCGCACCACACGCTCACCGTGACGTACGCTGGCGCGAGCGTCGAGCTCCCGATCTCGGTGCGACCCAAGCTCAAGAACGACGAACAGGACGTGCCACGATGCGGGTGATCTTCATCGGAGACTCGATCACCGACGCGGGGCGCGATCGCTCCGACCCCGGGTCCTTCGGCGACGGCTACGTGTCGCTCCTCGCGCCCGAGCTGCAGGCGGCGGGAGCCACGGTCCGCAACCTCGGGATCGCCGGGGACCGCGCCCGCGACCTCGCCGCCCGGTGGGACGCGGAGCTGATGCCGACCGCTCCGGAGCTGCTGACCGTGTACGTCGGCGTGAACGACATGTGGCGACGCTTCGACAGCGACGACCCGACCCCGGCCGAGCACTTCGAAGCGACGCTCGGCGACCTCCTCGGCCGAGCAGTGGCGACGCACGCCCCGCGGCTGATCCTCATGGAGCCGTACTTCCTCCCGGTGACGGAGGAGCAGCGCGCATGGCTCGACGACCTCGACGGGAAGCGGGCGGCGGTGCGGGCTCTCGCCGCGGAACACGGGGCGGCGTTCGTGCCCCTGCACGATGTCTTCACGGCGGCCGCGGAGGAGCATCCGGTCGTCGAGCTCGCGCCGGACGGGGTGCACCCGACGCCCCGCGGATCCGCCCTCATCGCGGATGCCTGGCGCACGGCCGCGTCCATTAGCGATAGTCGATAATGGACGTAGACTGATGGTCATGACGGATGCTCTCGGCACGGCCGGACTGCAGCGCGGACTGCTGTCTGATCAGATCTACGCGCTCATCAAGGCGATGATCAAGGACTCCACGCTGGCTCCCGGAGAGCAGCTCGTGGAGTCGCAGCTCGCCCGGCAGATGCAGGTGAGCCAGGCGCCCGTGCGCGACGCCCTCAAGCGGCTCGCCCACGAGGGTCTCGTGTCGCACGTGCGCCATCAGGGCAACTTCGTCGCGAGCTACTCCGCGGAGGAGGCGGCGCAGGCCAAGGTCGCGCGCGTCGAGCTGGAGGGGCTGGCCGGACGGCTGGCCTGCGGAGCGCTCGACCCGGCTCGCCGGGCCGAGCTCGTCGGCCTCATCGCACAGATGCACGAGGCGGCCGAGGCGGAGGACCTCGCCCGGTTCCGCGAGCTCGACTTCACCTTCCACCGTGCGGTGATCGAGGCCAGCGGCAACGTGTACCTCCCCCGCATGTGGGACCTCCTGGAGCCGAGCCTGCGCGTCATGCACGTGCTCGGCGACCCCACCTTCACGGGGGACTGGCACGAGGTCGCGGACTGGCACAAGGGCCTGCTCGACACGCTGGACGACGGTGATGAAGAGGCCGCGTCCTCCCTGTTCCGCGCCCACGCCGCCGGCACCCTCCTCGACTGACCCCCGCGCGAGCTCGCAGTTTCGCACCGGGGTCGCACGGCTGGCCGGAGCCCCTGCGACACGGCGCGGATCCGCGACGGGGGTGTGGAAGGGTCCCGGGGTGGGGAGTCCCTGCGCGGGGTCGCAGTTTCGCACCGGGGTCGCACGGGTGACCGGAGTCCCTGCGACGCGGTGAGGATCTGCGACGGGGGAGGGCTAGGCCGTGAAGGGGGAGAGGCGGTCGGCAGTGCCGGACCAGAACGCTCGAGCCTCGGAAGGGGCCAGGGGAGGAAGAGCTCGCCGGGTCGCGGCGAGCACCTCCGCGTAGGTCGTGGTCCGCGTGGACATCGGCCAGTCGCTGCCGAACAACAGCCGGTCCGCGCCGAAGAGGGTGAATGCGGAGCGCAGCAGTCCCCGCGACTCCTCCGCCCCGCGCGCCGCGAGGTCGAGCCCGGACACCTTCGCCGACACTCCCGGAGCCGACGCGGCCTCGGCGAGGGCGGAGAGCCATGCGGCATCGGCCGTCCGGGCGCCGAGGCCGAGGTGGCAGAGGACGATCGCGGTGTCGGGGTGTCGTCGGGAGAGGGCGGCCACGGCGGGAAGCTGCTCCGGGCGGATGAGCAGTTCGAGGGTGCGGGCGGTCGCGCCCAGGTGGTCGGCGAGGGCGTCGAGGCCGTCCACATCGGACAGGTCAGCGGCGAACTGCGGCACCGCGGCGCGCACGCCGACCACGGCGGGGGAGAGCGCGACTGCGGTGGCGCCGGCGGCCCGTCCCGGCGCGGGGGTGTACTGCAGCACCACGCGCCGCACGTACGGGTCCCGGGCGGCCGTCGCCGTCAGCCACTCCGCCTCCGCCACCGTGTCCGCTGCTTGCACGGCGATGGCGGAGGAGACGCCGGCGTCCGTCAGCTCCCGCCTGAGGTCTGTGGCCGCGGCGTGGCGGGGAAGGCCGAGATCGTCGCGGAACCACGGGATCGGCACGGCATCCGCATCCCAGAGGTGCACGTGGGCGTCGACGATCCGCACGTCAGATCCTGCGCCGCGCGAACGCGTCGGCCTCCGCGTCGAGGGCGTCCCACAGCGCGGCGGGCAGCTCGGCGTCGAGGCCGTCCACGAACGCGTCCACCTCCGCGGGCGTCCGCGCCCCGACGACCACGGCGTCCGCACCGTGCCGCAGCGGGAACTGCACCGCGGCGTCCGCGAGCCGCACGTCGTACGAGGCGCACACGGCCTGCAACCGCAGCGCCCGCTCCCGGAGCTCCGGTGGTGCGGGCTTGTACTCGAAGAACGGGGAGCCGACCGGGTCGACGAGGATGCCGGAGTTGAACACGGCGGCCGCGAGCACCCCGATGCCGCGCGCCGCCGCGGTCGGCAGCAGCCGGTCCAGGGCGGAGCGGTCGAGCAGAGTGAGTCGTCCGGCCTCCATCACCACGTCGAGCGGCGCCTCGGCGACGTAGCGCTCCAGGGGGTCGAGCCGCCCGAGGCCCACACTGATCGCGCGCACCACCCCTTCGTCGCGCAGCTCGACGAGCGCCGGGAGTGCTGTCGCGAACGCCGCCTCCACGTCCAGGGGGTCGTGCAGGTGCAGCACGTCCACGCGATCGACGCCCAGCCGGGCGAGGCTGCCGTCGAGGCTCCTCCGCACGCCGTCCCTGCTGAGATCGACGACCGAGTCGTGCCCGCTCGCGGCTCCCGAGACCGGCCGGCCGTCCGCATCGACGAGCACCCGGCCGACCTTCGTCGCGATCACGTAGTCGTCGCGCGGGACGTCGCGGAGGGCGAGGCCGAGCTTCCGCTCGCTCTCACCCGACCCGTACAGGGGCGCGGTGTCGAAGAACCGCACGTCCCGGGCGAGCGCCGCATGCACGGTGGCCACCGCGTCGGCGTCCGCCACGGGGGCGAAGAGGTTGCCGATCGGCGCGCAACCGAGTCCGACGTCGTCGCGCGCGGCGACGGCGGGGTTCAGCGGACGGAGCTCTGGACGGAACGCCATGCCTCGTACTCCTCGCGGCTGTCGGGGGTCAGCGGGTAGTAGTCGCTCAGGCGCGCGCCCTCGTCGAGGCGGCGGCGGCTGAACACCTCCCACTCCTCATGATCGCGCGCGTCGTCCACGACCTGCGGCGCCATCGCCTGCGGCACCACGACGGGGCCGTCGTCGTCGGCGACCACGAGGTCGCCCGGCATGCACAGCGCACCGCCCACCGCGACCGGCACGTCGTACGCCCACGGCACGAGCTCCGACTGCGAGGCGTAGTGCGGGGTCGTGCCCGTCGACCACACCGGGATGCCGAGCTCGCGGATGCGGCCGGCGTCGCGGATGCGGCCGTCCACGACGATCCCCGCCCCGCCCTTGCGTGCGAAGTAACGCGCCAGGATGTCGCCGATGCACCCGGAGAAGCGGCTGCCGTAGGCCTGGATCACCAGCACGTCGCCGGGCTGCACGGCTTCGAGTACGTGCCACAGGGCGGTGTGCCGCTCGGCGTACTCCTGACCGTCGCCGGAGGCCATGTCCTCGCGCTGCGGCATGAACTGCAGGGTCAGCGCCGAGCCGACCACGCGCTGACCGAGGCTCAGCGGCTCCGGTCCGTCGATGTAGCTGCGGCGGATCCCGAGTCCGTGCAGCTTGGCGCACGCGGTGGCGGAGGAGATCGCGTCGAAGGAGTCGACCACCTCGCGCGAGGGCCGCTCGTAGGCCCCACCCCGCACGGGCAGGGCGAAGTCGGGTCGGATCAGATCGGCGCTCATGCGTCTCCTTCAGGGAACAGGTGGCGCGGCGAGCCGGTCGCCCGCGCGATGGTCAGGTCGAGGTCGGCGCTGTGCGCCGGGGGCAAGGTCACCACGAGGTCGTCGTCCACGTCGAACGTCGTGGTGACGAGCGGGGCGTCCGGGGCCGTGTAGGTGCCCGACGCTCCGGGCCAGAAGCCGGGCTCCTCCCCGGTGGCGGTCACCTGGACGATCCGGTCGAGCCCGAAGCGCCCGCCGCGCAGCCGCACGGTGCGGGTGTGCACGGCGGAGGTGTTCACGAGCTGCACGCCGATGCCGTGGTCGTCGAGGCGGTGCACGAGCGCGGCGACGTCCTCCGGGAGCCCGGGTCGCGCGCGGTCCACATCCTCGTAGCGCAGAGCCGTGAAACCGAGTCCGCCGTTGTAGAGCACCTGCGGCGCTCCGCCGACGAGCTGGGTCAGCACCTCGGTCACGACGGGGTTCACGCGCTGCCAGAAGTGCAGGTGCGCGGCGTCGGGGTCGCGGTCGTCGGCGAGCATCATCGCGGCACGGCGCGCCACCTGGCCGAGCGCCATCTCCAGCGCCCGCACCGGGTACTCCGGGAGGTCGCCGGAGAGATACGCGAACCAGCCGGCCTCGTGGCCCGCCTCCTCCTTGTCGCGGAACGGCGCGACGAGGTCGGTGGAGTCGGGGAGGCCGGCGATCGCCGTCTCCAGCCGCTCCCGGTCAGACGCCCGTCGCGACCACCACCAGAGCCACAGGGGGAGGTCGAGTTGCAGCGGACCGTAGTCGAACCAGCCGTCCGCGCCGTGACGGTAGGGGACGAGCAGTCCCGGCTCGGTGGCGGCGGCACCGAGCCGGGCCATCCATCCGCCGCGCAAGCTGTACGTGGACTCGGCGACGCTGCCCGTGCGCGCCTCGGCGAGAACGGTGTCGAGCATCGTGCGCACGAGGTCGAGGGCGGCGTCGTCGCCTGTGACGAGCGCGTGGTTGAGGGCACCGATCAGGGCGCTCATGCCGACCGAGTGCAGCCCGTGCGGCCAGGCCCAGCCGTAGTGCCCGCCCCACCAGCGGCCGTCGTGGAGGGAGCCGACGGTGCCGTCCGGGCCGACGTTGTCGGGGAGCAGCCCGCCGTCCGCCCGCGCGCGCCAGCCGTCGACGTACCGGCGGATCCACGCGGCCGCCTCCTCGTCACCGTCGTAGAGCCAGCGGTTCGCGGCGAGGGAGGTCGCGGCGAGGTTCACGGCGATGTCACCGGCCGCGCGGCGCTGCATCTCCTCCGCCATGCGCTGGGCGTGCGCCGGATCGGCGAGGTCCTCCCAGGAGGCGATGCCGTCCACACCGTGCAGCGGCAGGCCGTAGGGGCGCATCTCGTCCCGGTCGGCCGTGTACGGCACGATCTTCTCGTCGAGTCCCTCGCGGGCGCCCAGCGCGCCGTTGTGCGGCGAGCGGATCATGTTGCGCTCGGCGTCGTAGTTGCCCTTCGCGGGGTCGGTGAAGAGGGCCGCGAACCGGGCCGCCCGCGCGGCGAACGCGGTGTCGGCCGGGTCGGCGGCGCAGATGCCGGCGAGGAAGAGCAGCGACTCGCCCTGATGGAACCAGTCATAGCCGTTGTCGTACTCCTCGGCGAGCATGCCCGCCTCGGCGAGCTGCACGGTCACGCCTTCCCAGTGCCGCTTGGCGTCGGCGAGAACCTCGTCGGGGCCGCCGAGCAGGTAGAACGCGGGCCAGTTGAAGAACGGCTCGTACAGGTCGTCCACGCCGTCGCGGTCGATGAACTCGGCGACGCCGCGGAGGCGGCCGTCCGGCAGCGTGTAGCGGTCGCGGAAGAGGCGGCGGGCCTCCTCGACCTCGGCGAAGAGCCGGCGCTGCAGCACGGCCCATGCCGGGATCGTGCGCAGCGGACGGGTGAGCGGGGTCTCCGGCACGGTCATCCCTTCGTCGCTCCGGCGACCAGGCCGCCGATGATGTGGCGCTGCATCACGATGAAGAACACCATCGCGGGCAGCACGGCCAGCAGGAGGGTCGGGAACACCTGCGTGTAGTCGGTGGAGAACTGTCCGACCGCCGCATACACCCCGGTGGTCACGGTGTAGATCCCGGAGCTCGGCCCGAGGATGATCTGCGGACTCACGAAGTCGTTCCACACCCCGATCGAGTTGAGCACCACGACCGTCGCGACCACGGGCTTCATGATCGGGAAGATGCACGCCCAGAATGCGCGGATGGGACCGGCGCCGTCCAGGGACGCCGCCTCGTCGATGTCGCGGGGCACGCTACGGAGGTAGGCGGTGAACAGGAAGATCGTCACCGGCAGGGTCGCCGCGGTCTCGAAGAGGATGAACCCGGGGATCGTGTTGATGAGCCCGAGCACCCGCAGCACGAAGACCACAGGGATCAGCGTCACCTGGCCCGGGATGAAGAGCCCGGAGACGAAGAGCAGCAGGAGTCCCAGGTGCCACTTCGACCGTCCGCGCGCGATCACGTAGGCGACGGGCGCGGCGAGGGCGATGCAGCACAGGTTCACCAGCACGACGAACAGCAGCGTGATGCCGTACGCGGCGATCACGTTGAACTTGCTGCTCGTGATCGCGGCCCACAGGTAGTCGAACGTGAACATCTGCGGAGTGATCAGCAGGGGGTTCTCGATGATGTCGGCCTGCGGTTTGAAGGCGTTGATCAGCATCGTGTACATCGGGATCAGCATCGTGATCGCGACGACGCCGAGGACGATCCACCGGATCGCGCTGACGGCGATGGCCGGGCGGTTGCGGGTCTGCTTCATCAGTCGGTCGCCTTCTGCTCGGCGCGGCGTCGCACCAGGGTGACGGCGAGGCCGACGACCGCGGTGACGATGAGGAGGATCATGGACTGCGCGGCGCCGAAGCCGAGGGCCGAGTTCGCGAAGGAGTCCTTGAGGATCTGGTAGACGATGGTCTGCGTCGAGCCGGCAGGCCCGCCGTCGGTGAGCGACAGCACCACGTCATACGCCTTGAGGAGCCCGACGAGCGTGAGCACGAGGTTCACGGTGAAGACGGGGGCGATGAGCGGCAGCGTGATGGAGCGGAACTGCTGCCACCGCGTGGCGCCGTCCACCGTCGCCGCCTCGTAGTACTCCGCCGGGACCGACTTGATGCCGGCGAGGAACAGGATCATGTTGAAGCCGAAGTGCGACCACACGATCGTGAAGATCACGCTCGCCTTGGCGAAGGTCGGGTCCGTGAGGAACGGCATCGCCGGGAGGCCGAGCGTGCTGAGCAGACCGTTGACGGCGCCGGTGGGGGAGAGCATCGCCGACCACAGGAAGCCGATGATGAGGGCGCTGATCACGTACGGGTAGAAGAAGACCGTCCGCAGGATCGTGTTCGAGCGGCCGGGCCCGGAGATGAGGGCGGCGATCGCGAGGCCGATGGCGTTGCAGAGGATCGTGCCGACCACGGCGATGATGCCCGTGAAGATCGCGGCCTGTATCGAGCGCGGGCTGCGGAACGCCTTGATGTAGTTGTCCCAGCCGACGAAGGTGAAGTTGAGGCTGTACCCGTTCCAGTCGGTGAAGCTGAGCACCGCCGCGAGGATCATCGGGATGACGAACATCGCCAGGAACACGGCGACGGCCGGGCCTCCCATGAGGATGCCGGGGATCCGGTTCCGCCACTGCTGCAGCGCGGTGCGGCGGCGCGGGGCGGGGGTCGAGCTCATCGGCGTCGATGGTCCTGTCGGGGCGGTGGCCGCGGCCGGGGGTGGCGCGGTCGTGGTGGGCGGGGTCATGGCGGCACTCTCGTTCTCGGTGGCGCGTAAGCGGGGAGGGCGCTGGAGCAGCGCCGGGGAGGAGCCGGGGACGGTGCGTCCCCGGCTCCTCGAGGGTCAGCCGGCGTTCGCGGCGAACCAGTCGTCCATGGCCTGCAGCACCTGGTCGGCGGGCGCGCCGCCGAGGAGGGCCTGGGTCTGGGTGTTGATCTCGCCCGCGTAGCCGTCGGGGAGGGTGCGCTCGCCGTAGCCACCGCCGGTGGGCGTGTAGGCCTCGGCGGGGGTGTCGGCGACGATCTGCAGCAGCTCCTCGCCGAGCGGCGTCATGTCGTACTCGTAGCCGTCGCGGAAGTTGCCGTCGACAGCGAGCTGGTCGCTCACGGCGGTCTGGTCGGTGGTGAGGAACTCGATGAGCTTCGCCGCGGCATCCTGGTTCTTGCTCGCCTTGAGGATCGAGTAGGGACTGGCGATGTTGGCGCCCATCGCGGGCTGCTCGTCGGCGCTCATCGCGGGGGCGCGGAAGACGCCGATGTCGGCCGAGTCCGTCGCCTTCGCCTGGGTGCCGGCGAACCAGCTGCCCATCGAGTACACCGCGGTCTTGCCGGAGAGGAAGGCCTGCTCGGCATCCGGGTACTTGATGCCCAGGGCGTCGCCGGGGATGTACCCCTCGGACACCCAGTCCGCGTAAGTCTCGACCGCGTCGCCGTAGGTCTCGCTGAACGTGACGTCGCCCGCCGAGATGTCCTGGAACCACTCCGGGTCGTCGGCGATGATGGTCGGCAGTCCGAGCGCCTGCAGCGTGTGGCTGGTCATCCAGTCACCGCCGGTCTGGACGGGGGTCCACCCTGCGTCCTTGAGCTTCCCGAGGGCGTCCGTGAGCTCGTCGACGGTCGTCGGCAGCTCCGTGATCCCGGCCTCCTCGAAGGCGGTCTTGTTGTAGAAGAAGAGGCTCTGCAGCTGCACGCCGATGCCGGCCATGTAGTTCTTGCCGTCGATCGAGTACTGGTCGGCGAGCGGACCGGACGACGCCCATTCGTACTGCGAGAGGTCGACGAGCTCGGGAGCGAGCTTGGTCGTCGGGGCGATGGACTGCACGACGTCGGGAGCGTCACCGGCGGCCAGCAGACGCGGCACGGCGGCTTCGACCCCCTCGGCGCCCGGGTTCTGGATGACGACGTCGATGTTCGGGTTGGCGTCCTCGAACGGGGCGACGAGGTCGTTCCAGAACTCCTCGGTCAGGTTCGGGGTGACGTTCACGAGCATGCGGACGGTGACGTCGCCGCCGGCATCGCCGCCGTCGTCACCGGCGGTGGTCGAGCAGCCGGCGATGGCGAGGGCGGATACCGCCGCGATGCCGGCGAGGGGGAGGACTCGGGCCTTGATCATCGTTGATCCTTTCCTGATGCATGAGGGAGGGCCGCTCGCGACATTACACTAATCGATAATCGTTTGTGAAGAGCGGGCAGCATCAGATCTCGCTCGGAGAGGGCGGCCTCCGAGCGTGGCGGGCGACGGGGTCAGCCGGCGGCGCGCCGGGCGCGATAGGCCGCCACGGCGTTGCGGTTGGCGCAGCTCGTGGAGCAGTACCGTTTGGAGCGGTTGCGGGAGAGGTCGAGCGCGATCGCCTGGCAGGTCTCGTCCGCGCAGACGGTGAGGCGAGAGCCTTCGTCCGTGCGGATGACGTCGATCAGAGCCATCGCCGTCTCCACGAGCACGCGTTCGGCCAGCGGGCGCTCATCGGCGAGGCCGTGCAGGTGCCAGTCCAGCTCGTCGTGACGGACGAGCCGCGGGGTCAGACGCACCTCCGCGAGAGCGGCGTTCACGTGCGCGGCCATCTCGTCGCGCGGAGCCAGCAGCATGGCACGGAGCCGCGGGCGCAGAGCGCGGAGGTCGTCGAGCTCCACCGCGTCCCTGTCGACCCGTCCCGTGTACGGGAACACCTGGAGGAAGGTCTTCTCGTCGTCGATATCCACGAGGGTGTCCGGCTCTTCCGCCGAGTTCGCGAGCCAGACCGCGGCTCGGAGTGCGTCCTCGGTGTCATCGGTGAAGACCATGTTGACAGCTTACTCCCGTCCGCGTAGCGTCATCTCCCATGAGCACTGTGGCTGATGACGCCGACCGGACCCGGGCCGGCGTGCGGTTCGGGCTCCCGCTCGCGATCGCCGCCGCCTTCGCGTTCGGTTCCTCCGGGGCCTGGGCGCGCGGACTCATCGACGCGGGGTGGACGCCAGGTGCTGCCGTCACCGTGCGGGTGTGGGTCGCGGCGCTCGTGCTGCTCGTCCCCACTCTTCTCGCGCTGCGGGGACGGTGGCGTGCGCTCCGGCAGAACGCGGGGATGGTCGCCGCCTACGGCCTGCTCGCCGTCGCAGCCACCCAGCTCTGCTACTTCCAGGCGGTCGCGGTGATGGACGTCGGGATCGCTCTGCTCATCGAGTACACCGCCCCGGTCGCGGTGCTCGTCTGGCTCTGGCTGCGTCGGGGAGAGCGTCCCACGCGGCGCAGCGTCCTCGGTGCCGGCATCGCCTTCGTCGGGCTCGTCCTCATGCTCGACATCGTCACCGGCGCGCAGGTGAATGTCGTCGGTGTCCTCTGGGCGCTCGGTGCGATGGTGGGGGCCGCGAGCTACTTCGTGCTGTCCGCCCGGGCCGACACCGGCATACCGCCGATCGCGCTCGCGGGGAGCGGGTTGCTGCTCGGCGCCGTCGGCCTGAGTCTCGCTGCGCTCGTCGGGGTGCTGCCCTTCGCGTGGACGACCTCCGACGTCGGCTACCGCTTCGGCGCGGTGCCGTGGTTCGTGCCGGTCCTCGCGATCGGCGTGATCGCGACGGCCCTCGCGTACGTGCTCGGCATCGTCTCGACACGGATGCTCGGCTCGCGGCTCGCCTCGTTCGTCGCGCTCGCCGAGGTCGTGGCGGCCCTGCTCTTCGGCTGGCTTCTGCTCGGCCAGCTCCCCGGTCCGCTGCAGGCCGTCGGTGGCGTGCTCGTGCTCGCCGGTGTGGTCGTGGTGAAGCTCGGCGAGCCCCGCCCCGCGGCCTGAGCGGCGTCTCCGCGCACAACTTCGGACTCCAGGGCCGACACGCCGGCCCCCGGCCCCGCCGTGCGGCGTGTCCGCGGCGATCTCCGAAGATGTGCCCGGATGGGGGAACGGCTGGGCGGAGACTATGTATACGAATGCACCACTTGAATAAGACAGGTGGCCCGCTGGGGGCCATTTATGTATACACTGGCGGAATGGTTCTCCCGGTCGAGCGCACGTCCATGGGCGATCGTGCCTATGCGGCGCTCCTGGACGGCATCCAGTCCGGGGAGCTGCCGGCCGGTTTCGTGCTCGGCGAGGTGGAGCAGGCCGAGCGCCTCGGCGTGAGCCGGACGCCGCTGCGGGAGGCGCTGCGTCGTCTGGCCGCCGACGGCCTGGTCGTGCAGCAGTCGCCCCGCGTCACCGTGGTCGCCGACCTCGATGCCGACGACATCCGGTCCCTGTTCGAGATCCGCCGCGCGCTGGAGGAGACCTCCGCCCGCCTCGCGGCCGTCCGGGGCGACGCCGACCGGTTCGCCGCGCTCGCCGCGGAGTTCGCGCACGTGGATCTCACCAGGGCGGAGGGCCGCGACGCCTACTACGCGCTGATCGCGCGGTTCGATGCGGCCCTCGACGACGCCGTCGCCAACGACTACATCGCCGCGGCGCTGCGCACCGTCCGCACCCACCTCGTGCGCGTGCGGCGCATGGCCCGTGACAAGCCCGCGCGGCTCGCCGCCTCCGCGGCCGAGCACCGCACGATCGCCGAGGCGCTCGCCGCCCGCGACGGCGACCTCGCCGCCCATGCCACGCATGTGCACCTGCACAACGCGCTCACCGGCATCCTCGACTCCCTCCCCGACAGCGAAGGACACTCATGACCGTCACCCACCACGTCCGCGTGCACGCCAGCTCCGAGAACCTCGTCCGTGAGGACCAGCTCGCCTGGAAGATCGCCGAGGTCGCGGTCGACCAGGTCGAGGTCGAGCAGCCCGTCGTCGACATGATCATCAACCGCATCATCGACAACGCGTCCGTCGCCGCGGCCTCCCTCGCCCGTGCGCCGATCGTCGCAGCCCGCGCGCAGGCGTTCAGCCACCCCGTGTCCACCGGTGGTGCCGGCGCCAACCTCTTCGGAACACCGCTCGACCGCCGCACCAGCCCGGAGTGGGCGGCCTGGGCGAACGGCGTGGCCGTGCGCGAGCTCGACTACCACGACACGTTCCTCGCCGCCGAGTACTCGCACCCGGGCGACAACATCCCGCCGATCCTCGCGGTCGCGCAGCACACCGGCAAGGACGGCAGCGCGCTCGTGCGCGGCATCGCCACCGGCTACGAGATCCAGATGGACCTGGTGCGCGCGATCTGCCTGCACAAGCACAAGATCGACCACGTCGCGCACCTCGGCCCGTCCGCCGCCGCCGGCATCGGCACCCTCCTCGGCCTCGACGTCGAGACGATCTACCAGGCGGTCGGCCAGGCGCTGCACACCACGACTGCCACCCGGCAGAGCCGCAAGGGCGAGATCTCCACGTGGAAGGCGCACGCCCCGGCCTTCGCCGGGAAGATGGCCGTAGAGGCGGTCGACCGGGCGATGCGCGGACAGACCAGCCCCGCGCCGATCTACGAAGGTGAGGACGGCGTGATCGCCTGGATGCTCGACGGCAAGGACGCCGCCTACGAGGTGCCGCTGCCCGCTGCGGGCGAACCCAAGCGCGCGATCCTCGACTCGTACACGAAGGAGCACTCCGCGGAGTATCAGGCGCAGGCGTGGATCGACCTCGCCCGCAAGCTCGGCACGGCGAACCCGGCGCTCCGCGACCCCGCGAACATCGCCTCGATCGTGCTGCACACCAGCCACCACACGCACTACGTGATCGGCTCGGGTGCGAACGACCCGCAGAAGTACGACCCGACGGCCTCCCGCGAGACGCTCGACCACTCGATACCGTACATCTTCGCGGTGGCGCTGCAGGACGGCGGCTGGCACCACGTCGACTCCTACACGCCGGAGCGCGCCGGCCGGGCCGACACGGTCGCCCTGTGGCACAAGATCACCACGGCCGAGGACGCGGAGTGGACGCGCCGCTACCACTCGGAGGACCCGGGCGAGAAGGCCTTCGGCGGCCGCGTCGAGATCCTCCTCACCGACGGCTCGACCGTGGTGGACGAGATCGCCGTCGCCGACGCCCACCCGCTCGGTGCGCGCCCGTTCGCACGGGAGAACTACATCGCCAAGTTCCGCCTGCTCGCGGAGCCCGTACTCGAGTCCGCTGAGATCGAGCGGTTCCTGGAGCTCGTGCAGCGCCTGCCCGAGCTCACGGCCGCCGAGGTCGCCGAGCTCTCGATCGTCGCGAAGCCGGGTCTGCTCGACGACGCCGCGGCGCCCGCCGGTCTGTTCTGATGCCCACGCCGTTCATAACTCAGGAGAATCGGCGCGGAATGCGTCGGCTGACCGCCTACACGGCACTTTCCCCCGCCGGTCTCCTGAGTTGTGAACACCGATCGAAGGGGAGCAACTGATGCTGTACTCCACCACGACGCCGGCCGAGAAGCGGCGCCTGTTCCGGGAACGGCTCGCCTCCGGGGAGCTGCTGCGCTTCCCCGGCGCGTTCAACCCCCTGAGCGCCCGACTGATCGAGCAGAAGGGGTTCGAGGGTGTCTACATCTCGGGCGCCGTGCTCTCCGCCGACCTCGGCCTGCCCGACATCGGCCTCACCACGCTCACCGAGGTCGCCGGGCGGGCGAAGCAGATCGCCCGGATGACCGACCTCCCCGCAATCGTCGACGCCGACACCGGCTTTGGGGAGCCGATGAACGTCGCCCGCACGATCCAGGAGCTCGAGGACGCCGGCCTCGCGGGAACGCACATCGAGGACCAGGTCAACCCCAAGCGCTGCGGCCACCTCGACGGCAAGGCCGTGGTCGACGAGGACACCGCGATCAAGCGCATCCGCGCAGCCGCCGACGCCCGCCGTGACGAGAACTTCCTGATCATGGCGCGTACCGACATCCGGGCGATCGAGGGGCTGGACGCGGCGATCGACCGGGCCCAGGCGCTCGTCGACGCGGGAGCCGATGCGATCTTCCCCGAGGCGATGCGCACGATCGGCGAGTTCGAGGCCATGGCCGCGGCGCTGGACGTGCCGATCCTCGCGAACATGACCGAGTTCGGCAAGAGCGAGCTGTTCTCCGTCGACAGTCTCCGCGATGCCGGGGTGCGCATGGTCATCTGGCCGGTGTCGCTGCTGCGCATCTCGATGGGGGCCGCGGGCCGTGCGCTCGATACGCTGAACGACGAGGGGCACCTGACCTCGAAGCTCGGCGAGATGCAGCACCGCGCCGACCTCTACGAGCTGATCGACTACGAGTCGTACAACCGTTTCGACTCCGGCGTCTTCAACTTCACCGTTACGAAGGAGTGACCATGACCGAGCCGGACATCAAGAAGGGCCTCGCGGGCGTCGTCGTCGACACGACCGCGATCTCGAAGGTCAACCCCGAGACGAACAGCCTGCTCTACCGCGGCTATCCCGTGCAGGAGCTCGCCGACACGCAGTCCTTCGAGGCGGTGGCGTACCTGCTGTGGAACGGGGAGCTGCCGACGGGCGACGAGCTCGCCGCGTTCCGGCTGGAGGAGCGCAAGCACCGCGCCCTGGCCGACAACGTCAAGGCCGCGATCGATCTCGTGCCGCTCGAGGCGCATCCGATGGACGAGGTGCGCACCGCGGTCAGCCTGATCGGCGCATCGGACCCCGAGGCCGGCGGCTCGGTGCTCGACGCCGGTGGCAGCCCGGAGCAGAACCTGGCGCGCAGCATCCGCCTGTTCGCGGCGCTGCCGGCCATCGTCGCCTACGGTCAGCGTCGCCGTCGTGGCCAGGAGCTCATCCCTCCGCGGGACGACCTCGACTACTCGGCGAACTTCCTCTGGATGACGTTCGGTGAAGAGGCCGACGACGTCGTGGTCGACGCCTTCAACCGGTCGATGATCCTCTACGCCGAGCACTCCTTCAACGCCTCGACCTTCACCGCCCGGGTCATCACCTCGACCCTCAGCGACATCTACTCGGCTGTGGTCGGGGCCATCGGTGCGCTCAAGGGCCCGCTGCACGGCGGGGCGAACGAGGCCGTGCTGCACATCTTCAAGGAGATCGGATCGGCGGACGCCGTCGAGACCTGGCTCGACAAGGCTCTCGCGGAGAAGCGCAAGATCATGGGCTTCGGACACCGCGTCTACAAGAACGGCGACTCACGGGTGCCGACCATGAAGGCCGCGCTCGACACCCTCGTCGCGCACTACGGCCGGGAGGACGTCGCCGAGCTGTACGACGCGCTGGAGTCGCAGTTCGTCGAGCGCAAGGGCATCCACCCGAACCTCGACTACCCGTCCGGTCCCGCGTACAGCCTCATCGGCTTCGACACGCTCACCTTCACGCCGCTGTTCGTCGCGGCGCGGGTGACGGGATGGACGGCCCACGTCATCGAGCAGGCCGGCGCGAACGCCCTGATCCGTCCGCTGTCCCACTACGACGGCCCCGACGAGCGGCACGTGGCCGGCTGACCCCTCCGTTCGAATCGCCTGAATGGCTCCATCTCACCGCGGGATGGAGCCATTCGCGCGATTCGGAGCAGTAGCGTGCCGACGGCCCCCGGTCAAGCGGATGCGGCGGATTTCCGGGAGGAGTAAACCGGATCCGGGACGAAAGCATGTCCCGCGAGAAGGAGGCCCCATGTCCGCGTCCGACGTCACCGTCAAGGAGGTCCGGTCGCTCGTCCCCGCGCGCATGGACCGGCTCCCCTGGTCGCGCTTCCACTGGATGATCGTCGTCGGACTCGGGTTCTCCTGGATCCTCGACGGCCTCGAGGTGCAGATCGTCGCGGCCAACGGCTACGCGCAGACGCTGGGGATGGGTCCCGCCGAGGTCGGCCTCGCCGGCACCTGCTACCTGCTCGGCCAGGTGTTCGGCGCCCTCGTGTTCGGCCGCCTCGCCGACCGCCTCGGCCGCAAGAACCTCTTCCTGCTCTCGCTCGGGGTGTACCTCGTCGGGTCGGCCGTCGCCGGTCTCGCGTTCGCCCCCTGGTTCTTCTACATCTGGCGCTTCGTCGCCGGCGCGGGAATCGGCGGTGAGTACGCGGCGATCAACTCGGCCATCGACGAGATCATCCCCGCGAAGTACCGCGGCCGCGTCGACATCGCCATCAACGGCACCTACTGGGGTGGCGCGGCGCTCGGTGCCGTGGCCAACATGTTCTTCCTCAACACCGACCTCCTCCCCGCCGACATCGGCTGGCGGCTGAGCTTCTTCGTCGGTCCGATCCTCGGCATCCTCATCATCTGGCTGCGGCGGCACATCCCGGAGAGCCCTCGCTGGCAGATGACGCACGGCCGCGAGGAGGAGGCCGAGCGCAACGTCGACGAGATCGAGGAGCGCATCCGCAAGGAGGGCAAGTCGATCGAGCCCGTCGACGAGAGCAAAGCCATCACGGTCAAGGAGTACGGCAGCGTCCCGCTCCTCGTGATCGCGAAGGTGCTGTTCAAGAAGTACCCGCGGCGCACGCTCGTCGGCATCACCATGATGGTGACGCAGTCTTTCCTCTACAACGCGATCTTCTTCACCTACGCGCTCGTGCTGGAGAACTTCTACGACACCCCGCCGGCGTCCGCATCGCAGTACTTCATCGTCTTCGCGGTCGGCAACCTCGCGGGCGCCCTCATCCTCGGCCACTTCTTCGACACGTGGGGACGCCGTCGGATGCTGTTCGGCACCTATGTGCTCGCGGGTCTGATCCTGCTCGTCAGCGCCTTCCTCTTCAACGCGGGTGTGCTGAACGCGGGCACGCACACGGCGTTCTGGTGCGCGTCGTTCTTCTTCGCCTCGGCCGGAGCATCGGCCGCGTACCTGACCGTGAGCGAGATCTTCCCGCTCGAACTGCGCAGCCAGGTGATCTCCTACGTGTTCTCCATCGGGCAGCTCGTCGGCGCTGTCGCTCCGGTGCTCTACGGCGCGCTGATCGGTGCGAGCGCGGAGTCGGGCGACCGCGGTCCGCTGTTCTGGGGGTACGTGCTCGGTGCGGCGATCATGATGTTCGGCGGCGTCGTGTGCGGCGTCTTCGGCGTCAGTGCGGCCGGGAAGTCGCTGGAGGACATCGCCGATCCGCTCTCGCTCGTGGAACCGGCGAAGAAGGGCGTCACCCCGGGAGCGGAGTCCGGCCCCTGAGAAGGCGTTTCCGCTAGCGGGCGAGCCAGTTCCGCAGGGAGCGCGTGACGAACGGCAGCACCCAGTACGTCATGATCGGCGTGAGCACGAGGGTGGTGATGAGCACGCGGAGCCACAGCGGAACGGCGTCCCATCCCGGCACCGGGCTCATGGCGTAGGTGAACGCGAGGTTCACGGGGAAGAAGCCGAGCCAGATCGAGACGGCCTGCTTCCACCGCGGCGGCGCCGGGGCGACGGTCACGGTGCTCGTCGTGCCGTCCGGGTCGACGACGGGGATGGAGCCGGTGGACGGCTCGTCGAACCAGCCCTCGATGCCCGAGCGGCGCTTGGACCTCTCGCTGCGGACGAAGCCCTGGCCCATCGACAGCCACCACGCGCGTTCCCCGGACTGCTCCCACGCGGTGAGCGCGTCCTCGCTCGCGAAGCGGTAGAGCATGTGCCAGACCTGCGAGTCCTCGCCGGCACGGACCCAGCCGGAGCCGAGGAAGCCCGGGTACTTCGTCGCGAGGTTCACTCCGGTCTGCACCCACGCGGTCGCCTCGGCGATGCGCTCCGGATCGACCTCGCGGCGGATGGAGACGGTGACGGGTTCGGACACAGGGGCGGATGCGGACATGGTGCGGTCCTCGGGGTGAGCGGCGTCAGGGTGCGGACGCGGGGCGACGGCGCCAGGGTCGCGGCGCCTGGTCGATTCTAGTTCTCCTTCGAGTCGCGCGATTGGCTCCAGATCCGGGCCGGATGCCGCCAGCATCTCCCGCAGCTCATCGATCGTCGCCCAGGGCTGCCTCGCGACATCCGGCCGCCCGACCCCCGGCCTCCAGCGTCGGCAGAAGTAGTCGCCGAGCGCACCAGGTCCGCGAGCGGCAGCGTGCCGAGGGAGACCCAGGTCGCGGCGGGGGAGGTCACCCGGAGGCCGTCCCGATAACGGATCGAGGTGAGGCTGGACAGCGTGCGGTGTCCGGTCACGCCGCGGGCGCGAGGGAACGGGATCCTGCCGGACGCGCTGACGTGGAGGGCGAGGTCGTCCGCCGTCGCGACGCTCCCGCGGTCGTCGAAGGCGAGCGGTAGCGGGCCTCCCCAGATCGAGGCCGCGGTCTCGTGGCTGAAGAAGTGTCCGGTCGGATCCGCGCAATCGACCGCGGCTCACGCCGTGCAGCCGCGCCGTCCGTACCGCGAAGTCCACCCCGAAGCGGGCCGGAAGCTCGTGTCGTCGTCCCATGCCCCCACGCTCCCACCGCTGCTGTCGGGCTGGGTCCGGTCTCCACAGCCCCGGTTCGAATCGCGCGCTGTGCTCGATCCTCGGGCGAAATAGAGCAAGGCAAGCGATTCGAAGGGGGAAGAAGAAGACCCCCGCCGACCCGATTCGGCGGGGGTCTCGGGAGCGAGAGTGCTCACCGTGTGCACGGGAGACGCGACTACCCGATCCGGTCTGAGTCTGTGCCGTGCATCTGCAGTTGTAATCGGCCCAGGTGGCCAGCGGGTGAACGAGGGGCGAACGGCGCCGTGCGGCCACTCGTCTGCCCGACGACAAGAGATACAAGGACGTCCTCGTATTTTCACGGTCGTCGGAGTAAACTCGCCGATGTGCCAAAGAGGGCACGGAGGGATGTCGCACAATGACCCGTACTATCCCGCACTTCGTGGGCGGAACGCATGTCACCCCGGAAGACGGTCGCTTCGCCGACGTCTTCGATCCGAGCACCGGCGCCGTGCAGGCCCGGGTGCCGCTCGCATCCGCGGAGGAGGTGCGCCGCGTCATCGGGAACGCCGAGCAGGCCCAGGCCGCGTGGGCGGCGACCAACCCGCAGAAGCGCGCCCGCGTCCTCCTGCGGTTCCTCGACCTCGTGCAGCAGGAGATGACCTCGCTCGCCGAACTCCTCGCGAGCGAGCACGGCAAGACCGTCGACGACGCCAAGGGTGACATCCAGCGGGGTCTCGAGGTCATCGAGTTCTCCGCCGGGGCCCCGCACCTGCTCAAGGGCGAGTACTCCACCGGTGCCGGGGCCGGCATCGACGTGTACTCGATGCGGCAGCCGCTCGGAGTCGTCGCGGCGATCACGCCCTTCAACTTCCCCGCCATGATCCCGCTGTGGAAGGCCGGCCCCGCCCTCGCCGCCGGCAACGCCGTGGTGCTCAAGCCGAGCGAGCGCGACCCCTCGGTGCCCGTGCGTCTCGCCGAGCTGTTCCTCGAGGCGGGCCTGCCCGCCGGTGTCCTCAACGTCGTGCACGGAGACAAGGAGGCGGTGGACACGCTGCTCACCGACGACCGGATCCGCGCGGTCGGCTTCGTGGGCTCCACGCCCATCGCCGAGTACATCTACGCCACCGCGGCCGCTCACGGCAAGCGGGCGCAGTGCTTCGGCGGCGCGAAGAACCACATGATCGTGATGCCCGACGCCGACCTCGACCAGGCCGTCGACGCCCTCATCGGCGCCGGCTACGGCTCCGCGGGGGAGCGGTGCATGGCCATCTCCGTCGCGGTCCCGGTCGGCGAGGAGACCGCGGATGCGCTCGCCGCCAAGCTCACCGAACGCGTCGCCCAGCTGCGCGTCGGGCCGTCCCTCGCGCCGGACGTTGACTACGGCCCCCTGGTCACGCGGGCAGCCGTCGAGCGGGTCGAGGGGTACATCCAGCAGGGCATCGACGAAGGGGCGACAGTGCTCGCGGACGGCCGCGGGTTCACGGTCCCCGGTCACGAGGAGGGCTTCTACCTCGGGCCGACGCTCTTCGACCACGTGACGACCGACATGGCGATCTACCGCGAGGAGATATTCGGCCCCGTGCTCGTGATCGCCCGCGCCGCCGACTACGAGGAGGCGCTGCGTATGGCCTCCGAGCACGAGTACGGAAACGGTGTCGCGATCTTCACGCGCGACGGCGATGCCGCCCGCGACTTCGCCGCCCGGGTGGAGGTCGGGATGGTGGGCGTGAACGTGCCCATCCCGGTGCCGATCGCCTACTACACGTTCGGCGGCTGGAAGCGCAGCGGCTTCGGCGACCTCAACCAGCACGGCGCCGACGCCTTCCGCTTCTACACGAAGACCAAGACCGTGACGAGCCGCTGGCCGTCGGGGATCCGCGAGGGCGCGAGCTTCGTGATCCCCACCATGCACTAAGGACACGCGATGACCATGACCACTGTCACCACCACCGACGAGGAGCGCGAGGCGATCCTCGACGCCGTGCGGGAGTTCGCCGATGCGGAGCTCGCTCCGTTCGCCGCCGAACGCGACGAGAAGCACCTGTTCCCGCGGGAGTCGCTCCAGCGCGGTGGCGAACTCGGCCTCGGCGGGATCTACGTGAGCGAGGAGTTCGGCGGCACGGGGCTCACCCGCGTCGACACCGTCGCCATCTTCGAGGAGCTCGCCAAGGCCGACCCCGCCGTGGCCGCTTACATCTCCATCCACAACATGGTGGTGTGGATGATCGACACCTACGGCGACGACGAGCAGCGGTCGCGCTGGCTACCGTCGCTGACCGCCATGCAGGAGTTCGGCGGCTACTGCCTCACGGAGCCGGGAGCCGGATCCGACGCGGCGAACATCGCGACCAGCGCCGTCCGCGAGGGCGACGAGTACGTGCTGACCGGGGTGAAGCAGTTCATCTCCGGAGCCGGTGAGGCCGCGGTATACGTCGTCATGGCGCGGACCGGCGAGCCGGGAGCCCGGGGCATCAGCGCCTTCCTCGTCCCCGGCGACGCGGAGAAGCTGAGCTTCGGCGCCCCGGAGAAGAAGATGGGGTGGCACGCGCAGCCCACCCGTCCCGTGATCATGGACGGCGTGCGGGTGCCGGCGTCCGCGATGCTCGGCGACGAGGGCCGCGGCTTCGCGATCGCGATGTCGGCGCTCAACGGCGGACGCCTCAACATCGCGGCGTGCTCGATCGGCGGTGCGCAGGCAGCGCTCGACAAGGCCGTGCAGTACGTGCACGAGCGCGTCGCGTTCGGGGAGCCGCTGGCGGAGAAGCAGTCGATCCTCTTCGCGATCGCCGACATGCGCACCGACCTGCAGGCGGCGAGGCTGATGATGCGCGACGGCGCGCAGGCAGTGGACGAGAAGGCGCCGGACGCGACGATGCGGTGCGCGATGGCCAAGCGCTTCGCGACCGACGCCGGCTTCGAGGTGGCCAACCGCGCCCTCCAGCTGCACGGCGGCTACGGCTACCTGCAGGACTACGGCATCGAGAAGATCGTCCGCGACCTCCGCGTGCATCAGATCCTCGAGGGGACGAACGAGATCATGCGCCTCATCGTGGGGCGGGAGATGCTGCGACCCGCGGGGTCGACGTCGATGCGGAGCGCCTCATGACCCGCGTGGCCTTCCTCGGCCTCGGCCACATGGGCCTGCCGATGGCGAAGAACCTCGTCGCCGCCGGACACGAGGTGCACGGCTTCGACCTCGTGCCCGCGGCGATCGAGGCGGCCGGGACGGCCGGGATCCCCGTGGCGGCGAGCGGCGCGGAGGCGGTGACGGACGCGGAGGTCGTGGTGACGATGTTCCCGGCGGGGAAGCACGTCATCGAGGCCTACCGCACGGAGCTGCTGGCGGCCGCGCGCCCCGGAACGCTGTTCATCGAGTCGTCGACCATCGCGGTGGACGAGGCGCGGGCCGCTCATGCGCTCGCGCTCGCCGCGGGCCATCGGCACATCGACGCCCCGGTCTCCGGAGGTGTGGTCGGGGCGGAGGCCGGAACCCTGGCGTTCATGGTCGGGGGCTCCGACGACGACTTCGCGGCGGCGCTTCCGCTGCTGGAGATCATGGGGAAGCGCATCGTGCACTGCGGCGGACCGGGACTCGGACAGGCGGCGAAGGTCTGCAACAACATGGTGCTCGCGGTGTCGCAGATCGCCGTGGCCGAGGCGTTCGTGCTGGGCGAGCGGCTCGGACTCGAGCATCAGGCGCTGTTCGATGTGGTGTCCCAGGCGTCGGGGCAGTGCTGGGCACTCACCACGAACTGTCCCGTGCCCGGCCCGGTGCCCACGAGCCCCGCGAACCGGGACTACCAGCCGGGATTCGCCGGAGCCCTCATGGCGAAGGACCTCGGTCTCGCGCTGCAGGCCATCGAGCAGACCTCGACGGATGCCCGGATGGGTCGTCTGGCGCAGGAGCTGTACGCCGCCTACGCCGCCGGCGACGGCGCCGCCCGCGACTTCTCCGGCATCATCACCGACATCCGCGGCTGACCCCGGCTTTCGAATCGCCTGAATGGTCGCGAATCCGGCCGAAATGCAGCACTTCGGGCGATTCGAAGGGGAGGGTGGATGACAAACGACAGGAAGGCGGCAGCGATGACCGAGTACGAGACGATCCTGGTGGAGCAGCGCGGACGCGTGGGGTGGATCACCCTCCACCGTCCGGAGGCGCTCAACGCGCTGAACAGCCGGCTCGCCGAGGAGGTCACCGCGGCCGCGCAGGCCTTCGATGCGGATGACGGGATCGGCGCGATCGTCCTGACCGGCTCCGAGAAGGCCTTCGCGGCCGGTGCCGACATCAAGGAGATGGAGGGCATGTCCGCGGCGGAGATGCTCGAGACCGACCACTTCGGCGTCTGGCACGACTTCGCTGCCGTGCGCACCCCGGTCATCGCGGCGGTCTCCGGATTCGCGCTCGGTGGCGGCTGCGAGCTGGCGATGATGTGCGACATCATCCTCGCCGCGGACACCGCGAAGTTCGGACAGCCGGAGATCAATCTCGGCGTGATCCCCGGCATGGGCGGCACGCAGCGGCTCATCCGCGCGGTCGGGTACTACAAGGCCGCGGAGCTCGTGCTGTCCGGCCGCTTCATGGGGGCCGAGGAAGCGGAGCGTTCCGGACTCGTGTCCCGCGTCGTCCCGGCGGCGGACCTCCTGGCCGAGGCGACGACGTTGGCGGAGACGATCGCGTCGAAGTCGCTGCCGTCGGTCTACGCCGCCAAGGCCGCGCTCGATGCAGCGATGGAGACGACGCTGTCCGCCGGCCTCGCCCATGAGAAGCAGGCGTTCGCGGCGCTGTTCGACACGCACGACCAGAAGGAGGGGATGTCGGCCTTCCGCGAGAAGCGCACGCCCGACTTCCAGAACAGCTGATCGCGGTTCACAACTCAGGAGGTCGAGTCGCGGAGCCGGCGTTCTGCGGTGTCGGGGCCCAGTCGGCCGCAATTCTCCTGAGTTGTGAACGGGTCAGCCGCGCAGGGACTCCACGATCTTCGCGATCCGGCGCTCGCGCGTCGCGTCCTGCTTGGCGTCGGCGACCGCCCTGGCGTGCTCCTTCCGCGCTGAGGGGGAGAGGGCGTCGAAGGCCGCGCGCACCGCGGGGTCGACGTCGAGGGCGGCGGCCAGGGCGGCCGGCACCTCGACCGTCCGCTCTGCGGTGTCGAGCCGGATCACGGCGTCCACCTCCTGGTCGATCTCCACCGCGAGGTCTGCGCGGGCGGCCTTGCTGAGACCGATCATGTTCTCGCCGCCCATCCGGGCCAGGCGCAGGCGGGCGGTGCGGCCGCCGATCGTGACCGCGACCGGGAAGGTCTTCCCCGCGCCGAAGGAGGCCACCTGTTCGTCGGTGAGGAGGATCGCCGCGGCGGGACCGCGACCGGTGAGGACGGTGTGCACGCGCAGTTCGCTCATGCAGGAAGAGTACGCCCGCCGTCCTCGATCGCGGCGACGAGGGCGGTGTTGCGCTCCGCGATCAGCCGCTCCATGTACCGCCCCAGGACCAGGGCGTCGACGAGGCGGCCGAGGGGCCCGAAAGGCGACCGGAACACGACGGTGTCCCGCATGAGGGTGCCACGCGGGTGCTCCTCGAACACATGCTCGTGCCGGAGCTCGCGGAACGGTCCGGCGATCTGACGGTCCGTGAACCGATGCGGCGCGTCGATGTCGAACACCACGGAGCGCAGGCGGAACGGGATGCCGAAGTGCCGCGCGCGCCAGGTCACCGTGGACCCCTCGGTGAACGCGCCGCCCGCAGGCTCCTCGATCATGGTCTCGCTGTAGCGCGCCATGGACTGCAGATGCAGTTCGGGGTCCAGTGCCGCGGCGAAGACGACCGGGCGGGGCGCCGCGATCACGGTGTCGAGCACGAACCGGGGCATCAGAGCGGTTCGGGGAGGGGGCGCGGATCGATGAAGTCGCCGGCGTCACGGCGCAGGCGGGCGACGATGGCGACGAGCTCCGCGGCGTCGGCCTCGCTCATGCCGGGGTCGGCGAAGACGTCGGCGTTTAGGGCGGTCGTGGCGCGCTCGACGAGGTCGCGCCCGGCGTCGGTCAGGGCGAGCATCGCGGCGCGTCCGTCGTGGGGGTGCGGTTCGCGGATCACGAGGCCGTCGCGCACGAGCCGCTCGGCGGTGCTGGTGATGGTGGTGGCGTGGACCTGCAGGCGCGCGACGACGCTCGACAGCGGCAGTCGTCCGGCCCGGCTGAAGGCGAGCAGCCGGAGCACCTCGTACCGCGCGAAGCTCAGCGCGAACGGTTTGAGGGCCGCGTCGACGCGGGCGAGGAGGAGCTGCTGTGCCCGCATCACCGACGTGACGACCGTCATGCCGTCTGCGGCCTCGGTCCAGCCGTGCGCGATCCACTGCCGCTTCGCCTCGGCGAGCGGGTCGACGGGAAGCGGGCGGGGTCGGACCACGTCTCTACGGTACCGGCGTGGGGCGCCCCCGGTCGCCAGCGGCGAGCCGAGGACGGCAACTGTCGACTATGTATACATTCGTGACCGAAATGTCGGGTGCAGCCTGCGGATCCCTCTGCCTTTGGCTACATAGAAGAGCGGGCGGATAGACTCAGCGTGTCGTGAGGAGCATTCGATGAAGATCTTCGTCCTGGTCAAAGAGGTGCCGGACACCTATGGTGATCGCACGTTGAATCTGGAGACCGGCCTCGCCGATCGCGGCGCCGGGGATGTGGTCCTCGACGAGATCACGGAACGGGCCCTCGAGGTCGCCCTCTCCTACGCCGACAAGAACGAGGGCACCGAGGTCGTGGCCCTCACGATGGCGCCGGAGAGCGCGACCGCGTCGGTGCGACGCGCCCTCGCGATCGGCGCCGCCTCCGCGATCCACATCGTCGACGAGCAGCTCGTCGGTGCCGACCTGGGACTCACCGCCGAGGTCCTCGCCGCCGCGATCCGCCGTGGCGCCCCCGACCTCGTCATCACCGGCAACCTGTCCACCGACGGCGCCGGTGGCGTCCTGCCCGCGATGCTCGCCGAGCACCTCGGCTGGGCGCAGGCCACTGCCCTCTCCGCGGTCGAGATCACGGCCGACGGCATCTCCGGCACCCGGGGCGCGGACGCGGGGAACCAGCAGGTGACCGCGCCGCTGCCCGCCGTGATCTCCATCACCGAGGCGCTCCCTGACGCCCGGTTCCCGAACTTCAAGGGGATCATGGCGGCGAAGAAGAAGCCGCTGGAGGTGCTGTCCCTCGCCGACCTCGACGTGTCGGCCGACCCCGCGGCGGCTCCGCGCACCATCATGACCGCCGTCTCCGAGAAGCCTCCGCGGGCGGCCGGTGTCAAGATCACCGACGAGGGCGATGCCGCCGAGAAGCTCGTCGAGTTCCTCGTGCAGAACAGGCTGGTGTGACATGGCGTACCCCGAGAACCCGATCCTCGTGCTCCTCGACGTCGACCCGTCCGGCGAGCTCGCCAGCAGCACCGCCGGACTCCTCGGCGCGGCGGCGGGCATCGGCACCCCGGTGGCGCTGATCGTCGGCGGTTCCGAGACCGCGGTCGCCACGGCCGCGGCGGCCGGAGCCGCGGTCGTGCTCACGGCCGAGGGCGACCCGTCGGCGCTCACGGTCCCGATCGTCGACGCGCTGCAGGCCGCCGCCGCGCAGGTGCAGCCCGAAGCCGTCCTCATCTCGAACTCGATCTCCGGGCGCGATGTCGCCGGCCGGTTCGCGGTGCGATCGAAGAGCGCTCTCGCCGTGGATGCCGTCGGGGTCTCCCGCGACGACGAGGGCATCGTCGCCCACCACTCGGTCTACGGCGGGGCGTACCTCGTCGATGCGGCCGCGACGTACGGCACGCTCGTCGTCACGGTGCGCCAGGGCGCGGTGGAGGCCAGGGCCGAGGCGGTCGCCTCCCCGCAGGTCGAGCAGCTCGCGGTCACCCCGTCCGGAGCGGTCGCCGCGACGGCGGGCCCCGTCGAGACCGTCGAGGCCACCTCGTCCCGTCCCGAGCTGCGCGGAGCGACCCGCGTCGTCTCCGGTGGCCGCGGCCTCGCGTCGAAGGAGAAGTTCGTGCTCGTCGAGGAGCTCGCCGACGCTCTCGGCGCGGCCGTCGGCGCCTCGCGCGCCGCGGTCGACGCGGGCTACATCCCGCAGTCCCACCAGGTCGGGCAGACCGGGGTCTCCGTGTCGCCGCAGCTCTATGTCGCGCTCGGGATCTCCGGGGCGATCCAGCATCGCGCCGGCATGCAGACGTCGAAGAACATCGTGGCGATCAACAAGGACCCGGAGGCGCCCATCTTCGACGTCGCCGACTTCGGCATCGTCGGCGACGTGTTCGCGATCGTCCCGCAGGTGATCGCCGCGCTCGAGGCGCGGAAGAAGTAGTCATGGCGACGCGGGTGCTGCGCCGCGGGCTTCCGCGGGTGCCGGGCGGCGAGCCGTGGCCGCCCGCCGATGCGACGGTCGAGACCGTCGATGCGGCCGTCGCCGTCGAGGCGCCGGTGGCGACGCCGGTCTCTGCGACGACGGAGGGCGGGGAGGACGGCCCCGCTGCGGTCACGCCGGACGCCGCGCCGCGTCGGGCGCTCCGCCGGGGTCTCCCGCGCGTTCCCGGCGGTGAGCCCTGGCCGCCGCCTACGGTCGGGGCCGCGCCGTCCGCACCCGCCGTGGTGCCGGGCGAGACCGCACCTTCCGCCGCGGCGTCCGCCGCGCCCGTTGCGCCTCCTGCCTCCCCCGCTGCCGCCGGGTCGTCCGCCGCGCCGGCTCGGACTCCTGCTGCGGCGCCCGCTCCCGAGACGCCCGCCGCAGGCGAGAGCGTTCGCCGCGGACTGCCCCGAGTCCCGGGTGGCGAGCCCTGGCCCCCCGCAGGGACCGTGCCCGCCCGTCCGACCTCCGCTCCGTCCGCGGCCGTGGCGGCGGATGTCTCCGCGATCCCGGAGACGGCGGCGCCGTCCGCGACCCTCGTCTCCGAGCCCGCCGCTGTCCCGGGGACCGCGCTCGCCACCGGCGCCGACATCAGCGCGCCGCTGCCCTGGACCCGTACGGTCTGGAACGGTCGAGCACCGCGGCATCTCCCGGCCGCCGCCTCGGCGGCCGCGACCGCTCGCCGGCGCCCGACCTGGACCCAGGCGATCGCGACGCTGTTCGGCGCCGCCGCCCTCGGCGTGCTCGCGGCCGCGGCCGTGGCCCTCGTCCGCACGCTGCTGAGCCTCCCGTTCATGCAGGACTTCCTGGCGGCCTTCCCTGGCGAGTACGAGCCACCGATCCCGGTCGAGCCCGGCTTCGCGCCGTGGGTCAACTGGGCGCACTTCTTCAACATGTTCCTGATCGTGCTGATCATCCGCTCGGGGCTGCAGGTGCGCACCGAGAAGCGGCCGAGCGTGTTCTGGTCCCCGCGGAACAACCCGAAGGGCAAGATCAGCCTGAACCTCTGGTTCCACCAGGCGCTCGACATCCTGTGGCTGGTCAACGGCGTGATCTTCGTCGTCCTGCTGTTCGTCACCGGGCACTGGGTGCGGATCGTGCCGACGAGCTGGGAGGTGTTCCCGAACGCGCTGTCGGCGGCCCTCCAGTACATCTCGTTCGACTGGCCGCACGAGAACGGCTGGAACAACTACAACAGCCTGCAGCAGCTCGCCTACTTCGTCACCGTCTTCCTCGCGGCGCCGCTCGCCGCGGTCACCGGGTTCCGCATGTCGGGGCTCTGGCCCAAGAGGGCGGAGCGCCTGTCGAAGGCGTACCCGGTCGAGTGGGCGCGTGCCCTGCACTTCCCGGTGATGCTCTACTTCGTGGCGTTCATCATCGTGCACGTCGCGCTCGTGATGCTGACCGGCTTCCTGCGCAACCTCAACCACATGTTCGCGGCGCAGGATGCCGCGACGTGGACGGGGTTCTGGGTGTTCATCGCCTCGCTCGTCGTGATCGCGGTCGCCTGGGTCGCTGCGCGTCCGCTCGTGCTCGCGCCGATCGCGAAGGCGTTCGGCAAGGTCTCGGGGCGCTGATCCATGACCGATCGCACCGCCATCGAGGACTACTGGCGCGAGGCCCGCATCGCGCTGCCCCACCTGCCGGAGCCTCTTCCCGAGGCGTGGGGTTTCGGCGCGACGCCGGAGCACGCCGACGAGCTCCTGGAGCTCGTGCTCGCGGGTATCAAGGTGGGCACGGCGTCCTCTCTCTGGGACTACGAGGAGTCGGGGGATCCGCTGCCGACCGTCGGCGAGCTCAGCATCATCCTCGATGGGACCGGCGCTCCGCGCGCCGTGATCGAGACCACGGCGATCGACATCGTTCCGTTCGACGAGGTCGACGAGGCGCACGCCTTCACCGAGGGGGAGGGGGATCGTACCCTGGCGCACTGGCGCGAGGTGCACGAGCGCTACTGGCGCACCCACTCCGAGAACCCGCGCGGCTACGAACCCGACATGCCGGTGCTGTGCGAGCGCTTCCGGCTGCTCCTGCCGGCCGGCACGGAGGACTGAGAAGAGGGAGATCATGGCAGAGGCCTACATCGTCGACGCGGTCCGTTCGCCGGTCGGACGCCGTGGCGGCGCTCTCGCAGAGATCCACCCCGCCGACCTCGGCGCGCACAGTCTGCGGGCCCTCGTCGACCGGACCGGCATCGACCCCGGCGCCGTGGACGACGTGATCCTCGGAACCATCGATGCGATCGGCGGGCAGGCCGGGAACGTCGCGCGCACCGCGTCGCTCGTCGCCGGCTTCCCGGAACACGTGCCGGGCGTCACGATCGATCGGCAATGCGGATCGAGTCAGCAGGCCGTGCACTTCGCCGCGCAGGCGGTGCTCAGTGGCACCAGCGACCTCGTGATCGCCGGCGGGCTGCAGAACATGTCGCGGATCCCGCTCACCGCGGCCGCGACCGTCGGCCGGGAGTACGGCTTCACGACGCCGTACGCCGAGTCCCCCGGGTGGCGGGAGCGCTACGGCGACCAGGAGATCTCGCAGTTCCGTGGAGCGGAGCTCATCGCCGAGCGGTGGGACATCTCACGGGAGGAGATGGAGCGGTACGCGCTGGAGAGCCACCGCCGGGCGGCCCAGGCCCAGGACGACGGGCGGTTCGCGGCGGAGATCGCGCCGCTCGCCGGGCTCGACCACGACGAGGGCGTGCGCCGGGACACCACCCTCGAACGCATGGCGGGATTACAGCCGCTCGCGCCCGGTGGACGGATCACCGCCGCCGTCGCGTCGCAGATCAGCGATGCGTCGAGTGCCGTGCTCATCGCCAGTGCGCGGGCGGTGCAGGAGCACGGCCTCACGCCGCGGGCCCGCATCCACCACGTCTCCGTCCGCGGCGACGACCCCGTGCTCATGCTCACGGCACCGATCCCGGCCACCAGGCACGCGTTGGAGCGGACGGGACTCCGGATCGAGGACATCGACCTGTTCGAGGTCAACGAGGCGTTCGCCTCGGTCGTGCTCGCCTGGATGCGCGAGACCGGTGCGCCGCACGAGAAGGTCAACGTCAACGGCGGCGGCATCGCACTGGGGCATCCGATCGGCGCGACGGGCACCCGCATCCTCGCGACCCTGCTGAACGAGCTCGAGCGCACCGGCGGACGGTACGGCCTGCAGACGATGTGCGAGGGCGGCGGCGTCGCGAACGTCACGATCATCGAACGCCTCTGAGCGCAGACGAAAGGGCCGCCCCGCGGGGCGGCCCTTTCGGTGAGGACGAGGGTCAGGGGCGCACGAAGCGGACCTCGGTGAGCGTCTCGCCCAGGAACGGCTCGGTGTGCGCGGCGCCGTCGAGGTGGAACCCGTTGCGCGTGTAGAAGCGGTGCGCGCGGGGGTTGTCCTCGGCGACCCAGAGGTAGAGCGGCTCGTCCTTCTCGACGGCCGCATCGAACAGCTTCTGCCCGATGCCGGTCGAGTGGTACGCGTCGAGCAGGTAGATGAAGTACAGCTCGCGGAACGCCGGGGCGTCCTTGTCGCGAGCCGGACCCGAGCCGACGAAGCCGACGATCTCGCCGTCGACGAGCGCCGCGTTCATCTTGAAGTCGGGGCCCTGCGAGGCCCAGTGCGTCCACAGCTCGGCCATACGGCGGGGCGAGACCTTCTCCAGCGCCGCCTTGCTGATGAGGTGATCGTAGGTCTCGTGCCAGCACTGCGCATGCACGCGACCGAGGGCTTCCGCATCCACATCACGGACCGGACGGACGATGACTTCGGGCTGGGCTTCGGCGCTCATGCGGTGACTCTACGGCGGGTCCGTGGAAATCGGAAATCGGGGTGACGGCCCGGGGGAGGCCCTTCGGGGGCATGGAGGAATCGGACAACGAAGTTCGACCGTCGTGCGCGGATGGCTACGATCAGTCCTCGTGAATGTGATCTGGCGGACCCTCCTCGTGATCCTCGGTGCACGTCGTCGCGTACGGCAGGGGAAGACCCTCGACCCCACCGCCGTCGGCACCGTCACCGTGACCACCCTGCCCACGGACCTCGACATCCTCCGCCACATGAACAACGGCCGGTACCTGTCGCTGTTCGACCTCGGCCGCTGGGACCACCTCATCCGCACGGGGCTGTTCGACGTGATGAAGGAGCAGGGCTGGTACGCGGTGGTCTCCAGCGAGACCATCACCTTCCGCAAGTCGCTCCAGCTCTGGCAGCGGTTCGAGGTGCAGTCGCGCTTCATCGGGCACGACGAGAAGGCGCTGTTCCTGGAGCACCGGGCCGTGGTCGCCGGCGAGGTCTACGCCAGGGCCATCGTGCGGGCCCGCGTGCTGCGCCGGTCCGGCGGCACGGTCAGCAACGAAGAGCTGTTCGCCGCGGTGGGCAAGCCCGACGGGGTGCCCGAGATCGACGCGTGGGTGCACGACTGGGCCGCCGCGTCCGCCCTGCCTCCCGTGCGTACGCCCGCCCCCAGCATCTGGAACTGACCCGACTGCGGCCCGCCCGGTCGGGCACCCCGGGATTCCGCGACCGGAGACCTAGGGTGGTCACATGGCAGAGTCGTCGTCATCCTCCGCGGAGGCGGGGGCATCCGCATCCCTCGCCGATCAGGCCGTCGAACTCGCGCGCCGTTGGGTGATCGAGGCGGCTGCGGCCGACGTCGACCCCGCCGCCGAGCGTCTCGCCGGCGTCCTCCGCGACGCCAACGGCCTGCCGTTCACCCTCGGTTTCGTCGACGGCGTGATGCGGCCGGAGAGCCTGACCGCTGCGGCCGCCCAGCTGCGCCGCATCGCGCCCATCGTGCCGGAGTTCCTGCCGTGGTACCTGCGCTCCGCCGTGCGGCTCGGCGGCGGGGTCGCCCCGGTGCTGCCGACGCCGGTCGTGCCGATCGCGCGGCGGGCGCTGCGCGAGATGGTGGGACATCTCGTGGTGGACGCCCGGCCGACGAAGCTCGGACCCGCGATCGAGAAGCTGCGGGAGTCGGGGTCGCGACTGAACCTCAACCTCCTCGGGGAGGCGGTGCTCGGGGAGGCGGAGGCGCAGCGGCGGCTCGACGGCATCCACGAGCTCATCCGGCGTCCGGATGTCGACTACGTGTCGGTCAAGGTCTCCGCCATCGTCAGCCGCATCTCGATGTGGGGCTTCGACGAGGTCGTCGAGCGGGTCGTCGACCGGCTGCTCCCTCTCTACGTGACGGCTGCGGAAGACGGCACCTTCATCAACCTCGACATGGAGGAGTACCGCGACCTCGACCTCACGATCGCCGTCTTCACGCGGATCCTGGAGGACCCTCGGCTCACCGGACTCGAGGCCGGGATCGTGCTGCAGGCCTACCTGCCCGACGCGCTGCCGGCGTTGCAGGAGCTCACCGCCTGGGCACAGGATCGCGTGATCCACGGCGGGGCCCGCATCAAGGTGCGCCTCGTGAAGGGCGCGAACCTCGCGATGGAGCACGTCGAGGCGACCCTGCACGGATGGACGCCCGCGCCCTACGACACGAAGCTCGACACCGACGCCAACTACCTGCGCTGCCTGGACTGGGCGCTGCAGCCCGAGCACACGACCTCGGTGCGGATCGGGGTGGCCGGCCACAACCTCTTCGGCATCGCCCATGCGTGGCTGCTCGCCGGGGAGCGCGGGGTCCGCGACGCGGTCGAGTTCGAGATGCTGCTCGGCATGGCTCAGGGGCAGGTGCAGGCGGTGTCCCGCGAAGTGGGTCCGGTGCTGCTGTACGTGCCGGTCGTCGCGCCCGCCGAGTTCGATGTGGCCATCAGCTACCTCGTGCGGCGGCTGGAGGAGAACGCGTCGTCCGAGAACTTCCTCTCCGCGGCGTTCCACCTGCACGACGACGAGTCTCTCTTCGCGCGGGAGGCCGAGCGCTTCCTCGACGCCCTGGACCGGGCGGGGGACCCGGCCCTCGGCCTCGGCCCGCGGCGCACCCAGGACCGCCTCGCGCCCGTGCACGAGTCCGTGCGCCCCGCCCCGGTCGGTCCGGTGGCGGAGGCCGACCTCACGAACGCGGTGCTCGGCATCGTGCGCGGCTCCGACGACACCGACACCGGCGCCTACCTTGAGACCGCCGTGTACGCCGCGCGCGAGCGCGGGGAGGACACCGGGGGCGCGCCGGGCTTCGTGAACACGGCCGACACCGACCTCGCCCTCCCCGCCAATCGCGAGTGGGCAGCGGGGATCCGTGCGAGGCTCGCGGACTCGACGGTCGGGAGGGATGTCCTGGACGTGGCCCGCGTCGATGACGCCGATGACCTCGGCCGCATCGTGCGCGGCGTGCAGGGCGCGGCGGCAGCGTGGGGATCACGTCCCGCGGCCGAGCGGGCGGAGGTGCTGCTGCGCGCGGCGGCCGCTCTCGAGTCCCGCCGCGGGGAGCTGATCGAGGTCGCGGCCGCGGAGACCGGCAAGGTCTTCGCCGAGGCTGACGTCGAGGTGAGCGAGGCCGTCGACTTCGCTCGGTACTACGCCGCGACGTGCCGCGAGCTCGATGCGATCTCCGGCGCCGTGTTCGTCCCCGCCAGGGTGACCGTCGTCGCTCCGCCGTGGAACTTCCCCCTCGCGATCCCTGCCGGTGGCGTGCTGGCGGCGCTCGCCGCGGGGTCCGGCGTCGTCCTCAAGCCCGCCCCGCAGGCACGGAGGTGCGCGGCGGTGCTCGTGGCGGCGCTGTGGGAGGGCGGCGTGCCCCGCGAGGCCCTCGCTCTCGTCGACATCGAGGAAGGCGACCTCGGCCGTGCCCTCATCACGGACGAGGCCGTGGACCGGGTGATCCTCACCGGCTCGTGGGAGACCGCGGCGCTGTTCCGCTCCTGGCGCCCCGACCTGCCCCTGCTCGCGGAGACCAGCGGCAAGAACGCGATGATCATCACGCCCTCGGCCGACCTCGACCTCGCCGTGGCCGACCTCGTGAAGAGCGCGTTCGGGCACGCGGGGCAGAAGTGCTCCGCGGCGTCGCTCGCGATCCTCGTCGGGCCGGTGGGGCGCTCGCAGCGCTTCGCGCGTCAGCTCGCCGACGCGGTCCGCTCGCTGCGGGTCGGCTGGCCCTCGGATCCGCTCGCCGAGGTGGGCCCCGTCATCGAGAAGCCCGAGGGCAAGCTCGCCTGGGCCCTCTCCGAGCTGGAGGGCGACGAGCGGTGGCTCATCGAACCCGCCCTCGACCCCGCCGACGACGGCAGCGGACGGCTCTGGCGCCCCGGCGTGCGGGTCGGCGTGCAGTCCAGCTCTCGCTTCCACACCGAGGAGTTCTTCGGACCGGTCCTCGGGATCATGCACGCCCCGACCCTCGCGAAGGCCGTCGACCTGCAGAACGCGGTCGCCTACGGTCTCACGGCGGGGCTCCACACCCAGGATCCCGACGACCTGGCCTTCTGGCTCGACCGCGTGCAGGCCGGGAACCTCTACGTCAATCGCGGCACGACGGGAGCGATCGTACAGCGGCAGCCGTTCGGCGGGTGGAAGCGCTCCTCCGTCGGCGCCGGCGCCAAGCCCGGCGGGCCGAACCACCTCATCGGGCTCGGAACGTGGCGCGCGCAGCACGGGTCCCCGGCGTCGAGCACCCTCCACCTCCGCGGGCTCGACTCCCGGATCACCGGGCTCATCGAGGCCGCGCAGCCCTCCCTCCCGTTCGAGTCGTTCGAGTGGCTTCGACGGTCCGCCCTGTCGGACGCGTTGGCCTGGGACCGGGAGTTCGGCCGGGTGCGAGACGTGTCGCGGCTGGAGATCGAGCGCAACCTCTTCCGGTATCGGCCCGTGCCGGTGGAGATCCGCGCCACCGAGGACGCCGCCCTGCACGACCTGCTGCGGGTCGTGATCGCGGGGGTGCGCGCGGGGGCGGGCTTCGTCGTGTCCACTCCGGTCGGGCTTCCGGCGGGCGTGCGGCATGCTCTGGGAGACCTCGACGCCGTGGTGTTCCTGGAGACGGAGGACGAATGGCTCCAGCGGATGCAGGCGACCGCGGGTGAGGGGTCCTCGGGCGATGCCGAGGGTCCAGTGCTTCCGCGGCATGAGCGTGTGCGGCTCGTGGGCGGGCGGGAGTCGGTGGCGGCGCTGCACGCGGCGTTGGCGGTGGCGACGGGCGGTGATCCGGACCTCGCGGTGTACGACGCGGAGGTGACGGCGGCCGCCCGCATCGAGCTCCTTCCCTTCGTGCACGAGCAGTCCGTCTCGATCACCGCCCACCGCTACGGAAACCCCGACCCCTGGAGCGCCTCCGTCATCTGACCCCGTCCCCCGGCGCGGCTGCCGGAGCCGGTGCGGTGCGGTGCGGGCTCGAAAAGGTGCCTTGCGAGCCCCCGGCAGGTGCGTTTTCGATCCCGCTTCGGGATGCGCAGGACATGCGGGATCGGAAACGGGCGGGAGAGGCGGCTCGGGGGTGCGATTGTGATCCCGGAAGAGACTGCGCGGGACGGAATGCGGGTGTAAAAGATTCTTGACACAGGTGCGATGCGGACGTCTCCTCGTGTCAAGAATCTTTGACACGAGGAGAAGCGCATGGTCTACGAGGAGCGCAACGTCTGGGCCGGGCTCATCGTCAGTCCGATCGTCGCGGTCGTCTACGTGCTGCTGCTCATGCAGCAGGCCGGTGGCGGACCGCTCACCGCGACGGACTGGTTCCCGCTGATGCTGTGGACGATCGGCGGGGGCATCGTCGGGACGATCGTGCTCAGCATCCTCTGGGGCATCATCGCCGGGATGTCCGATCCGGACGGCGTCGGCCGCTCCGACATCCGCGACCGGGACATCGGCCGGATGGGGGCGCGCGTGGAGCAGGCCTTCGTCGCCATCGCCGGCCTCGGGGTCATCGTCCTGTGCGGTCTCGGTGCCGACGCGTTCTGGATCGCGAACACCATGTTCGCGGGGTTCCTCGTGGCGGCCGTCGTCGGCGGTGTCGCCCGGGCGATCGCGTACCGTCGGGGCCTGGTCTGATGGTCAAGCCCACCCTCGTCTCCAACAGCATCCGCGCCCACCGCGAGCGTGCCGGACTCACGCAGGCCGAGCTCGCCCGCACGATCGGGGTCACGAGGCAGACGCTCATCGCGATCGAACAGCAGAAGTACTCGCCGACGCTCGAGCTCGCGTTCCAGATCGCCCGGGCCTTCGGCGTCGGGATCGACGACCTGTTCGCGTATCCCACCGACCCCGGAGGTGCCGCATGACCGAGACGATGCCCGCCTGGACCCGCGAGACGTACGGCCCGGCCGCCGGGACTTCGCTGACCCGCCTGCCCGTGCCGCAGCCCCACCGGGGAGAGGTCGTGCTGCGCGTGCAGGCCACCGCCCTCAACGCCGGCGACGTGCGGCTGCTCCTCGGCGATCCGCTGCTGGTCCGGCCTTTCTTCGGCCTCACGCGCCCGAAGCACCCGGTCCGGGGGCTCGACGTCGCGGGCACCGTCGTGGCGGTCGGCGCCGACGTCGTGAACGCCGAACTCGGCGAACTCGTGGTGGGAGAGCTGCAGGGCGGCGGCGGCCTCGCCTCCCACGCCCGCATCGCGGCCGACCGCGTCGTGCCCGTGCCCCCGGATGTGACGCCCGAGGCGGCGGCCTGCCTGCCGATCGCCGGAGGCACCGCGTGGCAGGCGCTCGATGCGGCCGGGGTGGGGCTGCGCCACCGCGCACAGCGGGTCCTCGTGATCGGGGCGTCCGGCGGCGTGGGGACCTTCGCCGTGCAGCTCGCGGCGCTCCGTGGGGCCGAGGTCTGGGCGACGTGCCGTCCACGGAACGCCCTGCTGCTGGAGCGTCTCGGAGCCGTGCGCACGCTCGACCACCGCACGTCTCCGCTCACGCACCTGCCCTCCGCCCGGTTCGACGCCGTCATCGACCTCGCGGGAGGTGTGCCGATCCGCGAGCTGCAGCGTCTCGTCCGCACGGGTGGTCGCGTGGTGCTGGTGACGGGCGACGGCGGACGCGTACTCGGTCCTGTGCCGCGGATGATCCGCGCCGCCGTGCTCTCGGTCCGCGGACCCCGGGTGGTGTCCCTCGCGGCGACCTCGCACCCGGAGATCCTCGCGAAGCTGCTCGAGCTCGTGGAGGAAGGACACCTGGTCCCTGTGATCGAGCGCACCTACCCGTTCGCCGAGGCCGTGTCGGCGCTCGCGCACGTCGAGGCCGGGCACACGGTCGGCAAGGTCGTGGTGACGCAGCGCGAGGGCTGATGACGACACGGGACGGATGCTGGTGGCGCCCAGGGTCCGGTGGCACAATGGTCACCGGCGTGCCCGAGTCGCATCTTCCCCTCCGCCTCTTCCGAGCAGGGGGTCGAAGGACCGCCGGGCCCCTGGACAGCGTCCGCCGCGCCCGTTCACACGAGGAGCATCCATGTCGACGCCGGAGACCGCCGTCACCACCGCCCCCACGCGCACCGCGCACCGCCGCCACTACCTGATGTGCCGTCCCGAGCACTTCACGGTGAACTACTCCATCAATCCGTGGATGGAGCCGTCGCGGCCGACCGACACCGCCAACGCCGTCGCCCAGTGGCAGAAGCTCTACGACCTGTACGTCGAGCTCGGCCACGAGGTCGAGCTCATCGATCCGCTCCCCGGATACCCGGACATGGTCTACACGGCCAACGGCGGCTTCCTCATCGACGGGCGCGCCTACGTGCCGGAGTTCCGGTTCGTGGAGCGGCAGGGGGAGGCTCCGGCCTTCGCCGACTGGTTCCGCGCCGCCGGCTACGACACCGTCATGCCGGAGGAGGTCAACGAGGGCGAGGGCGACTTCCTGCTCGTCGGCGACGTGATCCTCGCCGGCACCGGGTTCCGCTCCACCGGCGACAGCCACCGCGAGGTCGGCGAGGTCTTCGGCCGCGAGGTCGTGTCGCTGAACCTCACCGACCCCCGCTTCTACCACCTCGACACCGCGATCGCGGTGCTCGACCCCGTGCAGGGCGTGGAGAACGGCGGCCCCGAGCGGGCGAACATCGCCTACCTCCCCGGAGCCTTCGACGACGCCAGCCGTGCCGAGCTGGAGAAGCGCTTCCCCGACGCGATCCTCGTGTCGGACGAGGACGGCGCGGTGTTCGGCCTGAACTCCTCGAGCGACGGCTCCAACGTCATCATCTCGCCGCGGGCGAAGGGCTTCGAGCAGCAGCTCCGGGAGCGCGGCTACAACCCGATCACCGTCGACCTGTCCGAGCTCCTCCTCGGTGGCGGCGGGATCAAGTGCTGCACGCTCGAGCTGCGGGGTGCGAAGTGACGATCGAGCAGACGGCGGGCGCTTCGACCCTTCGACAGGCTCAGGGACCCACCGCGGTCGCGGAGCCGCACGTCGCGCACAACTACCACCCGCTGCCGGTGATGATCGCGCGCGGCGAGGGAGCGTGGGTGACCGATGTCGAGGGCAAGCGCTACCTCGACCTGCTCGCGGCCTATTCCGCGGTCAACTTCGGGCACCGTCACCCCGCGCTCGTCGCGGCCCTGACCGAGCAGCTCGGTCGGGTCACGCTCGTCAGCCGGGCGTTCCAGAGCGACATGCTGGAGCCCTTCGCGGCCGCGCTCGCCGAGCTCTGCGGCAAGGAGCTCGTCCTGCCGATGAACACGGGCGCCGAGGCGGTGGAGACCGGCATCAAGGTCGCCAGGGCGTGGGGCTACCGCGTGAAGGGCATCCCCGAGGGGAAGGCGCGGATCGTCGTGGCGAAGGGCAACTTCCACGGCCGTACGACGACGATCGTGAGCTTCAGCGACGACGAGACCGCGCACGACGACTTCGGTCCCTACACGCCCGGCTTCGACCGCGTGCCGTTCGGCGACGCGGAGGCGATCGCCGCGGCGATCACCGAGGACACGGCGGGCGTGCTCGTGGAGCCGATCCAGGGCGAGGCCGGTGTGGTGATCCCGCCGGAGGGGTACCTCCGCCGCATCCGTGAGATCTGCGACGAGAAGAACGTGCTGTTCATCGCCGACGAGATCCAGGCCGGGCTCGGACGTGTCGGCGAGACGTTCGCGTGCGACCGCGAGGGTGTCGTGCCGGACCTGTACCTGCTGGGCAAAGCGCTCGGCGGTGGCATCCTCCCGGTCTCGGCCGTGGTGGGGAACACCGATGTCCTGGGCGTGATCCGTCCCGGTGAGCACGGCTCCACGTTCGGCGGCAACCCGCTCGCGGCGGCCGTCGGCCTGCGCGTGGTGGAGATGCTGCAGACGGGCGAGTTCCAGGAGCGTGCGCGGGCACTCGGCGCACACCTGGAGCAGGCGCTGCAGCCGCTGATCGGCCACGGTGTCACGGGCGTGCGCATCGCCGGGCTGTGGGCGGGCGTCGACATCGACCCCGCGATCGGTTCGGGCCGAGAGATCGCGGAGAAGCTGCTCGACCGGGGTGTGCTCGTGAAGGACACGCACGGGCAGACCATCCGCATCGCGCCCCCGCTCGTCATCCGGGCGACCGAGCTCGACTGGGCCGTCGAGCAGCTCAAGGTGGTGCTCGACGCCTGACCGCGGCCGACCCACCCCCTTCTGCACGACCCACCCCCTTGCGAACGTTCGCAAGGGGGTGGCTCGTCTCGAAAGGGGTGGGTCGACGGCTCAGGCCGGCGGGGAGTCGGGGTCGAGCGTGCGGAGGGTGTCCTCCTCGGCGGCGTTGTCGGCCGCGAGCTCGTCCTCGGTGTTCTCGTCGCCGCCCAGCGGCGCGTCGTGGCCGGGGCCGGAACTGCCCTGGATGGCGCCACCGGTCGACTCGCCGCGGGAGCTGTCGCCCTGGATCGCGCCGCCGGTGCCGTCGCCCTGGCCGGAGTTCTCGTCAGGGACGTCGACGCCGGGAGCGCCTTCGGCCGGATCCTGCGGGTGCGGGGTGCTCATGTTCTCGTCCATGACACGACGCTACGACCGCCGGGCCGTGATGAGGAAGGCGTTGACAAACGCGCCCGCAGCTCACTCGTCGTCGCGTCGAGGAAGCCGGATGGGCGTCGTCGCCGCGGCCTTCTCCGTGTAGTCCACCGGCTCGACCGGCTGCACGACGCGCAGTGGGCGGGTCTCGTCGAGGGTCAGGCGGAAGCGGCTGCTCTCCTCGCGGCGCAGCCTCCCGGACGTCAGCACCCACGTCACCCCGATCGCGCACGCGATGAAGCCGGCCGTCCCGCCGAGCATGATGGCGGCGCGGGGGCCGAACGTGTCCGCCACCCAGCCCGCGATCGGTGCGCCGACCGGGGTCGACCCCATGATCACGGCCATGTAGAGGGCGAGGACGCGGCCGCGGAGCGCCGGATCCGTCGTGATCTGCACGTAGCCGTTGGCCGTGGTCAGCAGCGTCACGATCATGAAACCGGTGAACGTGAGCGTGACCGCGTAGGAGAGGTAGGTGGGCATCGCGGCCGAGACGAAGGCCGCGATCCCGAAGCCGCCCGCCGCGAGGATCACCACGCGCACCCTCGCACGGTCCCGCCGTGCGGCGAGGAGGGCGCCGATCAGGGAGCCGATAGCGAGCACCGAGCTCAGCACCCCGTACCCGTCGGCGCCGGCTCCGAACTCCAGCGCCATGGTCGAGGCGAAGATCGGGAAGTTCATGCCGAACGCGCCGATGAGGAACACCGTCACGAACACGACCTTGAGGTCGCTGCGTGCCCAGACGTACCGGAAGCCCTCCGCGAGGCCGCCGCGGCTGCGGTTCTTCGGCCGCGGCGCCAGCAAATGCGTGCGCATGAGCATCAGCGCGACGATCATGGCGAGGAAGGTCGCGGCGTTGACGATGAACACCCAACCGGAGCCGATCGCGACGATGAGCAGACCGCCGACCGCGGGGCCGATCATACGGGCGAGGTTGAAGGAGGCGGAGTTGAGGGCCACGGCGTTGGAGGTCTCCGTGGCGGACACCATGTCCGACACGAAGGCCTGCCGGGCGGGTGCGTCGAACGCGTTGACGATGCCGAAACCGAGGGCGAACGCGAGCATCATCGGCAGGGTCATGACGCCGGCCAGCAGCAGGGATCCGACCGCGATCGCGAGGCCGAGCAGCGCGGTCTGCGTGGTCAGCAGGATCTTCCGCCGATCGAAGCGATCAGCGACCCAGCCGGTCAGGCTCACCAGCACCAGCGGTGGGCCGAACTGCAGTGCCATGGTGACGCCCATCGCGGTCGCGTCGTTGTCGGTGAGCTCGGTCAGCACGACCCAGTCCTGGGCTGTGGCCTGCATCCATCCGCCGACGTTCGACACGAGGGCGCCGGCGAACCAGATCCGGTAGTTGATGTTCGCGAAGGAACGGAACATGGCGCTCATCGCTCCACCACCCTCCGCATCAGGGCGCTCGCTTCTCGCAGCGTCGTCAGTTCCTCCTCGGTGTAGTCGACCTCGCGGAGCATGTCGGCCAGCAGCACGTCGCGGCGGCGGATGGTCTCGACGACGACCTCGACGCCGGCGGCGGTGATGTCCACCTGCACGCGGCGGCGGTCGTCCTCGTCCGGGGTGCGGGCGACGAAGCCCTGCTCCTCCAGGCCGTTCACGATGCTCGTCATCGAGGGGGCGGTCACGCGCTCGCGCTCGGCGAGGGTGGAGATCGTGCGCCGGCCGTTCATGCGCAGCTCGGCGAGAACGGCGAGCTGCGTGTCGCTCATCATGTCGGCGGCGCGGGCGCAGCGGAGCCGGCGGGCGAGCCGGAACGTGGCCATGCGCAGGTCTGTGGCGGTGAGGTGCAGGGAATCATCGGACGCAGACATACTTAGTTAGTCTATCTAATATTTCTGACGCGGGGGCAGGAGGAGCCGGGGCAGCGGGCACAATGGAGGGGTGACCCGAACGATCGCTCTCGAAATCGCCGTCCAGGATCCCGCCGGAGTGCGCATCGCCGCCGAGGTCGGCGCCGCCCGCGTCGAGCTCGCCACGGCCCTCGCCCTGGGTGGGCTCACCCCGTCGCCGGCCACCCTGGAGCTCGCGCTCGAAGCTGCGGGGGCGAACGGCCCCGAGGTGCACGTCCTCATCCGTCCGCGCGCCGGCGGCTTCCACTACAGCGCCGACGAGCTGGCCGTCGCCGAACGCGACGTGCGGCACGCGGTCGACGCAGGCGCGTCGGGCGTGGTGATCGGCGCGCTGGACGCCGAGGGGCGGCTCGACCTCGATGCCATGGCGCGGCTGCGGGACGCGGCCGGGGGAGCTCCGGCGACGCTGCACCGCGCGATCGATGTGACCGCCGACCCGGTGGCGACCCTGCGGGCCGCGAGGGAGCTCGGGCTCCGGCGCGTGCTCACGTCCGGAGGGGCATCGGCCGCGATCGACGGCATCGACACCCTGCGCGCGCTCGTCGCCGCGGCCGAGGGGCAGATCGAGGTCATGGCCGGCAGCGGCGTCGACGTCGCGAGCGCTCCGGTGCTCGCCGCGGCCGGCGTCGACGCCCTCCACTTCTCCGCGAAGCGGGCGGTGACCGAGGACGGCGGCGTGCGCATGGGCTCCGCCTCCGACGGGGTCGGCGGCTACGAGGTGACGGACCGCGACATCGCCTTCGCGATCCGGGACGCGATCCGCGACGCCGTCGAGGGAACCGACCGGTAGGGCCGACCCATGACCGAGACCCGCGAGTACACCGACAGCCACGGCATCGCCATCGTCTACGACGTCCACCCGGCGGAGGGTACGCCCCGCGGCGTCGTCCAGCTCCTGCACGGGGTGGGCGAGCACGCAGGACGGTATCCGGCGCTGATCGCCGCGCTCACCGGAGCCGGGTTCACCGTCTACGCGGACGACCACCGTGGGCACGGGCGCACCGGCATGCGCCAGCACGGCGATCCGGCCCGGCTCGGACGGCTCGGGCCCGGAGGTCTCCGGGCGGCCAAGGATGCGATCTGGCAGCTGACCGGCATCATCCGCGACGAGAACCCGGACCTTCCGCTCGTGCTCCTCGGGCACTCGTGGGGGTCGTTCCTCGCGCAGATGCTGGTGAACGAGCACGCCGAGGCCTTCGATGCGGTGATCTTGTCGGGTTCGGCGCTGCGCACGCCCCGCTCCCTGAACCCGGCGCCGCTGAACGCCGCGTGGGCCGCGGACGACGCGACCGGGTACGAGTGGCTGAGCCGCGACCCCGCGGTGTGGAAGGCCTTCGAGGAGGACCCGCTCACGACGGGGGTGCCTCTGCTCAAGCTCTTCGGTCTGCTCGACGCGGCGCGACTGTACGGGCGTCCGGCGACGCACCTCGCGCGCGACCTCCCGATGCTCCTCCTCGTCGGCCGTGACGATCCGGTCGGCGGTCCGCGCAGCGTCCACAAGCTCGCCGACCAGTACCGGCGCCGCTCCGGACTCACCGACGTCACGACCCTCGTCTACCCCGACGCCCGGCACGAGATCTTCCAGGAGCTGCAGCAGGACGAGGTGCGCGCCGACGTCCTCGCCTGGCTCGACGCCCACATCCCCGCCCGCTGACCCCTTCCGTCCCTTCCGCTGGCCACACGGGATCACTTTCGTGCCCGGGACGGGCCCCAGGGGAGCAATTTCGAACACGCACGGTGAGTGAGTGGGTCGGCGAGTCGGCGTCCATGGTGATCTACCGGAGTCGAGTTCGCGCCTCCCGCCACCGCCCGCGGGATCACCTTCGTGCCTCCGGACATCCCGCGGGATCAGCGTTGTGCCTCCCGCCACTGCAGCGGGATCACTTTCGTGCCCAGGACGGGCCCCAGGGGAGCGCTTTCGAACACGCACGGTGAGTGAGCGGGTCGGCGGCGGAGGGCGATCACCTGCGCGCCGCGGACGACCCCGGGTGGCGGGATCAGGAACGGGCGGGGAAAGGTGCGGCGAGGGACGGGTTTGATCCCGCGGGAGGTGCGCGGGGACCGCGGGGGAGTGTGACGCGGGATGACGCGCGGTGAAGGCGTGTGACGGAGGGAGGCCACGGGAGATGGGGGCAGTCCTAGATTCGGGGCACATCCGCACGAGCGAGGGGGAGGGCCCGCGGCGATGAGCTTCCTGACGGACTGGCATGAGTGGCATGCGGCGCGTGAACGCTATGCGGGGTCGGAGTACGGGCCGTCCGCGCTGGAGTCGACGAACTGGCTCATCACCGAACCCGCAGCGGTCGACGGCGTCCCCGGACTCTGGGCCCTCACCGGCGACGGCGGCATCCGCGGCAGCGAACTCGGACCGTCGGGGTCGGTCGTCACCCTCCGCGGCGCCCAGACCCTGCGCCTCGGGCGGCGGGAGTTGCGGGTATTCGATCGCAACGGGCTGCTGGCCCTCCGCGTCTGGAATCCGGCCCGTCCGCAGCGGGAGTGGTTCACGGCGATCGACGCCTACGCCCCGGACGAGCGCTGGCGGTTCGCGGCGACATTCGAGCCCGCAGCGGACGAGCGGGTCGTCGTCACGGCGGTCGACGGCGAGGAGCGGGAGACGCCGATCGCGGGACGGCTCCGGTTCGAGCTCGCCGGCGCACCCCACGAACTCACCGTCACCCGCAGCGGCAGCGGGACGCTCAGCGCCGTCTTCGCCGACGGCACGAACGGCCTCGAGACCTACCGGTTCCGATTCCTGCCGGTGGAGGAGCCCGCCGCCGACGGATCGGCGGTGATCGACTTCAACCGCGCCTACCTGCCGCCGTGCGCCTTCTCCGACCAGTTCGTCTGCCCCCTGCCGACGCCCGGCAACCGCTACTCCACGCCGATCAGGGCAGGGGAGCGCGTGGTCGTGCTCGGCGGCTGACCACGGGGGCAGTGCGCGCCTTAAGCTGGATCCGTGCACGGTGAATACAAGGTTCCTGGGGGCAAGCTCGTCGTCGTCGACCTCGAGGTCGAGAACGACCGGATCGCGCGGTTCCGGCTCGCCGGGGACTTCTTCCTCGAACCGGACTCCGCGCTCGACGACATCAACGCCGCTGTCGAGGGTCTCCCCGTCGAGTCCGACGCCACGGCCATCGCCGCGGCCGTCCGCGGCGCCCTCCCCGAGGGGGCCCAGCTGCTCGGCTTCACCCCCGAGGCGGTCGGCACCGCCGTCCGCCGCGCGCTCGTCACGGCGCCCGGCTGGGGCGACTTCGACTGGGAGATCGTCCACGAGAAGGCGGTCTCGCCGCGCATGAACCTCGCCCTGGACGAGGTGCTCACCTCCCGCGTCGGCGAGGGGCGTCGGCGTCCGACGCTGCGCATCTGGGAGTGGGACGAGTCGGCCGTCGTCATCGGGTCGTTCCAGTCGTATCGCAATGAGGTCGACCCCGAGGGCGCTGCGAAGCACGGCTTCGACGTCGTCCGCCGGATCTCCGGAGGCGGAGCGATGCTCATGGCCGCGGGGCAGATCATCACCTACTCGCTCTACGTGCCGGCCTCGCTCGTCGCGGGCATGACCTTCGCCGACTCCTACGCGTTCCTCGACGACTGGGTGCTGCAGGCGCTCCGTTCGCTCGGCATCGACGCCGTCTACCAGCCGCTCAACGACATCGCGAGCCCGACCGGCAAGATCGGCGGCGCCGCGCAGAAGCGCCTCGCGAACGGAGGTGTGCTGCACCACGCCACCCTCTCCTACGACATCGACGGCCAGATGATGACCGAGGTGCTGCGGATCGGCCGCGAGAAGCTCAGCGACAAGGGCACGACCTCGGCCGCCAAGCGCGTCGACCCGCTGCGCAGCCAGACCGGACTGGAACGCGCCGAGATCATCGAGCGCTTCAAGGACACGTTCCGCTCGCTCACCTCCGCCGAGGAGGGCGGCATCACGCCGGACGAGTACGCCGATGCGCAGGCTCTGGTGGAGTCGAAGTTCTCGACCGACGCGTGGCTGCATCGGGTTCCGTGAGCCCTTCGACAGGCTCAGGCCCTTCGACAGGCGCAGGCCCTTCGACAGGCTCAGGCCCTTCGACAGGCTCAGGGACCCAGGAGGACGGCTCAGGGGTCCAGGTCCCGGGGCGGGTGTCGGTGATCGAGGGGGACAACCTCGCCGTCGCGGCGACCCTGCCGTCCCGGTCCTTCACGCTCGTCTACCTCGACCCGCCGTTCAACACCGGAAGAGTGCGGGAGCGGCAGGTGGTCACCGCCCGCCGCACGTTCACAACTCCGGAAGAATCGGCGGATCCCGACGGGGGCAGCCCCCAACCGGCCGAAACCGCGTCGGATCTCCTGAGTTCTGAACACGCGGTCGGCGGGCCGGAGGTGCGGCACGGCTTCCACGGACACCGGTACGAGCGGGTGCGCGGCATGCTGCGCGCGTACGACGACAGCTTCGACGACTACGGCGCCTTCCTCATGCCGCGGCTGGAGGAGGCCTGGCGGCTGCTCGCCGACGACGGCACCCTCTACCTGCACCTCGACTACCGCGAGGCGCACTACGCGAAGGTCATGCTCGACGCGGTGTTCGGCCGGGACTGCTTCCTCAACGAGCTCATCTGGGCGTACGACTACGGCGCGAAATCCCGGCGGCGGTGGCCGACCAAGCACGACACGATCCTGGTGTACGTGAAGGACCCGCGGACGTACGTGTTCAACTCCGACGACGTCGACCGGGAGCCGTACATGGCTCCGGGGCTGGTGACCGCGGAGAAGGCGGCGCGAGGCAAGCTCCCGACCGACGTCTGGTGGCACACGATCGTCCCGACGACCGGACGGGAGAAGACGGGGTATCCGACGCAGAAGCCCGAGGGCATCCTCCGGCGCATCGTGACCGCGTCCAGCCGACCGGGCGATCGGGTGCTCGACCTCTTCGCCGGCAGCGGCACGACCGGAGCGGTGGCCTCCGCACTCGGTCGGGAGGCGGTGCTCGTGGACGACAACCCGGAAGCGGTGCGGGTCATGGCCGCACGCATCCCGCACGCGGAGGTCCGCCGGGCCTGAGTGGGACGCGCTCGGCACGAGCCGTCAGATCCCGATCGAGACCTTCCGCAGGGTCGCGTTCACGGTCCAGACCGTCCGCATGCCGGCCGTGAGCCGCATCACTGACCCTGGGCCGAGTCCCACGGGCGGGAGCGCGGGTGCGGTGAACGCCACGGTCGCGCGACCGGAGAGCACGACGAACACCTCGTCCTCCTCGACGTCCACCGCCGTGCCCGGCGTCATCTCCCAGACGCCGATCTCGATCCCGCCGGCATCGTCGAGCACCGTGTAGGCCGTGGTCGGTGCGCCGTCGCGGACGTCCTCGTCGGGCAGCGGGGCGTGCGTCAGCGCGAGGTTCCCCGCGTCGACGACGGCTCCTGGGGTGAGCGTGGTCACGAGTCGAAGCCCATGCCGAGGGCGTCGAGCGTCTTCAGGAACAGGTTGCGGCGCCCCTCGTTGTGGTCGGCCCTGTCCATCGCGGCGCGGACGAGGTTGATGCCGACGGACGCGGCGGGCTCCGGCGGGAACGGGATCGGCTTCTCGCGCACCATCCGCAGCTGCGTGCGTTCGGTCTCCTCGCCGTCGAGCTTGTCGAGCATGACATCGGCCGCGAACCGGGCGGCCCCGACCCCGAGTCCGGTGAACCCCGTGGCGTAGGCGACCCGACCGCCGCGGGCGGTGCCGAAGAATGCGCAGAATCGGCTGGAGGAGTCGATGGCTCCGGCCCAGCGGTGCGTGAAGCGGAGGCCGGCGAGCTGCGGGAAGGTGGTGAAGAAGTGCGAGGCCAGGTGCCGGTGGCTCTCCATCCGGTCCTCGTACGCGGGGCGCACCTTGCCGCCGAAGTGGTACACCGCGTCGTAGCCGCCGAACAGGATCCGGTCGTCGGCGGTGAGCCGGTAGTAGTGGAACTGGTTGGCGCTGTCGGCGAGCCCCTGACGGTTCCGCCAGCCGATGGACGCGAGCTGCTCGGCCGAGAGCGGCTCCGTCATCAGCACGTAGTCGTACACCGGGACCGTCATGAGGCGGTTGCGCTTCAGGAGCGAGGGGAACACGTTCGTCGCGAGCGCCACCGCGTCGGCGGTCACCCGGCCGTGCTCCGTGACGAGGGTCACCGGACCGGAGTCCGCGCCCTCGATCCGCCGGACGAGGCTGTGCTCGTGGATCTCCACGCCGAGCTCGACGGCCACCCGTGCGAGCTCCAGGCCCAGCTTCGCCGGGTGCACGAGAGCGCTGCCCTCCCGATCCCAGGCGCCGGCGAGGAACGTGGGGGAATGCACTTCCGCCTGCACCGCCTCGCGGTCGAGGAAGCCCTCCTCCTCGCGCAGCCACTCGACCTGATGCGGCTCCACGGCGACCGCGAGCTGGCCCGTCCGCTCGAACTCGGCATCCATGTCGTACCGCCGCACGGTCTCGGCGATGCCGTCGAGGTTCTCGTGGCCCAGCTCCTCGAGGCGGTCGATCTCCTCGGGCCAGCGGTTCACGCCGTTCTCGTGGCCGTGCGTGAGGCTGGACTCGCAGAAGCCGCCGTTGCGCCCGGATGCCGCCCAGGCCACGCGGGATGCCTCCAGGAGGACCACCTTCCGCTCCGGATCCCGCTCCTTCGCGCGCACGGCCGTCCAGAGCCCGGTGTAGCCGCCGCCGACGACCACGAGGTCCGTGTGCACGGTGCCGCGCAGCGGCGGATGCGCGGGCCGCTCGACGTCGTCGAGCCAGAAGACCGACAGGGCCGTGTCGCGCAGGGCGTCGTCGACGACGGACTGCGAAGGACGACGGCGTTCGAAGACCGTGGTGCCCATGTTCACTCCGATGTGAGGGGAGCGCGTCAGCGCGTTCCCCAGTTGTAGAGGTCTTTGTAGAGGCCGGCGTAGAGCAGGCTCTCCGTCTGGATGATGCCGGGGATGGTGCGGATGCGGGTGGCGATGAGGTCGAGCAGATGGTCGTCGTCCTCGCACACCGCCTCGACGAGGATGTCGAACGTCCCGAGGGTGACGACGACGTACGCCAGCTCGGGGATCGCCGTGAGCTCCTCAGCGATCGCGCGGGGGTCGCCGGACACCCGGATCCCGATCATCGACATGCGGTGGAAGCCGAGCTGCAGCGGGTCGGTCACGGCGACGATCTGGATCAGACCCGATTCGGTCAGGCGCTGCACGCGCTGGCGGGCCGCGGCCTCGCTGAGCCCTACTTCGCGGGCGATCTCCGCATAGGGACGCCGCCCGTCCTCCTGCAGCAGCTCGACGATGCGCTTCGAGATGTCGTCGAGGGCGGGGGGAGGCGTCTTCGGACTCATGTACCGATCGTGACATTCTGACCCGCCCTTCGCAACTGATTCCGTCGATCTGTGGACGAAAAGCTACAGATTCCGCGCTCGGATGGCTACCATGGCGCTATGTCCTCACCGTCGACGATGACCGTGCCCCTGCAGAACTTCATCGGCGGTCGCGCCGTCACCGCATCGGGGAGCGGGCGCCTGCCGCTCATCGATCCGGTGACGGAGGAAGCCTACGGCGAGATCCCGATCTCCGACCGCACCGACGCGGATGCCGCGTATGCCGCGGCCGCGGCGGCGTTCCCGACCTGGCGGGACACCCCGCCGTCTGCGCGCCAGCTCGCCCTGTTCCGCATCGCCGAGGACATGGCCGCGCGGGCCGAGGAGTTCGCCGACCTCGAGTCGAAGGACACCGGCAAGCCGCGGGCGACGCTCGTCGCCGACGAGATCCTGCAGTCGGTGGACCAGCTGCGGTTCTTCGCCGGGGCCGCGCGGAGCCTCGAGGGTCGAGCCGCCGCGGAGTACCTCCCCGGGCACACCTCCTTCGTGCGCCGGGAGCCGATCGGCGTGATCGGGCAGGTGACGCCGTGGAACTACCCCCTGAACATGGCGGTGTGGAAGATCGCTCCCGCGCTCGCCGCCGGCAACACCGTCGTGCTGAAGCCGGCCGAGTCCACGCCGCTCACCACGCTGCTGCTCGCGGAGATCGTCGCCGCGCACACCCCCGCGGGCACCCTCAACGTCGTGCTCGGCGACCGCGAGACCGGAGCGGCCCTCGTCGAGCATCCGACACCGCAGATGGTGGCGATCACCGGCTCGGTGCGGGCGGGGATGGCCGTGGCCCGCTCCGCGGCCGACGACGTCAAGCGCGTGCACCTGGAGCTCGGCGGCAAGGCGCCCGCGATCGTCTTCCCGGACGCGTCGATCGAGAAGGCGGTCGAGGGCATCGTCACCGGGGCCTTCTTCAACGCGGGTCAGGACTGCACCGCGGCGACCCGGGTGCTCGTGCACGCGTCGATGCACGACGAGCTCGTCGCCGCACTGGTGGAGCGGACCCGCACGCACGCGCGGACCGGGGTGCCGGACGAAGAGGGCGTGCTGTACGGACCGCTGAGCAGCGCGGCCCAACTCGCTCAGGTGCAGGGCTTCATCGACCGGCTTGCGGCGCACGCGACCATCGCCACCGGTGGGAGGCGGCAGGGCGACCGCGGTTACTTCTGGGAGGCGACCATCGTGACCGGCGTGCAGCAGGACGACGAGGTCGTGCAGGGCGAGATCTTCGGACCCGTGCTCACCGTGCAGCCCTTCGATACCGAGGAGGAGGCGCTCACGATGGCGAACGACGTGCCGTACGCGCTCGCCGCCTCGGTGTGGACGCGGGAGCACACCAGGGCCATGCGCTTCTCCCGGGACATGGACTTCGGCTGCGTCTGGATCAACACCCACATCCCGTTCGTGTCGGACATGCCGCACGGCGGCTTCAAGCACTCCGGATACGGGAAGGACCTGTCGCAGTACGGCTTCGACGACTACACCCGGATCAAGCACGTGATGAGCGCGCTCGACTGACGCGGCGGTCGTTCAGCGCGGGGCGAGGAGCTTGACGCGGCGGTGCTCCCGGAGCGTGAACTGCGGGCGTTGATCGATCTTCGTGGCCCCGTCGAGCTCCCACCCGTGCCGGGCGTAGAAGCCGTCGGCGCGGTCGTTGCCGTCGAGGACCCAGAGGTAGGCGCGGGTGTGGCCGGCATCGATCATGCGCTGCTCGGCCGCGTCGAGGAGGGCATGCCCCGCCCCCGTCGACCACGCGGTCGGGTCGGCGTAGATGCCGTACAACTCGGCGTCGTCCAGGCCGTCGGGGTCGCGACCGGAGCCGAACGAGGCCCAGCCGACGACGGTGCCGTCGCGCTCGGCTACCAGGGTCCCGAGGCTCGTGGGCAGCGGATCGGCGAAGATGCGGCGCCACCCGTCGGCCCGTTCCGAGACGGACAGCCCGTCCAGCACCTCCTGGTCGATGAGGCCCTCGTAGGCCGCCTGCCACGACCGCACGTGCACTCCGGCCACGGCCTCGGCATCGTCGGCGACGGCGTCTCGGATCACCAGGGGCGTCATCCCTCCACCCTATGCGGGCCCGCCGACGTCCTTCCGTCCCCTCCCGGTACTCGGTCACCCGGTCACACCTGCACGACCCGGGTACGTCTGGGGGACCGGAACCCGGGTTCTGTCGTGCGGCCGTGCCCGGGTCGTGCAGGTGTCACGGGCGTGAACGAGACCCCGGTTTCACAACAGTCTCCGGCCCCGTCCCACCGGCCGGTCCCTTCGGCCCGTCCTTCCGGACACCCGGTCACATCTGCACGACACGGATACGTCTAGGGGACCGGAACCGGAGTTCTGTCGTGCGACCGTGCCCGGGTCGTGCAGGCGACGCAGCCGGGAAGGACGGGTCGACGGGTGCGACGCGATGTGGCAGGCTGGCGGGCACCGACTCCGCACGAGAATCGACCCCCCAGAGGTTCCGCCGCATGTCACGACCCCTCGCAGGACCGCAGACCCTGCTCCGCACGCTCAACGGCCGCGCGATCCTCGAGCGTCTCGCCCGGAGCGGACCGCAGACCCGGGCCGAGCTCATGGCGGCGACCGGCCTCTCCCGCACGGCCGTGACCCAGGTACTGCGGATGCTCGACGCCGCGGGAGCCGTCACTGCGGCCGGGGTCGACCGCGACACCCGCGGACCGGCGGCGGGCCGGGTCGCTCTGCACCCCGCCCTCGGGGTCGCGGCGGCCGTGCACGTGGACCATCACGCCGCCCACGTCGTCCTCGTCGACGCGACCGGCACCATCAGAGCCGAACGGCACGGCGCCTTCCCCGCGGGCGAAGACCGGGTCGCGCACATCGCCGCCCTCGTCGCGGCCTGCCGCCGATCCGTGAAGGGCGCACTCCACCTCGCCGTCGTCGGAGTGCCCGGCATCGTCGCGTCGGACGGCGCGATCCGCGACGACCAGGGGCCGGACGGCGGCGCCTTCCGCTCGGCTCTCGCGGCAGCCCTCGACTGCCCGGTCCGCGTCGAGAACGACGTCAACCTCGCCGCGCTCGCCGAGTCGACCACCGGCGTCGGCATCGACCTCGCGAGTTTCGCGCTCCTGCTGCTCGACGACGACCTCGGCGCCGGCATCGTGATCGACGGGGCGCTGCATCGCGGGTTCTCGGGAGTGGCGGGCGAGGTGATGTACCTCCCGCAGACGCCGGTGCCCATCGGCGCCCCGGTCGCGGGCGCCGCGGTGGTGCGCGACCTCGCCCTCGGGCTCGGACTGGATGTCGACGCGCCTTTCCTCGCCCACCTGGAGGCGGCGCAACGCGGAGACGAGGCGGCGCAGGCCCTCGTCGCGGAGATCGGACGACGGCTCTTCCTCGCGGCGGGCAGCGTCGCCCTCGTGCTCGATCCCGAGGCCTTCATCCTCGGCGGGGAGGCGGTGCACCCGGCGCTCCTGGATGCGATCGAGCGGGTCGCGGACGAGTTCGCCGCGCAGCTGCCGCTCCGTTTCCTCGCCTCGGCGTTCGGTCCGGAGGCGCCGCTCGTCGGAGCTGTGGGTGAGGCGGCCTCCGCGCTCCGCGCCGACGTCTTCACCCGGATCCTCACACCCTCCCGCGCACCCGCCACCGGCCGCTGACCGCCCGACAGGACACGCCATGACCGCCTCCTCCGCTCTCGCCGACCGACTCGGGCTGCCGTCCGGTGCCAGGGCGGTCATCCTCAACGCCGACGACTTCGGGATGTGCCATGCCGCGAACGCGGCGATCTCCGGACTCCTGGCGCGTGACCGGATCGACTCGGCGACGGTGATGGTGCCCTGTGCCTGGTCCCCGGAAGCACTCGCCTTCGCCGCCGCGCACCCGGACCTCGACGTGGGCGTGCACCTCGTCCTCACGAGCGAGTGGCGCCGATACCGGTGGCGTCCGCTCACCGCGGGCTCGTCGACCCTCGTCGACGCCGACGGCTTCTTCCCCGCCGACGTCGCGACCGTGGAGCAGCACGCGTCGGAGGAGGATGTCGCCGCCGAGATCGCCGCGCAGTTGCAGGCGGCGCTCGATGCCGGCGTCGACGTGACCCACCTCGACAACCACATGGGCTCCGTCTACGGGCTGCTGACCGGCCGGGACTTCCTGCGCGCCGTCTTCGAGCTCGCCGCCCGGCACGGGCTCCCGTTCCGCCTGCCCCGCGAGATGGAGGGAGCGGACGCCGATCCGATGCTGCAGGCGAAGCTCACCGAGGCGGCGGCGGTGGCGGATGCGTTCGGCGTGGAGATCGTCGATCGGCTCTGGACGCATCCGTTCGAGCTGCGCGGCGAGGGCACCGCCGATGAGGAGTCGTACGAGCAGGTCCGAGACGGGTTCCTCGCGGTGCTGCGCGCCGTCCCGCCCGGGGTCACCGAGATCTACCTGCACCCGATGGCCGACGGTGAGGAGCTGCGCGCCGCGGTGGACTTCGCGGCGGCCAAGCGCGGCTACGAGCTGCGGCTGCTCGACGATCCCCTCGTGCAGCAGACGATCGCCGAGGAGGGCCTGGTCCGCGTCGGCTGGCGCGCGCTGCGGGAGCTGCAGCGCGGAGACGCCCGGTGACGGCGCTCGGCGAACGGCTGCGCGACCGCCGTCTCGACGCCGCTCCCACCCGCTCCCAGACCATCGCCTTCGGGGCCTCGGGGTTCCCGACGCAGCTGATGACGCAGACGTTCTCGGCGTTCGTCGTCTACTTCTACGTCTCGCACCTCGCCGTCCCCGCGGGGTGGGTGGCGGCGGCGATGATCGCCCACGGCATCCTCAACGCGGCGCTCAACCCTGTCGTCGGGGCGCTCTCCGACCGGATCCGCACGCCGTGGGGCCGCCGCATCCCGTGGATCGGGCTCGGCATCGTGCCGCTCGTCGTCGCGTTCGCCCTCGTCTGGATGCCGCCCGCGCTCCCGGCGGCCGGGCTCATCGTGTGGTTCCTCGTGGTCGTCGCGGTCTACGACATCGCCTTCATCGTGGTGGTGCTGAACATCTCGGCGCTGTTCCCGGAGATCTTCCGCACCACGGAGGAGCGCGCCCGCGGGAACGTGCCGCGGCAGATCTTCGCGATCCTCGGCATGGTGCTCGGCACGGCAGGAGCCCCCGCGCTCTACGACGCGATCGGCTGGCCCGGGATGGCGCTCGTGCTGAGCGGTGTCTGTCTCGTGCTGCTCGCCTGGTCGTTCCTCGGCGGGATGATCGAGCGCCGGGTGCCCGAGGCCGCCTCCGAGGCCATGCGCTGGCGGGACCAGCTCGTCTACACGTTCCGCAACCGCGCCTTCGTGCCGTACGTGCTGGGCTCGCTCTGCGTGCAGACCTCGATCGCCGTGATCCTCGCCGCCGTCCCGTTCTACGTCCGCTACTCGCTGGGGGCGGCCGAGGGCGGGGGCAGCCTCCTGCTCGGCGCCATCTTCCTCACGGCCATCCCGTCGATCGTGCTGTGGAGCGCGGTAGTCCGGCGCACCTCCCCGCGCACGGCGCTGCTGTGGAGCGTCGCGGTGTTCGGGGTCGCGGTGCTCGGCTACCTGGTCCCGACGTCGGTGGGGGCGGCGGCTCTCGTCGGGGTGGCGGTCGGCGTCGGCGTCGGCGGGCTGCTGCAGCTCCTCGAGGTCGTGCTCGCCCAGATCATCGACGACGACGCGCATCGCACGGGCCACCGTCGCGAGGGTGCGTACTTCGGCGTGAACGGGTTCGTCGTGCGCGGCTCCGTTGTCCTCCAGGCGATCGTCGCCGCGGCTGTGCTGACCGCGACGGGCTTCGACGCCGGGCTCGGCGACGCGCAGCCGGAGGCCGTCGACGGCGGCATCCGGCTGATGCTGGCGGTTATCCCCCTGGCGTTCACCGCCGTCGGGTGGCTGTGCTTCTGGCTCTACCCCATCCGCACGCGCGACCTCTGAGATCAGCCGGCGGCGCGGCGGGCCTCCCAGCCCGTGCGCACCATCTCGTCGACGGTGTAGCGCATGGTCCAGTCGAGGTCGCGGGCCGCGAGCTCACCGGTCGCCACGATCCGATCCGGGTCGCCGGGGCGGCGAGGGCCGACCTCGGGGGTGAAGTCGATGCCGGTGACGCGGGCGACCGCATCCATGATCTGCTTCACGCTGAGGCCGTCGCCGGAGCCGAGGTTGTACGCGGGCTCGATCGGGGCGCCGGAGGCCAGGCGCTGCGCTGCGGCGACGTGGGCGGCGGCGATGTCGCCGACGTGCACGTAATCGCGCACGTTCGTGCCGTCAGGGGTGTCGTAGTCGTCGCCGAAGATCTTCGGGGTGCGGCCCTCGATCAGCGCCTCGAAGACGATGGGGAAGAGGTTGTGCGGGCTGACGTCGTAGACCGTCGGGTCGGCCGAGCCGACGACGTTGAAGTACCGCAGCGAGGTGTGACGCAGCGGGCGGTCGGCGTGGGCGGTGGCGACGGCCTGGTCGCGGAGCAGCCATTCGCCGATGAGCTTCGACTCGCCGTAGGGGCTCGCGGGCCTCTTGGCGGTGTCTTCGACGACGAGGGAGACGTCCGGCGTGCCGAACACGGCCGCCGAAGAGGAGAAGACGATGTTCGCGACGCCCGCCGCCGCCATCGCCTCGAGGATGATCCGCGTCCCCTCGACGTTCTGGGCGTAGGTGTGCAGCGGGCGCTGGACCGAGACGCCGGCGTACTTGTAGCCCGCGACGTGGATCACGCCCTCCGCCTCGTGCGTGCGCAGGGTCTCCTCGACGAGGGCGCGGTCGAGGATGCTGCCCTGCACGAAGGGCACGCCCTCCGGCACGAAGGAGGCGACGCCGCTGGAGAGGTCGTCCAGGACGAAGGGGGAGAGACCGGCCTCTGCGAGAGCGCGGACGACGTGGGCACCGATGTAGCCGGCGCCGCCGGTGACGATCCAGGACATGCGTTCCTCTCCTGCCGCGGCGGTGGCGGCTCGACCCTTCATTGTGTCAGGCGTCGCGGCGCGGACCTGCGGACGGACTGACCTCGAACAGGTGCGGGGCGACGAAGCCTTCGGCGGCGAACCGCCCCCGCACCGCGTCGGCGAGGTGAGGCATGGCACCGCGGTCGACGAGGGCGATCGCGGCACCGCCGAAGCCGCCGCCGGTCATGCGCGCACCCACCGCCCCCGAGGTGAGGGCGGTCTCCACCGCGGCGTCGAGCTCCGGCGTCGAGATCTCGAAGTCGTCGCGCATCGACGCGTGGGACGCGACGAGGAGGTCGCCGATGCCGCGTGCGCCCGCGGTGCGCAGCGTCGCCACCGTGTCCTGCACGCGCTGGTTCTCCGTGACGATGTGGCGCACGCGGCGGAAGGTCATGTCGTCCATCAGGCTCTCGGCGCGGGCGAGGTCGGCCACGGCGACGTCGCGCAGCGCGGGCACTCCGAGGATCGCGGCTCCGCGTTCGCATGCGGCGCGGCGTTCCCGGTAGCCGCCGGTGGAGTGCGCGTGCGTGACGCGGGTGTCCATCACGAGCACCGCGAGGCCGGCGTCGGCCATGCCCAGCGGCACGACGTCGGCGGCGAGAGAGCGGCAGTCGAGGAAGATCGCGGCGTCGGGCTCCCCGAGCATCGAGGCCATCTGGTCCATGATGCCGGTGGGCGCGCCGACGGCCTCGTTCTCCGCCGTGCGTCCGATCCGGGCGAGGGCGACCGCGTCGAGGCCGGCGTCCCAGAGCTCGTTCAGTGCCGTGGCCGTCGCGCCCTCGATCGCGGCGGACGACGAGAGCCCGGCCCCGACCGGGACGTCGGAGGCGATCGCGATGTCCAGGCCGGAGACCGTGGCCGCGGGGGCGGTCGCGCGGAGCGCCCAGGCGACGCCGAGCGGGTACGCCGCCCACTCCGGCACCGCGGGCGCCGTGCCGGGCGGGGTGGGGAAGAGGCGGTCGAGGTCGTCGAGAGCGATCTCGACCGGCTCGTCCGCGAAGGTCGAGGCGACGCGGAGCCGTCGGTCGGCACGGTGGCGGACGGCGGCGACCGTGCGCTGCGGGATCGCGAACGGCAGCACGAAGCCGTCGTTGTAGTCGGTGTGCTCGCCGATGAGGTTCACGCGCCCCGGGGCGGACCAGACGCCGTCCGGCGTGCGCCCGGCGAGGGCGGCGAAGAGGTCGACGGCGGCGTCGTGTGCGGAGGTCATGCGGAGGCTTCCTGGTCGGCGCGAGCGAGGGCCTCGCGGAGTCGGGCGGCCCCCTGCTCGGGGGCGACCTCGGCGGCCCAGGCCCACATCGCGGCCTCGGAGCCCGCGAGGAACTTGAGCTTGTCGGCGGCGCGGCGGGGGCTCGTGAGCTGCAAGTGCAGGCGCACGCTCTCGCGGCCGACGTGGACCGGAGCCTGGTGCCACGCGGCGATGTACGGGGTGGGGCTGTCGTAGAGCGCGTCGACGCCGCGGAGGAGACGGAGGTAGAGCGGGGCGAGCTCGTCGCGCTCCTCCGCCGTGGTCTCGGCGAGGTCGGGCACGTGCCGATGCGGCATGAGGTGCACCTCGAGCGGCCACCGCGCCGCGAAGGGCACGAACGCGGTCCAGTGCTCGCCGCGGAACACCACCCGCTCGGAGGCCTGCTCCTCGGCGAGGATGCGGGCGAAGAGGTCGGGTGCGGTGCGGTCGACGGCGTCCAGCACCCGGGCGGTGCGCGGGGTCACGTAGGGATACGCGTAGATCTGCCCGTGCGGGTGGGGGAGGGTCACGCCGATCGCCTCGCCGCGGTTCTCGAACGGGAAGACCTGCTGGATCCCGGGCAGGGAGGACAGAGCGGCGGTGCGGTCGGCCCAGGCCTCGATCACGGTGCGGGCGCGGGTCGCGGTCTGGGTGCCGAAGGAGCCGGAGTGCTCGGGGCTGAAGCACACGACCTCGCAGCGGCCGACGGCGGTGCGGGTGCGCCCGAGTCCGAGGGCCGCGAGGTCGTCGAGGCCGCGCGGGGGGTTCGTCGCCCCCGGGACGGTGCCGACGGGCTCGGCGAGAGCGGGGCCGAATGCGGGGGAGCGGTTCTCGAACACGGCCACGTCGTACCGGGACGGCACCTCGGACGGATTCCCCGGCGTCTGCGGCGCGAGCGGGTCGGCGTCGGCTCCCGGCATCATCACGCGGTTCTGGCGGTTGGCGGCGACGGTGATCCAGTCGCCCGTGAGAACGTCGAGCCGCATGGTCGCGGTGTCGGGTCGAGGGGCAAGGGTGCGGGCGTCGACCGACCGTTCCGCGCCGAGGGTCGTCTCCGGGTCGTCGTAGTAGATGAGCTCACGGCCGTCGGCGAGGGTGGTCGGGCGCTTGACGACACCGGCGCCGAGACGCTCCGTGCGCAACTCAGGAGATTCGGGCGTGTTCACGTCAACATGGTAGATCGAGCCGCGTGCTAACGTCAACATGACGGAGTTGTGAACGGAGGATCCCGTGGCCCGGAAGCTGTCGGCGTCGGTGTCCGCTCGCGTGTCCATGGCGACCGTGGCGGCGCGAGCCGGTGTCTCCGGACAGACCGTCTCCCGCGTCGTCAACGGCAGTCCGCGCGTGGACCCGCAGACGCGGGCGCGGGTCGAGGCCGCGATGACCGAACTGGGGTACCGGCCGCATCGGGCCGCGCGTGCCCTGCGCACCGGTCGCAGTCACACCCTCGGTCTCGTCGTGACCACCCTGGCCACGGTCGGCAACTCCCGGATGCTGCAGGCCACGGCCGAGGCGGCGGCGGAACGCGGCTATGCGCTCACGGTCGTCACGGCTGCGGACGGCGTGGACGCGGCGTTCGCCCGGCTCGCCGACCAGGGCGTCGACGGTGCCCTCGTGCTGAACGAGGCTTCGGCGCTGGTCCCTGCCGCCACTCTGCCGCCGGAGCTGCATCTTGTCGTCGTGGACGCTCCCGCAGGAGCCGGAGCGATCGTGGTGCACAGCGATCACGCCGCGGGAGCAGAGGCTGCCACGCGCCACCTGCTCGCCGCGGGGCACGAGACCGTCCACCACCTCGCGGGACCGGCGGACTCGTTCGCCGCCGCCGAGCGCGAGCGCGGGTGGCGCGAGGCTCTGACGGCTGCCGGTCTCACGCCTCCGGCGGTCGTGCACGGGGACTGGAGCGCGGAGTCCGGCTTCGCCGCGGGGGCGGCCCTGGCCCAGGCGACGGCGGTGTTCTGCGCCAACGACCAGATGGCGCTCGGGGTGCTGCGCGCGGTGGCGGAATCCGGACGCACGGTCCCCGGCGACGTCAGCGTGGTCGGCTTCGACGACATCCCGGAAGCGGCGAACTTCCTCCCGCCGCTCACGACGATCCGCCAGGATTTCCCGGCGCTCGCGCAGCGGGCGGTCACAGCGCTCATCGCCGCCGTGGAGGGCGACGCGGCGGCGACCGATCCCGCCGCGCCCGTGGTGGTGCCGACTCGGCTCGTCGAGCGCGCGAGTACGGCACGCCGCTGACGCTCACCCCCGCGGAAGGAACTCCTCGGGGCGGAAGCGCGTCCTGGCACCGTCCGGCCAGGACACCGCCGCGTCGCCTGCCCGCAGGTCGAGCTGCGGCACGCCGGGGGAACTCCCGAGAAGCACGCCGACGGCCATCCAGACGTCCGGCCGCACCGCCGCCGAGAACCACGGGGTGGCGGTCTCCGGGCCGAGCGGGGTCGCGTCCCGCTCCCGTCGGACCCCCGCGGTCGCACCGTCGACTCCGAGGAGTCCGATGACCCGGCTCTGCGTCTCGCCGCCGAGGGCGAGGGCGGCGGTGACAGCCGCGGGGCCGGTCTCGACGACCGTCGGGGAGGACAGCGCCCAGCCGCCGATGCGGAGGACGTCGCCGTCGCGGATCACCCCGTCCGTCCCCGCGCCCTCCCGGACCCGCACGAGCCGCACCTCCCACGGTCCGCGGAGCGCCGACACCACGTCGACCATGGGGCCGACCGTGGTCTCGGCGGCCGCGCCGCCTCCGCCGACATCGAACTCCGCGCGGAAGCCGTCGTGCCAGTGCACGAGGCCGGAGGAGCTGCCGAGCACGGCGTAGTCGACCTTCCGCAGCGGTCCGGTCGCGAAGCCGGAGCGGTGGCTCGCCCGCCCCTCGCGCACCACGGCGACCGTGCCGTCGAGCGGATCACGGACTCCGGGGCCGGCGAGCACGGGCGCGGTCGCGGTCGAGTATCCGAGCTTCGCGTACAACGGCGCATCCGGCTGGTGAGCACCCGGCATCCGGTGGTCGGTGCCGTGGTTGACCACACGCACGATCCCGTCCGCGGTACCCGTCGCGAGCCACCCCGGGGCGATGAGGACGCGGGTGAACGGACCCCGATCGATCGGCAGGGGCTGTTCGACGGCCGTCCAGAACGGATGCGCCGCGGGCAGGGCGAGCGGCAGGAGACCCTTCGCCGCCCAGTACGGAGAGCCGGGGCCGGAGTAGTCCTGGGCGAGCGGATGCCAGGCGCCGTGCCAGCCGAGTGGCAGCACTCCGGTCGCATCCGGCGCACCGCGGTCGGTGAAGTGCCGGACCTGACCGCTCACCGCCCGGCGCAGGAGGCCGGGGTCGTGCCGCGAGGTGCCGGAGAACGCCGCGACCCCGGCCGCGGCGGCCGTCGCGAAACGGTAGGTGAGGCTGCGGCCCTGGATGAGTGGTCCTCCGTCGGCGCCGACGAGGTGCAGCGCGTCGTCGAGGAACGCGTCCAGCCGCCGGCGATACCGGGCGATGCGATCCGCGTGGCGCGGCTCCTCGCCGACCATGTCCGCCCAGAGCAGCGGGTAGAAGGACAGCGCCCAGCCGGCGTAGTGGTCGAACGATCGCGCGGCGCCGTCCGCGCTCCATCCGCCGTCCCGCTCGAAGCCGTCGAGCAGCGCGAAGTCGGCTGCGCGGTCCGCGTCGGAGGACGGCCCGCGGACGCTCTCCAGGAACTGCTCGACGAGCACCCGGAACCAGGCCCAGTTGTTCGGCGGATAGCTCCCACCGACGACGGCCGCCAGGTAGTCCACGGTGCGGGTCCGGGCGCTGTCGTCCAGGCGCGCCCACACCGTGTCGCGGGTGAGGTGCAGACCCAGGGCGAGCGCCGCGGCCTCGACTTTCGCCTGGTCGACCTCGTCGGGGCGCGGCCACCGTTCGGCACCGGCCGGATCGACACCTGCCGCCAGCCCTCTGGCATACCGCTCGGCCAACGGCTCTGTGCCGCGTGGGTCGCCGGCGATGCGGAACGCGGCCAGCAGGAACGTGCGGCTGAAACCCTCGAGCGCGTCGACCGCGGCGCCGAAGCCGCCAGGCGCGCCGGGGTACCGGATGCCCGCGCCCGCCGGGCTCGCATGACGGGCGGCCCCGTCGAGGATGGCATCGGCCACCGTCATCAGGTGCGCGCGCGTCCATCCCGTGTGCGGGGAGAGCGCCCGGTCTTCCGGAGGCAGCGCGAGGATCGTCATGCGCTGTGCGCGAGGTCGGCGCGGTGCACGGGGTGTCGAGGCGGACGGCCGGCCACCCACGCCTCGAGCTCGTCGAGGGCGGCGTCGGCCAGCCGGTGCGCCTCGGTGCCGAGCGAGCCGGCGAGGTGCGGGGTGACCGCGACGTTCGGCAGGTGCAGCAGCGGGTGGTCGGGCGGAAGCGGCTCCGGATCGGTGACGTCGAGGATCGCGTCGAGGCGACCGGAGGCGCACTCCGCGAGCAGCGCGTCGTGATCGAGGAGGGCACCGCGCGCGGTGTTGAGCACGGTGGCGCCGTCGTGCAGGGCCGCGAGCTGCGCGCGGCCGATCATCCCCCGCGTCGCGGGCAGCGCCGGTGCGTGCAGGGAGAGCAGGTCGACGGCGGGGAGCAGGGCGTGGAGTGGGACGAGCCGTGCGCCCGCCGCGGCCACCTCTTCGGCGTCCGCGTACGGGTCGGCGACGAGCACCTGCAGTCCGGGGAAGGGCCGCAGCAGGTCGACGACGCGGCGCCCGATGCGGGAGAACCCGACGATGCCCACCGTGCGGTCGAGGTTGCCGATGCGGCCGGTGACGCGGGGCCCGATGCGCAGGTCGCGCTGTGCGTCGTCCCCGCGGAGCGGGAGGAGGGCGCGTTTGCCGGAGAGCAGGATCATCGCGAGTGTGTACTCGGCGACGGGGGCCGCGTTGGCCTCGGCGGCGGACGTGAGCAGGATGTCGCGCTCCCAGAAGGCGTCGGACACGACGCCGCGCACGCTCCCCGCCGCATGGAACACCGCGCGGAGTCGGGGGAGCCGGTCGAGCAGGGCCGCGTCCAGGAGGGGGGCGCCCCAGCCCGTCACCAGCACCTCGATCCCTGACACGCGGTCGGCCGCGGCCGCCGCGTCGAGCGTGGGCGTGTGCAGCGGGGTGCCGGTGGCCACGAGCGTCCGCAGACGGGCGCGCCGAGCGTCGTCGAACACGAGGTCCCACGCCTCCGTGGAGAGGGCGGCGATGGTGAACGGTCGGTGGGCCATGAGTCTCCGCGGGTCTCGGGTATGCGCTTGCCGAAGCGTGCCGTTCCAGTGAAGACTGTGCGTTCGAGCCCAGGCAACGTGATCGAACAGGAACCATCCAGATCGAACACACTCGTACACGGAAGGCAGCCGGATGCTGATCCCCCGCATCACCCTCGAAGATGTGCGGCACGTCGGGAGGATCGTGTGACCGAAGAGCGTCCCACCCCGCGTTTCGGCCTCTCCCGCCGCGAGCGCATCCTGGACGAGCTGCGCCGTACCGGCGCCGTGCGCGTCGCCGAGCTCGCCCGTGACTTCGGGGTGGCCGAGCTCACCATCCGTCGCGACATCACCGCGCTGGCGGACCGCGGACTGCTGACCAGGGTGCACGGGGGAGCAGTGCTGCGGAGCGCGCTGGACACGACCGTCGCCCGCGCTGCCCTTCCCGGGCCGCAGTTCCGCATCGGCATGGTGGTGCCGTCGCTGAGCTACTACTGGCCGCAGGTCGTCGTCGGCGCCCGGAGCGCCGGGGTGGAGACCGGGGTGCAGCTCGTGCTCCGCGGAGCCAGTTACGCCGCGCAGGACCAGCGTCGCCAGATCGCGGCGCTCCTGGAATCCGGAACCGTGCACGGCCTCATCGTGGCCCCCGAGACGCAGGGCGCCGACGGACACGCGCTGCTCTCGTGGCTGGACACGCTCCCGGTTCCCGTCGTGCTGGTCGAGCGCCGGACCCCGCCCGCGCTCGCCCTCACCCGGATGCAGACCGTGGCGACGGACCACGCGTTCGGGGGTGCGCTCGCCGCCGGGCACCTCGCCGCGCTCGGACACCGGCGGGTCGGGATCCTCACGTCGCCGCAGTCGCCGACCTCCGCCGGGCTCCGGCAGGGCTGGTCGCGGGCAGTCGCGGAGCTCGGTCTCGCGGTGGGCGTGGATCGCGATGCGGCGCTGGACCGGATGGAGGGGCCCGCGCAGGCGGACGTCGTGTCCTCGGTGTTCGCCGAGATCCGTGACACGGGCACGACCGCGCTGCTCGTGCACTCGGACCCGCAGGCGCTCCTGCTCCAGCAACATCTGCAGGATGCGGGCTGGCGGCTGCCCGACGACCTCTCCCTGATCGCCTACGACGACGAGGTCGCGGAGCACGGCTCCCCTCCGCTCACCGCGCTGCGGCCGCCCAAGCAGCACGTCGGACGCCGCGCGGTGGAGCTTCTCCGGGATCGGCTGCGCGAGGGGACCACCCGGCCCGCCGAGCGCGTGGAGGTCGCCCCGGCGCTGCACGTGCGGGCGAGCACGGCCCCTCCGCGTTAGGCGCGGTTGCGAGGTCGAGCGTCTCATGCCATGATCTCGGAAAGCGCTTACCAACATTCTCCTGTCAGCGCCGACAGCTTCCACCGAGAGGAACGGACCGAGATGGCACAGGCCCCCACCCGCGAGATCGGGATCATCATGAACGGCGTCTCCGGGCGCATGGGATACCGGCAGCACCTGGTGCGGTCGATCCTCGCGATCCGTGACGACGGCGGGATCGAGCTCCCCGACGGCAGCCGCGTGACCGTGCGGCCGATCCTCGTCGGACGCAGCGAGGCCAAGCTGGCCGAACTGGCGGCGAAGCACGGCATCGAGGACTGGACGACCGATCTGGACGCGGCCCTCGCCGACCCGCAGTGGGAGATCTACGCCGACTTCCTCGTCACGAAGGCCCGGGCATCCGCGATCCGGAAGGCCATCGCCGCCGGCAAGGCGATCTACACCGAGAAGCCCACGGCCGAGTCGCTCGACGAGGCTCTGGAGCTCGCCCGCCTCGCCCGCGACGCCGGTGTGAAGACCGGCGTCGTCCACGACAAGCTCTACCTCCCGGGGCTGCAGAAGCTCAAGCGCCTCATCGACTCGGGCTTCTTCGGCCGCATCCTCTCCGTCCGGGGCGAGTTCGGCTACTGGGTGTTCGAGGGCGACTGGCAGCCCGCGCAGCGTCCGAGCTGGAACTACCGCACCGAGGACGGCGGCGGCATCATCACCGACATGTTCCCGCACTGGAACTACGTCCTGGAGAACCTGTTCGGCGAGGTCAAGAGCGTCTATGCACAGGCCGCGGTGCACATCGCCGACCGCTGGGACGAGAAGGGCGAGCACTACACGGCCACGGCCGAGGACGCCGCCTACGGCATCTTCGAGCTCGACGGCGGGGCGATCGCCGAGATCAACTCCTCGTGGACCGTGCGGGTGAACCGCGACGAGCTCGTGGAGTTCCAGGTCGACGGCACGCACGGCTCCGCGGTCGTCGGACTGTTCGGTGCGAAGATCCAGCCCCGCAACGCCACGCCCAAGCCCGTGTGGAACCCCGACCTGGAGGACAGCCACGACTACGACGCCGACTGGCAGCAGGTGCCGACGAACGACGTGTTCCAGAACGGCTTCCGGCAGCAGTGGGAGGAGTACCTCACCTCGTTCGCCCTCGGGACGGACTACCCGTTCGACATGCTCGCCGGCGCGCGCGGGGTCCAGTTCGCCGAGGCCGGACTCGCGTCCAGCGCCGAGGGACGCAAGATCGTGCTCGAGCCCCTGACCCTGGACGAGGCATGACCACCCTCCGCCTGCTCGCCGCCGACGGCCGCACCGCCGACACGGAGCTCCGCGAGGTCGCCGGTGTCACGCGGCCGGAGGGCCCGCTCCGCAGCCGGGTGGCCTACGCCGCCGCGCACGTCGTCCCGAAGGTCCACGCGGACAACACCCCGGGACAGCCGGCCGACATCGACTGGGACGCGACCCTCGCCTTCCGCCGCAACGTGTACTCGTGGGGTCTCGGCGTCGCCGACGCGATGGACACCGCGCAGCGCAACATGGGGCTGGATGCGGCGGCGGTGCGCGAGCTCATCGCCCGCAGCGCCGAGGTCGCCCGCGAGGAGGGCGGCACGGTCGTGGTCGGGGTCAACACCGATCATGTCGACGAGGAGCGCATCTCGCTCGATCAGGTGATCGCCGCCTATCTCGAGCAGCTGCACTTCGCCGAGGAGCAGGGGGCGGGGCCGGTGGTCATGGCCTCGCGGCACCTGGCTCGGGTCGCGGAGACCGCCGACGACTATCGCCGCGTCTACCGCGAGGTGCTCTCTCGCGCGTCGGTCCCCGTCGTGCTGCACTGGCTCGGCACCGCGTTCGACCCGGAGCTCGCGGGCTACTTCGCGCCCTCGTCGCCCGCCGGGAGCGGTGGTCCCGCGTGGCAGGAGGCCGCCGGGGTGCTGCTCGACATCATCGGCGAGAACCGCGCCGCTGTCGCCGGGGTGAAGATGAGCCTGCTCGACGCGGACTCCGAGGTGTGGGTACGCGAGCGGCTGCCGGAGGGCGTGCGCATGTTCACCGGCGACGACTTCCACTACGTCGGCCTCATCGGCGGGGACAGCCTGACCGGGGCTGCCGCGCCCGAGGGGTCCGCGTCGCGCGGTCACTCGGATGCGCTGCTCGGCGCGTTCGCCGCGCTCGCCCCGGTGGCCTCCGCCGCGATCCAGGCCCTCGACGCGAACGACCCGGAGCGGTACCTCGACCTCCTCGGCCCGACGGAGGAGCTGAGTCGGCAGGTGTTCGCGGCACCGACTTACTACTACAAGACCGGGGTCGCCTTCCTGTCCTGGCTCAACGGCCATCAGCCCGCGTTCCAGATGGTCGGGGGGCTGCATTCCGCACGGAGCCTGCCGCACCTCAGCCGCATCGTCGAGCTGGCGAACGGGGCGCTCGCCCTGGAGCGGCCGGAGCTCGCCCGGGAGCGATGGCACGGCCTGCTCCGGCTGAACGGGGTGGACGCATGACCGCCCCCCGGAGCCTGGCGGCGGAGCGCGAGTCCCGGACACCCGGCGTCGGGACCGTGCCGCATCCGCGGCTCTCGATCAACCAGGCCACCGTGAAGCACGCGGACCTCGCCACGGCCCTGCGCGTCACGGCGGCGGCGGGGGTCGAGGCCATCGGCCTGTGGCGGGAGCCCGTGCAGGCGGTGGGACTCGATGTCGCCGCCCGCATGCTGACCGACTCCGGCCTGCGCTTCACGACGCACTGCCGCGGGGGCTTCTTCACGCTTCCGCCCGGTCCGGAGCGTGACGCCGCGCTCGACGACAACCGCCGGGCGATCGAGGAGGCGGCCACCCTCGCGGCGGCCGGTGCGGAGGGCTCGACCGCGGTGCTCGTCCTCGTCGCCGGCGGTCTGCCCGAGGGGTCGCGTGACCTCGTCGGGGCGCGTGAGCGTGTCCGCGACGCCATCGGCGCCCTCGCGGACGACGCTCGCGCCGCCGGGGTCACCCTTGCGATCGAGCCGCTGCATCCGATGTACGCCTCCGACCGTGCCGTGGTCTCCACCCTCGGTCAGGCGCTCGACATCGCCGCGGACTTCGACCCTTCCGTGGTCGGTGCCGCGGTCGACACGTTCCACATCTGGTGGGATCCGCAGGTGCTCGACCAGATCGCCAGGGCCGGACGGGAGGGGCGCATCGCCACGTACCAGGTGTGCGACTGGAAGACCCCCCTCGCCGCAGACCCCCTGCTCTCCCGGCACTATCCGGGGGACGGAGTGATCGACTTCGGCACCCTCACGCGGGCGGTGCAGGACACCGGCTACGACCGCGACATCGAGGTGGAGATCTTCCATGCCGACGTCTGGGCCGACGACCCGGCCCGTGTGGTCCGACGCACGGCCGAGGCCTTCGCGACGGCGGTCGCCCCCCACCTGTGAGCCCCGGTGACCCCCATCCCCGGTCCCTCCGTCTCCGGCCCCTCCTTGGTCCCGGTCCCTCGTCTCCGGTCCCTCCTTGGTCCCGGTCCCTCCGTCTCCGGTCCCTCCTTGGTCCCGGCGTGGTTCCGGATGCACGACCCGTTCCCGGATGCACGACCCGTCCCCGGGTGTCGGTCGTCCCGACGTGCCCGGGTCGTGCATCCGTCCCGGTCCCGTCGTCGTGTGTCGGTCGTCGTGTGTCGGCCGACGGGGGGACACCTGCACGACCCGGGTCCGTGGGCACGATCAGACCTAGGTTTCGGTCGTGCAGGCGGGACGGGGTCGTGCAGGTGGGACTCGAGGACGGGGAACGGAACGGGCCGGGACGTCCGACCAAGGAGATCGGGAGGACTGAGAGGATGACGGGATGACGGGGATCCGTGCGGGACTGTGCTCGGTGACGTTCCGTGCCCTGCCGCCGGAGAGGATCGTCGCGCTCGCGGCCGCCGCGGGTCTCGACGTGATCGAGTGGGGCGGGGACGTGCATGTGCCACCGGGGGAGGTCGGCCGCGCGGCGGAGGTCGCGCGGATGACCACGGATGCCGGGCTCGCCGTCGCGTCCTACGGGTCGTACTTCCGCGCCGGATCGGAGGAGTCGCTGACCGCGGTCCTCGACAGTGCCGCGGCCCTCGGAGCCGACCGCGTGCGGGTGTGGGCAGGGAGTCACGGCTCCGCGGAGGTGTCCGCGCAGGAGCGTGCCCGCGTCGTGACGCGGCTCCGCGCGGCGGCGGTCGAGGCGGCTGCCCGCGGTATCGGGCTCGCCCTGGAGTTCCACGGCGGCACGCTCGCCGACACCGCCCCGGCCACCCTCGAGCTCCTGCACGAGGTCGACCACCCGATGCTGTCGACGTACTGGCAGCCCACGGTCGGCGCCGCCGTCCCCGCGGTGCTCGAGGAGTTCCGTCGGCTCAGCCCCCATGTCTCCGCCGCTCATGTCTTCTCCTGGTGGCCGCGCACCGAACGGCACCCGCTGCGCTCGAGGTCCGCGCTCTGGACACGGTTCTTCGCGGAAGCGGCCGCCACCCCGCACCCGCCGCGTGACGCCCTGTTGGAGTTCGTGCCCGACGACGCCCCCGAGCTCCTCGCCGGTGAGGCCGCCGCCCTGCTCGGTTTCCTCGGACGGCGGCCGTGAGCGTCCCTCGAAGCGGATCCGTCCTCGTCGGTAGGCTCAGAGCATGACCCCGTCCGCCACACCGGCAGAGCCGCCGGCCGCGCGTCGCCCCCGTCACGCCCGGGGACCGGCGCCCACGCTGCATGACGTCGCGCTCGAGGCCGGGGTCTCGCTGGCGACCGCCTCTCGCGTGCTGAACGGTTCCGAGCGCAAGGTCGCGGCGCCCTTCCGGGAACGCGTGGAGGCCGCCGCCGAAGCCCTCGGCTACACCGCCAACGTCTCCGCGCAGGCGACCGCCCGCGGACGCTCGCCGGTGATCGCGCTCCTCGTCGCGGACATCGCCGACCCCTACTTCGGACTCATCGCATCGGGGGTCGCGCGGGGTGCCGACGAGCAGGGTCTCGTCGTGACCGTGGCCATCACCGAGCGCGACCCGGCGCGGGAGGCGCGGATCGTCCGTGCGCTGCGCGGACAGCGACCGCAGGGGCTCATCCTCGCCGCCTCGCGCACGCAGGAGGAGGGGCAGGCGGAGACCGCCCGCGAGCTCGCCGAGTTCACCCGCCTCGGGGGCCGTGTCGTCGCGTTCGGCGCGGACGGCGACGGCGACCGCCGGGTGGAGATCGACAACCGGGCCGGGGCCGCCGCGCTCGGCCGTCGGATGGCGGAACTCGGGTATCGCTCGGCAGTGCTCGTCGGGGCGGCGGAGGGCGTGCGCACCTCGGACGACCGGCTGGCGGGCTTCCGCGCCGGGTTCGCGGAGGGCGGCGGCGAGGTCGCGCAGACCGTCCGCGGAGACTTCCGCCGCGAGTCGGCGGCGGCGGCGATGGCCGAGGCCCTGGCAGCCGGGGTCCCCGAGGGTACCGTCGTGTTCGGCATCAGCGACGTGGTGGCCATCGGGGCGATGGCGGCCATCCGCGCGGCGGGCCGGGAGGTCGGCGCGGACATCGCCGTCTGCGGTTTCGACGACGTGCCCTCGAGTCGCGATGTGACACCGGCCCTCACCACGGTCTGCGTGCCGCTGAGCGATGCCGGGTATCAGGCCTTCCGCGCGATCGTCGACGAGGACTGGCAGCAGCCGACGCTCCCGCTCGAGGTGGTCGTGCGCGCGAGCACCCCGGGGCTCCGGGCATGACCCGCGTCGTCATCGCTCCGGACAGTTTCAAGGGCACGATCACGGCGGCGGAGGCCGCGGCAGCGCTCGCCGACGGCTGGCGGGAGGTCGAGCCGGCGGCGGACATCGTCCTCCGCCCGATGGCCGACGGCGGGGAGGGGACCGTCGCGGCGTTCGCGACGGCCGTACCGGATGCACAGCGCATGCCGGTCACCGTCGACGGCCCGGCGGGCGCTCCCGTCGAGACGTCCTGGCTGCTCCTGCCGAGCACGACCGATGCTCCCGGCGGCACGGGCGTCGTCGACATCGCCTCGACCTCGGGCATCGAGCTCCTCGACGGCCTGCGGCCCTGGGATGCCGATACGACCGGCTTCGGGCAGGCGATCGCCGCCGCCCTCGATCACGGCGTCTCGCGACTGATCCTCGGCATCGGCTCCAGCGCCTCGACCGACGGCGGCACCGGCATGCTCGCCGCCCTCGGCGCGCGCTTCCTCGACGGGGACGGTCGGCCGGTCGCGAGGGGAGCCCGGGGTCTGGCGGACATCGCCACGGCGGATCTCGGCGCGCTGCGCACCGCGCCGGATGTCCGCGTGCTGACCGATGTCACGAATCCGCTCACCGGGTCTTGCGGCGCGGCGGCGGTGTTCGGTCCGCAGAAGGGGCTCACGGAGCCCGGCGACATCGCCCGGGTCGACGACGCGCTCGCCGGTCTCGCCGCCCTCCTTCCCGTCGATCCGCAGCTCCCCGGCACGGGTGCCGCCGGCGGTACGGGGGCGGCGCTCGTGCGCTGGGGCGGGATCCTCGCCCCGGGGGCGGCCGAGGTGGCCGCGCTCGTCGAACTGGCCGGGGCCGTCCGTGGCGCCGAGGCCGTGATCACCGGCGAGGGGTCGTACGACGGACAGTCGGGTGACGGGAAGGTGCCGTCCTTCCTCGCCGCGCTCGCCGTCGAGGCGGGGGCGCGTCCTCTGCTCGCCGCGGGTCGGATCGCGGACGATGCCGACGCCGGCCTGTTCACGCGGGCCGTGTCGCTGACCGCGTTGGCGGGGTCGTCCGCCGCCGCCGTGGCCGACCCCGCGCGCTGGCTCCGGGTCGCGGGCGCGGAGCTGGCCCGGTCGCGGTGACCGACCCGGAGGCCGCCCCGACGCGCGAGATCCGCGCGGGTGCGACACGGTGCGTTGACACGGCAGAACGGTCGGCATAGACTCGCAACACCGAACGGGAATGCGCTTTCCCGAATCCTTCACGAAGATGTCGAGGACCCCATGTCGTCTGCCCCCTCCGCGACCATGACCCTGGCGATCGCCGCCGACCGCCCCGAGCCTCCGGGCATCGTCCGCTGGTGGAGCCGTCACTGGCACCCGCTCGTCTTCGTGCTCGCGGTGCTCGCCCTCTGGTGGGTCTCCACGAGCCTCGGGTGGGTGCCCGCGTTCATCATCCCGTCGCCCGCCGACACCTGGGCGGCCTTCACCGACAACGCCGCCTACCTCGCGCAGAACACCTGGGTCACCACCTACGAGACCGTGATCGGTTTCGTCATCGCGGTCGTCGTCGGCGTCCTCGTCGCCGTGCTCATGGTGTACTCGCGGGGTCTGGAGCAGACGCTCTACCCGGTCATCCTCTTCGCCCAGGTCATCCCGAAGATCGCGATCGCTCCGCTGTTCGTGGTCTGGCTCGGGTTCGGCGCGGAGCCGAAGATCCTCGTGGCCGTGCTCATGGCGTTCTTCCCGGTCGTCATCTCGGGCCTCGCGGGCCTGCGCACCGTCGACCCGGAGATCCTCCAGCTCGCGTCGACCATGGGAGCGAGCCGCTTCAAGACCTTCCTCAAGGTGCGGCTGCCCGCGGCGCTGCCCGAGCTCCTCTCCGGTCTCAAGGTCGCCGCGACGCTCGCGGTCACCGGTGCCGTCGTCGGCGAGTTCGTCGGCGCGAACGAGGGCCTCGGCTACGTGATCCTGCAGGCCAACGGCAACCTCGACACCGCCATGCTCTTCGCCGCGCTCATCATCATGTCGCTGCTCGGCGTCATCCTCTTCGGCATCATCCAGATCGCCGAACGCTTCCTCATCCCGTGGCACGCCTCCAAGCGCGACGTCGCCGCGGCCACCGTCCGACTCTGACCCCCCTCGCCCCCACGAAAGAAGGCACTGATGAAGAAGTCAGGCACCATCCTCAGCTCGATCGCCCTCGCGTCCGCCGCGGTGCTCGCCCTCTCCGGCTGCGGAGGATCGACGACCCCGGCGAGCTCCGGCGACGGTGACGGCGGGGAGCTCACGCCCGTCACCCTCATGCTCAACTGGTACCCGTACGGCGAGCACGCGGCGTTCTACTACGGCGTCGACCAGGGCATCTTCGAGGAGCACGGCATCGATCTCACGATCAAGGCCGGCCAGGGCTCGACGAAGACCGCGCAGGCCGTCGGGCAGGGGCAGGTCGACTTCGGCTGGGCGGACACCCCCGCCGTCCTCGCGAACATCGACAAGGGCGTCGGCATCAAGAGCGTCGGCGTCTTCCTGCAGACCACGCCGTCGGCCGTGCAGGTCTTCGCCGACTCCGGCATCTCCAGCCCCGAAGACCTCAAGGGCAAGACCATCGCGGTCTCCGCGGGCGACGCCCCGACCACGACCTTCCCGATGTACCTCGAGGCCGTGGGCCTGGAGGAGGGCGATGTGACGCAGCAGAACCTCGACGCCGCGGGGAAGATCGCCGCCATGCTGTCCGGGAAGGTCGACGGTCTCATCGGCTTCGCACATGACCAGGGTCCGACCATCGCCGACAAGAGCGGCAAGGACGTCGAGTACCTGCGCTACTCCGACGCCGGCCTGAACTTCTTCAGCAACGGCCTCATCGCGCCGACCGACACCATCGAGAACGACCCGGAGCTCGTCGAGGCGCTGGTCGCCGCGACCTCGGAGGCTTTCGACGCCGCGCAGGAGGACCCCGAGGCCGCAGTGGCCGCGATGGAGGGCAAGGACCCGCAGATGCCGTCGCAGGAGGTCCTGCTGCACCAGTGGGAGGAGACCATCGAGCTGCTCCACACCGACGCCACCGAGGGCCAGGCTCCCGGCGCGAACGCCACCGAGGACTGGGAGTCCACGTTGGAGGTGCTGTCCGAGGCCGGGCTCATCTCGGGCGACGGCGATGTGGAGACCTACTTCGACGACGCCTTCACCCCCGGGAAGTGAGACCGATCGTCATGGACACTCACGTTCAGCAGGAACGCGGACCCGCGGCCACGAGCACCGCTCCGGCGCTCGAGGTCTCGGATCTCGCGATCACCTTCGCCTCCAAGCGGCGCCAGGTCACGGCCCTCGAGGGCGTCGACCTGCGCGTCGAGGAGGGGGAGTTCCTCTCCATCGCCGGGCCCTCGGGCTGCGGCAAGTCGACCCTCCTGAAGGCCGTCGCCGGACTCACCGCTCCGAGCCGGGGCAGCATCCGCCTGCGCGGCGACGAGGTCCGGGGTCCGCGGCAGGACATCGGCTACGTGTTCCAGCGGGCGGCGCTCCTGGAATGGCGCAGCGTCCGCGGCAACATCCTCCTGCAGGCCGAGATGCGCGGGATGGACATGCGCAAGGCCCAGGCCCGTGCCGACGAGCTCATCGAGATGACCGGCCTCACCGGCTTCGAGAAGTCGCTGCCGCACGAGCTCTCCGGCGGCATGCAGCAGCGGGTGTCGCTGTGTCGGGCGCTGCTGCACGAGCCGCGGGTGCTGCTCATGGACGAGCCGTTCGGTGCCCTCGACGCCCTTACGCGTGAGCGCATGAACGTCGAGCTCAACCGGATCTGGAGCGCCACCGGCACGACCGTGCTGCTCGTGACCCACTCGGTCGCGGAGGCCGTCTACCTCGCCAGCCGCGTCATCGTGATGGGTCCGCGCCCCGGACGGATCCTGGAGGAGCACCGCGTCGACCTCCCGGCCCGCCGCGGCTACGCCGACGTTCTGGAGACGGAGGAGTTCCACCGCGTCTCCAGCCGCGTCCGCGAGCTCCTCGGCTCCTCCACCGACGCCGACTGACCCCGTCCCGTCCCGTCCCGTCCCGCCCCGTCCCGTCCCGCCCCGTCCCGTCCGGCCCCGTCCGGTCCCGTCCCGTCCCGCCCCGTCCCGTCCGGGATCGTCCGGGATCGAAACCGCCCCTCCGCGAAGGCCCCCAGGGACGTTTTCGATCCCGCGACAGGGGTGGCCGGCGGGACGGGATCGAAACCGCTCCTCCGCGGTCTCTCGCGGGGACGTTTTCGATCCCGCGACCGGGGTGGCCCGCGGGACGGGATCGAAACCGCTCCTTCGCGGTCTCTCGCAGGGACGTTTTGGATCCCGCGACAGGGGTGGCCGGCGGGACGGGATCGAAACCGCTCCTCCGCGATCTCTCGCAGGGACGTTTTCGACCCCGCGACCGGGAGCGGTGGGCGGAAGACGGGCGGCCGACCTGCGACAACGGAAGGACTCGTCGCCACGGCCTTGGGACGTACGCGCGCACTCGGTGGATTCGCTCGACCCGGGTCGCGGGATCGATCACGTCCCACTCCGGCGCGTGCCAGGCGCACTCTCGATCCCGCACGAGGTGTCCACCGGGGTGCGGGATCGAAAACTCCCCTCGGCGGTGGCCGAGGGGAGCGGTTTCGATCCCGCGGCACCCGCGGATCCCGCGGCACCCGCGGATCCCGCGGGGGCGGAGTCAGTCGCCGAGGGCGGCGGACACCACGGCGCGGGCTTCGGCCTGCACCTCGGCGAGGTGCTCGGGGCCGCGCAGGCTCTCGGCGTAGAGCTTGTAGACGTCCTCGGTGCCGGACGGTCGCGCGGCGAACCAGGCGTGCGGAGTCTGCACCTTCAGGCCGCCGATCGCCGCACCGTTGCCGGGAGCGTGCGAGAGCTTCGCGACGATGTCCTCGCCGGCGAGGGTGGTCGCCGTCACCGATTCCGGAGTCAGCTTGCCCAGCGTCGCCTTCTGCTCAGGGGTGGCCGGGGCGTCGACGCGCTGGTAGGCGGACGAACCGAAGGCGTCCTCGAGCTCCGCGTAGCGCTGCGACGGGGTCTTGCCGGTCACCGCGAGGATCTCCGCCGCGAGCAGGCAGAGGAGGATGCCGTCCTTGTCGGTCGACCATACGGAGCCGTCGTGCCGCAGGAACGAGGCCCCCGCCGACTCCTCGCCGCCGAACGCCACGGAACCGTCGAGCAGCCCGGGCACGAACCACTTGAAGCCGACCGGGACCTCCAGCAGACGCCTCCCGAGCGACTCGGCCACGCGGTCGATGATCATCGACGACACCAGCGTCTTGCCGACCGCCGACTCGCGCGGCCAGTGCTCCCGGTGCGAGAAGAGGTAGTCGATGGCGACGGCGAGGAAGTGGTTCGGGTTCATGAGCCCGGCGTCGGGGGTGACGATGCCGTGCCGGTCCGCGTCCGCGTCGTTCCCGGTGAGGATGTCGTAGTCGCCCTTCTTCGCGACGAGCGACGCCATGGCCGACGGAGACGACGGGTCCATCCGGATCTTCTCGTCCCAGTCGAGGGTCATGAAGCGCCACGTGGGGTCGACCTCGGGATTGACGACCGTGAGGTCGATGTCGTGCATCTCGGCGATCAGCGACCAGTACTCCACCGAGGCGCCGCCCAGCGGGTCCGCGCCGATACGTACGCCGGCGCGGCGGATCGCCTCGATGTCGATGATCGACGGGAGGTCGCGCACGTAGGCGTCGCGGAAGTCGTATCCGGTGATGGCGTCCCAGTCCACGTCGGCGAAGCGCTCGCGGCGCACCTCGGCCAGGCCGCCCGCGATGAGCTGGTTGGCGCGGTCGGCGATCCAGCCGGTCGCATCGGTGTCGGCGGGACCGCCGTGGGGCGGGTTGTACTTGAAGCCGCCGTCGCGGGGCGGGTTGTGCGAGGGGGTCACGACGATGCCGTCCGCGCGCCCCGGGTCGTCGGCGGCGCGGTCGCGGTTGTACGTGAGGATCGCGTGACTCAGCGCCGGGGTCGGCACCCAGGAGTCCCGGGCGTCGACGCGCACGTCCACTCCGTTCGCGAGCAGGACCTCGATGGCGCTCCGCTCTGCGGGGAGGGAGAGGGCGTGGGTGTCGCGCCCCAGGAAGAGGGGGCCGGTGATGCCCTGCGCCGCACGGTAGTCGACGATCGCCTGGGTCGTGGCGAGGATGTGGTTCTCGTTGAAGCTCTTGGTGAGCGACGAGCCGCGGTGGCCGCTGGTGCCGAACACGACCCGTTCGCTCGGGACGTCCGGGTTCGGCACGCGGTCGTAGTAGGCGGCGATCAGCTCGTCGACGTCGATCAGGTCACTTTCCTCCGCGGGGAGGCCGGCACGGCTGCTCATGCACTCAGTCTGCCCCGTGCGGCGGATGCTCGCATCCGGCTTGACATGCGGGATTGCGATGAGTCACCGAGGGATAGGCTGAACGCCGTGACTGCACGCCGCACCTACAGCTATCTCGGACCAGCCGGAACCTTCACGGAGGCGGCGCTCGACCAGGTGGCCGAGGCCAGGGGGCAGGACTGGCGGCCGGTGCACAACGTGGGTGAGGCGCTCGCGGATGTGCTCGAAGGACGCAGCGACGCGGCCATGATCGCGATCGAGAACTCCATCGAGGGCGGTGTGTCCACCACGCAGGATGCGCTGGCGACTCTGCCGGGGCTCCGGATCATCGGCGAGTACCTCGTGCGGGTGAACTTCGTCCTCGTCGCACCGCGCGGCACCACTCTCGACCAGGTCGAGGTCATCGCCGCGCACCCTGTCGCCTACGCGCAGTGCCACGGCTGGCTCGGCGAACACCTTCCGACCCACTCGCACGTGCCGGCGGCGAGCAACGTCGCCTCGGCCATCGGTGTCCTCGACGGCAGCTCGCCCGCGCAGGCCGCGATCGCCGCCCCGGGTATCGTGCAGCACTACGACGTGGACGTCCTCGCCGAGGGCATCGGCGACAACGCGGCGGCCGTGACCCGGTTCGTCCTCGTCACGCGGACCACGCGTTCGCCCGCGCCGACCGGTGCCGACAAGACCTCGTTGATCGTGGAGCTCCCGCACGACCACCCTGGTTCGCTCCTCGAGATGCTGGAGCAGTTCTCGACGCGCGGCATCAACCTCTCGCTCATCGAGTCCCGGCCGATCGGCGACGAGCTCGGCCGGTACCGGTTCGTGATCGACGCGGACGGTCACATCGAGCACGAGCGGATGGCCGACGCCCTGCTCGGGATCCGCCGCTTCAGCCCCCGCGTGGTGTTCCTCGGGTCCTATCCCCGTGCCGATCGGCAGATCGTGCAGTACCCCGACCGCTACTCGGACGAGGTCTTCATCGAGGCCCGCGACTGGCTCCGCGGCATCCTCTCCGGCGAACCCGAGGCCTGAGTCTCGCCGCGGCCCGTGCGTCGCGCGCCCCCGTGTGCCGTGCGCATGCGGGATCCATCTCGCGCCTCCCCGACGCGGTCAACGCGCGGATTCCGTCCCGCAGTCCCGCCGGCCCGCAGCCCCGGAGTCCCGGAGTCCTGGAGTCCCGCAGGGATGCCGGGTGCGGGATCGAAAACGCACGTCCCCGACCCGACTCGCGCACGTTCTCCATCCCGCATCGCGCCGCATCATCTACGTGGGTTCGAGAATGCGCGTCTCCGGGCGCGGCGAGGAACCCTTTTGATCCCGGCGCCTGAGGCTGTGCGGGACGAGCGCGTCTGATCCCCGTACTCGTGGCCTTGCGGGGCAGCGTCCGGACACACCCACGCGGAGATACCGCCTCGCTCCCGCGGTAGCGATCACTGCGGGATCAGATTCGCGCCTCTCCCCGTCGCAGGAGGCGCCTTTCCGATCCCGCACGCGTGGTGGGGTGCTCAGTGCTCCTGGAACCGCGGCCAGGCGCTGCCGGGCAGCATGCGGGCGTGCAGCGCGCCCTTCGCGGAGGCGAGGCTGGGATAGGTGCCGGCCGCCGCGTCCGCTCCCGCCATGGTCACCACATAGCCGTCCTCATCGTGGCGGATGCTCCCCACCACACCGTTCGTCCCGTAGGCGACCCACAGTGCGAGTGTCTTGGTGCTCATCGTCGAACCCCTCTCTCTGCGGCCGAGGCTACGCCTCAGTGCGGCCCGGGGCCAGCCCCTTCCCGGGGAGAAGCCTTCCCGTTCGGCCCGTGACACGGACCTCAACCCCAGAGGTGGCGTCGAAGGTCGAGCGCACGACGGACGCGCGCGGCGAGAACCGTTCCGCCATCGCGCAGATCGAGCTCGGTCATCCGGATCACGAGCCACCCGTGGTCTTCGAGGTCGCGTTGGCGCCGGATATCGGCCCGCCACTGATCGCGGTCCGTCCGGTGGCCGTCGCCTTCGTACTCGATGGCGATGCGGTATTCCGGATAAGCGAGGTCGACCCTGGCGAGGAAGCGTCCGCCCGGGGAGACGACGTGCTGGACGGCGGGCTCCGGCAGTCCGAGGCTCACGAGCAGCAGGCGGGTCTCCGTCTCCTTCGGGGACTCGACACCCGGGCGCGCGAGCGGCAGCGCCTCTCGGATGCGGCCGCACCCGGGGAAGCGTCCCCATCGCACCAAGTGCCGTTCGATGCTGTCCGCGGTTGCCACAGGCCGGCCCGTCCTCAGCCCCGGATAGACATCGGACGCCGTTAGGAGGGCATCAAGCGCGACGACCATCGGCGTCGACGCGAACTCCCGTGCACACAGGAACAGTGTGCTGACCGGGTCGACCATCGGCACTCCGTTGACGTCCCACGCATCTGCCCGTCCGGGCGCGATACGGCGCCCCCGGACACCGGCCGTCCGGGGCGGTGATGTCCCGGTGGGCACAGCGACATCGAGGGGCTCGCTGGGTGACCAGCGGACGGGTGTGGGAAGGCCCCACAGTCGCAGGGCCGTACGGCCGGCGAAGGCCTGGCCCTGGCGGAGGCGCGGCAGGTAGGAGGCGACTCGATCGTCGAAGGTGGCGGGCTCCACCGTCGACCGCACGCCGGCGAACGGCCGCGAGAGGTCTCGGCTGGAGTACCTCTTCCGCCCGACCCCGATGGCAGCGGCGTCACGGACGGCGAAGTGAGGGCCGAGGTCAGGTGGAAGAGGGATCCGGTGTCGCATGCGTCCATGCTGTCCGTGGCGTGCCCGCCCTCCGACGGTCTCCTCTCGCTCCGTCCGGCTCCTGTGGAAAACCCGAACCTACACGGACCTGTGGCGAAGACGTCCCCGTCGAGCGGGATCAGAGATGCCCCTCCGATGGCGGTCCGAGGCACGTTTCTGGTCCCGCGTGCCGAGGCGCTCGGCGCACATGGCGTGAGCGAGGGGGCGGCGGGTGTCAAGGGTGCGGGATCAAAAAGGTGCCGCACGGGGCAGGCGGGGGACCGTTATCGATCCCGCACCTCGGAAGGGGCCGGACCCGGGATCAAAAGAGTGCCGGCCGGACCGCTCCGGGGACCGCTATCGATCCCGCGACGCGAGACGCGACGACTCACGCGCCCGAGACGCGACTCACGCGCCCGCGACGAGCTCCAGCGTCTTGGCGCGCCCCGCAGCCGAGTCCTTCGGCTCCGCGTCGTAGGCTCCGGCGACCGGGGAGAGCATGACCTCGTCCACCCCGTAGGTCGTCGCGAAGGAGCGGACCTCCGCGGCGACGGACTCCCCGGTGCCGACGAACCACCGTGACCGCGCGGCCTCGACCACCTGGTCCGTTGCGGCGTCGTGCTCTGCGGCGAGGGCCTGTTCGACGGTCTCCAGCGCGACGAGCGGCTGGTTGAGCCGGAGTCGCGCCATCATCCGCAGCTGCGGGAGGGCGCGGGCCTCCGCCTCCTCCGCGGTCGGTGCCGCGACGGCGTTCACGGTGAGGAAGGTCCGCGGCTCCGGATGCTCCTCGCTCGGACGGTAGTTCGTGCGGTAGAGGTCGAGGGCGCGTTCCAGGCCCTGTCCGGAGAAGTGGTTCGCGAACACGTACGGCAGGCCGAGGGAGGCGGCGAGCTGTGCGGAGTAGTCGCTCGACCCCAGCAGCCACACCTCGGGCACTCCTGTCGCGGCGGGGGTCGCCCGCACGGTGTACTCCCCGCCGGAGGTGAAGCGCACGGTGGCGCCGTCGGCGGTGAAGAGCGCCGCGATGTCCTGCACGTGCCGGGGAAACTGCTCCACGTCGCTGGTGGTCCCGGACCCCCGGAGGAGCTGGGTGATCACGGGGTCGCTGCCGGGGGCGCGGCCGAGGCCCAGGTCGATGCGTCCGGGCGCGATGGCTTCGAGGGCGGCGAACTGCTCGGCCACGATGAGGGGCGCGTGGTTCGGGAGCATGACGCCGCCGGAGCCGAGACGGATGCGGGAGGTGCGCGTGGCGGCGGCCGCGATGAGGACCGGCGGCGTGGTCGAGGCGACCGCGGGCATGTTGTGGTGCTCGGCGAACCAGTACCGGCGGTAGTCGAGCCGGTCGGCGGTCGCGGCGAGGGAGAGGGAGGCGGAGATGGCCTCGGCGCTGGTCTGGCCGGAGCGGACCGGCACGAGGTCGAGGACGGAGAGGGCGACGTCGTTCATCTCCGGATGCAACCTCGGCGGCCGCTCCGGCATTCCCTAGGCGGCGAGTCGCGAGGCGGGGGTGAGCGCGTCGGCGAGAGCGGTGCGGGCGAGGCGGTAGCGGATGAGCCAGGCGGCGCTGTAGCTCTGTTCGGGCAGGTCGCGCAGCACCGCGCGATCTTCCGCCGGCAGTCCGTCCCGCGCCGCTTCGCGCAGGAGATCGTCGCGGGTCGCCGGGTACTCCATGTCGGCGAGGAAACGGTCGAGGGTCGGGGAGAGTGCCATGATTCGTCCTTTCCGTGAGAAGAGGAGAAGAGCGGGGGCGGCGCGAGTGCACCGCCCCCAGGATGATCAGGCGTCGATCGCCTGGCGCTGTTCGCCGGACTCGACGACGATCTTGCGCGGCTTCGCCCGCTCGCTGACGGGGATGACGACCGACAGGACACCGCTCTCATACGAGGCGCTGATGTTGTCGAGGTCCACACCGTCGCCGAGCGAGAACTGGCGCAGGAACGACCCGGCCCCGCGCTCGCGGGCGAGCCAGCGCACGCCCTCACGGGTGTCGGCCGTGCGCTGGGCGCGGATCGTGAGCTGACCGCCGTCGAGGTCGACGTCGATGGAGCCCGGGTCGGCGCCGGGGAGGTCGGCGTGCAGGATGTAGCGGTCCCCGTCGCGGTACAGGTCCACCGGCATCGACCGGGGCGCGCGCACGGAGTCCAAGACGCTCGCGGCGAAGCGGTCGAGCTGGCTGAAGGGATCGAAGGTCAGTGCCATGAGGTTTCTCCTTTCGTGCGGCCCTGCAAGGGCTGAGGTGGTGTGCAGATTATCTGCACGTCAGGTATAGATTTGTTATAAAACACTTGCAGGATTCTTCGCAACCCCGACCTGAGGACACCCGGATGACCGCACGCGACTCGCGCACCCCGCTCTACGGCATCGCCGTCGCCGCCCAGCTCGTCGATCTGCCGGAGGCGACGATCCGACTCTTCGAGAGCAAGGGGCTTCTCGCGCCCGCTCGCAGTGACGGCGGCACGCGTCGGTACAGCGACGACGACATCACCCGCCTGCGTCGCGCGGCCGAGCTCCGCGGGGACGGCATCAACATCGCCGGGATCGCGCGGGTCCTCGACCTGCAAGACGAGAACGCGGGCCTCCGCGAAGCCCTCGATGCGGACGGGCCGGGACGGGAGCGCCCCGTCCGCGACTGACACCCCGCCCATGCTCCGCGGACCGGGGAGCGCGGACGACGCCGCTACGCTTTCCGCATGGAAGCCGGGATCTTCTACGTCCTCGTCGGAGCCGTCGCCGTGGCCGCCGTCGCGCGGTGGCGCGGGTGGCCCGCACCGCTGCTCGTGACCGTCGTCGCGCTGGCCGCGTCGTTCCTGCCGTTCGTGCCGGAGCTGGAGATCGACGGGCACCTGCTGCTCGGCCTCGTGCTGCCGCCGTTGCTGTACTCCGCCGCCCTCGACGTGTCGTTCGTCGGGTTCAAGCGCAGCCTCCCGCAGATCCGCCGTCTCGGGATCTGGCTGGTGCTGCTCACCGCGTTCGCCGTCGGACTCGTGGCCTGGTGGATCCTGCCGTCGCTCACGCTGCCGGGCGCGCTGCTGCTCGGGGCCATCGTCGCTCCGCCGGACGCGGTGTCGGCGGCGGCGATCGGTCGTCGTCTCGGTCTGCCCCGCCGCATCATGACGGTGCTGTCGGGGGAGAGCCTCATCAACGACGCGACCTCGCTCACGCTCTACCGGGTGTTCGCCGCGATCCTCGCCGGAGCGACCGTGTCGATCGGGGGCGGCGTCGGGCAGTTCCTCCTTGCTGTCGGCGTAGGGGTGGGGATCGGGCTCGTCTTCGGAATCGTGCTGCACCAGCTCCGGATGCGCATCGGCGACCCCGTCGTGATCGGCACCTTCGGTCTTCTCGCCCCGTTCGGTGCGTACAACATCGCGGAGCATCTGCTCGGCTCCGGCGTCCTCGCGGTCGTGGCCATGGGCCTCTTCGTCGGCTTCAACGCCCCGCGCACCGACTACACGACCCGGCAGCAGGAGGCGCCGCTGTGGCTGTCGGCCGACCTGCTGCTGGAGAGCTTCGTGTTCGCCTACATCGGCCTCCAGTTCCCGCGGGTGCTCAACGACCTCGGCAGCGAGTCGGTGGGGCACATCCTCCTGCTCTCCGGCGCCGTGCTGCTCGTGGTGCTCGTCGTCCGGCCGCTCTACATCTACCCGATCAGCGCCTGGTCGAACTTCCAGGACCGCCGCCGGCTCGCACGCATGGACCGTGGCATCGCGTCTGGGGAGTTCGACGAGCGTCGCCGGCGGTCCCGGCGGTGGCGCGATCAGAGCACGGACGAGCTGCGGACGCAGATCGTGCGCGAGCGCATGGCGGGTCTGCGGCTCACGTGGAAGGACAACGCGGTCATCTCCTGGGCGGGCATGCGCGGCGTGGTGACCCTGGCGATCGCGGTGGCCGCCGCCGATCTGGCCGGGCTCGACACCGAGGCCGCGCACGCCATCGTCGTGGTCGCCTTCATCGTCACCGTCGGCACGCTCCTGCTGCAGGGGCTCACGCTGCCGCTGCTCATCCGGCGCTTGGAGATCGCCGGGGATGAGGAGCACGAGGAGGACGTCGCGGCGTTGGAGACGGTCAAGGCCAAGAGCCGCGAGGCGGGCAAGGCCTATCTCGCCGAGAAGCGTCGGGAGTGGGAGCAGAAGCACGGCGAGGTCGACCTCGGCATGTTCGACGCGTTCACGAAGCGCATGACCCGGGTGGAGAAGGACACCGACGATGCGCAGCAGGTCGAGGACACCGTGGCCCGCCCGTCCTACGACGACCTCGTCGCGCTGACCAAGGGATGGCTGCAGGTGCGACGGGAGATCCTCGTCGCTGAGCGCGATGCCGGGGAGCTCGACGAGGAGGTCATGCGGGAGCTGCTGGCCGCGATGGACGCCGAGGAGCTCGCGCTCGACACCCGCGGCGCGACCCGCCCCCTGAGCCGCAGCTGACCCCTCCTTCCCCTCGACCCACCCCCTTCCGGTCGCCCCACCCCTCTGTGACCGCCCGCAACGGGCCGGGACGCACGCAAAGGGGTGGGTCGACGGGGGTGGGGAGGGGGAGACAAGAGCGCCCCACCTCCGGAAGGAAGTGGGGCGCTCGTGAGGAGACCGGGTCAGCGCGCGCCGGCGGGCTCCGGGGTGGAAGCGGCGTCGGCCTCGGGGGCGTCGTCGCCGGAGTCGTCGGCGAAGGGCAGGCCCTCGCGGGGTGCGTTGTAGAGCTCCTCGTCGAGGATGCCCTCGCGCTTCGCGACGATCGCGGGGACGAGTGCCTGACCCGCGACATTCACGGCCGTACGGCCCATGTCGAGGATCGGGTCGATCGCGAGCAGCAGACCGACACCCTCGAGCGGCAGTCCCAGGGTGGACAGCGTCAGCGTGAGCATGACGACCGCGCCCGTGGTGCCGGCGGTGGCGGCGGAACCGACGACCGAGACGATCACGATCAGCAGGTACTGCACGAAGTTCAGCTCGATGCCGAAGAACTGCGCCACGAAGATCGCGGCGATGGCCGGGTAGATCGCGGCGCAGCCGTCCATCTTCGTCGTCGCGCCCAGCGGCACCGCGAACGAGGCGTAGGAGCGGGGGACGCCGAGGTTGCGCTCGGTCACGCGCTCCGTGAGGGGGAGCGTGCCGATCGAGGAGCGGCTCACGAAAGCGAGCTGCACTGCGGGCCACACACCCGAGAAGTACTGCTTGATGGACAGGCCGTGCGTGCGCACCAGGATCGGATACACGACGAACAGCACGAGCGCGAGGCCGATGTAGACCGCGCCCGCGAACCAGCCGAGGGAGGCGAGCTTCTCCCAGCCGTACTTGATGACGGCGGAGCCGATGAGGCCGAACGTGCCCAGGGGCGCGATGCGGATGATCCACCACAGCACGCGCTGGATGACCTTGAGCAGCGACTCGGTGAAGACGAGGAACGGCTCGGCCTTCTTGCCGGCCTTGAGCGCCGCGATGCCGACGACGGCCGCGACCACGATCACCTGGAGGATGTTGAAGCCGACGCTCGAGGTGAACGCACCCTCGGTGGCGCCGGGGGAGGTGCTGACGGTCAGGCCGAGGAAGTTCTGCGGGATGAGACCGAGCAGGAAGTTCCACCAGGTGCCGACCGTGTACGGCTCGCCGGGCTCCAGGCCGTCGCCGGCGTGGCTGCCCGGCTGGATCACGAGACCGAGGACGATGCCGATGATGACCGCGATGAAAGCGGTGATCGCGAACCACAGGATCGTCTGGCCGGCGAGGCGGGCGGCGTTCTGCACGCGACGGAGGTTCGAGATGCTGGCGACGATCGCGGTGAAGATCAGCGGGACGACGGCCGCGCGGAGCAGCGTCACATAGGAGCTGCCGATCGTGTCGAGGGTGCCCGACAGGGCGGTCGGGTTCTCGGCCGTGGCGCCGAGCTGGCGGCCGATCAGACCGGCGGCGATGCCGAGGACGAGGGCGGCGATGATCTGGAAGCCGAACGAGGTCAGCAGCTTCCGGACCGGCCCGCGGGTGTCTGGCGCCTTCTGGGCGCGTGCGGTGGTGCTCATTGAGGTGGGGACTCCAGAATCGCGGCGCGCCGGGTGCACGCCATGAGGCTCAACGCTAGGAGAGCCTGAGAATTCCCTGGGCGGATATGACGAAGGATGACGGCCGCCCTCCCGAGGCCGTCATCCCTCGCTGCGATCCCGCCCTCAGGGCGTGACGCAGTCTTGGAGGTTGTCCTGGATGATCTGGGTCGTCAGGGCCTTGTCTGCCTCGTCCCGCTGCTTGTCCTCGCCGTCGGCGATGTAGCCGAGCGTCTCATCACTGAGGTCGGAGTCGACCAGGGCCTCGGCCAGGCAGGTGGCGGCATCGTCGGTCATGGCCTCTTCCTGCGGGGTGCCCTCGAAGACCTTCTGGATGCCGTCGGCGACATCGTCGACCGAAGGGCGGCTCTCTCCGGCGCAGGCGGTGAGGGAGAAGGCGAGGGCAGCGGCCGGGACGATCGCCAGGAGGCGGAGGCCGCGACGCGAGGGGGTGCGGGTGCTGATCATGGGACGACCGTATCCACTCACAGCCGACTCATAGAAGGGGCTTGCAATCCACTGTGTGACCGTGCTCGCCCTTCCGCCGACCCACCCCTCTTCGTGCGTCGCGGCCCCCTGCGTGCGTCCGCAAGAGGCCGGGGCGCGCTCAAGGGGGCGGGTCGACGGGAGTCAGCGATCGGCGAGGACGAGGAGGTCGCCGACCTCGCAGTCGAGCGCCTCGCAGATGGCCCGCAACGTGGAGTAGCGGATCGCGCGGGCGCGGTCGTTCTTCAGCACGGACAGGTTCACGATGCTGACACCCACGGCGGCGCTCAGCTCCGTCAGCGTCATCCCGCGAGCCGCCAGCAGCTCGTCCAGACGGCAGTGAATGCCCGTGAACTCGTCGTCGCTCTCCGCCGGGCTCACACCAGCCCCTCCGTCTCGCGCTCCAGGGCGGCCCGCTCCTGCTCCACGCGCATGCCCTGACGGAACACCGCGGCGAGGGCGAGGAGGCCGAGCGCCGCGGCGAACGGCAGCGGTGTCACGGTGAGCCAGTAGGTCTGCGGATACCAGGTGCTGTCCGCCGGCAGGGCCTCCCGCAGTCCGGTGGTGGCGGCGATGCCGTTGAGGAGGTCCGAGAGAACGCCCAGCACCCCGAACGCGATCGCACCCCCGACGAGGGCGCGGGTCACGGTGCGGGAGAACGCGCGGCCGCGGAGGGGGTGGAAGCAGATGAGCGCGAGGACCACGGCGGGGATCGTGGTCAGGGCGAGGGTGCTGAGCTGTGCGGCCGCAGCGAGGAGGCGCAGCCCGAGCGAGGCGTTGCCCACCGTGAAGTCCGACAGCTCCGTGCCGCCGCAGGTGAGCATGGTCGTCGTGCTGTCGCCGTATTCCGAGCACGGGAGGCTCGAGGGCCAGTCGAGGAAGACCGTCGTCGCACCGTGCAGCTCCGCCCAGTCCACGGTGAAGGCCTTGACGACGATGACCACCGCGCCTAGCGCGGAGAGCGTGATCCACCACCCGGACAGCGTGAGCGCCGCGTCGAGGGCGACCGTGCGACTGCCACGGCGACGGCTGTTCCAGACCACGAGGGCGACGACGGCCGCGCAGACCGCGAGCGCGATCCCGATGTTGAGCAGAGACGGCCAGACGGCCTCCGAACCGAACGAGATCATCAGACCAGTCCCTCCGTCTCCTTCTCCAGCACGACCTTCTCCTGTTGCAGCCGGATGCCGCGACGGAACGCGACGGCGATGAGGCCGACGGTGACCCCGGTGGCGAAGATCGGCGCGATCGCCCAGAACTCGATCGGGTGCACGGGTTCCCCGTCGCCGAGGCCGAGCGCCGCGGTCACGCCGTTGCGTCCCATCGTCTCGAGCATCACGATCGCCATCGGTGCGAGCACCAGCGTCCAGCCGATCACGTCGAAGGCGCGCGCATTGCCCGGCACGAAGAACCGTCCGCGGAGGAAGTTCCAGGCGACGAGCGTGACCGCGCCGATCACGGCGACGGCGGCCAGGGCCCACAGCGCGATGGCGGCGACGATGGCGGCGATCGACACGCTGTTCACCCCCGTCGCGAAGACCATCGCCTCCTGCGCGATGCCCTCGATCGAGATCTGCCCGGAATCGGTGGTCGCCGAGATCGGCTGCTCGTCGATGGGGAGCGTCCATGCGATCCCGTCGTCGCGGAAGGTGCCGCCCACGCGGAGCACCGTCGCGATGCCGACGGTCACGAGGGCCGCCGCCGCATAGAGGATGACGGTGATCGCATCGGCCCGCTCGGAGCGGGTGGCGGTGGTGGCCATCAGACCAGTCCCTCCGTGTCGCGCTGCAGGCGGCGGCCGATGGTGAAGACGCCGGCCACGAGAGCCAGCGCGAACGCCCACCCGACGGGTGCGAGATCGAACTCCATGAGCAGCGTCCACAGGACGTCCTCGACCGCGGGGTCGGTCGCGGCGAGGTCCTTCACGATCTCGGCCCGGCCGATGCCGCCGGCGAGCTGGCCGAACAGCGTGCCCGCCATCAGCAGACAGGCGGCGACGGCGAACATCCACCCGAGGGAGGCGCGGAACGGGCGGGAGCGGATGAGGGAGACGCCCAGCCACCAGACCACCGCGCACAGGGCCACGGTGGCGAGCGCGGGCAGCGCCGTCTCCAGGAGCAGCAGCCAGCGGGCGCCCGTGGGCGGCGCGGTGAGGGTGACGAGGGCGGAGTCGACGGCGGCGCCCTCGATCCCGGCCACCCCGTCGAGCGCGGAGAGGTCGACGTCGTGCACCGGCATCGCGACCGTGGGCGACGGGGAGAACAGGGCGCCGGCGGCCTGGGCGACCGCGACGATCGCGCCGATCCCGACGCTGACGGCACCGGTGGCGATGAGCCCGAGCGCGATGCCGTCGGCGAGCGAAGGGCGTCTTTCCGTGGCGAGCATGTGCTCCTCCTGTGGGTCGGTGTTTATCGACTTTCGTTAAGATAACGACTGTCGATAAACCCGTCAAGGCCTCGCTATGCCCACGGCGAACACGGGCATACCCGCCATTTCTGGTCGTTACTCTCGATGTACAAGCGCTTCATGCGTCTTCGCCCCGTGCGAATAAGGAGTCAACATGTTCGAGAGATTCACGGACCGAGCCCGTCGAGTGGTCGTCCTCGCCCAAGAAGAGGCGAAGATGCTCAACCACAACTACATCGGCACCGAGCACATCCTGCTCGGCCTCATCCACGAGGGCGAGGGCGTCGCAGCCAAGGCGCTGGAGTCGCTCGGCATCTCCCTCGACGCCGTGCGCGAGCAGGTGCAGGACATCATCGGCCAGGGTCAGCAGCAGCCGACCGGCCACATCCCGTTCACGCCGCGCGCCAAGAAGGTGCTCGAGCTGAGCCTCCGCGAGGCCCTGCAGCTCGGTCACAACTACATCGGCACCGAGCACATCCTCCTCGGCCTCATCCGCGAGGGTGAGGGCGTGGCCGCTCAGGTGCTCGTCAAGCTGGGCGCCGACCTCAACAAGGTGCGGCAGCAGGTCATCCAGTTGCTCTCCGGCGCTCCGGGCCGCGAGCCCGCGTCCGTCGGCGCGCAGTCCAACGACACCCCGTCGGGTGCGCAGGGGGGCTCGCAGGTGCTCGACCAGTTCGGTCGCAACCTCACGCAGGCCGCGCGCGACAACAAGCTCGACCCGGTCATCGGGCGCGAGAAGGAGGCGGAGCGGGTCATGCAGATCCTCTCCCGCCGCTCCAAGAACAACCCCGTCCTGATCGGCGAGCCCGGCGTCGGCAAGACCGCCGTCGTCGAGGGCCTCGCCCAGGCGATCGTCAAGGGCGATGTGCCCGAGACGCTGAAGGACAAGCAGCTCTACTCGCTCGACCTCGGCTCGCTCATCGCCGGGTCCCGCTACCGCGGTGACTTCGAGGAGCGGCTGAAGAAGGTCACCAAGGAGATCCGCACGCGCGGCGACATCATCGTCTTCATCGACGAGATCCACACCCTCGTGGGTGCGGGCGCCGCCGAGGGCGCGATCGACGCGGCCAGCATCCTCAAGCCGCTGCTCGCGCGCGGTGAGCTCCAGACCATCGGCGCCACTACGCTCGACGAGTACCGCAAGCACTTCGAGAAGGACGCCGCGCTCGAGCGCCGCTTCCAGCCGGTGCAGGTGAACGAGCCGACGCTGCCGCACGCGATCAACATCCTCAAGGGGCTGCGCGACCGGTACGAGGCGCACCACAAGGTGCAGATCACCGACGGTGCGATCGTGGCCGCGGCGAACCTCGCCGACCGCTACGTCTCGGACCGGTTCCTCCCGGACAAGGCCATCGACCTGATCGACGAGGCCGGCGCCCGCCTGCGTCTGTCGATCCTGTCGAGCCCGCCCGAGCTGCGCGAGTTCGACGAGAAGATCGCCGCCGTGCGCGAGCAGAAGGAGATCGCCTCCGAGGAGCAGGACTTCGAGAAGGCCGCCTCCCTGCGCGATGAGGAGAAGAGCCTCCTCGCCGAGCGCCTGCGTCTGGAGAAGCAGTGGCGTGCGGGCGACGTCGCGACCCAGGCGGTCGTCGACGAGGGTCTGATCGCCGAGGTGCTCGCCCAGGCGACCGGCATCCCCGTGTTCAAGCTGACCGAGGAGGAGTCCAGCCGACTCGTCTTCATGGAGAAGGCGCTGCACCAGCGCGTCATCGGCCAGGAGGAGGCCATCGCGGCCCTCTCCAAGACCATCCGTCGTCAGCGTGCCGGCCTCAAGGACCCGAAGCGTCCCTCCGGCTCGTTCATCTTCGCCGGCCCCACGGGCGTCGGAAAGACCGAGCTGGCCAAGGCGCTCGCGGAGTTCCTCTTCGACGACGAGGCCGCGCTCATCTCGCTCGACATGAGCGAGTTCGGCGAGAAGCACACCGTCTCGCGGCTGTTCGGTGCCCCTCCCGGGTTCGTCGGCTTCGAAGAGGGCGGTCAGCTCACGGAGAAGGTGCGGCGCAAGCCGTTCAGCGTGGTCCTCTTCGATGAGATCGAGAAGGCCCACCCGGACATCTTCAACTCGCTGCTGCAGATCCTGGAAGAGGGTCGCCTCACCGACGGTCAGGGTCGGATCGTGGACTTCAAGAACACGGTCATCATCATGACCACGAACCTCGGTGCGCGTGACATCGCCGGAGGCCCCGTGGGCTTCCAGATCGAGGGCAACAACGCCACGAGCTACGAGCGGATGAAGGGCAAGGTCAACGAGGAGCTCAAGCGGCACTTCAAGCCCGAGTTCCTCAACCGCGTCGACGACATCATCGTCTTCCCGCAGCTGAGCAAGAGCGAGCTGGTGCAGATCGTGGACCTGTTCACGAAGCGCCTCGGCGAGCGTCTGCTCGACCGCGACATGACGATCGAGCTGTCGCAGTCGGCCAAGGAGCGCCTGATCGAGATCGGCTTCGACCCGGCTCTGGGTGCTCGTCCGCTGCGTCGCGCGATGCAGCACGAGATCGAGGACCGTCTGTCGGAGAAGATCCTGCACGGCGAGCTCGACTCGGGCGACCACGTGAAGGTCGACGCGAAGGACGGGGAGTTCCTGTTCGAGCACGGCCCGCGCGGCGAGAAGGTCGCGGTCGGTGTCAACACCGGCGGCGGCGCGATCTCCGGCACGCCCGACCTGGCGATCACCGGCAACGACTGATCCTCGACACGGTCACCCGAAGGGGCGGATGCGACAGCATCCGCCCCTTCGTCGTCCCCGCTCCGCCGCCCTCCTGGACACAACTTCGGAGATGACAGACGACACGCGGGGGCGCAGCCTCTGGGCGGCGGGGTGTCGGTCGGGATCTCCGAAGCTGTGCCCCGTCTGAGAGCCGACGGGAGGAGCGGGTCCTAGGCTGGTCGGGTGAGCGCGTACATCGTCCGGCCGGCCCGCAGCGCCGACATCGTCAGCATCCGGAACCTGCTCCAGCCGATGGTGGAGCAGCGCATCCTGCTCGGCAAGGACCTCGCCGTGCTCTACGGCGCCGTGCAGGAGTTCGTCGTCGCCGAGGCCGACGGCGAGCTGATCGGCTGCGGCGCGCTGCACGTGATCTGGGAGGACCTCGGCGAGGTGCGCACCCTGCTCGTCCGCGACGACTGGCTCCATCACGGCGTCGGTCGGGCGATCGTCGAGCAGCTCGAGGAGAACGCGCGGGCGCTCGGGCTCACACGCCTGTTCTGTCTCACGTTCGAGGTCGACTTCTTCGGCCGTCGCGGCTTCACCCCCATCGGGGAGCAGGTCGTCGATCCGGACGTGTACTCGCAGCTCCTCCGCAGCGGCGACGCCGGCGTCGAGGAGTTCCTCGATCTCGCGCACGTGAAGCCGAACACGCTCGGCAACACCCGGATGCTCAAGGTGCTCTGAGCCCCGGACGACAACTCGCGCCTCCCAGGCTCGTGGAGGGGGATCGCTTAACCTGGAGGCATGCCCCGTCACTCCGCCGCCGTCTATCGTCGTCGGCGGTTGGCGGTGCTGTTGGGACTGCTCCTCGTCCTCGCGCTCGTCGGAGCCTCCGTCTGGCTCCTCGTCGCTCGACCGTGGGCGGCCGCCGACGGCCAAGGGACCGCACCCGCGCCGACCTCCTCCGCCACCGCCGGTCCGACGCCGTCCGGGTCAGCCTCGCCGTCGCCCTCACCCTCGCCCTCTGCGGACGCCACTCCGGCCGTCGTCGCGTGCGAGGCGAAGGACGTCGAGGTGAAGGCCGTGACGGATGCCGAGTCGTACGCCGACGGCGCCTCGCCGAAGCTCTCCATCTCACTGACCAACAAGGGCACCAGGGACTGCACGATCGACGTCGGCTCCACGACCCAGGTCTTCACGGTCTCCAGCGGCTCGGACGTGTGGTGGCGGTCGACCGACTGCCAGGAGAACCCCAGCAGCATGATCGCCACACTCACCGCGGGATCCACCGTGGTGAGCAAGGAGCCGGTCGTCTGGGATCGCACGCGCTCCAGCGTCGAGACCTGCGCGCAGGAGAACCGGCAACGGGCTCCCGGCGGTGGGGCCTCGTATCACGTGGGCGTCTCGATCGGCGGTTTCCCCAGCGCCACGACCACCCAGATCCTCTTGTTCTGAGAGCGTGACCGGCACCTGCGCTGACAGGGCTCACTCTTTGGGATACCATAGAGGTGACTCTCCCGATATGCGGCAACATGCCATCCCCAGTGGCGTCGAATCACAGCGTCCCCAGCGCTTCGACACCGCCGCTCGAGAGTCCGAGGGCCCTCTCGAGTACCCCAGTCCCCAATGGAGGACTCGAGAGGGCCCCAATCTTTCCCCGGCGCCGCCGCGTCGCCCCGATGCCTAAGCTGGATGCATGGCAGCGAAGAAGGCGAAGTCCGGGAAGAGCGCGAAGAAGAAGCCCGCCCCGGAGGACTTCCGGTCCGAAGCACTCGCGCTCGCGCTCGAGAAGCAGGACGTCGCCGCAGTCGCGCTCGCCCTGCGGCACGGCACCACCGTCGTCCCGCTCATCAAGCCGGGCGCCCGCGACAACCCGCTCGACAGCGGCGAGGTCTGGACCTACCGCGACCCGAACTCGGGTGACCTCGCCCTCCTGCTGTTCAGCGACGCGAAGAACAAGCCGGCGAACCTGCCGCCCGGCGTTGGCATCTACGACGCGACCTGGCTGCGGGCGTTCCTCTCCGCGCACCCGATCACGACCGTGTTCCTCGACATCGCAGGACCGCACCCGATGCAGGCCGACCCGGTGGAACTGCTCAAGGCCCTCGACGCCTGACCTCAGCCGCGCTCCGGCTCAGAACGGCGGGATGTCCCGGTCGGGCCGACGGGTGCTGTTCCGTGCCCTGACGTCTCCCAGCGCGGCACGCAGCGTCTTCGAACGGTCGTCCACGACCTGCTCGTAGCCGAGTCGCGCGGCTTCGGACCGCCGCTGCGCCGCCTGCGTCACCGGCCGCACCTCACCCGCGAGACTGAGCTCGCCGACGGCGGCGACCGTACGCGGGACCGAGATCATCTGGATGGATCCGGCGACGGCGATCGCGATGGCGAGGTCGGCCGCGGGCTCCGTGAACCGCACGCCGCCGACCGTGGACACGTACACGTCGAGGCTGCCGGTGGGCACGCCCGCCCGGCGCTCGAGGATCGCCAGCACCATGGCCACCCGCGAGGAGTCGAGGCCGTGCACGATGCGGCGGGGGTTCGGGGCGTTGCTCGGCACGGTGAGCGCCTGCACCTCGACCGGGAGAGCGCGACGGCCTTCGAGGGAGATGGCCACACAGGTCCCGGGTTCGGAGGCGCCCTGCGACAGGAACAGACCGGACGGGTCGGGGACCTCGGCGATGCCGTCTCCGGTCATCTCGAAGCAGCCGACCTCGTCGGTGGGGCCGAAGCGGTTCTTCAGCGCCCGGATGAAGCGCAGCGAGGTCTGCCGGTCGCCCTCGAAGTGACACACGACGTCGACGAGGTGCTCCAGCACCCGGGGCCCCGCGACCTGGCCGTCCTTGGTCACGTGCCCGACGATGATGATCGGCAGGTCGCGCTCCTTCGCCACCCGGATCAGGGTCGCGGCGACCTCCCGCACCTGGCTGGGCTGACCGGCCGCGCCGTCGGTGAGGGACGACGACACGGTCTGCACGGAGTCGACGATGACGAGCTGCGGCTGCACCTCGTCGATGTGTCCGAGGATGGTGGCGAGGTCGGTCTCGCTCGCGAGGTAGAGCTCGTCGTGCAGCGCGCCCGTCCGCTCCGCCCGCAGCCGCACCTGGGCCGGCGACTCCTCCGCGCTCGCGTACAGCACCCGTCGCCCGCTCCGCGCTGCCTGCGCGGCGACCTCGAGCAGCAGGGTCGACTTGCCCACGCCGGGCTCACCGCTGAGGAGGATCGCGGCTCCCGGCACGATGCCGCCGCCGAGCACGCGGTCGAACTCGCCGACGCCGCTCGTGCGCCGCGGGGCGTCCTGGGTCGTGATCTGCGTGATCGGTCGTGCGGCGCGATCGGCGGTCGGGGCGAGCGCGTTCACGCGACGGAGGATCCCGGTCTGCGCGGCCTGCTCCTGGACCGTGCCCCACTGCTGGCACTCGCCGCATCGGCCGACCCACTTGGCCGTCGTCCACCCGCACTCGGTGCAGACGTACGCGGGGGGAGCGGGTTTCCGGGTGGCCATGCCCCCAGGCTATCGGCGGGATCAGACATCCCTATCGACCAGGCGATTATTCACGGCCCGGTTCCCCCGGCGGCCACCGGTCCCGGCCGATAATTGAGACATGTCCAACGGCGGGTCCGTCTGCGGGCCGATCTCCAGCTACTCCCGGGTGCGCATCCTGCACCTCCTCTTCGAGGCCGGGCACTCCGGTGCCTCCGGAGAACTCGCGATCGGCGACCTGTGCGAGGCCACCGGCCTGCACCCGAACACGGTGCGCGAGCACCTCCAGCGGCTCATCGAGGGCGGCTACGTGATCCCGACCGTGGAGCACCGCACCACCCGGGGCCGTCCTCGTACGCTGTACCGTGCCGCCACCGGCGCCCCCGACGCCTCCAGCCCGGTCGCGCGGAACAAGGCCAAGGCCGCCGCCCGTCGCGGCGACCTCCTCCGCAGCGTCCTTCCCGGCACCGGAAGCGCCCTCGGGAGGGACGCCACCTACCAGCTCGACGCCCTCGTCGAGCACCTGGAGGAGAGCGGTTTCGAGCCGGTCGTGGATGACCGCGGGCTGACCGTCGACCTGAGCCCGTGCCCGCACGCGGCCGGCCGGCCGGAGGACCGCCCGATGCTGTGCCAGGTGCATCTCGGCCTGATGCAGGGCATCCTGGCAGAAGCGGGGGGTCCGCTCGAAGCCGAGTGCGTGCGCGAGGCCGCGTTGCCCTCCGAATGCACCGTGCAGCTGCGCGACACCGCCGCGCAGGCGTCGAACAGAACGGGAGTCGCTCATGGAATGGCTTGATCCGCTCGCCCTGGCCCGATGGCAGTTCGGGCTGACGACCGTCTACCACTACCTCTTCGTCCCGCTGACGATCGGCATGGCGCTCGTCGCCGCCATCTTCCAGACGGCGTGGGTGCGCACGGCCAAGGTCCAGTACCTGCACCTCACCCGCTTCTTCGGCAAGATCTTCCTCATCAACTTCGCGATGGGGGTCGTCACCGGCATCGTGCAGGAGTTCCAGTTCGGGATGAACTGGTCGGACTACTCCCGCTTCGTCGGTGACGTCTTCGGCGCCCCGCTCGCCTTCGAGGGCCTGCTGGCGTTCTTCTTCGAGGCGACCTTCATCGGCCTCTGGATCTTCGGCTGGGACAAGCTCCCGCAGAAGATCCACCTCGCCACCATCTGGTGCGTCTCCATCGGCAGCATCCTGTCGGCGTACTTCATCATCGCCGCCAACGCATTCATGCAGAACCCGGTCGGCTACACGTACAACGAGGTGACCAACCGCGCCGAGCTCACCGACTTCTGGGCGCTGCTGACCAACCCCGTCGCCCTCGCCGCGTTCCCGCACACCATCTTCGGCGCGCTCATGTTCGCCGCCGGTGTCGTGATCTCGGTGTCCGCCTGGCACCTGGCCCGCGGGCAGCACTTCGACACCATGCGCGTCTCGCTGAAGTTCGGCCTCTGGGCGATGATCTTCTCCACCGCGGGCGTCGTGCTCACCGGTGACCAGCTGGGCCTGGCGATGTACGCCGCGCAGCCGATGAAGATGGCCGCCGCGGAGGCGACGTTCAACACGGTCTGCGGCGCCGACGCCTCCTTCAGCATCTTCACGCTGGGCACGCCGGACGGCAGCTCCGAGCTGTTCTCGATCCGGGTGCCGTACCTGCTGTCGCTGCTGTCGACCCACACGCTCGACGCCTGCGTGCACGGCATCAACGACCTGAACGCCGAGTACGCCCAGACCTACGCGAGCACCGGCCTCACCGACTTCGCCCCCGTCCTGTGGATCACGTACTGGTCGTTCCGCTGGATGATCGGCCTCGGCATGGCCGCCGCCCTCGTCGCCGTCGCCGGCCTCTGGGTCACGCGCAAGAAGGCCACGAAGCCGGTCGCGCCGTGGATGTGGAAGGTCGCGATCTGGTCGTTCCCGCTCGCGCTCGCCGCCAACATCATGGGCTGGGTGTTCACCGAGATGGGCCGACAGCCGTGGATCGTGTTCGGTCTGATGTCCACCCGCGACGGCGTCTCGCCGGGGGTGAGCGGACTCGAGGTCCTGATCTCGCTGATCGCCTTCACCGCGATCTACGCCGCGCTGGCCGTCGTCGAGGTCAAGCTGATCGTCAAGGCCGCCCAGAAGGGGCCGGACACCGACGAACAGCCCCATGAGGAGACGGCTCAGCTGCCGTCGGTCGTGTACTGAGAGGAACGAGCATCATGGATCTCGCAACGATCTGGTTCTGGGTGGTCGCCTTCCTGTTCGTCGGCTACTTCGTCCTCGACGGGTTCGACTTCGGTGTGGGCATGTCGCTGCCGTTCCTCGGCAAGGACGACGTCTCCCGCCGACAGGTCATCAACACGATCGGTCCCGTGTGGGACCTCAACGAGACGTGGGTCATCGTGGCCGGGGCCTCGCTGTTCGCCTCGTTCCCCGAGTGGTACGCCACCCTGTTCAGCGGGTTCTACCTGCCGTTGCTGCTCATCCTGCTCGCGCTCATCCTCCGCGGCGTCTCGTTCGAGTACCGCCATCAGCGCGAGAGCCGGAAGTGGAAGCAGGGCTTCGACCGGATGATCGTCATCGGCTCGATCGTCCCGGCGCTGCTCTGGGGTGTCGCCTTCGGCAACATCGTGCAGGGCGTGGCGATCGACGAGAACCACATCTACGTCGGCGGCTTCTTCTCGCTGCTGAACCCGTATGCGCTGCTGGTCGGCGTGACGACCCTGCTGCTCTTCTTCCTGCACGGCGTGCTGTTCGTCGCGCTGAAGACGGACGGCCAGGTGCACGAGGATGCCCGGAAGCTCGCGAAGAAGGCCGCCATCCCGACGATCCTCGTCGCAGCCGCGACGGTGGTCTGGACGGTCGCGATCGCGATGGGCCGTGAGGCGCCGCTGCTCTGGCTGGTCATCGGAGCCGGTGCGCTCGCGGCGGTCAGCCTGATCGGGGCGGTCGGCTTCTCGCTCGTCCGCCGCGACGGGTGGGCGTTCTTCGCCGGCATGCTCACGGTCATGTTCGCCGTCGTCATGCTGTTCTCCGCCCTCTTCCCGTTCGTGATGCCCTCGACGATCGACCCGGCGTTCAGCCTCACGATCGCCAACGCGTCCAGCACTCCGTATACGCTGCAGATCATGAGCTGGACCGCGCTGATCGCCCTCCCGCTGGTCATCGCGTACCAGACCTGGACCTACTGGGTGTTCCGCAAGCGCGTCACCCGCCGGTCGATCGAGGGGGCTCCGGCGCACGCGTGAAACCCGTCGATCCGAGGCTGCTCCGATACGCGGCCGCCGCCCGGGGCTTCCTCCTGGCGTCGGCCGCGATCGGCGTCTTCCAGACCGCGGTGACGATCGCCTTCGCGTGGCTGCTCACCGAGGCGGTGGTCGGTGCCATCGCGGGTCGCGACGTCACGGTGACCCTGCTCTGGCTGCTGGCGACGGCGCTGCTGCGGGGCCTGCTCATCGCCGCGTCCGATGCGGCGGGCACGCAGGCCGCGGCCCGCACCGGGATGCAGCTGCGCGCGGCGCTCGTCGCAGCGGTCGGGCGACTCGGGCCGGGCTGGCTCGCTCAGCGGAACCAGACGCAGATCGCCGTCACCGCCGGTCACGGCCTGGAAGCCCTGGACGCGTACTTCGCGCGGTACATCCCGCAGCTCGTCCTCACCGTCATCGCGACGCCCGTGCTCGTCGCGGTCATGTGGTGGCAGGACTGGCCGAGCGGGCTCACCGCCGTCATCACCCTGCCGCTCATCCCGCTGTTCCTCATCCTCATCGGCATCGCGACCCGCACGGTGCAGAAGAAGCAGTGGCAGACGCTGCAGCACCTCGCCGCCCGCTTCGCCGATACGGTGCAGGGGCTGTCGACGCTGCGGCTGTTCGGCCGGGACCGTCGGGCGGCCGACCGCATCGAGGTGACCGCCGACGAGTACCGCCGCGAGACCATGAAGGTGCTCCGGTTCTCGTTCCTCTCGGGGTTCGCGATGGAGCTGCTGTCGTCGCTCGCGGTCGCGCTCATCGCGGTCGCGGTCGGCTTCCGGCTGCTGTCAGGAGACCTGAGCCTGGGGGTCGGGCTCTTCGTGCTGCTGCTCGCCCCGGAGGCCTTCCTCCCCATCCGTCAGGTCGGCGTGCAGTTCCACGCCGCGGCCGAGGGCGTCGCGGCCACGGAAGACGTGTTCGATGTGCTCGATGCGGCGCGCGACCGGGACCGCGGCGGGGTGCGCAGGCACGATCCGGACACGGATGCACGACCGAACCCCGTGGACTCGTCCGGCAGCCGCGCCGGAGTCGTGCAGGTGGCACACGGACTCGTGGTCGAGGGGCTCCGGGTGAGGGACCTGCCGCCGGTGTCGTTCGTCGCGGAGCCGGGGACGGTGACCCTGATCGAGGGACCGAGTGGCTCCGGGAAGTCGAGTCTGCTCGCCGCCCTCCGCGGAGCGGTGGACTACACGGGGACCGCGACCTGGGACGGACGGGACGTCGTCGAGCTCGCGCCGTCGGAATGGCTCGCCTGGGCCGGCCAGACGCCGGGGCTGATGCGCGGCACGGTCGCGGAGAACGTGGCTCTGGGCGACGCGGCTCCCGACCTCGCCCGCGTGCGCCGGGCCCTCGACGCCGCGTGCGCGGAGGGGATCGAGGCCGACCGCGTGCTGGGCGTGCAGGGCGCAGGGCTGTCGGGAGGGCAGGCGCAGCGCGTCGCGGTGGCCAGGGCGCTGTATCGCCACGACGGTGCCCCGGAGCGGATGCTCGCGCTCGATGAGCCCTCCAGCGCCCTCGACGCCGACACCGAGGAGCGGCTGTGGCGGTCGCTGCGCGCGCGGGCGGATGCCGGCGCGACCATCCTCCTCGTCTCGCACCGCCGCTCGGCCAGGGACATCGCCGACCGGATCGTGGCGCTGGGGGTGAGCGCATGACCGAGACGACGCGCAGCGAGCGGGTCCGGGACATCCTCCGGCTCGCGCAGCCGCCGTTCCGCCGCTTCCTCCCCGGGCTGATCTGGGGGGTGCTGTCGGCGGCCGCCGCAGTGAGCCTTCTCGCGGTGAGCGGCTGGCTGATCGTGAGCGCATCGATCGTCGACTCCCTCGTGCCGCTGTCCATCGCGGTCGTCGGGGTGCGGTTCTTCGCCGTGACCCGGGCTGTCACGCGGTACCTGGAGCGGCTGAGCGGTCACGACGCCGCGCTCCGGCAGCTCGCCACGACCCGCTCCGACATGGTGCGCCGCCTCATCCCGCTCTCGCCGGCGGGGCTCGGCGCGACCGACCGCGGGCAGGTGCTCGCGGCGCTCGTCGACGACGTGGAGAACCTGCAGAACCTCCCGCTCCGGGTCGTGCAGCCGCTTGCCGTCTCGGGCGTCGTCGCCCTCGGAGCGGTGGGCTTCCTCGCCTTCGTCTCGCCACCCGCCGCGCTGACCCTCGCGGTCTGCCTCCTCGTCGCCGCGTTCGCGGCGGTCGGGCTCGGCTGGATCTTCGGCTCCCGCGCGGAGGCCGCGGTGTCGGCGCGTCGGGCCGAGGTGTCCGCGGCCCTCGTCGACTACTTCGGCAGTCTCGACGTGCTCCTCGCGTTCGGTGCGGAGGCGCAGGCGCGGGAGCGGATCCGCGTCGCGGACGCCGCGCTGCGTCGCGTGGTCAGTCGGGCGTCGCTCGCGCAGGCCGTCGCGGCCGGAGTGGTGTCGCTGATGGCCGGGGCCGCATCCGTGTGGGCGCTCGCCGTGGCGGCTCCGGGCCTCGACACGGGGGCGATCGATGCGCCGTGGCTCGCGGTCGCGGTGCTCGTGCCGATGGTCGTGTTCGAGGTGTTCGGCGCCGTGCCGATCGCCGCGGCCTCGTGGCGGAGCGTGCGCGCGAGTGCGGAGCGCATCGTGGACGTGCTGCCCGAACGGATGCCGCCGGAGCTGCGGCCCGACGCGGGGCAGGATGCCGAGGTCGCGGGTGTGCCCGCCCTCGTCCTGCGCGGTGCCACGGCGCACTGGCCCGGAGGCGCGGCGGCGTTGACCGGCGTGGACCTCGACCTCGCACCCGGGGAGCGGGTGCTCGTCTCCGGAGCGAGCGGGGCGGGCAAGAGCTCGCTGGCGGCCGCACTGGTCGGTTTCCTCCGCGTGGACGGCGAGTACCGGATCGGCGACCTCGACGCGGCGGCCCTGTCCGGACCGGCACTGCGGCGCATCGTCGGTCTGTGCGAGCAGCAGCCGCAGCTGTTCGACGAGGACGTGCGGCAGAACCTGCTCTTCGCGAGGGATACCGCCACCGATGACGAGCTCCTCGCCGTGCTCGACCGTGTGGGCCTCGCGGCGTGGGTCCGCGAGCGCGGGGGTCTCGACGCCCGGGTGGGCGACCGCGGTGCGCTGGTGTCCGGCGGTCAGGCGCAGCGGATCGCCCTGGCTCGCGCGCTGCTGCGCGGCTTCCCGGTGCTCGTGCTGGACGAGCCGACGGCGGGCGTCGACCCCGAGGCCTCGGACGCCCTGCTGCGCGACCTGCTGCGGGCGACGGGGGAGCAGTCGGTGCTGCTCATCTCGCACGTGGCGCCGCCCGCGGGGACGGTCGACCGGGTCGTGCGGATCGAGGGCGGCCGGACGGTCTGAGCCTCAGCCGACGAGGTTCATGTCGGCGGGCGGCTCCATCACGATGCCCTGCGCTTCGAACGCGCGACGGCGCTCCTCGATCCGTCGGTGCATCTCGACCTGGGCCTCGTCGATGAGACGCGGGTCGAGGTCGACCGTCGCCGGATGCGGGTCGCCGTGGTGGGCGGCGATGTACGCGTCGAGCTCGGGGCCGCTGGTCCAGGAGGTGATGAGCGCGTACCGCGGGCCCGTGCCGCGGTGCCACACGGCGTGCCAGAAGCGCTGCGTGTCGACGATGATCCGCGAACCGGCGCGCAGCGGCAGCCGGACCTCGGTGGCCGGGTCGAACCGGTCGGAGCGGAGGATGAGCATCGAGTCGGTGTCGTCGGTGAGGTTGTAATACCCGCGGACCACCCAGCCCGTGCCCGGCTCATTGAGGCGGTTGTTGTCGTCCTGGTGCAGGTTGTAGATCGCGTCGGCGTAGTCGTTGGGCTGGAGCTCGATGACCCGGCAGCGACCGACGCCGGCGCCCGGGGCCAGGGCACGGCGCTGCAGGGTCGGGGCGATCGTGACCTGCGCCGGGATCCAGACGCCGTCCTTGTCGGTGCGCGGGGGTGTGTGGTTCCAGAAGCCGTTGCAGTCGATGTCGCCGGCGTAGCTCGTCAGGGGTGCGAAGCGGGTGATGCCGGAGGAGCGCCAGCCGACGTACTCGAGGTCACGCCACTCGGACGGGTCCACCGGGGTGGTCTCGTCGTCGAGGACCACGTATCCGGTCTCGGCGAGCGCCGCAGACGTGATGAATCCCATGCTGCTTGCATCCTTCCCGTCGTTCTGCCCCCGGAGGCGGCGGGTTCTTAGGCAATCCTAATCCCGACCTCCCCTCGCCGACCCACCCCCTTGCGTGTGTCCCACCCCCTTCCGGCCGCACGCAGAGGGGTGGCCCGGCCGGAAGGGGGTGGGTCGGCGAGGGATATTCTGAGGGCATGACGCAGCCCCAGGGTGCCCTTCTCGTGGGCAGTGTGAACTTCGACGACGCTGAGACCACAATGCGTACCGCTGCGGAGCTGCTGGGCGACCGGTTGCGCCGCATCCCGGACGGCGAGGTCGGCAAGCGGTTCCACTGGATCATGTTCCAGCCCGACGTCATCGGCCAGGCGGACGGCATCGAGCGGATCGGCGACGAGCCCATCCCGTTCCCCGCCGGCATCGACGCCCGCGGCCTCCGCATCGCCGAGGGCGTGGACCCGGCGACCATCGCACTGCCTCCGCTCGGGTACGCCTCCGCGGCGATCGAGTCGTACGGGCTCTTCGCCCGGCTGCGTGAGGAGGGAGCAGTCGCGGCGGGCACCCGGTTCCAGGTGTCGCTGCCCACCCCGCTCGCCGTCATCTCCTCCTTCTTCCATGGCGACGACCGGGCCGCGATCGAGCCCGTGTACACCGCCGCGATGCTCCGCGAGCTCCACGAGATCCTCGCCGCGATCCCGCACGGGGACCTCGCCGTGCAGTGGGACGTCGCGAGCGAGATGGGCATCATCGAGGGGGCCTCCGGCTACGGCGCCGTCATGGAGGCGTGGTGGCCCGGTGACCCGTTCGACGGACTCGTCTCGCGTCTGGCCGCCCTCGTCGACGCCGTCCCGGACGACGTCGAGGTGGGCGTGCACCTCTGTTACGGCGACGCGGGGGAGAAGCATTTCTTCGAGCCGACCGACGCCGGCGCGCTCGTTCGCTACGCCAACGCCGTCATCGCCGCGGCCCACCGTCCGCTCACCTGGCTGCACCTTCCCGTGCCGATCGGTCACGACGACGAGGCCTACTTCGCTCCGCTCGCCGAGCTCACCCCGGTCGAGGAGCTCTACCTCGGCCTCGTGCACCGGGAGGACGGCGCGGAGGGTGCGCGCCGCCGGATCGCCGCCGCTGTCCCGTTCGCCCCGGAGTTCGGCGTCGCCACGGAGTGCGGCATCGGCCGCGCCCCCGCCGGCTCCACGGAGGGCATCCTCCGCGCCCACGCCGAGGTCGCCACCGCCTGGTGACCCGCCGATTCGCGCGCTCGGCCCCGGTGTCGTAAACTGATCCGCGGTGACGTGTCCGAGCGGCCGAAGGTGCAACTCTCGAAAAGTTGTGTAGGGTAACCCCCTACCGTGGGTTCAAATCCCACCGTCACCGCCACCACGAAGGCCCCGAATCCCGTTCACACGACGGGGATGCGGGGCCTTCGTCCTGTCGGCTATCCCGAGCGTGATAACGTAGATGTCGTTCACGGGCCTATGGCGCAGTTGGTAGCGCGCCTCGTTCGCATCGAGGAGGTCAGGGGTTCGAATCCCCTTAGGTCCACCCCACGCACAAGGCTCGAACCCTTGCCAACGGAAACGCTGGCCGAGGTTCGGGCCTTGTTGGCGTCTGCGGCCCAGGTCAGGGCATTCGCGTTGACTTGCGGATCAAGGAGCATCTCGAAGGGCCGGTTGTGCTCGACCCGCAGCTCGTTGTCCTCGTCGATGAAGACCTTCGTGAAGAACGCCTGGTTGCACAGCCGCCGGTTGGTGTCGTCGCAGCGGGTGTAGATGTCGGCGCAGTTGGCGAGCAGGCCGAGGGCGTCGTCGAGGTGGGCGCGGGCCTCGGCGTAGTCGCCGAAGTGGGCGTCGATGCGGCGGGTCACCTGGTCGAGTTCGGCGACGATGCGCTCTTGTTCGCGCTTGAGCACTGAGAGCGGGATCGCGTCGGCGTAGTGCGCCTGCATGAGCCGGTCCTGCTCGCTTTCGAGCCGGTCGCGGTTGGTGGTGAGGCGTTCCAGCTCCTCGGTCTCGGCAGCCATGAGCCGATCGAACTCGTGGTGGAGCATGCCCGCGAGCGCATCCTGCTGGGCGGGCGTGATCTGGACGCGGGTGTAGTAGTCCTCGACGAGCTTCTCGACGTCTTCGATGAGCATCGCCTGGCGTGTGCAGTCGGTGCGCTTGGAGTGCCGACCGGAGCATACGAAGTAGCAGTAGACGTTGCCGTGGCGGTTCTTCGCGTTGGAGACGATGAGTCGGGAGCCGCACTGACCGCAGTGGATGGTGCCTTTGAGGTAGTGGCCGTGGACTTGGGTTGCCTCGACGGCGCACTGGTGCGCGGTGAGCACGGACTGGACCTGGTACCAGACCTCGGCTGGCACGAGTGCCGGGTGGTTTCCCTTGTAGCGGGTACCCCTGTAGATGACATCGCCCTTGTAGTACGGGTTGGTCAGGAGCCGGTGGATGGTGGATACCGCCAGAGGCTTCGCCGGCCTCTTCGGCGTGGGCAGGCTGCGCAGCCCGCGCGAGGTGAGTTCGTCGTGGAGTTGGCTGACGCTCCAGTTGCCCGAGGCGTACGCCTTGAACGCCCACTCGATCATCGGTGCTCGCTCGGGATCGAGCTCGATGGTGCGGACTTCGCGCCCGAGTTCGTCGCGCTTGCGGACGTTCAAGTAGCCGATGGGCGCGCGCCCGTTCGTGCCGCCGCCGATGGCCTTTTGGTTCATGCCCTTGGCGACCTCGGTGGCGAGGTTGCGGGAGTAGAACTCGGCGATGGTGGACATGATGCCGTGCAGCAGCATCCCGGAGGGGGTCTCGTCGATGTTCTCGGACGCGGACACGAGCATGACCCCGCACTGTTGGAGTGCGAGGTGGATGCTCACGTCGTCGGCGCGGTTGCGGGCGAGCCGGTCGACCTTGTGAACGATGCAGTACGCGACCTTGTTGGCCTTGACGTACTGGATCATCCGCATCAGCTCGGGCCGGTCGGACGACTTGGCTGAGGCTCCCGCGTCGACGAACTCCTCGACGATGGCGGCGCCGAGCTGTTCGGCCTTACGCCGGGTCGCTTCGCGCTGGGCAGGGATCGAGAAGCCTTCGTCGGTCCCGCCCTTCTCGGCCTGCTCGCGGGTGGAGACCCGCAGGTACGACACGGCGGCAGCCGCAGTCTTGGGCGGGTCGATGAGGCTGGCTGCCGGATCGTCGGCAATGGTGGTCATCGGGGGCTCACTCTCACGCGGTTCGACCCTCGCGCTCCCACTGTTGGTGGGAGGGGTGTTGATCGTGAGAGCAGCCGTTGAAGGCTGTAGGGCGAGACCCGATGGTCTCGGTGCGTGTTGCCCGCCGAGCGGCGAGGTTTAGGCGACAACACCCCGCATCGCGAGGCTTGCACGGTCCATTCTACCGGGCGGCTTCAATGGCGGCCAGGGTCATCCGGTGCCGCCCGGTAGGTGTCGGGCACCCGCGCGGCCTCGCGGGCTGCGCGGCTCTCGCCGGTCTTCTGCAATGTCAGCCGGATGAGAACCTCGGCGAGTTTGTGCAGGTCGGCGCGTTCGCGGTGGACGGCCCGGACGGAGAACGACCGCTCCTCGTAGGGGCGACGGTCGGTCTTCTTGGCGTAGCGGCTCATCGGTCTACTGCGCTTCGTCGTCGTCCAGGCCGGCGTAGAACTCGTCTTCGGCCTCCTGGCGCTTGCGGACTTGGGCGATGACGAACTCGACGAACTCGGCGTCCCGGTCGGTGAAGGTGAAGTCCTGGATCGTGGATGCCGGGTCCTCACCGGGCCACGCAGCTTGCCGGGTCGGGCGGTCGCGGTCCCCACGAGTACCGCAGGCCGTGACCCAGTAGCGAAGCCGCTCTCGAGCGTCGGCGAAGTCGCGGTGCCAACCGAGCGGCGCGGATGCGTTCTGCTCGGGGTCGTAGGCCGCGAGCCAATGCAGGTGCAGCGCCGACAGCTCCCAGACCATCTCCGGGTGGTGGTGCCAGAACGGCGGCACCACCGCGACCGGGAGGCCATAGGTGCGCCGCAGCCAGTCAACCCACCGGTTCAGCGCGAGCCATTCCTGCTCCAGCTCGTGCGCCGTCAGCAGGTTCCAGTTCACGGGGTGCGGCGGTTCGGGCATGTCCGCGTTCGTGACGCGGGGCGGTCCGTCGAAGACGTCCGGCTCATCCATCTCATGCTGATCGTTCATGGTGCTTCGACTCCCGAACTCACATGCTGACCGGGGCGTGCGCCGCGGTCGCTGCTCGCTGCGTCGGCTCGTACGTTGCTGCGTCCCGGCCCACTCCATTGCGCGGCGTCCGGTCGACCTCGTAGCGGGTTCGCGCGGCGTCGTGGCCGATCTTCTTGGCGACGAACTCTTCGCCCTCGATTGCCTGACCGTTGCGCTCGTAGTTGACCGGCCGCGTGTAGCCCTCGGCGACGAAGTTGTCGCCCTGGGCGAAGCTCGCGTGCGCGTGCTCAGCGGAACGCCCGAACATCACCAAGTGGTGGTAGGTCGTCTCGGTCTGCGTGAACGAGCCGTCGTCCTCGCGGCGGAAGTGCTCCTTGCCGATACGGGCGAAGAACCTGGCGTCTCCCTTTGCCGTCTCGGTGAGCAACGGCTCCGAAGCGATGAAGCCTGACAGCGATTCCTGGGTGTGAATGGCCATGATGGCCTCCTCCTGACTCGGGCGACCAACTGCGTGTGGGTCGCTCTGTCAGGCAGGTGCACTGGAGCTTCCAAGCGTCGTCAGGAGGCGGGACGGTGGCGCAGAAGCGCTTCGAGTTCGTCGCGGTCAGTGCGGAGCTGTGCGGCTTCGGGCCGGGTCGGCCAGGCGCGGAGGTCGGTGACGATGGGCGGCGCTGAGCGCAGCATGGTGATGCCGGTGCCGAACGGCAGTGTTCGGATGCGGTCTGGCGGCAGGATCGGGACGCGGCGGATCGAGCGCTGGTTGGAGCGGGTGCCGTGGTCGCCGAGGGTCACGCTGTCGGTGTACTCGTCGCGCTCTCCGATGAGCGTGGAGAGGTCTTGGAGGTCGCGGCTGTTGGATGCGCCGCCGAGGATGATCTTGACGATGCTGGCGTCCCAGATCGCGCTGGCCTGGTGCTCGCTCCACCGGTCGCGGGCTTGGGCGAGGGACTGCAAGACCGGCATGGTCGTGATCCCGGTGCCGCCGCCTTCGGCCATGAGCGTCGGCAGGGACGGCAGTGGGGCGAGGTTGCCGATCTCGTCGAGTGCGAGCAGCAGTGGCGGGTCGAGCCGGGCTCCGGGTGAGCGGGAGGCGAGTCGTCGGGCGGTTTCGATGAGGTCTTCGACGAACGCTGCTACCAGCGATGCGGAGGCTCCTGCTCCGGCGCCGGTGGCGAGCAGGTAAAGGGTGCCTTGTTCGGTGAGGAAGGTTTCGGGGTCGAAGTGTTCGTTCGGGCCTGGTGTGACGGCATCGAGCACGCGCGGGTCGGCGAGGGCGGCGAGGGCGAGGGAGACACCTTGCCAGATGCTGTCGCGGGTCTTGGGGTCGGCATCGATCATCGCGGCTAGCGAGTCGTCCCAGCCCATCGCGGCGTTCGGGTGGGAGTTGAGGATCGCGACGGCCTCGGATGCGGCGCTGGGGTCAAGGGTCCACCTGAACAGCTCGGCGGGCGGGCGTCCGTCGAGCGCTGCGGCGTGCAGCAGGCTCTGGAGTGCGGTGCGGGTCTTGCCTTCCCAGAACCCGCCGGACTCGACCCCTCCTGCGCTGAGTCCGGTGGCGGCGGCGAGCCCGTTGGCGCGGATCATCGCGGTCAGCGGGTCGTCGCACCCGCGAATGGGTGACCAGCGCAGCCCGGCGGGGATGCCTTCGGCGAGGTGTTGGGGGTCGAACACGGCGACTGGCCCGCCCTTGCGGCGTCGGGCGCGGAGGGTCGCGGTGAGGTTGTCGGGCCTGGTGCTGGTGGTGACGACTGCGCCGGGTGCGTCGAGGATCGCGTTGATGACGACGTGCAGGCCTTTGCCGGAGCGGGGTGGGCCGATCAGCAGGATCGAGTCTTCGACCGATGCCCAGACCTTCGTTCCACGGCTGGCGCCGAGCAGGTAGCCGACATCCTGCGGTGCTGGCGACGCCAAGGAGGGCCGCAGCGTGGCCGCGCGGTGAAGCAGTGCTTTCGCGGATGCGGCGGTCTTGACCTCGTGGCTGGTCGCGATCCCCGCCAGTCGGTGCGGGTCGGTCTCTGTCTTCCGCGTGTGGCGGCGCAGCACGATCCACACCCAGACGATCCCGGCAGCGAGTCCGCCGAGCAGTGCCGTGCTGACAAGCCAGTAGACGACTGGATTGAGCCCGTCGGCACCGAGCGCGGTCGCTGGATCGCCGGGGTTGAACAGTACGGCGAGCCCCGCCGCTGCGCCGGCGTCGGGCTGGGCTGTGCCGGTGAGGAACGCGGCGACGCTGCCGGCTGCGCGGAGGGCGAGAGCGATGCCGAACATGCCGATCAGGCCGATGAGGGCGGCGTTGGTGAGTTCGTCGCCCATGCCCGCGGCTTGCCGCTGGTTCATGTCAGCCGCCGCACCGTGAGCGTGCCCGAGATACGTCCGAACAGGATCACCTCGTGTGTGCCGTCGGGTAGGTCGTCGAGGTCGATGAGCGTCCGGGTTTCGCCGGTTCCGGTGGCGTCGGTGTGGGAGACGATCGTCGCGACGGCGACATCCTCGCCGGGGACGAACCCGCCCGCGGTGACCTCGGCCAAGCGCGGCATCCGTCGGGCGTGGCGACTCCGACGAGTTTCCGGCATCGGGGTCTCGGTCGGTGCCGCTGCGCGTCGGGGCTTGCGGGTGCGGAGGATGTCGGTGAAGACGCTGCCGTCGTTCTCGCGGACCTCGACTCGGACGGCGATGGTGCGGTCCTTGGTGATGGCATCCATGAGCGGCCCGAACGTCGCCCGCGTCCAAGCGCTCCCGTCCGGCGACGCGAACGGTGTCCCATCGACCATCGCGGCGAGGGTGCCGTCTTCGGCGACGGTCACGAGGACATGCGGCAGCTCGACGGGAGCCGTGTTCTCGTCGTCGGTCGTGGTGGATCGGCGTGGGCCATTGAGGTTCATCGGTGGCCTCCGGCTGCACGGCTGCTGGTGTCGAATAGTGCGAGTTCGTCGGGGTGGAGTTGGTGTTGGCAGACGAAGCTTCTGGCCTTGATCCGCCATAGGCCTTGTCCGACGCCGAGGTTTGGCAAGAGCTGCTGCTCGGTGCCGGTCAGGCCGAGAGCGGTAGCGGTCGGTCCGAGTTGGTCGGACTCCTGCCGGTACACGATCCGCGTCTCGGCGTTCGCAAGCAGTGAGTTGGCCAGCGAGCGCATGGCGGAGCCCTGGTCGCCCACGTTGTCGAGGTCGGTGAGCTTGTGGAAGATCAGCATGTTCGCGATCCCGTAGTGCCTGGCGAGTCGCCAGTGCGCATCCATCCGCCGCAACAGAGCCGGGTGGGACATGAGCCGCCAGGCCTCGTCGTAGATCACCCACCGCTGCCCACCGTTCGGGTCGAGCAGCGCAGACTCCATCCACGCCGACGAGCACGTCATCAACACCGAAGTGAGCGTCGAGTTCTCGGTGACCCGCGAGAGATCGAGCGAGATCATCGGCAACGACGGATCGAACGCGACCGTCGAAGGCCCATCGAACAGCCCGGCCAGGTCACCGGCCACGAGGCGGCGCAGCGCATGGCCGACAAGCCTGCCGTCCTCGGCCAACCTGCCGTCGGCATCCGCACTCGGGGCGAGGATGCGATCAACGACCATCGGCAGGATCGGCACGTCGTTCTCCCGCACCGTCTGGGTCAGGGCGATGTCGATCGCGGTGTGCTCCAACGGCGACAGTCCTCGGGCGAGCACGGTCTCGGCGAGTGCGCCGATCAGGTCACGACGCCGGGCCGCGACCGTGTTCGTCCATTGCTCATCCGAGAGCCCTGCTGGTCGGTGGCCCTCGTCGAGCGGGTTCAGGCGGGTGTTGAGTCCGTGGCCGAGCACGATGGCCCGTCCGCCGACGGCGTTGGCGACCGCTGTGTGCTCGCCCTTCGGGTCGCCGGGAACGTACACGCGCCGCCCGAACGGCAACGACCGCGCGTAGAGCGATTTGGCGAGGCTCGACTTCCCCGAGCCGACGATCCCGGCCAGCACCACGTTCGGGGCGGTGATGATGCCGCGCGCGTACAGCACCCACGGGTCGTAGACGAAGCTCCCACCCGAGTACAGGTCCTGCCCCACGAACACCCCATCGGCACCGAGGCCGCCCTCGGCGACGAACGGATACGCCCCCGCCAGCGTTGCCGACGTGTCTTGATGGCGCGTCAGCTGGAACCGGCCTGGCGTTCGCAACCGCGCGGCACCTGGCTCACCGGCCTTCGGGAGGTAGATCGTTGCGCGCCGCTCGGCCCGCTCCTGCTCAGCCTTCGCCTTCGCGGCAGCGAGCGCGGCCTTGCGCTGCTCGGCATGCAATCGGGCCTCTGCCCGGCGGCGCTGCTTGCGGAGCCTTCGCCGTTCCTTCGACGGCGCCACCAGAACAGCGGTGTGCAGCCGCTCCCGATCCTGGATCACAGCCCCAGCCCCCGCGCCTGCTTCACCGCGGCGATCTTCGCGGGCTCGAACCACGACCCATCCGATTTCGAGGCCGGAAGGTCGGTCCGCTTCGGCGCGCCCGGAGAGGAGTACGACACCAGTAACTCCGGGCCGTCGCGCATCGGGGGCGGTGCGGTCTGTTCGGCTTCCTGAGCCTCGGTGTCGGGTTCGGTGTAGCGGCGCAGCAGCGAGACGTAGCCGATGTGCGGGTTGACGACCAGCGCGTAGTCGCCGGAGATCGCCACCTGGTCGTTGGTGCCCTCGCCGGGCTCGTCGTAGACGTATCCGTTCTCCAGCGCGGCCTGGGTGGTCTCGTCGCCGTAGTCCCACTGCGCGAGGTAGTCCACCGTATCGACATGCCCCAGCTCGCCGCGGATGCGCAACGGCCGGTCGGCCTCCTCTCCCTGGAGGAACACCACGCTGACCCACCGCGACGGCGCGGCCTCCTCGACGGCGGGCTCGGGATGCCAAGCGATCCGCCCCGCAGCGATGAACCCCTCCGCGAGCCGGTCATACGCCCGGTCGACGAGACTCGCGGCCTGACGCAACTCCTCCGCAGTGGCGAGCGCGTCCCGCACTCCTGCCTCGTGGCTGCCGGCGTCGTTGAAGGCGTGCGCGGCCTTGCGCTCGTGAACATCAGCGATCTGGTCGAGCGCCTGCCGCAGCGACCGCATCCCGGAGGACAGGTCACCGATCACCCCGTACATCTCGGCGGGCTGATCGAAGCCCCGGCTCGCGTGGGCTAGGCCGCGCAAGGCTTCGGACGCCTCAGCGGCATCGGCAGTCGAATCGAAGAACGTGGGCATGGTCGGCCTCCTCGCAAGTCGTGTGACCAGGAGGTGTGCTGCGATGACCCAGGCGCTGTCGAAGGCGGCTGACATACTTGATGGAGGCGTCGGAGGGAGGCACGAGGCAGTCACCGGCGAGAAGGAGAGCCACATGGACGACCCGCGCGACGAGTCCGGTAATGATGACGCCGTTGGCAGGCAGACCGCAGAGGATGGTCAGGTCAGGTCCGACGCGCTTGAGCTCGCAGCGTCCACGACCCTCGTCGAGGTGACGCCAGGCGTCGCAGTCGTATTCGGCGAAGTCCCCGACGGTCTTGAACTCATCAGCCTTGACATGGTGCCGTCCTTCGACCGCGCTCAGCTCTCCACCGCTCTCGGCTCCTTCGGCAACGCAGGCACGATCGTCGGGAACGTCGCAGAGGCTGTATCGAGCGCGCAAGGCCTCTTCCGCGTCAACGATGCGACGCTGTCTCTGTTGAAGAGCGGCGGGGAGATGGCAGCAAAGGACGGCGCCAAGCTCGGGGCGATCTTCAAGAACGGTGAACTGGTCGCCCAGGCGCGATTCATCCCAGCCTCCATGACGGCCGCCACGGCGATCGCAGCTATCGGCCCGGCCGTCGCCATGATCGCGCTCCAAATGCAGCTCGGCGAGATTTCCGGCCTCGTCCGCTCCAACATCCAGCTCACGACGCAGACGCTCAAGGCCATCCGAAACGAGCAATGGGCAGAGCTTGAAGGGCTGGCGGAGTCCGTCGATGAGGCAGTCAAGGAGACCCGCGAACTCGACGCCATCACAGACTCTGTCTGGGAGCCCATCGCTCCCAGCGGTCCCAACATCCGCAAGCAATTGAAGCTATACCGCAAGAACGTGGCAGGCCATGTCCAGGAACTCGGGAAGTTGGACGGTCGCGCTCGCCGCCAGTACCTCGAATCCAACGCCGAAGCAATCGTCTTCGATACCTACGCGCTTCTCAGCTCACTCAAGACCCACGCGGAGTACCAGGCTGTCCGGGCCGCCCTCGCCAGAACACGAAGCACCAACGACGAGAGCGAAGCGCAGCTCTTCGACCGGATCGCCCGGAACACTCCCGTCGAGATCGACGAGTCGCTCTCCGAAATCCGATCGCTGACCGAGTCGCTCGTCCGCGAGTTGCGGATCATCGCCGAACTCCCCGGCCGCGCCACCGCGCCTCTCACGAAGAAGCGAAAAGACGCCAAGGCTTCTCAACTCACTTGCAGGCAGCTTCTCGAAGCGATCGACCCTTTGGCCAACATGCTCCAGCCAGCAGTCGAGATGCCAGCAGTACCAGCGGCGGTATGCGCACCCGAAGGGCTTGAACTCGATCCGTATCTGCATATCCTTCGGTGGTTCCTTGAGGATGGCGAGACGCTTCGCAGCGTGGCCTTCCCATACGAAATGGGAACTCACAACTTCGCTGGCGTCGTGCCGGCCATTCTCGCCAGAAGGGTTGATGCGACCTGGGATGCGCTCGCGCCAGGAAGAGCCAGTGCCATCGTTGAGAAGTTCGCGTCGAGCACGTTCGTAGCGGTGACTGACCGACGGATCGTCACCGCTAACCCAGGGAACCTCCTAAAGCGAGGCGAACTCGGCCCGATCTACTCCCTGGATGACGTGCGGAATGTACGCGGTCGCTCGCACCGCGGAGCGGGCGTCCGACCCACTATCGACGTGGCCACAGAGGAGCGCGACCTGCATTGGATGTTCCCCGACGCCGCGGAGCACGAGGACATCGACAGCCTGGCGGCGGCTCTCTCCGAAAGAACGCCCCACGCTGTTTCGGCCCCGACAGCGATTGAAGGACTTGCCACAGCAGACTCCGCCATCGACGCCTAGAGATTGCGCGAGTGCAGGCATGAGTGAGCAGGAAGGCTTCCGGCCGACGGGTGGGCGGGCAAAGAGCGGCAAGTGCGCGCTGTGCGGGGCCCGGGCAAGACTCACCAAGGCACACGTGCCACCGAGAGCTGCATTCAACAATGGGAGCTTCTCTTGGGGCGGCACGACAGCAGACAACCGACTTGCCCACGGGCGTCCACGACTCGGTGGCGCCAGCCTGTATGCGCATTGCGAACCTTGCCGGGCAGCCACATCCCCTTGGGATGACGAGTACATTCGGTGGGCCTACACCTTCGCAGGCAACCTGCTCCACTCCCAATGGAAGGGCGAGCGGACTCATATTGAAGGAAAGCTCAACGAGGTTCGCCCGGGCCGATTCATCCGCTCCGCGCTCGCGGGCATGACAGCGCTGACTCCGAAACTCATCGATTCACACCCTGACCTGGTCGGGGCCGTGCGGCATGGAGTCGCAGCCCCAGCGCCAAAGGGCATCCGGCTCTTGGCGGCGATCGCGCCGGACGGAGCGGCGGCGGTCCTTGAGGGAGCACACGAGGGCTTGGCCGTAAAGCTGTCGCGGGATGGTGGAAGGGACGATGAATGGACGACAACCACCACACCGACAATCTCTGCCGTGATTCACTTCCCTCCGTTCAGCTTGCTGCTCGCGGATCGCCAGCTGGTGAGCGCTTTGCCACATGCCGACTGCACGGACTGGCTAGAACTCGGGGTCGACGACCTCGCAGACGTGTCCCTGGTGCTTCCCGTGGTCGATCTGCCACGAACCCCAGACGCGCCGGTTCCTGTTTCGATGCTTCGGTTCATCGAGGCGCGAGCCTGATCCACTGCCGGAGCAAGGGTCGGGTCAAGCCGCGGCGGTGGCGGTTGACTTAGACCCGGCGGCAGAGCGGGAGCGCGGCGGCGGTGAACGCGGCGGCTTGCTGTCCGACGAGGAGCCGGGTCTCACAGGATGCCTGGATCGCGGCTTGCTCGATGGCGGCAACGGCTGCGTCGAGTTCTTCGACGGTGGGTGCGGAGACGGCGATGAGGCCGGTGTAGCGAAGGATGCCGTGTCCGGCGGTGAGGTCGGCTTCTTGTTGGAGCACGTCGTGGTACTCGGCTGTCTGGGAGGCATCTTCGATCTGGCCGATCTTCGCGCGCTGGGCCTGGTCGGAGATGTGCTCGACCTTCTTCTTGCGGATGTCGCGAGCGGCAGCATCGGAGCGCATCGGGGTGCAGATCAGCGAGAACGATCGCTGGATGCCAGTGGACAGCAACACCGGCGACAGGAACCCCGGATACACCAGCGACCGCGGCCACTCGCTGACCCAGAGCACCGCATGGTGAGCGGAGTCGGTGCGCAACCTGCCCCAGGTCTCGGTGACGGCAACCGGCCCCGCAGTCGCAAGCGACTGGCCGAGCCTCCCGTGGCGTTCCAGGGTGGCCGCGATCGCCGGGTCGTAGGCAGAGCGCAGCATCACCGCGATCTGCCCCGGTGTCATCCATCCCGACGGTGAGAGGTCGGCGGAGCGGAGCGCGGCGACGAGGGTGTTCATCTCTTGCCGCAGCACGGCGGCGGCCCCGCGTATCCCGCCTCCGGCGGTCCTGATCTGCCGTGCGCTGGTTTTCATGTCCAGTGACAGCGAGAGCGTGGTGGCGTGGCGTTCGCCGGCGGGTCCGGCGCGGTCGATGAGTTCGGCGTAGGTGTCGGCTGCCCATGAGTCGTCCGGGGTGCCGTGGGTGGCCCACCATTCGGCGAGTCCGGTTCCGGAGTCGGGGAGGGTGCGTTCGAGAACCTGTAGCGCCGCGATTCGCCCGGATCGGCAGACGGTGGCCAGGACTCGGCCCCAGGAGCTGACGCGGCGTTCCTGTTCGCCGGGATCGAGGAGCACGAACGCGGGATGGGTGACCTCACACACGACGGTCAACGTGGCGGCGTGGGGGTCGTGGATCATCCCGGCGTTGGTGTCGGGATCGGTGTACTCGCGCAGCCGCGCCATGTCGCCGGGCAGGGCGAGGGTGCCGACGGGACGCGGGACGACGATCCTGCGCCGGAACAGCAGCTGCCCGCCGGTGGTGCGCCACAGCCACCAGCAGGCGATGGGCAGCCACTCCACGATGGGCCGGCCCGCGATGGGTATCCATGTCAGCGCGGCGGCGAGTACCCAGATGGGGGCGGTGTAGGCGAGCAGCATCCCGCCGCCGGCGTAGAACGCGCCGATGAGCGTGGCTCCGCCGATGGCGAGCGTGATGAGCTGGGTCAGCGACAGGCCGAGGAGGACACCGCGGCGGGTGAGGCGGGAGAACTTCACCGGCACGAGTTCGCCCGCGGTGGGCCGGTCGTTGTTCGTGCTGCTCATCGTCTACTCCTTCGGTGGGCGGGGCGCTGGCGGCGGGGGCTGCTTCGGCGGCGGTGACGGGTCGCTGCTCGGCGGTCGTGGTGCCGGACTCGACGGCGGTGCCGCAGGCGATGCGGCGGGCGGAGGCGGTGTCTGCGCGGCCGCGTCGGCGGCATGCTCGCCCTGGGCTCCCAACGCGGTTCCGGCCTTCGGCCCGGCGGTCGCGGCACCCTTGGCGACACTCGCCCCGACCACGACCCCTGCTGCGACGGGACCGGCTGCGGCTGCGCCGCCTCCACCTGCTGCGGCCCCTCCACCGGCGGCACCTGCGCCACTGGCGGCGGGTGCCGGTGCCGGGGTCTTCGGCGGTGGCGGGGCGCTGCTCCCACCGCCAGAGCCTCCACCCGCGTTCCCGCCGCCACCGCTGGTTCCGTCGAGCACCTTCTTCGGATCGCCGCCGCCTTGCGGCTTGGCCGGGACCGGGATCGGACGGTTGAGTGCGCTCTTGGCGTCCTGCTCCGAGCCGATCGCGTGGTACATGTCGAACCCGACGAACGCGATGAACTTGTACGTCAGGTACGGGGCGAACGCGGCCATCGCCATCAGCACGATCCCCGCGATGGGGTCGCTGACCGAGGCGAGGTCCGCATCGATGGGTGCCGAGACCTGGGTGATCGCGACGAGGAACATTACGACGAGCACGAGCTTGGAGCAGATCAGCGCGACGACGAACATCGCCCACTTCCCGATCCACCCCCGCGAGGCATCCCACGAGGCACCAGAGAAGGCGAGCGGCGCGAACACGACCGCGACCAGCAGGAGCGCTTTCCTGACGAGGAGGGACAGCCACACGATCGCGGCGGCGGTGATCGCGAGTCCTGCCATGAAGATCGTAATGATCGCTCCGACACCGGGGGCGGCGATGTTGATGCCGACCAGCCCTGCGGCGAGGAGCGCGATCTTGTCGCCCATCGACTCGGTGGTCTCCCCGGCGGCCTGCACGATCCCGATGCACAGCTGGTCGACGACCTCCAACAGCAACGCAGTGAGCGTGATGACCACGAACGACCCGAGGACGGACTTCGCCAGGCCAAGGGCGGCGCGGGTGAGGGCGGTGGGGTCGCGGCGGATCAGACCGGTGATGAGTTGGAGGCAGAAGAAGATCAGCATCACGAAGACCGCGATGCCGAACAGCAGGTTGTAGACGGCGATGTAGCCGGGCTTGGTGACATCCACCAGCGTCGTGGTGTCGAAGACCGACCAGACCGCCTCGAACAGCCACCCGGCGGCGGCACCCATCGCCTGGGCGAGCCAGTCGAACGGGGCCGCAACCAGAGACGCGGCTCCTTCGCCGACGGCATCGCAGACCGAGGAGATCACGGGAACGTCGCACACGCCCATCACGAACACCAGCTCTCGACGAAAGGCGGGGTCAGACGGACTGGCCGACGTTCCAGAAGAAGTTGATGAGCGTCACGCTCGCGCCGCAGATCACCGCAGCGCCGCAGGAAACGAGGACGCCGATCTTCCCGCGCGAGGCGAGGTGCGGGTTCGAGGAGTTCGCGCCGAAGCCCCACACGATCGCGGACACGATCAACGCGAGCACGCTGAGGATCAGGCCGATGGTCATCACCGCGCCGACGATGGTGCGCAGCTGGTTGATCCCTGGCAGGCCGTTGGTGTTGGGGTCGATGTTGATGTCCATCGGCACCAGCAGCGGCGCGGACATGACGTTAGCGAGCAGATCGAACACAGTAGGTCTCCTTGGCGACGGGCGACCCGCCCACGAACTCGCGGACGGGGTACACGCCACAGGTGCACCCGCAGCCCCTCGACAGCAGACACAGCGATGCCCACGTCGGCGAGGACGTGGGCATCGAGCTCAGAGAGGTTCAGAGTCAGAGTTGCTGGCCGAGGTTGAGCAGCCAGTTCATCCAGGCCACGCCGCCTCCGGCGAGGACGGCCGCGCCGACCGCGACGAGCACTCCGATTCGGCCTTTGCTGGCGGTGGCGTAGTTGCCGTGGGCCGTGGCGATCGCCCACACGATCGCGGAGACGATCAGCATGAGGACGGCGACGATCAGGACGAACGTCAGCAGCGCGCCAACCACGGCGCGGAGGTCGCCGATGCCGCCGAGCCCGTCGAAGTCTGGGAAGACACCCATCGCCGATCACCCTGCTTTGACGGTGGCGTGGAGGTGGTCGTAGTGGCTCCCGGTGATGGAGGCGGGGTCGTGCATGCCGCCGCCGTTGTAGGGTCGCCAGCCCTGGGCGTCGCGGGCGACTGACCAGATTTGGCCTTGCCAGATCAGGTACTCGACGCCGAGCACGTCGGCGTTGTCCTTCATCCAGTTGGTGACCTTCCAGCCGGCGTCGAGCTGTGTCGGGGTGGGTCGCTGGCCGATGCGGTTGCCGAAGGTGATGTCGCACGCCCTGCCGAGGGGATGCTCGGACTTTGTGCCGGGGCGCGGTGAGTAGCAGCCCCAGCCGGTGTCGGGGAACGCGGCGAGGGTCTGCTGGTAGAGGTGGAGCATGCGGGCGGTGATCTTGCCCGAGCTGGTGGGATCGTCGACGAGCCGGTCGGGGCCCCCGTCGACACCGGTCGGCGTGCCCGCAGTGGCGTTGTTGCAGGCGGCGGGTGAACCGCTGGTTGCCGTCGGCAGGTTCGCGGCCCCGTGCTCGTTGAGCCAGGCGGCGGCATCGGTGGCCTCACCGTTCGTGCCGCCGGGCCGGACCTCGAAGTGCAGATGTGCGCCGGTGCTCATACCCGAGGAGCCGACATCGCCGATGTGCTGCCCGGCGTTCACCCGGTCTCCGCGGCGGACGTGGATGCCGCTCTGCCACATATGCGCGTACGCGGTCGCGACGGTGTGGCCGTCGATGGTGTGCTCGATGACGATGAGGCCGCCGTACCCGCCGGAGAACTCCGCGACGGTGACGGTGCCGTCGGCGGCGGCGAGGATCGGGGTGCCGTCGGGCGCGGCGAAGTCGGTGCCGGTGTGCATCTTCCGTTCGCCCGTGATCGGGTGCACCCGCATCCCGAACGGCGAGGTCAGCACCCATGTGCCCTCGGGTAGCGGGAACACCACCCGCGACGACGACACGGCCGGGCCAGTCGCGCTGCCAGCGGTACTGCCGCTGCCGGTGAGGGTGGCGAGGATGCTGTCGGCGACGGACGCGTAGTTGCGGTAGCGGTCGGGATAAGCGGACACCTCGACCGCTTGGGCGGCTTCGCCGGGGTCCATCTGTTGCCAGCCCGGGATGTCGAGCAGGCCACGCGGCGAGGGGTAGTTCGGCCCGGTCGGCCCGCCGAAGAACGCTCGCGCCTGATACTGCGGGTCCATGAGCTCGGCGACCGACCCCCACCCCGATTGCGGGCGCATCTGGAACATGCCGAGGGAGTCGTGGTCGCCGCCGTCCCCATCGTTCGGGTAGTTCGCCGACTCGGGGTAGGTGCCGGTGTTGGTGAGCATCCGCAGCGTGGACTCGGTGAGCGCGGCCATCAGCGCGATCTTGATTCCCGGCCGACCCACGTCGGTGATGCCGTTGCCGACAGAGATGATCGTTGCCGCATGCGTGAGCTGCTGACGATTCAGGGTGAAGGTCTCGCCGTTCGCGGTGGTCACGGCGAGCGAGTCCGGCATCGGGCCAAGGTTCACGCTCCCGGCAGGGGCGGCGCAGTAGGCGGCAGCGGGGTTGATCAGCACCCCGATCCCGAGGAGGGCTGCGGCGGGTGCGAAGAACAGCAGCGCCAGGGCTGCGATGGCGGCTTTGCGGAACACGACGCCAACCCCTTCAGCGCAGCGGATTGTCGAGCTGCGACAGCCGCAGCAAGTGGCAGGTCGGATAGGTCGGTGCGCAGACGACGAACACGGTGAACGCGACCGGATGCTCGCTGGTGACCGGTTGGCCGTTCCAGACCCCGGCACGATGTCGAGTACCCTCGATCGTGACGGCCGTCGTGCCTGCTGTGAGCTGCCCCGGCTGGGCCTGCGCGACAGCGTCGGCCCAGGCGTTGGGGACGTACGCGGTGTCGATGGTGAGGTGCTGACGGGTGGCGTACTGCCGCAGCTCGATCCAGGCGTCACGGGTCGGCAGGTACGCGGCCACATCGGAGGCCAGCCCGGCCTGCTCGTCCCCGCTGGGGTCTCCGACTGCGAGGATCGCCGAGGTGTAGTCCAGCGGCCACAGCCCCGACGCCGTATCCCATGCGAACAGCGTGGACGCGACACCTTGCGCGAAAGTCTCAGGATCGGCCGAACGCGGAACCACTGGAACCCGCGGCGGTCGCGGCGTGCTCGGTGCCACCGTCGGCGGTGCCGTCGTGACCGGGCCGGGCTCCGGGTCGGGATCGGTGCCGGTCCTGTTACGGGGGCCGGTGAGGAGTCCGTAGACACCGACCCCGGCCAGGAGCAGCAAGACGATGCCGGCGGCGATGAGGGCGACGAGTCGGCGGCGGTTCCGAGGATCAGTAGGTGCAGGGCTCATGCCGAGCAGGTGCGCACCCGGCACCTGTGCCCGTGGTCAGAGCGCGCGGAGGCGTGGCGGCTCCGCCGACCCCTCGCGGGCGGCTCGGAGTGCGTCGGCGAACCGGACGGTGCCGTCGGCGGTGGAGAGGAAGTTCTCGAACTGCTCGTCGGTCAACTCGCCTGCGAGTGTGTCGGCGTCGTAGTGGGTCCACCAGTTCGTCAGTTCACCCCACGTCTGGACGAATGCCCGGACTGGGTAGCGGACGGGCTGCCCGTCGTCGGTGACGAGCGGCAACCGACGCGGTGGGGTGCGCTTGCCCTTCTTGATCGACTTCGCCTGGGCCACGGCTGCCTCGGCACGGGCATGCAGTTCGGCCTCGCGCCGCTCCCGCGCGCTGGCATCGGCGTCGCGGATCGCTTGGTAGATCGGATGCACCGGTTCGCCGGCCTCGATCCGTTCCAACCCGGCGGCAGCCTCCGCGCGCAACGTCTCGGGCTGAGCGGGGTTGTTGGCGATGTCTTCGAGGTAGCCGATCTTCTCCAACGTCGTGTGCGACGCACCGCCCGGAATCATCGCCGCAGCCTGCTCGCGGGCCTTCCCGAGCGGCCCGCTCGACGGTGGTGCAAAGTTTGCACCACCGTCGTTTCCCGGCTGGTTCTCGCTGCTGAACTGCGTGGCGGACTTCCGTCGGGCGGCGTCTTCGGCCATGACCTGCTTGATCTCGCGGTAGAGGCCGGCGGCTTCGAGCTGGGTGTAGGGCTTGTGCAGCATGTTGTCGTCCTGCTCGGCGAGGAGCTGCCCGAGCCGGTCGGACAGACCGCTGCGAACCCAGACGTTGACGGTGCGCCAGCCGAGCTTCTTGATCGCGGCCAGGCGTCGTGCCCCACACACAAGCACACCATCGATGGTGATCGTGACGGGTTGCAGCAGTCCGTCGCGGTCGATGGATGCCGCGAGGGCGTCAATGTCGCCGAGGTCGGCGCGGTGCCGGGTGCCGACGAGGATCGAATCGACGGCGCGGTCGAGCTGGATGCTGCCGAGTTGTTGCTCGTTCACGACGACTCACCGCCTCCACCGCTCGGAGCGGCAAGCGCGAGCGCGAGGATGAGATCGTCGTCGCGGAGCAGCAGGTCGAGAGTCTCGCCCAGCAGGAGCCGGAGCAGGATGCCGCGACCGCTGCTGGTGGCCACGTAGGCCGGGTGCGGGCTCCCGAGCAGCGCCTTCAAGAGAGCGGCCCAGGAGCGGCGCGGCAGGTCGAGCAGTGCCCGCGCGTGCCGATCGCGGCGCAGCGCCTCGTAGGCGGACTGGCGGGTGCCGGCCTTCATCAACGCCCCGCAGACGTGCTCGACCGCGGCCCGTGCGATGTCGGTGGGCCAGTCGAGCAGGCACAGCATCGCGATGGCGTCCTCGGCCGCCGATCCAGCGGACATGCACGCCTGCGCAGACCCGAGACTGTCGCGTGGTTCCGGTTCGAGGTCGCTGGGACGCAGGTCGGTGGTGTGGAACGCGGGATGGTAGTCGGCCAGCGCGGTGTCGCGTTCGGAGAACCGTTCGGGGTCGTGGAACGCCGAGACGTGGGCGCGGCGGGCCTGGTGCACCGAGCAGAGCAGCCCTTGGGCGCGTTCCTCGTAAACGCAGGTGATCCGCACGGCGTGGGTGATGATCGCCCACGGATCATTGGCCTCGCGGGTCGAGCGGTACTGCATCGCGTCGAACGCCGCCGTGACCGCTTCCCAGGTGTCGAGCTTGTGCTTCCTCGCGAGAGCGCGGTACTTGTCGGCGGCGAACTCCATCAGGTCGCGGGCCACCGGGTCGTGAACCCAGGCATCCTCGCCGCCCTCGGCGAGACGGTTGAGCAGGGCGCGCAGGCCCTCGCCGGTGGTGAAGTCCTCAGCCTGGTCGGCCGTCGGAGCGGTACTGGTGTGGGTTGGTGTGGTCATGGTGTCGGCACCTCCTGGCAGGCAGGTGCGCGCTCGCTCCCACGAGCGCGTCCTGCATGCCGGTGCCGTCGCAGCCATGACCTCTCACCACCGTCAACTCATCGAGACCCCGGAGCGGGACATCTGCGACGCAGGTGCGGTGCTGCGCCCGAACGCCGAGATCGGCGGCAGCCGCCGGGCACGGTCCCCGAGACGACGAACACCAGCGCCAATCGGGGTGCGGGTGCGGCGTGCGAGCTCGGCCTGGAAGTCGAGGCCACGGCCGGCTGCGTGCGCCGAGTGCCGGGCGATCAGGTCGGTGGGGCGTACCCACTCCACGCCGCGGCCGGGAACGAGGGCGTGCTGCTTGTCGTCGCGGGCGACCTGCGCGGCCCGCACCGCCTCCGGCGTGCTCGTTGCCTCGACGTGCTCGGGGCGTTCCCTCGGCTCATCGGGCACCAGCCGTGCTGGATCGGGCCTTGCGGGATCGTTGCGCTGCGGGTTCTCAGTGGTGTTCATGGGGTCGTCTCCTCTCGCTCATCGACGGTGTCGGTTGTGTCAGTGAGGTGCGCGACGGCGAACCAGCGGCCCACGGTCGAGGGATGCACCCCGAGTTCGCGGGCGATCCGCTTGTTCGACCAGCCCGCCTCCCGAAGCTCCCAACCCAGCGCCCGCCGATCCGCCACAACGTCGCCCCGACGGGTCGGCTCCGCCTCGCCAGATGACAGCGCGGGCATCGACTCCGCAGTGACCGTCGGACGCGAGGCGACAGGCTGCACGCCGGGGTCGGCGGTCCGGGTGAGGATCACGGTCAGGTGCGTGATCGCAAGCAGCACGACGGGCGGAACCGCGGCGACCGAGGCCGCGAGCATCCGTGGCACGTCGGCGTCTGCGGCGACGACGGCGTGAATGGCGTTCGCTGTCACTGAGACGAGCGCGCCGCCGACCAGCAGCGCCCACGGATACCAGGCCGAGCGCTGCCCGGCGAGGGCGACGACGGCGACCGTGGCGACGACGATGATGCCGTCCACGATCAGCGGCCACGCCCACGCTTGCCCCGATCCGATCCCGGAGCGAGCGGCCAGATCGGCCAACGACGTGAACGACAGCCAGAACGCCCCGGCGGCGATGAACACCGTCCCCGCGACCGCCGTCATAGCGGCCCAGCGCCGCCCCTCCGATTCACGCCTCACAGCCCCGCCCTCCCCAGCGCTGCGGATGGTGGGCTCGCCGAACGACCGAACCAGCGACCCGCGTTCCGGCTCCGGCCGTCTGACGCGGTCTCGGATGCGGGCTGAATGGCTCGGTAGGCAGAGCGCACGGTCGTGGTGATCTCGCGATCACCCAGACCCGCCGACTGTGCCGCAGCACCCAAGGCATCGAGCGCGTCGGCGGGCGAGACGCCGTTCTCGGCGAGGCGACAGGCAGCCCAGAACAGGCCCCGGTTCCGCTCGCCCTCACCCCGCCCGGCGACCCACGCCGCCAACCGCTCAGCATCCACCTCCATCGAGCCGCTGCTGGCGCGTGGTGGTGCGACGGGGCGCGGGTCGAGAAAGTCCCGCAGCCGGGCCGCGTCCACCGTGCCGACCGAGTGCGCGGCGATGTCCGCGACCTCGTAGAGCTTCACATTGCCGTCGATGATTCGCCGGGAAGGAGGAGCGATGATGTAGCCGCCGTCGCCCCGGAAATCGACACCCGCCGTGGCTGCCTGCCACGAACGCTGCTCGCTGCCTGGTGTCGCCGGGAAGTACACGTGCGCGCCACCGGTGGGGGTGCGCACCAGCAGCCCCGCGCCATCGACGAGCCCTGCGTCGGTGGCGCGCTGGTACGCCGCGCGGCCATCGTGGGGGCCGTGGACATCGACATCCACGACGACAACGCCCGATGCCGCTCCCGTCGGGATGCCGATGTTCGCATTCGGTGTGCGCGACCACCACGCGGCAACCTGTTCCGGGTCGTTGCTCGCGTCGAGGAACCCACGGCGGGTCAGCGGACGTTTCCCCTCCACGAGGCACGGGAACACGGGCACCCCCGCCGCCGCGAGACTCCGCGCAGCCAAGGCCAGGTTTGGTGAGCGATCCACGCGAATGAGCGCCGCAAGGACATCGAATGGCTCGGGCATCACAGCCTCCGCCCCGCCAGCGCCGACGCAGCACGCGGACGATCGGTCTCTACCGCAGGCGCAGCCGTGCGGGAAGTGCGCGGACTGGGGGTGTCACGGTCGAGGCCGGGCGGGGTGCCGTCGCCGACCTGGAGCGTGTCGAGCTGGTCGAGGATCGCCAGCGCGGTCTTCCGCACCCTCTCGCCGGTGGCCTGCACCACCTGGACGGGCTCGTGGCCGTCCACTCGGGCGGCCCAGGTCGAGACGTACGGGATCGTGTACCCGGCGGTGTCCATGCCGTGCGCGGCACCGATCATCAGCGCGACGGACTCGGCTTCGACCTCGCGGATGCCGCGATGCTGCCGCGCCTCCTCGTCGTCGGGATCGTGCATCAGCACATGCGCCAACTCGTGCGCGAGGGTCTTGACCTGCGCGGCAGGGTCCATGTTCTCTCGCACCGCGACCGTGCGCGCCTCGTAGTCCGTGAGGCCGTTCGCGCCGGAGATCATCCCCTCGTGCGGCACCCGCAGCACCTCAAACCCCGCGCCGCGAATCTGCCCGGCCAGCCCCTCCCACAACCCTGACGGTGCTTCGCCTTCCAGCAGCGTCGGAGCGGGCGGCACCGGCAGCGGTTCGCCGTCGGTCTGCGAGGCGTCCCACACGTAGGCCGGGCGCGCTCCGACCATCCGCGAGCGCACCACCTCGTTGACCTTGTGCTTCTCTCGCGGCCCCAAGCGACGCCAGGAGTTCGGATCGGCAGGATTGGACGACGCGAACCGGCCCGTCACCGGCGCGAAGATCATGTACCCGGTCTGCCCTTTCATCACCTGCCGCCCGAGCCCCTGCCACTTCCGGTACCCGGCAACCAAAGTGGGGAAGGGCTCGGGCACGCGGCCCGCCTCGAACGCGGCCTCGTGCTGCACCCAGATCAGCATCGTGTTGTTGAATGACCGCGACCTGAACCGTGCGGCGAAGGCGAGCGCCTGCCGCCAGTCGTCACCCGAGACCAGCGACTCGACCGCGCCGGTCAGTTTCTCGTGCAGCTCGTCGAGCTTCGCCTCTCGCGCCGCGCGGGCGTCCTCGTTCGATGCCATGCTCCGGCCTCCTCTTCGGCGGGCCGCGCCAAGGTTGCGCGCGGCGGTACACCTGGCAGGTAGGCGCGAACACCCGCGCCCGGACCGTGAGCTGGACATCGTTCACCTCCTTGAGGCAGCCCGAGCCGAGACCGGGACGCGACATTGAGCATGCTCAAAATGTCCCGGAGTCCTGTTCTAACACCGACCGTTGAGCATGCGCAAGCCTTGATTTGTGCATGCTCAACGAGTACGGTTGAGCATGCACAACCATCCTCCGGGTGGACTACATCGATGCCTTGCCCGTCGCGAAGGGAAGGGGGTCACCGTCATGACCGAAGACGAGAGCCAGGCTGCGGCCGAAGACCTCGCCAAGCGTCTGCGGCTCCTGATGGATGTCGCTGTTGCCGAGTCCGGCACTGAGCCGACCTACTCGCAGATCGCCGACTACCTCCGCGAACGAGGCACGAACCTGTCGCGGTCGCGCTGGACGTACATGGTCAACGGCCACCGCTACGTACAGGACCCCGCCGTGTTCGAGGGGCTCGCGGAGTTCTTCGACGTGGATGCCGCGTTCCTGCTCGGCGAGGACGGTGCGGCCACTCCCGAGAAGGTCTCGGCGCAGCTCGATCTGGTTCGGTCCATGCGCGCGGCGAAGGTGAAGTCCTATGCTGCCCGCACCCTCGGCGACATCTCGCCGAAAGCACTTCATGCCATCACCAAGTTCCTGGATGAGGAAATGACACACATGCCCGAGCACTGACCGGCACCGCACGACACGGAGCCGACGCCCGTCTCTGCTCCCCACAGATAAGGGGCAAACCGTGAATATCGAACAGACCGTATCGGCGGCTCTCGCGGGCCTTCAGCTCGGCAACACCTTCACCTTCGACAACCTCCGCCACACCGTCCAAGACCGACGGCACCGGCGGCTCCGCATCGTCGAACTCGCAGACCTCGACGCCCACGACGGCCTCTGCGCGGCATTGCTCTCCACCGACGCCGGAGACTACGTGCTCCACGCCCGCAGCGACTCCGCACTCCACCGCCAGCAGTTCGTGCTCCACGAACTTGCTCACATGATCCTCGGGCACCTCGACGGCGACGACTGCGCCGTCGAGGAAGCACTACTGCCCAGCATCCCGCCGCACACCCGCGCACGCCTGCTCACTCGGCAAGACCTCGACAGCGAAACCGAGATCGCCGCCGAGTCCCTCGCCGACCGGCTCGCCGCAGGCATCCGAGGATCGGTCTTCGCCGAATCGGCCTACTCGGAGGTCTTCGGATGATCCAGACGCTCGTCGCGACGCTCATGTGGGCGCTCGTGGCGAGCCTGCTCATCTTCCGCCGCAAACGCACCGACCGCAGCATCACCTACGCCGCCCTCACCATCGCCATCGCCATGACGCTGAACGTCGATGACATCTACACGGTCGTCGATCCGCTCCTCGGCGGCACGAACATCGCGACACTGATCGCGGACGCGCTCCTGATGACAGGGCTCTTCTTCCTCGGGCGCGGCGTCATGAAGTCTGGCGAGTACCGGCCCAGGCTCGTCCGCGCCGCCGTCAGCGCACCCGTCCTGCTCGTCGCGCTGCTCGCGATCACCGCATCGTTCCTGTTCATCGACCGCGGCACCACCACGACACGATTCATGAACGACCTCGGCGCGCAACCAGCGGCAGCGGTCTATTCGATCATCAACTTCAGCTACGGAGCACTCGTCATCGCGACGATGCTCGTCCTCGCAGCCCGGCAGTATCGGCACAGCGCCGGCATCCAGCGCCTCCCCGCCGCACTGCTCAGCCTGGGATCGGCGTTCGGTGTCACGCTCTGCCTCGCCGTGATCGTCATGGACATCGCCCACGCCGCCGACCACCTCGACCTCATGCACGCCATCCAGGCCGCCTACGATCCGCTTTCTGTCCTCACTTTCGTGTTCCTCTGCGCTGGGTTCGCGGTCCAGCCCGCCGTCCGCCGCGCCCAGCACCGCTCCCGGCGTCGGCACACGATCTCGTTCACCGCGCAGTTGGAGCCGCTCTGGCTCCGAGCGACACATGCACGGCCCGGGCTGAGCCAAGCCGACCCCCTCGCCGCCAACCGCGAAGACCCCGAAGGGCACCTCCACCGAGTGATCGTCGAAATCCGCGACGCGATGATCGACCCGCGCATCACCTTCGACATCAGCACCGACGACCGCGACCTACTCGAACGCGCCGAGACCCACCTCGTCGGAAGCGATAGCGCCCTCGCAGCGACCTTGCACGTTCCCAACGTTGAGGAGCGTGGAGCGTGATCGGCCGCATCGTGCTTGGCGGCGGGATCGCGGCGGCAGCGGCTGCCGGGCTCGGGTGGACCATCGCGCGGCGACTCACGGCACCCGTCGGCCCACGCACGTTCGACCTCACCATCCGCAGCGTTGAGCACGACGACAATGGCGACCTGATCGTGCTCGACCGAACCGAGCAGACCACCGCGCACGGCATCTACAACCTCTGGTTCGAGCACGGTGGGTGGGCGCAACTCTCCACCGAGGTCATCGGTCGCGGACCCACCCGGGTCGCCCGCAGAATCACGGGCCTCACATCGGGCTCCACTCCAAAGGCCGGCGACCGGACCTCCTGGAGCGGCATCTACTACGCCACCCCAGCCGACGCCGGACTCCACGCCCGTGACATCACCATCACGACCCCCGCCGGACGATGCCCGGCCTGGCGCATCGAGGGAGACCCCTCGGTCTGGGCGATACACATCCACGGCCTCGGCAGCACCCGCGCCGGCACCCTGCGCGGCGTCCTCGCCGCAACCGAACTCGGCTACACCTCCCTCGTCGTCAGCCACCGCAACACCACAGAAGGGCCACGAGTCGGCACCGGCCGAACAACCCTCGGCCACACCGAGACGAGCGACGTTGACGAAGCCATCGGATACGCCGTTCGACGCGGAGCGCAGCAAGTCGTGCTCTTTGGCTGGTCAATGGGGGCCGCCATCGCCCTCCAACTCGCCGACCACCCGCGACACGATGGACTGATCGCCGCGCTCGTACTCGACTCACCAGTCCTCAACTGGACCGAAGTCATCAAGACCAACTGCGTTCGCAGTGGACTGCCCGCAGCAGCCGGGCACCTTGCGATCCCGTGGCTCACCGTCGGCCCGCTGGCTTGCGCAGTTGGCTCGCCGGGCAGCATCCCGCTCCGCTCCTTCAACTGGACCGCACGAACCGCAGACCTCGCGACGCCGACCCTGATCCTCCACGGCACCCGAGACGACTCCGTACCGATCCGGCTCTCACAAGCACTCAGAGACGCCCGCCCGGACCTCGTCGAGCTGGAGACCTTCGACGCCGACCACACCCTCTGCTGGAACACCGACCCCGACCCGTGGCGGGAAGCAGTGACCGCGTGGCTCAAGGCGCGTGTCCCACGCTGATCGGCAGAAGGGAGCGATCACTCTCGGCACCCACCTCGTTCGGCCACGCCCGGAGAAACCCAACTCAAGCCGTACCTCCGCCGGTATCATCGTGAGTGTTGGCCTGCCTGGGCCATTGAGCGAGGGAGGACCAACGTGGCTGAGCCGTGGCTGTCCGCAGACGACATCGCCGCCCACCTCGGGGTCACCAAAGACACTGTCTACACCTGGATCGCCGAGAAGGCCATGCCCGCCCACAAGGTCGGACGCCTCTGGAAGTTCCAAGCCAGCGAGATCGACGACTGGGTGCGTGCGGGTGCGGCGGCCAGCGACGACGAGACCGCTCAGCAGCCCCCGCGAATGTCAGCGGTCGCTCCTACGATCGTGACAACGAGTACGGGAAGGGGAGCCGATGACGCTGAGTGAAGCCCAGCGGTTGGTGAAGTCCAAGCAGCGCGTTGCCGATCACGGCGAGGTGTTCACGCCGGGGTGGATGGTCGAGGACATGCTTGATCTCGTCAAGCACGAGTCCGAGCGGATCGACGCTCGCGTGCTTGAGCCCGCTTGTGGCTCGGGAAACTTCCTTGTCCCGGTCCTGGCCCGCAAGCTCGTCACTGTCCAGCTCCGTCACGGCAAGAGCGAGTTTGAGAAGCGCCACTACGCCCTGTTTGCGCTGATGTGCACGTACGGCATCGAACTCCTCGCAGACAACGCCGAAGAGTGCCGCGACAATCTAGCCGAGGTGTTCAACACGTTTATGGGCATCAGCAGCGATGACCAGTGGGCGCAAGCGGCGCGCGCGGTCCTAGCCGTGAACATCGTCCAGGGGGATGCCTTGACCATGACCTTGGTGAGTGGCCAGCCGATCACCTTCCCTGAGTGGGGCTACCTCGGCAAAGGGAAGTTCCAGAGGCGCGACTTCCGCTACGACGATCTCACCCAGCGAGCCTCGTACGAGGGCACACTGTTCGGCGAACTGGACGACGACGACCTGTTCGTTCCCGCGCAGACCTACCCGACCATGACCGTCAATCAGATCGCCGAGGCCGCCGCGTGACCCTTGCACCCTTTACCCTCAGAGGGCACAACCCGGATGTCTTGACCTGCATCGCGAATCTCTCCAACGATGAGGTCTTCACTCCGCCGGAGTTCGCAAGCCAGATGCTCGACACGCTTGCCGCCGCCTGGGCAGACGCCAACGACGGTGCGAACATCTGGGCCAATCCTGACATCACGTTCCTCGATCCGTTCACAAAGTCCGGTGTGTTCCTCCGCGAGATCGTCCGTCGACTCACCGACGGGTTGATCTTGGTGATCCCCGACTTGGCCGAACGCGTCGATCACATCCTCACCCGCCAGGTGTTCGGCATCGGGATCACTCAACTCACCGCACTGCTGGCACGCCGCAGCGTCTACTGCTCGAAACTAGCCAACGGCCCGCACTCGATCGCCAAGTCATTCACGACTGAGGACGGCAACATCTGGTTCGGGCGCACCGAGCACACATGGGGCGGCGGCAAACGCGAGTTTCGAGCCGATCCTCTGACGAGCGAAGAGGTCGCGTTCTACACCAGTCGCAAGTGCGTCTACTGCGGGGCAGCCGAGGACGACTACGCACGTGGCGACGACCTTGAGACTCACGCCTACGCCTTCATCCATACTGACGACATCGAAGCTCGGATCGCCGAGCTGTTCGGAGACAACATGCAGTTCGACGTCATCATCGGCAACCCGCCCTACCAGCTCAGCGACGGCGGACACGGAACCAGTGCTGCGCCGATCTATCAACTGTTCGTGGAGCAAGCCAAGAAGCTTGATCCCCGCTTCCTCACGATGGTCATTCCCTCCAGATGGTTTGCCGGTGGCAAGGGATTGGAGGATTTCCGCGAGTCGATGCTCAAAGACGGACGACTTCGCTCGATAGACGACTTCCTCAGTGCGGCCGATGTCTTTCCGGGCGTTGGCCTCAAGGGCGGCGTGAACTACTTCCTCTGGGATCGCGACCATCCTGGAGAGTGCGTGGTCACGACCCACTTCAAAGGATGGGATGACTCGACCGACACCCGGCCGCTACTCGAAGAAGGCGCCGATGTCTTCATACGCTTCAATGAGGGTGTTTCCATCCTGAAGAAGATCATGAAGGTCGAGCTCGCAGGGCAGCCGAGCGTTTCCCTCCCGGCCGAGAAGAGCTTCAGCGAACTTGTAAGTTCGGCCCGTGCGTTCGGGTTGCGGACCTTCTTCAAAGCGAAGTCCGTCGCCGGCCCCGAGGATGTGAAGGTCTACCAGAACGGTGGCATCGGCTATATAGCGAGGAGCGAAGTGGCTTCTGGCAAAGCGTTGATCGACAAGTGGAAGATCTTCGTCAGTTACGCGGCTCCGGGTACCGGCAACAAGGACTCGTATCCCCACCGCGTCATCAGCACGCCATTCCTCGGCGAACCCGGGAGTATCTCCACGGAGACATACCTGGCCATCGGCCCCTTCAATTCGAAGGAGGAAGCAGAGAGTGCGCTCTCGTACCTGTCCTGCCGGTTGACGCGCTTGTTGATTCAGCTCCGAAAGGCCTCCCAGCATGTTACGAGCAGGGTCTACGGCTTCGTGCCTGTTCAAGAATGGACCAAGCAGTGGACCGACTCTGACTTGTATGCGAAGTACCGTTTGACCGATGAGGAGATCGCGTTCGTCGAGAAAGTAGTCCGTCCGATGGAGTTGGGAATCGATGAGTAGAAGTCTCGACGAGCTTCTCCCGGAGAGGCCGAAGGCGCGTCTACGCATATACGCGTGGTCGCCGAATGATCCACCCGCGGGATATACGGGACTGCTGAAGGTGGGACAGACGACCAAGACGGACGTGAACGCCCGCATCCGCGAGTCGCAGGGCCAGATGCAGCAGGCCTACACGCTCCACGTGGATGAGCTAGCCGAACGCGGCGATGGGTCGATCTTCCGCGACTCAGATGTGCGTCAACGGTTGGTCGACAAGGGCTTCGAGAACCCGATCTTCGGCTCAGCGCGAGAGTGGATGCGCTGCACCCCGGACGATGTGCGCACGGCGATCACTGAGCTTCGCACGGGCGTGAAACTTAGCGGCACCCATCATGAGACTTTCCCAATGCGCCCGGAGCAGGTCAGCGCCGTCGAGAAGGCGCAGGGCTACTTCGAGTCGATTTGGGCCGAGAATTACCACGCGGTGCCACGCTTCCTGTGGAACGCCAAGATGCGCTTCGGAAAGACCTTCGCCTCCTACCAACTCGCTAAGCGGCTCGGCGCCAAGCGCATCCTCGTGGTCACCTTCAAACCTGCGGTGGAGGACGCCTGGCAGACCGACCTGGAATCTCACGCCGACTTCGACGGCTGGCAGTACCTCTCCTCAGCGACTGGGGGTAGCCCGGACGACGCCGACAAGACTCGGCCGCTGGTCTACTTCGGATCGTTCCAGGACCTGCTCGGGCGCGACCGGAAGACCGGTCTCATCAAGGCAAAGAACGAATGGGTCCACACCACCAACTGGGACCTCGTCATCTTCGACGAGTACCACTTCGGTGCCTGGCGTGAATCCGCCAAGGAGCTGTTCGAGGGCGAGGACGAGAAGGTCAAGCAGAAGGAGTTGGCCGCCGAGTACAACGACGGCCTAGTCGCCTTCGATGAAGAGCTTGACGAGCTCGGCAACGACGAGGACGACTTCCTGCCGATCACCACCCGCGCCTACCTGTACCTGTCGGGCACGCCGTTCAAGGCGCTGGCGACTGGTGAGTTCATCGAGGAGCAAATCTTCAACTGGACCTATACCGACGAGCAGCGGGCCAAGGATGAGTACGCGGTCGCGCACCCGAACGACTGGAACCCGTACGGGGCACTCCCGGAGATGCGCCTGTTCACCTACCAGATGCCCGACGAGCTCATCGCCGTCGCGAACCAGGGCGAGTTCGACGAGTTCGACCTCAACGAGTTCTTCGAGGCAAAGGGCATCGGCGCGGACGCCGAGTTTACGCACAAGACCGACGTTCAGAAGTGGCTCGACCTCATCCGTGGAGCTCACCTGCCCACGCAGGTCGACGCCATGCGAATGGGCACCCGCCCGCCGTTCCCGTACTCCGATGTCCGGCTCCTGCCCTACCTGCAGCACTCGTTCTGGTTCCTACCCAATGTGGCTGCCTGCCAGGCGATGGCCAACCTGCTCGCGGAGAAGCAGAACGTGTTCTGGCACGACTATAAGGTCCTCGTCGTCGCAGGCACTGGCGCGGGCATTGGCCTGGATGCCCTCCCACCGGTGCGAGCGGCGATCGGCGACGGCCACGACACGAAGACGATCACCCTGTCCTGCGGCAAGCTCACCACGGGCGTCACCGTCAAGCAGTGGTCCTCGATCCTGATGCTGCGAAACCTCAACTCGCCCGAGACCTACTTCCAGGCCGCGTTCCGTGTGCAGTCCCCATGGTCGATCAAGAACCCCGACGGGGACAATCCGAGCGCCGAAGCTGTCCTCAAGCCGGTGTGCTTCGTGTTCGACTTCGCGCCCACCCGGGCGCTGCGTCAGATCGCCGACTACGGGGCTGGTCTCTCGCCGGAGACGCCGAACCCGGAGCAGGCCGTCGAGGAGCTCGTGAAGTTCCTGCCCGTGTTGGCCTACGACGGGTCGAACATGACCCAGGTCGATGCTGGCGGCATCCTCGACATCGCCATGTCGGGCACGTCCGCGACCCTCCTGGCCCGCAAGTGGGAGTCCGCGATACTCGTCAACGTCGACAACGACACCCTGCGCAAGATCATGAACAACCCTGACGCCCTCAACGCCGTCATGAACATCGAAGGCTTCCGCGCGCTCGGCAACGACATCTTCGAGACCGTCGTGAACAAGAGCGACGCCGTGAAGAAGGCGAAGAAGGAGAAGGGCGAAGAGATCACTCCGGCGGAGAAGAAGGAACTCACGGCGGAAGAGAAGGAGTACAAATCCAAGCGGAAGCAGATTCAAGAGAAGCTGGTCAAGTTCGCCACCCGCATCCCGGCGTTCATGTATCTAACCGACTTCCGCGAGAACACCCTCCAGGACGTCATCACCAAGCTCGAACCGGGCCTGTTCCGCACCGTCACTGGACTGACCGTTGAGGACTTCCATCTGCTCGTGAACCTCGGCGTCTTCAACGCCACCCACATGAACCAGGCCGTCTTCGCCTTCCGGCGCTACGAGGACTCGTCCCTGTCCTACACCGGCATCGAGTCCCACAAGGGGCTGCGGCACTATGGCCTCTACGACACTGTCGTGGCCGTCGATGACGACGCCATCGCCTGACCATCTGCCAGCCCGACCGAGAGAATCCGCATGTCGTTCCAGACCCCGCGCAGCATCGAGGAGATGCTGACCGCTATCCACAAGCGCGAGTACCTGATGCCGGCGATCCAGCGAGAGTTCGTGTGGGGTGCCGATCAGATCACCAAGCTCGTCGATAGCCTCATGCGTGGGTACCCCGTCGGGTCGTTCCTGCTCTGGGACGTCAAGCCTGAAACTGTGCAGTCGTACACGTTCTACGAGTTCCTGACCAACTACCACGAGCGCGACAACCCCTACGCCGACAAGGCAACGGTTCCCTCCGGGAGTGGCACGACGGCGGTGCTCGATGGACAGCAGCGGCTCACCTCGTTGAACATCGCGCTGTACGGCAGCTTCGCGGAGAAGAAGAAGTACGCGTGGTGGAACAGCGCGGACGCGTTCCCCGTCAAGCGCCTGACTATGTCAACTTGAAGTGGCCCGGGGCGTCGTCTTGATTTGGCCCAGGGGTAGGTCGTCGTGGCGCGGTGCGTTGGTTCGGTGGGAATCGCCGCACCTAGTGTGACGCTCCAGGTTGGCGAGTTTGTGCGTGAGTGTTGCGTGGCCGCCCTCATCATGATCGCCATGGCCACCTTTATCGCGATTGTGCTCTACCAGCGACGTGTCGCCGCGACGGCAACACCGCACCCGGCTTCCAGCACCACGCTCCCAGCCTCGACTTCAGAGTCTGATATTCATCAGACATGCCCCTAGGAGCCGCAGGCGCGCAACTGGGTAGTTCGACCAGGTCCACCGGCTGCTCATGCGTCGGTCCGCTGTGTGGTTACGGGGTTCAAGGAATTCATCCTTCGAGGGAATGTCATCGATTTGGCGGTCGCGGTCGTGATCGGCGCGGCGTTCACCGCGATCGTCAACGTCCTCGTCTCGGCACTCATCAATCCGCTGATCGGCTTGTTCTTCGCGGCCGATAGCCTCGACACTGCACTGCAGGTCATGGTTCCGACGCTGGCTGGCGGTACGTCCACGTTCTCGTTCGGCGCAATCCTCGGCGCGATCATAAGCTTCCTGGCGGTCGCGCTGGTCGTGTACTTCGTGTTCGTGGTGCCGATGAACAAGATGCGGGATCGCGCTGCCGTGAAGGCCGGCGTCGTCGAGGAGCCCGAAGACCTGCCGAGCGAGGCTGAACTGCTCATCCAGATCCGCGATCTGCTCCAGAACCAGGCGTCGACGCAGCCCGCCGCGACGCGATCGACTCGGCTGCCCCGGGACTGATCCGGCGCCGCCCCGCGTTGGATGCGGTCAACGCGGGGCGGCAGGGAGCGGGAGACGCGATAGTCGACAGGAGCCTGGAGCAGGTCCGCGACATAGTAGTACCGCGCGGATTCCGAGCGATCCTCTAGAGTTGTGTAGCCGGTGGGAACGTCGGCGTCACCGGTGGTGCCGTGAACTGGCAGGGGGAGTTGAGGATGGTTGGTGGGTGGGGTTTCGGGCGCGCCCGGAGTTCTGAGGGCAAGGGTTCGAGGTTGGTCGCGGCGGCAGTGGTCGCCGTCCTTGTGGCGGCCGTTTCTGCGGTCAGTGTGGTGGTCGACCAGCGGTCCGCGGCGGCCGCCGGCGGGTTGTCGTGCGGTGACGTGTTCACTCAGCAGGGCGCGAATCCGAGGAACATCTGGCAGATCGACCGGACAACGGGCGGGCAGACGTCCGTCGGGACATTCTCCATCCCGGGCACATCCGGGAATCTCAACGGTGTCGGCATCTACGATGCCGACACCGATGGCTACGGTGAGGTCATGACCGGTGTTCAGCCCGCCAACACCGGTACGGCACGCTCGATCTACCAGTACTCCAGCATCACGGGGCAGACGACGCTGCTCGGTGCGGGTGTGGCGGACGCCGCGGTCACGCACGGGGCGATCAACCAGGCGAACGGGCACTACTACTACGGCGGTGTGACCGGCGGCACGCTGAACGTCTACGGCTTCAACACGACCACCAACCAGTCGATGGGGCTCGTCGCCAGCGGCGCCATCCCGAACGGGGGCGGCAACGGGGACTGGGCCTTCGACAGCCAGGGCAACCTCTACGTCGTTGCGGGCGGAAGCGGCGCGGGCACGGTCAACGTCGTCAGCGTCATCGATCAGAAGATCCCGACCAGCGCGGGCACCCCCGTGGCGATCACGGGCACGGAGCTCGTCCGCATCGACGCGGGTGGTACGGCGCTGAACGCCATCGCGTTCGCGGGCGACGGGTACCTGTACGTGGCGGGCGGGCCCCGGATGTACAAGGTCAACCCCATAACCGGGACGGTCATCAGCAACGTCCCCTTCGCCACCGCCGGCACGGTCGACATGGCCTCCTGCGCCTCGCCGAACACGGTCTCCATCGTCAAGGACTTCCCGGCGGGGCGTCACACCGCCTCCGACCAGGTCACGATGACGATCTCGGGCGACGGCATCACCAAGGGCAACACGGCGACCACCGCCGGCACGGCCTCCGGCGTCCAGCCGCAGGAAGCCGGTCCCGTCCTCGTGCTCTCCGGCCAGCAGATCACCGTGACCGAGACCGGCACCGGAACCGGCAGGCCCAAGTACGACTCGAGCTGGACCTGCGTCGACCGCAACTCCGGCAACGTCCTGGCCTCCGGCACGGGAAGCACGGGATCGTTCATCGTGCCGGACGGCGGGCCGAAGGGCGTCGCCGCGGTCTGCACGTTCACGAACGGCGCCCGGCTGCCGCACGTCTCGCTGGAGAAGACGGCGAGCACCTCGACGCTCGTCGCCGGCGAGACGGTGACCTACTCGTTCAAGGTCACCAACGACGGCAACGTGCCGCTGCACGACATCTCGGTGTCGGAGACCGCGTTCACCGGCGCCGGTGCGGTGTCGGCGATCAGCTGCCCGGCGCTGCCCCAGCCGCTGGCGACCGGAGCCTCGACCACCTGCACCGCGTCGTACGTGGTGCGCCAGGCCGATGTCAACGCGGGCGCCGTGGACAACACCGCGACCGCGCGAGCCGTCTCTCCCGACGACATCGCCGTGACCTCGACCCCCTCCAGCGTCCGCCTCACCGCGACGCAGACCCCGGGCATCTCGATCAAGAAGTCCTCGGACACCGCCGTGCTCGTCGTCGGCGAGACCGTGAAGTTCAGCTTCGTCGTGACGAACACCGGAAACGTGACGCTGAACAACGTCGGCGTCAACGAGACCGCCTTCACCGGCGCCGGCACGATGTCGGCGGTGAGCTGTCCCGCTGATCGGACTCTCGCCCCCGGTGCGCAGCTCGTCTGCACGGCCACGTACGTGGTGCAGCAGGCGGATGTCGATGCCGGCTCCATGGACAACACCGCGACCGCGACGGGCACCCCGCCCTCTGGCATCCCGGTGACCTCCGACCCGTCGACGACGCGCACGCCGTCCGTCCCGGAGCCGTCCGTGTCGATCGTCAAGACGGCCGACCGTGCCACCCTGGTCGCAGGTCAGACCGTGACGTACTCCTTCCGGGTGACGAACACAGGCAACGTGACGCTGACGAACGCGTCGGTCGTGGAGGGGACGTTCTCCGGAGCGGGATCGCTCTCGGCCGTGACGTGTCCGTCCGACCGCACGCTCTCCCCGAACGAGTTCATGGACTGCACGGCCATGTACGTGGTGCAGCAGGCTGACGTGGATGCCGGTGCGGTCGACAACACGGCCACGGCGACCGGTACCCCGCCCTCGGGCGGGCCCGTGACGTCCGACCCCTCGGCGGCGCACCTCACCGCGGCGCAGACGCCGTCCGTGTCGCTGGTGAAGACCGCGGACCGGACGAACCTCGTCGTCGGTCAGAAGATCACGTACACCTTCACGATCGCGAACACGGGCAACGTGACGTTGACCGACGCCGCTGTGGTGGAGGGGGCGTTCTCCGGAGCCGGAACCCTGTCGGACGTGTCGTGCCCCGCCGATCGGACCCTTGCTCCCGGCGGGGAGCTGGAGTGCACGGCGACGTACGTGGTGCAGCAGGCGGATGTGGACGCCGGTGCGATCGACAACACGGCGACCGCCACGGGCACCCCGCCCACCGGTGAGCCGGTGGTCTCCGCTCCGTCCGAGGCGAAGATCACGGGTGCGCAGGCTCCCGCGATCACCATCGCCAAGACCGCGAACCGGACGAACCTGCTCGCGGGCGACACGGTGACCTACTCGTTCCGGGTGACGAACACGGGCAACGTGACGCTGACGGACGCCTCCGTGGCGGAGGGCGAGTTCACGGGCGCGGGCTCGCTGTCCGCTGTGACGTGTCCGGCCGACCGCACCCTCTCGCCGGATGAGTTCATGGACTGCACGGCGACGTACGTGGTGCAGCAGGCGGATGTGGATGCCGGCTCTGTCGACAACTCCGCCACCGCGACGGGCACCCCGCCCACCGGCGACCCGGTGACCTCGGAGCCCTCCGCGGCGAACATCACCGGTACGCAGACTCCGGCGATCTCGATCAAGAAGTCCTCCGACACCGCTGTGCTCGTCGTCGGCGAGACCGTCACGTTCTCGTTCGTCGTGACGAACACCGGCAACGTCACGCTGACGGATGCCGCTGTGCAGGATGTCTCCTTCACGGGCGCCGGCACGATCTCGGCCGTGGACTGCCCGGCAGAGCGGACGCTGACGCCCGGCGCGCAGATGGTCTGCACGGCGACGTACGTGGTTCAGCAGGCGGATGTCGATGCGGGTTCCATGGAGAACACCGCGACGGCGACGGGCACACCGCCCTCCGGTACTCCGGTGACCTCCGACCCGTCGACGACGCGCACGCCGTCCGTCCCGGAACCGTCGGTGTCGATCGTCAAGACCGCCGACAAGCGCACGCTGGTCGCTGGTGAGACGGTGACGTACTCGTTCCGTGTGACGAACACGGGCAACGTGACGCTGACGAACGCCTCGGTCGTCGAGGGGACGTTCTCCGGCGCGGGGGCGCTCTCGGCCGTCGACTGCCCGGCGGATCGGACGCTCTCGCCGAACGAGTTCATGGAGTGCACGGCGACCTATGTCGTACAGCAGGCGGACGTGGATGCCGGACGCATCAGGAACTCCGCGACGTCGACGGGCACTCCTCCGACGGGTGATCCCGTCGTGTCGGGTCCGTCCGAGGTGAGCATCACGGCGACGCAGTCCCCGGCGATCACGATCGTGAAGTCGGCGGACAAGACGCAGCTGGTCGCAGGCGAGACCGTGACGTACACGTTCCTCGTGACGAACACCGGCAACGTGACCCTGACCGACGCAGCCGTGGTGGAGGGCGGGTTCACTGGTGCGGGTGCGCTGTCAGCGTTGGACTGCCCGGCGGATCGGACGCTGGCTCCCGGTGGGGAGCTGGAGTGCACGGCGACCTACGCGGTGCAGCAGGCGGATGTCGATGCCGGTGCGGTGGACAACTCCGCGACCGCCACGGGCAACCCCCCGACCGGTGACCCGGTGGTCTCGGAGCCCTCTGAGGTGAACATCGCGGCGACCCAGTCCCCGGCGATCACGATCGTGAAGTCGGCCGACAAGACGCAGCTCGTGCTCGGCGAGACCGTGACGTACACGTTCCTCGTGACGAACACGGGCAACGTCACTCTGACCGATGCCTCTGTGGTGGAGGGCGAGTTCACTGGTGCGGGTGCGCTGTCGGCGCTGGACTGCCCGGCGGCGCGGACCCTGGCTCCCGGTGGGGAGCTGGAGTGCACGGCGACCTACGTGGTGCAGCAGGCCGATGTCGATGCGGGAGCGGTGGACAACTCCGCGACCGCCACGGGCAACCCGCCCACCGGTGAGCCGGTGGTCTCGGAGCCCTCTGAGGTGAACATCGCGGCGACGCAGTCTCCGGCGATCACGATCGTGAAGTCGGCGGACAAGACGCAGCTGGTCGCGGGGGAGACGGTGACGTACACGTTCCTCGTGACGAACACGGGCAACGTGACCCTGACCGACGCCTCCGTCGTGGAGGGGCCGTTCACCGGTGCGGGTGCGCTGTCGGCGCTGGACTGCCCGGCGAACCGGACCCTGGCTCCCGGTGGGGAGCTGGAGTGCACGGCGACCTACGTGGTGCAGCAGGCCGATGTCGATGCGGGAGCGGTGGACAACTCCGCGACCGCCACGGGCAACCCCCCGACGGGTGAGCCGGTGGTCTCGGCGCCGTCCGCGGTGAACATCACGGCGACGCAGTCCCCGGCGATCACGATCGTGAAGTCCTCCGACAAGACGCAGCTCGTGCTCGGCGAGACGATCACGTACTCGTTCGTCGTCACCAACGCCGGCAACGTCACCCTGAGCGACGTGGCGATCGAGGAGGGCGAGTTCACGGGCGCCGGAGACATCTCCGCGGTCGAGTGCCCGGCCGACCGCACGCTCGCACCCGGTGCGCAGCTGATCTGCACGGCGACGTACGTCGTGCAGCAGGCCGATGTGGACGCGGGGCGCGTGGCGAACACCGCCACCGCGACGGGTACGCCTCCTGGCGGCGACCCGATCGAGTCGGACCCGTCGACCACGACGAGCGACGCGACCCCTGCTCCGGCGCTCGCGATCGTGAAGACCGCGGACAAGACCGACCTCGTCGTCGGCGAGACCGTGACCTACACGTTCACCGTGACCAACACCGGCAACGTGACGATGTCCGACGTGGCCGTCGCCGAGGGCGACTTCAGCGGCGCCGGTGAGCTCTCGGCTCTCGACTGCCCTGACGCGCGCACGCTCATCCCCGGGCAGCAGCTCGTCTGCACGGCGACCTACACGGTGCAGCAGGCCGATGTGGACGCCGGGACGCTCGAGAACAGCGCGACGGCATCCGGCACTCCGCCCACGGGTGAACCGGTCGTGACGGACCCGTCCCGTGTCGTGATCGAGGGGACCCAGAGCCCCGCGCTGTCGCTCGTGAAGGTCGCCGACAAGCAGATCGCACGGGAAGGCGACACCGTCACCTACACGTTCACGGTGACGAACACCGGTAACGTGACGATCGCCGACGTCGCCATCGCCGAGGGGGCCTTCACCGGCGCCGGCGCGCTGTCGACGCCCGTGTGCGCCGATGGTGCACGCAGCCTGGCGCCCGGCGAGAAGGTCGTCTGCACGGCGACGTACGTCGTGCAGAAGGCTGACGAGAAGAAGGGCTCCCTGGAGAACACGGCGACGGTGACCGGAACGCCTCCGAGCGGACCGAAGGTCGTCTCCGACCCCTCCACCGCGAAGACCGGGGTGCTCGCGGTCGCGCTGCCGCCCACGGGCGGTGAGCTCGCCGTCGGCGCGCTCACGTTCTCGGTGCTGCTGATGCTGGCGGGGGCCGGGCTCATCGCCCGGCGCCGTCGCAGCGCCCCATAACGACCAGGGGGCGCCGCAGCACTTCTCCCCGTGCCGGCGTCTCCTGGTTTCCCCTCCGTACGCGTCCGACTACTGGTAGTCAGCCGCTCACGGGCCGCCGATGCGAACCGAAGGTGCCCAGGATTATCTCGTCGCGGTGCGGGTGTGCTGAAGCCGGTAGGAGCTTGTTCCGGTCTCGATGATGGTGCCGTTGAAGGTGAGTCGGTCGATGATTGCGGCGCAGAGTCTGGGGTCGGTGAATGTGTCGGTCCAGCCGGAGAACGACTGGTTAGAGGCGATCGCGACGGAGTTCTTCTCTTCTCTCTCGGTGAGGACTTGGAAGAGGAGTTCAGCGCCGCGGCGGTCGAGTTCCATGTAGCCGAGCTCGTCGATGCAGAGCAGGTCGACTCTTCCGTAGCGGGCGATGGTGCGGGCAAGCTGCTTCTCGTCGGCGGCTTCAACGAGCTCGTTCACGAGCTTCGTCGCGAGCGTGTACTTGACCCGGTATCCCTTCTCCGCAGCGGCGGTGCCGAGCCCGATCAGAAGGTGGCTCTTCCCAGTGCCGGAGTCGCCGATGAGGCAGAGCGGGTCACTGCGGCGAACCCAATCGCCGGTCGCGAGGGTGTGGATAGTGGCGGGGTTGATGTTCGGGTTCGCGTCGTAGTCGAAGTCCCCGAGCCATTTCTGGCGGGGGAAGCCGGCGCCCGCGACCCGGCGGACGGTGGACCGGCGGTCGCGGTCGTCGCATTCGGCGAGGAGAAGCTCGGCGAGGAACCCTTGGTAGGAGAGCTGCTCGTGTTCGGCGACACGGATCGCTTCATCCATGACCGCGCGGATCGTCGGCAAGCGAAGCCGTCTGCAGGCTTGGTCGACGGCGGCCGCGGCGGCTTCCTCGGTGATCCCGCGTTGCCGGCGCAGGGTTGTAGTCACGGTGGTTCTGGTGGTCATGTATCTGTCGTTCCTTCTCTTTCATTGGTGGCTTGAACCCGGCGTCGCAGGAGCTCGTCGTATTGCGTGACGGTCGGCAATGGTCGCCGGTCTGGTGGGAGCCCGGCGATCACCGCGGCGGGGTCGCGGAGGCGGCGTTGGGTGAGACTGACAACTCGTTGCTCACCGGTGTTTTCGTGAGCAACGGGATGTCGGTGCAAAGTGGACCCGCCCGCGTGCAGGCGGGCCTCGACCGCGACGACATCGGCGGTGACCGCGCCGACCAAGACCGCGGCTCTGATTCCAGCGAGAACGTCGGCGGTCCGCATGCTCCGATGCAGCAGCAGCACTTCGATGAGCTCACGGGTGCCGGCGGAGTCGCCGTTGACTTTCCGTGTCTCCTGCCAGAACGCCTCGTGCGCCGCGGTGAAGACTCCGGCCTGTCGGGCGGCGGCCAACGCCGTCGATCCGGGCAGCGCGCCCGGCTTGTGTCGGAGGACCTCGAGGTAGTGATCCAGGACGATGGATTCCCCGCCGCGGGCGACGACCCGCTCATGACGGGCTGCTTCTTCGCGTCCGTCGAAGATCACGACTTCTGAGGCACGGAGCGAAACCCGGAGCTGCCGTCCGATCAGTCGGGCAGGGACGGAGTACTTCGCCATCCGAACTGTCACCAGCCCCGACCGGTCGACCCGTGGGTGCAGCACCAGGCCTGGATCGAACCGCTCCGCGGGCAGCGGGCCCAGTAATGGCTGTTCGACGGCGAAGTCGTCACCAACGGTCGTGCGTCGTTGGCTGACACGACGGCGATCGTCGCGGGCGTCCCAGCGGCGGATCTGCGCGTTCAGCTCGGCGAGGGAATCGACCTCGGGCATCGGAGACAACCAGGTGCGGCGGAATCGTCCGACCTCGCCCTCGACGCCGCCCTTCTCATGCGCGCCGTCGATTCCGGGTAGGCAGTAGAACGCGTCAAACCCGTAATGCGAGCGGAACAACACCCAACGGTCGTTCTCCACCCGCCGCCGGTCGGACCCGTAGATCACCGTCTTCACCGCGGCGGTGAGGTTGTCGTATTTGATGTGGAGGTTCGGGACCCCACCGATCTCCTCGAACGCGTCAATATGGCCTTCCAGGAATGCTTCCTGCGACTGCGTCGAGTAGACCCGGTGGATCGCTTTCCCGGAATGGGAGAGCCGGAACGTGAACATGTGGCACTTCGTCTTCACCCCGGCGAGGATCACCCAGACCTCACCGAAGTCGACCTCGGCCTCCGCGCCCGGCGCGTGCAGTTGCGGGACGAACACCTCCGGGACCCGACCCACCTCGACCAAGATCTCCCGCCGTCGTTTGGCGACATAGTCACGGACTGCGGCATACGACACATCCGCAGCGTGCTCGTCAAGAAGGCGGGCGTGCATCCGGGTCGCGGTCATCCGCTGCTTCTTCGGCGCGGCCAGATTCTCCCGCAACCAGTCATCGATCAGCAGGCGAAACGCGCCGAGCTTCGGAGCCCGCCGCTCGGGGACCTTCCGCTCCGGAGGGACCGGCGATGCCAACGCCTGCCGAACAGTACGACGATGCACCCGGAACCGTTTCGCCAACGCGTTCACCGACAGGCCCTCGACCCGCGCCGCGCGCCGGATCTCCGAATACAACTCCACCTTGGACCCCAACTGGCCCTCCTCACTCGAAAACAACGACTGAAGACCACCCTGACGGGGTTGGGCCAAATCAAACCGACATGAACACCCCGGCGCGTCGCAACATGGGCCAAATCGGACCAACACCCCTGGGCCAAATCAGAGTGACAGAGTCAAGCGCCTCTACCTCAACCTCGTCGACGAGCCCGACGACGAGGAGCTCGGCACGAAGTACGACCTGCGGTTCCTCACCGACCGGGAGGCCTCCCCGGCGGACGGCGAGGCCGACAAGTGGTTCCGGGTCGGCGCAGTCCTCGATCTCGCCAACGCTGGCCCCGCGATCATGCGCGAGCTGGAGCAACGCGGCATCGCTGGATCGGCTGACGCGTTCCAGCGGCTCTACGACCTGTACGAGGCGGTGCGGGTTCTCAAGCCGATGAACTACTTCCTGGTCACCGATCAGGACGCCGACAAGGTGCTCGAAATCTTCGTCCGCGTCAACAGCGGCGGCACCACGCTCTCGTACTCCGACCTGCTGCTGTCGATGGCGACGAACCAGTGGCAAGAGCTGGACGCGCGCGAGGAGGTCCGCTCGCTGGTCTCCGAGATCAACAGCAACGCCGGGCGACAGTTCTCGTTCTCCAAGGATGTGGTGCTGAAGACCGCGTTGACGATCGCGGACGTGGATGTGCGGTTCAAGGTCACCAACTTCACCCAGGGGAACATGGCCAAGGTGGAGGCCGCGTGGCCGCAGATCAAGGGAGCCTTGCTGCGTGCTGCGACTTTGCTTCAGCAGTTCGGGTACAACGAACGTAACCTCACCGCGAACAGCGTGATCGTCCCGGTCGCGCACTACCTGCACCTCCGGGGCGCAGGTGACTCCTACCTCGACTCCACCGCGGACGCGGCCGACAGGCTCGCCCTTCAACGGTGGGTGACCCGCTCGCTGGTCAAGCGCGGCATCTGGGGGTCGGGACTCGACACGCTCCTCACCCGCATCCGCGATGTCCTCCGCACTAACTCGACGAACGGCTTCCCGGTCGCTGCGGTCGAGGAGGCAATGGCGGCCGTCGGCAAGAGCCTCACGTTCGACAACGCCGAGATCGACGAACTGCTCAACCTCAAGTACGCCGGCCAGCGGACGTTCTCCGTCCTCTCGGTTCTGTATCCGGGGCTGGACCTGAGCAAGAAGTTCCACGAAGACCACATCTTCCCCAAGTCCCGGTTCACCAAGAAGAAGCTCCTCGACGCCGGAGTCCCGCTCGACAGCATCGACGACTACCTGGCGGCCGTGAATCTCCTGCCGAACCTCCAGTTGCTCGCTGGCACCGCCAACATCGAGAAGCAGGACAGCCTGCCCGCGGAGTGGATTGAGACTGCCTTCCCGAGCGAGGACAAGCGAGCCACCTACCTCGCCGAGAACGACCTCGACGGCCTTCCTCTCGACCTGGCCGACTTCACGTCGTTCTTCGAGCAGCGCAAGCAGCGAATCCGGACCCGCCTACTCGCCGCTCTGGGAACAGCACCGGGCGCACCGGAGGACGCGGCTCTGCAGTAACCCACGTTCACGCGGCGAGCAGCGACAGTGCGGACACGGCCCGGAGAGGTAGCACTCCGTTGCCCAGCGCGGTGATCTGCTGGTTCTGCGTCAGGTCATCGCTGTCCGTAACCCATCCGTTCGGTAAGCCCATGAGCCATTCGACGAATGCTGGTGCTGGGCGGGGGCCGTCGGCGTCGTTCAGGAGGGCTGGCGCTGGCGCGGGGCGTCCGGTGATGTGTTCCCAGCGGGTGATGGCGTCGGCGTAGCGTCCCCAGCGTTGAAGAGTCCGTCTATCAGGGACCACAGGGTCTCCGATTCGGCTCTCCTGGTCGGTGAGCCAGCCGGTCCGTGGAGCGCGAAGTCGATGATCTGGTGCGACAGTGCGATCGTCCCGCGCCTCGCTCGCACCTGGTCGAGAGTCTCCCCGCCGCGCGATGAGTCGGTCGCCAGCGGGGTGCGGAACAGTGCGCCGGGCGAGGGCGAAGATGCGGAAACGTTGGTGAGGAGCGCCGACAAGGGAAGCCGGTAGGCCGATCCATCGTGCATCCAGCCGCAGGTCGGCCAGATCGCCGAGAACGGCGCCGAGAGCCCGTAGAGGTCGAGCTGCGTTGTCTCCCAGATGCCACGGGTCGGATTCCAGGCCGCAAAAGGTTGCGCTGCCGGGGGTTGCATCGCCTGGGTTGCGTCGTTCATGGTCGTCTCCTTCTGCGGGTGGCCGTGTCGCGGGTGAGGACAGCAGCCCGCGGACGTTCTCGATGACGACCCACTCGGGCTGGAGCGCGTCGATGGCTGCGGCCATGTGCGCCCAGAGCCCCGAGCGCGTACCTGGCGCGAGGCCGGCGCGCTTGCCGACGGTGGACACGTCTTGGCATGGGAAGCCGCCGCTGGCGTCGAGGTCGTGCATGAAGTCTGCTCCGGCGACGGACGTCCCCGGCATCCGTGCCTCATCGAGAACTGATGCCGAGCTGGTCACCTGTCAGGTGCACGACTCCGACACGCGCCCGCTGCTCAACCGAGCCCCCGCTTGCCGCCGCCCGATGCCTCCATCTCCGGCCTCGGCTCCGACCGCCATCCGAGGTCACACGCCTCTTGCAGGTCGAGGTTGAGTCGGGCATTGCCGCTTCAGAAGTCACCGGGTGCGGGTGCTCACCTGCCCGGCAGGAGCGGAGGTGGGCATGACGGTTTCGATGCGCGTGATGTCGGCAGGTGACGGCTACAAGTACCTGCTCAAGACCGTCGTGGCAGCCGACGGAGACCGACCGCTCTCGACGCCGCTTACCCGCTACTACATGGAGGACGGCACCCCGCCTGGTCGCTGGCTCGGCGCGGGCGTAGCGGCCCTCGGCAAGGGCGAGATTCAGGTGGGCGACCGAGTATCGGAACACCAACTCCAGCTCCTGATGGGCACAGGCTGTGATCCGATCACCGGCGACAAGCTCGGCCTGGGCTTCGCGGCATACAAGAGCCAGGAGCAGCGAATCGAAGCGCGGATCGCTGACCTCGAACCGACGATGACCCCCGGCGCCAAGGGAGAGGCCGTCGCGCAGATCGTTGCCGAGGAGACAGCCCGAAGTACACGGCGTGCTGTGGCGGGCTTCGACTTCACCTTCTCGATCCCGAAGTCCGCGAGCGTGTTGTGGGCAGTCGCCGACGCCGGGGTCCAGGCACTCATCGCCGAGGCGCATCATCGCGCGGTTGCGGAGGTGGTTGCGTTCATGGAACGCGAGGTTGCAGCCACGCGCACGGGCGCAACCGCCGGAGACGGCGCGGTTGCGCAGGTCGATGTCACCGGGCTCATCGCGACCGCCTTCGATCACTTCGACTCCCGCGCCGGCGACCCCCACCTCCACACGCACGTCGTCATCAGCAACAAGGCCAAGACCGTCCTCGATGGGAAGTGGCGCTCGCTCGACGGCAGACCCATGCACACCGCCGTCGTCGCGCTCTCCGAACTCCACGAAGCCGTGTTCGCCGACCACATGACGCGCACCTTCGGCGTCTCATGGGAGGCCCGAGAGATGGGCCGCGACCACAACCCTGCATGGGCGATCACTGGAGTGCCCGATGAACTGATCGCCGAGTTCTCTACCCGCGCGCGTCACATCAACGCCGAGACCGATCGCCTCATCGCCAAGTACGTTGCAGCGCACGGACGACGCCCGACACCAGCGGCGATCATGAAATTGCGAGCTCAAGCCACACTCGCGACTCGGCCCGAGAAGCAGGTTCGGTCCTTGGCTGACCTCACCGTCGAATGGCGGGAGCGCGCCACGAAGTCGTTGGGGCGGGATGCGACGACGTGGGCGCGCGAGGTGACCGACAACGACAAGCCGCTCCTGCTGCGTGCCGACGACGTACCGCTCGTTGTCATTGGCGAGATTGGGCGTTCGGTCGTCGAGGTGGTCGGTGAGAAGCGCTCGACCTGGCGACGCTGGAATCTCATGGCCGAGGCATCCCGGCAGACGATGGGCTGGCGCTTCGCCACCATGCACGACCGGGAAGCCATCGTCGCCATGGTTGCCGATGCCGCCGAGTTCGCTTCGCTTCGCTTGACCCCGCCCGAACTCGGCGCCTCGCCCGTCGTGTTCCGTCGGACCGACGGCACCTCGGTGTTCCGACCGAAGAGCTCGACCGTGTTCACCTCCGAGTCCCAGCTCGCGGCCGAGGACAGACTTCTCGAACGAGCAGCCAACCTCGGCGGGTCGACGGTGACGCTTGCCACGGTCGAGAAGATCACGCGCAGTCCCGATGCGGACGGTCGGATGCTCGGCGACGACCAAGCCGACGCCCTGACCCGGATCGCGGTGTCGGGTCGGATGCTCGACGTGCTGGTCGGTCCTGCCGGTGCGGGCAAGACCACCGCAATGAACGCGCTCCGCCGCGCCTGGGAAGCCCAGCACGGCTCCGGTTCCGTCGTCGGGCTCGCGCCGTCAGCGGTCGCCGCACAGGTCCTCGCCGACGACCTCGGAATCGCGACGGAGAACACTGCGAAGTGGTGGCAGAACCACCTGATCCACGGCACCGCGTTCGAGGCAGGCCAGCTCGTCATCATCGACGAAGCCTCCCTCGCCGGCACCCTGTCACTGGACCGCATCACCCACCTCGCCCAAGACGCTGGCGCGAAGGTGCTGCTTGTCGGCGACTACGCCCAACTGCAATCCGTAGATGCCGGCGGCGCGTTCGCGATGATCGCTAGAGACCGGGCCGACACTCCCGAACTGGTCGACGTTCACCGCTTCACCCATGCCTGGGAGAAGACCGCCTCACTCGAGCTGCGTCACGGGCGCACAGCGGCTATCGACACTTACCTCGCCCACCAGCGCATCGCCGATGGCGACGCCGAGGCCATGACCGACGCGGCTTACAACGCATGGCGCGCCGACCGCGACGCGGGACTCGTTTCTGTGCTGATCGCTGAAACCCACGACGACGTGACCGCGCTGAACGGTCGCGCCCGCGCCGACCTGATCCTCAACAAGACTCTGAATCCCGACCGCGAAGTCGAGCTGCGCGACGGCACCGCCGCTGGCGTCGGCGACACCATCATCACGCGACTCAACAAGCGCGAACTGCGCACCCTGGTCGGGCGGGACTGGGTACGCAACGGCGACATCTGGACCGTCACCGCCGTCGGCGACGACGGGACCATCACCATCGCACGCGACTACGGAACCGGCACCACCGTCGGCGACGACGGAACCATCAAGGCTCGCAGGCGTGGGCGCAGGTTCGGCGGCAGCATCGTCCTCCCGGCCTCGTATGTGGCCGAGCATGTCGATCTCGGTTACGCAGTCACCGCCTACCGCGCCCAAGGCATCACGACCGACAGTGCGCACGTGTTGGTCGAACCGACCTCGACGAGGGAGACCTTCTACGTCGCTATGACCCGAGGGCGGCACGCGAACCACGCCTACGTGACTCTCGACCGCGCCGACGACCATGCCCAGCTGCACCCTGGCGACGACCCGCATGCCACCGCGCGAAGCGTGCTGTACGGCGTTCTCCAGCACAGCGGGGCCGAACTCTCGGCGCACGAGACCATCGTCGCCGAGCAGGAACAGTGGGGCTCGATCGCCCAGCTCGCCGCCGAGTACGAGACCATCGCCGCCGCAGCCCAGCATGACCGCTGGGCTGCCCTCATCCGCTGCTCCGGGCTCTCCGACGAACAGGCCGAGAGCGCCATCGAGTCCGAGGCGTTCGGCCCCCTTGCCGCTGAACTTCGCCGCGCCGAGGCCAACCATCACAACCTTGATGCGCTCTTGCCGCGCCTCGTGGCCGCGCGAGGATTCGATGACGCCGACGACATCGCCGCCGTCCTGCACTACCGGGTCGAGCGGGCGACCGGCCGCCCCGCAGGCTCGGGCCGGACCCGCAAGCCAACGCGACTTATCGCCGGCCTCATCCCACAGGCGCACGGCGTCATCGATGTTGAGATGCGAGCGGCTCTCGACGAGCGAGAGGAGCTCATCGCGGCACGCGCCGACGCCGTACTCGACGGCGCGCTGGCCGAGAGCGTGCCGTGGACGAAGGCACTCGGCACGCGGCCCACCGAACCGCGACGGGCTGCGGCCTGGCGCAAGTCCGCGCGCGTGATCGCCGCCTACCGCGATCGTTACCGCGTCACCGACGACACGCCCCTCGGCGCGCCACCCGAGTCGGCGGTCCAGAAGATCGACGCTGCGCGGGCGCGGGCAGCCCTCGACCGCGTGCGAGTGGCCGCTGAAACCGTGGATGATGCTCACGCAGCTCGAAGCCCGTCGAGAGGTGGGCCGTCGCGGGCAATGTAGTGCCAGTGTCGACCCCAGGGGTGCGGACCCGCGAATGTCGGCGCGGCCAAGTAGCCTCAGAGCCACACGACAGTAGACTTAAACCCACATGACGACACACGGCTGAAGGAGGCGGGGCGATGGCGCGCGCTGATCTACTCCTAGACCTCGTCGAGGCCGAACGCCGCGGCGATCGGGAACGCTTCAAGGTGCTGGTTGAGTCCGTCATCGCCGAAGAACGCGCCAACCAGCATCATCTTCTCGCCGATCGGCTCTCGCAACTCATCACGACGACGGGACAGGGACCCGTCCGCGACGACCGAGCAGCAGCGATCCGCGATCTCGTGCATGAGGTCGTACCGAACCGTCGGCTGCATGAACTCGAACTTGCGCCGGTCCCGCAACGAGTCGTGACCGAACTGATCGAGGAGCAGAAGCGCGCCGAGCTTCTGCGTAGTTACGGTATTGAGCCGCGCAACCGACTTCTGCTGTCTGGCCCGCCTGGAAACGGCAAGACGAGCGTGGCGGAAGCGATCGCGGCAGAACTGATGCTTCCCTTCTACGTGATCCGCTACGAGGGAGTCATGTCGAGTTTCCTCGGCGAAACGGCCGCACGGCTGGACAACGCGTTTGAGTTCGCGCGGACCCGCCGTTGCGTGTTGTTCTTCGACGAACTGGACACCATCGCCAAGGAACGAGCAGACGAGCACGAGACCGGCGAGATCAAGCGGGTGGTTTCGACACTGCTGCTCCAAATCGACAGACTGCCACCCCACGTGATCTTCGTTGGCGCAACCAACCACGGCGAGCTGCTGGATCGGGCGGCATGGCGACGGTTCCAGATTCGGACGGAGTTGGGACCTCCTAGCCGCGCACAGGCGACGAGATTCCTCGAACGTCTTGCTGAACGCCTCGGAGGCGACCTCGGTTTCGCTCCTCGTACCCTCGCCGACAAGTTGGCCGGGGCGAGCTTCGCCGAGTTGGAAGAGTTCGCACTTGATGTGCGCCGCCGCGCGGTGCTGGAACTCCCGGATGACAACATCCGCCGGATAGTGCTAGAACGGCTTGAACACCGCCGAGGTCAGGCGGCAGGGTGACGGTTGAGCGCAAACCGCTCCTTGCGTTCGGGCCGGCGGAGGTTGTGGCGCGGCCAACCCAGACGCCGCGTGATCTTCCACGTCTGGCAAAGCCGGGCGCTGGGCGACAAGGTGAACGACTGACTCCTCAGTTCAAGGACTTGGCCGCAGCTTTCGAAGCCGAACGTGCCCGTCTGAGCGCCGACACCCCAGAGGAGATTGACCCCGCACTCGTGGTCGTATTTGATCTGGCGGGAAGCGTCAAGGACTTCCGCAACGCAATCAACCGGATCGATGGCCTGGAGTTTCTGTCGGAGCTTCTCGGGGATCAATCTGACCCCGACGACGATTTCCACATGACGGAGCGTGAAGCTGGACGGACAGACAAGCGCGTCACGCACTCGCTGTACTTGGTCATGTCCAACACCAAGGCGATCGACGAACTACTCCGGCTCTTCGCTCAATGGCAGGCCGACCCGTCCGCGTCGTTCGAGCACGGGCTAGGCAAGTTCAAGACGGCCTTCCAGCAACTGACAGCGATACGTCGGTGGGGCGCTGAGGACCGCATCCGTGAGACTGGTCTACGAGAGCGCTGGGAAGAGACTCTCAGCATGGTCGGTCAGTCAGTCAGCACCGTCCTCGTCGAAGTCGAGCTCTGGCACAGGCGTGATGCCGCCCAGCGTGCGGCTGCCGAGGCGCACGTCGAGGAAGTCATCACTTCCAGCGCCGGTCGAGTCTTGGATCGCTCGCAGATCGGAGAGATCGAGTACCACGCGCTCCTGGCTGAACTCCCGATCCAGCAGGTCCAGTCCGTGTTGACCAACGGAGCTTCGGCCATTCGGCTTCTCACGACTGATGACGTCATGTTCGTCAGCCCCTTCACCCCGATGAGCGTTGCACCAGGGACTCTTGAGCCAGTTACTCAAACCAACCTTGCTCGCAGCGACAGAGTCGAAGGCAAGCCTCGGATCGCGCTGCTCGACGGGCTGCCGTTCACCAACCACGACACGCTCCAAGGCCGGCTCTCGATCGATGACCCTGATGGGCTTGGTGAGAACTACCCCGTCGCGGCTCGCCACCACGGAACCGCCATGGCGTCACTCATCATTCACGGCGACCTCACTGATGGCGGTCCCGCGCTTGATCGTCCTCTCTACGTGCGCCCGATCCTGCAGCCCCATGAGTTCATGCCTGGGCACGAGCAGGTAGTCCCGAATCGTCTGCTCCCCGACGTCCTTCATCGTGCGATCAGACGGATTGTGAAGGGCGAGGGGAACCAGCCTGCCGCAGCGCCGAGCGTCCGGGTTGTGAACCTCTCCATAGGCGCACAGACACGAGCACTCACGCGTCGAATGAGCCCCGTTGGGCGCCTGCTGGACTGGCTCGCCCACTCGTACAATCTGCTGTTCGTCGTCAGTGCGGGTAACCACACCGACGAGTTCACGATCCCCGCCGATGCCGCGCACGACACTGACGCCGCTCGCCTGGCTGCAATGCGGGTCGGCTTCGAGACGGCGCTGCTACGCGGCATCCTTCCGCCTGGCGATGCACTGAACGCCCTCACCGTCGGTGCCACGCACTCAGACGGCCTCGGCGAGATCGCAGTTCCAGATACGGTGTGGGATATCACCAACCCGGACGCTCCCGCACACTACGGGTCGGTTGGGCCCGGTGTCGATCGGTCGGTCAAGCCGGACCTTCATCACTCCGGAGGCCGCGCCCTCTACACGCGCCCCATCGTGCTGCCCGGTCAGACTGACGTTGCCGTCGGCCTGGCTCGCACCGCCGCGACGGGACCCGGCTTGCAGGTGGCCGCTCCGGGACGCGGGGGTGCTACCAACAGCACGGTGTTCACGAACGGCACCAGTAACGCGACGGCGCTCGTCACCCGTGAAGCCAGCAGGCTGTTTGACCTCCTTGAGTCTGATAACCGCGATCCCGAAGACGCACCGCTTCCTGATCCGCAATACCACCCGCTGCTCGTGCGCGCTCTCCTTGCCCATGCAAGCAGTTGGGGCGCTTGGGAGAACAGCCTGCGCAACGATCTTGGTCTCAATGGCCAGGATGCTCGGCGGCAGTTGACGGCTCTGCTCGGCTACGGTCGCCTCGACCTCAGCAGACTCGGCGAAGCCGCGTCCAACCGAGCCGTCCTCGTCGCGGGCGGTCAAATCGCACGGAACGAGCGCCATACTTACGGATTCCCACTGCCTCCCTCGCTTCGAGCGAAAGCGGAATGGCACCGCTTCACCATCACGCTGGCATTCATGGCTCCGACGGTCGGCCAGCTCACTCGGTACCGCAGCGCGAAGGTCTACTTCAGTACACCCGACACGAGCCTCGCAGGCGGCGAGCGTTCCGATGCAGAGCACAACGCGGTTCGGAGGGGAAGCCTTCAGCACGAGATTGTGCAGGGCTCTCGCGCCATGTCTTTCGTTGATGGAGACAGCTTCCCGATTCATGTCGAGTGCATGGACGACGCCCAGCGACTCCGTGCAGGCAACACGATCCGATATGCGCTGGTTGTCTCCGCCGAGACCGCGGAGCAGACCTCCAACACCATCCATGAAGAGGTCCGTGACAGGCTACGCGCACGCGCGCGCGTCCAGGGCCGCATTCGACCGTAGACCCCGTTTTCTACCACCGTCTGGCTCGACCACTGGTGCTGGCCACAGGGCAGTGCGCGTCAAGCAGTCTCCTGCGCATCGCGGTCAGGCGGCTGGATCATCAGCACGTTCGAGATGCCGCCTTGGTTCACGCAGTCCTGGGCGAGGTCATGGACGTGCCAGTAGAAGTCCAAGTCTGCCTCGGACGCGTTAACCGTGAACTCGACTGGCGTGTACAGGTGAAGTGGGACTGAGGCTCCGTCGTAGTGATAGCCGAAGTTGTCGATCGTTGAGATGGTCAGCGGATGATCGCCAGTGAAGTCGATCCCGACGCGGATGTCGTACTCACCGCCGCCTGTCGCTTCCGCTGTCTTGCGCACCAGCGCCATGAGGTCCGCCATCGCGCATTCGATGGCTGCGGACTGGACCTGCCAGCCATCGAAGTAGCCGTCGCTGCTCATGCGGTGGCCCCCAACGGCCGCTGCGATCGTGACTGATCCATCGTGGTGAATGCTCGCCCAGGCCTCCTTCCACGCCGAGCCTTCACCTGCCGCACTGTTCACGGCCACCCATCGACGAAGGCCTGGTCGCGGGTTGTGACGGTCGACGCTCTCCAGTGGGTGAATGCCACCGCGGCCCGCGTAAAAGAGCGCAAGGCTCTCAGCCTTTGCGAGGATCTCACGGGCTTCATCGCGCGTGAGCCGACTTCCGACGCGTGGGAGGCGTGGGTGGGCAACTGCTACCAGCCAGGCGCGCGTCTCTGAATCTCGCCCGGCTGCTGCTTCCGCATACAACGTGTCCAGAACTTCGGTGGCGTGGCGGCGCTCGTCGAAGCGCGCACGGTACATCGCCTCGATCTGACGCTCCTTCATCCACACCGTGTCCGCATCGTTCCGAACGGGTGCACCGAAGTAGTCGCCCCTATAGATCAGATGCGGACCATCGACGCTGGCTGGCACCTCAACGATGACGGCACGCTCGCCTTCCGCCGAGCCCAGCCGAAACACGTTCAGGCCGAACACAGGCGGCGTGATCGCGGTGATCGCCGCGCTGCGAAGGGAGCGCTCGTACCCCTCGTCAAAGTCGCCAACGTCGGTACGCTCGGTCGCCGCCTTCTGTGACTCGTGCACGCCGAAGACGATGACGCCACCCCCACTGTTCGCCATGGCCGCAACGTCTTTCGGGAAGTCGGTCTGCGGCAATCCCTTCTGAGGTGGAAGCTCCGACTTCCAGTCCAGGTCGTCGGACTCCGTCGCACCAGCCGCGACAGCCGAATCGAGCAGTTCGTCCGTCAACGGACCGGGGCCGCGACCGAGAACGCGGTGGAGGGCAGTGAAGCTCATATGACAAGCGTAGGGATGGCCACCGACAACGCGGGGAGGGAGCAGCCCAGGTTTAGAGCTTTGCTGTCACATCTCAACGACGCTTCGCGCATCACGCGAGGCGCTGGGAGCAGGTCGGCTTCGCACCGCCGCAACGGAACCCCTGCTGCCTACCGGCTGCCTGATCATCTGTTCGAGGTCGGTCGAGCCGGCCACCAACCGGGCCTCCCCACTGTGCAGAAGCCGGTGCGGCCCGACACTCGTCGCGCTGGTGACGGGGCCGGGGACGGCACCGAGGGAGCGACCGAGTTGGTGCGCTTCCTGCGCGACCTTCATCGATCCCGATCGCGCGCCGGCCTCAACCACGACCGTTGCTGTGGACAGTGCGGCCATCAACCGTGCACGGGCGATGAACCGATGGCGGGTCGGCGTTGCGCCGGGTGCGACTTCGCTGACCAGCAGACCGTCATCAGCGACACGACCGAGCAGCTCGCTGTGGCCCGCCGGATACGCGCGATCAACTCCGTTCGCAAGGACTGCGATGGTATCGCCACCGGCCGCGAGCGCCGCGCGATGGGCAGCACCTTCGATGCCGTAGGCACCTCCGGCCACGATGATCCGCTCAGCGCAGGCGAGGTCGGAGGCAAGCTGCCCGGCCACCTGCTCGCCGTAGGATGTCGAGGCCCTCGCGCCGGTGATCGTGACGAGATCGTTGAGCGGTCGCGCGAGAAACGAGGTCATGCCACGAGTCCAGAGGACGTACGGCCGCCGGTCGCCAAGATCGTCGAGCGCGGAAGGCCAGTCTTTCTCTCCGGGAATCAGCGTGCCGGTACCGGCGCGCTCGGCTTCGACGAGGTTCTCTTCAAGTGTCCGAGTGTCTGGGCGCTGGAACTGGGCGCGCCACACTTGAGCGTCAACGGTGCTGAGCCCCGGCACCGCGTCATCACCCTCGGCGAGCCGAAACAGCTCCTGTGCACCGAGCTCGCCCAGGAGGCGACCGGTGACGGCATCGTCCGGTTCGACGAGCATCGACAGCACCATCCGTGCTGTGCGCTCGTCCTGGACTATCTGGCTCAAGATCGTCATCGCCGGCTCCTCTCACTCCTACAGAGAGGTGCGCGCGGCGACGCGGGAGTCGGAGGGTTCCGTGAACGGCGACCCCGGCGTACAGTGGATGGTGAGGCAGGTTCTCCTCATATTGCGGGTCCTCCGGGACGGCCTTCGGGCACTCACACACGTTCTGCCTCCTCGACGGAGTAACACGTGTGACGAGAGGCCCGTCATGTTCCGCCTTATCTGGACGCTCAGCGTTCACACCCGCGACTATCTGCACCGCTACATGCCGAGCAACCGACTGCTCGCTGCCATCCGCACCCGCCGCGGACTCAAGTGGGGGATACCAGCGATGCTGGTCGCGCTTCCGTACATCCTGATCGGCAGCATCTGCTCTGGCGCGGCAGCCGACGGCGGCCCAGGCTGGCTCCACCTGATTGTCCTCTGGGCATGCTGGAACGCACTCAAGTTCATCATCATGGGACCCGTGAGCGTCGCTCTGCTTATCCGCGCGCGCCTGCGCGAGGCTGCGGTCCGTCGTCACCAGCGCCACGACTCGCGCGTCGAAGCGAGCCTGCGTGAGCCAGCTCTTCGTGTCTAGGCTCAACCGCCCACGGCAGTGGATGCCGTGATGCGAGAACCACAGCGCCCGCCAGGCCGGATCACGACGCCGTGGGAAGCGAGCGCTCGCCGGACAGCCTGAGGCCCCGCCCCGACCTTGATGCCGACCTCTACCAGCGTCAACCCGCTGAGGTAGAGGTCGGCTGCTTCGTGGATGCGGGAGGGATCGAACCGTCCACGGCGGATCGTCACCTCTCGCCGGGTGAGGTGGGTGGCGACCGTGCGGCGGTTCACGCCGAACACGGATGCCAGCTCCACGAGCGTTGCGCCCTCGCGGTACTGCGCTACCAGATCGTCGACCTGCTCCGGGCGAAGGAGGGTTTGAGCCATCCCAAGTGATCGCACCACTCGCCCCCTTGAGTCGGAAACGGTAGGCTCAGAGGAGCGCTGGTCGTGGTCGTAGAATCCCCGTGACCTGCGCAAAGACAAGGTTTTCAGGTGTGGGCAGGGGTTCTCAAACTCTCTACGGAGGTCCACAGGAACAGAACGCAAGAGCCTCGCCCCGCATCTCGCAGGGCGAGGTTCTTTCGTTGAAGCGCTGGGCCGGACCGACCGCTGCGACGAGACCGCTCGGCAGCGGCGGGGGTTCGATTCCGTGCCCCTAGGCTGAGGACATGGACGCGACGCCCAGCGAATCCGGCTCGACCCTGCACACGCATGCCGTCGACAGCCAGCGCCGCGCCGCAGCCCTCGGCGAGGGGGATCGCGTGCTGTCGCGCACGCAGAAGGTGTACGTGGCGCTCAGGGACGACATCGTCCGCACCCGGCTCGCCCCGGGCGAGGTCGTCATCGAACCGGAGCTGGCCGCACGCTTCGGGGTATCGAAGACGCCCGTGCGCGAGGCCCTGCAGATCCTTGTCGTCGAGGGGCTCGTCGTCGCCCTTCCCCGGCGCGGATACGTCGTCCGCCCGCTGGGCATCAACGAGGTGCGCGAGGTGCTCGATCTGCGCCTGATCATCGAACCGCCGATGGCGGCGGGTGCGACGCGCTACGGCAACGAGGCTTTCATCGAGGAGCTCAGCTCGATCCTGGACGCGCAGCGCAGCGGCTCAGGCACGGCGGAGCTGACCGATGCGGCGCGCGCTTTCCACGAGTGCATCCTCGGCGCGGCGCGCAACGCTCGGGCCAAGACGCTCATGAGCGGCCTGTTCGACGAGACGACACGGAGTCATCACCTGATCCCGGCGATCGATGCGCGAATCCACTCGGACGTCGAGAACAACGGGCACCAGCAGGTGCTCGAGGCGATCCGCACCGGCGATCCGCAGGCTGCCGAGGAGGCCATGCGCGGCCACCTCGTGGAGCTGCGGGAGTTCGTCCTCCAGGCATTCCTCGAAGCCTGACCCGCGCTCGTCACGAAGGAGCGACCCTCTGGTCGTGTCAGATATATCTGACGCATATCGCTATTGTGCCCGAGATATTTGGTGGCTATGGTGGTGCCGACACCGCGGTCGGCTCTCCGGCCGCCCCGGGGCTGCCGAGAGGAATCAGGACTTTTGCGACGCCGCATCCGCACCTTCACCGAGCTGCTGAGCTTCGCTCCGCCGGCGCTTCCCACCGAGGCGAAGCGCGTGGCGGAGGCACGTAGCCTCGGCGACCTCCGCCGGCTCGCGAAGCGTCGCGTGCCCGGATTCGTCTTCGACTACGTCGAGGGTGCCGCGGTGACCGAGCAAGCCGCCCGAGACAACGAGTCGGCCTTCGCCCGCCGGAGGTTCGTGCCCTCCGTCACGGAGAGCGCAGCCGGAGCGTCGCTCACCACCCGCCTGCTGGGACGCGAGCATGCGATGCCGATCGGCATCGCCCCCATCGGCCTCACCGCCCTCATGCGCGCGGCCGGCGAGACCGACGGGGTCCGCGCGGCTGCGAACCGCGATGTGCCGTTCGTGCTCTCCACTATGGGCACGCGGAGCATCGAGGACGTCGCCGATGCCGCGCCCGCTGCGCGCCGATGGTTCCAGCTCTACCTGCGGCGGGATCGTGCCGCGTCGCTCGCCCTCATCGAGCGGGCTGCTGCGGCGGGCTTCGACACCCTCGTGCTGACCGTCGACACCCGGGTGCCGGGGCAGCGCTACCGCGACGACCGCAACCGACTCTCGATGCCGCCGCGTCTGACGCTGCGCACCGCCATGCAGTCGGCGCTGCATCCCGCGTGGTCGCTCGATCTGCTGGCACACGATGCACCGGCCATGGCGAACTTCGGGCCCCGATCCGGAAGCGTCACCGACGTGGTCAGCAGCATGTTCGATCCCGCGCTGTCCTTGGACGACGTGCGCTGGCTGCGGGGGAACTGGGACGGGCCGATCGTCGTGAAGGGCGTGCTCTCCGCCATCGACGCCGAGCGCTTCATCGACGCCGGAGCGGACGCCATCTGGGTCTCCAACCACGGCGGTCGCCAACTCGACCGTGCGATCGCGCCCATCGAGGTCGTCGGTGCGGTGCGCGCCGCCGTCGGCGACGACGTCCCGATCCTCCTCGACTCCGGCATCCGCAGCGGCCTCGACGTCGTGGCCGCGATCGCGTGCGGAGCCGACTTCGTCTTCCTCGGCCGGGGGTACATGTACGGCCTCATGGCAGGCGGACGGATCGGGGTGGAGCGAGCACTCGACCTCGTGGCGAACGAGACCCTGTCGACGATGCAGCTTCTCGGCGTGCGCACGACCGCCGAACTGCGCGGCCGCGGGAGCGCCGTCCTCGCGCCGACCGGATGACCACGACCACGCCAGCACTTTTCAATGACGAAAGGACACCCCATGGCCAATGAACAGCAGCGCACCATGACTCCGCAGGCGAGGCGGGCGATCGCCGCAGCCTATTTCGGCACGCTCATCGAGTGGTACGACTACGCGCTCTACGGCGCCGCCGCCGGCCTCGTGATCGGCCCGCTCTTCTTCCCGGACGTCATCCCCGCCTCCGCCTCGATGCTCGCCTTCGCGACCTTCGCCGTCGGGTTCGTGGTGCGGCCGCTCGGCGGCCTCATCATCTCCCACCTCGGCGACCGGGTCGGCCGGAAGCCCGCGATGATCCTGACCATCGTGCTCATGGGGATCGCGACCGTGGGCATCGGGCTCCTCCCGACTGCCGAGGCGATCGGGGTGGCGGCGCCGATCCTGCTGATCCTGTTCCGCTTCATCCAGGGCTTCGGCGCCGGTGCGGAACTCGCCGGTGCGCTCACGCTCGTCGCCGAGTACGCGCCAGAGCGCCGCCGAGGGCGGGTCATCGGACTGGTCACCTCAGGCGCCCCTGGTGGAGCGTTCCTCGCGACTCTGGCCTTCACCTTCGCCTCGATGCTGCCCGGCGACGTGCTCCTCGGCGGGGCCTGGCGCATTCCGTTCCTGATCTCCGCCGTCCTGTTCGTCCTGGCGCTCTGGATCCGTCGTCGCCTCGAGGAGACGCCCGAGTACCGGGACGCGGTGACGAACGCGGAGCAGTCCGCGACGAAGGTGCCCTTGGCGGAGCTGTTCCGCCGCAGCCCCCGCGAGCTCGTCATCGGCTTCTTCAGCGTCTGCGGGCACAACGTGACGAACTACGTGCTGAGCGCCTTCGCGCTGAGCTACCTCACGCTGACGGTCGGGATGCCCCGGGTCGAGGCGCTGATCGCGGTCCTGGTGTCCTCACTGCTCACCGCCTTCGCTCCTGTCCTCGGCGGCGTCGCGGTCGACCGGTTCGGGGCCAAGCGCGTGGTGATGTTCGGCTCGGTCGCCGGGATCGTCCTCACGTACCCGGTCTTCCTCTCCCTGCAGTCCGGCGACCCGGTGCTGGCTGCTCTCGGGATGACGGCGCTCGGCGTCATCGCCGTGGGTGCGACCGCGGCGTCCACCGGGACCTTCCTCACGAACCTCTTCCCGACCCGGTACCGCTTCACCGGAGTCGCGACGGCCCGGGAGCTCAACGGCGCGCTGGTCGCCGGCCCGACTCCGCTCATCGCCACCGCGCTCGTCGCGGCCGCCGAGGGAGGGCTCTGGCTCGTGGTGCTGTTCGTCATCGCCGCCTGCCTCGTGTCGCTCCTGGCCGTCGTCGCGACGCCGAAGCGCATCGGCGACCTGCAGCCCGAGGAGGCGTCCGGTCCGTCGGTGATCGCATCGGCCGAGAGGGTGTCGGACGGAGCGGGAGGAGGCGACACGCCCGGGAATCGGCGGTGATTTGCTCGATGCCTGGAACCCACGTAAGTTATTACCTGTTCGCCCCAAACGGTTGAGCGGAGGTCCTCGGACCGGCTCCCGTCAAGCAGCTAACACCTCCCGAATCCCACACACTCACTGAGTGAACAGGATGAAGGATGCTGATCCGTTCCCACGGTCGGGCCGAAGAAACTCGGACTTGACAACGGAAACGAGATCGGTAAGATAGAGAAGTTGCCCTGCGGGCCTGGTCGTGATGGCTGGGTCGTGGGAGCATCCGATCCTTGAGAACTCAACAGCGTGCACTTGTCAAATGCCAAATTATCCTCGTCTAGCTTCGGCTGGGTGAGAATTCCTTTGGATCAAAGACCAACCTCCTTGTGGGGTTGGCAACGGATAGTCAGCAATGATTTATCTCTTTGGTCAGCATCAAACTCGCTGCGTTCCGGTTTTTCCCCGGTTCGTATGCAATTTCTTTTTACGGAGAGT